>NZ_BOSJ01000006.1 GCF_018403285.1 Paenibacillus sp. J45TS6 | reverse complement strand
GAGCAGACAATCCTATCTGAGAGAGTGCTTCTAGTTTACTGCGTTCAATTATGCTAAGATGTGAATAGCTCATGGACTGATTCTCCTGTGTGAATTTGGTGTGGTAACTTAATTCTACACGAATCAGGCCATGGGCCATTTTTATTTTTTGAGTGAGGTGTCGCACTTCATATTACAATCCGTCATATTCTTTCTCTTGAATTTCACCGGACACTTTATCATGACCGTCTCCAGAAATGCTAACACTCAGGATATCTTCAGCATTGACTTGAAATGTGATCGGCTCGGTTTATGTATGATGTGACATGCGACTCCCTGGTCCCAAACCAGGTGCTCTACTAAGTTGAGTGCGATCCATCCGGTAATATAATTCTGTATAATAAAGATTCGAAACTCAATATCGATCCATAACTTCAATGTTATATATTGAGCTGCTTCTGCACAGAAAACTCCATAAGCCAACAATCTCTGTATGTTCCTTCATGCCATTCATGATTCCGTAACAATTTCACTTTCCGAAAGCCTGCTTTTTCATACACATGTATTGCCCTTTGATTCCACGCTTGCGGGTCCATTATTATGCGGTCAACTCCACATTCGCTAGTCAGATAAACGAATCATGAATTGCAGTAATTTCGTACCTATTCCCCGATTCCAGAATGATACTTCACCAATGAATTGATCCATTCCATAGACAAGTTCCACCGGATGTATCGATAATCCAACCTCTTCTGCTTCTTCGGATTTTATTTCATAATACTGGATATATCCAATATCTACTTTCTCATACTGAATAATATAAGCGTAAACCTCATCCTTATTCTCATAAAAATGACGCTGAACAAGTTCAGCATCATGAGGACGGTCTCGGCCTTCATAATATTGAAGTACTTCTTGATCTGATAACCACTTTTCGAGAAGTACTGCATCTTCTGGCCTTAATTTACGAATGACGACAGATGAATCTTCACTAGCTGAATTCATATCATCTAACGCCTCCTTTATTTTAAAAAATTATAAAGACCGCAAATCTTAGAAATTGGGAACCTGCAGCAGGATAAAAGCAATGAACTGCAGGCATTCCTCCCACTCTATTTTTTTCACTTCCCCCTTCAAGTATTGGCAACTAGATTTACTTGAGCTCGTGTTTTGGTTGTTTTTTTAATTCCATACCTCTCGTAAAAAACACAACGCCAATAGCAGCAAAAGTTACATAATTACTTATTTTCGATATCACTGCTTCATCGTCTTCATAGTTAATCCAATACAGCAGGGCAAATGGTGAGATGATCATCAATATCTTCATCGATAACATAAAAATATAATGATACTTTTGATTTTTCGGGTTTCCTTCTGTTCTAGCTATTTGGTAACCTACCTTAGAAGAGTCATAGATTGTAATAAATAAGGCGAGGATACTGCTATATGCAGTGATCTTTGTACCGATCTGCACCCAAGGAATAAAAGATACAATTGCGATACCAATGTATATTCCCGCAGCTACATAAAAAAGGTTTGACTTCATTGTCCTGTACAATCTCTTCTTATTCCTTTCTATTTCAAATAGGGCATTTTCCCCTTGTCTTCATTAAAATTAATCTATTATAAAGAAAAATAATGACTTATACCTCTCCCCAAAACACCTGAGTCTTATAATCAAAATAAACTTGGTTATTCTTCTGAGTTCGATCAAATAAAGACTGCAGTTCTTGGAGCATTGGTTCATGTTTGGGATGTCCCGGGACTGGACTATATGAAGAGGAGAGGAGTCTGCCTTTTAGCCCGTCAAAATCAAAAATTTGTCTATTAGCAAATTCTTTCAGCTGCAGTGTTCCTTCCTTAAAAAATGAATCAAACTGATCGGTTGTTATATTCGTATGTTTTACCTCTTTGTAGTCTGTACCGTATTCATGCAAGAGCTGTTCATAACCAGTTAGAAATTCGCTTCCTTCCGTTAGCCTAGAATTCCATATGAGTACTGCTCTGCCTTTTGGCTTTAAAATGCGCTGAAATTCAAGTTTTGCGGCCTGTTTATCAAACCAATGGAATGATTGTGCACAAATGATAGTATCAACGGATTGATCATCGAGTCCGGTTTCTTCAGCTGGACAAGGCTGGATCCGAAAGTTTGGATTATTAGAAAGACGTTTTTCAGCCTTTTGACGCATGTCTGCGTTAGGTTCTACAGCAATAACCTTGCTGCCTCTAGCAAGCAATAATTCGGACATAATTCCGGTACCAGCGCCAATATCAGCTACGATACTTTTCTGACTTATCCCGACTGTATCATATAGGTAATCCACCGCCTCTACCGGATAACTAGGACGATACTTCACATAGGTATCTACACGTTCTGAGAATCTTTCTTTCGAATCCATCTAATAGTTCACGCTCCCTCTGTTTAATACACATATCATAGCTTCAACCCGTTGTTATTGGCAAATTTTTGAATTAAAAAAGACGGTACAGGAACTCATTCCGGTACCGCCTTGTTACAGATATTTTGCCATACAATATTCATCTATGTATTCGCCGTCCATAACGAGCGAGTGCATCTTTGAACCTTCTATTCTAAATCCAGTCTTCTCATACAAACGTAATGCAGCTATGTTATGTTTCATCACGGTAAGCTCTAAACGATGCACACCTTTCTCCCTACACCATCCCTCCATAGCAGAGAAAAGTTTACTGCCGAGTCCCTGACCCGTAAATTCCTGTTTAATTCCAATTACTATATAAGCCGTATGCTTCTTTCTTGCTAGTGATGAACCAATGACCATGATCTGCCCAGCGAGTGTTCCATCCTGTTCAGCAACAAAGATCGTAGAGTGACCACTATCCAGTAATGAACAAATTGCTTTTTTCTGCGATTCAACTGTCGCTTTTCTCTCCCCGGGTTCATACAACATAAACTTGGTTTCTTCATCTAATTGTTTGTTCAAACGTAAGAATGGTTCTGCATCCAGTGGAGTAATCATTCGAATCAGCATGGGGATCTCCTCCTTTTCTTTCTCAATCCAAAAAAAGACCGTGATTCTATTAACCTACGGTCCGCTCCTTACTTTATCACTATGTACATCGGCATGGCATCTGACCGAATAGTTATGTTCCCGGAACACCAAGCTCTTTCACAAAATACAGAAGCAAATCGTCGTTCACTTGGACCGTTTCCCCTTCGGAAACTTCCCGGTGTTCATACATGACTCCATTTCCGTCAGGAACATATCCTCTTTTACAGTAAATACGCTGTGCCGCACCAAATTCCTTATGTAATCCCATTCCGATTCCGATACTATCATATGCATTGTAAGCGGCAATGCTTTCAAATTCTTCAATCAACTGGTTTCCAATCCCTCTTCGGCGAAATTCCGGGAAAATATTAACATCATTAATTTCAGGAATTCCTTGTGACTTAAAATAGAGGTAATCGGATTCAAATTTCAAATGCGCACACCCCGCAAGCTTCCCTCCGTCCAAATAGACGAGCAAAGTAACCCGAAGTCCAATTCTATTTTCATGCAAACACTGTTCATAAAAAGAGTCTGGACGCACAATTTTATGTTGTTCAAACGCTTTCTTCCAACTTAGAGCCGTTTCTTCTGAATCCAGTCTTTCAATGATCATGGACATAATCAACCTCACATTTATGGAATTTAAGCACTAACATGGTTGAGAACAAGGAAGATGATAGTAAAAGATTCACGATTCATAAATTGTTAATAATAATTCATTATATTCCTTTTTCTCCTGCGAGGCTATAGAAGATGTAATAATTGCCTTTACATTCGCGGAATGAAACAAACGATAGCTATAAGCTATCGTTTGAGATTGATCTTCTTGACTAGTTAGCACGTATTTCCAAAGGATAGCGAGAACTCCAATATTTAAGCATCCATTTTCGGATGTATTTCGCACACTGTTCTGGAGAGTGCTGTGAAGTATCGATTGTTGAAATAGGCGGAGTAAAAGCAGAATCGGCATTTTGGATAAACCAGTTCGCAAGAATAGCATGCTTTTGGATATGTCCCTCTTCTGCCCCTTTCTCTCGTAAACGTTTTGCACGTACTTCATCATCACAATGCAGATTTATATAGTAGATATGGCTGAATCGATTTTTGATCTCACTTTTTTGCACGGCTTCGGGGGTGATGGTTCCAAATAGAACGGTTCCCCGATCACTTAATGAGATCTGATGAGCAACTTTCAACCAGTGGTCGATCGCATGCTCAGGGGTTAGTGATCCCTCTAAATCCATATCAAACACATCAAATTCTGAAAGCTGACTACGCACATAAGGGATAACAGACGTTTTACCAACACAACTTGCACCTGTCACGATAAATAACGGAGTTTTCGGCATCGTTACATCTCCTCTACTTTAGAAATGATATCGCTTTCGTAAGAGTTCTAAGGCATAGAAGCCGCCTTTTTAAAAGATTACCATATCATGCAAAGGATTTAAATAAGAAGATCACAAAAATGACAAATTCCCCCTCTTTTTTTCTATGATTTTGTGATATTTATCCTACTTTTGTGCATTGCTTTATCTTTCAGACGATTTAATCGGTCCGCAAATATAACGTTTTCTCGCTCATAAAATCGAATAAAATTCGTTAACATCTCATGATCACCATATTCAGGATGGTTACGATACGGAACCCAAAAATGTGCAGGCGGATTTCCGATCCCCGGGTTATCATTCCTCCAAGTCATCAGATACGCAACGTATTTTGCTTTCTCACTTGCGATAAGATGATCATGGAGCAAAGTGAACCAGTCAGGCACTGTATTGCCGTCTAATTTGAGCCCATCTTCCGCATTCCAGCGCATACCTACTTCGGTAATGGCCGCTACTTTGGATTTCGCTGCCGCAAGGCTAACGACGATCTCAGCATCTTTCACTGTTTTCTTCATCCAATCACTATCATAAGTAGGTTTGTCATCGTATACGTCAAACCCCAAGATATCTACATAATCATCTCCAGGATAACGATCGAGATACTCCTCTGTACTCGCAAAGTGACCATTAGGAGAATAAGCATATAAAAATTGATGCACCCCGCAGATATCTCTTAAATAATGAACGGTGAAATGCCATAACTGAATAAACTGTTCCTTTGTCGCTGAGGAAGCACCCCACCAAAACCAAGAACCTGAATTTTCATGAAAAGGTCGATAAATGATAGGAATAGGTGTCCCGTCTGTATCAACTGCCTCCTTCACTGCCAGTGCCGTCTGATCGAGCCGCTGCAAAAAAGCAGCATGATCTTTTCCGCCTGGGAGTATATAAGGTACACAAGGGGTGACATCATAAAAACTGTTCCCGGTAGTAAAGTTCGGCATATGATCCTCGAGAGTTATCATCCCGCCTTTTTTATGCAGATCTTGAATTAAACTTGTAAGCCCCTTGGTATCACTTGTCATACTAACTCCAAATACCGCTGGATAAGCACCTACTGAGTTAAACGTATCTGAATCTCCGATCGCACTCGGCACTACTCTTTCTGTTGTATCGTTTTGGTGACCAAAGAGCATATACTCTCCCGATATATTCCTTAAAAAAGTAAACAAAGATTTCGCTTCTTCTGTTACTTGTCCATCCACATACTTTATACTATTGTGAGGTTGTACATCATTCAGCATTAGATTACTCCCCCTTCCTCATATAGAACACATGACTTCCAAAATCACCGTAAGGAGCGGGGATCGTTAATCCAACATTCATCAGAAGATCTCCACCATATGTGCCTGCACCTTCGATATCATAGGAGCCATCGGGGTCAAGTCCTTGCAGTTTGATAATGTTAGGAAGCGCATAAGGCTCTGCTAGTACTTTAAAATAAAACAATATCGCTTCACTTTGATCAGCGGAGACAAACATCCAGGAAGCTTCATTGCCTTCAAATGGGCTAAGCAGTCGGAATTGATCACCCTGCTGAACTAGACTGCGGAACCTTTTGTACTCTGCAACCTGATCTCGAACTTCTTCTTTCTCCTCTTCCGAAAACTTGGTCAAATCCAGTTCATACCCAAAATTACCGGACATCGCTACATTGCCTCTCATCGAGAGTGATGTAGACCTTCCTAACTGATGATTCGGTACAGCCGAGACGTGCGCACCGATCGCACTTGCAGGGTATACAAGGCTTGTCCCATACTGGATTTTTAATCTTTCTACCGCATCCGTATTATCACTTGTCCATGTTTGCGGCATATAGTAGAGCATCCCCGGATCAAATCTACCTCCACCACTTGCGCAGCTTTCAAAAAGAATGTGCGGAAACTTCGTCGTCAGTTTTGCTAGCAGATCATACAAACCGAGTACATACCTATGAGCAATTTCACCCTGATGTTCTGGAGATGCTGCTGCTGATGCGATTTCAGATAGACCACGGTTCATATCCCATTTGATATACGAGATCGGTACACTTTCAAAAATATCGCTTAATGCCTGATAAAGATATTCTCTCACCTCTGTTCGGGACAGATCGAGTACAAGCTGTGTTCTCGCTAATGTTCTCCTTCTACCTTCTACATGGAGACACCAGTCCGGATGGCTTCGATATAAATCACTGTCTGGCGATACCATCTCCGGCTCCACCCATAGTCCAAACTGAAGCCCTTTCTGATTGATCTTCTCAGCTAAGTCTGTTAGACCATTTGGCAGTTTGTTTCGGTCTACCGTCCAATCTCCTAGTGAGGTGGTATCATCATTTCGTTTGCCGAACCAACCGTCGTCTAGAACAAAGAGTTCAATGCCGAGATCCGCCCCCACCTTCGCAATATCTTCAATCTTGTCAGCAGTAAAGTTAAAATAAGTTGCTTCCCAGTTATTCACGAGAATCGGACGTTCTTTATCACGATACTCGCCTCTCGCAAGTCTAGTTCGGTAAAGCTTATGGTACGTTCTTGACATTCCGCCAAATCCTTCAGAAGAATAAACCATGACTACTTCCGGGGTCTGGAAGGACTCACCTGGTGAAAGTACCCAATCAAAATCAAACGGATTAATTCCCATTTGAATTCTTACTTTTCGATGAGGGTCTACTTCCGCTGATCCGATGAAATTACCGCTGTAAACCAGACTAAAACCATACACTTCTCCCGCAGCTTCATTCGTTCCTTTGCTCGCAAGTGCCATGAAAGGATTGAGCTGATGGCTGCTCATTCCACGTTTGCTCTCAATTCGTGTACTCCCTGGTCCAAGAGGCCGTTTAACAATGTTTGCTTCTCTAGCCCATGCCCCGCTTAAATAGACAAACTCATAATCCGATACATTCATATCCACACTCATGCTGAGTGCACGAAGCAGGCGCAGTTTGTCTTTTCCTTTATGTTCATATCGAACGGATCGAATAATGGAATCCATATGATGAAAAACGCTGTAACTCACAAAAACAGACAATCCCGTGTAAACATCCTTAAGTTCAATCGTAAGTGTCTGAGCCTCTTCATTAGATTCGGTATATACAGCAGGAAGACCAACAAGTGCAGGTTTCCCTTCTGTAATCTCATACGAAGAGTAGACAAGTTCTGTAATGCGTGTTCCATCTGTTAATTGAACCTGATAAGCAGGTTCCCTAAAATCACCGCTGCCGTACTGCGGATATTCTTGTGTAATGAGGTCAAGATTTTGGTGATTCGGCACGCCTGGTACATGACTTAAATCCTGTTCATGTCTTATTTTCTTTCCCCAATATAAATGAACCAGATAACCATCGACTACTTGCATTAGATAACTTGTTGTTTTTCCTTGTAGATGGAATCGTAATGTTTCTTTCTCTATGTAAATCGGCATTTTTTCTTGCTCCTCTCAAATCCCATATTAGTATGAATATGAATACTGCTAAGGGAAAGCAGAATGCTATGTCCCTTAGCATCAGACTTCTTTTACCTAAAAAAAATTCACCTAGTCTTTAAGCCAACGACTTGCTTGCTTCTTAAAATTCGGTTATTTCTTGAATTTCTTTTTCCAATCCGGAAGCTCATCCATCGTAATCACATAAGGACTCTCATATACCTTCACAAGATGCTCCCGTTCATTCTGTAAACCATCATTGATAAAGTTCCCGTTCCACGTGACAAACCAGCTCCAGTCTGCCCGGTAAATCTGCAGTAAATCCGGATCTGGAATAGGTCCATTCTCCGTCAGTGCAACCAGCTTTCGATCATTAACAAGGGTTTTTAGATTCTCATACCGGTTGCTGACCGGACCATAATCGCCTGCAGCCGGGTAACTATCCACACTTACAATATCGACATATTCATCGCCAGGATACCATTCTGGATTTTCTGAGTTCCACACCCAGATGAGATTGTTCAATTTGTGTACATTGGTAAAACGGTCATACATGATACGGTACAGTTCTTTAGCAGGCTCAGGACCTTTAGCTCCCCACCAGAACCAGCCGCCTTCTGCTTCATGCAGAGGTCTCCAAAGGACAGGTACTTTCGCTTTCTCCAGTCGTTTGAGTTCCTCTGCAATGACATCCATATCCCGAATCAAAAGCTTATAATCTTCTGAGTTTTTGTTAGCTAAAGCATTTTCGAGATCAAAAGTAGTGGCATCTGTATAGAAACCTCTCCACCATTCTTTTCCCGGTTCATCAATCAGATCTTTAGGTGCGTTCCAGTGCCAGGCAAAAGTAACAATTCCGCCTTCCTGATCCCACTGAATGGCATGCTCAACATCAGATGAAGTCGTCCCTCTTTCTACACGTGAAGGTGAATAATCCATTAGGTCAAGTCCCAATACCGCCGGTTTCTTACCGATATTCTCTTCAATCCAATTCGCATCTGCCAGAGTCTGCTGCCCAGATAAGATATGATTGCCATATTCAGATTTCAAGTAGTTATAAAGTGCCTTCGCTTCTTTGGAAGCTTTCGAATTAACAAGCTCTTTATTAATGTTATGTGGCGGTGGACTAGAAGCTTGTTCTAACCGAATGTAATCGATAAAATACCATCCCCAATTCGTTAGAAAGCTAATTTGGTTCGTACCTTCTTGCAGAAGGATTTTACCAGCCTGGGTTTGTGTGAATTCTGAGTTTTGTCTTAGTGCCACTTCGCCTTGAGATTTATTATTAATCATGAGTGAAGTGTACTTATCGCCATAAGGTGAAGAATATCCGATCTCAAGGTTATATAGAGCTGTTTCTGGAACAGAAACTTCAAATGTTAGTATATCTTCCGCTAGATCGAAACCACCCACATATCCAGTGCCGGAATATCCCTCCACTTCAGTTAAAACTTCAACACCAGATAGAACCGCTTCTTCTGCCTCATAAACAATAGGGGCTGCTGTAAGTTTAGATTCGTTAGCCGGCATCAATACAGCCATCATGGACAACACTAGAAAGATCACTAAAGGTTTTCGTTTCATACATTCCCTCCTGAGTACGATTGGATGAATCAGATTATCTTCAAGCACAACCGTGAAGCGCTTTCAAATTAGGCAGCACCTCCTCTCACAACTTTCTATGTATAGATCTGATTTCAACACTCACAGTCACAGTTGGTAGTCCAACAAATAAATCAAACAACTATACCAAACCCATTAATATTTTGTTATTTATATAAAATAACATTTAATATATTCATTGTATATTGTTATTCTACATTTCTTTAAAGCTACATATATAAAATACCTTATTGATACTGATTATAAAGCATTGCTTACCGATTTCATACCTTTTTTCGAAAATAATTCAACAAATTAACATTTCTGATCTCGAACAGTATAATTGCAAATATGGATAATAACAGAATAACAAAACAATAACAAAAAAAATAAGAAGGACCGAAGACTTTTCATCTTCAGTCCTTCTATTTCAATTTCTGTTCCTTTATCTTTTGGAACAAAGCCTTTTCTAAAAGCGGATTGGCAGACAAATTCATATACGATTGAGGCGGCGTGAATTGATAACCTCCCTTTAGTAACTCTAATGATAGAGGCGCGAATTCGGTAAAGGAAAGAATCGGAATGGCATACCCTGAATTTAGTCCCTTAAAGTACTCCTGCAAGCTCTCTCCGGTCCCTGGATTCATTTTTTCTGATATAGATACCAAAGTAGATATTTCCTCGTGCTCCGGCTTACCAAACTCGATATAAGCTTTAATTTGTTTGATAGGCGACGAGACATAAATAAAAGCTCCTACAGGTTCATTTATGAATCTTCGGCGAAATTCTATCTTCTTTTGACCCTTTCGTATTTCCTCGTAAGGTCCGGGCTGAAGACTTAAAATAATGGTTCTTTGTGGTAAATCAAGTGAAAGGAGCAGCTGTTCATACATATTTTCTTTCATTCCTTTCGTTTTACTACCAAGTTATTTCGGTAATATAACGAAAATCCCTTCTATTAATAGTTAGGAAATTTGATTTAATCATTTATAATAGTGCTTCGCCCCGTCTCCGATACTTGGAAAACTGTTTGATGATGAACAGAAGGACCATTCCATTATCTATTCCAATCCTCTGCTGATCTATCAATTAGAAAAGAAGAAGAAGGCCAGTTCATTAACTTTACTGGCCTCCTCTACATTTTTATCATTTGAATGCAATTTGATTTTCTTGTGCCGATAGTCCAAGGGCCAGCGCACCACATAATCCGGCCTGTTGTCCTAGTCCTGGTGAAACAATATAATCATCGATGCGCTCCAAAATTTCACTTGAGCTCACATAACCATTCAGGTTTTGGAGTACAGCCTGCCTTATAAGCGGGAACAACTGCGACTGTTGCATTACACCACCACCCAGAATGATTTTCTGAGGCGAGTTTAACAAAATGGCACCCGTTATCGACTGAGCTATATAAAAAGCTTCTATTTCCCATGCCTTGTGATCCACCGGAAGTTCATGACCTTTCTGCCCCCATCTTGCTTCAATAGCAGGACCTGCGGCCATTCCTTCTAGACAATCACCATGATAAGGACATGTACCAGCGAAATGGTCGTCAGGATGACGCCTTGTAAGGATATGTCCACCTTCTGGATGAACAAGCCCGTGAACGAGTTTACCTTCTGAATACACGCCAACACCTATGCCTGTGCCGACGGTATAATACAAGCAACTGGACAATCCCTTCGCAGCACCCCACTTAGCCTCACCAAATGCCGCCCCATTAACGTCTGTGTCCCAGCCAAAGGGGACGGAGAAAACTCTTTTCAAAGTTCCGAGCATATCGTAATTTCCCCAACCAGGCTTAGGCGTCGTTGTAACATAACCATATGTAGGGCTGTCTGGACAGATATCAATCGGACCGAACGATCCAATTCCGATCGCATCTACTTGTTTGTCCTGAAAATACTGAATTACTTTCGGCATCGTTAGATCCGGATGTTCCGTTGGAAAACTAATCTGATCATCAACTTTCCCGTTTTCATCCCCGATGCCACACACGAACTTCGTTCCACCCGCTTCAATCGCTCCTATACGCATCTAAATTAACCCCTGCCGCTGGCGAGTTTCTGTTTTCTCAGAAGATGGAGTTAACTTATAGACATCGACTGAAATGATCAAGTCATCCTCATGATCAGAAAATACTGCAAGACCCGTAGATTCACGCCTAGGGAAAATGAGATCTGTAATAACCGCTTGACCTCCATTACTGAACACTTCCACTGAAGAGCAATCCACAAAAATGTGAAGATCATTTGACTCACCAAGTGCTTCTAATTTTGCAGGATGGTGACCAAGGAAATGCTCGTGGAAATCATGCTGGCCTGAAACCATCCGATCTACATATAGTTCTTCCGTCTTCGCATTAATACCGATAACGGTTTGTTCATCTGCCCCTACTCTAACTTTGAAACCAACAGACTTACCTCGAGTAAACACGGCTTTGATCTCATATGATTCCAAGTGAAGCTCAGCAAGAGATGTATTGAGTTCTCTTACAGTTGTATCCTGTAACGAGAGAATAGGAACCCGGGCCGCTTCCAGTTCTTTTGCCGGTTTCTGAACAAGAAGGGTTCTCCCAGCTCTCGATTCCAAGTAAAGTTCTCTTGCAATGGTCATCGCACCGCGGAAAATTCCTGTTGGCGTTTGGTTCGCATACATCCAGTTACTCATCCAGCCGATAAAAAGTCGTCTGCCATCTTCAGCAGGAACATCTGACCAGCTTACACCAGCATAATTATCTCTCCCATAATCAATCCAACGGGTTGAATGAGAATCTTCATCCGGCGTGAAAACTTCTCCATCAAATTCACCCGTAAAATACTGCGTTCTTGAACCTTCTATAAAAGCAGGATCAGCACCAATACTTACCAGCATCACCCATTTTGAGTTCGATTTGTCGCCATCAATTGCAAGCGGGAACAAATCCGGGCATTCCCATACTCCATCGTGCGAACCGATTCCTTCGCCAAACTCGCTGGCAAACGTCCAATGGATTAAATCTGGGGAATGGTATAGACATACTGTTTGCCCACAAGCAATGATCATCATCCAATTACTCGTCTCCTTGTTCCAGAACACTTTCGGATCACGGAAATCAATGAATCTAGCATCTTCTAATACCGGGTTCCCTTCATACTTCGTCCAGCTTCTTCCGTTATCTTTGCTATAAGCTAAACTTTGACGCTGAATGGCTGGTTTACCCTCCGGCATTTCCAAATGATGTGTAAAGATGGCAACGAGCCCTGGCTTATCTCCAAAAAATCCAGTTGTATTGTTCCAATCCACAACAGCACTTCCTGAAAAAATCATTCCCAGTTCATCTGGCGCGAGCGCAATAGGAAGTTCTTCCCAGGTAACAAGATCCTTACTTACTGCATGACCCCAATGCATGGGACCCCAAGTCATCCCGTCTGGATGGTGCTGGAAGAACAAATGATACTCTCCTTCAAAATAAACCATACCGTTTGGATCGTTCATCCAGTTTTCCTTTGGCGAAAAATGATAGATACCTCGGTAATTTTGTTTCGCAATCGTAGACATCATCGTTTATCTCCTTTTCTCCTATAATTAGGTCCTGGTTCAAGGACCATCTCTCTATTAATAGAAGAAGGTCGTGTACAGTAGTGTGACTGCTTGAACACGTCCTTCACCGTTATAAGTTAGAATTATTTATTCTGTCGCTCTGTCATAGCCGTTTTGCTTGATTTGTAACCATTCTTGCAAACCAAGACGATCCAGTTCTTTCAGGTATTCATCCCACTGCGCGTCAATTTTACCGTTTTGGTACCACTCAGAACGCAACCTAAGCACATAGGCGAAAAGGTCTGCTTCAATTGTCGAAAGACGATCAAGCTCTTCAATGGAATTAAATACGCTTGGCATTACATTCTCCGCTTTCATATTTGGTGCCATGACGTTCTTGATAATATCCATTCTGCCTTTTGCATCATCTGGCATGGTTGTGTATTTACCATAATAAGAATCAAGTATGGCAAGCGGTCCACCAATACTTGTTTTCTCACGCAGTTCAACAGGAGCTGCACCATCTAGTGGCAAGTGTTTCAGCATACCCTTTGCTTCATCAAATTCGAAGATGTTCTGCTGTGTGTCGTCCCCAAAAGTTCCCCAGTTATTCTGTACGGATTGTACCGGATCGTATAGCTGATCAACCCATTTCGCTGTCGTCTCCAGGTTTTTATTGGCACTAGTAATAACCATTTTACCTCTGCCGAGTCCAAGAGCGTTCGTTCTTGTTACGTTAACTTCCCCGTCCGGACCCGCAAGAGGAGGCATCACATCGTAAGTATCATTTGCTCCCGTAATGTTAGCCTTATCCCAAGAGAAATATAGTCCATATCTCTGATCCTTCCCTTTTGCAAGGTAAGTACTCCAGTCTTGAGTGTAGGCTTCGATATCGATAAGTCCTTCTTTATATAATTCATTAATAAATGAAACCGCTTCTTTATAGTCTTCTTGTGCCGCTGTAAATATCACTTTTCCATCATCGCTTACAACCGCATGGTCAGGATTCTCTCCGAGTCCAAACGAGCCAAAGAGGAATACTAGATCTTCCGGTCCTGGCTTGTTAATAAAGGACAAAGGAATTTCATCTGCCTTACCATTACCATTCGGATCTTTTGTTTTAAATGCAATCAACACTTCTTTTAATTCTTCAGTAGTCTTAGGCATTTCTAGATCTAGCTTATTAAGCCACTCCATATTGATCCAAGGCATACTGTCTACAGCCTGAATTCTTTCTTTACCGTTACCAAGCTCTTCAATCCAAGGGAATGCATAAATGTTGCCGTCTGGAGCCGTAATCATGCTCTTGTATTCAGGTGCCTCTTCTAGTACTTTTTTTAAGTTTGGCATATTGTTCTCAATGAGTTCATTCAACGGAATAATAGCACCGTCTTTTGCAAGTTTAAGCAACTCATAGTCACTGTAATCTGCATTGAAAATAGCATCGGGCAGATCACCGCTGGCTACAGCTAAGTTTCTTTTTTCAACAAATACATCACTCGTAAAATTCTTCCAATTAATATGAACATTCGTCTTTTCTTCGAGACGTTTATTAATCAGTTTCTCGTTCGGATCAGCTGGTGCGAGTGCAGAGCTTTGCGTAATAAAGTTAAGGGTTACTTTACCGTTTGGGTCCTGCTCTTCACTCGCTGCGTTTCCTCCTCCACCGCCACAGGCAGTCAGGAACATCAGAGAAGCAAGAACAGAGGCGGAAGCTACTTTTGTTGAAACTCTTGATTTTTTTATTCTTTTCATCGGATATGACCTCCACAAATTTGGGTATGAATGACTTGTCCTTATCTATGTGCAAGCCTGTTTCCTATTTAAGGGAACCGACCATGACACCTTTTTCAAAGTACTTCTGAAAGAAGGGGTACATAATGATAAGCGGCAAACTGGAAACAACAATAGCAGCATACTTAATAATTTCAGACAATCGTTTCATTTCTGCCATAGCTAGTTGATCACTGATCATGCCCGGATCTACCTGATTTTGAATCAAGATAGAACGCAATACGAGTTGCAGTGGATGAAGATTGGGATTATCCAAATAGATCATTGCGTCAAAGTACGAATTCCACTGACCAACGAATGCATAGAGAGCGAGTACGAAAATAATTGGTTTTGATAGCGGTAATACAATACTGAAGAATATTCGCATCTCTGACGCTCCATCCACATTAGCAGCTTCCTTCAGTTCATTTGGTACACCTTTGAAGAATGTTCTAGAGAGAATAATGTTCCAGACACTCACTGCCCCCGGTATGATGACCGCCCAAACCGTATCAAGTAAACCAAGGTTCTTAACGAGAAGGTAAGTTGGTATCAGTCCTCCACCAAAAAACAAGGTAATGATGAACAGTGTCATAAAAAAACCTTTTCCTTTCAACCTGTCATCAGACAAGGCATAACCAGCACAGATCGAGACAAGGACCGTAATGATAGCAAATGAAACGGAGTATAAAACAGCGTTTCCAAAACCACGAATCATAGCCGGATTAGAGAGAATCTTTTGATACCCTTCTATAGACCAGTCTGAGAATTTGAAGGATAAACCTTGACTAAGCAGTACCGACGGATCCATAAAGGAAGCGACTACAACATAGACCAAAGGAAGAACAACAATAAGTACGGAAAATGTTAGAAAGATAGCATTCAGTACAAGAATAAAGCGATCGAGTCCGGAATGTTTAATGGGCATGACTTGTTGCTCCTTTCTTAGTAGAGACCATCGCCGTCATTGAGTTTCTTCACGATGAAGTTAACCGTAACGAGCAAGATGACATTAATGAGAGAGTTAAATAATCCTACAGCTGTAGAGTAAGCATAGTCACCAGATTGCAGACCAATTTTGTAAACATAAGTCGGAATGATTTCAGATGTTGGTAAATTCATTGCTGTCTGCATCAAATAGGCTTTCTCGAATCCGATAGACATGATACCACCGGCTGCAAGGATGAACACAATAGCCATTATTGGGCGAATCGTTGGCAGATCGATATGACGTATTCTTTGAAGTAGATTAGCACCATCTAGATTGGCTGCATTATGTAACTCAGGATCGACATTAGCTAGAGCTGCAACATATATAATGGAAGCCCAACCCGCTCCAGTCCAAATATCCGATAGTATGTAGATCCAGCGGAAGTACTCAGGACGAGACATGAACATAATAGGTTCACCAGTAATCCAGCTAAAGAGTTGATTAATCGGACCTGTTGGAGACAAGAAAATAAATAACATCCCAACCACGACGACGACGGATATAAAGTTAGGGGCGTATAAGAACAATTGAATGTTCTTTTTGATTCCAGCTCTGCGCACCTGATTCAACATCAAAGCAAGCAAGATCGGAACTGGAAAACTCAAAATTAAACCAAAGAAACTTAATTTAAGCGTATTCATAAAGATTAATTCAAAATTCGGAGAAGAAAGAAATTTCTCAAAGTTGTAAAACCCTACCCACTCACTCCCCATAATTCCTTTGATTGGGCTAAAATCTTTAAAGGCGATGATTGCACCGTACATAGGACCATATTTAAAAATAAGGGTCAGAATCACAGCCGGTGCGAGCAAGATATAAAGAAAGTAATGCTTCTTTATGTAGTCAAGCAACGAGCTCTTATGTCTCGACATCACAGGACTATGTTTGGCTTCTAATGAATTATGCAATGCCTTTACCTCCGTTCATATAAATTCATAGTTTACATTTCGCACAGTATTGAAGGGCTTTCATTTCCACTTCTATCCTGTTGCATAACAACTTACCAAATACACCATCGTTCGTCAACACATTTGTAAAAAAATATTTGTGTATTTGAACATAATACATGTATGCAAAACCCTTTTTTATTTTACATTTAAACAAAATAAACAGATTTAACATGAATTTCATTATAACTACGTATAAATAAATGATTTAACCTAGAGATTAAACTTTACATATTTGCAGTTATCAGCAATTAAAATGACATATATCTCATGTCATTTATATGATTTTTGTAAACTTGATTGTGCATTTGTAAAAATAATATTGCTATTTAAAGCAAACTATTATACATTTAAAAGGATTAAAATAATGACAAATAGTGCACTATTTGTGGTAAATATAATGTTCAGAATAAAGAGGTGAATTTACATACATGGCTAGGGAGAAAGTGACCATACAAGACATCGCAGATGCTTTGGGAATCTCCAGAAACACTGCTTCCAAAGCCTTGAATGGAACAAGCAGTATACCTGATGAAACCAGAAACAAAGTGATAAAAAAAGCGATTGAGTTAAAATATAAGCAGTTTGCTTTTATGGAGATAGAAAACATTTTATCTAAAAACTCTGGTAACATCGCTTTATTAACAGAAAACTTACCTAACACTTCCCACTTTGGTTCAGCACTGATCAGTGGTCTTGAAAAGCGCATTAGTACAGAGGGATATAATTTATCGATTCACATTATAAGAGACATTGATCAAGAGTCCTTTTCTCTTCCCAATAACTTTGATGTCTCCAATGTGGATGGTATTATTTGTATCGAGTTATTCAATTTGGAATATAGCAAGCTGATTACAAGTCTTGATATTCCGACGATTTTCATCGATTGCTCTGCACATATCTGTTACCCTGAATTTCAAGCAGATGTACTGCTTATGGAGAATGAAAATAGTACTTATCAACTCACCAAAAAGTTAATAGATGGCGGTTACAAAACATTAGGCTTTATCGGGGATTATAACCATTGTAGAAGTTTTAATGAGAGATGGGTTGGCTTTAATCGTGCTCTGACGGAATCAGGAGTTCAGCTTGATCTCTCACAGTGCATTCTTGATGAGGATCGTTTATTCTTTTCAAGCCCGGAGTGGGCAGATAATAGACTGAGGCAAATCAGTGAGTTTCCTTCTGGTTTTGTCTGTGCTAACGATCACATCGCCGTTACCTTTATGAAATCAATCAAAAATACACTATCTGTTCCTGATGACATCGTCATTTGTGGTTTTGATAATGGTCCAGAATCAAGAATTGTTGAGCCCCAACTGACTACGGTTCATATTTATAGAAATGAAATGGGTGTAAAGGCAGCAGAAATGCTTCTGTCTCGAATTAAAGATCCTAAGCAACCCTATCAGGTCTCCCATATTTATACAAAACCGATCATAAGAGAATCCACACCAAATATTAGCTGATTTATTCGCAAGAAATGCCAAAACCACTCTACTCTCCAAGAGAATAGGGTGGTTTTGACATTAAAACATTACTTATTTCATTGATTAAAGTAGGAAACGACAAATACAGCAGGTGAATTCCAGTAGATCGTAATCTCGTTGCCTGCATAACTGTCTTCATGATCAATAAAACTTGCTGCAGCCGGTTTTCCTTTTAAAGTACGCTCCATAATCTCATCATTCAGATTTCGATTAGGGCCTCCTGCTACCATCCCGGGAACCGGAGCATCTACATCATCTCCTACCGATGGACGATGATGCGGGTTCATAACGGAATGAGTTCCAAAGCCTGTGACATACGATAAGTGAAGCGTATTTTGGCCTAACAAATAATGCAAATGCTGAGCAGCTGCTTTTCCATATTCCGGTTTTGGGGACCACTTCATTGCGATTAGCAATAACATCGCTCGGTTCATAAGAACCATATTACTGCCCCAAATATAATCTTTCTCTTCAAGAGAGATACCATATCCATCATTATCGCAAATATGTAAAAGACGTTCAGCCTCCAAAATCAGTTCTTGCTGTAATGAGGTGTATAGAGCTTGGTTCTCTTCTGTCTTTCCTTTACGCAAGTAGCTAATTGTGCCGTACCCTCCAACATCTGCCCAACCTAGCTCACATTTAGGAAAAGATTCCTTGACGTATTGCTGAAAAGCGGAATGATATTTTTCCTGGTTGGTTGTATGATATAGTTCTGCAGCAGCCCAGTACTTCTCGTCATATACACAATCATCGCCATACTCCCCCGTTGTAATATCCGGTGGATTCTTAAATCCCCCTGCTTCCGGATGCTTCACGAGCCACTCCCAAGCATACTCAGCTGAACGTAGACATCGATCCGCATAGGAAGGATCATACGAGCGGTATATGCGGGATGCAAATGCCATGATCGCTGCATAACTTGCTGTCGCGGCAGCAGATATGGGTGAAAAGACCAGTTCAGCAAGGTCCTCTTCTGGCATTACAGATAGGCCGGGGAAGTGCCTAGTTGTCAGTTTGTGATACACTCCTCCACTTCTTTTGTCCTGCATTTTGAACAAAAAATCCAGCTCCACTTTACATTCATGCAGTACATCTGGCATAACTTGATCCGATTCTGGAAGAGGAATAGATTCACCGAATGCATTCGGGTACATTTCAAATGCTAGCAGTAAATCAGCCACTGCTTTCGCCCCCGCAACAACATACTTTCCATAATCTCCTGCATCGTGCCATCCTCCATTTCCGTCAAGGTATAACCCTTCTTCCCCATGAACTGCGCCTCTTTTTGTATGACAAGATTCATGTCTCCATTCCCCTGCATACTTCTCATCTAGTGTTTCTCCACAGCGCAAATAATAAAACGCTTTCAACAATCCTTTATGTAATTCATTGTAAGGTCTTTCTTCCAAGGCAAAAGGAGTAGATCGATTTCCTTCATCATCCACTACAACATAAGTCCCTGGCTTAGCCAGTTCGGAAAAGTCGGCTGTTCTCACTTCACTCCCTGAGGATCGATCAAAACTAGGCTGCGAGGTTCTTCCTCGATAGACAATCTTTTTCGTCCCTTCCTCTTCAATATGAAATTCTGATGTCTTCTGACTGAAAATAGCTGTTTTCTGTCCATTTATCGGATAACCAATTTGGTTTACCGCTGCTTCGTACTTTATCTCGTCCATCATATATTTTCCCTCCGAAAATAAGTTATAACAATTCCCGGCTGTGAATAAACAGCCGGGAATTGATCAACCATTATTATATAATTACTGATTCTGTACTTGTGTTTCTTTAATAAAATCAGACATAGAGCGTACCTTCAGTTCTCCTGGATTTGCAAGTTCAAATGCATGCTCCCCGCCCTTACGTGCAAAGAAAGATACTTCTTTTGTCTCGCCTGGGATAAGGTCAAAGAAATTATCGCTGAAGATTCCTTCTTGGTTACTATCAAGCCATACTTGTTTGGCTAGAACAGAGGCTTTCAAGTGGAATTTGGTTCCTTCTGAACCCTCTACTTCTGTAATATCGATTTGGGCCTTAGTTAATTTCATATCCTTGAAAGGTACAAAGTAGTGTTTCTGACTATCGATCACTTCTCCCTTACTGACAAGCTCCACAATCATCACCGTACGCTGCTCGTCTTTTCCACTAAGAAGCTGTTCTCTATCTAGTGAAAGGACCAGTCCTGTTGTATTCCCTGCTATACTTACCATATGTGTCTGAACTTCATGCAGCGTACCGTCAAAATCAGCAACACGAATACTGATATCTCCTTCCAGCGGCCGAAGTACATCGGATAGCAGATATAGATCTACTCTTCCCGGCTTCGTATCATCAATAGATATCATCTCATCAGCAAAACTGCGTTTAGCGTAGTAATGCAGCGCTTTCCAGTTGCCGTAATAATCCATACCAGCCCAGGAAGCTACAGGCCATGTGTCATTCATCTGCCAATACAATGTTCCCATCACAAAAGGACGATTTCTTCGGTGAGCTTCAATTGCCACTTTCATAGCATCTGCCTGCAGGACTTGGCTCATATACAAAAAGGAAGGGAAATCCTTCGGCTCTGTCATATACATATCCATATACTTTTTAATCAGACGGTTCCCATCCCCATTCTTCTGGTGAGCCATCATCACTTCTGAAGTCAGTTCCAGATCAGAAGGCTCTGCATACCTTAGTACAGATTTATGTTCAGGGAAGGATTGAAAACCATATTCACTCATGAATCTTCCAAGCTGCAGGTTGTAGTTCTCAAATGGCTCTGCGTTATGCCATACGCCCCAGTAATGCACATCGCCTGTAACCGAACTCGTTGTTGCATGTTGGTTAATGTCATTTGAGATCGATACGATTGGAGAGGAAGGCCAGTAGTCCGCACCCGGTATAAGCTCTTCTATTACTTCGGGAAGCAGGTGATGGAAAATAGCTTCATAGTCTGCCCAAATTTTTTCACGTTGCTCTTGGGTAAAGTCTTTCTTCCAGCCCCATCCACCATTTTCGTTATAATGTGCCCATGCGGAGTCCATCTCGTTATTACCACACCACAGAGCAATACTCGGATGATTCCGTAGACGTTTAATATTATCTACAGCTTCATGTTGCACACTGGCTAAGAACGCTTCATCTCCCGGATACATACTGCAAGCAAACATGAAGTCCTGCCATACTAAAATTCCATATTCATCACACAGATCATAAAAAACGTCCTGCTCATATATTCCTCCGCCCCAAACCCGCAGCATATTCATATTCGCCAGCGCAGCTGACTCGATCTCATGACGATATCTTTCGTAAGTCACCGCTGTGATAAAGCTGTCATTCGGAATATGGTTGGCCCCTTTAGCAAAGACAGGAACTCCATTTAGTTCAAAATAGAACGATGTGCCATATTCATCTGCTTCTTGTACAAGACGAATACTGCGAATACCTGTTTTGATACAGCGCTCTGCTTTGGTGAGACTTCCTGTAGTATCCAATATTTGAACTTTAAAGGTATACATATGAGGTTCACCAAGACCTCGAGACCACCACAGCTTCGGCGATTCAAGTTCAAAGTCGATATTCAATTTCGATTCCCCAGCAGGGAGATCAACTTCTTTTGTCCATTCGCCGCCATCTGTTTCGATCCGAATCACTCTCGGGCCTGCCTGATCAACGTTAACTTCTAATACTGCTGTAAGTGCAGCAGTACTTTCGCTTACTTTATTCTGATGAATATAGGCATCTGCAATGTAATCTTCAGACCAGGCTCTAAGCTCAATATCACGCCAAATCCCACTTGTCACAAATCTTGGGCCCCAGTCCCAACCATAATGATAAGGTGCTTTTCTAGCGAAAATACTTACTCTCTTCTTGCTAAGTCCACCTACTTCAGATTGATCATTTGCAGCCGGCAGCTGATATCCGAGCGCTTCTAGCTTAGGTAAATCTTCTTGAATAGGGGAACGAAATACAATACGAAGTTCGTTATCAACCGCTTTCAAAATGGATTTTACATTCACTTCCCATACACGAAACATATTGTCAGCAGATAAAATATGTACACCGTTTAGATAGACATCCGCATAGGTATCTAGTCCATGAAAAATGAGATCCACATGTTCCTCACTTAAAATCTCATCTGTAACCTGAAACGTAGTTTTATACTCCCAGTCTTTCTTATCAATCCATTGAACGAGTTTTTCATTCGTACCATAGAAAGGATCTTGAATCCGTTCATTTTTAAGCAAGTCTGTATGAACAAAACCAGGAACGACTGCGTTTTCCCAATCCTGCTCGTCACATGCCTTAAAAGTCCAAGCTTTGTTTAAAACTACCTTTGTTTCATGCATGGTTTGAAATCCTCCAATTATGTTAAATTTCCTTGAAGCGTTTCATATGAATCTTTAACCAAAGAAGACTGAAAATTGGACCGATCAAAAGATCAACCCAATTTTCTAAGCTTCTTTCCTACAGATAATGTTTTCCTCTGCTCATTGTCTCATGTTATCGAAAACGTTTCAATTCTTTTTGTTATCCTAATTTTAGGTTTTTAAATAACTACAATAATATTGTTATGTTAGCTAGCAAATTAACCTACAACTCCCGTTCTCTCCACACTTTCGACGAAATAACGTTGTACGAATAGATACAGTAAAATGAGTGGGGCAATCGCGAGCAGTATTCCCGTATCCACAAGCATTGCTACATGGTTCGGATCTGCTTTAATATCCGTCCCCGCGAGTCCGAGTAACTGCGGAATAATCAGATTAATCTGCGAAGGAAGAGATGCTACTTTTAATGACATCAAATTCGTCTCACTCATAAACAGCGAAGGATAAAAGGTGTCATTGTAAGTCCATATAAACGAAAACAGCATAACCGTGATCATCGGCGGAACCGCATTAGGAAGCATAATTCGTATAAATGTCTTAATTCCTCCTGCACCATCAATCAGAGCAGCTTCTTCGATTTCTTTCGGCATTCCTTTGAAAAACTGACGGAAAATATAGATGAAAAGTCCCGCTTTCAGTCCTGTTGCTGTACCTGCAGTAATCATGGATGGCCAGTAGGTGTTAAGTAGATTCACTCCTTCTTTTCCAGTGAAAAGCGATATCATACCAAGCACATCAAAACTTCGAAAGTGCAAATACATCGGTACCATGAGCGTACTTGAAGGCACAAGAATGGTGAGGATCACCATTCCGAATAAGATTTTGCTTCCTGGAAATTCGAATCTAGCAAACCCGTATCCTGCAAGAGCAGTGGAAGCCGTCGTAAGAACCATCATTACAAATACATAGAGCAGCGTGTTACCGAGCAGCGGGAAGTAGTTCAACACCTCGGACGCAAGCTTTATATTATCCAGAGTAAAATGGACAGGAATCATATAGATGGTGGGATTATAAATATCTGCCTTATCTTTAAAGGCTGTCGAGATTTTCATAAGAATCGGGTACAAAATGACAAATGATATACCAATGATGAGCACATAGCGAAAAATGGACCAAAGAGCATCGAGCAATTTATTTTTCGTTCGCTGCATTTTAAATACAATGGCCTCACTTCTGCCCTGTTTTGTTGCCGTTTCCATGAGCCTCCACCTCCCCATTCGTGATCTAATGTGAACTCAGTTATAATGAACTTTTTTCGAAATCAGGAATCCAATGATGAGGAGCAGTATGCCGACGACAATCGTATAGAGCCAGGACATAGAAGCACTCAGCCCAAAATTTTGTGTTTGGAATGCCGTCGTATAGATTGTTTGGGTAATCGGACTTGTTGTAAAAGAATCAATTACCGTATAGATGACATTCGTCAGAATTAATGGGCTTACCATTGGAAATGTAATTTTCCAGAAAGACTCATAACCTGTAGCGCCCTCCATTTTGGCTACTTCATACATCGTAGTAGGTACAGATTGAAGTGCGGCAAGAAAAATAAGGATCTGTACGCCTGAGCTGCGGATAATATCGTAGATACGCATGACAGCATCAACGATATAATCGGTCATGACCAGCGGCATACCTGCTTCTGCAAGCAAATTCACCATTGCCATGGTATTAAACTGCGAAGAAGACAGCCCAGCTTCCTCAGCAGCCGTAGCGTTACCAATCAGATTAATCAGGCCGGCTGCTTCCGCCGAAGCAACTGCTCCAGAGGCAAGGATAACGGGCAGAAAGAAAATCGCCCTTGCAAGTGAACGTCCTCTGAACTTCTGATTCAGCAGCACAGCGGAAAATAGGCTGAAGAATAAAATCAGCGGTACATTTACAATCATCTGTAACACGGATTCCGTTAAGATCCGATTATAATTCGCATCGATAAACAGCGCTTCCCGGAAATTATTCCAAGCTGTGAATTTCAGCTCATATCCTCCTGGAACAACACTTAGATCACTCATGCTGAACCGAATCGATTGAATCATTGGCATGAGGAACAGGAAGATAAATCCCACCAGCCAAGGCGATATGAAAAGTAACCCGAGGAGGGATCTTTTTCTGGTCAGAGTCAGTCCCATCCCTTTCATGATTCATCACCGCCTACGAAGTAATGCTGTGCTGGGATAGAAACCTTGCCTATAACAACCGGCTTATCGTTATAATTAATCCATATATGAGTTCCATTACTGTACTGCATTTCAATCACTCCCGGCTGATGAACTACGCGTTCATCGATATGAACGGTACGAAGAGGAGCTAGAATTTCACTTACTTCCTGATACATCTTCGTCGCTTCATCAATCCATGCCTCATAATCGGTAGAATACATTTTGTCGTGACGAGTAAATTTTAGTTCTGAAGCGGGTTCTGAACTCCATAGAAAATGAGGTGCTTTTCCTTGTTCCAAACTTTGGAGCAGCTGTGATTTAACATCCGTATCTGCCGCCAAATTCATAGGTTCACCTGTGTAATCTTTGTAACCATGGATCACCATTTGATAAAAAGGGACGGATTCATCGGTTAGCTGAAAACCACTTGATCCCGCAGGAGTATTAATAATATGTTTGGCTGAGCCAAGTGCATATATATTGCCTCCAGATATCATCAGATTCGGGTATTCTGCTGCCAAGAGAGCCGTTTGTTCTTCTGATATTTGTCTTGCTGTTTCTTTAAAAATGATGCGTTTATTTCGATAATCCGAATGCAGCGAATCTCCCAGATCGCGAAGTGAAAGACCTGTGATCTCTTTACTTTCGTATTCCTCCATAAACTTAGAAACGACGTCCGGTACTTTTGATGGAGACAACAGATAATAACTATCAAGTCTGGTTGACATCCGATTCAGCGCTCTGTCGTAAGGGGATAATAATGCTTCTTCTTTCGTAATAAATCGGGAAGCATCCCTCGAAGTACTGAATCCATTTCCTTTATGATAGACATGTAAGAAAGCAACATCGGGATAAAGACCGCCGCCATTCTTTTGTAGCAAATCATTAAGCGCTCTTAACTCTTTTGTACTTCCAAGTCCTGAAGATTGAAGCCTGACAGGAAGTTCATGCTCGATTCCTTCCCCAAACCAACCAAGATAACGCATCTGTATACTTGATATGCCTTCCTTCTGAAGCGCTTCCGTTATTTGCTTCGCTTCTTCAAAAGTAGTCATTGGTACCGTTGCCTTATAAGGTACGCCGAGGAAAGATTCCCTCATGTCGACAGAACCTAGTACATCCACATAGAAAGGAAGATCTCCCTCTTCTGTTGTTTGAGTCAATTTTCCCGCCTTCACCAGCATCTCCTGATATGTTCTTGCCATGCCCGAATAGTTCGCCTCATCGCCGGATAAGAAAGCGTACTTCACCTGCACATCGCCTGTATATTTGTCATCAGATAAGAGCTGAATTTCTTGAATTTTGCTGCCTGTATAAAGTTCGAGTTCATCTTCGCCTCTAACAATAAAACGGCTGTACACATGATTGTAGGAATTTTGTTTTCCACTGATATCAGCAGCAACACTAGCATTCCCATCGCCTTTTTCGATGACTGCAAAAAATGCGCGATCACCGCTCACCAGACCATAAACCGGCATACGTGCTTTTTCCGCCACCTGACCTCTTGACCTGCTGTTATCATTCGTATCGGCACCATATAGCGGCTGTACGTACTGCTCTTCTTTGGTTTTGCCGTTATCTAGATAGATCAAGCTGCCCGTTCCATCCGGAACAAGCATATATCCTTCTTCACCTGCTTTAGCTGCGCCAAAATAAGCAAGTAAATCGATACTTTGAATGCGCTGCCCTTCACTTTCTTCCACCTGACTTAATGGAACAGTTGCCGTAAGCGTCTCACCTTCAAGGCGATATTCAAGCGGAATTTTAAACTTCGCCTTCCCTTGCCCACCAGACGCGGCAATTCCATTTTCTTCATTATCCGCAGCAAGATCTTCTGCGGTATATCCTGCCTCTTCAAAAGCAGCCATCATTTTCCGAAGTACGAGTGGACGCCCAACTTGAGCATCAGCCCTCTCCAGTATTTCGGGACTAGCGTCCGACACCAGGTATCTTGTCTCTACATATTTCGCAGTTGCTGGACTTAGTTTATCAAGCACTTTCTCTTGCAGACGCTGTTTGCTAATCAGTTTAGGGAGAGCATCAATGCCCAGCTCCGTATCACCGATCGTATACTCAATACGGACCCCGTCCTGAATGCTAAACAATTCGAACTGCTCTTTTTCTATACTGAGTTTATGATTCGTATACGTATCTTGCACGCCAAGTGTGTTACGGAAAGATATGGATAGCTGTGATGACATGACATCCTTCTCAAAAGCCGTCGCGATTGAATCTTCCGCACGCTCTTCGGGATTGGAGTACCATATATCTCCTGATTTATCATCTTTCACCGCGATTACCGTCGTCTTCGGATCGATGTAGAGACTCAGCGCATCATTCGTTGCAGCAAGCGTCATCCCTGGAATCCCCTTACTCTGATCACTCATCGCCCGAAAAGGTTCATATTCTCCCTGTTCTGACGTCACCGACTGAAGATAACTTTGCGGTTCAATGCTGCTAATACGCCCGCTTCCGAGCAAGAAAAATACAGAACTCGCAAGCAAAAGGACGCAAGCCAGTATGATATAAGCGCTTTTTTTGATGTTCACTAGACTTACGCCTCCTTTATATTCGGAATACCAGTTCTCGGTAGATATTAACGACAAATTCGATTATTTGCTGAATTAGACTAAAGACGAGGGTACCTAGAAAAACCATGATCCCCATTGTTACAACCGTTAACAGCATCGTAATAACTGTCTTCGCTGGGGTATATTGATGGACCGTCATCGTACCCACAAACAATAGATACAAGAACCAAATAATCGCAAACGTATTGAGTAAGTAATAAAAGGAGCTTTCCTCTGTGGTCAAAAAACGGCTAATCAAAGTCATCGGTAAATAAATCAAAATGATAGGCACAAGAGAGTAGGCTGTAGCCATGAGAATTTCTCGGAATTTCCCCTCTCCCTCCATAAGCGTCGTAATTGACCAGCCCGAAACGCACCATAGAAAAAAGGGAAGGATGACATATTGAAGTTCAGCTAAACTGTTCAGCGTTCTTGGGTCATTATAGTTGACTAGAAAACCTGCATATTGACGCTGAAGGACAAATGTAAGAAAAAGAACGAATACAATAACGAGTGCAACTTTGACTTTTCCTTTTCCTTCATATTTCAAATCCCAGAAACCATCAAATGGATGTACGATTAGATGCATTGGGAACTTAAAAAAGTCCTGCTTCATTTTGCTCCCCCCTCCTTCTGCTCCGTGAACGGACTGCCCGTAAAGCAATAATGAGTACAACCCCGCCTGTAGTCACCGTTAAAAAGGTGCCAAAGTGTTCCTGCAGGACTTCTTTCCGATATCTTTTAAAGGCAACTGAGTAATTTTTACGGTCCATTCCAAGCTTAAAATACTCCATTGCTGCTTTATTTTGCTTATCATATAAAAGTGATTTTCCAATTCCGATATATGCGATATCATAGTTTGCGTTAAGACGCAGAACCTCTCTCCATTTTTCAACTGCTTTTTGATCATCACCCGCATGATGGTTGGCAACGGCTTCTTGAATCGCAGCTCCATATTCGGTCGGCTGGAAAATGGTGATCGTTTCTTTTCCCTGATCCAATATCAGCTGCTTATCTCCTATTCGGTCTAATGCTACGGGTGTACGGAAAGTTCCGACCTGCGTACCGATTCCTCCAAAGATGTACAATAGATTACCTTCGTCATCATAAGTGAACACCCGGCCCCGAAGTGCATCAAGAACACTATACATCCCGTTACCCCAGAATTTAATATCAACGAGTCTCGAAGGACCTCCCGATGCACCTCTTAAGCGATACACAAGATCACCTTTGACATCAAAGTAACCATAACGCTTCAGCACATCTTCTCCGGAAGGATTCAGTCTTTTAACAGGTTCCGTTGATCCTGGATCCACGTTCGTGGCATACAGAAAACCTTTATTTCCCATATCTAGATTCGAAAACTCGGTTGGTATATATAATTGCATCTGTTTCTTTTGCGCATCACTTGCAAGGAGCCTCCATATGTAGTCTGCAAAATCACGCCGAACTTTGTTGGTTCCAGAGTATCCGATGAACTCACCACTTTTATCAAATTGCAGCATTCCTTCATATGCCCCTCTAGCGATGACAAAGATCCGACCTCCGGCGTCTACTGACAACTTAAGTGGTACAAAGGAAAAGGAAGATCCCAGCAAATCCGACTGAGGATTTTCAATAATTTGAATTAGTTTTCCTTCTGGTGACAGAACAACCACTCGTTTATGTTCCGTATCTGCTACATACAAATTCCCTTCTTCACTTACGACAACCCCGCTTGGGGATAAAAAAGTATCTTCCTTCGAATCATGCTGGAAGGTGGTGATCACTTTTTTGACCTTCCAGTCATCCGCCAAAATCACAACCCGGTTATTTCCCGTATCTGCAATGTAAATCTCTCCCCTGCTAGACACGAAGAGATCCTGAGGTGTAGAAAAGCTGCCGATTCCGAGATCGATCCCTGATATGCTTCTTTCAGGCAAATATGCATCTGGAGCAGGTACTGCTTCCTCATAATAATTGTAGGTATAACTCTCATAAGGAGCTTTAGCTAGTACTGCGGTGCCATGGGAAGCAAGTGCCATGGAACAAACAGCAACACCCAGAATCGTGCGGCTGAGAAGACGTTTATATGCTTGCTTCATTGGTATCCACCCCTCCTCATTCCTTCATTCCGGATGTGGCCATTGTTTCAATTATCCGGCTTTGTGAGAAGACAAAAATCGTAATCGGCACACTCATCATCATCAGTGCAACCGCTGCCCCAACCCCAGCTCTTGCGATCCCGCCTTGTACGATATTGGTGGTTGCCGAAGTTAGTGTCTTGAGCTGCTCACTATAAATAAAGCCGTTGCCATCCGTTCCCCATAAAATTTGAAATAGTAAAATAATTAAAGTCAGCCATGCAGGCTTTACGTTAGGCATTACGATGGTCCAAAAAATCCGATATTCCGTTGCACCATCGATTTTCGCTGCTTCGATCAGTGCATCAGGAATCTGTTCCATGAACTGTTTCATAAGATACAGCCCCAGTGGATAAGAGAATGCCGGGATAATGACAGCCCAGTAAGTGTCAACCCATCCTAAAAACGACATGATCATGTACGTAGGAATAGCAGTTACAGCAGGAGTAAACATCAGTGAGAGCACAATGAGTTTAAACGTTACGTTACTCCCTGGAAAACGATGTTTCGCCAGCGGGTAAGCAGCTGCTGATGCTAAAAGTACGTGCCCAACGATCCCTACTCCTGTGATAAATATCGTATTAAAGATGTACCTTGTAAAAGGAACCCACGAAGCCCCCAGCAGATTTATTAAGTCTGCAAAGTTATCTAAGGTAGGATTTCTCACAAACAATGTCGGTGGAAAAATAAAGATTTCATCCAGCGGTTTAAAGGCGGCATTGATCGCATAGACCAAAGGCAGGACCATAAACGCACCGATAACGGCAAGGAGCAGGAAGAGGAAGAAGCTGCCCCAGAAAGAGCGATTCACTCTTTTCTTACGGAACATGCCGAGCGTAAAATTCATCGCTTTACTCACCCACTTTCCTGAGCAGTTTTTGAATAATCATGTTAGAACCAACCATTAACATGAACAAGACGGTTGCAATGGCGGATGCAAAGCCCATCTCAAACCGAATGGTTCCGAAATCCATTAAGTGAGTAACGACCGTTTCTGCAGCATAGTTGACGCTCGGAAAACCTGCCAGCTGGATGGATACATCGGCCACGGCAAACGAGGAAGTAATTTGAATTACAGCACCAAACATCAGCTGTGGTTTCATCGAAGGCAGCGTGATATACCAAAGCTCTTGCCAGCGGTTTTTTATTCCGTCCACTGCACCTGCTTCATAGAGCGTCTTATCTACCGTTTGCAGTCCCGCAATAAATGCCAAGAAACCAGTTCCAAGACTTAGCCAAAGCTGCACGAGTATGATAATAGGCATGATATATGCTTCTGTTTTGAGCCACTGGATCGGTTCCAGCAGAATACCTAGCTTAATAAGCAAACCATTGATAATTCCGTAACGGTCTCCCGAAAAGATCAGGAGCCAGATAAAAAATACGTTTCCTGAAATAGAAGGTGCGTAAAAAATCAGGGTCATAAATGCCCGTAATTTCGGGCTGAGTTCATTAATAATCCATGCGAAAATAAAACAAGCCAAGTAACTGACAGGACCTGTGATGGCAGCGAATAAAAATGTATTTTTCAAAGCAATAAGAAAAATATCATCTTCTAGAAACAATCTTGTGTAATTCTGCCACCCTACAAATTTGGGCATTTCGAGCATATTAAAATAGGTAAAGCTAATCACAATAGATAATAGAACAGGCAATACCGTAAACATTAAAAACAGAATCATGTAAGGCGCCATCAAGATATACAAATGTTTATTAATTTTGATCTGATGAAGCTTTTGTTTCCGCCGTTCACGGCGCCGAAGCGAACGTTCCTCTGGAGGGACGCCCCTCACCTTATTTTTAAGTTGTAAATCAGACATGACGTCTCACCCTCCTTTACTCCGGCAGACCGAATTCATTACGTTTAACTCGAATTTCATCCTGGATATACTGTACATAGTCCATGAGTGCTTCTCTTGGTTCGATCTTTCCATCAACGGAACGATAGAAGGCATTAATGAGATGGCGACCCGTAAAATATCCACCTGGTACTTCCGGTATTCCTCTTACCCACTCCATTTGCTTTTGCAGGTTTTCATAATCTTCGACTGGCCAAGGCAGTTTCTCTAGTGCCGCAATATTCGCCGTTGGATATCTGGCTGCTGCACCCATAAGCCCTTCCATTTCTCTTCCGAATTTGACCTGCGTTTCTTCACTTGTCCACCACTTCATATATTCCCATGCCGCTTGTTTGTCTGCTGCATCTTCGAGCATCAGGACACCGCTTCCGCCGCTGGCAACCGTATGGTCGGTAGATCCATCTGCTTGCACGGTACCAGGAATCATAGTGAATCCCCACATTCCGCGAATCTCGGGAGCAAACACAGTCAATTGGTTATAAGTAGTGTAATCTGCGATGCCAATCGGCATTTCACCTGTTCTGAATCGGTTCGCAAAGTCGTATTCACGCTCCAACTTGTAGTCCGTATAAAATTCAGTCCACTGTTTAAACGCTTCCATTCCGATTTTTGAGTCCAGGTTAGATTCCTTGCTTCCATCTCTGTAGAACTCACCGCCGCCTTGGAATAAGAGCATCGAGTACACGGAATTCGGCGGAACGTTTTCACCAGGATATTGCGGCTGAGTGACCAGCGGTAAGCCGAAGTCCATATGATTTTTATCAAGTACGGTCAGCAGGCTTCCTACTTCTTCCCACGTTTGCGGTATTTGAAGCCCAAGCTCTTCTAGTACGTCTTTTCGGTAAAATAACATATTGAAGGTCTGCGTTTCAGGTAACGCATATACTCCGTTCTCAAATGTGTAAGGTACCATAGCACTCTCTCTGAACTGCTGTTTCACTTCATTAAAATCATCAAACTGAGACAAATCGGCCGCTGCTTTCCTCATCGCATAGTTCACAGGAACATCATTCCCCATCTGCATTGCTACATCGGGTCCTTCACCCGAAAGAGTAGCAGGTAGCAGGGAATTCATCGGAACAAGCTTAAGGTTAACTTGTATTCCAGATTCCGGCGTAAACGTTTCATCAATCATCGCCTTAATGGTATTGGCCTGATCACGTCCGCTTCCAATCCAAACCGTAATTGTCTTTTGTGTATTGTCCGTTGCGGCATTACCAATTTGGTCATAATCAATAAAGAAAGAATAGAAGAAGGTTACGATCTCATGCCAAGTTCGAGCAAACCATCCCATCCCTTTTTCCGAAACTTTCTTTCCAGGAGAAGTAACATAGATCGCATCAATTTCGAGTGGCTGTTCCCTTGTTTGCTGCAACCAAGTTCCAAGTCCTCCTGTATTGGTTTTATAAGCCGATAACCTTCTAGGTATTGTATCTGGATCTTCAATCATTTCATCGAGCTGCAAAGCCATCGTCTTGAGCAGTGCATCTTGATCCCCTTTTTCGTCAGACAACTCTCGCAAACGTTTTCCTACTGCTTTTAATCGCTCGCTTTCACTTGCAAAAACATCAAGAATATTAGGCACTCGTTCACTAAGTCTATAATCTCGAACTTCATCTGGAGCTGTACCTGTGATCATTAATATCTTTCGGTACATGGCATTCAGTTCAGTCAAACTTTCTTGTACCTCTCTAATCAGTGAAGCAAATTCGCCTAAGCTAACTTCCATTCGGATGACGTTTGTTCCCTTTTTCAAATGATATAAATAAGGTGTGTCATCCCCCATAACCTGCATCGCATAGCTGCTCTTGTAACGGAAGGATACTCTATTCATTTCCTGAAAAGGAACTTCTCCGTTAATCATAATTTTTCGAGTAGAATAGACGCCTCGTGAGAAGTTTTGCTTTGCTTTAAAAGCGAGCTCGTACATGCCTTCCTCGGGAACTTCTACATTCCATTCAATCCACTGTCCAGGAATTCTCCAGTTATATCCGCCTATCGTATTGATTTTAGATACAGATGGACTATAAGGCTCTACTGCCGGCGAAGAACGATCCATTAGCGGATAGAGAGTAGGTGAGGATTTGGCTGACGCTTTCTCAGCTTGAAGTTCTATGGACACATCGTCAGGCGTACGCTGCACCTGATCCTTATACTCTGCAGCATATGTAGTATATTCGGGCGGAAGCTCCTCATGTAACAGTCTGATTTCACTGATCACTACTGGCTCACGCTGGGATGTAAGTGTTAATGTGTGTTTTCCTTTGCTAAAATAAAAAGTAAATGGCTCTTCATAATAACCATTGGAATCTTTAAACAAAGTCGTTTGCCATACTGGTTTTTCCTGCTGTTGAGGCCTCAGATCATTTCCTCGATTATCTTGCTGCGGCTCATCTTTTACATTGCCCCATACTCTGTCCATCTGAATGAAAGCTGCTTCTTGAAAAGGAAGTTTCCCATCAATCAGAACACTTCGTTCTATGGCAGAACTTTTCCCTTCGATTGGATAATAGCTCGTTTCCAGCTGATACAAACCTGGATCTGCTACTTCAAAAGTCCACGTGACACTGCTTTTTTCTCCGGTTTTCACGGACTTTCCGGTTTTCCCTTCAAAATCAGTGATGATTTCGCTGTCTTCCCCAGTCAGTTCACTTACCTTATCCGCACCTAATACGATTTCGCTTGTAGGGAAAGGTTCATCTTTATGCTTCTCCATATATTCACTGTAGAATTCGGTACTGGAAAGTTGAAAGCTATTATCTTCTATCGTTGAAGCTGGCGATGATGACAAATCAGCCTTTTCCAACTCAACATGATCCGTGTTTACTGAAGTAGCAAAGGCCAATTGACTGTTACCTCCGGCAAGTACAAGCGATACACAACCCGCAACAATGATACTTTTCATGATCCATAAGCGGACTCTTCTCTGGCCCTTCAATAGTAACTCCCCCCTCTGCTATCTTAGGCAGATGAATCTACGGAAAAGGGAGCTAGTTTTAATAACGCTCCCCTGTTCTCGTAGATTGCTAAACTTCATACTTATTTGGCTGCTCCCAGCTTGTCGATCGAAGCTTGCGCCTGTTGTTTAAATTTCTCCGCTGCAGATGCAACGGAAGCATTATTCACAATCACATCAGCAATAAAATCATTGTATGGATACTCTGGGTAAGCTTCATCCAATGCTACAAGTCCTGTGCCTGTAATATGTTCACGAATAATACGTGTGTCATCTTCTGTGGAGTATAAGCTCTCCAAATAGTTTTGCGTTGGATACTCTTCTAATTGAGGAACGTCAAATAGTTCTTCAAACACTTGATATACCGCTTCTGGATCTTCTACACCTTTAGGAATGAAGTAAGCATTTACAGCTGTGTCTGCATAAGTAACTTCTGGGCTTCCTTTTGGTCCGATTGGGTAAGGGACAACCCCGACTTCAAAGTTCAGATCTCCGATCATCCACTGTGTTCCATGGAACATCGCTACGTCTCCGTCTTTAAAAGTGTCGCCTTCTTCCCAGTTCACTTTGTCTCCTGTCTTCACTTTTACTACATTGTTGCTGTATAAAGATGCTAAGAGTTCAATGGCTTCAATTGCTTTTGGATCCGTAAGACCTTCTTTTGCATTGGACTCACCTTCTTGTGGGTCAAGAACGGTATTACCACCATTCGCTGCAATAAAGTTACGACCGACTACAGCTGCCCAGCCGGAGAATCCGTAAGTATCCATTTTGCCGTCATTATTCGTATCTTTTGTTGCTTGTTTTGCGATTTCAAGGAATTTGCTCCAAGTCCATTCACCATTGTCATACAATTGTTGAAGGTCAGGAAGTCCAAGTTTTTCAAAAAGATCTCGGTTATAGTGAATTCCAAGTCCGCCATTTCCTTTGACTCCGCCATAGAAAGCGTATTGTTCTCCAAGAAGCGGTGGTCCTGCATTCGCTAAGCGCTGATCTGTGTTAATACTAGAATTGGGTGTAGTAAATTCGGAAATTTTGAGAAGCTGGCCTTTTTGGATCGTAGGTACAGCACTCTTGTATTCAAGGTAGGCTATGTCGGAGAATGGTTCCCCTGCAAGAACGGATGTAGTAAACTTATCCATATACTCTTCGTAGGGTACGTTAACGTATTCGATTTTCACATTATACTTTTCTTCTACTTTCTTCTGTTGCTCAACCAATGCTTGCCCTGTAGCATCTGCATCGGTAGGTGCAAGGTCCCACCATGCTGACAGCTTGATTGTTCTACCACCAAGATCAACAGCAGGTGCTTGTGGTTCTTCCGTCTTTTCTGGAGTTTTTTCTTCCACTTCTTTTTGCGGAGCTGGATTTTCTGCTGTTTTTCCTCCGCTGCATCCGGCTACAATCACAAAACACGACACCAACAATAGAATTAAAAGCGCTTTCATGTTTCTCAAAGTACATAGCCCCCTTCGTAATGATGACACCTTATTACAGTATAGCTAACTGTTATCTAAAAATGATCGCACCCTTAAAAATCAGTGGAATCATTTTACAAAACAACAATAACACCACTATCTAATGTTAGTCAAACAATATTTTACACAGGTGGTATTTTGTTATCCAAATAGTATGTATCTGTATTTTTTATCATGTTTTTGGTTTTTTCTTGTGGCGAGCATACAACCATCTTGTAGGTCTCTATTTTTTAATTTTGTCTATATTATGACAGGTTAGATCCTTCAAGTTCCCGGTGATATTTATACATTTAACTAATTTATGAATTCTAATTACAGATTTCATATCCCGATCGGGTCATTTATGATACATAACAAAATTGATTCATTATCTTTTTTGTTATCAACTTTAAAGAAAACAAAAAGCAAAAAAACCATTAATCATGGAAAATATATTCCATCACTAATGGTTCTCGTATGGTTAGCTTAACCTCTTTTTGCTGTCATATATGTATCCCTGAATATGAGATCTGCATGGATCAAAAGACGTTCCACCGGCAAAGACGGATGATCTACTCTCCATAACAATTGATCCACTGCCCTTCTTCCAAGTAATGACTTATTCACATCAACTGTAGCCAGCAGCGGAAGATCTGTTTCCACATTATCAAAACCCGTCACAGCGCAATCTTCCGGTACGGACACATCTTGGTTGGATAATTGCTCCAGGACAAACCGTGCGGTTGAATCATTTACACACACAAATACTTCGGGAAGCTGACTTTTGGGAATCTCACTTACCGCTCCCATGAGTCCCTCCGTTTCTTCGTGGAACAATTTCATGTTCTGCTCTAAAGGAATGTTATGCTCATCGAGAGTCATTCGAAACGCCGTCCATCGTTCTAAAAAGCTGGGTGCATCATAAATATTCCCTACAAACTGAAACTTGCGATATCCGGTTGCAATTAGTTGATTCATCATCTCTCTCATGAGACTAATATTGTCACTAAAAACGGTGTCACAGTGAAATGCCGAATCGGAATGATCCAACATCACTACAGGGATCTGCATACGCTGAAATTCAAGCAACAGCGCAGAAGATACAGCACCCACCGTAATCACTCCTTGAATCGCATCGGGATTTAGTAGCGAGAACACTTTATCCGAAGATGGTTCAGTTAAAGTCAGAATATCGAATCCCTTCTCATTGAGCCTTGCAGATATGCCTTCGAACATAGGTCCCCAATATAAAGAATCCTTATTTTGATACCTTATATTCGGAAATAGAACCAAAACTGTACCCGTCTGTTTTCGCCAATCGGGGGTTAGCTCTTTTTCTTTTTCCTGCTCTAACGCAGCAACTCTTGAAGCACCGCCAAATCCATTCTTAAAATAACCCAGCTGTCCCGCAGTACGAATGATCTTATCTCTTGTTTGTTCGCTAACTCCAGATTTGCCTGTGAGTGCTCTAGATACAGCGAATTTAGACACACCGACCGTATCCGCAATTTGCTGCATTGTCACTTTTTTTCGCATCTTCTCACCTGTTTTCTATGGTCAAAATGTTCACAATATAGCGACATCTTATCATATTCCAGAGTAAGAAGCCTACTCTATGTCTGATAATCTACAATGTACGGCTTGAGATTTGTATTATAGTAGCCAATACTCCACTCTATGGCATGATTCCTCTCATCATACGTATACCGATGTCTTTGGAGTACGATTTCTCCTTCTTGCATCGCAAGTTCCCTGGCAACCTCTGCAGGCAGCGGACCGATTGTGAATTGATCCTGATAACGTTCAGCTACAACATTTTGTTCTTCCAGCCATTCATACAAAGAGAAATCAGCACCCTGAATCCAGTCTAATCTGCCTGCTGCATCAGGTGAAATTCGGTGTTCATAAAAGATATAAGGTTCTTCATTCAAATAGTAAAGTCGCTTTATGCAGAGACATGAGGGGCCGAATAAATGGTATGCCTCGCTGTCTGGACGGTTTTGCTCCACTTTTTTATCAATTAATTTCTTATCAATTCGATCCCCTTGCTCCACCAGGATTTCTGTAAATCTCTTACCTTTGGATAGTGGAGGTGAAGCCGCATTTCGAAGCACCGTCGTACCGACTCCGCTCTGTTTCTGTACATACCCCTCTTGTTTTAACTCCTGAATCGCATTGCGCACCGTCATTTTACTCACTTTAAATTCTTCTTCCAATTGCGGTTCTGAGGGAATAAGTGAACCCACTGGATATATGCCGTGAACAATGCGATCACGAATCGTTTTTTTTAGCTGTAAATAAAGCGGCCCTTTTTTTCTTGACAGGGACACAGAATCACTACCTTTCAATATCTAACACTTGCTTATTCATAACCTGAAGAATATCCTCTTCTGAAGACGGAGCTGTATCTCCGACGATGGTATGGGCAAGGACGGAAGCAGCGGTTGCATACTGAACCGTGTACCCTGGATCGTATCCACAAATCTCCCCATGAATCACGCCAGCAGTATAGGCATCCCCTGCACCAATTCGGTCAAGGACTTGTACCTTCATCGGTTTTCCAAACGTAAGCCCTTTATCTTTGTGATATAAAAAACCTTGGATAAAATGACTGTCAGCTTCAATCGTTCTCTGTGTTCCCGAAATGACACGAATATCATAATCTTTCGCAATCTGTGGAATAAGTTCCTTGATTTGCTCTATTCGGTCCGCAGAAGATGACTTATATCCTAGCAAAGAGATTGCATCACGTTCGTTCATCATCACAATATCGGCAAGATGCAGCATATCTTCGTAATGAGTCCTCGCCTGCTTCTTATCATCTTCTGACCATAGGGATGCCCGAAAGTTGCAATCAAAGATGACGGATCCGCCTTTTGATTTTACCACGTTTGCCAGTGTTTTCATTATGTATCTCATCTCTTCATTCATCGCGAGTCCAATCCCGCATAGATGAAAATAATGACTGTCTTCAGCAAAAGATAAGTCTGTGTAAGCATGATGTGAAGTTGTGTTAAACGCACTATTGACACGACTAGCATAGGTTACTTTACTTTTTCTGGACCCATATCCTGTTTCAAGAAAATAAGATCCGAGCAGCTGCCCTTCCCTTCGTACGTACTTCATATCAAAACCGAGTCCTCGAAGAGCTGCCTCTGCAGCATCTCCTAATGAATTGGCAGGCAGTGTGGTTACGATAGCGCCTTTATGCCCAAGCTTTATAAGAGCTGCAACCACATTGACTCCCGTTCCCGAGAAGGAATAGTTCAGCGAGCGGCTTTGACTCAAAGTCAGATGGGAGGGAACCTCCAGCCGCATCATAACTTCTCCAAATGATGTAATCTGCTTACGGTTACCCGTTGTCATAAGCATCCACCTCGAACTTTAGAATATTCGTTAACTCTTGAACATCCTGAATGATGGTCTGACCTGTCGTTTTGTCAATAATGGATGAATATACGTGAGGGATCACTGCAGGGACTCCGGCTTTAAGTGCAATCTTTAGAATTTCACGGAAGTTCTCTTTATCTATTCCTCCGGTTGGCTCTAGTGCAAATCCTGCTTTAGCACAAGCACTCGCTACAGCCATATATTCTTCTTTTGTATCCAGTCCATTCATCGGAAAATATTTTAATGCATTCCCTCCCATATCAGAGACAAGAGCTATGGCTGCTTCCACAGGTACAAGGGCCTTCTCCGCGGCAGAAGAACTTAGTGGACCTGTCGAGAGATTCACATATCCCGGTTTTCCACAAGGAGAAACAAGGCTGTTAATCCAGCTTGCTTTTCCGTTCAGACTCGCACGAGTTGCACCTACTCCAGTAAATACTTGGTTGATATGCGTTCCCGCATATTCTCTTGCAATTTCAGCTACAACTTCAGACTGTCTTGGATCCCCTGCACCAAGCCCAATGGACACTGCATCTTCACATACTTCGCCATATTGTTTCATTGCTTCCACTGCAGAATTTGCATCTGGATAATTTTTAGATAAAACACCGATGACTACATATCCATCCGCTGCTTCAAAGATTTCTTTGGCATTTTGCACACTACCAGCCAGTACATTCAGGGCCGCCCTGCCTTTATATAAACGTTTCTCCATAGTCGTCATATAGCTCTATTCCCCCGATATAATTTGATGAATACGTGAGTAAATGATGTTCATATCATCTTCTTTTAGCGATCTTGGATCGATATCAAAATAGCCCTGTCTTACCCCGTAATCACGGGTATAAATTGCTATATCTCCAGTACGAAGCTGTTCTGCAACCTCAGCAGCGCTAATCCCTGTTACTTGTTCCTGAATCCGAATACGACCGCGATATATAAGTCTGCCTGCTTCATCTTGTACGATCGACATCTCTACTCCATTAAGTTTGGAAAGAGGAGCAAGCTGCTGCAGTTCTTGTTTCTCCTGATCACTTTTGTCTGTTTTCATCTGGTATTCGTCTAATGCTTTCAGCAGTCCAAACGTCGTTTCTTTCCCCACTTTCATACTCCGCCCAATACCGGACAGCTGTACTTTCAACCAATCTATATACTGCTTTTTGCCTGCTACAATGCCCGAAGTAGGACCTTCAATCGCTTTGGATCCACTAAATATGACCAGGTCCGATATCCGGATATAGCTCGTTAAATCTTCTTCTGCTGCTGCATCAATAATGAGAGGAATTTGGTACATTTGTGCTACTTCATAGGCTTCCTCTGCGGATATCATATTTTTCTGGACACAATGATGGGATTTGACATATAAAATAGCGGCTGTTCGCTCATTAATTGCTTCTTCGATATGTTCCTTTTTCCCTTCGTTCGCGTAACCAACTTCCAGAAGTTTGCCCCCGCCAAGATAAACCATCGTTTCAACCGGGGCCCCATACTGCACATTATGACCTTTCAGCATAACGATTTCATTCTTTTGAATGGGTTCCTGATGTAATTTTTCGCTTTTTCTCTTGTTTCCTTGGGTAACCATTGCAGCGACCGAAAGGGCGATCCCGCTTGATGCCGAATTCACTACAACTGCTGACTCCGAGCCTAGTACACGTGCAATGTGATCTCCTGCTTTGTTCGTCAGATCCGCAATTTCTACATACTGCTGCCCGCCCTGTTTCATTGCCTCCATAACAGTGTCTGTTGGTGCCGATACGCCAAGAATACTCATTCTCCCACTTGCATTAATTACACGTTTTAATCCGTATTGCTCAAGAATAGAACTTGTCACCGATGATTGCTCCCTTCGTTTCAATTATTGTCTGTGTGTTACGAATCTCGCCCATGGAATCGGCCAATAAATATTGTCCTTGAACAAGTCTAAATAAAGTGAGGTTCGCTTTATCCCCTACTTGAATTCGTCCGAGTTCAGGCCGCTTCAGCCAAGTCGCAGCTTGCACTGTAACCGCATTCACGATATCTGTTAGAGAATAGCCAAGTAGTAAAAATTTGCTCATGACCTCAGCTAAGCTATGTACAGGGCCATTTCTTCGATTTCCCCGGTATATATCGGAGCTGATAGTACCCGGATGAATGCCCGATTTTTTCACCCTTTCCGCTACCTGATAAGAGAAGCTTGCGGTACCGTGACCCACATCTAAATGCACTCCCCGTTTTATAGCAGCAAGCAAAGCAGGTAACACTTCCCCTTTACCATCTAGAACGTTATTTTCCTTGCCATTCAAATAATGAGTAATGATATCTTTACTCTGAAGCAAGTTCAGCACTTCTTCGATTTCAGGCGGTCCTGAACCGATATGCACCATAAGAGGCAATCCTGTTTTGTCAGACATAGATCTTGCCATATGAAGCGGGCGAATACCTTCATCCATAACCACACTTCTGCTGATCCGGGCTTTAAGTCCAACGATAAAGGAACCTAACTCACGAATTGAAGCCTCTATCGCTCTCTCATCGATCCATCCCGCAGAACTTAGCTCATCCTGCCGTTCACCCAGCCCTATGCGGGAAATGTTAAGAAAGGCGAGTACCCTCGTAGCCGTTATTTTACTCAGTTCAGCCAGTTTCCCGATATCATTAGCTCCACAGCTGCCAGCGTCAACGATCGTAGTGACACCTTGCCGTACTCCAATCTCATCGATTTCATCTCCATAAGGTCGATAACTTTCCATTGCATGGACATGCATATCAATCCAGCCGCTGGAGACGAACAAATCACTGCAATCCAAGATTTCGTCTCCACATGCTGTACCCGTTGCTGATTTTTCCGCGATTATGCCATCTTTAATTATTAAATCAAAGCGTTCTGGATGATCTGCCGTTCGTACGGAGCGAAGAATCGTTATACCCATACCACTCCTCCTTATTCCTATATTTTCTAATTATTTATGAGATTAGGGTAACACAGTTTTCCTGTTAGGTAAATATAACGTTATAATGTTTATAAAAAAATAAAAAGATCGTCTATGTCGACGATCCTTCACTAAGATTTATTTCAACACCTATTTGTTCTGTGTGTTTTTGTTTTCTAAACCGCTGAGGCAAACGCGGGGTAATCTCTGTAAGCAGCACCCCTGATAAGATTAAACACGCACCAACGAACCCATTCCAAGGCAAGCGTTCTCCGTAGAAAACAAAAGCAAATCCGGCTGCAAATACAGGCTCAAGTGAGAATATCAGTCCTGCACGCGTTGAAGTCATATGCCGCTGTGCTAAAATTTGAAGTGTATAAGCTGCTGCACTGCACAGTATAGTCAGCCCCATAACTGCTATCCATGCTCCGCTTGAATTCGGAAGTTTTGGCTGTTCAAATAGGAATGAAAAGATGAAAGCAATCCCGCCGGCGAAACCAAGCTGTAAAATACTGAGTACGATAGCATCACCTTTTCGCACCATTACTCCAGAGACAATAATATATACCGCATACATCATCGCCCCTAGAATACATAATAGATCTCCTGATCCAATACTCAAGCTTTGATCTAGTGTTAATAAAGATATTCCGATTACAGCCAGCATAATGCACCCTGCCATTTTTCTGCTTGGAAGCTTTCGTCCCCATAATGAGGTAAACAGTGGTACAAAGACGACAGATAAACTGATTAGAAAACCTGCCTGAGAAGTACTTGTCCGTTTGACGCCATAAGTTATAAATACAAAGGCCATAAACAGAACTGCACCTAATATAAATCCTTGTCCTACAAGCCTTACAGTCACATAAGACCATTTTTTATAAAACAATATACCAAGCAGCAGAAATGCAAAACCAAACCGTAAGGCAATTAGGTTGATTTCTTGAATACTGCCTAGACCTTCTTTCATAAACAAATAGGAAGACCCCCATAAAAGAGTGACTAACAGCATTTGCAAATCCGCTTGTTTTTTTGTATCCATTCCCCTAAACATGTCTTTCTTCTTCTCCCTTATTCCCTGTTATATATGTCAGCTAGCCGCTCTCATAAGAGCAAGACAAAGTATATAACAAGTCTTTCCATTAGAAAAATGAATGTTTATAATACATAACATGAAACATTTTCATGTAAGGAGAAATCGTTGTGAGTATAACTAAATATGTGATTTTATGTACTGTCGTTGAAGTCGGCAGCTTGACGAAAGCGGCCACCATCCTTAACTTAACGCAATCTGCTGTTAGTCACGCCATTTTAAGCCTAGAAAAAGACTGCGGATTCCCCCTTCTTATCCGGGCGAAGTCTGGAATTCAGCTCACCACAAATGGGGAAAGAATCTACCAATACATGAGAGAAATTCTAAAGTGGCAGGAAATGCTGCAGCAAGAAATTGATTTACTTCATGGAATTCAGACAGGCACAGTACGCGTAGGTACCTTTACCAGCGTCTCTTCTCAGTGGCTTCCTGGTGTCATAAAATCTTTTCACCAAGAATTTCCTGCGATACAAATTAAACTGAGAGAAGGTGACTATGCGGAAATTAAAAACTGGATTACTTCTGGTGTCGTTGATTTTGGCTTTATTACACTGCAAGGACAATCCCAGCTAGACAACATTCCTTTGAAGAAAGATCGTATGGTATGTATCGTTTCAAGTGAACATCCGCTTGCCGAAGCCCCTTCTGTTTCTCTTACTGCGCTGAGTAATGAACCCTTTATTATGCCAAAATGGGGAGGTGATGATGAGATTGAGACGATGATCAAAGAACATAAAACAAAGCTGAATATAAAATATGAAATTGCCGAAGAACAGGCGATCATTGGGATGGTTCAACATGGACTTGGTATCAGCATTTTGCCTGAAATGGTACTTTCCAGACTCCCTGATACCGTCCGTGTTATCCCCATTGAAGAAGAACCATACCGTCTAATCGGGATTGCGGCCCCTTCATTATCAGAACTTTCCCCAGCTGCCAGCAGGTTTCTCCAAGCGATTCAAGACTGGTTACGTCTACAACATTTACTGGATGACTCTCGAAGTTGAATCTACTTTTCGTCGTTCAAGCAACATAAAGTATATACAATAAACCAGCAGTACTATGGCGACCATCCACTGGAGCAATGAAGCGGACACTACTGCTGATTTCACATCTTGAAATTCAGCAAACCTGCTAATCAGCCAGATCATAATCATCTCAAGAAAGGACTGAATTAAGCTGTACACACTCGTAACTCTACCAATCATAGAGACAGGAATTTCATTCTGGATGTATGTATAATAACCTGTATTCATAAAGGCTTGGAAGAATGACAAGATAACAAACCCCATACCTGCAACAACCAAATGATGTGAAAAACTGTAAACAACATAACCTGTTGAAAATAGTAACGCACCATAGCCCAGCAATAACATGGTATGCAGTCTATCTACCATACGAGTCTGAATAAATGAACCTAGCAAAAAACTAATTCCGGTGATGCTTAAGAGCATGCTGTACTGTGAATCACTGCTGTGAATGACTTGTGTTATAAAAGAAACTTCCAGTGAATCCAAAGCAGCAGCCATAATCATAATCCCATGAAATAGTCCATAGATCATGATTACTTTTACATGTGTTTTACTAAAGTGCCATACGACCCACCAGTCTTTTTTTAGCATCCTCCACTTTTTACTTATAGGACCACGACTTTGCTCTGCTTCTTCCTGAGCAAGCGTAGAGGCAGATCCCATACTAGGTAAACCAGTAAGAAGAAGTGCTGACAATAGAAATGAGATCCCATTTACCATGATCGCAGTTTTACTGCTCGATATGGCAAACAAACCACCTGCTGCCGCAGGACCAATAACATAAGCACCTGACTGAGTCAAAGAAACCCATGCATTATATTTTTTACGTAAAGCAGTAGGAATTAAAGAAACGGTGAAGGCGAGTGAAGCCGGTTCGAACAAAGAACTAGCCATACTGATGAGAAATACGAAGATATAAATAAGAGGTAAAGAAGGTAAAAAGGGAACTGCGAGGATCAAAACAGCCCGAAATAGATCAAGCCAAATCATCATATTCCGTGTATTCCACCGGTCTACCAAACTTCCGGCAAATCCTGCAGTAATCATCGTAGCAATGGGCCTAAGAATATATAATAGCCCGACCGCTGCTGGGGATTCTGTCATATGAAGAATCATTAAATTAATAGCAATCAGATAGATCCAATCGCCAATATGAGAAATTCCTATACTTGTGAGCAAAAAGTGAGCATGTCTCTTTTTAAATGCATACAAATTCATGGTTACATCCCTCTCTATGTAGAGGGCATTTGGCTATATACGTTACACCGGATGCCCTGCATTAACTTTGTTCATCATGATCTCCTCCTTTTCTCATTATTCTCTGTCGTTTGTTACTGTTCATAAGACATGTAATGTTCATTATTATCTCCCCTTGAAATTTTATCCATTAGCATAACGTATTCTGGTTCATATGACAACCTAAAGATAAGCCGCGCCCAAATTTCGGGCAGATTATCAAGTAGCCCAATCTTCTGCCGCTCTCCATACATAAGATGCAGGAGGTTGTTGAGAGGAGGTCAGTTCATATGAGCAATGATCAACGTAGTGGTGGATTCGATTGTGGTTGTAATAATTTTGGATATGGCGGAGGATCTAAGTCGTCGATTGGTGCAATTCTAGTACTCTTTATCCTTCTTGTTATTATCGCCAGTGCATTTTGTAGTTACTAAGCAGATGAGAATCGTAAAGAAGACCCCTTAAATATACGGGAGTCTTCTTTTCTTTTGCTCAAAAATCAGCACGAATCAGATCCATGTTGATCCCAATTGCCGCCCTACTTCCTTCTCCTGCGGCAATGACTAGCTGGGTCGGTGTGATAACAGAATTATCTCCAGCAGCATAGATTCCCCGAATCGAAGTACGACCGTAACCATCCGTCTGAATGGCTCCTTTGTCATTCAATTGGCAACGTAGATTGTAGCTAAGATGACCTGAATGTGACAGCTGTGGAGTAACAAATCCAGCTTCGCAGGAAAGCTTATCTCCATTGGTAAATGCAATGCCTGCTAATTGGCCATCTTTACCAAATAGCTCATGAATGGGCTGATCTGTTACCTGGATTCCTCGGACTTGCAGCATCCGGTATTGATCTGGTGTTACTATGGAATGTCCATTCGTACATAACACTAATGCTTTACTCCAATGTTGAATGATCTGTGCTGTTGCAAAAGCATTCTTAGATTCCGTAATGAGAACAAGCTTCTTCCCTCTTATTTCATAACCATCACAGTAAGGACAACTGAACAAACTCTGACCATAAAAAGAGTCTAAGCCTCTGATTTGAGGTAATTTTTCCTGAATCCCGTTACTTAAAAGTAATGTTCTGGCTGTTTCGCGCGTTCCAGTGGAAGACAGCACTTCAAATCCTCCGCGATGATGATGGCGGACATCTACTACTTCTTCCTCTTTCTTTTGTATGGTAGGGTACGCACTTAGATCCATATGAGCTAGTCTTCTGAACTCAGATGGTGTAACTCCATCCCTGGTTATAAAACCATGAGAATGACGGGCAGGTGCATGTCTTGGTTTTCCATGATCAAATAGGAGGACTTCCCGCATGGATCGTCCAAGGACTAACGCTGCACTCAGTCCTGCGGGTCCTCCCCCGATAATAATACAATCATACATATTTACACCTCTTTTATCTCGCGATCTCACTAGGCATTATATGCAGTAGGTAATCGTTCTACGTCCTCTATAACTTCATTATTGATTCATGGATTTTTCAGCTGAGTTTGCATTTCCGTACATGTTCAGTTCATATGAACACCGTAAAATAGACTAATGAAATCTTAAAAACCACATACATTGAAGGAGAATTCGATTATGAAACGAAAAAAAAGCTCAACCCTTGCGTCTTTGAGCCTAGTGAGTGCGTTACTTCTCACCTTGTTATCAGGCTGCGGATCAACTACAGACGATGCACAGTCGAATCCATCCGCAGTAACAGAAACGGATACTTCCACTTCTGCAAATGCAAACGGCTCAGAAACACAGGGCACCCTGTTACTGGGTAAAGTTAAATCGATCGAAGGCAGTACACTAACCATCTATACTTCTTCTACCCAGCCTGGAGAAGGGAATGGAGGGAAACCTCCAGCAGGTGAAGCTCCACAAGGCGAGGCTCCACAAGGCGAGGCTCCGCAAGGTGAGGCTCCGCAAGGTGAGGCTCCGCAAGGTGAGGCTCCGCAAGGTGAGGCTCCGCAAGGTGAGGCTCCGCAAGGTGAAGTGCCTGCTGCTGGCTCGGGAACAGGAACCACTCCACCAAAACAAGGAGAAGCTCCTGAAGGAACAGTCCCTGCAATGCCAGCGGATGGAGCTGCACCGCCAAGTATGGACAATCTTTTTACGGATGAAACAATGGAAATTACGATTACAGACTCTACTACTATGCCTTCAACCGAACTAGAAGCTGACGACATTGTGAATATTACTCTTGAAGAGGGAACTCAGAATGCAATATCTATACAAGTTCATGAAGAATTCGGAGGACCCGCACAGAACGGCGCAGTAAATACTACTACAGAGACAGAGACACCATAATTATCTTCCATAACAATGTTTATCCGTCTCCTTAATGACGAAAAGCCCCTTACCTAGTAGGAAGGGGCTTTTCGCCGTTAAAAGACGGCTATTAATTCATCAATTTCGTTTTAAAAACTTCAATTTTTTTGTTGCTCCTTAACTATATCTTTTATTTCTTGCTTGAATTGTTCAACAGAGACTGGAGTTATTTCGGATTGAAAAATAGTGATTCCATTATATTCAGATGCTTTATATTCGACATTATTGTTTTCATCAATATTAAACTTCCCTTGATAAGCTCCTATAATTACAAAAGCTTCCTCCTCATAGACTGGTCCTTCATATTTTTCTAGAAACAATATAAAACGATTCCCATCTTCTAAGGTTCGATTAATATCAAAAGATTTCACTTCAAACAACTCGATCTCTTCATTGCTATATGATGTATCTCCTGAAATCACATCAACTACTGTTGCATCAGATAATACAAAATCGGCACCACCGTAAGTTATTTCCTCTGTTGTACCGGGAATTTCTACTTCAACGATCAGTGCTGAATCTTCTACTATTCCACCTAAATCTTCATAAATATTAGCTAGGTCCATTAGACCATAATCTACTTGGCTAGTAGTTTCTGATGTTTCTGAAGTTGTTGGTGCATCTGGAGTTTGAGCATTATTATTCTCACCTGAACATGCTATCAAAGCAAGGCACAAAAATACGCTAAATGTTAAACTTATAAAATTCTTCATAATTCCCTCCTATAAACCTCATTTAATGTGTGTAAAACTGTTTACACCATTAATATCCCCAATGATTATCCGGTGCCTCAAGATCAGGATTTAAAGGCTGAGTGCTAGTAGTGTTTTTGAAAAGTAATGCTACCCATTCAGCTGACTAGTTTGCCTGCAGTCTGTAACGAAAAGCCCCTTACCTAGTAGGAAGGGGCTTTTCGTTATTCTTTTATAATAAACCTTACGTTATAACTTAAGGAATATACTGCTGAACGATTTGAATCACTTCTCCATCTTGAACGGTAACATGATAAGGGAATTGGCTCATATCTAAGTTATCTTTCTGATTGTAGAGAGCGATGAATTTTTCAAGACTGATTTTTTCGTTCCAGTTGATATCAATATCTTCTGGTTGACCTGTACGGTCGTAAATTTGCACCAATACTTCCGCATCAGGAGCAACTTTTAGCTCGTAAGTCGAAGGTTCGTCATTAACGATGTAATAACCATCTGGCGCATAGTCGATGCCAGCATTCGGTTCGTTTTTGACAAGAGCCTCATCCGCAGCCTTACCTTCGAACCACTCGATATCATCTGCCTGAATTTCAAGTTGTCCTTCTATGTTATTGATATTTGTTATATAAATGGTTTCTTTGGTCGTATCCGTTATATCTTTATTTTCCGTCTGAATCTCGGGATTCTTTGGTTTTGCTAAGACCGTCGATGCCTCATAATTCAAATTTCCATATGTAAAGGAACCCATAAAAATCACGCTTAATAAACTTATTGCCAGTATTGTTTTTTTCATCTTGCATCTCTCCTCATGTTCAGCATGATTCCCCTAATGAAAATCATCTGACTAGTTCCTAGAGTCGAATAAACTGTACATCCATCAAAAACAGGGTGAATTTTCATTTCTGTGCACTTTTCAGCTCTAGATATATTATAAACGTTGTAAATGATGAAAGAGTTTCAAAGTTGTTATTAAAAATATAATAAATTTTCATTTTAATGTTTTTTGGGTCCCCTAAGGGACCCGCCTACAAATGATCCAGATTAATTTTTAACAAACCGCACAAGTATGCTTGCCAGCGTATCTTTCTCCTCTGGATCGGCAACATTCCAAAGTTCCTGAAGCAATTTTTCTTCCCGATTACGCGGTTCTTCCTTCGCTGCTAAAATATCCGCTACTTTTTGGGCTACTTTTGACAACTGTTCTTCATTTAGACCAAGAGATTCACCGAGTGAGACGCGTTTATTAAGATATTGTTTGAACGCATCAAAGCTTTCCAAAATATCTTCTTTCTGCTCGGCATCCATTCGCTCTATCACGTTCTCTACCTGGTCAAGCTTCATTTCTTTATCTTTATTAATCATATGTGTTTGTTCTGACATCAGATATCACTCCAATTTCACATTCTACTTTTTTCCATAACTTGTCTTACTTTTTATTAACCTTGTCTCCATCCTTGAAACAGAAAAAGCTATGGAAAATCACAACTTCCTTTATTTTTTTATTTTACGAAGGGTTTTGTTGATCCAGATTCCACATTAGACTCTGTCACCCATGGCAACTGCAGCTTGTTCTCTGAAAACCACAATGAAATGGAATACATCTTGCGTGATGAACTTAGGGTATTGCATAAAGTATTAGGGGAGTTTCCTCCCCCTATTGCTATTTACTTGTTTCCGCCTTCTGAGTAGGCAGCTGGATCACGGGTGTGTTAGATCCACTTACATACGGTAATACGCCATCCCATTTCTTCACGGTTTCATATTGTACTAATTCATCCGTTAATGATTGCAGCAGCACTTCATTTGCCTTGGCTTGGCCTTCTGCTTCAATTAACAATTTATCAGCATTACCCTGTGCTTCCACTCTTTTTCTATCTGCTTCTTTCTTAGCAATCTCAAGCTCCGTAGTCTTACGTTCAAGTTCTTGAGAAGCTTCTACTCGTTTATCAATAGCTTCTTGTGTTTTGGCATCTGGCTGCGGCACCCCAACCGTTACATTGGAAACAATGAAACCAAGTCCTGCCACGTCATCAGAGAAACGTTGTTGTACATCGATTGCTGCATCCGATGATTTCTCTCCGTATACATCAATTACAGTAAACTTAGAAATTCCTTTACGTGCGGCATCACGAAATCTTGTTTTCAAATAGGTGTCTTCAATTTCTTCGATACTAATCGGGCCAAATTTATTAAAAATGGATGATACCTTATCTGGTTCTACTTGATAGTTGTAAGCAAAATCAATGGTGATACTTTTACCATCGGAAGTTGCAATCTGAATATCCTTGTATTCTACCGTTTGAATACGAATTGGATATTTAGTAACCTTGTCGAATGCCCCTACCAGTTTCCAACCTTGGCTTAGCGTATTATCCTTTACTCCCCCATTTGGTGAATAAACGACGCCAACATAACCGTTTGGGATACGTGTTACAAATAAACTAACCACTATTAAAGCAATAATGATTACAGCTCCGATCACGATTCCGCCAATTTTAAACGTCTTTAGATTCTTCATTCGCACTCTCCTCTTTCGTAAATTGTTTATATTTCTTCGTCACTTTCTCTCCAACTTTAGTAAAGACTGGAGTTAACAGCATCCACACTACAAAAGCTAAAATGATGACTAAAATAATCCCGCCAATAAACGGCATATGATCACTTCCTAAATAGACGTTACTTTATATGTATGTATCAAAATGATGACTAACTACATCTGACGCTGTTTTTGATGGTACATCATTAAAAAACATCAAAAAAATACCCCTCTATAGGACGTGATGTTCCTATTTGAGGGGGATCGTTTTATTTTTTCATATGATGGAGGGTTTTGTTGATCCAGATTCCACACAAGACTCCGTCACCCATGGCAACTGCGGCTTGTTCTGAATGAATGCCAAGATCTCCAGCAATCCATAAATTCTCCACTGTGGACATACGGGATCTTCCATCAGCTGCTACATGTTTATTGTCAGCTACTTCTGCTCCAAGTTGCTCAGCAAGCTCAGAATGAACTTTGTTATTTCTAAAAGCAATAAATCCGCGTTCCGCTTCTATTCTTCTCCCATTTATTAAAATAACAGTGGAAATCATCCCATCTTCTTGTTCTTCTATTTTTTCAATCGGCTCTTCTATATACTCAATCTTTTTATCTTTTAGTTTTTGAAGAATTTCACTTGGGATATCCGCCTGCTCATGATTAATGTATGTCAAATCGGGAGTTTTGCTGGAGAGAATACGAGCCATACCCGCACCCGCTGTTCCCGAACCCATTATGATTGTTTTTTTATTCTTAATCTCATATCCATCGCAATCTGGGCACACATAGACGGACATGCCAAGCGTATTTTTCAGACCTGGAAGTTCAGGATGACGATCCGTTAATCCGGTTGCAAGCAGTAGTGTTTTCGCTTTATATTCTGTGCCGTTTTCTCCTGTTAATGTGAAACCCCCCTCTTCTTTGTGTGCCTTAACGACACGATCATGAATGAACTCTATTCCATAGGATTCCGCTTGATGTCTTCCTCTCTTCCGAAGTTCTTCTCCTGATATTCCGTCCGGAAAACCTAATATATTATGATAGCTTCGGCATAAACTTGATCTGCCTTCTCCGTAATCAATAACGAGCACCTTATGCTCCGCGTAACGCCCTAGCTGTATAGCCGCTTGAAGTCCAGCAATTCCTCCACCTACAATAATGCAATCTTGTATCATCCTATCCCTACCTTCTTTCTCGTTCTATCTATTTATCCAAAAGATCATCTCCATTATCCTTAAACATTTTGGTTTATTTTAAACGTAGGTGTACGAACAACAAAAAAGAGACCATGTTCTGCATGATCTCTACAAACCTACTTTTAAAACGATTTAAGATGGACTTTACTTTCGGTAATCAGCACGGTACTTTTCTTCTGTCGAAGAATTGCTTTTTGTCGCTTCCTTATCTTTTTCTTCCTGCTGTTCTAAATTAAGATCTTCCATGGGAATAGGATCAACATTTAGTTCATCCTCAAAGCGATCAAATAGACTTTCTTTCTCCGTTTTATACTGTTCTGGGTGGTCCATTGTGTTGTGGTTACTCTGTTTTTTATGTTCAGGATCTATGTTCTTGTCTGGTTGATTACGATCTGGAACTTGACTCATTACGAATCCCTCCCTTTCCGTTATACTTGTTATTCATTACCATAAACTAGTAAATTTCAAACATGAGGGTTATTTCAAGATAAAAAAACACTACAGAATGTAACTCCGCAGTGTTCTCATATTTAAACTTCAAACTGGATTTCTGCTTCAAAAATGATCTTTCCTTCTTCGTTTATACCTTTGAACCAGATGGATTTACCTATGAGATCGGAACGTTCGATTATCCCCTGTTCACCAAGTTTCACTTCTCGGTGATAGGTAATCCGAAATCGATTCATACGCAGATTCCGAACTTCATCTGCTTCTAAAGCATCGTAACAGAGATCTGCATACTTGGCATTATTTACATGGCCATTACTGTCCATAAGACTATATGTAGCAATGAATTCATAAGCTTTTTTCATTTCCAACTCTTGTGGAACAGCTACCTTATCGGGAGGTCCCTCTGAAACCTCTCCTTCTACGATCGGAATCTCATATGGAAAAGCAGTTGGACGCATAATTTTTCGTTTGTTAATATCCACAAGCGTCCAGGCCGAACGAGCATATCCTGCCGCTCCTGAAGCTCCTATTAATTCGTAATCTCTTAACCAGACAACTCCCCGGTAACCCTTAGACCACGTGGTCAGTTCCATCTTTTCCTCAAGTACAGGGTGCTGTGTAATTGTCAGATCCATAGTCATCAGCATCCATCCAAAACCGTCACGCAGCATTTCAGAAATCGTAATCCCAAGCTGCTGTAAATGCCGGTCAGCACCATCCTGCAATCGTTCCAGCAAGGCGGATAGTTTTATTTTCGATTCCGTATCAGCTTGACTAGAACTTACAATGAATGTTTCGATTCCTTTTTCATTCATCATTTTATTCTTGATTTCATTGTTCATTTCATTCACGATTTTATTCACATCCTTTATTCACTTTCAAGTAACACTTTACTCCTTATCGTGAAAGAAAGGCAAATCGTGACTGTCATCATCGTATAAAAGATCGTGAGTTAGAATAAAGGAATTAGTTAACGTAAACGGGATACCTGGCTGGTTCGATAAGCTTCAGGTGTGCAGCCCGCCGCTTGCTTAAATGTACGGCTAAAGTGAGAGATCTGTTTGAAACCTGCTTTGCGACTGACTTCCGTTACACTGAGATCAGGCTGAAGGCGAAATAACAGTTTGGCTTGGTTAATCCGTCTTTGATATAAATACTTGATGATCGTTGTACCGGTTAAATCTTTAAACAGGGCAGCCATATAAGGTTTAGATAAATGAAGTGCACTCGAAATATCGGAAAGATTCATTTCTTCCATATAATGTACTTCGAGATAGGTAATGATCCGCTGCAGATGTTCCTCTTTATCTGATAAAATCCTTCGATGCTTCATCGCCGTTTCAGAGAAATGTGCAGTCATCACAAGAAAATCGCATAACTTAAATACAAAACGATCATAGGTCCAATCTTGCCCCTCGTGGTTCAGAAATAACTCATTCATCTGAGTGAAGATCAACTCCACTTCCATTTGCTGTGCTTTAGAGAGATGAATCACTTCGTTGTTTAGTCTTTCAAAAGGTTCAAGGAGCCTTTTTGCTTTCTCGGGCTGTGCATATTCTTCAATTACGGAAGGATAAAAATGAAGCGTAGTACGGACATACGGTACAACAGTTTCGGGGTGTGCCTGATGCAACGTCATTCCATGCATAAGAATCAAATCCCCTGGTTCAAGTACATGAATTCGATCCCCAATAATATAGTTGCATTTACCCGTGTGAAAATAATAAATTTCATAGTAAGGGTGCGAATGAAATCCATCTCCCGCCTCGATATGTAAGGGTTCACAATTTAGGTAATTAAAATTAAGCGGCTCCTTCATCTGCAATGTGTAAGCCAATCGTAAGGTCACTCCTTTAATCGTTACCCTATTCTTAGGCTCCATTGTAACATGATGCGGTCTGCCGCTGTTATAGTCATTGTCCTGCGATCTTACAATTATTTAGCCAAGGTAAGCTGCTCTGCTTGCTGCTGAGCAATCAGACATAATTCAGCTGCTTTAAAAGCATGATCTTGTGTCATCGCGTTCTCCGTCCGATGTAAGCAATCGAGTATCAATTGACCAAAGAAAGGATACCCTACCTTTCCTTTTACTCCGAAGCGATATTCTCCCTCGTGATTCACAAGATATACTTGATCGCCTTCTTGTTCCCTCGCAATATCCGTATACTTTCTTAGTTCAATATATCCGTCTGTACCGAGAATTGTCGTTCTCCCATCTCCCCAGGTAGACAGACCATCTGGCGTGAACCAGTCCACTCGAAAATAACCGGAAGCTCCGTTATTGCCAACGAGTGAAGCTTCTCCAAAGTCTTCAAGCTCCGGATATGCAGGATGATGTAGATTAACAGCCCGGCTGTACATCACTTTTGCGTCCTGACAGGAGGAAAAACTAAGAAACTGCTCCACCTGATGGCTGCCAATGTCACAAAGAATGCCTCCATATTGCGATTTACGAAAAAACCAATCTGGACGACTAGCTGCATTGAGCCTGTGAGGTCCTGTCCCCATGACCTGAATAACGCGTCCAATCGCGCCCTGGTCAATAAGCTGCCCTGCATATACCGCGCTTTCTACATGAAGACGTTCACTATAGTAGACCATATATTTTTGGCCTGTTTCTTTTGTCTTTCTACGAGCAGCTTCCAGCTGATCCAGTGTGGTAAACGGTGTTTTGTCGGTGAAATAATCTTTCCCTGCATCCATTACAGCAAGCCCAAGATCGCTCCGTTCTGAAGGGATGGCCGCTGCCGCCACCATCTTCACATCGGAATCTTGCAATATTTCTTCCAGCGATCTAGCAGCTTTGACTCCGGGATACCGCTGAATGAATGATTTTATTTTCTCAGGGTCTTTGTCGTACACCCATCTAAGTTCTGCCCCCGCCGTAATTAAACTCCCGCACATACCGTAAATATGTCCATGATCCAAAGCTGCTGCGGCAAATATAAATTCTCCAGGACCACATACCGCCTTCTGCGCTGCACTCCGAGGGGAGTATATCATTCCATCCCTTGCACTCATGAGAATCCTCCTATTCTTCTTTGGACATTTACTCGTGTATCAGCTAAATGGTTTTTAGGTAGATCACTTCATCAAATTAGAAGGTACCTTTCAGATCAACGGGTTGTGTCTGTTCGTATCCTTCGGATTTGCTAACCTTAGAATTGCGGATTCGGTCTTGCAGCTGCTCATAAAATAACTCTTCATCGATAGGAAGTTCCACCCAATCATCAGTCCAAGTAGACAAATACATTGCATTCGATAAGGTAAGCCCATTAATCCCTTCTTCTCCTGGAGCGATCAGCGGTTTCTGTTCTAGAATAGCATCGATAAAATTCTGAATAATACCAGGATGTCCTGTCTCGATCCCCGGAGTAGGGATTTTCTTTTTTATATATTCAGGTTTGCCAAAAGCATCCGTGTTTCGTTTGTTAAATTCGCTCTCCGGTTCACTAAGCTGCCAGAATGTCATCTCTCCATCTTCGATTACAATCTTCCCGCGGTCGCCTGTGATCTCAAAACGATTCGTACCCGGAGCATCTCCAGTGGTCGTAACAAATACACCGGTAGCTCCGTTTTCGTACTCTACATAAGCCGTTACGTCATCTTCCACTTCTATATCACGGTATTTACCAAAAGAACAAAATGCACGAATTCGCTTCGGCATCATACCGGTTGCCCACTGCCATAAATCCAGTTGATGAGGATCTTGGTTAATCAGCACCCCGCCGCCTTCACCAGCCCAGGTAGCACGCCAGCCTCCTGAATTGTAATAACACTGCGAGCGGTACCAGTTCGTAATGATCCAGTTCGTTCGTCTAATCTCTCCCAGTTCACCAGATGAGATCAATTCTTTCAGTTTGATATACAGCGGATTCGTACGCTGATTATACATGATGGAAAATACTTTTCCGCTTCTTGCTGCTGCTTCATTCATCTCACGCACTTGCTTGGTATATACACCCGCTGGTTTCTCAATAAGTACATGAATCTTGCTATCGAATGCTGCGATTGCCTGCTCCGCATGGTGATAATGTGGTGTTGCCACGATAACAGCATCGATCATACCCGATTGCAGCATCTCGGAAGGTTCATTATAGAATTTGATACCTTCTGGCAGTGTTTGTTCCGCCCATACCCTGGCTGAATCTCTGGCATCACATACAGCACTTAGAACGGCTCCTTCTATCTGACCTTTCACCAGCGTCAATGCATGTGAAGAGCCCATATTACCGATCCCTATAACGCCAACCCTTACGAATTCCATAACTATACCTCCGCCCGTATCTCGCCAAGAAGCGCTTTCATTTGATGACTGAAATTTTTTAGCATTTCCTCTGAAGAAAGACTTTGACTAAAATCCTCGATCCCTAAATACCCTTTGTAATCTACAGATACCAAGTCTCGGAGCACCTGACTCCACGGCACTATTCCACCAAGTAATGGCGACCAGTTACACTCATACTCCAACTCCACGGAATCAGTAGTGCCACTTATTCCTTCTTTCTTATTCCAAACCGCATTTTTGACATGGACATGTGCAAGATAAGGACCAAGCATCTCGAGACCCATTCTGTAATTCTCAAATCCTTCATGTACCATGTTTCCCGGATCATATAAAACACCCACATGATCGGGATCAAAACGGGACACCAGACGATAAGCGAGCGAAGCACTCGGGGCAATGGTTCCATGGTGTGTTTCGACAAGGGCCTTTACACCATAGGTTCGGGACATTTCCTGAACTTCGGACAAGTAAGCATCCGCCCGTTTATACAATTCATGATAGTTTTCCGTTCTGTTATAAGAAGGAACACCTACTCTCATCATAGAAGCTCCTAAAACACGTGCCGCTTCAAATGCCTGCTCAGTAGAAGAAAGATCTGATACCGATAAATAAGGTACGAGTGCAATAGAGGTCAGTCCTGCTTGCGCTGTTAAGTTTCGTATATCCAGAATGTTATCGTTCGTTCCAGCTGGATCAATCGACGCGAGATTTCTTCCCCAAAAGGAAGGTGTTTCCGCCCGTACCTCATCTGGAATTCCTTTGTATCTCCATTCAATGCCTTCGATTCCGGCAACAGATGCAGCCTTTACCAGTTCCTTTGGCATCATATCCGGGGTTGCTACGGTAAATACGGATAACTTCATTTTGAGCCCTCCTCTCAAATAAAAGCGTATTCATGTACTATCGTAGCATCACTTTAATGGCGCAGATACGTTACCTCCCCAACAGAAGAACCTCAGATAACGAATAGAGGAAGGTGAACACTCTCATGCAAATAAAATAACGCAAACCCCTCTAGTCCTGCGAATAGGGGGTTTGCGTTATTTAGAAAATTTTATAAAAAAGTACGTTTTAAGACTTATGATCATAAAAAACATGTTCTGCATGAATGTCGCCATCGATCGTGATCACGCCATGTGAATATTGCTGTTGTCTTCGTTTGTCTGTCGGTGAACCTGGATTAAACAATATACAGTTACCATGCTGTTTTAATAAAGGGATATGAGAATGTCCAAAAATAATACAATCTACCTCTTCTCCACTGAATGCAGCTAGCGCATTCGCTTCGGTATTCCCTTTTCCAAGATGTCCATGTACGAGCCCAAAACGCTTTCCTCCTGCTTCTACAATCGTTTGCTCAGGTAGAATGCCCCTTAACATAATAAGGTCCGTATTCCCTGTCACCCCATGTACCTTACCCATAGATGAGAGTTCTTCATAGACTGACATGTCACTCCAGTCACCCGCATGAAAGATAAGGTCAGAATCTTGAATATCATGAAGCAGCGGAGCTGGCAGTGCCTTGGACATTCTTGGCATATGTGTATCGGATAGAACAGTTATTTTGATCATATTCGTGTCTCCTTCATTAAAAATGAATGGTTACTATGACTTACTTAGTCAAGATATGGATCTCTCGCTTCCGGCCGAGGCATTTTTCCTTTTAATTGACGAATGCTGTATTCGAGCTGCTTCACTACTTCTTCGAGTTGTTTACGATCAATCAGATTTGGATCTGCTTCCGGTTTTGGAGCATTTTTCATACTTCGAATCGTATACTGCTGCTCTTGCCATTTATCCATCAAATCCGAAATATGGGCATAGAAACGTTCATAATCCTTAATAACAAGGTCCAAAAATTCATCCACCTCATCTGGATCATAACCTCTGAGTTTATAATTAAATTGCTTTTCATGGATTGATAGAGCATCCAGTTGAATGCCGAGCTGTTTAAATAATTGTTTTTGCTTATCTAAACGACGCTTCATATGTTCATCCATCATAACGACCCCCATTACATCTTTCCTAAGGAAACCCCTTCCCTCTTCAGACAAAGGTTCCTTCTATTTTATATCATAATTTACGCGATTAAGAAAACGATTCCGTATAAAACCTGGCTTTATGCGCCATAAATTTACTTCTTATCCAAATATCATAGGTGAAATAGCCGACATTCATAGACTTGGTTGTAATTCCGTAAAACAGGGTAATTAGATGACACAATCGAAATCTTGAAGGGAGACGTTAATCATGACAGCAGCACTTACAAAAACAGAATTAAAAACATTACAAGAACGACTTCTTGAAGAGAAAGAATCCATTCAGAATCATTTTGATATTAACCGAGAGAGCTCTGAGGACGAACCCGACTCTCTTAGGGAATCTATAGGAGAATTATCTGCTGTTGATAATCATCCTGCCGACTTAGGTACAGAAACCTTTGAACGCGCACGTGATCTAGCTGTAGATGAGCACCAAAGCAATGAACTCGATCAAATTAATCATGCTCTTGATCAAATAGAAGCAGGCTCATACGGCAAATGTGAAATATGCGGTAAACCCATCCCCTTTGAAAGACTTGAAGCACTACCGTATACAACACTTTGTGTAGAGGATGCGGCCAAAGTGCAGGAAGGAGATCTTAACGATACACGGCCTGTAGAGGAACAAGTCATGACCCCTCCTCCACGGGGTGCAGGAGAAATCAGCCAGCGTAATGCCGGTAAATTTGATAATGCGAATGCATGGGAAACAGTAGAAGACTTCGGTAACTCCGATTCACCGGCTACTTCAACAAAAAGAGACGTTACAAATTATGATGATATGTAATCCTTGACCACCATGTGAGAAGAACCTTTCCATCTCTGGAAAGGTTCTTCTTCACTGTTATTAATGAGGATTACGGACAAAACTAGCAAAGAGATCATAGCTCGCCTTCTCTTTCTCTTTTTCTTTCCGTTTACTGAAATAAGGTTCACATAATCGAATTATTTCTTGCTGTAAGACTTTTGCTTCTTCCTCTGTCATATACAGCGTACGATTAAACAACTGTACAGAGGAAGCATCCTCGGATGTCCGCTCTACATAGTTGATTTTATGACGGTCAAATAACTCATTCAGGTGCTGAACATTTTCTCCCTTAACTACTTCTTGTATTTCTGCATTTTCTGTATGTTTCTGTCCGATCTCTATTTCTCCAGAAAAAACGGCATAATATTTTGCAATAATCCCGTTAATTTCTTTTGTATTTACCAAAGTTAACAGACCAATTTTCTCTAATTTCTTAACATGATAATGTACTTTAGCAGGAAGTTCTCCAAGTTCATCAGCAATTTCCTTCACCGTAGCCGGCTTACCAAACCGGCGAAATACATGTAAAATCCTCAAACGATAAGGATCCGAATAGATCTTAATCTCTTCCGTAGTAGACAAAACTTTTACATCCATGAATGATCCCACCTTTAATAAGGATTGATGACTATTATAGAGTGTACGGATGCACGGGTCAAAACTACCAAAAACGCCCCTTATGGATATACATCCTATCGGAGGCGTTTTCTATAGATATCTATCATTTTATGGAACAATACTAGAACAGAAGAGTGTTAAAAAACAGGGACCATTGCTGGCAAGGTGACTCGTTCCCTTTTACGAGCAGACGCTAGGCAGGCTTCAATGACCCTTATATTATGAACTGCATCTTCCGGTCCAAAAGGGAGCGGTTTGCCGTCAAGAACAGCATCTGCAAAGGCCTCTGCTTGAAGTACAAAAGAATTCGACACAGAAACTCGTTCTTCCCGAGTGACATGATCGGTATGAATAATAATCTGCGGAGGAATATCGCTGTTCTCCCAGCCGAATACTTTTGGAAGTTCAATTCTTCCTTTTGTCCCGAGTATTTCAAATTCTGCTCTCGCACAAGCCCACATCCCACAATCAAACGTCAGTGCGACTTTGTTCGGAAATTCAACAAGTCCCGATGCCATCATATCAACATCATCATGTTCTGGGGAGAATAAAGCGTGTACGGTAACTGCCTCTGGTTCTTCCTCAAGGAACATACGCGCTGCTGAAATAGGATAGACGCCAACATCGTAAAGAGAACCCCCGCCCATGTCGTTTTTAAAACGAACATTTTCTTTATCATCACAATTATTATAGGTGAAATTGGCATGAATGGCGCGAACCTCTCCAATTTCTCCACTCTCGATGATCTCTTTCACGCGTTGGTGTTTAGGATGATATCGATACATGAAAGCTTCTGCAAAAACGACATTTGCTGTCTTACACGCATCAATCATTTGAGTAACCTGTTCTTCGTTCAGTGCTGCAGGCTTCTCACATAATACGTGTTTACCCGCTTGCGCTGCTCGAATCGTCCACTCCATATGCAGATGATTCGGCACTGGAATATACACAGCATCAATCTCTTCATCTGCAAGCAGTGCATCATAGCTTCCATATGCTTTTGGAATATTTAATTCTGCCGCAATTTCTGCTGCCCGGCTCTCATCCCGGCTGGCAATAGCTACGACCTGACCCCGTTCCGATTGCTGTAAAGCAGGTATCACTGCATTTATGCCAATCTTCGCCGTACTTAAAATTCCCCATCTGATCAGCTCACTCATCGCTATTCTCCCTTTCTGTTACAGATGAACCGCTTTCCCGCGAGTCCTAAAAGTTATCTCGCTCTGCTTTATTAAGCATCCCAAGACACCTGTCCAAATCGACCTTTACCTGCTTTTTATATAAAGAGGCTTTTTCTTCTCCATCATCCGTAAAGTGATATAATACGATCTCTTGGAAATCGACGCGAGGGTCGTTTCCCTTTAATCGCTTGGTTCGATAAAACACACCTTCCTGAACCAATTCATGTAAGGCTCGATAAACTTCACTCTGAGGGGGAACATAACCAAACCCTTTGAATTCATCCTTCATGGCTTCCAGCATTTCATAGCCGTAACCTCTGTGCTGCTCGACCATGGTAATTAAATAAAGTTTAATAAATGCACGCTGGGATATCATAAAAGCCAACTGATGTCCTCCTCTCATTACAATCAAATAACCATCTTTGTTCCATTATAAACCTCTTTTTATGTCTTGACATCCTTCTATTTTTCCGTACATGCATTTTGTGACAGGAAATATAACATAGTGAATATGAGGCAATTTTATGAAGTTTTATATGAAGAGTAGCTGGGGAGCTGTTTTGAACTTCTTTTGTGAATTTTTCATATATTGAAAATATTGAATTATTTGTATTTTTATAGTAAGTATATTTAAATTTCTTTTTTAATCTCTCTATTTCTATATCATTTATTGTAAAATAAGGAAATCAAATAAAAGGAGTGGTTATTCTGACGACCCGCATTTATTTTTCTGCTCCGCGAATTACGAACGTTCAGCAGCATACCATTCAAGAGATGTTATCTCGCTGGGCACTCGGTACTTTACACTCCTACAAGCCGACAGAGCACGGAGTGATGAAGCAAACTCTATTTATTCATACCTCAACAGGAGATTATGTATTTAAGGGAAATCCTCTTTACCCAGGACAATGGAAAGAAGAACAGTTTATGATTCAGCAGCTTAAAATACATACCAAAGCTCCCGTTCCAGTGCCTTACATTATCGACTCAGCGGAGGACCTTTTCGGCTATTCGTATGTAATCATGCCTCTTCTGCCTGGGGTTCATTATCATGATCTGGATAAACTTGCTCTGTCTGAAGAAGAAGATCAAGTGATCCTATCTAAGCTTGCTGCTGCGCTTCTTGAACTTCACACCTGGAGAACAAAAGAAGCTGGTGAATATGATCCAGAAACCGAAGATCTACGCCCCTTCCATCAGGGTCTCTACTCCTTTTCTAAGGAGCAAATCTTATACTGGCTCGAAGACGCCAAAAAATACTCCCCTATTGAAGATGCAGATATGGACTGGGTTCACGAAAAAATAAGTGCAGCAGAGCCCTCCTTCTGTGATATAGAGATGTATTCGTTTGTTATGGGAGATTACAAGTCAGAAAATATCTTGATTCAGCAAAATGCCGGCGAATGGGAAGTGAGTGGTATTATTGATTTTACGACCGCTTATTTTGGTGATCCACTCGCAGACGTCGTTAAGTTCACCAATCAACTGCTATGGAAAGGGCAGCAAAAAAGAGCTGGTTTCTTTCTCTCTTCTTATCTTCAAAACGCGGGTCTTCCTAGTTCTCCTAATGATATCTCATCCCGTCTTTCTATCCATTTCTTATACAGTCTGGTTCTCAAATGGGGAGAAATTCATGCTACTGGACAGTATGACAACAAAAATCCAATGACCTTTCGGGAATTTGCTTCTCATCATCTAGATATCGTCACGTCAATATACTAAAAAATCCTGGGTACTCGTATATACGCGAGCACTCAGGATCTTTTCATAACTATTATGAATTTTTCATCATCTGTTATTTTTCCTTGTTGGGATATGAATGCCCACAGCCCACTTTCCAATCTTTAAATAAGCGATTAACCGTGTTGCACCAAGGGATAATAAAGAAGCGATCAACCAGGTAAATAGCATTTTCCACGGTACATTCCAGTTTGGATATAGGACGGCTTCTATCTTATATGTACCGATTAGCATCAGCGCATGCATAAGGTAAGCACCAAATGACAAATTTCCTATAGTAGCAAATAGGCGAGAACATTTTCCTTCAGGCAGTCTCATCGCTATGAAATAAACAACAAATAAGGAGATCACAAGATATAATGCCATGTCCGGTCTCAATAAAGAGACTCGATTAAATTGAATATGCAGTCCATCCGGGGTAAGAAATTGACGAGAAAGATCGTAGACATAGTAAGCCGTGAACAACATAAAGAGAGGAACCATTATCATTCTCGATTTCCATACAATAGACTGCCACCATTTCGGATATAATCCCGCAGCAGCGCCAAGCAAAAAGTAAAAGAAAAAATACAAGACATTTCGATCTGCATATATCGTGAGCCACGGAGTGATGAATGGGATATCAGCAACTTCGGCTATGACTCCAATCTTTCCACGATAAAACATGAGAATAAAATAAATAACACCCATCATCAGCAAAAAGGTAAGTAAGACCGTTTCCCTATATTTATTTCTTAGCAGCAATACACCTTGGCGGATGATCGGAAACAGTAAATAGAGCTGCATAATCATAATGATATACCACAAGTGATAACTGCTTTTTCCCGTCAGCAGCTTCGTGAGGATTCCCCCCAGATCCAATGAACTAAAACCAGCCAGTCCGGCTGTCTGCCACGCATAGAAAAGAATATAAATCAGGGACCATATCAAATAGGGAAGAAAGATATCGGTGATTCTTCGTTTTATAAAAGTACCGCTTGTAAATCGGTCTTCATAATTGTAGAAGAGCACCATGCCCGTAATAAAGAGAAAAGCAGGCACTGCAAATTTTGATAACATAAGAAGCACAGACATCATTACACCATCTGTATAGGTAACTCCAGGTACATATGCATAATGAGCGATAGAGTGCTGTAGAACTACGGCGAGGAAAGACATTCCCCGTAACGTTTCGATCGCTGTTATTCTTGGTTTACTTGACACATATCCTCCATGAATTCATACATTTATTATTTTATTTCGTTGTTAAGAATCAATCATACACGAAATCTAGCATTGACGATATAACAGATAAAACCTCCCTAGCCAGAAGGCTTGAGAGGTTCATATTACTGCTTTATGATGAGATTACTTATTTGTTATCGAATGGTGCGATCCATATTGGTTTTGATTGCTTCCTCTTCCACCCGGTCTCTTGCAACACGATCAGGACCTGGAAGATTATTTTCTTCCTCATAATCACGGTAACGATCTGCATTTAGCGACCGATTATCTCGGAAAATCCCGTGGATTTCACGATCTGTACCTTTTTGATCTACGAGTACGAGGATATGCCCTTCGTCTACATTTCTTTCATATTCCTCAGCTTCATCTTCTGGAATACCAAGACCCACTAATCCGCCAACTAACCCGCCTGCACCAGCACCCACTGCTGCACCGGTTAGAGTAGCTGCTATCGGCCCTGCTGCCAAAATCGGCCCAATTCCTGGAATCGCGAGGGCACCAATTCCTGCAAACAATCCAGCTAGACCACCAAGCACACCGCCCGTAGCTGCACCCGCTGCCACGCCTTCCGGAGCTTTCGTACCCGTCTCCGATTCGATTGCTCTCATATCGTCTTTACTTCGTGTAATCACCGAAATTTCACTGTTGTGATATCCTCGGTCTTGTAACTGTTCAATTGCCCGTGCAGCTTCTTGTTCGGTCTGAAATACCCCTACAACTTTTTTAGTTTTGTTAGCCATTATCATTTCCTCCTCATCAAAAAGTAATCTGTGCTTGTTAATTACCCTTCTTTACAAGGTCGAAACAATAAACGCCAAATATAAAGTGCTTCTTGTGGGGTTACCCAGGCTATTTTCCTTTCGGTTTAACACGGTTTGTCGCTACTGCCTGTAGTGGATCTTCCGGCCAGTAATGTTTAGGATAACGCCCTTTCAGATCCTTCTTCACCTCGTAATAACCTTCTCGCCAAAAACTGTTCAGATCCGAAGTAACTTGTACAGGTCTTTGCGCAGGGGATAGTAAATGAAGCGTTAGGGGAACACGCCCTTCTCCCAGTCGCGGGCTTTCTGTAAGTCCAAACATTTCCTGCAGTCTGACAGCAATATATGGAGCCCCTTGTCCATCATATCTGATAGGAATCTTAGAGCCGCTGGGTACGGTGTAATGGGTAGGAGCTTCCTTCTCAAGTGTCTGTCGTTCTTCCCAGGATAAGCTGTCTAAGAGTACGGATGTAATGGATATCTGCTGTAATCCAGCTGCGGAGCGCACCCCTGCCAAGTAAGGCGGGATATGATTAAGTAGGTATTCAAGCAGAGCGGAACCCGAAAGATCCGGCCAAGCAGGATTTACGCTATGCAAAAATTGCATCCGTTCCACTAACTGATGAGTGGTTTTATTCATAGAAAAGACAGACAATCCTTCTTCTCTTATTCCTGTTAATAATGCTTGTAAAATATCTTCTTCAGGCGGACTCGGATAAGCCATTTCTTTCAGGATAATCTCTCCACGTTTCTGCCATTTCAAGGATCGCACACTGCGTGTGTTTTTATCCCAGAACACTTTTTCTTGGGTTGAAATGAGTTCTTTTAAATAAGTGTAGATATCTGCAAGCGCAAGCGGAGCGCATGTTCGAATAAGTCCATCCGCTCCTTGGTCATCAGCTTCTGCAACAACGATATAAGGAGCAGTGAGACCGCTCATCGCAGAAGAGGCCCGCACACCCCGGCCGCTTGCAAGGAAATAGCGGCCATCTTCTCTTCTTTGCCCGATCCGTTCCGGATAGGCAAAGGCAAGCAGTAAGCCGCAGCTTTCCTGCGGAGGTAGAGACTCGCCTTCTGTCTGGAGTGTCTCTACCTCTCTGTACAGCTGGCGGCTCTCTTGGATGAGGCTGCGCAGCGAGGCCTCATCTTGGGAGGCTGCCGAGGCAAAGCCGGCAGCAGAGGTTGTCCGCAGATGTTCTAGCTGCGGACGAAGATCCCATCCCGCCCTCGGGACCAGCAGGCGGGATGATCCTTGCTGCAATAGCGCGCCCAGCAGACTGGCATCCCTGGCCAGTCCTAGCTTCGCAGCTTGCAGCAGCATGTGTCCAATGCGGGGATGTGTCCCCATCCCCGCTATTTGTTTGCCGCGGCTCGTTGCATGGCCGCGGTCATCCAGGCAGCCCAGCTGCTGCAGCAGCGCAGTTGCTGCCTCATAAGCGCCCGCAGGCGGCACATCAAGCCAGCGTAAATCGTCCGGGTTCTGCACGCCCCACACCGCAAGTTCAAGCGCTACAGGAGCAAGATCCGCAGTGAGAATCTCGGGTCGGTTCTTTTCTGGTTTGGCATCCTGCTCTGATGCACTCCATAAGCGGTAGCATATCCCCTCTGCTGTTCTTCCTGCCCGGCCCTTTCGCTGGTCCGCGGAAGCTTTGGAGATCGGAATCGTCACTAATCGGCTCATACCGGAACGTGAAGAAAAGACAGAATCTTTTCTTAAGCCGCTGTCTACTACCGCTCCAATCCCTTCAATGGTTAAACTGGATTCCGCGATAGTGGTAGCAAGAATCACTTTTCGCTCTCCTGTACCTGGAGTTAAGATTGCACGGTCCTGTTCTTGCTGCGATAAAGCACCATAAAGCGGATACACCTTTATATTTGGATCTAAATTCTGTCCTTCTAGCATTCTCATCACGCGGTGAATTTCTTTTGCCCCAGGTAGAAAAGCCAGGACATGCCCTTCTTGCTGACGTAAGGCAAGGGGAATAACCTGTGCCATATGCGCCTCCATATCCATATTATGAAGCTTTGGCATATACTTCGTTTCTACTGGAAAGGTTCTTCCCTTACAAGTAATCAGCGCAGCATCACCGAGCAGAGAAGTTACAGGTTCAGCTTCAAGCGTCGCGGACATGACTAGGATCCGTAAATCTTCCCTGAGTACAGATTGACACTCCAGTGCGAGTGCCAAAGCCAAGTCACCATGTAAATTGCGTTCATGGAACTCATCAAAAATAAGAAGCCCCACCTCTTCGAGTGCCTGATCATGTTGCAGCATTCGCGTTAAGATTCCTTCGGTTACCACTTCGATTCGAGTATCACTGCTTACCTTACTGTCCATCCGAACCCGATAGCCTACTGTTTTCCCAACAGGTTCACCTATACTTTTTGCCATTCTCATTGCGGCATTCCTAGCAGCCAGTCTTCGAGGTTCAAGCATGATTATCTTTTTGTGAATCATCCATTCTTCTTCTAATAAAGCTAGAGGAACGACGGTTGTTTTCCCAGCCCCGGGTTCAGCAACAAGAACAGCCGAAGTTTTTTGCATAAGCGTGCTTTTGATGTCGGGAATGACTTGATGAATCGGAAGGTTGTGATCTTGATTCCATATCGTTTTTCGCATTTTAAATCTCTTTTCTCCATGTCTCCATGATTGTTAATCTTCCAGCTTTGCACGAATCTTAGACTCATACATAGCTAAAGCAGGATTCTGATAAATCCCTCGCTGTTCCAGCAATAAACAAACGTGTAGCTTAGTGTAATGTATATAAAATAGCGAAAAAAACCGCCTCCCGCAAGGGAAACGGTTGAGCTATATGATTTTTGGACAAATAACATATCCCATTCTACGCGATATGCTGCATTAGCTGAGAAGAGACTCCGCTCCATCAATTACAATTTGTGCCCCTGTAATATGCTGCGCAGCATCGGAAGCTAAAAAAGCCACCAGTTCCGCAACTTGATCGGGTGTTCCCGGTCCATGAGAGAGCGGCTGTCTTCCATCAGGAAATTCCATCTTGATCGAAACTTCATTAAGCTCTTCCGATGTGTCTGTACTCTGATCAATATGCGTCGTAATCGCACCCGGGCATATCACATTCACCCGAATTTTAAATTTGGCGAGTTCAAGCGCAGCCATTTTGGCAAAAGCAACTTGACCTGCCTTTGAGGTACTATACGCTGACATTCCTATATTCGAAAATGTGTAATTCCCATTAATGGAGCTGGTAATGATAATACTTCCGCCATTTCTTTTTTTCATATGAGGCAGTACATATTTCACCGTAAAAAATGTGCCTCCTAAGTTTGTGTTGATGGTGTTATGCCAATCCTGAATATCAATGTCTTCAATAGGAGCGACAACACCATTAATACCGGCATTCGCAAACACAATATCAATTCCACCAAACGTATCGATCGTATCATTTACTGATTTCTCCACACGATTTGGATCAGATATATCTACATCATAAGAGACCACTTGACCCAACTTCATCTGTTCAATCGATTTTTTCGTTTCTTCCGTACGTTCATCGATCAGATCAAATAAAGCAATGTTAGCCCCTTCTTTCGCTAGCTTTAACGCCGCTGCTTTGCCGATACCAGAGCCTGCCCCCGTAACAATCGCTGTTTTCCCTGAAAAACGTAATCCATTTTCCGAAGATGATGACATATAAAATCACTCCTTTGAAGTCTCTGATCCAGAGATATATAGAAATTCTCTTAGACAGCCTACCCAAAGGAGTGAATTTTTAACAAATAGTTATGATTTCCAGTTCAATTCGATAAAAGCAGCGTCATCTTCAAGTCCACCTGTATGCGGAGCATCCATCAACACTTGAATTTCCTCATCGGGTAAATGAATTCCAATCGGATCAAGTTCTCCCATACCATCTGTGTATAAACGAAGTACGAAATCTTCGCCAAGTGGAAATGTCTCTTCATACACGTGAGGACTTCCTCCGATGGGTCCTTCTACTGTTGACCACCGCTCTGATGTCCTTCTCGTTTTGTCAAAAGAAAGATCCATCTCTTTCCCGCTGCGAAAAAGCCGAATTCTAGAGTCACCTTGCCAAGCAAGCTGCAAACGGCTTCCTTTTTTACCGGAGCCCAGCTTTATTTTTCCGCAGATATACATGGACTGACTTCCTAATTTTTTCTTCGTTTCAAGCACTTCCTGCAGCATCATAGGAATATTTGCATTCTGACTTCCTGCGTAGTTGCTAAGCTCCCTCGAAGCGGGAATGGTAAGACTCATCAGAAATTGATACAACAAGGAAGAAGACCAGTCTTTGGTTTCGTTCATCCATGCGCATAACGCTTCTCCAAGATACCTGGCAGCAAAATCTCCATGATAACTCATGGACACCCCATCACAGAGTACAAAAGTGCATACATCTCCCTGAATATGAACCGCTGCAAAATCCTGTCCTTTATCACCATAAGATGCTGACTCAAAGGACAAACCGTAACCATAACGACAGAACCATCGTCCTTTATACGTGGATAACGGCTGGTTCGTATGTTGTGAACTTACATAATGGAAAGATTCCTCAGAGAAGAGCGGCTTCCCACGGTCTGGTACCGACGTTCGCAAAGACTTCAAACCGTTCTCCTCCTTACCTTACCGGTGTAGCTGCAGACATTTGGAATCCAATCGAGACCAGTTCTGCGCATGAGCCAGGCAGCATCATTAACGAACCAGGGGATAATAAGTAGTCCGCTTCCATCAACATTTCCCGATAACTTTCCGGAAGAACGGATGACATGTTGCGCAACTTCTCCCCATGTTCATCCTTCAACTCGGTATCTCTTAGAATACCGCCCCATCTTCTTGGCTCTGTAACAGGCACATCTAGAAGATGATCGGAAATAAATATATTTTCAATTAAAACATTTCCATCTGGCACACTCATATCCATAATTCGTTTTGCAATAGGCTCAGGATCATCCCCTGTTGCAACCCCATCTGTCATATGGCAGATAAGCGGTGCAGGACAATCTTGCATATGAGGCAGCTCGCTTTGCAATATTTTCTCCGCTTGTAGAAAAGCTTTGGCTGAATCTGAAAACCGCATCGGCGTCAGGTCTGGGAGTGAGCCAATGGCTGCAATCTCGTCAATTCCTTTCACGCCGCCAAGTAAATCATATACATCATCACTGTAAGCCAGGATGGCAATTCGATATCTTGGAGTCAGTCTATTCCCTTTCGTAGAGCGAAAAACCATTTGGCGTATGGCGAGTGATAAAGCATCATACACAATGTCCATCCGTCTACGATTATCCATCATCATATTCATGGAAGCACTAATATCAATTAAATAAATGATTAGTGCGGGCGTACGCTGTGAGGCTTGTATTGTATAATTCATTTTTGTTCCTTCACCTCTAAATAATTTAGAAATAATAAAATGAGGATGGATCAAATATTGGGTAAACGATAACTTCGATTACTGATAAATTTCTTGATATGTTTTACCCGTTGAGATATTTTTCCGACTCCGTTATAGTAACTGGCATCTTTCTCATAGCGCTCCATAAAATCTCTGGCATACGTTCTCGCATTTTCGATTTTTTTGCCTTTCTGAGCATTGTAAGCCAGATTATAAGAAGCGATGAGCTGCACTACATTTTGGGCACGCTTTTTCTTCAAGGCTGCTGCTTCTTCTGCTTTTTTCTGAGCAGCTTTTTTTTCAGCCGCTTTTTTCTCTGCTGCCTTTTGAGCTGCTAATTTTGCAGCCGCTTCCTTTTGTTTTTGTTCTTCCGCTTGTTTCTGTTGAAGCGCTTGTTTATCTGCCAAATATTTTTCATACTTAACTTGTTTATCGTATTTTGCTTGTAATTCCGCCTTTTTTGCAGCTTCTTTCTTGGCTTCTACCTTAGCAAGATAAGCTTCATATTTTGCTTGCTTATCGTACTTCGCTTGTAATGCCGCTTTCTCCTGTGCTGCTTTTTTAGCAGCTTCTTCATCTGCTTTCTTTTGAGCAAGTGCCGCAGCCTCTTGTTTCTTCTTCTCTTCCGCAAGCTTGGCAGCTTCGGCAGCCTGCTGGGCTTCCTCTTGTTTCTTTATCTGCTCAGCCTCTTGCAAAGCAAGGGCATGTTTTGTCTCTGCACGTTCCGCGAGGGTGTGCACCCCTGGAATAGCGATCGCTGAGACTATCACGACAATTGCTGCCGCAATCGTTAACTTTTTATTGCGCAGCCAGAATGGAGAAACTTTTATAGTATCGCCTTCATCTTTTTTGAGATGATCGGCTTCAAGCTGCTGGATCGCAGCACGAATCTCAACGGATAACGCGCTGCCAGATTCTGTTTTGGAAAGAGCAGAACGATAAGCATCTATAGCAGGTATAACCTCTCCGCTTTTCTCTAAGTCTCTTGCTTTTTGAATCTCATATTGTATTTCTTCGGATGTCCAAACTTTACTAGTCAGTTTCTCATTCTGAGCACTAGATTCTGCTGAAAGCTTAGGCGGAATAGTCAACTCTTGCTGATCTATCGTATGAATGGCTGGTTCAGCTTCCAAAGGTTTAGTGTAGTCTGTGTAGTCTGTATTTCCTGTTAATCCTTCATCAACTGTATCCGCATAAACTTCTCCCTTCTCTTCTTCGGGCTGAAGTTCAACATTGGAAAGGGCAATTAACCATTCTCCAAAAGTAGGACAGCTGCTTAAATCTTGACTATTCCATGCTCTGCTGAATAATTCCGAAATTTTGTGACCATATCTTGTTTCTAAAAAGTGCATAAGTTTCATGTATCTCTCACAGCCCGTTTGAAGTTCGCGCTGATCAAAATAACTTTCACCATATGTTAGATCCACGATATCTTTATCACAGTAACCAAGCATTTCAGCAAGAATTACGGCTCCAGCAAAACGATCTGCATAACTGCTCCATAAACCGCTGTTTACGATACGATGGGCAGCATATCCAGCTGAACCTGCTAATAAAGCATCGGGTCTGTCCATTTTTGGACTATAAATCTGTTCCACATCAACGAGTTCCACAGCTGCAGAGCCTTCAGGCTGTTCATCTTCGGAAAAAAACGGAATAAGTACATTGGGGGCTGATAGATCACAGTGTGCAATCCCTCTTTGCTCCATAGCAGATCCGATCCCGGCAAAAGAGGCCGCAAGTGTCAGACTTTCACTTGGAGTCAAACGTTTTTTGTCACATATGATATCGAACCAGGTAATCCCGCCGATCCATGGCATAAGCACTGAGTATAGTAGATCCCCATGCTCACTAATTAATTTTCCGTTTCTTTCAGGAGTGAGCACGTCACGATTGCAGACCTGCAAGCCTGACACTTCGCTATACTTTTCCATCTGTTCAGATTGATAGACCATAGCGGGGACACGGAACTTAGGGAAAAACACTTTTAAGGCTTTAGATTCATATTCGTTACCGCCGGCAGGAATCAACTTATATACGGTACCTTGCCTTCCCGTCTGTGCATATGCTATGCCAGGGGCAGCCGGATGTTGTCCCACCTGGTAAGTAACTCCATTAATATGGAGCTGATCCCCCGGATTGGGTTGAAAAGACATGAACATCCCTCTCTTTTCGTTGTCGATGCAAGAAAACCGGAAGTTATGTTAACTCCCGGTTTCCAGGTTGATAAAGCTATTATCAAATATAATGAATCCATTTCATAACTCATGTAAGTATAATTAGAATCTTGCGATAATTGATTAGCGAGATTGGTCAACGGAACGGAATTTCTGAGCAATCGCGGTAAGTTCTGTACTGATGCTATTCAAGGTTTGAACAAAGCTTTGCATTTGTTTGCTTGCTTCCTGGAACTCAGTGAAGAAGCGTTGTTTTGTCATCCCTTCCCATTGACCTTCCATACCATTAATGGATTGAGTCAAACTAGAAACGATCTGTTGACTTTGCTCACCGCTTTGTTTAAATTGATTCGCTACTTGATCCACTTGCTCCGGGGAAATGAGAATGCGACCTGACATAGAATGATATTCCTCCTTATTATTCTTCAAAATTTAGTTAATTCCTGAAAAAATTGTACCAAAATGACTTTAGACCTGTCTAAAGTCATTGGTCCTAATTGTAAATAAACCCAATTTAGTAAGAATGAAACTTCCGCAAACAAAGAGTTGGTAAAGGTTTTTCTTACTTATTAGCTCGGCTTCTAATTCTATATTTACACAAATGGGAAGCTAATCGCAGCTAATAAAAGTTTGGTAGATTCGATTAACCCACCTTTTCTCCTATAGCTGGGTCCTTAAAAATCCAACCTCTTGGATTTGTTTCAGAAGCTTGGAGGAGCACGCCGATCCCATTTCCATCATCAGAACTACCCGATTGATGAATTGCCATTAAAGCTGATTTCGGATTAGATACCGCAAAAGATGTCAGCTCGTTATTTCTTAAAGAAGTAATCTGTTGAGATTGCAGCATGCGCATTGGTGAGACGTTAGAATAATCAATATAAGATAAAACGGTATGATAATCTTCGTCTGCACGAGTAAAATCTTCTGCCTTCCGCGACAACTCGGAGCTAAATCTCTCAAGTTCTGTTTCGATAAATGAAGCCAGCTGCTTTGATCTCATCCATTCATAAACGATGCCTTCATGTACAGCTGTATCTCCCTCGATAGTACTGAGAGCTCTCTCCAAAACAACAATAGTTTGCTGAATTTGCTCCGCCGCGAGCTTCAATTGACTGCTAAGCGTTCGAAGCACATTCGGTTCCACACGAATGCGCATAATGCATCACCTTTCTTCTTGATCTAGAGGCTGATTCAGCCAATCGAAAAGCATTTCCTTAAACTGCTCTTTCGTTGCCGGAGAAGCAATGAGCCAATCCCCTTTTCCCATCGTACTCATGCGTAACAACCAATTAACGGAAGTACCGGATATAAACGCAGCAGATTGAGATTCCCACTCCTGTCCGTTCCAGACAAGCAGCTGAAATTCCCCTTCTGTCTGCTTTTCTATAATCGTTTCAGCAAGTGCGTGAGCTCCTTGCCTGTCATGACAATCTTCTGCAAGAGCTTGACTCAAAGAGTCCAATTCCTGGTATTGCTTTATATTCTCATAAAACTTTTTCTTTGAAAACATTAATGCAGGAATATTTTCACTTATTTTCTCTTGACTCCATTTTATTTTATCGACAACAGCTTCACATGCCTGTTCTACGTTACCAAGATCGGATAATTGGTAGGTTACCTGCTCTTCATGTGCCCTGGTCACTTCCACTACGCGCTCATTTGTGCAATGCAGGTACCCTTCATAACTACTACCTTTATCTTCATATTGAAAACGGAATGCTCTCGAGGATAATCCTGCAATGGCAACTCTTGAGAACACGGTCGGTGTCATCGTGATCTCACTGGATCCTTCATCTTGAATCAAGTAACCTTTTTGCAACAATGCCTCTTTTGCTTTATTCCATTCCTTAGCAATATCATCTGTTAAATAGCCAAGAAAAGGATCTTCAATGCCAAGCAATCGGTCAGACCCTAAGATTCCGGCCAGAAAAAACAGTTCTGTTTGTTCCAATGTTACGACCTTCTGTTTGGAATGATGAACCGTCAACATTATGAGCCACCTCCCTTCAAACTACAACATGCCATCGGTCACGAATTTTTTTAATCCATTCAGCACATTCTTTGGTGTTATTCCATGGCAGAGCAGCTTTAATCCTAGAAAACCTTCGCTTGACATAGTACCCTTGGCCCGGCGGAAGGACTTTTAGACCATTCGATGCCGCACTCGATTCGGAATAAGGTATACGGAAGGAGGATAAATCATTAGGGTCAAGCGTACCAAATAATAATCCACTCTGCGATGCTTTCACATCCGTTACCCAATCCGCTCCAAAGGTCGGAAAGTCAGAAGCCACACCTGCCAGTACGACATGTACACCTCTGTCTCTTCCCTGTCTTACAATCACACCAAGCTGATCTTTCATTGTAAAATCATTCATCTGTTTTGCTAAAGTATCCGCATCATCAATGAACAAGACGATCTCAGGTCCACAAGTATCAGAAGATAGTTTCATCACTCTCTCATATACCTCTTGAATGAGAGGAGCAAGTTCCTCTTCCCTTGCCGCGTGTTTATAAACATGCGGCAGATCCTTTAGTTGACCTAGTCCGTGCTCTCCATACCTTGTATCAATTGTATACATATTTAACTGTTCAGGCGAATGATGATAGGCAAGAGATAACATCCAAGTCATTAAAAAGCTGGATTTACCGCCTTCCATGGGACTTGCCACCATAAAGTGCGGTCCTTCTCTAAGGCTGATATGAAACAAGGAAAGATCGTCTGTCATAAGTCCCACAGGGACTTTATAAATAGCCGTTTCCTCTTGCAGTCTATCTTCTTCAGTAAGAAGCTCCGAGAGCGTTACTACCTCAGGCAGCGGTTCAATTTGTGGAACCTCCGGCCCCAAATACTGATTATTGATTTTTTGAATACGCAATTTAAGCTGTTCTGCCCGCTCTGATTCCTCTCTTCCTCTAACAGGAAGAGCTACTTGAAATTCTAACGGCGGGGTTTGTCCTTTAACTAGTGCTCTGCCTGGCGGATAACCAACCGGCACCCGTGAAGGTCTTCCCACTGCATAGTAATAATCACTTGGATCTGCCATTTCAAAAGAAATCGCATTCGAAATATTGCTTCTTACTTTTTCAAAAATGTCTGTGATCCGATTCGCAGTAATTACAAATGTAATACCTAGGCTTGCTCCTTCTCTTAGCAGAATCTCAAGTTGTTCATTCTCATCAGGATAAGAGTTGCGGAAAGATAAATATCCATCGATAACAACAAGAACTTGCGGGATTCTTTGCCCCGTTCCTCTACGGAAAGCAGAGATGGTTTTGACACCAGCATCTGCGATCATCTCTCTTCTTTGCATAAATACTTTGGACAAGTAACGGAATAAACGTTTAATCCGATCATCATCCTCTGCAGTCATTACACCGCCGATCTGAGGTAAGTTTTTGAACTCTCTCATCATGCGGCCCATGTCAATGACATATCCGTGCCATGGACTGTCGTTATCTTCGGCAAGTGACATCAGGAGAGTTTGAACAAATGTTGTTTTCCCGAGGCCCGGCATACCGTAAATTGCATAATGTCCAGAATGAAGTGAAATTCGCAGCGGTACCTGTTTTTGATTTGGCAGATCATCCAGTAACCCTACAACCGGCTCCCATGACATTCCTTCGTGTGCCTGATCCAAGGTCATAGATCCTTGAGATGTAATCTCTTGAAGTTCGATCAGTTCAGGCAAAGGGGGAAGCCAAGGCCCCTGTAACCTTTTAATTCCCTGCTTTTCAGCAATTTCTGCAATGTAATCTATAAATACCTGGAGCTGTTTAGAAGAACCCTCTGATTTCATCATCGTTACACGTTCTCCCGTCAGCAAAGGTTCCCTTTTGCCATTTAGCCTTACTTCCATCAGCGGAAGGGACGAAGCACTGTCTTCCTCACTGGATGTGTAAGGTGCTCCGCTCCAAGCAAACTGCATTTCCTCAAATACTTCATCACTACCGACCTGAAAATAGCCGCGTCCGGGCTTTGTAATCCAGGCTGCATTCGGTATTTTTATCATATCCCGGCTATCGCCTTCACTTTGTACTCGCAGACAAATGCGGAACCTTGAGTTACTCCATATTTTATCATCGACGACACCTGCTGGTTTCTGAGTAGCTAGGATTAGATGGACGCCCAAGGTTCTGCCGATCGCAGCAATACTGATTAGTTCATCCATAAATTCAGGCTGTTCTCTCTTCAGCTGAGCAAATTCATCAATAATAATGACGAGATGCGGCAGGGGCTCTGCATGGTGTGAGTCAAGCCATTTATAATACTCATCAATATGTTGTAAATTCCCTGCGCCACTCAGAAGCTTTTGTCTTCTAACAAGCTCTGCTCGCAGTGAAATTTTAGCTCTTTCCATTAATGATTGATCAAGATTCGTAATTGTACCTACCACATGAGGCAAGTTATTGAATGTGTTAGACATTCCTCCGCCTTTATAGTCAATTAGCATAAATGCCAGATCATGCGGATGGAACTCAGAAGCAAGCGAAGCTACAATCGATTGAATAACCTCACTCTTCCCTGAACCTGTTGTTCCTGCGATAAGTCCATGAGGACCATGGCCTTGTCTCTCTATTTTATCATGTAAATTAATATATACGCGTTTTCCGCCTGCGCGCACTCCCATAGGAACAGGCAGAGTATTCGGATGACGATTTCCAGCCCATCTGGATTCCACATTTAGCTGCTCGACTCTCGAAACTTCCAGCATATCAAAAAGTGGAAGCAGCGGCGGAATATCAGAGGCCGATGAACGTTTTAATCGAAGCGGCGCTAAGTGCCTTGCACTAATCTCTGCTTCTTCTCTAGTCATTCGATCAGGAACAAATGATCCATGAATGACGTCTGCCTGCTCCGTTTTTTTGGAATAACTTCCTTCTTTTTTTCTTGCTTCAACCACAAGCTGACAATGCATAGGCAGATATTCTTTACGTGAGGCAAGAATGATAGTACATGTAGTGACCGCCTCAGCATCTTCTAGAATGAGGGGAAGTAAAGGTTCCTCTTCAATGATGTCTCTTTCTGACAACAACACCACGTAGCAAGGAAGATCCGGACTTTTCTTTCCTCTTTCTTTTCGAGTCATTTTACGGCGATGAAGTAACGTATATAGATGGTCGGCTAACTGGTGCACTCCGCTGTGCCTGTCAGCCATATACCTCTGATCACGTTCATCATCCCAAAAATGAGGAAACCAGCGCATCCATTCCCATTCATCTGCCTCTTTGTCTTCATAAAAAGCAGCAAGCTTCATTTCATCAGGAGAGTGTCTTGTGGTCAGCTGCGTAACAATTACCCGAAGCATAGACAAGACATCTTCTCGATCGCCGACAATTCCTACCACTTTTGATTCATAGATAGGAAGAACAATGGATGCGTCTTTTACCATACGAAAATCCTCTGCCAGTTCATGTGCTGCCTCAATCAGCGGTTCTTTCTCATATCCGTCTTGTCTAGGCGGTACTACAGAAATACGAAACGGAACCTCTCCGGTTCCTGCACGTACTTGTAAGAAATCATCATCTTCTGGAGACCGTTCCCATAGGGAACTGTGCTTGTTCTTTACGATTTGACTGCAAACTTCAGGGTCACCATGAATTTCATGCATTATCTGTACCTGAAGCTCGGCTTCCCGTGTAAGCTCATCCCGATGTTTCTGAAGTTCAGATCTATACATCTGATCTCGCTCTTCAATCTTTCGCTTATAGTCCTTCTTATTACCTAAATATACGAAAAATGGAATCGTATAGGTCATCAGCATCATCGACATCATAACCATCTGAATTGTCATATAACTGCTGTTACTGAGTTTCCCTGACTTACTTAAATAGAAATACAAACTAACCGTAACGGCGGTCATTACGATCGGTATAATAATAGAAATGAGAGAAAAGGTCGGTTTATTCGGTTCAACCGGAGGACGTAAAATCTCCACGGTTTCTTTTTTGAGCACTTCTTTCATACGGGGGGAACGCTGGTACATAATATTCATCAAAGTTCCTCCTCTTGGCTATGTATGAGATCCTGTTTGAAATAAAAGACGTTTGCCAATAACGGGTGCCTCTTTATCTGTTGTAGAGAACGTTTTTTGTAATCGAACATAACTTCCTTCTCGAAGCCCGGTTTCAGACAGCAGCTTCGTATCCGGCAACACAAACCAATGGGAACCTGGAAATTTAGCTTCTACTATATATTGAACATGATCTTGTGGAGGCTCATTAAAAATTCGAACAGCCAGCACTGATTTCACATATTGAATGGTGCTTTCATCCGGAACTTCTAAGTCAAGCCACTCTGTCCCCTGTCTGCCTTGTACCACTGTGAGAATCATTCCATTCACACCCTTTTTGACTATGTCCATCGTCCTAAATCATATTTCACCTGTATTTACGACTAAGCTCATCCTATAATCTATCATATTTTCTTACAGAAGATACTTAATTGCAATGTTATGATTTCATTTTTAAAGCTAAATACCTAGTTTCAACACGGGAATCTATTACTATTGACTTACTTATTTCCAATTTTTATTTTTAAAAAGAACATTTATCGACATGTTTTTTAAATGTTCTACAATGGAAATCATTAGTTGCTCACAACCAAATTGTGAACACTTTGCAAACATTGGTGTTCTTTATGTTTACATAAGCTTATTTTAAGGTAATTTTAAGCAACGGAATATAGTATTAGCAATATGAAATAACTCTAGTAATCTAGTTGAGGTGATTTCAATGAGAACATTAATCTTTTTTCAAGACAAAAAAATCCCGGTTTACTTTAACACAGAAAACAAACAACCTGTTCAAAAGACATTAAAACTTCTTAGCAGTGCTTTAGAAACAAAGATTAACCACGGTAAACGTGCATTACAGAAATGTTTAAATACGCTGATTAGTATCGAGATTATTGGTAGTGAGGCTATTTTGCACAGCATCAGTGAGAATGACACACTCGCACTATCCCTTTATTAAGGGGTGGTGCTTTTCTCTGTAGAGAGTTGCCCAAAGAAAAGAGGACCTCTCCGATTAGAAGTCCTCAGGCAGCACCTTTTCATTAACATACATAATGATATGCAAATACTGATTTACGCCGACTCATCAGCTCCTCCATTTGTTCTGCCATCTCAATTCGAATCATAAACAGCTCTAAAAGATGCTCTTTCGTATGTTCTTCTTCGCAGCTATTTAATTTCCTTATTATAAAACGGTCTATGGAGTTGGACATACGTGACAGCCTCCTTCTTCATTTGGTATATCCCAAGTGACTGCAAGATACGTGATGTTCCAGTACATCAGAATTACCCATATATTTACATAGTTGAAACAATTACTCTACGTTTTGCTTTATTTTTATTTCTGTGTTGTTAAACGATCCAGATGATCCCATCCAAAAGCAATTTCCCCGAGTTTTACACTGCCGATCTCTATCTCTTCGCGGCCTGTAAGGACTCCTCCAAGTTTTTCATAGAAAGACCGATAGCGATTGTCCTCTAGAGCCCACAAATAGGTGGATTTATACCCTTGATCTGTTAGAAAACTTGTGATTGAAGACATGAGTAGTTCTCCGATGCCCTGTCTTTGATATTCTTCGAGCAAATAGATAGCATAGATTTCACTATCAAAAGGCATACTTTCCAGTCGATTGAGTCCTCCACTCACAAAGCCTACAATCTGACCAGCCTCGTTTTCAGCAACAAATATTTTACTCCCTTCGTTTCCTCCATCTAGCTGCTTTTCCCATAGTAAAGTGCGTTTTGCAACAGATAAGTTATCTAGATACGAATCTGGAACGATTCCTTTATACGTTGTTCTCCAACTGTTCACATGAACTTCAGCAATTTGAACAGCATCTGATTGTATAGCTGAGCGGATTCTCATCTTCTTCTTTCCTTCCTGATCTTAATGGGTATTTATGTAACCAAAACGAATTAATGTACGAATTTCTCCGCGATTTTCAAGAAATCTTGCTTACTGAGCTTACTTTTCTTCGTGTCATGTATATGATAATAAGCCCCTGACGTTTCATCGATCCATTTGATCACTTGATGGGGGTTGTCTCCTTCGTACTTCAAGTAAAGAATCTCTTTTCCATTGACTATGCCTTTTTCGGCAGTCATTCCTGCTTCTTGCTGCACCTCTTGTTTAATCCCATCCATAAAAGAAGTCAGGACCGTCACATAATCCTCTTTATTTTTCCCCCTCCTCTCAAACTCTACTATTTTCACTCTTATAAAGTTAGAATACAAGCCAGCAAATAAAGGACAATTAAAAAAGGGAAAGTGAACCAAGACCTTTGCTCAGGGCATTCAATTACTTTAGATTCTAAAAGTAGCTTCATTGCCAATAACAAATAAAAGGCAGCTATTTACTAGCCTGCCTCCCCTCTTTCTTCTACGACTCGCTGTTTACCCCAGGGAAACAGCGACGTCCTTAACCCCTCCCTCACGTGGAGAGGAAGCTTTGCGCTGCTTCATCCTACAACGTGACTCTAGGGAACAAGATCATTCCGAGATCATTGCGACTTTTGGCTTTGGCTGGACCCTTACTTCTTCGAGTCTACTTACGTCCAGACAAAACAAGCGGAGCATGAGCACGGAAGGAACGTTTCCCGTCACACTACAGTTACGCTGAGCACGATATCCCCGTTTTCCTACGCTTCCCGACAACGTGACTCCAGGGAATAAGATCATTCCGAGATCATTGCGACTTTTGGCTTTGGCTGGACCGTTACTTCTTCGAGTCTACTTACGTCCAGACAAAACAAGTGGAGCATGAGCACGGAAGGACCGTTTCCCGACACTACTACAGTAACGCTGAGCACGGAAGGAACGTCTCCCAACACATATAAAACCACAATTCTCTGCACTACTTTTAAAAGGGAATATATGTATAAAAAGAGTTGCATGAGGATATATAATTGAATATAATGCAACTACCGTATATATACAATATTTAGAAAGGCGGATACATATTTCGCTTTCCAGCAAACATTGAGGAGGAAAGGAATAATGAAACATGTCTCTATTAAAGGCGTTATTTTTGTCGTATTAGTCGTTCTTTTAAAGGCGTTTCAGGATGCGATACCAAAAATTAACGATCCAACAACGAATATAATCGTATTTTTATTATTTGTAATATTCATTAGTGTATATGGATTATCTAAAGTTAGAAAAAGCAGTTCTGTAAAAACAAAGAAGAGGGATTAACATGCAAATAATTCTTGCTAATAGTTCGAAAGAGCCGATTTATGAACAAATCATGAATCAAATTAAATCGTCTATTTTATCAGGTGATTTAAAGGATGGGGCTGCGTTACCTTCGATGCGCCAACTCGCAAAGGATTTACACATTAGTGTGATCACAACAAAACGCGCCTACGAGGAATTGGAAAAGGCAGGCTTTATATATTCCATTGTCGGCAAAGGTTCTTTTGTCGCTGAACAAAATTTAGAAGTTATTCGAGAACGCAAGCTTACGGCGATCGAGGATCAGCTGAGTGCAGTCATCATGAATAGTAAAGAAATTGGACTATCTCTAGATGAATTACAACAATTATTGAAGATTTTATATGAGGAGTGAAATGTGTGGAAAATACCGTTGAATTAACAAATGTCTCGAAAAATTTTAAAGGTTTTTCCGTTAAAAATATGAATTTGCAGGTGAAACAAGGCTTTGTAACGGGCTTTATCGGCGCAAATGGTGCCGGTAAGTCGACAACGATCAAAATGATCATGAATTTATTAAAACCAGATGATGGGGAAGTTAAGATTTTTGGGTTAGACTACAAGGCACATGAGAAGGCCATCAAGGAGCGCATTGGATTTGTATACGATGGCAATGTGTTTTTTGAAGGGCTGAACTTAAAAGATATCAAGCGCATTGTTGGTCCTGCTTATAAAAACTGGGATGATACCTTGTTTTATCAATATGTAGAGCAATTCAATTTACCACTTAATAAAGCGATAAAGACTTTTTCCAAGGGGATGCAAATGAAGGCATCATTGGCGATTGCTCTGTCCCATCATGCAGAGCTAATCATAATGGACGAACCAACAGCAGGCTTAGACCCTATTTTCAGACGAGAACTGCTGGATCTTTTACAAGAAATAATGATAGATAGTAGTCGTACTCTTTTCTTTTCAACGCATATTACCACAGATTTAGATCGTATCGCAGATTATATTACGTTTATACATAACGGAGAATTGGTATTTAATAAATCCATTATTGATATTGCTGAAAATTATGCGCTTGTGAAAGGCGGCATGGATTTGTTAGATCGAGACACGGAAAAAGCCTTTGTCCATGTGCATTCTGCCCCAACTGGATTTGAGGCATTAACGGATAACATTAAAGCAGTGAAAAACATATTTGGGGATTCGGTTGTCATAGAAAGAGCATCTTTGGAAGACATCATGTATTACATGAAAGGAAGTAAAAGCTATGTTTAATTTAATTAGACGTGATGCCATCCTACAGAAAAGACAGTTATTCGTTTTTATGCCTTTTATCTTATTTTTTATCGTAATGAACTCAGATCCAGCGTTAATTTTTCTAGTTGCAAGTATCTTTATCCCCTTTAACGCATATGCCTACGATGAGAAAGCAGAGACGAATATTTTGCTAAATTCTTTGCCGTATACACGTAAGCAAATTATTGCATCCCGCTATCTAGGTGCGATTGTTTATATGAGCTTATCCATTGGAGTTACAAGTATAGCTTTATTTATCTTAGATAAGCCTTTTACGATTACTGATGTTGCAATTGGTAGTAGCTTATTCTTAGCTTTTGTGGCGCTAACATTCCCTTTATTTTATATATTCAGAGGCAGTATCACACCAGTTGTTCTCATTACATTTATTGTCTTAACAGGCGCGGCGCCGCCTTTTGTAAGGTTTTTAGCTGAACAATTACCAATGATTACCGACTTTATCGTCAGCTTATCTACCCCAGCTTTGTATATGGGAGTGGCAAGTGTGATCGTGCTCCTTTACGCGGTTTCATGGAGCATTACAACGGTCATTTACCAACGAAAAGCGTTCTAAATGCATAAGTAGATTTCCGTATTTGTACTTTAATTGTGTATGCATTCCGAGATCATAGCGACTTTTGGCTTTGGCTGGCCCCTTACTTCTTCGAATCTACTTACGTCCAGACAAAACAAGCGGAGCATGAGCACAGAAGGACCGTTTCCCAACACTACTATCAGTAACGCTAAGCACGGGTTATCTGTCCTTAGCTCCATTGCCATTTACCCACTATCTTCTTATTCACATAACAAATAAAAGGCAGCTATTTACTAGCCTGCCTCCCCTTTCTCCTATGACTCGCTGTTTACCCTAGGGAAACAGCGACGTCCTTTACCCCTCCCTCTCGTGGAGAGGAAGCTTTGCGCTGCTTCACTCTACAACGTTACTTCAGGGAATAAGATCATTCCGAGATCATAGCGACTTTTGGCTTTGGCTGGACCCTTACTTCTTCGAGTCTACTTACGTCCAGACAAAACAAGCGGAGCATGAGCACGGAAGGACCGTTTCCCCAAACACAACAGTAACACTGAGCACAAGTTATCTGTCCTTAACTCCATTGCCATTTACCCACTATCTTCTTATTCACATAACAAATAAAAGGCAGCTATTACTATAAAATGTACCCTATAAGATAGACACTTTGAAAAAAGTCATCTTATTAGGGTGCATTTTACTAGCCTGCCTCTCCTCTTTCTTCTATGACTCGCTGTTTACCCCAGAAAACAGCGATGTCCATTACCCCTCCCCTACCGTGAGGAGGAAGCTTTGCCCTGTTTCACCCTACCCTACAACGTGACTCCAGGGAATAAGATCATTCCGAGATCATTGCGACTTTTGGCTTTGGCTGGACCCTTACTTCTCCGAGTCTACCTACGTCCAGACAAAACAAGTGGAGCATGAGCACGGAAGGACCGTTTCCCCACGCACAACAGTAACACTGAGCACAGAATAACCACTTACGCGTTAGCAACTGATTAAGAAAACATCAAGGACGAATCGTAACTCTAGTGCCCACCGTTACCTTACTAGCAAGATCAAGCACATCTTCGTTATACATGCGGATGCATCCATGAGATACATTATGACCAATTGATGAGGGGTTATTGGTCCCATGAATACCATAATGTGCTTTCGATAAACCAAGCCAATATGCCCCAAATGGGCCGCCAGGATTCGCTTGTCTATTCACAATTGTAAAATCACCTACGGGCGTTTGTGTAACCATCGCTCCAATTGCTACTGGATACCCCTTCACAACAACATCATTATCTAGCAGATAAAGCATATGATCACTTTGGTCCACAATGATACGATAATTTGGCATGTGCAACTCCTCCTGCCCTATCGTATGCATCTCTTTATTTTGAGGCTCCTAAATCCTCTTCTACTTCAGTGCGCCACTCACCTCTTTTTTTACGCCGTGGAGCATTTTTTGTGAATTTACTATTCCTTTTAGCAGCTTCCGCTTCTTTCCGCTGTTGATAAGCAATCTCACGCTGCATTTTGTGATAATTCGTTAACCGACTTGCATCCACCGTTCCTGTTTCTATTGCTTCTCTTACAGCACAGCCTTTTTCTCTCCCATGCTGACAGTCATCGAAATAGCAATGTTTGGCCCATTGTTCTATATCATCAAATGTGCGTGCTATCCCGTCACCATCATCCCAGATCGACAATTCCCTCATACCAGGTGTATCGATGATAACTCCGCCATCCGGTAATAGGAATAATTCGCGATGCGTTGTCGTGTGTCTTCCTCTGCTGTCATCTTCACGCACCTCTTGTGTGATTTGTTCCTCCTGACCTGTAAGCCAATTAATAATCGTAGATTTACCAGAACCAGATGATCCGATAAGCGCTACCGTCTGTCCATGACAGGCATATTGATCAAGAAGATCTTTACCTATGCCAAGTTTTGCAGATACCGCAATCACGGGGACGCCGGGCGCAATTTCTTCTGTCTCTGCAAGCCTAAATGCTACAGCATCATTTAAATCACTTTTACTAAGCACAATAACGGGATTTGCCCCGCTGTTCCAGGCTAGAATTAGGTATCTTTCTAACCGTCTTACATTGTAGTCTTTATTTAGTGCACACACGATGAATAAGGTGTTCACATTCGTAGCAATAATTTGTTCTTTTGTCTCATTTCCAGCAGCCTGTCTAGCAATGATACTGCTTCGTTCCAAAACCGCATGCACCTTCACATCATCTTGTGCTCCATGAGAAGTAATCACAATAAAATCGCCGACACCGGGTTTCATTCCACCTGCCTCTTGCCTTTGTCTAAATTTACCGGTAAGAGATGCAAACCGGCTTCCTTCCGCTGTAATAACACCAAACTTCTGACCATAATCCGCAATGATACGTGCCGGTTCATAAGTTGCGGTAATTGCTTCTTCTTCCGCGCTCATCAATTCAATCGTTTTTATCCACTTCTTGTTCCACTCTTCTGCCCAGCCCCACTGTTCTAATCGGTTCTTATTCAAAGATAACCCTCCATTTTCACTTTTTTCGTTCTTACGTCATTTTCCACCTCCCCAAACAGACACAAAAAACCGCAGGAAATAACATCCTGCGGTTCTGCATTCTTTTCATTTCTATAATCCATGACAAAGAGAACATAAATAGCCGTTCCCCTCTATCATTGTAATATAGCAATAAAAAAAGCATCCACAGGATATTCCCCCTGCGGATGCTGAAGCAGTTTACAAATGAAGTATTACGTATACAACGTACTACTCTTTAGTAAACTGTGGTCCGTTTGGGAGACGATGTGTACAAGCAACTAACAAAATCATCATATGGTTACTCATAGGTATCGCCTCCTTCATCATTTTTCCACATATTACCTGAAATATGTTTTCGTGTCAAATTTTATTTTACTTGGTCCCACCGAGTCCACATTTCAACCGGATTCACTTCATAGACCCCATCTTCCCGGTACATAAACTGGTGCATAATAAATTCCCGACGCAAAGTCGCAAAATCTTCATGATATGTCTTAATGAATTCATTAATTTCTTTCTCTTCATATTTTTTTCCTTGATCAAGCTGCTCCACCATATGCTGAAGCACAATCAATTTTTTCTTATACTGGGCAGGAATCGATCTAAGCTTACCGTCTTTACTGAAAAAATTACGCATTACCGAATCCTTTAACTTCTGGCTCTGATCCATTTCTTCCATTTCAATCTCTCCTTTAAAAATAAAGTGTAAGGATGCTTCGGCATGCTGCTGAATGAAGTAAGGATATAAGCTGAAATATACTGTATTCTTATCTCGCCGTTCTTTAATAAGGCCTGCTCCTCTTAACTTCGCTGCGTGATGTGTAACGGTAGGCTGTGACAAGTTAAGTCGCTTCGCAAGCTGTTGCCCGTTCATTTCCCCATGAGATAAGAGCAGTAACATACGCATTCTTGTCGGGTCAGCCAGTGCCTTGTGGTAATTCACAATTTTATCGAGCTGCATTAAATATCCCTCCTTTGCTATTTAGAAAATTATCTAATTAGATGTTAGTATAATCCCAATTTATTGTCAATTCATATTCCTGACACCTGTTTACTGGCAATCAAATGATGAATACGATAGGATAATAATACCTATGTTTATCCATGAAGTATGGAGAGATAATGATTAAAGGAGGAAATTTGCTTTATGAAAAAAGATGTAATTATTATTGGAGGAGGCCCCTGCGGTCTTTCTGCTGCTATTGAATGTAAAAAGCTTGGCCTATCCGCACACATCATTGAAAAATACAATGTCGTTCAGTCAATCTACCTCTATCCAACAAATATGCAATTCTTCAGTACCGCAGAGTTACTTGAAATTGGGAATGTACCCTTCAGTTCGCCTAATGACAAACCCTATCGTTATGAAGCACTTGCCTATTACCGTAAAGTTGCTTCGCATTATGATTTAGAAATGTCTTTGTATGAAGAAGCTTATGCCATTGAACCTTCTGCTGAGGGAGGTTTTCTTGTTAAAACGAAGAATCGGAAAGATGAAACCGCAATCTATGAGGCACAACATGTGGTTGTTGCCACTGGATATTTTGATCATCCTAATTACCTCGGTATTCCGGGTGAAGAAATGGATAAAGTAACTCATTATTTCCGGGAAGCTCATCCTTATGCACGCACAAAAGTTACGATTATTGGGGGCAGCAATTCAGCCGTTGATGCCGCTCTTGAACTTGCCCGAGTCGATGCAGATATTGACATGGTCTACCGTGGAAACAGTATCTCCGAGCATATCAAACCATGGGTGCGTCCTATTTTTGAAGGGATGGTAGCTAAAGGGAAAATAAAACTGCATCTTTCTTCACGAGTCACCGAAATTCATGAAAATCACGTGGTGGTTACTCCAAATGAAGGCGTTCCTTTCGAGCTTGCCAATGATTTTGTACTCGCCATGACAGGCTTCCGTCCAGATCGCAAGTTACTCACCTCTATAGGGGTTACCATGTCTGAAGATATGGACAAGCCTCTCTTTAACCCGGAAACAATGGAGAGCAGTGTTCCTGGAATTTACATAGCGGGCGTTATTGCTTCGGGACGGAATGCCAATGAAGTATTTATCGAGTCTGGAAGATGGCATGGTAAGCTCATCGCGGAACATATTAAATCCAAAGCTGCCGATGCGGTTAAGGAAGGATGAAAACAATGGATGTCACTTCCCTTTTGCTGTTAGCCTTTGCAGCTCTCGGGATTATCAGCAGTAATACCCCCATTACAATTGCCGTGGTTGTTCTCCTGCTTATCCGGGTAACCGGTATGCAGCAAGCTTTTCCGTGGCTTGAGAAGTACGGTCTGACCATTGGTATTATCATACTTACGATTGGCGTCATGGCTCCTCTGGCCAGTGGGAAGATCAGCCTGGATACGCTAGGCTCTTCTTTTCTGAACTGGAAGTCACTTCTTGCCATTGCTATTGGTATGCTAGTAGCCTACCTTGGTGGACGCGGCGCCAGCCTGATGAGTGGACAACCTACCGTCGTGGCTGGACTGCTTATCGGAACCGTTCTTGGTGTCGCTCTGTTTAAAGGCGTCCCTGTTGGTCCGCTCATTGCTGCGGGGATCTTATCCTTACTGATTGGTAAATCCTAATTCTGCACTATTAGACCATCTCTTTTATCCAAAGAGATGGTCTTTTGTATGCTCCCCGTTGTTAAGCTATATAGCTAAAGTGATATATGGTATACTCATAACAATTGACAAAAACAAGAAAAATACATCGCAGCAGCAGGAGGATTACCCCAATGCCACGAACACTGGTTACGGAAGCCGTGATGATCGCAATATATGGTCAGTTACTGGCGCCATCAGCGCCTGTTGAATATCTGTTACCTTATACCACGGTGGTGGAATTATACGAATTACAAACGAGCCTCGATCCGCTTATGGAATCAAAACACGAGGATCAGCATGTAAAGAAAAAAATAAGTCAGATGCTTCAATACTTTGAAGAACCGCTCAATCAGAAAAAAATACGGAGAGCCCTTCAGATCCCTTGGGCGCTAAGCTCACCAATACTGCTCAGTGATCTGGTTTCAATACGTATCGTGAACGCACTCGATACCGCAGTGTTAGGTGAGTTATTTGATCCAATCGAGACAGAATTGCTTCTTACCTCTCAGCGTTTTAAGACCCCGCTTCTGACAGATCAAGTCGAATGGATTTCACGAATCCTTGAAGCAAAGGTTCCTGTTCAAATTTATGATATTGATGATTTTGAATATGCTGTCGAAAATAACGACTTTACGGAATCATGACTTTTTTTATTGGTATACAGCATAAAAACAGCCTCCCCTGCTGATACAGGAGAGGCTATTTTTGTGTACTTATAGTCGAGAAAGCATCATACTTGTAACTGGACAAAGCTCTGGAGTTTCCTCTTTTGCAAAAAAGCGCAAGGGTCCTTCTTCTTTGACTGCCCCGTAATCTAGTTCCGAAGAGAGCAGGCCTTGAGCAGAATAGACTGCAATCAGATCATACTCTTCGTCTCCAGTAGCAAACGTTCGCTTCAGTTCAGGACCAGACAGCAGTGATTCGAGCTTCATACCCTCCGCTCTAAGTCCTGTTTCTTCCCATAACTCACGTAGCGCAGTCTCTTCTAATATCTCGCCAGGCTTCATGTTGCCAAGAGGTATGCACCATAATCCATCGTCAGCACGCTGTTGAAGCAAAATTTTACCCTGTTTGTTCAAAACGACCACTGCAGCTTTTACTGCAATTAAGGATCTTTTCATTACAAATTGCCCAAGATCTCCTTTTTTGGAATTCACGAGGACCTCCCTCCTTGTCTATAAGCTACAAGCAATTAAGTGACTTCAACTTGTTTATTCTGTTTCGTATCTGTACAAGATATCATCTTCTGCTTCCACATAGGTTACATCCAAACGGTGACCCTTCAAATACCAGTAGTCTTGCTCTTCCATAAAGAAAGTGATGCCTGAAACCTCTGTGCGTTCAATCGGTTCTTCTGGTTGTTCTACAGCTATGCCGAGTGAGAAGCCCGGATGAAGACCTCCGCCAGAGCTGTACCGAGCAAAAAATCGAATGGCTTCGCCATCTGATATTCCAAGCTCTTTCTTGTACCATTCTGCCGCTGCTTCCGTTACGTGTATGCTCATCGTTATGTCAACTCCTCATCGTTTGTTTTTATATTATCATATTGATTCCCTTCAAGTCATACTTAAGCCGCATGAATGAAGTATAAAATAGAGAACAATTTTTGAAACACCCAACATATGTAATTTATTTGAAATTGTTTGACATATAATTTGTCAGGTGGTAATATTTTTTTCAGACGATTCCTTAGCTAGAATTAATTACCAATTTGAGAAAGGGTGATTCCGATGTTTAGAATTATGGATGATTTATTTACAACCAGACAACTGAATACGGAGCAGCCCATCAATACGATTGGAATTGATTCTGATCAGTGATAAATGTATCTAATGACTTTACACCTGTTTTTCACATCCAATCATTAGCGACTTCTGCTCACGCATGTGACATTTGCTGCGTATGAACCTGAATATAGGAAGGCATACCGTTTAGCGAACGGTATGCCTTTTTTGTGGTTTGTAAGATTGCGCTAGGACCCTGAATCGTATCACAAAACAGCTGAACGAAATTGAAATTCATTTTAGAAAGGATGGGATTCCCTTGTTCGCAGTACTGAAAAATTTAAGCTGGTATTTTAAACAGGAGCAAAAGCGATATATCGTTGGTTTGATGCTGCTAATTCTAGTTGGCATCGCTGAACTGCTTCCACCAAGGCTGATCGGGCATGCTATCGATGAGATTGTCACCGGTTCCATCACCTGGCCCGCACTCACCCGGTATATTTTACTTATTCTTGGTATTATTCTGGCCATCTACTTTATTACATATGTTTGGATGCACAAGCTATTTGGAGGAGCAAACCTCGTTGAAAAATTACTTAGATCAAGGTTCATGGGCCACTTGCTTCGCATGACCCCGCCATTTTTTGAACGAAATCGCACAGGCGATCTGATGGCAAGAGCTACTAACGATTTACGCTCTGTTGCTCAAACCGCAGGATTTGGAATGCTCACCTTAACAGACTCAACGGCATACTTGACGACAGTACTGTTCGCAATGGGATTCCTGATCAGCTGGAAACTCACGCTCGCAGCTACCCTGCCGCTTCCTTTTATAGCCATAGCCATGATGATCTATGGAAAAAAAGTGCATGAGCGCTACTCTCTTGCTCAAGATGCTTTTGGAAATATGAATGACCAAGTCCTTGAATCTGTAGCAGGTGTACGTGTTATTCGGGCCTATGTACAAGAACGACATGATGAAGAACGATTTAATGAGATTACGGATGATGTATATCAGAAAAATTTAGCTGTTGCTAAAATGGATGCTTTATTTGAACCTACCATACGACTATTCGTTGGACTCAGTTATATTATCGGTCTTGGCTTCGGAATCTACCTTGTTTTTCGAAACGAAATTACACTTGGAGAACTTGTGTCTTTTAACATGTATCTTGGAATGATGATCTGGCCGATGTTTGCCATCGGGGAGCTGATCAATGTCATGCAGCGAGGTAATGCCTCCCTTGACCGTGTTAACGAAACATTGCATGTGGCCCCCGATGTGCAAGATCCTAATAATCCGGTACATGTAAATACACCTGAACGTATTCAAATGAAAGGCCTGAACTTCCGTTATCCAACCTCTACTGTCCCCAATCTGACCAACATTAACCTTGATATTCATCAAGGCCAGACGCTTGGTGTGGTTGGAAGAACAGGAAGCGGGAAATCCACTTTACTGAAACAACTTCTTCATGAGTATCCTTCTGGTTCTGGAGATCTTCTAATTAACGATACCAAGATGAATGACATTTCTAAAGACCAACTTCACAGCTGGATCGGATATGTCCCTCAAGAACAGATTTTGTTCTCGAAAACAGTGCGAGAAAACATCCAGTTTGGTAAACCTAACGCTAATGAAGAAATGATCATGGAGGCGATTCGCACCGCGGCGTTTGACGGAGATTTGGGTACGCTCTCCGATGGTCTAGAAACGCTCGTTGGTGAAAAAGGAATTGCTTTATCAGGAGGCCAAAAACAGCGGGTATCTCTCGCAAGGGCATTCATCTCAGATCCCGACATTCTTATTCTCGATGATGCCTTATCAGCGGTGGATGCACGTACAGAAGCAAAAATCATAACCAATATTCGAAAACAGAGATCCGGCAAAACGACGCTTATCTCTACCCATCGTTTATCTGCCGTAGAACATGCGGACCATATCATTGTTCTTGAACAAGGGAAAATCGTAGAACAAGGTACGCACGAACAACTCCTAAACCAAGAGGGTTGGTATAAAGAACAATACGTACGTCAACAAGTCGAATCCAATCTCACTCTTTAAGGAGGTGTCTTCCATATGAATTATACAAAAAACGTAACTAAGAGACTATTTGCCTATGCACTAAAATCGAAAGGTACCTTCATTGCTGCACTTATTATGTTATCGATCGGGGTTGCAGCAGATCTCACTGCTCCGTTTATTGCAAAAAATATGATTGATAATCACGTTCTCTCTATCGAACAACCTTACTTTGAGTCAGAGCCAGGTCAAGATGCTGTTCCCTATCACGGAAAGCATTATAAACGTAATGATCGATTTCATGAAGGAGAAACACAAGGTGAAGAAATTCGTATCTTGCAAAGTGGACGCTCTTTTTATCTCGTAAATGAACCCGTCACCATAGAAAGCGGGAATTCTTCTTATGATAATGGAGTCCTCACCGTAACACGTGGAGAACAGAGCGCGTCTTATCAAGCAACTCCTTTATCTGTAGATGAGCTGTTCGCTTTCTACAAGCCAGAGCTTCCAGGAATTTATAAGCTAGTCGGACTCTATTTTATGTTTCTAGTGATCGCAATCATTATGGATTTTGGAAAAACGTACTGGCTGCAATCTTCAGCAAATAAAGTCATTCAGAGGCTCCGTACGGATGTATACGCTCATATTCAAAGACTTCCTGTTCATTATTTTGATAATTTACCAGCAGGGAAGGTCGTTTCTCGAATTACGAATGATACAGAAGCAGTAAAAGATTTGTTTGTCGCTGTGCTTTCTAATTTTTTCTCCGGAATCATCACCATGATCGGGGTTTATATTGCTCTCTTCATTTTAGATGTAAAGCTAGGACTCATTTCCTTGTTTGTTGTCCCTCTACTCGTGCTGTGGATGGTCCTATATCGCAAAATTGCAACCAAATACAATACAATTATTCGTTCGAGGCTTAGTGAAATTAATGCCATGATTAATGAATCTATTCAAGGGATGTCCATTATTCGTATATTCCGGCGTCAGAAGAAAACATATGAGGAGTTCGAAGCGTTAAACGAAGATTACATGAATCATCAGAACAAAATGCTTAATCTAAACGCATTCACCACTCATAACCTGGTAAACGTACTTCGTAACCTCGCATTCGCCATTGTTCTTCTCTACTTTGGTGCAGGTTCAATAGACGGATCAAGCCTCATCTCTCTTGGTGTACTTTACGCATTCGTTGACGTACTAAGCCGTTTATTTCAGCCGGTTACAGGAATGGTTAATCAGCTGGCTAACCTGGATTCTTCGATGGTGTCTGCGGGTCGTGTCTTTGAACTCATGGATGAGACCGGCGAACAAGTAACGGACGGATCTATGCCAAGATATCGTGGTAATGTGGAATTTAAAGACGTTTCTTTCGCTTATAACAGAGATTATGTGCTCAAAAACATATCATTTGAAGCGAAGCAAGGTGAAACGGTTGCGCTAGTTGGTCATACCGGATCAGGAAAAAGTTCAATTATTAATCTTTTATTTCGTTTTTATGATCCGCAAAAAGGCACGATTACGATTGACGGTCAGGATGTCAAAGATATTCCTAAACAATGGATTAGAGAACATATGGGAATCGTACTACAAGATCCTTATCTTTTTACGGGTACCATTGCTTCTAATGTCAGCTTAAATGATAATAAAATTTCTCGAGATACTATTGAGAAAGCCCTTCGGGATGTGGGTGCTGAACAGTTACTCTCTCATCTTCCGCAAGGTTTTGACGAACCCGTCGTAGAGAAAGGAAGTACCTTATCCGCTGGGCAGCGTCAACTGATTTCTTTTGCAAGAGCACTGGCTTATGATCCTGCCATCCTGATCCTGGATGAAGCGACGGCAAATATCGATACAGAAACAGAAGCTATCATCCAAAGTGCGCTGGAAGTTTTGAAAAAGGGGAGAACGACTTTTATCATAGCCCATCGTCTCTCTACGATTCGCAGTAGCGATCAGATATTAGTTCTTCACCAAGGGCAGATTGCGGAGCGAGGAAATCATGATGAGCTAATGGCTCTTGGCGGACGATACTATCAGATGTATCAGCTGCAACAAGGGAATCTACTGGCTAATTCCACTGTTACAGATCAAGTGAATCATCCAGCTCTAGCGCAGACATCTTCCCCGCATTAAACCATAACCATGCACGAACTCATATAAAAAACCCTCTTGCAAAATCGGTTTGCTTCCTGAGCAATCACAATTTTGCAAGAGGGTTTTTGCTATTATTTTGAATTTCCATCTCCATCAGCCAAATCGTCGTCTTCCCATTCCTCATCGGTTAACTCTTGATCCGTCTCCTCTTCGAGTTCAAGCTGATTAATCAGAACTTGGGTGTAATGCAGTAGTTTATACTCCAGCTTCTGCGCTTGGTCTTTGAATTCAATAAGCTCATCAATCATCTGAGAGCGACCTTCGGGAGTGAAGGTTTCTAATATTCGTTCCTTAAAATAATCATGCACGATATAATTTCGTTTTTTCCATATATTATTTAAAAGGATACTTTCCTCTTCTGAGAAATCAAAATTATGCTGTATTTCATGAACCAGTTGACCTAATGAACTTCCTAATTTCTTATAATATAAGTTCGTAAGTTCCTCTTCCGGGCTAATCTTTCCTTGCGTCAGCTTCATTAGCACCAGCAAATTGACGAGTTGTTGTTCTAGGGCTTGTGAGTAGTATACCGCCAAACCGTAATAAGAGAACAATTCCTTCGAATGTTCACTATCCAGCAGCCGATGCTCATGCATAAGATGTCTCTCCTTTATACTTTCTTATGCCTATGTTACTAGGAATGTTGTGGTAAAATCAACCAAAATCTGATTTCTTTGGTGAGATCCCGCTCTTTTTCTGCACCGGAGTGATGATGGTGATATTTGTTCCCATACCCAGCTGACTATAAATAGTTACCCCGTACTCTTCACCAAAAGACAACTGAATCCGTTCATGAACATTACATATTCCATACCCTTTTTGTTTAATTCTATCTTTTTCAAGCAAAGATTGTGCATGCGGAGGCTTCATACCAACTCCATCATCAATGATCTGAAATACGATCTTGTCCTCGAGCTGTTCACCCGTGACCCGGATATAAATTCGATCTCCACACCAAGCATGCTCTAGTGCATTCTCAATAAAAGGCTGTAAAATCAGCTTGATTGTCTCATACCGCAATATATCAGGATCAATATCAAAATCCACCTCCATACGATCACCGTATTTTACCTTCTGAATATCCAGATAAGCCTGTACCTGTTCCAGTTCTTTATAAATTGAAATAATGGTCTGACCGTCATTTAAGGTTAAACGATAAAATTTAGCTAAATTCATAATCATTTCATGCTGCTGCTCAACTCTTCCGAACTTCGCTAGCCGGCTGATCGAAGAGAGCGTGTTATATAAAAAATGGGGATTGATCTGAGCTTGAAGCGACTCGAGTTCAGCCTGCTTCTTTTTCAGATTCGTTTCATATACTTCTTCAATTAAATGCTCCGTTTGCTCCCCCATTTTATTAAGCGCATCTGCAATTAATGTGAATTCATCTGTTCCTTTATAATGAATCCGTTTATGGTAATCCCCCTGCTGAAACATAACAAGTACGGAGATCAGCTTACTAAATCTTTTCGAGATATATCTAGAGAAATAGCTGGCTACCGCACTAATCAATACTATAAACAAGATGCAGATGAAGAGTGTAATCTGTGTAACTCTCTGTACCCCTTTTTCCAAAATCCCTTGAGGTACATAGGCAGTAATTGTCCAGTCAAGCTCGGGTATCTCCTCATGGATAATCAATTCACTTGAAGCACTCTCATTACGCTTGACAGGATGATCTTCTGCATTCAGATCACTGGAAGCGTACATTTTTTGGCCATTCTGATCGACAACTTCAATCATACTTCCCGGACCGATTTTATTATAATCCATACTTTCAAACAATTCAGATAGATAGATACTGCCGCGAATAAAACCAATTTCTTTCAAATCAAGAGGATCTAGTGTATTCACCAACCGCCGAAGTAAAGAGATTCGTTCAAACTGTTCGTCATCATCCACCTGAGACCATTTCATTGTCTTTCCATACTTTTCAGGCGGGAAACTTCGATACCAATCCTCAAATTGAATCCGATTAATATGATATACATCAAAATATTTACCTTTCACCTTTAGTAAATCTACGGGTCCTGCATCATAATATACTTCGGGTAAGTTCGGATCCCGCAGATAAATAGACAACCATAATTTTTGATTCGTTGATTCAACCGCTTGCCTAAATTTCGGAAGAAGAGTCGTTGATGTTGTCTCGTAACTGATCCAGCCTTCTTCTGAACTCCTAAGACTCAGTGCAAGCGCCTCATCGTAGTAAAGCATATCTGATATTCTTTCGGTATCCCTTAATTTATAGCTGACATTATCCCTCATCTGAGCAAGTGTTCCCTGTAGATTGGTAATGGTTTGTGTCCGCATGGAATCGACCAGAATGGAGTTAGCGGTATATCCCAAGATCACGACCGGGAGGATAATGAAGACGAGATAAGAAATAAATAATTTCCAGCCAAAAGGTAAAAATTTCGCACTCTGATTCATCCGTTTATACATGGAGCCAGCCTCATTCTTTCTTATGCTTTTCTACGATATTCAATAGGAGTCATACCATATTTTTCTTTGAATTGTCTGCTGAAATACGGCATATATCGGTATCCGACGCGATCAGCTACCTCATACACTTTAATTTTTGGATCTTGCAATAAGTCCCGGGCTTTCTCCATACGCAGGGCAATAATATACTCATTATAACTTTTCCCCGTCTCTTCCTTGAAGATCGCTCCTAAGTAATTAGGAGAAAAGCATAGCTCGTCAGCGACCTCGCGGAGAGTCACATTCAGATGTAAATGTTCTTCTATATAATGGATAACCCGCCCGATCACCTTGGCATGTTTCTTTTGCTTGAACCTCGGGTGATTCTCCATGTCGAATAGATTCAATAAATGATCTGTCAACCAAGAGATAAGTTCACTTTTGGTTTGATGGTTTTTGATCTTCTCTACTTCAAGTTCGCTAAGAGGAATAAAACCTATGGGGTAATTCAATTGAGTACTGACATAATGATCGATACGTATAAGTAAATACAGCACGATAAAATGTAGTTGAGATTTGATGTTTTCGCCACGAGCTACTCCAAGCATCTCTTTAAGTTCTTCCTGTACCATAACTCGGTCACAAGCAAGCAGACAGGAGACCAAGCAATCCAGTGGTTTATCAAAAATAAGCGCTTTCGCATCCGATGTAATACGGTATATGTCTGCATATTGTTCATTTTTATGAGCTACGCGTGTTCCAATTAGGTGATACTCGATCGATTTGATCGCTGCCTGACTAAATACCAAGTCCATTTCTTCACGCAGAAGTTTTTCATTCAATTCATTCGTTATTTTTTGAAGAACGGCAATCAATTCGTGATCATCCATAGGCTTCAGCACATAACTATAGGCTTGTAAGGACAAGGCTTCCTTAACATAAGCGAAGTCTTGGTATCCGCTTACAAATATTAATTTTAAATCTGGTCGCAATTGAAGAGCTTTACGAGCCAGCTCCATTCCAGTCATCCCAGGCATATGTACATCCGTAACTAAAATATCGACATGTTTTGTTTCCATCACTTGCAAGGCTTCGAATCCATTATTCACGGCTCCACTAACTTCAAGCCCCAATTCTGCCCAAGGGATAAATTGACACATCCCTTCCAAATCTAAAATCTCGTCGTCTGCAATGAGTACCTGATACATAGTGTCATTCCCCCCTGTAGAGAATTCACAACGAATAAATGATAAACGCATTGCACCGTTCTAAAAAAGAGCGGTGCGCGTTTACCATTATTATACTTCACTAAATGAAATGAGCGAGTATTAAATTGAATTATTTCCCAGCAATTTTAGCGATATTTTCTTGCCATTTTTTTGTTTTAAAAGCAAGTAACTTATCATATCCGATACCTACTGCTTTTTCATGGGCTTTATCTAGGATAGATAATACTTCCTCATCACTTTTTGCATAAAGCGCTTTGGCTCTTGCTTCTGTGAAAATTTCATTCAATTGCTGCTGAATAATTCCTTCTTCGGACTCAGGCATCGCCGTAAGGTTGATATATTCTGTCGCATCGAACTGTGTTTTCCAAGTAACTTCGGATTGATATTTTGTCTCCCAGTTTTGCTGATCTGCTGGAAGGGATTGTTCAAACTTCATTTTTGCATTATCAACAAAAACGGTATTCCCATTCCACTGAAGGTTAACTGTAGCATCCATCATTTTGTTACGTCCTTCAATATCTGTTACATAAGCATCCGTAAATTTCGGAGCCCCATCTTCATCTGTTCCATCCCAGTATTTCCCTTCCGGTCCCCACATAATGACACGTTGACCTTCAGGAGATGTGTACCAGTCAAGGAAAGCAAAGATTTTTTCTGGATCTTTAGCACTTTTCGTAATGACACTTACGTTCCAACCAAGACTGTTATACGTACCCGCCCAGATTTTGTTTTTGTCGAGTCCTTCTTTGTGCACAGGCCAAATCATGAAGTAACCATCATTTGGATCTTTCTTCTTCAGCTCAATATCACCCACAGCACCATACTCTGTCGGACTTGCACCTGCCGCTACCGCAACGCGCCCTGTATATACTTTTTCCTTGATTTGGTCTTTTGTTTGAGTAAGTGCATCTTGTGCCATTAATTTTTCACGGAACAATTTGCTTGCATATTGCGTTGATTCTCTAAATACAGGATCAAGGAAAATAGAAGTCAGCTGATTATCTTTTGGTACTCCTCTTTCCTTCACAAATACAGGAGGATGATCTTCGCCAAAGGAACCGTAAAGAACATCTAGCCCTTGGCCGTCTACCGCAAGATCCGGTTCAAATGGAACAACATTCGGATATTTTGCTTTAACTTGTACAAGGTAGTTATACAAGTCTTCTGTTGTTTCAAGTGCTGGCTCACCAAGCTCCGTGTACATCTTCTTGTTAACTAAGTATCCCGCATTACCATTTGGCTGCGAAGTATACCAATTCGGGAATTGATATAATTTGCCGTCACTAGAACGAAGCATATTTAACGTTTCTTCACCAGCCCACTTTTTCAGGTTGGGATATTTATCAAGATAATCATCAAATGGGACAAGCGCTCCCGCTTCACGCAGACGCTCCACATCCGCATTACGGTCCATCCAGATCACATCAGGGAGTTCAGAAGCAGCAATCATCGTGTTTAGCTTTTGAGCCGCATTTCCCCCGGAATTAATTGCAGATACATTCACTTTTTTATTGTCTTTGATCCATTTACTTGCTTCGTCGCCGCCCCACTGCGGCATGGTGTACCAATCATAATGACCGTAGAAAGTAAAATTCAGATCTTCTTTCCCCAGCTCAAAAGAAGTTGCTTCTACGTTTTCTTTTGGCGGAGTAGGTTCTGCTTCCGGTGTAGCAGCTGTTCCCCCATTACCACTCGAACAACCTGCAATCCCGATGGCTGATGCAAGCAGTGCAACTAGCAAGGTACTAGTTCCCTTGTTTCTTTTTTTCCACATCTTTGTAAACCCTCCCCTTAATATGTCTGGTACAACCATCTATGGTCCAAAGTCAAATGACTTTAAACACCTATTCTTTTAGCGATCCAACCAGTACACCCTTCACAAAATACTTTTGTACAAAAGGATAGACGGCAATGATCGGTAGTGTAGCAACCATCATCGTTGCCATAGAAAGCGACTTTGTGGTCACGTTTCGCATACGAGACATACGGGCTTGTGCAGCAGAGTCAAGCTGCGACATCTGTTCACTCATGATGTTGGAATTCAGTATCTGTTGAAGCATGGATTGAATAGGCAATAACTTCTCATTGTTAATATAAATACTCGGTAAGAACCATTCATTCCAGTGGAAGATTGCCGTGAATAATGACAACGTCGCGATGACCGGACCTGAAAGTGGAAGGACGATGCGGAAAAAAGTTCTGAAATGACCGCATCCATCAATTTGCGCTGACTCAAGCAACCCATCCGGTAATCCACGAAAGAAGGTTCTGAAAATAATCATATTCCATACACTGATCAACGTCGGGATAATGAACACCCAGAAAGAATCCATCAGTCCAAGACTGCGTGTTACTAAAAATGAAGGAATCAAACCACCGCTGAAGTACATCGTTACGATAAAGAAGACCATATAATATTTCCTGCCGATTAGGTCCTGTTTGGACATCGCAAACGCAAGCATCGCTGTAAATAGAACGGAAAATAAAGTGCCGATTAGTGTTCTCATGATCGATATGTAAAATCCATTTAATATCCGGCTGTCTTGGAATACAATGCTGTAGTTCTCGAGTGTCCACTCCCGGGGCCAAAAGGTTATACCTCCGAGAGCCGTATCCATCCCTTCATTAAAAGAAACCACCAGCGCATTCCAGAAAGGATAGAATGTAGAGAACCCTAGTAAAATAAGAAGAGTGTAGATGATAAACATCATCAATCGATCATTCAAACTTCGGTGTTTCATCTAGATGCCCCCCCTTGTGACATATCTCCTTGTTGCGCGATTAATCCTACCATAAGCTGTTCCCCGATCTGCGTGCGATATAGTTAGCTACCGTAAGGAGAGTTACACTGATCACCGCTTTAAAAAGTCCAGCAGCTGTAGCGTAAGAAAAACGCTGATTCTCTATACCAATTCGGTAAACATAGGTGTCAATAACATCGGAAACATCTCGGAGAACCGGGTTTGATCCAAGCAGCAAGATGTCTTCGAAACCTGCATTTAATAAGTTACCAATCGCAAGGATAAAGAAGATAATAATCACGGGCATAATGGAAGGTATCGTAATAAACGAAATTTGTTTTAGTCGGCTTGCACCGTCCATCTCCGCCGCTTCATATAGACTTGGGTTAATTCCTGCGATCGCCGCTAAGTATACAATCGAGTTAAATCCAATTTCTTTCCATACATTGGTACTTACAAGAATTGTCCAGAAATAATCAGCTGTCCCAAGAAATCCGATAGGTTCATCAATTACATGCAGGGACTGCAACAAAATATTTAAGCTACCATTATCCGTTGAGAGAATCGACATTGCGAATCCTGCAACAATAACCCAAGACAGAAAATGCGGTAAATAACTTATCGTCTGAATTACTCGTTTAAACGCCATCTGTTTAACTTCATTCAACATCAGCGCTAGGATAATGGGGGCAGGAAAACCAATGATTAACTTTAACGCACTTATGACGAGCGTATTTCTCATAATGGTCCAGAATTCAGGTGCATTAAAGAACATTTCAAAATGTTTAAATCCTACCCAAGGGCTAGCCCAAAACCCATCAAAAATACTGTAATCCTGAAAGGCCATCAGCACACCATACATCGGAATATAGCTAAATATGAATACAATAATCAACGCCGGGATCACCATAAGCTGGAGTTCCCATTGTTTCCATAACCGAACCGCTAGACCTCTTGGTTTTTTGCGCTCCGCCACTCTAATGTCCGTAGAGATCTGTGACATTGTTCCCCCTCCTCTTGCTTTTATTGTAAAACCTTCTTGGAGAGGAAACTATATATGTAATTAACGATATTTGATAAAAATCAATGATAATGTAAGTAATCGTAACACAAAATAACGTTTTTTTATTAAAAAATAATAATTTCGTAAAGACAGCGTTTACATATGTGAACAAAAAAAGATGTAAGCGTTATAACATGACATCTCTTTTTTTGGAAGATAGATAAACATAACATGAACCTAAGATAAAAGCGTATACAATTGAATAAATCACCAAACCTAACATAGGCCAAATCGATTCAGGTGTGAGCATTTGTTGAATAAGTGGTAATACCGGAGGTAAAACCCAGCTGATAAATTGGACGGAATCAGGCAGGATTGCTATCAATTGTGTATGCAATATGCCTGTAATGGACCATAAAATAAGGAGATTTAATCCATAATTCAATTGAGGAATCATACTTCGCTGGGTTAGCAGTGCTAAAGACGATCCTAAAATCCCGAGCGTGAAATGCCCGCTAATCGCTGTAACCCATTCATTCACATTTGGATAGCCTTGAAACATCATCGTAATAACCGGATAAAGGATTGCGATCGCTGCTAAAATGAAGGTCACTGCGATAGCAGATAACCATTCGGATAAATAGTATTTCCACCTATGTGGAGAATGGGTAAGTGTAACGGCCCGCTGATCCGGGCTTTCTGCATGATATAAACTTCTTCCTACCCAGCAAGATATGAAAAATAGAAATATTGCCGTTATACTGTAACTATCAGTAATCGGATTTGGCTTATAGGAATACAATAACATCGTAATGAAGACGTATAGAATACAAGGTACAAAATAAGCATTTGATCTCAGATAGGTACGTAGAAGATACGTTATATTAGATAAGATCAACTTTATCCCTCCTTTCAAAACCGTTTATTTTTCTTCTCTGATCACGGATTGTATCGATCCGCCTTTTGCTAGGATATGTGCTAGTATAATATCGCTATGGCTAGAGTGCATGATAATCGTTATTTCGGGTTCAGCTTCTTTTTTTGACTGTGTACTAAGTTCAATGATGCCTTCAGCGGTAGAAAGGACTTTTGCTTCTGCTTCGGAAAGATTGGTAACTCGAACTAGGGTGGTATCTATGGTCACTATTTCTTCTGGTTGCAGCAATCGTATCAACTTTCCTCTTTGCATTTCTACTACGCGATCTGCAAGTTCGCTTACAATTAAATGTTCATGACTCGCACATACTAGGGTCATCTTTGTTTTCTTGTACTCTGATAGTAATTGAATCAGATTCCGCTGAGAGTTCCGATCTAAGCCAGACAAAGGCTCATCGAGCAGCAAAAGTTCTGGATCCCCTAACAAGCTTTGCATGATATTTACCTTCTGTCTCATCCCCTTTGAATAAGAGGCAATCTGCTCATTTTTATCCTCCATAAGTCCAAATAATTCAAACCACATGCCCGTGTGATACAGAATTTCCTTCTTACTGAGACCTTGTATTAAGCCCATGGCAAGTAAATAATCTTCTGCTGTAAAATTAGTTACGGGTAAACGATCAATCGCATATCCTGTTCTTCTTAGTAATGTCTTTTTAGTGCCTCCGGTTATTTTCCTTAGCACTTTTCCTTCCGTTGGGTAGATTAACTCCGCAAGTAATCGAAGGAGGGTCGTTTTGCCTGACCCATTATCACCGATCAGCACAAGACACTCTCCCTGATTAATTTGCAGAGAAACATCCGAGATCACCACTTTCTCTCCATACCTCTTTGATACTCGATCTAATTCAATGAACATGAACTCTCCTCCCTCCCTGAACGATAATAACTTACATACGTTCCGGTGTTTTCACTCCAAGCAAGGTGAGGATCTGATGAATCCGTTCACCTGACACTTGTGCTAGATAAAGTTTATACTCCAGCTCTTGCGGTTCACCGTCCAGAAAACGTTCATGATGATATAAACGATTGAATAATTGAGCCGTATCAATAACATACCTCGCGAGTATGGAAGGTTCTTTTAAACAGACTGCTTTTTCAAGATACTCCGGGTATCTGGAGAGATGCTTTAACAAATTCCAAGCAGCATCACTTATTGATATTTTATCTAACGATATAGAGGACCTTGTATTGCCCCCTGGAACGATTCCCTGTGCTTTTGTAAGCAGGCTTTGAATCCTCGCATACGTATATTGCACATACGGGCCTGTTTCTCCTTCAAAACTAAGCGCCTCTTTGAGTGAGAAATTAACTTCATTTAACCGATGATTTTTGAGATCTCCAAATACAATCGCTCCTATACCTACTTGCTCCGCTACCTCTTCTGCATTTGGCAGATTCGGGTTTTTTGAATTGATAATTTCACGTGCCCGCTGAACAGCTTCATCAAGAACCTCCTCCAGAAAAACGACTTTCCCCCGTCTCGTGGACATTTTGCGCCCTTCAAATTTCATTAAACCAAACGGAACATGGATGAAGTCTTCCGCCCAAGGCTCGCCCAACTTGCGAAGAACTGCGATGACCTGCTGAAAATGAAGCTTTTGCTCCGCACCGACTACATAAAGAATTTCATCTGCGCCCATTACTTCACGGCGATAAAAAGCGGTTGCGAGATCTCTTGTAGGGTAAATCGTCGTACCATCCTGCTTAATAATAAGACATGGCGGCAATCCTTCCTCTTCCAGCGGGACAACGAGCGCTTCATCGCTTTCGATAAGAAGACCCGACTCCTGGAGCTTTGTCACAATTCCTGCCGTTTTATCAATATAGAAGCTTTCGCCAAGAACATGGTCAAAGTCTACACCAAGACGCTTATACATCCGTTCAAATTCCTGCATACTGATCTTGACAAAATAATTCCACAACCTAGTGGCTTCCTCATCACCTTGTTCTAATTTGCGAAACCATTCTCTTGCTTCTTGGCTGAGCGTCTGATCATGCTCTTCTTCATCGTGAAACTTCACATATAGGTTAAGTGATTCTCTTATGGGCTCTTTGGCCAGTTTCTCGTCATCCCCCCATCTTTTATAAGCCGCGATTTGTTTACCAAATTGGGTTCCCCAGTCTCCAAGGTGATTTACATTTTCTACGCTGTATCCTGCGATTTCGTACATTCGATATAGAGCGGCACCAATCACTGTTGAACGAAGATGGCCTACTCCAAAAGGTTTAGCTATGTTGGGAGAAGACATATCAATGACTACTTTTTTCCCTTCTCCTATAGAAAGCTTCCCAAAGTCCGGATGACTTAACTGAGCGAATATAGCCTCGGCAGCAGTACTCCGCTGAAAAAAGAAATTAACATACGGACCCGCTGCCATTGCGGTTATCCCGGTTTCTTGAATAGAAGCTGCTAGTTCAGCTGCTATAATAACAGGTGATTTTTTTAGAGATTTAGCCAGCAAAAAACATGGAAAGGCAACATCCCCCATTTCAGGATGGGGCGGCTGTTCTAACATAGCTTCTATCTCTTGTGCAGTCATATCAACATGTAAATCTAAAATCCCAGCTATCTTTTTTGTTAACATCCTTACTACACTCCTTTAAAATTGGATATCAAAAAAAGCCCTCATCTCTGTTTATCAGAGACGAGAGCTATTATTCCCGCGGTACCACTCTATGTGAATAGATCAACCATTCGCTTCTGCAAAAAACATAACGAATAAGGAGTATCTATTCCCCTTATATGCGGGTAACGTCCACATGACCGGATACGCCTACTTCGATTTCGGCATACCATCTCCCAAGTGCGTTTCATACCAGATCCTGCATACCGGCTTCCACCAACCCGGTTCGCTAACAATACGGTGTCCTGGATTACTCTCTTGATCATCGATTGTATAATTTTGTAATATTATATATTTAGTTTCTGCAAAGCGCAACCTTTTCGAGGGATTATTTTTGGCTAAATTTCACGAAATCTTTGAATGCTTCTTCTTCCTCTATGAACGGATTATGATTTGATTTATTAAAAATCGTAAATTTGGCATCAGGTATTAATGTTGCTATTTCAATACCATATTCGACCGGACATTGTGCATCAAATTTTCCTGCAAACACGTAGACCGGAATATGTACCTTTTTTAATTGTTCACGATGGTCAAAGTTTTTAACTTCTACTTTTCTAAAATAATCAAGACTTCTCCCCATGGTTCGTCCACTATTTGGAAGTGTTAATGCTTGCTTTAGTTTTTCCTCGGAATGATACGACATTAAAGCCCATTCGTAGTTCAATTTTTTACGTTCTTCTTGTAAAGTATTTGGGTTATTAAGTAACTCCATAATTTCAATAATCCGCTGAAAATTCTCGTTTTTCGAACAGTACATGCTTCTTGGATGGCTAGCATATTCGTTACTTGCAGCGGTACATCCAGCAATTACTTTCATTAGCGAATGGGGTGCTTCAATGGCATATTGTAGTGCAAGCATTCCTCCCGTTGAATGACCTGCGAAAGCCCATTTTTCAAATCCTAACGCTTCTCTAATCGCTTCAAAATCTTTAACCATTTCTTTCAAGCTTAATTGACTATCGTGTTCAACTTTGGCGGAATTCCCCGCTCCCCTTACATTAATTAAATGCACCTTATATCGTTCAGTAAATGGACTCGCAAACAAATTTCCGCGATCATCGAAAGCCATATAGAAATGTGTAATTGCTAATGGTTCTCCTTCTCCACATATAAAATACTCAAATCGCCCCCTGCTCGTTTCAACAAAGTTTCCTTTCCACACGATAGCGAACTCCTTTCTGAGTTTCCTGCACCTTTAAGCTTATGTTAGAGACAAGTTTATAGTATTAAATGTAAATAGATAGGGATATTCTATAGAATCTCACAAAAAAAGCAGAACAAGGATTAAACTCCTTCTTCTGCTGCTTCTCTTCCTCGCTCATATACAGGAAAACAACCCATCATACAGCCATGCTCATTGTTGAGCAGATCTCTGCACAGCGGCGGCAAGCTTCTGCACTACTTTGGCAATGAGTATGTTCAAATTTCTCACTTTCATTTGCACATTGTTCACAAGCTTTTACGACAAGAGCCAAAATTTCTTGTTCAAATACCGTTCCACGGCTAAGGGCTGCTGCTGCAAAACTGCAGATTTCGGCTGCTTCTTTATTATATTTCATGCTTTCACATAGGGAAGCTAGATCATATTCTTTTAAGCTGGATACATAGCATTTATTACACGCATTCATTGCTTCAATACATGCTGCAATTTTGGTTTGCTTTTCGATCTCTAAGTTTGTCAATGTCATTATGATATACCTCCGTGTATTCGCTATTTGTTCTTCTATTACCCGAAGAACGGATACGCTAATCAATATGCAATAGCAACCGCGAAAATTCGACCATTTATGAGATAATGTCTTCTTATGCTGTAAATTTCTACTCCCACTTAATTAAAGCCTCTGAGCATCTCCTGAGATTGTAGCCTTACTTATCTTACTATGCACTTACTAAGCCTCTTTGTTGCCTCTTCATAGTGAATTCACAAAATTGACCATGTATTTTATGATTACCTCTCTTTATGTGGGGTAATATGTCGAAAGTCCCTGTTTATGTCAAAGGACCCAGTATTGAAACACCTACTATTCACAGAAAGGGTGAGATTGAATGACATTCCATTATGAAAAAGGTGGTTCTCATGCTTCGATGATAACAGGTAGACCACCTGCTACGGGAACTCGCGGAGCAGTGACATCCCCGCATTATTTAGCAACCATCGCGGGCTATGATATCCTTCGACGAGGTGGACATGCAGTTGATGCGGCAATTGCAATGAATCTAACACTTTGTGTAGTTTATCCGCATATGGCGGGTCTTGGTGGAGATCTGTTCTCTTTACTGTGGGACAACAAGAAGAAGGAAATACGAGCACTTAATGGAAGCGGTTCTGCATCGAAGCTGGCAACTCGGGAGTTTTACAACGAGAGAGGGCATAAAAAGATTCCAAGCCGCGGTGTACTGTCAGCGATCACTGTCCCCGGTGCAGTAAATAGTTGGAAAACAATGCATGATGAATATGGTAAACTCCCTTGGGAGTCCCTGTTTGAATCAGCAATTTATTATGCGGAGCAAGGATTTCCTGTTTCACTAAAGCTCAGCCGATTTATTGAGCGGTTTCAAGATGAACTTTCAGAGCATAAAGAAGCTGCACGTATTTTTTTACCTGATGACAAACCCCTTGCGCCGGGCGAAATCTTAAAGCAAACAGATCTTGGACATTCGCTGCGACTACTGTCGAAGCAAGGAGCAAGTGTCTTCTACAAAGGGGAACTGGCTGATGCGATATGTGATGGCGTGAAGAAGGCGCGGGGAATGTTGTGCAAGGATGATTTCTCTTCTCACCAAGCACAATGGGAAGAATCTATATCTACAATGTACCGCGGTTATGAAGTACATCAAACACAGCCAAATACACAAGGTATGGCAGCACTCATGATGCTCAACTATCTTGAAGAATATGATATGAATGAGATCGGAGATCAGACACCGGAATACTATCACCTTATGGCAGAAGTGGCAAAGCTGGCTTTTACATTTCGAGATCGTTATGTAACAGACCCCCGAACGATAGATATTCCGCTTGAAGATTTACTAAGCAAGCAGCATGTAAAGGAAACGAGTGAACAGATAAGCAAAGAGACAGCTGCGGATAAAGAAGACCACTGGGACTTAGTTATGAATAGAGATACTGTATACATGGCTGTAGTGGACAGTGAAGGTAACGGGGTCTCTCTAATTGAGAGCATATTCCATGAATTCGGGTCGATGTTTATTCCAGAAGGCACAGGTATTTTACTCCAAAATAGAGGTTCATTCTTTTCACTCGATGAAGACCACCCTAACTCTCTTGAACCAGAAAAGCATACTTTTCATACGATTATTCCGGCTATGGCATTAAAGGACGGAGATCTCTTTATGTTGTATGGATCAATGGGCGGAGAAGGACAACCTCAGACCCAAGCTTCGCTTGTTACCCGTGTTATTGATTATGGATATGACATTCAGCAAGCGATTGAAGCACCACGATGGTTATACGGGAGAACCTGGGGAGAAAATACCGAATCCTTCAAATTAGAGTCGCGTGCGACGTCAGCCGTTTTCGAGGTATTAAAGACAAAAGGACACGATGTGCAGCTAGCTCCGGAATGGGCTGAAGAAATGGGACACGCTCAAGGTATTGTAATCAATAAGAACAAAGGCAGTCTTTCAGCGGGGGCTGATCCCCGAGGCGACGGCATTGCCCTAAGCTGGTAACAAGATTTGTCTATCTTAAAAAAAGGAGGACTATCGTTGGATCATCAACTTCCTATTACATTATCGTACTGGACGTTATCACTGTTACCGCTAATCGCACTTCTTGTTATGATGGTGTGGTTTAGCTGGTCTGGCGCCGTATCCGGTGGTATCGCTCTAGCCCTGTCGTTAGGTATTGCTTTTATTTTCTTTAACGTTCCGTGGGATACTGCTCTCGTTGGTATAGGCAAGGGAGTATGGGATGCGTTCTTTATTTTACTCGTCGTATGGCCAGCACTGCTCATTTATCAAGTGGCAGATAAAGCTGGTGCTTTCAAGGCGATTCGCAAAGGAATTGAAAAGTATAGTCAAAACTACCTGTTCCTCGTCCTGGCATTCGGATGGATATTTTCCTCCATATTGCAAGGAATTGCCGGCTTTGGCGCCCCTATTGCGATTGTGACTCCACTACTTATTGGGCTTGGAGTCAAACCCTATATGGCTATTGTTATCGCTTTAATCGGACATGCCTGGGGCAAAATGTTCGGTACCCTGGCAGTTGGATGGATGGCGACACTCAATGTTGTTGACATCGAGAATCAAACGGAATCATTACTCTATCATGGGATTTTACTATGGATACCAAATCTGCTAGGTGGATTTATGATTTGTTATTTATTCGCCAAGTGGAAGGGAATTCGCGCAGTGTGGCCCTTTGTCTTCGTTGTATCCCTGATTCAAGGAGGAGGACAATTAGCCTTGCTCCAGGTGAATCCTACAATCAGCGCCTTTGTTCCCGCAACATTATCTTTAGGTGCAGTCATTGTATTCTCACGCTTTACACGTTACAAAGAACGGAACGAAGAACTTGAAAATGCCAGTTCAATTTTCGAGAGTCCAGATGAAGATGATTCAGAGGTTAAGATGCCGCTTCATACTGCATTCATGCCTTATTATGTACTGACAGGTCTCTCGATCGCCATGCTCGGAGTTCCTTTTATATTAAAGTTTCTCGAATCTGTGGAATTTGGTTTTGCATTTCCAGAAGTGTCGACTGGGTTTGATTACACAACGGAGTCGGAAAGCGCTTACTCCCCTATCGCACCATTCACCCACCCAGGACTTTATTTATTCATTTCAAGTATTTTTGGCTACTTCTGGTACAAAACAAAAGGCCATTATAAATCCTTGACTAGCGAAGGAAAGAACCCCTTACAAGTAATCGGAAAAGGGACAGCATCCGAAGCATTAGGTGCATCCATGGCTATTATTGCATTTCTTACGGTGGCGCAGACGATGGAACATTCAGGTCAGACGAATGTGCTTGCTCTTGGGATTGCTGCTGTCTCATCACCTGTCGTATATGCTGCGCTTGCCAGCATGATTGGTGTAGCAGGTGCATATATTACTTCTTCCAGTACATCCGCAAATGTTCTATTTTCACCACTGCATGCTTCTGTCGTGGAATCCATGGATGGGTTAAAACTGGAACAAGTTATTGCTTCTCAATCCGCAGGGGGTGCGGTAGGTAACGTCGTTGCCCCAGCCAATATTATTCTAGGTACATCGACTGCTGGGATTAAGGGTAAAGAAACAAAAAAGATTTATAAACCAACACTCATTTTCCTTGGTATCTGTACTGTTTGTATATCTGCAGTCGCTGTGTTGTTCCACTTGATGTTTAATTAACTCTGAACTTTATAATGAAAAACATGCCCGCAGTCCGACTGACAAAGTCAGTTTCGCTGCGGGCTTTTCTTTTACGAGAATACTAAATCGAAGAATCCCGACTATTATCATGTTCTAGCTGCCGTAATGACTGCTCTATCTCTGTTTTTGAGAAATGTTCTCCGATAAAAACACCTACATCTTCTAAACGATCGCTGCTTCGGAGCTTCGTGAAATCTGTTTCACGATAAGCGAACTGGAACAAAAACCGGCTGTTGGTATCCGAAAAAGTAACAATTCCTTTTGCACGGTAGATATCTCTTGGCAACTGCTTTAGCCATGACTCGAACTGTACACTATTAATGGGTTTTGAGAAATAATGAGTATAGGCCATTACATGATCATGTGAATGAGTGTGACTAGATTCTGAGCTGTTATGACTCTCCTCTTGTGCGGATTCAGAACGGTGATCGGCAGACACGCCCGGAAGTTCATTCTCTCTTAAGATCGCTGTAGGCGGAGTGGCACAGTAGTTCGTCAGATGAATCTCAGCATGCGGATTCCATCTGCGTATACATTCTACCAGCTCCTGACGTTCCTCTTCCGTCACAAGATCAATTTTGTTCAGCAGCAATTGAGAAGCAGCACGAATTTGCTCTTGCATCAATCGGAACGTTTTTCCCTTCTGCTTCCTGTACGTATCTAGTAAGTGAATACTGTCTACAACAGAGATTAATTCCCTGATCTGAAGTTTCACATATAAGGACGTATCCGCAATCCCATCTAAAATTTCCACTGGATTTGCGGCTCCCGTTGCTTCGATCACAATCACATCGGGAGATGAACTCTGTACCAATTCCACGAGCTGCGGAGCAAGGTCACCTCGTACAGAACAACAAATACATCCTCCAAGTATTTCAGCCATGCTTACATCTTTTCCAATGATTTCACCGTCAAGGTTAACCTCCCCCAGCTCATTCATTACAACAGCAGGAGTCATTCCTTTACTTTTCCAATACGCAAGCAGCTTCACTAGTAATGTTGTTTTTCCGCTTCCTAAAAACCCAGATAAAATATATACAGGTATTGTCTTATTGTCCGTAGTTTGCTCGGGTGTCATCTTCATTCCTACTTCCTTCCCAACTGGTGCATTTCATTTTACTCAAAGAGTACATGATTCTGTTATTCATTAAGTAGCTGCTTCGTCTGTCTTACTACTATCTGACAAATATCCACTTCGTTTGCGTCTCGTGAAGTAATCGTCTAAAGTAGATTCATATCTTGAATTTGGAGGATTGATCTTTATGAATTCTGTCGAAGAGCACAAACAGAAGGCACCGCCTAGTGTAAACTGTATGGTCATTACGGTATCGGATACACGTACCTTAGATACAGATACTGGCGGACAGCTCATGCAGGAACTTCTCCTTACAAACGGCTACGCTGTTGTCGATTATATCATTATCCCTGATGAGACGGCTACTATACAGTCCGTGATTCATCAAGCGGTAATGAGAGATGATATCGAGGCTATTTTATTAACTGGGGGAACGGGAATTTCACCACGTGACAATACGTACGAAGCAGTACACTCTTTGCTCGACAAGGAACTTCCCGGATTCGGGGAAATATTCCGATACCTTAGTTTTACTGAGGATATCGGCACAGCTGCTATTCTAAGCAGAGCAGTTGCGGGTACAATCGGTTCGAAAGCTGTATTTTCAATGCCAGGATCGAGGGGTGCAGTCAAGCTCGCTATTACCCGAATTATTGCTCCAGAATTACGTCATGTTATGCGAGAGATATATAAAAATAGTTAACTAATTGAAATATAAAAGCAATTAACTAATTGAAATACAAAAACAAGGCAACTGTCGCTAGCATCCGTTGCCTTGTTTGTTTAATGAAAGTAGAAGCGAGCTTAGCTCATTCGTAAAGCTCTTTTTAAAAGTACCTTGGTAGTCTTCTTATTCTACGACAACTTCACAACGGTACGTCCTACCGCTTTACCATCCAAAATGCGACTTAACGTGGCTGGCAGTTCTTCCAGCGAAATTTCATTTACGCCCAGTTGCAGCGCCGATTTGGGTTTCCACTCTTTACCGAGATGTTTCCAAAGCTGAGCACGTCTTTCAGCCGGACAATATACAGAATCAATACCGATGAGCTGTACCCCGCGTAAAATAAATGGAATGACACTGGATTCAAACTGATAACCGCCTGTCATACCAGAGAGAGCCACGCCTCCCCCGTATTTCACAGATCCAAGCACACTCTGCAGCATTTTGCCTCCTACAGGATCGACTACCCCTGCATAACGTTCGGCAGATAGAGGACCTTTTCCCTTCTCATAAGCTTCTTCTCGCGTTATTACCTGCGTTGCTCCGAGCTTCTGAAGTAGTTCCTCTTCCTGTTCTTTCTTCCCTGTACTTGCGGTTACTTCAAAGCCAAGGGCTGACAGAATGGAAATCGCCATACTTCCAACACCCCCGCTCGCACCAGCTACAAGAACTGGACCGGAATTTTGGTTTATACCTGTCCGCAGGAGACTCTCTACTGACATCGCAGCCGTAAATCCTGCTGTGCCAATCGCCATCGCTTCTTTCGTTGTTAAACCCTCAGGAAGAGGTACCAGCCAATCTCCAGGTACTTTCGCATAAGGACTATAACCGCCAAAGTGTTTTACACCCAGTTCATAACCTGTGGCGAGTACCTTATCTCCTTTTTTGAATCTATCGTCTGATGACTGAGTAACGGTCCCTGCGAGATCGATCCCCGGAATAACAGGATATCCACGAACAACTTTTCCTTCTTCTATGCTAGCCAGTCCATCTTTATAATTGACACTGGAGTACTCTACCTTAATCGTAACATCTGCGTCAGGCAAGTCAGCTAATGTGATGGGTTCCAGCCCTGCCCGAAACCCATTGTCATCCTTACGAACCATATATGCTTGAAACGTCTGTTTGTTTACTTCGCCCATTTCTCCATCTCTCCTCTTTATCTATTCTTGTATCCTTTACCTGCACCATTGTTACATAACTTACTACTATTTTCCATGAGTTATATAACAACTGTATTTATTAAAATTACCCTATATATAAGGTGAGAAACGCATGGACCCCATTCTACTTCTATATGACTAAGTCCGTAGTATTTTGGCGGGAAATGCCAACTGGTGCGCTTTCCCGAGAAATAATTTTTAGAGAAATGAAGCAATTATTTCCCGGGTAAAAATCAATGAGTGTACTATAATCGAAAAAGGCCGCCTTTAGGGCGACCTTTTTAATAATTATCTTCACATGAATCAACTTCACAACTCATTGAAATTGAATCACTTATGAATTCATTTAGGAATGAATATAGTCCGAAATCATTTTTTGTTTTAAATTCCATGCAGCTGGGCTAATGTTTACCCGGTAGATTTCCGGATTTAACTTACGCAAGTATTCTGGCCAGAACATATTAATCTGCTCCCGATGATACTCGCGAATTTGTTCTAGCGTAGGAAGTTCGTACACTTTCTTTCCTTCGACAAATATAGGCTCAAGCATAGTAACCACATCGTAATTTTTAATCGTCTTTTTCATGTAAGGATGTACGGGATTAAATAATTGCAATGGTTCTTTCTGCTTAGGCTGTTCATCGTCAGGATAGCAGATATAATCAGCGATGGCTTTGTTCGTTTTAGGGTCTACAAGCCGGTACACTTCTTTTTTACCGGGAGTTGTTACCTTCTCGGGATTTGCAGAAATTTTGATTGTCGGCTGCATGCCCTCTCCTACTTCACGTTCTACTAACTTATAGACGCCGCCAAGTGAAGGCTGATCTGCTGCTGTAATGAGCTGAGTACCCACGCCCCAAGTATCAATCTGTGCCCCTTGAGCTTTTAGATTGAAGATGGTGTGTTCGTCCAGATCATTAGAAGCTACAATTTTAACATATGGAAAACCGGCTTCATCAAGCATTTTTCTTGCCTGAATAGATAGGTAAGCAAGGTCACCGCTATCGAGCCGAATCGCATTCATTTTCTTACCTTGGGCTTCCAGTTTCTTAGCTGTCTCAATGGCATGAGGCACACCGCTTCCAAGGGTATCAAACGTATCGACGAGGAGTGTGACCTGGTCTGGCATTACTTTTGCATAGGCATCAAATGCCTCCTGCTCACTTTCAAAACTTTGTACCCAAGAATGTGCATGCGTACCTGCTGTTGGAATACCAAACTGCTCTCCAGCAAGCATGTTCGACGTCGCATCAAAACCTGCTACATAAGCAGCACGTGCTCCCCATATTGCCGCATCCGCTTCTTGTGCTCTTCTTGTCCCAAACTCTAGTAATGTATTGTTGCCGGCAACTTGTTTAATTCGAGAAGCTTTGGTAGCGATCAGTGTTTGATAGTTCATAAAGTTTAAGATCGCAGTCTCAACAAGCTGGGCTTCCATAATATTTCCTTCGACGCGGACTAGCGGCTCATCCGGAAATACGAGTGCTCCTTCTTTCATTGCGTAAATCGTGCCTTGGAAAGTAAACTGCAGCAATTCTTCAAGAAATGCCGGATCATAATTTTCCTCCTGGCTGGATAAATACGTAATGTCCTCCATTGTGAACTTGAGGTTACTAATATAATGTACGATCCGTTCAAGTCCTGCAAAAACGGCGTAACCATTTTTAAAAGGCAACTTGCGGAAATAAGCCTCAAATACGGCTTTGCGTTTGTGAGTTCCATTCACCCAATGCGCATACATCATATTAATTTGATATTTATCCGTATGTAATGCCAGGCTTGTGGTTTGCATCTGTCTCATCCTCTCAGGCCTCTTGTGAAGCCACAAACAATTTCATTGGTATGATTTACTCGGTATGCTTCGTCACGGTTGCACCCAGACTATTCTTAAAATGTCCTAGTGCCCACACATGACCTTCTGCATTAAAGCTTGCAGTTGCATCCTCATATACTGTGATGGAAAAACCTTTGTTGTATGCATCAACTGCAGTATGGAGTACGCATATATCGGTGCATACGCCAATCAAATGAACCTCGGTAATTCCGCGTTCACGCAGTTTCATCTCAAGATCCGTGCCCGCAAAGGCACTATATCGTGTTTTATCCATAAAATAAATGGATTCTTTATTGTGCTCGTACAATGTGCCGAGTCTGCCGTATAGTTCTCTCCCCACCGTATTTCGAATATTATGGGGTGGAAATAACGAAGTTTCAGGATGAAAGTCATCTTTCTCATCATGCAAATCAACGGCCATTACAACATAATCCTGCTGATTTATAAACTCTTTTGTAATGTCCACGACCCTTTCCTCAATAGCGATTGCGGGTTCCCCTACGGGTAAATTACCATCCACAAAATCTTTTGTGTAGTCAATGACGATCAAAGCTTTCATCCTTTTCACTCCTATTCTCTATTCTTTACGTATAAATGGATAGTCTTGGCCTCAAGTCAGTAAACCGGTAGAGCTGAGCAGGACGCTGAGAATACTGATTAGAGCTAAGCGGGTTCCCCTCTTCATCTCTCACTTCTTCAATAATTCCCTTGCGGCTTCTCGTTGAAGTAATTTTGCGAATGAAGTTTGGTTCCTCAAAATCAGGAACAACACTCTGAATAACCTGATATAACTCACTTAACGTAAAATGCCCAGGCAAAAATTGCCTTGCAATGGTTGTTTGCAGCATCTGCTCTTGTATCCTTCTATAGGCATCTTCTATGATCGTTCGATGATCGAAGCCAAGTTCCAACTTTTGCAGTGCTTCTTCGATGGTAAATAGCCCTACTTCTTCGGCGTCATCTGTTGCTTGCCTATGTTCAAGCATCCACTCTTCCACGAGAGCAAAAAATGCATGAGAGATAATCCAACCGCGCGGATCTCTTCCTGGTTGACTATATACCCCAAGATACTCTAGATGTCCGCCATCTACACCGGTCTCTTCCATGAGTTCACGTTTTGCTGCATCGTAAATAGATTCATTCTCTTGACAGAATCCGCCTGGCAGTGCCCATTTTCCAGCAAACGGCCAAGATTTACGTTTAATCAGCATCACCTTCAGCTCTCTAATAGGAAGAGTCTTGGTAACCGTCTTACGCTCACGCTTCGTTAATGTAAACATGACAATATCAGCAGGTACACCATCAGGTGTCCGATACTTCTTTTTGGGAAGCATACGATCCGGATCATTGTCTTCTGCAAAATGGTTGATTTCTTCGTTCATCTATTATCACCGCTATGATTTCATTTTGATATTTTCATTATGACATCATTATCTTGTTTGTCAACCATATCCATATGAAGGTAAGCTAATCCTGCCTACTACTTATTTTTAGGTATAACTAAACGGAAGGAAGCTGTAGCCATGCAGCCCAACACGCCATCTGCGTTTTTTACTTCTGCTCTTGTTGTTAAACTTCTTCCCGCTTCATGAATCACTTCAGCGGTTACCAAAAGTTCCCCTTCATGCATCGGTGCTAAATAATGAACGTTTAGATTTGTAGTAACACAGTTATCACTTTGTTTGCTCGCTACCGCTACCATACCCATGGTTTGATCCATTAGGGATGATAAGACTCCTCCATGAATGATTCCCATAGAATTCGTATGTTTTTTCTCCGCAATCATAGAAACCGTAACTTTGTTTTCTGTAGCTTGGATCAATTTGCAGCCTAATAGTCCCCAAAAGCGGTCATCAGCATCTTGAACCATCTGTTCGATTATCTTCATTGTGTAACTCCCCTCATGCTGTTCGTGCTTTAGAATACCCTGTATTCTATGCTCTACTCTTGTCATTAACATTAATTATACAGAAAAAGAGCACGGAAACTTTTCCGCACCCTCTACTGTATTAATCACATCGTGATGGAGGTGCATCCGTTCCTGTCTCCACGTTTACTTTCTCGGAGACCGTATCGTGGATGACTGACATCACAAGCTGTAATAAATAGTTTATATCACTCTGGCTTTGTTGAAATTCAGTGACTAGCGGAATACCATCAATCTCATCCTGCAGTTGCTCGATCTCAGCTTCAATCTTAGCAACCATTTCTTTATTTTGAAATGACTCAAAAGCTACAATTTCTTTCTGTTTCTTTTTCATCTTTTGGATGAGTCCTTGTATTCGCTCATGTTCTTGAATTTTAGCCTCAGCTTGTTTGAAATGTTGAACTTCTTCGCTCGTACCAATTAAATCAGCGAGCTCTTTGGCCTTATTCATAATATCATCGCGTATAATGAGATCCCGCGTTCGAAATGAAGGCATACCATATTGATTGACTTTCTGTTGATCGCTTTCCATAATGATCGCTCCATTCTGTTAGGTTGGCTCATAATGCAATGTATCTCTAGTTGTATATTAGTTATTCGCCGCTTGTGGTAAAGGGAGCCATTCACCCTTGATATACCACGATTTAGCATCTGTAATTTTCACTTGTACAAAAGTACCGATTAATTCTTTTGGTCCTTCGAAATGAACAAGTTTGTTTCCGCGAGTTCGACCAGACAGTACTTCGTCATTATTCTTGCTTTCTCCTTCTACAAGAACTTCGACAACTTGTCCTTTCATTCGCTCGTGTGCTTCAAAGCTGTATTCTTGAACCGCTTTGTTCAATCGTTGAAGACGTTCTTTCTTCACTTCCATCGGAACGTTGTCTTCCATTACGGCAGCCGGCGTTCCTTCACGAGGTGAATAAATATAGGTATATGCAAAGTCAAATCCCACTTCCCGAACGAGTGACAGCGTATCTTCAAACTGTTCATCTGTCTCCCCAGGGAAACCAACAATGATGTCCGTAGTCAGGACAGCACCAGGGATGGTTTGTTTAATTTTGTGTGCAAGTTCCAGATAGCGTTCACGAGTATACTTACGGCTCATTTTTTTCAGCACTTCCGTACTTCCCGATTGCACCGGAAGGTGAATATGTTCCACCAGGTTTCCGCCTTTGGCAAGTACTTCAATCAGATGATCGTCAAAATCACGCGGATGCGAAGTAGTGAAACGCACTCTTGGAATATCAATCTTGCGAATCTCGTCCATGAGATCACCGAAACCATACTTTATATCCGTAAAGTCTTTACCATACGCATTCACGTTTTGCCCTAGCAGGGTAATCTCTTTAAAACCTTGGCGTGCTAGGTCACGGACTTCCGCAATCACATCTTCAGGCCGGCGGCTGCGCTCTTTACCGCGCGTGAATGGAACAATGCAGTAAGTACAGAACTTGTCGCATCCGTACATAATGTTGACCCATGCGCGTAAACCTTGGCGTTTCTTAGGCATATTTTCAATAATATCGCCTTCTTTGGACCACACTTCAACGACCATTTCCTTGCTAAAGTATGCTTCTTTGATTAGATAAGGCAGTCTATGAATATTATGTGTTCCAAAAATCATATCGACAAAGCCATGCTTCTGCAGGATACGGTTTACTACATTTTCTTCTTGTGACATACATCCACATACACCAAGTAACAAATCCGGTTTCTCGGTCTTCAAATGTTTCAGATGACCTAATTCTCCGAATACCTTGTCTTCGGCATTTTCACGGATGGCACAAGTGTTTAAAAGAATAATATCCGCTTCCTTACGATCTTCGGTCGGCTGATACCCCATCTCTTCCAGCATTCCTTTAATCGTCTCTGAATCATGTTCATTCATCTGGCATCCATAAGTATATACCAGATAATGTTTACCTTTACCGATCGCTTTCAGTTCCTCAGGAATTGCATTATCATACAATACCTCAATATTCTCTTTCCCCCGTTGTTTCTCGCGTTTCTGATTAGGCTCCGATATAATATTGATTTCACGTCCACGAATTCGGATCTTCTTACCGAACTCATCCTCAGAGAGAACTTTTGCATCCGAAAAATCAAAATACTTGGAGTAATCCTTTGCATCTTTCGTCATGGTAGATCGGTCACTCCTTACGCTAAATCTATTTCGTATTTCCTATCCATTATCGATCATCAATATCCAACTCAAAAAGGCATTACACCAAATTATATCATGATTCACAATCCATATCTACCGTACTTCCCCATCATAAAAAATACAAAAAAAGGGTTGTCCCCTCTGGATTAAAAAATCCACTCGGAACAACCCTTGCTTAATTCGTACTTATAAGGACGGATGCTTAGCCAATAATTTCAGCTACATCACCGGTTTTAGCACCAGCTGCATTTGCTTCGTCTGTATCGATATGCATATCAAGAGCAAAGGATTCAGATACTCGTGCAATGACATTTTCCAGAACAAGACCACGTTCTCCACCAAGGCGAACTTTTAGCATATCTTTATCTTTAATGCCCCATTTTTCTGCATCAGAAGTATGGAAATGAATGTGTCTTGCAGCTACAATCACGCCTTCTTCCAAAGTTACTTCGCCTGCTGGTCCTTTTAGAGTAACACCAGGAGTACCTTCAATAGATCCGGATTCACGAACTGGCGCTTTTACTCCAATTGCAAAAGAATCGGTACGAGAAATTTCCAATTGGCTTGCCGGACGTGCCGGTCCCAAAATTCTCACTTTATCAAATTGGCCTTTTGGTCCAATAACAGCAACGGTTTCGTTCGCTGCAAATTGTCCAGGTTGGGACAACGGTTTAAATTCAGTCAATTGATATCCAGCTCCGAACAAAGCTTCCACATGTTCTTGGGTTAGATGGATGTGACGTGCAGACACACCTACTGGTACTGTTTTAGTCATTTCAAATAACACTCCTTAATTCTCTGTCTATATATTTGGTCCGTCCTATATTATACCCACATTAAGACCGAATTGAAAAGGCATCCTTCACTTTCCGTTCTTTTTAGTCTATAAATTAAGGTTTCTCCATTAAATTTTCACATAGAAATGAAAGCACATTATCATACATAAACTGTCTGACTAACGTTTCGGAGTAGTGTTTCAGCAATAGTTCTACAAGATCAGGATACTTACCAGGATGTTCAAGACCTTCTATCCACTGATGGATACCATCGAAGTCCGATCCAAACATGATATGGTCTGCCCCTCCCAAAGAACAAACATGATCGATATGTTTTAAGAGATCTGCTTTTGTTACTTTTTCTTCCTTTTTCACAAACCAAGGAACAAAGGTCATCCCGATTCGTCCATTCAGCGCAATGATCGCACGAATCTGATTATCTGTAAGGTTACGAGGGTTCGGACAAATCGTTCTTGCATTAGAATGGGAAGCGATAATTGGCCGTTCCGTCATATCGGTGAGTTCCCAAAACCCAGCCTCTGATAAATGAGATACATCTATGATCAGTCCTATATCATTACATTTCTTAATGAACATTCTTCCCTTATTCGTGAATCCTCCATTTCTTTCTTCCAAAATCCCATCTGCAGCCCAGTTCGCATAATTCCATGTGACACCAATAAACCGCACACCCTTATCATAAATGAGATCAAGATAAGATAGATTGCCTTCGAGGCCATCCACACCTTCAAGCGATAACAAACTCCATATCTGATTCCTATTCTGCCATTCATCTTGGTTAATAAGATTTCGGAGATCCTGTGCATCTTGTTTCCATCGTAAAGGCCGTAAACCCAGCTCACTGCTTTTTTGTTCCATTAGCCTCTCATATATCTCTATCTGCCTATAGACATGTTCAAATCGCGGCGTACCCAGTCGCTCGGATAGATAGATCGCAAATGTTTGAAGCGCCACCTTTCCCTCTAATAACCTACTCATCGTAACATCGAGTTCAGAATCGTTTAGGAAATCAAGACTCGGTTCAAACTGCATTTTATACAGTACATCGCAGTGCATATCAATAGCAGGAATATGTAACTTCATAGGAGTAACCCCCTTCACCTTCTTAGCATTACTGCTATGAAACTTATCATGTCTTTATTCTTACGCAAAAAAGCCCATTTGCACTACCAAGTGCAAACAGGCTAAGACTACTGCTTATTTATCTGGGTTCTACAATCAGTTTAATTGCTGTCCGGTCTTCCCCGTCGATTACGATATCCGTAAAGGCAGGGATACAAATGAGATCAACTCCGCTCGGTGCCACAAATCCCCGGGCAATGGCTACTGCTTTTACTGCTTGATTAAGAGCTCCTGCACCAATCGCTTGCAATTCAGCATTTCCGCGTTCTCTAAGAACACCTGCTAATGCACCTGCGACTGAATTCGGATTGGACTTGGCTGAAACTTTTAATACTTCCATGGTAAGTACCTCCCCTGGGAATAGGATGATGGATTGTTTCCACGACATGGTCCAACATGTGATAAATGCAGTAACTTAACTGAATCTCTCGGCCTCTTTAGCTCATGCAATAGTCCGCCCGGTTGTTTTAGCTTGATCTTCTGAATGAACAGACTCTAATAAATGTTATTCGCGAGAATGGAAAAGATTCCTTCTTTTTATCAGGTGCAGAGGCCTGACTGAAAGAGATCTGTAAAATCCTTTATTCCATTCTCCATTCATCTTCAACTAACCGGATTTTTTCAATCTTTGTTGCTCTACCCGTGTTCTCATCGATATCAATGAGTACCGCGTGGAAATGCCATTTTCCTTCGTCCACATTAAAACGTACTGGCAAACTAGTTAGAAATTTATGAAGTACAGCTTCCCGTTCCATACCCAAAATTCCATCTTTTGGTCCTACCATCCCAACATCCGTAATCGCAGCGGTACCTTCCTCTAATATTCGCTCATCATTAGTTTGCACATGTGTATGTGTACCTACAACGACCGAAGCTCTGCCATCCAAATAATATGCCATCGCAATTTTCTCGGATGTTGCCTCCGCATGAAAATCTACCAGAATACATTTATGTTTCTTCTTCAGCTCGTCCACCAGTTCATCCGCTTTACGGAAAGGATCATCTAGCGCCGGTAAAAAGGTACGACCTTGTAAATTAACAATAGCCAGTTCTTTACCATTAGCTTTGATTACAGCATGGCCTTTACCTGGTGTGGAGTCTTCTGGAAAATTAGCTGGACGAATCAAGCGAGGTTCATCATCAATAAATTCAAAAATATCTCGATTGTCCCAAGTATGATTGCCCATCGTAATTCCATGGACACCCCAGTCGAAGAATTGTCTGGCAATGGACTGAGTTATGCCTCGGCCCGATGCTGAGTTCTCACCATTCGCTATGATGATATGAGGATTATATTTTGTTTTGAGTAATGGAAGGTTTTCCTTCAATGCTTTCCGACCAACGCTACCAACGATGTCTCCAATAAATAAAACTTTAATGTGTATTGCCTCCTTTTAACCTATATACGGAAAAATTAATCATCTATGAATGAGAAAAGTGGCCGAAGCTCGGCCACTTTTCTTCGTTTCATTCTTATTTAGCGTATTCCACTGCACGTGTTTCTCTGAGGACCGTTACTTTAATATGTCCTGGATAATCTAATTCGTTCTCAATCATTTTCGAAATATCGCGTGCTAAGCGGAACGCTTCAGCATCATCGATCTTATCCGGTTGTACCATAACGCGAATTTCACGACCTGCTTGAATCGCGTACGATTTTTCAACTCCATCAAATGATTCGGAGATTGCTTCTAGTTTTTCCAAGCGTTTAATGTAAGTCTCTAGTGTCTCACGACGTGCACCCGGTCTTGCAGCAGATAATGCATCAGCTGCTCCAACCAACATTGCAATAACAGAAGTAGCTTCTTCATCACCATGATGGGATGCAATACTATTAATAACAACAGGATGCTCTTTATATTTTTTCGCTAATTCCACGCCGATTTCCACGTGTGAACCTTCCACTTCGTGATCGAGTGCTTTACCAATGTCATGCAGCAGGCCAGCTCTTTTGGCAAGTACGATATCTTCGCCAAGTTCTCCAGCCATCAGCCCTGTCAGGTAAGCAACTTCCATCGAATGCTTCAACACGTTTTGTCCATAGCTTGTACGGAATTTAAGTCGTCCGAGAATTTTGATTAAATCTGGATGTAAACCATGAACTCCTACCTCAAAGGTAGCTTGTTCACCGTATTCGCGAATACGTTCATCCACTTCTTTACGCGATTTTTCAACCATCTCTTCAATCCGTGCAGGATGGATTCGTCCATCCGCCACTAATTTTTCCAAGGCGGTTCTTGCAATCTCGCGACGAATTGGGTCAAAGCCAGAGAGAATAACTGCTTCCGGAGTATCATCAATAATGAGATCAATCCCTGTAAGGGTTTCAAGTGCACGAATATTACGGCCTTCACGACCGATAATACGTCCTTTCATCTCTTCGTTAGGCAGTGTCACGACCGATACGGTAGTCTCGGCAACATGATCAGCTGCACAACGCTGGATAGCCAGTGTAATAATCTCGCGGGATTTCTTATCCGCCTCTTCTTTCGCTTGTTGCTCGATATCTTTAATCATTTGAGCCGTTTCATGACGAACTTCTTGCTCTACATTGGACAGAATGATGCTCCGAGCATCTTCCATCGTCAGATTGGAGATTCTTTCAAGCTCCGTTACCTGACTCTTGTAGATTGTTTCAATTTGTTGCTGTGTCTCATCAATTCGCTTCTCTTTGTTGGCCACTTGTTCTTCTTTGCGTTCCAAGGAATCCATTTTTTTATCCAGCGATTCTTCCTTTTGCAACAATCGTCTTTCTTGTCGTTGAATTTCATTTCGACGTTCACGAATGTCTTTTTCAGCTTCGGTACGAACACGATGAACTTCATCTTTTGCTTCAAGTACCGTTTCTTTCTTCAATGCCTCTGCATCTTTTCTCGCATTTTCTACGATTTGGACTGCAGCTTCTTCAGCACTGGAAATTTTAGCTTCAGCTAAAGATTTGCGAATAAAATATCCGGCAAGGAACCCAATAATCCCAAAAACTAAAGCGGCAACAACGAGAATTAACCAGGCGATAGCACTCATTCTGTTCACCTCCCCGTTGATTCCTCCAAGGGATTTCTCCTTGGGATATTCATGTTTTTGTTTGCATTTCAAGACTACACATTTACAAAAAAATCCATACAGTGAAATTCACTGTTTCTTTTTTTGTACACGCCAGGGCATGTACACTCTACCGCCGCAGGACATGGCGGACTTACACTACTGCCTTTATACAAGACTCTGCATCAAATGTACTTTTTTGGAAGGAAAAAATACTTTTTTTGTTGCATAGGCTCAGTTACATTTTAGTATTCGTATTAAGATATTGTCAAGAGAATGAACATTTTCGGGATCCAGGACACCACATTTTACCTAAAATCCTCTTCAAACTCCTGTTCCTCCTCAGAACTCTCGAGTACAAGCTGTGCCATTACCTTTCGTGTCACTTCTCCTGAGTAGCCTCTTCTCATAAGAAAGGGGTACGTTTTTCGTTTCTTTTCCGTGAGATCACCTTTGATCTGATTCCATTTTTTTCGTCCAACCATAAGTGCGCTGTTCCACTCTTCTTCTACACTGATTTCGCCAAGCGCTTCCGTAATGTCTTCTTTGGCAATGCCTTTTTGACGCAGCTCTTGACCTACCCACAGTTTTCCCTTGCGATGATTTGAAATACGCTGTCTAGTCCACTCTTTAGCATATAACGAATCGTCAATGAGTCCCTCTTGCTCCAGTCTTGTTAATATTTCTTCTATGATAGGTAGTGTAAACTCTTTTTCTTTTAATTTTTTTGATATCTCATGACGAGTTCTTGCTTTGCGTCCGAGAAAACGCAGTCCCTGTACATAAGCACGCTGTTTTTCATCCGCAACTACGATCTCTTCCAGCTCATTTTTATGAAAAGTGTTACCTTTGGTCATACGATATTTAATCATTACATCTTCAAGAACGGATAACTCATATTGCCCAAAATAGATGGTATACCTGGAATCGCGTCCTTTCATCTTTTCTACCCGAGTAATTTCAAGCATTTGTTCAGGAAAATGACTAATCCCTTTTTGTTCTTCTTCATTACGATCGAACTCATCGTATTCTTTCACTTTACCACGCCTTTCTTGATACCTTGTTCTATTATCTACTTTGTTTCGGACCTATTACATATAAAAAAACCGCAGCCAAAATAAGCCGCGGTTTCTTACTCTTACACTATAAAGCGTTCCTGACAGTTCATACAGTTGTATAAGGGTAACGTTATAGTAACATCTATTCTGCCAGGAAAAACATGTCCTTTACAGGTACCTTGTTCTCACATTTAGCGAATCTTTTTATTCGACCTCAAACAATTCCTGTTCTTCTTTCGCTTCTTTCGCTTTATCTGCTTCAGAAGGAGCTTCAACCACAGTCGTCAAATTGCTTGCTTCACGAATCTTTTGTTCAATCGTTTGAGCGATCACAGGATTTTCTTTCAAGAACTGTTTTGCATTTTCACGGCCTTGACCTAAACGTTCACCGCTGTAAGAGTACCAAGCGCCACTCTTATCAACAATCCCATGTTCAGTACCGATATCAATAAGACTTCCTTCCTTGGAAATCCCTTCACCATACATAATGTCGACTTCCGCTTGTTTAAACGGAGGAGCAACTTTATTTTTGACAACTTTAACTCTTGTACGGTTTCCGACAACGTCGTTACCCATTTTAATGCTTTCAATCCGGCGGACATCAAGACGAACTGTGGAATAGAACTTCAGTGCGCGTCCACCTGGTGTTGTCTCTGGATTACCGAACATAACCCCAACTTTTTCACGAAGCTGGTTAATAAAGATTGCAATCGTTTTGGACTTACTGATTGCACCAGACAGCTTACGAAGCGCTTGAGACATCAGACGAGCTTGAAGACCTACGTGAGAATCTCCCATATCTCCTTCAATCTCTGCCTTAGGCACAAGTGCAGCAACAGAGTCAATAACCACAATATCAACAGCACCACTTCTTACAAGAGCTTCAGCAATTTCAAGACCTTGCTCCCCTGTATCTGGTTGAGAAAGAAGTAATTCATCGATATTTACACCCAGTTTGCTTGCATATTGCGGGTCAAGCGCATGCTCTGCATCAATAAATGCAGCTTGTCCGCCTGCCTTTTGAACTTCAGCAATAGCATGGAGTGCAACAGTTGTTTTACCTGATGATTCTGGTCCATATATTTCAATAATCCGACCTCTTGGAAATCCGCCGGTTCCTAGTGCAATATCTAAAGCAATCGATCCACTGGGTACAATTTCTACTTGCATGTGAGTTGATTCACCCAGTTTCATAATTGAACCTTTACCGAATTGTTTCTCTATTTGACGTAGCGCCATATCTAACGCTGCACGACGATCTGACAATAAACTCACATCCTTCTATGTTTATAACTCTATGATACTCTCTTTGGTCTCGTTTGCCAAGCATTTTTTGAGAACATACATTCGTTTTTTTTCGAGAGACCAGGGGCCCGCTGATCCTCTGAGCATAAAAAAAGGAAGAACCTGTGCAAATCTGATTTGCGCCCGGTTCTTCCGATTACTTGTAGTATACTGGTTCAAATCAAAAGCGTCAAACATATATAACTTGAATCAATTTCATAACTCATTAATAATGATGAACTTGTAACTATATATAGACAAATAAAACCATTTCGATCTATATACAATCTTGATAAAAACAACTAAAGGTATTATGAAATTGATTCACTTATAGTACTTTTTTCTTCATCTGCTTTGTAACTATTTATCTAGTTCAGTTTTTCGTTCTCAACCAGTCGGCGCCACAAACGATATAAAATGGTTTTAGCAGAACGAATTCGAATCGTCTCCCGATTACCGCTCAGTTTTAATTCATGAACTTCTGTCTCCTTGTCTCGTTCAGCTATACCAATGTATACAAGACCTACTTCTTTTCGCTCTGAATATCCCGGACCTGCTACACCCGTAATGGATAGTCCGTAGTCTGAATCTGCAATCATCTGAGCTTGTTCTGCGAGTACTTTCGCTACTTCAGGACTCACGGCCCCAGGTGCATCTTCACCTTCAAGATAATGATGCGGTACATTCAGAAGCTTCTCTTTCATTTCATTCGAGTAGCATACAAATCCGCCTCGAAGCATGGTTCCGCTCCCTGGAATAGAAGTTAGAAGGGCCATCAGCAGCCCCCCTGTGCAGCTTTCAGCTGCTGCCAGCGTCTGTTCGCGATCTGCCATCATTTCAACGATAACATGTTCTATCGGAATATCATGGCTTGCATACATATGCTCAGGTAACCGCTGCTGAATAAGAAGCTCAAGCTCATTTAACTTCACCATGGCTTCTCTTTCACTTGGAGCCTTCGTTGAGATTCGTACGGTAACTTCTCCTTCACTTGCATAAGGGGCAATCGTAGGATCCGTTTGACTCGTAATCAAATCTTTCAGCTTGTCCTCAAGCATAGATTCACCAATACCGGCGAACTTAAGCATTTTTGAATATATCGGCATTTCGCCAGCTAAAACATGCTGATACAACCAAGGCAATACCTGGTTTGTAAACATGGGCTTAAGCTCTTTCGGAGGACCAGGAAGAATAATATAATGGGTTCCTTCATGACTGATCGCATTCCCAAGTGCTAGTCCCGTTTCGTTAAGCAACGGACTTGCTCCTTCTATAATAGTAGCTTGACGTTTATTATTTTCCGTCATCACTGTACCGCGTCTAGTGAACATTTTTTCAATTTGATCCAGGGAACGCTGATCCATCAGAAGATTTAGTCCCAGGAGATCGGCTAAAACATCCTTTGTAATATCATCTTGAGTCGGACCGATTCCGCCTGAAAAAACAACAATATCTGCACGGCTCCGCGCCGTTTCTATCGCTTGTCTCATCCGGCTGGCATTATCCCCGACAACCGTCTGAAAATATACATCAACACCAATAGCAGCAAGCTCCTTCGATAGGAACTGAGCATTCGTATTCACGATTTGACCGAGTAAAAGTTCTGTACCTACTGCGATAATCTCTGCTTTCATGTTAACTCCTCCAGTCTCCCAGCTTATGTTTCTAGTCCCCAAAAGAGCAATAGGATTTACCTATTGCTCTTTTGCGTTGAATTATAAAATTATATTAAACAATTACGCTTAGGTTTACGCTTAGTTTTGGCGAAGAAGATGTTTGTTCTTAACAAAATAGTCGATTCCAGAGTACAGAGTCACGATGGTTGCCAGCCAGATGAAAATAACATCCATAGGGATGGATATAAAAGCAAATGGGAAATTATTCAATAATAAAAGGGAAATTGCGATAATTTGAGTTACCGTCTTCACCTTGCCCCAAGAGCTGGCAGCTACAACGGAACCATCCAGCAGCGCTACCTGACGTAATCCTGTTACCGCAAATTCACGACTGATGATAACAACAGCCATCCATGATGGTACACTGCCCATTTCAACTAAGGAAACAAGCACAGCTGTAATTAAAAGTTTATCTGCAAGCGGATCAAGTAGTTTACCGAGATTGGTAACCAGATTGTGTTTTCGCGCAATGTATCCGTCAATTCCATCAGTACTCGCAGCTACGATAAAAATAATCACAGCAATGAGCTGGTTATAAGGAAGAGAATAATCACCAAACTGGATTGGAGATGGATAAAAATCAAAATCAACTAGCAAAAAGATCATCATGACCGGAATCATGAAAATTCTTGCTAGTGTGATTCGGTTGGGTAAATTCAAGAAAGACGCCCTCCCCTTTAGATCGTACTTGGAGATCTGCAGTGATAGCAAATCCCCCCTATGTCTATTTGTCATTCATGAGATATGTAATGAATCCTGAGCATCTCTATTTATGAATTTCTACTCCTTACATATATCCGAGCATGAAAACATATAGAGATTTACTCATGATTTCATATCTTGTTTTATTTCATGTTTGTAAACTGAAGATCAAGAGGTAAATCACTTGAGCGCAGCAACTGTATAATCGCTTGAAGATCATCCCGACTTTTTCCAGAGACCCTGATTTGATCGCCTTGGATTTGACTTTTTACTTTTAGCTTCGAGTCACGAATCAGAACATTAATTTTTTTAGCATTATCTTGATCAATTCCTTGTTTAAAACCAAGACGCTGACGCACGGTACCCATCGAAGCAGGCTCAACTTTACCATAGTCAAGATTTTTTAGCGGGAGACCTCTTTTAACCATTTTTGATTGTAAAACGTCAATGACTGCATTCAGTTTATATTCATCATCTGAAACGATAATAAGCGCATCTTTCTCTATTTTAAGACTGCTCTTACTACCTTTAAAATCGTAACGGCTCCCAATTTCTTTCTCTGCTTGGGTTACGGCGTTCGTTAGTTCCGCCAAATCTAATTTGGATACAATATCAAATGAACTTTCACTCATATGATCCACTTCCTTTCATTAGTCATGATGCCCTATGTAACATTATATTAGAATAGGGTCCATAAATCGAATCTCTATCAAAATCTTGTCAGATAACCTTACTCGAAAAAACATGTACAGCGACATTTCGCTGTACATGTTAGAGTAGGCAATTACTCGCCAGAATCTGAAGATTCATCTTCGCCTGCCGTATTGCTCTGATCAGAACTTGATCCTTCCACACGCTCTAAACGAATTCGATTCGTCGTCTTTCCATCGGTAACCACTTCACCATTAACGGTAATTTCCGTAGCGGGAGCGTAGCCAGATTTAATGTACATTCCTTCTGGACCAAGATCAAAACTGTAGGTTTGTCCCTCTGCCGTGTTATCTCTGAACAATTTCTCACCACTAGAGTTCTCACCTGCATATACTTCCATCCAGCTAAGACCTGAAGCTTTAATTACAACCTTCACCGGTTCACCTTCACTACCGCCAGCAACGTCAAAGATCGTAATATTACCTGCTGTACCGCTCTGCGTAATCGTCACTGGCTGTTCAGTTGGATCTTCGGCAGGCTCTTCTTCAGCCGGAGTATCTTCTCCATCGCTTGGATCTTGCTGATCTCCACCGCCTACATCGGTACCTGGCTCCTCTGTATCCTCGCCCGCAACCCCTTCGTCTTCGGATGGTGTTGGCGTTTCATTTACAGGTGGGTTTACCTGTTGTTCCGTATCAGGATTACTTGGAATCTCAGCTTGATTCTTATCCTTATCACTTGCATAAACGTAAATTAGAACTAGAATGAGAGCCAAAAAAGTCCAAGGTAATACAGTAGTCAACCATTTGTTATTACGCTCCGAAGCCGGACGGCTGGAACGCTTCGTAATAACCGGTTCCATTGTAGCTTCTTGTTCTGAATCTGGAACATCCTTCTTATGTCCTTCGAGCAGCTCATCAGGATTCAATCCTACCGTTTCCGCATAGGTTTTAATAAACGCCCGCACATAAAAGCTGCCAGGGAGAACTTTATAATCTCCGGATTCGATTGCTTCAAGATACCTTTTTCTAATCTTTGTCATTTCTTGAACATCATCAAGGCTTAGTCCTTTTTGCAGCCGGGCCTCTTTCAACTGCTGACCCAGTTCAGACATGCGAATTCCTCCTCTTTTTTTGTCTTATCCAAGATGTATTTCATTTATAAAAAACACATTTCTTTAAATTATCGCTGTACCTTTACAGATCATCGGTATAATTTGCAGTAAACGTATCATATATAATCTCTTCGTCTGGAGTGCTTCGAAGTTCAATGATAATATCGAAATCATTATAGTCATACTCAGATTCTTGCACGAAAATGTCAGGATGCTCAATTACTTTCGTACTCGGCATGCTCATGATCTCTTGCAGCAAATTATAGTGTTTCTCGTTAGAACGAATTGTACTCACAATCCCGTCGACAATAAAGACATTATTTGGGTTCATTTCGTCCTCAGACATTTGACTGCGTATGGTTTGGCGCAATAGGGTAGACGATACAAACGTCCATCGTTTCATCGCACATACACTTCCGGCAATAATGGATTCCGTTTTTCCTACACGCGGCATTCCCCGCAAACCAATAACCTGATTTCCTTCCTTCTTAAATACTTCACCCAAAAAATCAACAAGTAACCCAAGTTCATCCCTTGTAAAACGAAAAGTTTTACGATCATCTGAATCCCGATCAATATATCGGCCATGTCTGACCGCGAGTATATCCACAAGTCTTGGCGCACGAAGAGCTGTTACCGTAATGTTATTCACTTTTTTCAGCATTTGACCTAAGAGTTGGATCTTCTCATCATCATCTGACTCGATCAGCATCCCTCTTGTCTTTCCTTCAACACCATTAATAGTCAAAATGTTTACTTCAAGCATTCCAAGCATGGAAGCAATATCACCAAGGAGTCCAGGTCTGTTCTTATGTATTTTGTACTCCATATACCATTGTTTGTACTCCATATTAACACCTCTGAAGCTTATTCCTCAATATTCGACATAATCAGTCATTCCCCGAGCAGAAAATGTTTGGATCTGAATCCATCAAACATGGGTCTTACTAATGATATATAAAATAAAAATGAATTACAAGAACCAAGGATGTAACAATTACAGAAAAGCTCCCTTTCGGGAGCTCTTCCGTGCGCCACTATGCGTTTTTCTTAGCCAATTTGACCATGAGCTTAGCAATTGTACGACGCTCTTCCTCATTACCCACGTCCCATAGTTCTTTTAATGCACGGTTGGATGGGTTTGCCGGATCGACTTTTTCATCAAGAAAATCACCGATTTCGTAAGCAAGTTTATTAATGACATCTTCGCTAATACCGAGTTTTTCGGCCTGCGCTACACGATCACCCAGAAATTTTTTCCATGCATCAAAATTACTGACTACTGTTGACATCATTAAATCCTCCTTAGCATTACTCATGAGATTTAAAGTGAGCAGTAGTTAATATGAGCAAGGTACGTACTCCTTATACAGGAATTAATTTACTGTGTTCTAGGTCAGCCAGCCGCCATTCGGCGATATAATCTGTCCATTAATATAACCAGACTCAGGGAGTGCTAAAAAATATACCAATGAAGAAATTTCATCTGGTTTAGCTAATCTCCCTGCAGGAATTTCTTGTTCGAGCGTTCTCTTTTCCTCTTCGTCGAAGGAACTCATCATATCTGTATCCACGGCACCTGGGGCCACTGCATTCACCGTCACACCAGAGGGAGCCAGTTCTTTGGCCAGCGCTTTCGTGAAGGCATTGATTCCTCCCTTAGTCGCTGAATAAAGAGCCTCACAAGAAGCCCCTGATATTCCCCAGATCGATGAGACGTTAATGATCCGGCCATACCGCTGAGAGACCATACCCGGCATAAACATTTGCGTGCACAGGAAAGTACCTTTCAGATTAACCGCCATGACATGGTCCCATTCTTCTTCCGAGACATCAGACAGAAGACCATAATGAGAAATCCCAGCATTATTTACCAGAACATCAGGAATCATGTCATAATCTTTTAATTTTTGAGCCATACGCTCGATTTGTTCTTTGCTGGTTAAATCCGCACTGACGGTCATAATTCTACCGCCAAAATCCATACACTGCCTTGCGACTTCGTTGGCTGCTTCATGAGAACTCATATAATGAATAACTACATTCATTCCAACAGACGCAAAACGCTTAGCTATGGCTGCTCCAATCCCCCTGCTTGCTCCTGTAACCAGAACCGTTGTATCGAGTATAGGCTTCATAAAGGATCCGGCTTCTCTCTCCATGTTAAGGACTCACCACCAAAGATACTGCCAGCTGATCCCAATTAATATGTTCTCTAAGACGACGATTTACATCTTCGAGTGTAATGGATTCATAAATGGGCAGTACACGGAATAAATCCCCGCCGCGGAATTGATAACGAGTAAATTCATGTGCAATACTCTCTGGGGAATTAAGCATACGCAAATATCCACCCATTTTTTTCTTGCGAGTCCGCTCAAAGTGATTTTGGTCAAAACCTTTTTGCTTCATCGCTTCCACTTCTGTACGTACACGTGCTAACAAAAGATCAGGATCTTTTGTATCTCCGCCCACAGCGGAAAAGCTATACTGAGCTGAACTGTTATACTCATGCCCAAAACCATCTGATATCAAATCTTCGTCATAAAGTTTCTGGTACAGTTCAGTACTTGAACCAAACAATAAATCAAGCATCAATCGTGTGGTTAAATCCTCTCGCACCAATTCCTCACCGCTGAGACCTTTACTTAGTTCCTTAAATCCAAATAAACATTTGGGTAAAGAAACCGCAAGTTTTACTTCCCGGCGTTTCTGACCTACTTCAAGAGGTTCCTCTTCAAATAGACGATCTATTTTTCCTTGCTTCTCATAATTCTTTTGGGCCTGATTGTTACGAATGAGTTCCATGACTTCCCCAGGGTCAACTCCACCCACTACAAAGAGAAGCATATTGCTCGGATGATAAAATGCATTATAGCAATCATAAAGCGTTTCTTTCGTAATTGTACTGATGGATTCAATCGTACCGGCAATGTCAATTCTCACCGGATGTTTCTGGAACATCGCTTCGATTAATCCAAAATAAACGCGCCAATCCGGATTATCCTGATACATATTAATTTCCTGGCCGATAATCCCTTTTTCTTTTTCTACATTTTGATCTGTAAAATAAGGATTTTGCACGAAATTCACAAGTGTCTCGATGTTTTCGTTAATATTTTCGGTAGCTGAAAATAAATAGACGGTCTGATCGAAACTTGTAAATGCATTAGCAGAAGCACCATGAGATGCAAACTTAGCAAATATATCGCCTTCAGGCTCTTCAAACATCTTGTGTTCCAAAAAATGAGCAATCCCGTCGGGTACTTGCTGCTCCTCTTTCCCCTCTACTCGAAAATGGTTGTCTACAGAACCAAACTTCGTAGCAAAAGTAGCATAGGTTTTTTCAAACCCGGGCTTAGGTAGCACGTATACAGAAAGACCGTTGTCCATTACTTCATAATACAAAGTTTCTTGTAGATGTTCATATCGTATGCTCTCCACCGGTCATTCCCCCTTCTGATCTCTCAAGAAATAAATGGTATCCAGTTGGAACGTTTCCGCCGCCTTCTGAACATCTTCTTTCGTTAAGGACTCGATTTGCGTAAGCAATTCCATCGTTGTTCGTTCTTTACCTGACAACTGACGGTTGAAATCATAAGAGATCATCTCAAATGCAGAATCTCCGATTTCCTTAAGCAAATTACGAATCATCGCCTTCGTTTGGTTCATCTCCAGGTCAGAGATTTTACCTTCTTTTAAATCGGATAATTGATTCGTTATAATCTCGACCGCCTGCTCGTAATTGGGGATCTCGATTCCTGATTGAATCGTTGCAATACCTTTATGACCGTCATATCTCGAAGAAGCATAGTAAGCAAGACTATGTTTCTCCCTCACGTTAACAAACAGTTTGGAGTGAGGATATCCGCCCAAAATACCATTGTACATTAAGGCAGATGCATACTGGTCGTCTCCATATGTAATGGATGTTCGAAGACCCATATTCAGTTTCCCCTGATTTACATTCAGCTTCTCAACAACGGTTTGTACTTCGCGGTGCTGACGACTGCTCACTTCCGTTTTGTACTCGAATGAAGTATTGCGATTCAGATGAAAATACTTCTCTACGAGCTTTTCAACTTCTTCTAGTGTGGTGTCTCCTACTACGTATAGGTCCATTCCCGCGTTCTGGAGCCACTGTTCATAGGACCTATAAAGCCCTTCTGGTTCAATTCCCGGAAGATCTTTACGTTCTCCTAACGGATGAAGACGGTAGGGTTCCCCTTTACACATTTCTTCAATACAGCGCTCTCCTGCGTAACGAATTTTATCGTTTACAATAGACTCTAGTCTTTTGCGAACGGTATCTCGCTCTTGTTGAACATAGGAAGAGCGGAAATGACCGTTTTCCTTCGCAGGGCTTGTAACCACTTCACCAAGAAAAGCAAAGGATCGGTCAAGCAGTTTATCACTGCTTTGAACAAAGGAGTCATTAATGGTATCCATACGAAACTGGATAATTTGATGATCTCCTCTTTTGTATACGTCAAAACCGAATCCTGCTCCATACAGCTCTTCTAACTGCTCACGAAACTGGATTGTCTCTGGATATGATGATGTTCCTCTACGCAGAACGAATGGAATCAGTGCTGTACTCGTAACCGTATCTTCTTTAAGCGGCGCGCCCACATACAGAGATATGGCAAACGTCTTAAAGCGTTTGGTAGGCAGCACATGAATGCGAATATGCTGATTGCTGCCGCGTTCGAATCCTGTATTAGTCAAGTTTCAAAACCCCTTTACGACGTCATAATTTTTTCATTAATTTTCCTAGTATGATTTCATTCTAACTCATTCAAAAGCACAGAAGCAACCGGAGGAATTCCGCCGATTGCTGTCCGTACATTCTTTATTAAGTATTAAGCTGTTGTTACAGAAATGCAGTAATTCCATTCTATAACTTACATGCAGAATATATGCTGACCAATCGTTTTCACTTGAGGCCGTGACCATATCCATTTAGAAGTAGCTGTTTTCGGGTTGAAGTAGTACAAGCATCCGCCTGATGGATCCCATCCATCTATGGCTTGCATTACCGCTTTTCGCGCTTGCTCGTTCGGTTCAAGATAAATTTGTCCATCTGCTACAGCAGTAAACGCACCTGGCTGAAAAATGACACCAGAAGGTGTATTCGGAAACTGCGGTGATTCAACACGGTTTAATATGACAGCTGCTACAGCCACTTGTCCTTCAAAAGGTTCCCCGCGAGCTTCTCCGTAAACGGCATTAGCCATTATTTTAATTTCATTTTCCGTAAGTCCCAGTGAATTGGTACTCCCCATATTGTTATTTCCACTGCTTCCATTGTTACCTCCCGAGGTAGTACCCGAAGAAGAGTTGCCTCCAGTAGCTTGCCCTGGTCCTGGCTCGGTTGGACGCCAGTCTTTAGTGGCGTTGTACAGTTTAAGTTTTGTTTTTGGACCAACTACGCCATCCACTTGGATACCAAATTCCGATTGAAACCACTTGACGGAACCTAAAGTCTTGGGTCCAAAGTGGCTGTCAATTTTACCGTAGTAGTAACCAAGATACTTAAGCCGGCCTTGAAGTTCATATACATCCTGTCCATAGGCACCAGATGTAACAATGTTTTGACTAAACGTAGGGACTGCTTCGGCGTTCTGTTCGATTCTCGGTTCTGCCTTTTCTTCATTTGCCATCAGGATCAGACGATATGAAGAAGCCGATAGTAAGATCACGCCGGCGAGGATCCAAAGATTGATTTTTCGCATGTTTAGAATCTACCTTTCTTTAATGTTCTCTTGTTGGCTACATTTATTATGTTTAGCAGTTATTGTTCCTATGCACGTTTCGTCATAGTAGAAAACATGTTAAAGAGTGGAAATTGTAAATATGAATATAAAAAAGGAGTCCCTTTCGCATGGAAAGGGACTCCTTAATCGTATTATGAACTGATTTTGTTAGCTTGAAATTGTTCCATGGAAATAAGAACTTCTCTCGGTTTACTGCCCTCGTAAGGACCAATAACACCTCTAGCCTCCATAGAATCAATAAGTCTTGCAGCGCGAGTGTAACCTACCCTCATTCGCCGCTGAAGGAGAGATACGGATGCCTGCTTGGCTTCTATGATGATCTGTACAGCCTGGTCATACAGCTCATCTTGGATCTCTTCTGTTTGTTGCTGGGTATCATCAATCTCGGGTACAAGCGATTCATCATATTCTGCCTCGGCCTGGTCACGAACATAGCTCACAATATTCTCTACTTCCTGATCGCTCAAAAACGCACCTTGTACACGCACCGGCTTAGAAGAACCAACTGGCATAAAGAGCATGTCCCCACGACCGAGAAGCTTCTCCGCTCCTCCCATATCGAGTATCGTACGGGAGTCGACTTGTGAAGAAACACCAAAAGCGATCCGAGATGGTATGTTCGCCTTAATTACACCTGTAATAACGTCAACGGACGGTCTTTGAGTTGCAATGATTAAATGAATGCCGGCAGCACGAGCCATCTGAGCAAGTCTCGCGATGGCATCTTCCACGTCATTCGCCGCAACCATCATAAGGTCAGCAAGCTCATCGACAATAACAACGATATAAGGAAGGACGGCAGCTGGATTATCTTTCATCAGATTATTATACCCTTCTACGTTCCGAGTACCTGACTTAGAGAACAGCTCATACCGTTTTTCCATCTCGACAACAATTTTCTTAAGTGCAAGCGAAGCACGTTTCGGGTCAGTCACCACAGGGGCAAGCAGATGCGGGATCCCGTTGTACATATTAAGTTCTACCATCTTGGGATCCACCATCAGAAACTTCACTTCATCGGGTTTCGCTTTATAGAGAATGCTCGTGATAATTCCGTTGATACACACGGACTTCCCTGAGCCTGTAGCACCGGCAACAAGTAAATGGGGCATTTTTGCCAAGTTCCCGACAATCGTTTGCCCTGAGATATCACGACCAAATGCGATAGAAAGCTTGGAATCGGCTTCCTGGAAGACGGTTGTTTCCATCACTTCACGCATAGTAACAACAGATACCTCTCCATTCGGCACTTCAATACCAATGGCGGATTTACCTGGAATAGGAGCTTCCATACGAATATCCTTCGCCGCAAGCGCAAGTGCAATATCATCTGTTAAACCGACGACTCGGCTGACCTTAACACCGATATCCGGCTGAATTTCATACCTTGTTACCGCTGGACCACGAACGACTTCAAGTACTTTAGCACGAACACCAAAGCTCTCCAGCGTAGCCTCTAGTTTACGAGCAGTTTGCTTGTAGTCATTCTGATCTCCACCCTTACCGCTGTTGCTTGGTCTAGACAACAATTTAAACGGTGGAAGCTTATATGGTTTAGGCGGTGGAGCCGGCTGCTGAATGGCGCCTTCTTCTAATTCTTCTGCTGTTCCGGAATCCACCTTAGAAAGGACTCCTGGTGACTCGGCTGCGTCTGAATCAGAACCAGACTCTTCCACTGCGTTTGAAGATACAGCAAGGTTCTCTTCTGAAGGATAAGCATCATCCAGATCATCTTCCTCCACCGCATTTTCATTACGTACATTCTCAAAGAAGTCCCGAATAATTGGCGCTGAACTTGCAGCACCTCCCGGTTTCACTTCTGCATCTTTCGGTAAAGAGTTACTGTCCTCCGAATATCCTTCTGCCCACGGGAGATTTGTATCCGTGGAGGCCGCTCCGTAAACTACCTCTTGTCCACCCTCTTGATACGGATCTACATCAGAATCATCATCTGCATGCTGCTTTGACTTCGCATTGCCAAACAATTGAAAGAATAGAGGTGCTTTGCGACTAGGGAGATCCTCGGTATACTGATCCTCTTCTTCCTCTTCATCATGGTATGGAATAACTTTCGGTTTGGGTTTCGCCTTATTTTTTGTGCCTGTTTTGCGAGTAGCCCCCGACTTAGATGAAGATTTCCATTTCGTAGCAAGAGCGCGTCCTGAACGAAGGACACGAGTTTTAAATATTCGCATTAAGTCTACATAAGATAGACCGGTAATCAACATAAAACTGATAAAGAACATAACAATCATCATTAAGTTCGCACCCATATTGCCAAATAACCATAACAATACAGCGTATTCTACTGCTCCGATGTATCCTCCACTGATATCTCTACCAAGCATGGAAGCATTACTCGTTTCATCAGCTCTTAGCAGTTCGGTTTGCAAATCAATATGTATCTGATTCATCACTTCGGATGCACTTAACAGATTCATCGGACCAAGCTTCTGTTCCATAGCTGAGATCGTACTCATTAAGGTCAAAGCAAGGACAAGCAACACCAAGCCGCTCTTTCTTAGATTCCAGCCTGCCGGCCACTTCCGATGAATCATTACCATGAGACCATAGAAAATCCCGATAAGCGGGATTACAAAATAAAACTTACCCAGTAAAAGTCCAAACATTTTGGATAAAGAGCGTCCAACTGTGGCCTCACCAGAGAGGGCAATAACAGACAAGGTAATCAAAATGATTCCATATATCTCGTATTTAAGAACCCCACCAAGGGTTGATTTTCTTTTCTTTTTCTTCTTTCTGGCCAAAAAAGGTCACCTCCAGAAGAATATTATACCATAAGTACATACATCAGCACATATGTTCTTTTTCGGCATTGTTTTAATATTATCCTTGTTCTATTTTCCCTGTATATAGCGGAATTTCTCTACCAGGAGAGTATGCAGGATCTAAATAGTCGTATAATCCTCCATTTAACATTCTCACGATAATTCCTGTTTTTTCATCTTTCGGCATCACTTGAATTAGTCGCCCCGCTATACTCATCTCCATCATCGGCAGCTGTTCTTTCCACATACCTTCCCAAAGCTGCTCTGTAGGCATTACTGTATACATCGTCATTGTGTCAGTCCCTTCGGCAAAGACGTGTCTTTCGCTTCTTGAATACGGCGATTTAGTTCTTTAATTGCGTCTCCAATGCCGCCCACCGCGTCCATCAGTCCATACTCCACTGCATCGGCTCCTGCAACTGCGGTTCCAATGTCACGGTTAAGTTCCCCTGTCTTAAACATTAGCTGTTTAAACTGTTCTTCGGTAATCCGAGAGTGCGAAGTTACAAAACGAACGACTCTTTCCTGCATTTTTTCCATATATTCAAAAGTCTGAGGTACACCAATGAATAGTCCATTCATTCGGATGGGATGAATAGTCATGGTTGCACTCTCCGCAATAATGGAGTAGCTACTGCTGACTGCTATGGGAACACCTATACTATGTCCTCCCCCAATGACCACTGTAACGGTAGGTTTCGACATCGAAGCTATCATTTCAGCAATAGCCAGCCCCGCCTCCACATCTCCTCCCACTGTATTGAGAATGATGAGAATTCCCTCTATGCGTGGATTTTGCTCTGCAGCTACAAGTTGCGGAATTAAATGCTCGTATTTTGTTGTTTTATTTTGTGGCGGTAATATAAGATGGCCTTCGATCTGGCCGATAATCGTCATACAAAAAATATTTGATTCTCCAGACGGAACAGGAACCGACGTTGTTCCGAGTTCTTGAATGGTATTTACGACTGGATTATTTTTGATCTCTTCTTGAGGGGTTATTGGAGTTTCATTGTTCGTTTCTTTTGTTTTATCATTTGATTCTTGCATTAATAAACACGCCCTTCTCTGCCATTGTTAAACTTCCATATTTGTTTATTATGGCAGAGAAGGATCTGTTTCTATTCAAAATTAGACAAAAAAGCCTCTTCATTCCAACAGGGAACCGTCCAATATTACCTGTTGGTTGAAGAGGCGACTGTGTGCCTTTTGATGAATCTTTTTTAATCTGTTTGTTAAAAACGTATTACACTTCCATGATGATTGGCAAAATCATTGGTCTGCGACGCGTTTGTTCATATAAGAAACGACCCAAAGAGTCTTTTACATTCGTTTTGAGTGAAGCCCATTCATTAACATTCTCACTCATTAACTTCTGAAGGGTACTTGTCACAATTCGGTTTGCTTCATCTAGCAGACCTTCCGATTCACGAACATACACGAACCCTCTGGAGATGATGTCTGGGCCAGAAACTATTTTTCCATCCTGTTTGCTTAGTGTTACAACTACAACCAGAATGCCGTCTTGTGATAAAAGTTTACGATCGCGTAGTACAATGTTACCTACATCACCGACACCAAGACCGTCAATCAGTACATTACCGGAAGATACTTTACCGGCTTTACGAGCAGAACCACCTTGAATCTCAACAACTTCACCAATATCGGTAATAAAGATGTTTTCACGTTCTACGCCAACCGCTTCTGCAAGCAGAGCATGACGACGTTGCATCCGGAACTCACCATGAATTGGAATAAAGTATTTCGGCTTCATAAGGTTAAGCATAAGTTTAAGTTCTTCTTGGCTTCCGTGACCAGAAACGTGAACGCCGGAGTTAGCTCCGCTGTAGTGAACTTCAGCACCCAGGCGGAATAATTCATCAATTGTACGTCCTACGTATTTCTCATTCCCTGGAACAGGGGTTGCCGCAATGATAACGGTATCTCCTGGTAAAATATCTACTTTACGATGTGTAGAGCGGGCCATACGTGTAAGTGCTGACATTGGCTCACCTTGGGAACCTGTGCATAGAATAACCACACGGTCAGCTGCCATTTTGCCTACTTCTTCTGGTTCAATGATCATTCCGTCTGGAATGTCCAGATAACCTAGATCGGAAGCAATATTAACAACATTCACCATACTTCTACCGATTACTGCCACTTTACGACCTGTCACTTCAGCTGCATTAATGACTTGTTGCACACGGTGTACGTTAGAAGCAAAAGTAGCTACAACAACACGTTGACTAGCCTTACGGAAAATATCTTCAAGAACGATACCGACATTTCTCTCAGAAGGAGTAAAACCAGGTTTCTCTGCATTCGTACTATCCGACAAGAGAGCCAAAACGCCTTTGCTTCCAATTTCAGCCATACGCTGAAGATCTGCAAATTGACCATTGACTGGTGTGTGATCAAACTTGAAGTCTCCGGTATGCACGACTACACCTTCTGGTGTTTCAATACATACGCCGACAGAGTCTGGAATACTGTGATTCGTTCCGAAGAATGAAACCGTGAGGCTGTTACCAAGCTCAATTACGGAATCTTCGTTAATCAGAATACGTTTTGTTTCGCCAAGTAAATTGGCTTCTTTTAATTTGTTCTCCACTAAGCCAAGCGTAAGCTTTGTTCCATATACAGGAACATTAAGGTGTTTTAGAACGTAAGGCAAACCGCCGATGTGATCTTCATGACCATGCGTCAGAACGATCCCTCTTACCTTGTCACGATTTTCGGTAAGATAAGAAATATCAGGAATGACAATATCAATGCCGAGCATATCCTCTTCTGGGAATTTAAGACCCGCATCAACGACTACAATGTCATTACCGTACTGAACAACATACATGTTTTTTCCGATTTCACCGACGCCGCCCAAAGCGAAAATCATCAATTTATCGTTATTATTTTTCTTAGACAAATGAATCTGAACCTCCTATGGTAGTTGGACGTCGTACCTTATAATAGTTAATATTTGTTATTATTGTTTAAGAAACTTGCAGCTTCTCAGCCGAAGTTCCTGCACACTTATCATTAATTAAACATATTTCAAAAATATACCGCACCCAGTCACTTGACATCATTATACATGATTAAAAAGCGAAAAAACAAGTCGAGCATGCTTTGTAAGGTGTAGTTTTCCCGTTTTCTCTAAAAACAATCAAAATAAAATGCAGAAAACAACCTTATTCCACTTATACTTATAGGTTTTTATTCCGCAAAACAACGTAGAAATTAAACTCTAAATATAAAGAAAATCCCCGAAGCTCTAACGAAGAGTTCGAGGATGCTCTATTTTTTATCAAATATGTCAGTCAATCTTAGCAATCAGTTCTGAAATGAACTTAGTTTCTTGTTCAGTAGGTGCAACGAGCGGAAGACGCACGGAACCCACCTCATAGCCTTTACGTGTTAATGCATATTTAACAGCTACAGGATTCGGCAGCGGATGCGGCGCTTCAAATAACCCCTTAAATACAGGGAATAACTTCTGATGCAAGGAAGCTGCCTTTTGTACATCTCCGTTCAAGTAAGATTCGATCATTTCTTTCATGGAAGAACCTATGATATGACTCGCAACACTCACGATGCCGTAAGCTCCCACAGAAAGGGCAGGCAAAGTTGATGAATCATCACCAGAATAGACAGCAAACCCTTCAGGAGCACCCGCAGCAATCAGCGTCACTTGCTCAATAGATGCGCATTCCTTTGTAGCAACAATGTTATCAATCTGTGCAAGACGAAGCGTAGTTTCTACAGAAAGGCTCGCTCCTGTTCTTCCCGGCACATTATACAGCATCACAGGTAAAGAAGTAGACTTTGCTATAGCTTCAAAGTGTCTAAACATGCCTTCCTGATTTGGCTTATTGTAATAAGGAACCACCAAGAGAATCCCGTCCACACCAGCTTTTTCTGCCTCTTGCGTGAGTGTAATGGAATGGTGTGTATTGTTGCTGCCTGTACCTGCAATAATCTTGGCTCTTCCAGCAGCATGTTTGACCGCAAAAGAAAACAACTCTGCCTTTTCTTGATCTGAAAGAGTCGGTGATTCTCCTGTTGTACCTGATACGACCAGTGCGTCTGATTTTTGTACGTCTATTAAATAATCAATGAGCCTGGAGGTTTCTTCCCAATGAATCTCGCCTTGTTCGTTGAAAGGCGTGACCATGGCCGTTATTAGTCTTCCAAATTCCACGTTTTTATCCTCCTTGAACTATTACAAATTAGATTATAAGTGGAGCTCAAATTTTGTATGAAGAGCGCGAACTGCGCCTACCATATCTTCTTTTTTCACCAATACCCATATTGTTGTGTTCGAGTCGGCTGACTGCAAAATATCAATATTCACCTCTTCAAGCGATTCGACAATACGGGCCATGATTCCTGGGACACCGTTAATCCCTCCGCCAATAACCGAAACCTTCGCACAACCGGATAAACTTTTCGGTTTCAATCCAAGTTCTTGAAGGACACGGATCGCTTTTTCGGAATCATAATCAAATACGGTATATACGGCGCCAGATGGTGAAACATTAATAAAATCAACACTAATTCCATTCTCTGCCATCGCTTTGAATACCTGGAGCTGTAGTTTGCCTACATTCTCTTCGGCTTCAACCGTGATTTGCGTTACGTTACTTACATGTGCAATACCGGTTACATGACGATCTACAACGCCAGATTGAATATCTCGAACTCCTTCTGGGTGAGTAATAAGCGTTCCTTCCCCATCCCCAAAAGTAGAGCGAACACGCACCGGAATATGTGACTGCATGGCGATCTCTACCGCACGCGGATGTATCACCTTTGCGCCTTGGTGGGCCATATTACTAATCTCTGCATAACTGACATATAAAAGAGGCTTCGCATCTTCTACAATTCTTGGATCTGCCGTAAGTACTCCCTCGACATCGGTATAGATATCAACCATATCCGCTCCGAGTGCTGCCCCAAGAGCTGTTGCTGACGTGTCGCTGCCTCCGCGTCCTAAAGTAGTAATATCACCTATATCATTAATGCCTTGGAAACCGGCAACAATAACCACTTGATGAGATTTCAGTTCTTCCAAGATCCGATCCGGCTTCACCTCAATGATTCTGGCATTGCCATATTGATGATCGGTAATAATTCCGGCTTGCCCGCCTGTTAAAACGGTTGCTGTGATTCCTTCACTATGTGCCAAACTGGTTAATGTGGTTGCAGAGATAAACTCGCCACAAGAAAGCAGCAGATCCTTCTCTCTTGCAGGCAGAGCATCTCCGTTACTGCTAATCCAATCTAAAAGGGTATCCGTTGCATAAGGTTCGCCTCTGCGTCCCATTGCAGATACAACAACAACTAGTGAATGCCCTGCTTTAATTTCACGCTTCATATGCTGAAGAACACGTTCTCTAGCAGCGGGGGTTGAAAGAGAAGTCCCCCCAAATTTTTGCACTAAAATGCCCATGCACGAATTCCTCCATTTGTGTATCAAGAAGACCTAAGCATAAAGGATGTAGAACAAATGGAATGTAAACCTTCTGCGTTGCTTAAGCGTTCAGATGCGATGATTTGATTAACTGCATACTTTGCAGTGCTTGTTAGTAATCTGTTCTACGTTCTACATCATTCATTTTTCAAGAAGAAATATAATATAAAAAAATATGAAGGATCATATACCTAAAATTGCTTAGTATACTCACCTCGAAAAAAGGCATCTTGCGATACCTTTCATTCGTAAAGTTACATGCCATTTGCCGCTTTACATAAGTATAGGTTGCATTTGTCTTCCTTCGAGAGCAGCATAAGCTGCTTCGGGAATCAGATGCATTTTAGCGACAAGTGAATTCGGTTTATTCTCTGGATTATCCTGGCCGAACGGAACGAAATAGATATACTTCGCTACAAGTAACTTCGCAATATTCGCTGCGTTTAGTCCTAGCCCGTCATTCGTCGAAATCGCAAGAACAACAGGTCGTTGATTCCGCATTTGCGATTTTGCAGCCATTAGAACGGGACTATCCGTCATTGCATTTGCTAGTTTACTGGTCGTGTTACCTGTGCAAGGTGCAATAACCAGTACGTCGAGCCTTTTCGATGGTCCGAGTGGTTCAGCCTCTACAATCGAAGAAATAATATCATTCCCCGTTATATCTTTCAACTGCTGCTGCCAACTTTGAGACGTTCCAAACCGAGTATCTGTAGTGAGTACAGTCTGAGATATGATAGGTACAACTTCTGCCCCTTCATCCTTAAACCTTTGCACTACCGGCATCACTTCTTCAAAAGTACAATGAGATCCTGTTATTGCATAACCAACCGTTTTTCCCTGCCAATTCATTGCTTATTCCCCCGATCATTTTGTTCACCTAAAAGCAGCTTAACAATGGAGTTGGCAATAATAACACCCGCTGTTTTGGGAGCAACAATGCCAGGGAGCCCAGGGGCGAGCATCGCTTGAATACCGCGCTTCTCTGCATACCGAAAATCGGTTCCACCAGGTGCTGAGGCAAGATCAATAATAAACGATTTTGACTTCATTTTGGACAGGATTTGTGCTGTGATTATCATAGACGGTATCGTATTAAAAATCAAGTCAGCTTGCCCTGCATGCTTCTCTAAATCCCTTGTCAGGAAGGGCTTTAAGCCCATCACTGATGCTCTAGCAATGTCCTCTTCGCGCCTTACAGCCACCCTCACATCCGCACCCAAACCTTGAAGTGTTTTTGCCATTGTAAAACCAGTACGACCGAGTCCAAGTACGAACGCGACCGAGTTATGAATCGTAAAGTCCGTTTTCTGAATAGCCAGCATGATTGCGCCTTCTGCTGTCGGAATCGAATTATGAATAGCTACATCATCCCGATCAAGAAGTTCAATAAGACGAACTTTATTTTGCTTGCAGATTTCTTTTAGATAAGGTTTTGCCATACCTGTGAATATCGTACAGTGTTCTGGTAGTTCAGCTGCAAGTTTTGCAGTTAAAGTTAACGTTGTATCGCCATTAGCATATTTAGCTTGGATGTTTCCGCTGTCGTCACATCCCACCACCGGCAGTATTAAAACGTCAGCTGAAGATAGAAGCTGCTCAGACAAGGTTTCTTTGACAGCTCCTTCAGGAACATGCTCCAAAGTATCAAATCCTACTATACTTACAGATGCATCAAGCTCTACGCAGCGATGGATGACCTCAAGCTGACGTGCATCTCCTCCTAAAACGACGATCCGAACTCCGGTCAACATCAGGATGTCACTCCTTTCAAAAGCTGTATGATATCATCCTATGCCTAACAGATAGCCCTGGTGATTGATAAGCATAAAAAAGCTGCCCTCCCATTTTGGAAGAGCAGCTTCATCGTTAATTTTCCTTTTATTTCCCTGTGTGACCAAAACCGCCGGTACCCCGAACCGTTTCAGATAGTTCTTCTACTTCGGTCAAGGTAACCTCAGGTACGACTTGAATCACCATTTGTGCGATGCGTTCATTCCGGCGGATTGTGAAAGGTTCTTGTCCTAAATTCACAAGCAGCACCTTCACTTCACCGCGATAATCTGCATCAATGGTTCCCGGCGTATTAAGACAGGTAATTCCGTGTTTATAAGCTAAGCCGCTTCTTGGGCGAATTTGAGCTTCATAACCAGCGGGTAAAGCCATAGCAAATCCTGTAGGAATCAAACTACGTTCCCCTGGATTTAATGTCTTATCAGCCTCCACAGCGGCATACAGGTCAAAACCTGCTGCGAGTTCAGACATTTGAGCTGGAAGTGAAATATCTTCATTACCAGCTAATCTTTTAATTTGTACGGATACTGACAAACTCGTTCCTCCTCATAGATGCAATTGCTTTATCCGAAGCGCCTACCATAGCTAGTGCATAAGGTACAGCGAACATCCGGTCTAAAACAACATTGATGTCGTCCATTGTTACATTTTCGATTTTTTCAATCATTTGGTCAAGGGTTTGGTGTTTCCCTACCATCAGCTCATTTTTACCATTACGGTTCATTCGGCTGCCTGTACCTTCAAGACTCAAGATGAGGCTCCCTTTGAGCTGTTCTTTTCCTTTACGGAGTTCCTCTTCAGACAAACCATTAACAGCAAGATCTTTTAGAAGTGCAATCGTGAGCTCCATTACCTCTTTTGTCTGTTTAGGGGCTGTTCCTGCATAGATCGTAAACAAGCCGCTATCTGCATGTGCGCTATGATAGGAATAGACAGAATAAGCGAGACCGCGTTTTTCTCTTATTTCCTGGAACAGTCTCGAACTCATTCCGCCGCCAATCGCATTATTAATGAGTGCCATTGCATACTGCTTGTTGTCGTGAATAGAGCATCCTGGAAAAGCTAAACATATGTGATTTTGCTCTGTTTTCTTTTTATGAAACAATTGTTCCCCTTTAAATACAGGCTCAGAAACTTCCTGGATTTCTCCATGAAGATCAAAAGAGCCAAAATATTGTTCGAGCAGTTCCATAATATGCTCAGCATCAATATTCCCAGCAAGACTGATCACCGTATTTTCAATCGTATAACGTTCCTTCATAAAATCACGAAGTGTTGTCTGATCCATTGCATTTAGTTTCTCTTCTGTACCGAGAATCGGATAAGCTAGTGGATGATCTCCGTAAGCTGCGAGCGAAATTAAATCGTGAACCATATCATCCGGCGTATCTTCATACATCGAGATTTCCTCTAAAATTACATTCTTCTCTTTCGCGAGTTCCTCGCTGTCAAACTTAGAATGAAAGAACATGTCCGACAAAACATCTACCGCAATCGGCAAATGTTCATCAAGAACTTTCGCATAATAACAAGTGTATTCTTTTGAGGTAAAGGCATTCACATTACCGCCAATGGCATCGAATTGTTCTGCTATCGCTTTTGCGTCAAAACGATCGGTGCCTTTAAACAGCATATGCTCTATAAAATGAGATACTCCGTTATTCAGATCATCTTCATTACGTGAACCATTCTTAACCCATATCCCAAAGGAAACCGATCGGCTTGTTGGAATTTCTTCCATGACCACTCTAAGGCCATTTTTCAGTTTCATTTTTTTCACATGCTGGCCTCCCCAAATTTGATAACTAACTTTTAAGAATCATATCTTAAAATGGCTTTGACTTAAGTTCACAACCAAATATCATAATCCTACCAAAAAAAATGGCCTTACTCAACTTTCGTTTGAAGTCTAGCGGGCGACAACGTCTCACTTACCGTCCCAAGCGTGATTCCTTTTTGGGTAATTCCTTGGATCATTCCTTCAAGAGCACCTTCAGAAGCAGCCGTTGGATGCATTAAAATAAGAGATCCTGCCTCCGTACCTTTAGTGATTTTAGCTACCACACTTTCAGAACTAGGTTTCTTCCAATCTACCGTATCAATCGTCCAAAGCACCGTCTTTAGACCTTGCTCAGCAGCGAGATTCACTGTTTCCTGATCATAGTCACCGGAAGGGGGAGCAAACCACTTATTGTCTACACCAAGTGACTCCTTAAGCAGCTGTTTTGTCTTGCTAATCTCAAGAATGGCTCGTTCTGTGCTGAGCTTACTCATATTAGGATGAGAATACGCATGGTTCTCCAGTTCATGTCCGCGTTTTTTAATCTCCAGGGCAAGCTCTTTATTCTTACTCAGCCAGCTGCCATCAAGAAAAAAAGTCGCTTTTACTTTATATTTATCGAGTGTATCGAGCATAGGAGTAAGGTATTCATTGCCCCAAGCCACATTGATCATAAAAGAAGCCATCTTTTTCTCCGAGTTGCCTCGGTAAATCGGATGTGGGCCGATGTCCTCGAGTGAGATTTTGGGCGGGATCTCTTTCATTACATAGGAGATAGACTCTGACTTTGGAGAAGATATCGCTTTTTGATAAGTTGCTTCTATATCTACTTCTAACCCATTATATCCCGGAATTGCTTTCCAGACGCGATCTAGCTTCGCATCAATAGGTTCTATTTTCAGTTCTGTTGCTTTGTGTGTAATCTGTTTTTTTAGTTCATCTTCTGGCGCAGCATCAACATACATATCAAAAGCATCTTCTGTATGAACCACTCTTTGATGTGTAATAAAACTGCTTACATCCGTTACTTGTCCGATCAAAACGACGGCTGCCGCACTAACAAGCACGGCAGCCCATTTTTTTGAGTTTGTTTTCACTGCTTCAGCCCCCCGGTCACGTTTGTCCCATCTTATGTGTACAAGAGGCTGAATATGTATGAAAAAAAGAGCCAGAATAAACTTCTGTCTCTTTTGAAAGTTCTATATTAGAATTAAGCTTTTGTTTCTGCAGTCAAAGTTGCTTTGCGGGAAAGATTGATGCGTCCTTGTTGGTCGATTTCCGTTACTTTTACTGTAATGGAATCTCCAATAGCGACCACGTCTTCCACTTTAGCTACACGTTCTGTAGAAAGCTGGGAGATATGAACAAGTCCTTCTTTATTAGGAAGTACTTCTACAAAGCAGCCAAACTTCTCAATACGTTTTACTTTACCTACATAAATTTCACCTACAGCCACTTCACGAACGATGCCTTCAATAATTTCACGAGCTTTATCATTCATGGATTGATCGGCAGAAGAGATGAACACACGGCCATCTTGTTCGATATCAATCTTAACGCCCGTTTCTTCAATAATCTTGTTAATGATTTTACCGCCTGCTCCAATAACATCACGGATCTTATCCGGGTTAATGTGCATGGTAAGAATTTTAGGTGCATATTGAGATAAGGTTTCTCTTGGTTTTTGGATAGCTTCCATCATTTTACCAAGAATATGCATACGTCCTTCTTTCGCTTGGCTCAGAGCTTCAGAAAGAATATTACGATCAATACCATCGATCTTAATATCCATTTGAATCGCTGTAACCCCTTCAGAAGTACCGGCTACTTTAAAGTCCATATCTCCAAGATGATCTTCCATACCTTGAATATCAGTCAGGATCGATACCTGATCTCCATCTTTAATCAGACCCATTGCCACACCAGCTACAGGTGCTTTAATTGGTACCCCAGCATCCATCATAGCAAGTGTAGAAGCACAGATACTAGCCTGAGATGTGGAACCGTTTGATTCAATAACTTCAGAAACAAGACGGATTGTATAAGGGAATTCAGTCTCAGACGGAATTACTTTAGACAATGCTTTTTCGCCGAGTGCACCATGACCGATTTCACGACGACCTGGAGGACGAAGCGGTCTTGCTTCACCGACACTGAACGGCGGGAAGTTGTAATGGTGCATGAAGCGTTTGGTTTCTTCCAGATCAATACCATCTAGAATCTGAACATCACCTAGTGCTCCTAGTGTACATACGCTGAGCGCCTGAGTTTGTCCACGAGTAAACAAGCCAGATCCATGCGTACGCGGCAAGAGATTTGTATCACAATCGATCGGACGAATTTCAGACAATGCTCGTCCATCTGGACGCACTTTATCATGCGTGATCAATCTGCGAACTTCTTCTTTAACGATGTCATGAAGAACTTCCTTCACGTCTTTTAACAATTCAGGAGTTTCTATGTATTTATCACCAAAGAAAGCAACCGTTTCATCGTTAATTACATCAATCGCATCTTGTCTTGCATGCTTTTCTTCAATACGAACTGCTTCAACGAGACGAGCTGCTGCATACTCGCGAACTTCAGCGTTAACGTCCGCATTAACTGCATGCAATTTGACAGCCATTTTCTCTTTACCAGCAACTTGTACCAATTGTTCGATTACAGCAACGATGTTTCTAATCTCTTCATGACCAAACATAATCGCTTCGAGCATTACTTCTTCTGGTACTTCATTCGCTTCTGCTTCTACCATCATGATCGCATCTTTCGTTCCTGCAACCACAACATAGATATCACTCGCTTCTTGAGCGGCAATATCCGGGTTAATTACAAATTCACCATTCACACGGCCAACGGCTACTCCGCCGATAGGTCCATTAAAAGGAACATCTGAAATACTTAGTGCCGCAGAAGTACCGATCATTGCTGCAATTTCTGGTTCGCAGTCTTGATCTACGCTCATTACGATATTTTGGATCTGAACATCATTACGGAAACCTTCTGGGAATAAAGGACGAATCGGTCGATCTGTCAGGCGGCTGGCAAGAATTGCTTTCTCGCTCGGTCTACCTTCTCTTTTAATGAATCCACCCGGAATTTTACCTACTGCATATAGTCTTTCCTCATAGTTAACCGTAAGCGGGAAAAAATCCAAATCTTTAGGTTCAGTTGACGCTGTTACGGTACATAAAATAACGGTATCTCCATAGCGTACAGTTACAGCAGCGTTTGCTTGTTTAGCAAGACGTCCTGTTTCTAGAATTAGTGTTCTGCCGCCAAGTTGCATCTCAACACGTTGTTCCATGAAACCCCTCCTTCTTTTTACATCATTTATTGTTTTTTATTTACTAGTATGACCTAGTATTGACATATTCGCAAAATTTTAGATGGGACTATTCCAGTCCACAAAAAAAAAGAAGCCTAAATCTACAAAACAACCCGGCTGCGAGCCCGTCCCTCTATAATAGAGAGACGGGGACAACCAGGCTGTCGTTGTTAGGATATACGAAGATTAACGGCGCAATCCAAGCTTCTCAATCAAAGCACTATAACGTCTAACATCTTTGTTTTTCAAGTAAGCCAAGAGCTTACGACGTTGACCTACCATTTTCAAAAGCCCGCGACGGGAATGGTGATCTTTCTTGTGCGTACGCAAGTGATCCGTCAAACTCTTGATGTTTTCCGTAAGGATAGCAATTTGCACCTCTGGAGATCCAGTATCGGATTCATGAGTTTTGTGCTCTTCGATCAATTGTTGTTTACGTTCTTGAGTCAAAGCCATCCTGTTCACCTCCTTCATTATAATCGCCTGTAGCCTCGTCGGGGCCGGTGAGAGCCTTCAACTAAAGCTAAGGTTATGGTTGCCTTCCAGCAACGTATCTTAGTATATCATACTTGCCTATTTCATGTAAATCTAAACTTCAATATTTAAGTATTCTAAGATCGATTCTCTAAAATTTGCTTCGCCGTCTCCGAGTCTCTCTGAATCTGGGCAATGAGTTCGTCGATGGACGGAAACCGTTGTTCAGGTCGTAGAAACTCCACCAACTCCACAGTAAGCTCCTGTCCATATAAATCCCCGCTGTAATCGAGCAAATGAACTTCAAAAGAAGGTTTAATCCGATCTTTATGGAAAGTAGGTTTAACGCCAATGTTCATGACACCAGGAAACTTCTGATTACGATGCAATACCCAAACGGCATATACACCTTTCCGTGGTACAACATAGCTTTCTGATGGCTCTACATTTGCTGTAGGAAATCCAATCGTACGTCCTCGTTTTTCACCGTCAATCACAGTCCCTCTTAGAGAATAACGTCTGCCCAGCATACGCTGAGCTTCCTTTACATCTCCTTCGTGTAAGACAGAACGAATCGAGGTACTGCTCACTTTTTTACCATCCAGCGTAAGCGGAGGAATGGTCACCACGTTCATATGAGGCATTCCGAGTTCACGAAGTTTGTTTTCGTCTCCGGCTCCTTTATGACCAAACCGAAAGTCAAAACCAACCACAGCTACTTTTACTTCGGATTGAATCAAAAACTCAGTTACAAACTGTTCTGGCAGAAGACTAGAAAAAGACTCGTTGAATTCGATAACATATAGGACATCTATACCCATTTTTTCAAGGATTTCTTCTTTATCACGAAGCGGCGTCAGATAACCCTGATAATCACCTTTACGCATTACTTCTTTTGGATGAGGATGAAAAGTCAAGACAGCAGCTTGTATTCCCTGTTCTCTGGATAATTTTACAGCGGATTCAATTACACTTACATGTCCTAAATGCAGTCCATCAAACTGCCCCATCGCAAGTACCTGGGGAACAGCAATCTCTTTACGCACTTCTTCTGTCAGAGGAAATGATAAATTTATTGTTTTCAATCTAATTCACCTGCAATTCCCATGATAATCCTGTTGCCATATCTGTTATTGATTACACTTCAACTAGGTTCCGGTAAAAAAACCTTTTTAGGGGTAATTGTGTCTGATTCCGCATCCCACTGATAAATCCCTAAAAATTGCTCTTCTTTAGAGTAAAGGCGGAACAATCCCTCCTCTTTCAAAGCAGGCTGGACATAAGATGCAGACACTTTTTTACCTTGTAGTACAGAGCGCTCTTGTTCCGACTCAATCGTGTGGGAAGGGAAATTCCAAATCGATTGATCTGTAGGGATTAGATATTTAGACAACGTGTCATTCTCAACACATTGCTGTATCTCTTCGATCGTCAAACAGCGCCCTGCCGGAATACCAGCAGACATCGTTCTTTCAAGTTTCACCATTGTAGAGGGATATCCTAGCGCCTCTCCAATATCTACACATAAAGTTCGAATATAAGTCCCTTTGGAACACAGTACACGAAAAGAAATTTCAGGTAATCCGTCCACATCTTCCATTCGTATAAGTTCAAGTTCATGTATGGTTACTTCTCTGCTTTTGCGTTCCACTGTCTTTCCTTCACGGGCAATTTCATAAAGCCTTTTCCCGTTAATTTTTACAGCAGAATACATAGGAGGAACCTGAGAGATAACCCCATTGAACTGCTGCAGCGCTGCCTCTACCTGTTCATACGTCACTTGAACATCATCTACTTGCGCTGTTACTTCACCCGTCATGTCTTCCGTATCTGTCGCAATCCCAAGCCGAAGCGTAGCATGATATTCTTTGGGAAGCTCTTGCAAGTACTCTACAACTCTTGTAGCTTTTCCTAAGCAAAGAGGCAGGACTCCTGTAACCTGAGGATCCAGTGTTCCTGTATGCCCAATTCTTTTCATTTTCAGAATACCTCTGAGTTTAGCAACTACATCATGGGAGGTAAAGCCTGCCGGTTTCAGTACAGGAAGTACTCCTTCGTAACCACTCATAGCTCTTTTTTCACCCGTTCTACAACTTGTTTTACTGTTTCCATCCATGGACCTTCCACTCTAGCACCGGCAGCGCGAATATGCCCGCCGCCTCCAAAATCTTTAGCAAGAGCCGCAACATCGATTCTTCCACTAGATCGGAAGCTAGCTTTTATAACATCATCAGAGATGACCTTGAAGAGAATACCTACTTCTACCCCTTGAATATTACGCGGGTAGTTAACGATGCCTTCTAAATCATCATTTGCTGCACCGCAGTCTTCCATATCCTGAGGCGTTACTATGACCCAAGCTATCTTTCTATCCTCCGTTAATTGAAGAGTAGCCAGCGCTTTAGTAAGTACTTGCAGCTGAGGAAATGTCATTTGTTCCAGTAAAAGTTCAGCTAATTCAGGGCCATTAACTCCGTGTTTTAACAGAGCGGAAGCCATTTCCATTATTTTAGGACTGGTGTTTGAATAACGAAACCCTCCGGTATCTGTAAGAATCCCCGTATAGGCTGCTGTAGCCACATCTTTGTCCCATGTTAAGCCCATAACTTCAATTAAATCGTATAAAATTTCTGCCGTAGCAGCCGCATCATCTTTAATAATATTCACTTTGCCATAACCATTATTTGTTGGATGATGATCTATGTTCAGAATCTGTTTCTCTTCCGCGAACCAATGTTTCACACGCCCGACCCGTTCGTAATCGGCACAGTCTACACAGATAACATGTTGATATGTTTTCGGTGGTTCACTCACAGTTCCGTTTAAAATTTGAGAAGTTCCCCACATATAATGCATCCGTGGCGGAATGGGTCCTTCATTAATCATTGTGAATTTCTTCCCCAGACATGAGAGAAGCCAGCCCACCATTACGGTGGAGCTGACTGCGTCTCCGTCCGGCTGTACATGCGACACGATCAGGAAGTCATCATGCTCCAAAAGAAATTCCTTCCCTTGTTGAAGCGCCTGTTCATAGGTCTGCATTGCCGTCTCCTCTATTCATCTCATTTGGAATCCTTGGTATCAATCTCCGTAAGTAGTTTCTCAATACGACTACCGTACTCAATGGATTCATCAATTTTAAATATCAATTCAGGCACATGACGAAGCTTAATTCTTTTTCCCAATTCGCTTCGCAAAAAGCCGTTTGCTTTATCGAGAGCTTTCAAAGAATTATTTTTCTGTTCATCGTCTCCGAATACACTGAGGTATATTTTAGCTTGGGACAGATCGTTAGTCAGATCGACACCCGTCACTGTAACAAAACCGATTCTAGGATCTTTAAGTTCGGTTTGGATCAGTATGCTAATCTCTTTCTTTATCTGTTCGCTTACACGTCCAGTTCTAATTTTAGCCACTCATGTCACCTCTCTTGCAGTTGACGCTATTTACGTTCCACTGTTTCCATAACGAACGCTTCGATTACGTCGCCTTCTCTAATGTCATTGAAGTTCTCAATAGTGATACCACACTCATAACCTTGAGCAACTTCTTTCACTTCATCCTTAAAGCGTTTCAAGGTATCAAGTTTACCTTCGAAGATAACAATGCCATCACGGATGATACGAGTTTGTGATGCACGAGTAATCTTACCGGAAGTTACCATACAACCTGCGATGGTTCCCACTTTGCTGATTTTGAACGTATTTCTAATCTCAGCATGCCCAATAATTTTCTCTTTAAATTCAGGATCAAGCATACCTTTCATCGCTTGTTCAATCTCTTCAATTACGTTGTAAATAACATTGTAGAGTCGAACATCGACTTTTTCAGCATCTGCTGTTGATTTCGCCTGAACTTCAGGACGAACGTTAAATCCAATGACGATCGCATTAGAAGCTGCTGCGAGAATGATATCCGATTCGGTAATCGCACCTGCACCGCTATGAATAATTTTCACGCGCACGCCTTCTACTTCAATCTTAGCGAGGGAGCCTTTAAGCGCCTCAACGGTACCTTGAACGTCACCTTTGATAATTACGTTCAGAGCCTTCATCTCGCCATCCTTAATGTGCTGGAACAGATCATCAAGGGTAACTCGAGTTTGTGTACCTAGATCTGATTCACGTTGTGTTATCGCACGTTTGTCTGCGATGGAACGAGCTTTACGCTCATCTTCAAACACCATGAACGGATCGCCTGCAAGAGGTACTTCTTGCAAACCAGTGATTTCAACTGGTGTAGAAGGACCGGCTTCTTTAATCTTGCGGCCTTTGTCATTAACCATTGCACGGACACGACCGAAACAGTTACCTGCAACAAAAGCGTCTCCGACTTTCAAAGTACCATTTTGAACCAGCAAACGCATTACAGGTCCACGGCCTTTATCGAGTTCAGCTTCAATTACTGTACCACGTGCACGTTTGGCAGGATTTGCTTTATATTCATTCACTTCTGCTACAAGCAGAATCATTTCAAGAAGTTCTTCGATACCCATTTTTTGTTTCGCAGAAACGTTAACGAAAATGGTATCTCCGCCCCATTCTTCTGGAACAAGTTCATAGTTCGTAAGTTCTTGTTTCACACGATCCGGATCAACGCCCGGTTTATCGATTTTGTTAACTGCTACGATAATTGGAAGATTCGCTGCTTTAGCATGGTTAATTGCTTCAACGGTTTGAGGCATAACACCATCATCAGCTGCAACGACAATAATCGTCATATCCGTTACTTCCGCACCACGAGCACGCATTGCTGTAAATGCTTCGTGACCTGGAGTATCAAGGAATGTGATTTTTTTGTTGTTGATTTCTACTTGGTACGCACCGATATGCTGTGTAATACCGCCAGCTTCACCGCTTGTTACGCTAGTAGAACGAATCGTATCAAGAAGCGTCGTTTTACCATGGTCAACGTGACCCATAATGGTTACAACGGGAGGACGAGCTTGAAGATCTGCTGGATCATCATTTTCTTCCATTGTCTCAAAACGATCATCTTCTACCGGAATCTTCACTTCAACTTCAACACCAAACTCGCCTGCGAGAAGCAAGATGGTATCAAGATCAAGTTCCTGGTTGATGGTTGCCATAACACCCATCGAGATGAGTTTTTTGATAACTTCAGAAGCATCCTTATGAAGCAGTTTTGCTGCGTCACCCACCGTCATATTACCGCGAACGATAATTTTCTTCGGTGTATTGTCGATTTTCTCACGAGGAGGTTGGTTTTGGTTGCGTCCACGGTTGTTCTTACCGCCGCGGTTGTTCCCACGATAGTTACCTCTGCCGTTACCGTCTTCAAAACGGCGGCCAGCGCCTGGACGGTTGCTGCTGTTGCCACGGTTTTGATTACTGTTTCCACCGCGGTTGTTGTTAGAACCTTGCGTGTTACCGCCAGTATTATTCGTGCGGCCTTGACCTGATGATTGTGCTGGGCGACCTGCAGTGCTACCTTGTTGCGGTCTATTCGTGCTTTGGCCAGAAGGTCTGTTCGTATTATTACCTTGGCTAGAAGGTCTATTACTGCTTGAACTGTTACCTTGTCCAGTTGGTCTGCTACCGTTGCTGCCTTGGCCAGCTGGTCTATTGCTTCCTGCATTGCTTGGACGATTACTTTGTCCGCTGCTTGATTGACCTACGCTGCCATTAGTTCTGCGAGAATCTTGCCCGCCTTGTCTTTGTGTTCCGTTGTTAGTGTTTTGATTTGGTCTATTATTCATACCTACCTGCTTTTCCTGTTGTTTTTTTGGTTGAGAGTCACTTGAAGCATTCTGTACATTGCCTGACTCTTGATTTGTTTTGATTTCGTTCTTCAAATTCGAATTGGCACCTCCTTGAAGAGACGGGTTCGAGCGATTAAGCTTATCATCTTTAACCGCTGACGTTGAAACCGCCTGAGCCGAATTCTGTTCGCGTTTGGAAGCAGCATCTGATTTTATGCTATTGAAAAATTGCTCCACTTTTGCGACAGATCCGTTCTCCATTACGCTCATATGATTATTCACGGGAATTTCTAATTTTTTAAGAATGGTAATGATTTCCTTGCTACTCATGTTGATTGATTTTGCATATTCATAAACTCGCAGTTTGTCTTTGCTTTCCTGTTTACTCAATATACTCCACCTCCGACATTGTCAAGGCTTGTTTCGAGATCATACTTACAAATCCGGGATCCGTCACCGCCAGCACAATGCGTTCAGGTTTACCCATGGCACTGCCTAGGGAGTCTCGATCAAAACCAATCACGAGAGGAACGTTGTACGATTTGCACTTATCGCGAAATTTTTTACGTGTATTTTCCGAAGCATTACCCGCAACGATAACCAATTTCGCTTCAGATGACCGAATGGCTTTGAGTACGATCTCATCACCAGAAACAAGCTTGCCTGCTCGCATTGCAAGCCCGATATAAGATAGTGCCTTATTCATTGTCCACTCTTTTCTGTGCTTCTAGAAATTCATCCTCAGCACTAAGAAAATCTTGTGCTAGTTGCTCATATATCCCAGGGACTACCTGAGCTTTAAGTGCCCGATCCAAGGAACGGTTCTTCTGAGCTAACCGAAAACAAGCTTCTTTGCCGCATAGATAAGCTCCGCGGCCTGATTTTTTACCTGACAAGTCGATCTGCACTTCTTCTTCGGGAGTTCTTACAACCCGGATTAGCTGTTTCTTTGGCATCATTTCCTGACACGCTACACACTTTCGCAGCGGCACTTTACGTTGTTTCATCTTGTAGGCCCCCGATCATTCGCCGTTAGTCAACGGTGATGGAATCCTGATGCATTTCTTCAGAAGAATCTTTCTCTCTTCCGTATTCCTGTTCGGCCTGGCTTTCACTCTTGATATCAATTTTCCAACCTGTCAGCTTCGCAGCAAGACGCGCATTTTGCCCTTTGATACCGATCGCAAGAGAAAGTTGATAGTCAGGTACGATAACCCGAGCCATTTTCTCATTCTCGAAAACCTGTACCTCGAGTACCTTGGAAGGACTTAGTGCATTGGCAACGTATTCCTCTACAACATCGGAATATTTCACGATATCAATTTTCTCACCGCGCAGTTCACCCACAATGGTCTGCACGCGTATTCCTCTTGGTCCAACACAGGAACCAACGGGATCTACTTCTTCGTTGCGAGAATGCACCGCAATTTTGGAACGGAATCCCGCTTCACGAGCTACCGAGCGAATTTCAACAACACCATCGAAAATCTCGGGAACTTCTAGTTCAAATAAGCGTTTTAGCAATCCTGGATGCGTACGGGAAAGAATAATTTGAGGACCCTTTGTTGTGTTCTCCACTTTCGTGATATACGCTTTAATACGCTCACCATGCACAAACTTTTCATTTGGCATAAGCTCTGTAAGAGGCAGAACAGCTTCCACTTTGCCAAGGTCGATATAAATGTTGCGAAGATCTTGACGTTGAACCACTCCAGTTACAATGTCTTCTTCTTTGTCTACAAACTTGTTATAAATCAGGCCGCGTTCTGCTTCGCGAATACGCTGGGTAACCACTTGTTTTGCTGTTTGAGCAGCAATACGACCGAAGTCTCTTGGCGTTACTTCAATCTCTGCAATATCTTCGAGCTGGAAGTGCGGATTAATCTCACGTGCAGCAGTCAAAGAAATTTCAGTTCGCGGATCGAGGACCTCTTCCACCACCATTTTCCGGGCATATACTCTTATAACACCGGAATTACGGTTCATATCAACACGAACATTTTGTGCAGCATTAAAATTGCGTTTGTAGCTAGAAATGAGAGCAGCTTCAATCGCTTCAAACAAAACGTCCTTGCTGATCCCCTTATCTCTTTCTAATTCATTCATTGCTTCAATAAAATCCATACTCATGAATGTAAATCCCCCTTTCAAACATCTCATCCATAGCGTAAAACGACGAAATTCTCTTCACTTAGGAAGAGAACCTTGCCGTTACACGCGGAATGAATTTAATTCATAATAGAGTGTAGTTAAACACTATAAAACAATAGCCAATCGTGCACTCGCCACTTTTGAATAAGGAACGGTATGCTTCTTCTTTTTACCAGAAGCTATTACCATTTCCTCATTTTCAAAAGATAACAACTCACCTTCAAATTCCTTCAGTCCGTCAATCGGCTCATATGTAGTCACATATACGTTTTTCCCTACCGCTTTGACGACGTCAGCAGATTTCTTCAGGGGGCGTTCCGCACCGGGAGATGAAACTTCCAGAAAATAAGCGTCAGGAATTGGATCATTCTTATCGAGCTCAGTGCTTACAAATTCACTGATCTGTCCACAATCATCCAAATCGATGCCGCCTTCTTTATCCACGTAAATACGCAGGAAATAGTTATTGCCTTCCTTTACGTATTCTACATCCACGAGCTCAAAAGCGTGCTCTTCCAGATAAGGCTTAATCATTTCTTCCACGGTAGTTTTGATCTTTGTGCTCAAATACAATAACCTCCAAATTAGGTTAGTGCCGAAGGTAATCGGCGAATTTTCTATATACCAAAGAGTAAAGAGTGGGTTTCCCCACTCTTTAAACAACGGTTTTATCAACATGATTACCATTAAAATTATAACATAGACAGTCACTAGTGACAAGTATAGTCACTTGACTAGACTTTTACTCAGGTAATCTGAAAAGTGAGGGATGGAAATTAAATCTACCCTCTTCAAATAGCTAAAAGAGAGATAGTTGGTTACTTTCAGGTAGTCCGCGGAAGCAACCCATTTGCGTGAGTAACTCCACTGCCGTCTTACTTGCTTTCGATTTCTGCTGGAAATCCTCAATGGATAAAAATTCCCCATGATCTCTGGCTGCAGCAATATTACGTGCCGCATTGTCCCCAATTCCTTGCAAAGCAGAGAATGGAGGAATCAAAGAATCTTGGTCTACGATAAAGCGCGTTGCATCAGAACGATACAAATCAATGGATTTGAAGCTAAAACCGCGCGCAGTCATTTCCAGTGCCATCTCTAGAACAGAGAGCATTGATTTTTCCTTCGTAGAAGCCTGAAAACCAAGCTGTTCAATCTCAATAATCTTGCGGCAGATTGCATCATATCCCTGACAAGCCAGTTCAATATCGAAATCCTCAGCACGGACAGAGAAGTACGTCGCATAATATTCAATTGGATAATACAATTTGAAATACGCGGTTCTTACCGCAGAGATTACATAAGCCGACGCGTGGGCTTTCGGGAACATGTACTGAATTTTGAGACAAGAATCGATATACCACTGCGGCACTTTACATTTCTTCATTTCGTCAATCCATTCCTGACTAAGACCCCGACCTTTACGTACACTCTCTGTAATCTTAAACGCAAGAGCAGCATCCATTCCGTGTTTATAAATCAGGAACAACATGATATCATCACGACAACCTATAACGGTCTTAATGTCACATGTTCCATTCTTGATCAGTTCCTGTGCGTTTCCTAGCCATACGCCTGTACCATGAGACAATCCCGATATCTGCAGCAAATCGGCAAAACTCGAAGGCTGTGATTCAATTAGCATCTGACGTACAAATTTAGTCCCCATCTCAGGAACACCATAAGTAGCTACAGGAGTCCGTAACTTCTCAGGTGAAACGCCGAGTGCTTCGGTGGAATTAAACATACTCATTACCTTAGGGTCGTTCATCGGAATGGTGGTCGGATCTACTCCGGTCAAATCCTGAAGCATTCTCATCATCGTAGGATCATCATGTCCTAGAATATCCAGCTTAAGCAGATTATCTTCAAAAGCATGATAGTCAAAATGCGTTGTTTTCCACTCAGCACTTGTATCATCAGCAGGGTACTGCACAGGTGTAACGTCTTCTACTTCAATATAGTCAGGTACAACCACAATCCCCCCGGGATGCTGTCCTGTACTTCTCTTAACCCCTGTACAACCCGATGCCAAGCGATTAAGCTCTGCTCCACGCCACGATTTTTGATGCGATTCTTCATATTTTTTAGCAAATCCAAAAGCTGTCTTCTCTGCTACCGTACCAATCGTTCCTGCTCTAAATACACTTTTCTCACCAAATAAATCTTTGGTATATAGATGGGCTTTAGGTTGGTATTCCCCAGAGAAGTTAAGGTCAATATCCGGTACTTTATCCCCTTTAAATCCAAGGAAGGTTTCAAAAGGAATATCTTGGCCTTCCCCTTTCAGTAAGGTTCCGCACTTCGGACATTCTTTAACAGGAAGGTCAAAACCGCTTCGAATACTTCCATCAAGGAACCACTCGCTATACTTACATTCGTTATTTTCACAGATATAGTGCGGTGGCAGCGGGTTTACTTCCGATATGCCCAAAAATGTTGCTACAACGGACGATCCTACGGAACCCCGTGAGCCAACCAAATAACCATCTTCATTTGATTTTTTTACAAGTTTTTCTGAAATCAGATAGTTGGCCGAAAATCCATATTTAATGATAGGTTCAAGTTCTTTTTCCAGTCGTTTCACTACCACATCGGGCACTTCTTCACCGTAAATACTCTTTGCCGTATCATAACATTTACTGCGGATTTCTTCTTCAGCGCCTTCTAGGATCGGAGTGAACAATTCTTTAGGGAATAACTGAATTTCTTCAAAACGATCAGCAAGATCGCTTGTGTTCGTTACAACCACTTCAAATGCTTTTTCCTTACCAAGAAATTCGAACTCTTCGAGCATTTCATTGGTAGTACGGAAATGAGCATCTGGTTTCCGAATATCTTTGAGCGGACTATAACCTGTAATCCCATGAATCGTAATATCTCGATAAATTTTGTCACGCGGCTCCAAGTAATGTACATTCCCTGTTGCTACAACCGGTTTACCCAGTTTCTCTCCGATCTCAACAACTTTCCGAATCGCTGTTTTAATCTCTTCCGGCGTAGCTACAAGCCCTTTATCCACTAGATGCATATACATTGTAATCGGCTGGATTTCTAATACATCATAAAAATGCGCAATTTCCTCGGCTTCTTCCACTGATTTGTTAAGAACCGCCTCGAAAAACTCACCTTTCTCACAACCCGACATAATGAGCAGTCCTTCTCTATGCTGCACCAGCTTAGACTTTGGAATCGTAGCTACTCGTTTGAAATGTTCAGTATGCGAAAGAGAAACCAGCTTGTACAAGTTTTTCTTTCCTACCGCATTGAGCGCATATATACCGCTGTGAAACGGTCTTGAATTGGACAGATCCATTCCTACGTAATCATTCAAACGATCCAGCTGCGTAATTCCTTTAATCTGCAGGGCATCATTTAAGAGGCCTGTCAAAATGCCAGCAAGTGCAATCGTATCATCGATCGCACGGTGATGATTCTCAAGCGATATTTTATACTTATCTGCTAGTGTATTCAGCCTGTGATTCTTCATCGATGGATGAAGCATCCGAGCGAGTTCAAGTGTATCAAGTACCGGATTATCAAGCGGAGTCATTCCGAGAGTCTTCAAGTTAGCTTGAATAAAGCCCATGTCAAATCTTGCGTTATGAGCGACTAGAATCCCATCGCCAACAAAAGTGACGAAATCTTTCAAAACAGGTTCAAGTTCTGGTGCATCTTTCACCATGTCATCATTAATATTTGTCAATTGCTGAATATTATAAGGAATACGCTCATGAGGATTTACAAAAGTTGCAAATCGATCCACTTCCTTATCTTCAATCATTTTAACCGCTGCAATTTCAATGATCTTGTTCTGTGTTACGGATAGACCCGTAGTCTCTATGTCAAAGACGATGTACGTCGATGTTTTCAAATCAAGCGGCTTCGGTTCCAGCACAACAGCTACCGCATCATTTACAATGTTTGCTTCTAAGCCATACATCATTTTGACACCATGTTTTTTGGCTGCCTTTGCAGCTTCCGGATAGACCTGCACACCCGCATGATCTGTGACAGCAATCGCCTTATGTCCCCAACTTGCAGCTGTTTTTACGTAGCTGTCGATAGAAGTTACTGCATCCATCGTACTCATCTTCGTGTGAAGATGAAATTCTACCCGTTTTTGTTCAGCATTGTCCTTACGAGAAGGCGGGGCCTGTACTTCTACGAGATCAGATGGAATCATCGCGAGTTCTGGAATTTGCATGAAGCGATCGTACTCTACACGCCCTCTAACTTTGACCCATTTTCCGTTAGCGAGCAGGTTCAGAATTCGCACATCTTCCTTCGACTTAGCAAATACTTTCATCTGCATGGAATCCGTAAAGTCGGTAAGGTAAAAAGTATAAAGCGTATTTCCGTTACGCAACTCTTTTTTATCGAGACCAAATACCGTTCCCTGTAAAGTAACTTTCTTCTCTTCATCCTGGATATCCTTGATAGGTACCGGTTGTTCTTTGATTTCATAACCCATCTGAAGCCTTACGTCCCCTTCTTCTTCCTCAACAGGGGCCATTTCCGCTTCGATCATGGTCATCATATTCTGAATAACTTCCCGCTCTTCTTCTCGCTTCTTCTGTTCGAACTGCACCATTGCTTCGCGGTTACTCTCACCCACAAGCATTTTCACCTTGAGCGGCAGTTTGAAGAAACGTTCATAATAATTCACGATCGCTTGATCAATCTGTTTCTTTCGAGCAAGTTCCAGCGCCATTCCATCGCTGAGTGTTAACGTGAGCAAGCCGGATTCAACAATTTGGGAAGCGCGATTCATCCAACCGTTTACCGATGGAATCTGCTGATGAACCCACTCGAGAAATAAATTCCAATATTCCGTTACAATATCAGCCTCTGTAACCCCGGATTGATAGTGAAAAGTAAAACTAATTTTGGCAATATGACTCATCTTTTCACGGATATGCAAACAAAAAGCTCGGAAAACCGGCGCAGGAACCAGAGTTTCTTTGGCTATTGTAATATGCCAGTCACGGTTACTACGGCTGATTTCCACATGATCAATATATCCATCAACAAAATGAGGTTCTGCTATACCTGCAGGCAGATCCGCCTGTTTCATTAACAATTCGAACCTTCTTCTTTGTTCCGTTGTATCATTCAAACGATTCTTCCCCCCCGTTCCAAACAAAAAAACATGAAAAGCTTCTGCGCACAAAAATGGGAACCGATCCGTAAAGGGGCACCGTCTCATTTCGGACAGAAGCTTATCATTTGTGTTACTCTGTAAAACTAATCAATATTAATACGCTCTAGCAAATACTACAGTATGTTCCGCTTTCTGTCCACAAACGAGGCAAGTATGTTTTTCCTCGGATGGTTCAAAAGGAATATTCCGGCTTGTTGCTCCCGTTACCTCTTTCACCTTATCTTCGCAAACTTCTGAACCACACCAGCCCGCTAGTGAGAAACCGCGTTTTTCTTCCATTAATGCCTTCATTTCTTCCAGCGTATCTACGGAATAAAAATGTTCCTGCAAGAAAGCTTTCGCACGATCAAACATATCTTTTTGGACCTGTTCAAGCATGGCTTGAATTTCTTCCGTTAGATTATCCTGTTGCACGACTTTCTTCTCTCCCGTAATACGGGAAACGAGAACACATACTCCATTTTCCATATCTCGTGGACCAATTTCAAGACGAACTGGTACACCACGCATTTCGTATTCATTGAATTTCCAACCCGGACGAACATCACTGCGATCATCCATTTTCACTCGGATTCCCGCTTTTTTCAGTTCTGCGAACAATTCATCCGCACGTCCAACCACTTGATCACGTGTTTTTGGTGGTCCAATTGGAATAATAACAACTTGAGTTGGAGCTACTTTCGGTGGCAAAGCAAGACCGCGATCATCACCATGAACCATAATCATGGCACCGATGAGGCGAGTGCTTGTTCCCCAAGAACTCGTATGAGCGTATTCCAGCACGTTTTCACGGTTCAAATACTGGATTTCAAATGCTTTAGCGAAGTTAGTTCCCATGTAGTGAGAAGTACCTGCTTGCACAGCCCGGCCGTCTTTCATCATTGCTTCAATGGAGAATGTATCAACTGCACCTGCGAATTTCTCGGATTTTGTCTTTTGTCCAGTGATAACTGGAATCGCAAGAATATCCTCTACTACTTCACGGTACACTTCAAGCATCTGCATCGTTTCTTGACGAGCTTCTTCTTCATTCTCGTGAGCAGTATGACCTTCTTGCCATAAAAATTCACTTGTACGCAAGAAAGGCATTGTCCGTTTTTCCCAGCGAACAACGTTAGCCCATTGGTTAATCATCACAGGAAGATCACGATAGGATTGAATCCACTTGGAGTACATATGACCAAAAATCGTTTCAGACGTTGGACGAATCGCTAAGCGTTCTTCCAGCTTCTCTCCACCCGCTTCTGTAACCCATGGCAGTTCTGGATTAAAGCCTTCTACGTGTTCTTTTTCTTTTTGGAAAAAGCTTTCTGGAATAAACATAGGAAAATATGCATTACGATGCCCCGTTTCCTTGAAACGGCGATCCATATTTTCTTTGATGTGTTCCCAAATTTCATAACCATCTGGTTTAAACACGATACAGCCCCGAACTGGGGAGTAATCCATTAAATCCGCTTTTTTAATCGTATCAATATACCAGCGAGAGAAATCCTCTGACTGGGGTGTAATTTCAGTAACAAACTGTTTATCGTTTGACATAAGACTTGATTCCGTCCTCCCGTAGTTCCTACAGGGAGCTTCACGAAAGTGATCACTCCCAGGGAACACCATTATCCTTTAATTAATCGTAAAATATCGTTATAAGTTACTGCGATCATAAGAATGAACAACATCGCAAACCCGATGAAATGCACCATACCTTCACGAGCGGGGTCAATGGGCTTGCCACGCAATCCTTCAATCCCGAGGAAAATAAGGCGACTGCCATCTAATGCTGGAATCGGTAGTAAGTTAAAAATACCGAGGTAAAGGCTAAGTATAGCGGTCCACTGGGTTAGCTGCAGTATTCCTTGCTTCGCAATTTGACCCGTTACTTCAAACGTACGTACAGGCCCACCGAGATCATCAATACTAAACTTAGCGATCAGTTGTCTGAAACCTTCAAAAATATTTTCAGTGGTGGTCACCATGTTTTTTCCAGCAACAGCAAAGGATTCAATAAATCCAACTTCTTCACGAGGGAACTCAGCAGTAATCCCGACTTTCCCTCCCACTTGACCTTCCATCGCACGCGGAGTAATCGTTAGATCAAATACTTCGTCTCCTCGCCGTACGGTCCATTCCATTGGTTTATCCTGCGAATCAGCAATGAGGTTAATCATCTTCGTGTAATCTCCACCAATGGTCTCACCATTGATTGTCTCCACAATATCCCCTTTTTGAAGATCCGCTTCAGCTGCAGGCATTCCTTCCGATATCGTACCGATCTTGACATAGGTTGGATTCTCGACAGGAGTCCCTGCAGCCATCGCATAAATCGCAAACAAGATAAAAGCCAGTAAAAAGTTCATAAACGGTCCGGCAAAAATGGCAAGCGCTCTTTGACCGACCGTTTTACTGTTAAACTGACGATCTTTGGGTGCAATCTGTGTTTCTTGGTTTCTTGCAACGAGCATTGCTGCTGGATGAACAGGGAACTTTTGTTGTTCACCATCAACATCAAGTTCAACCATCAATCGTCTTTCCAGGTCTATGGAAATAACTTCTCCTCGAATCACATTTTTTCTGTTATCAAGTTGATCCAAGTAGATCGTTTTGACCTGTCCATCGGCTGTTTTAACCGCAATCGTCTGACCGGGCTGAATTTCTATTAATTCAGGATCTTCTCCAGCCATCCTCGCATAACCGCCAAATGGCAGTAATCGCAGTGTAAACGTGGTCTCTTGGTACTTATAAGAAAACAGCTTCGGACCAAAGCCGATGGCAAATTCTCTTACAAGAATGCCAGCTCGTTTGGCAAAATAATAATGGCCCCATTCATGTACCGTCACAATGACGAAAAACATGAGCACCGTTAAAATTACAATTTGCAAGGTTTCCAATTACTTCTTTCCTCCTTTTGCTTAAGAAGAGCTGATCTTGTCCTACTACATTATCATTATTCAAAGGTACGATACAAGAGAAGCAAATTCGTAAAAACCACTCTCTCTTGCTGCAGGCAGGAAGAAACCTTGTCTTATAAAGAGGTTGCAATATCTCTTACTTGCTGATCAACCTGTTCAATCTGCTCTAGATCAGGACTCGGAATGCTTTGATGATTATCTAGTACTCTTGCAATGATCTCCTCGATCTTCAGAAAAGAAATATCCCCTTTAAGAAAACGAGCAACGGCCACTTCATTCGCAGCATTAAATGCCGTTGTTGCGGTTCCCCCTATTTTACCACATTCATAAGCAAGCTTTAAGCAAGGAAAACGCTCCATGTCCATTTCTCTAAAATGCAGCGCTCCGATCTCAGAAAGTGATAAAGATGAAGCTGGGGAAGGTAATCGCTTCGGATAAGTTAATGCATATTGAATAGGAACACGCATGTCCGGGTTACCCATTTGTGCAATCATACTTGTATCTTGAAACTCTACGAACGAATGAATAATGCTTTCTGGATGAAGAAGAACGTTGATCTTTTCATAAGGAAGATCGAACAACCATCTTGCTTCTATTACCTCTAGTCCTTTATTCACCATCGTTGCCGAGTCTATTGTAATCTTGGAGCCCATCGACCAATTCGGATGTTTGAGTGCATCTGCAACCGTTACGTGCTGAAGCTGCTGTCTGGTTAAATCTCGAAACGACCCGCCTGAGGCAGTGAGTGTAATCTGTTTAACCTCACGTAGTTGTTCCCCATTCAGACACTGAAAAATAGCCGAATGTTCGCTGTCTACCGGGATAATCTGTACTTGTTTTTCCTGAGCTAGTGCAGTAACCAGATGACCGGCTGTTACAAGAGTCTCCTTGTTGGCCAGGCCAATCTGTTTCCCTTCTCTAATCGCAGCGAGTGTAGACGATAGTCCCACACTACCCATCACTGCTGTAATGACGGTATCCGCATCTGTTCCTGCAGCCACCTCGATCAGACCTTCGTTTCCATAATAAACCTCTGTGCCTTCAGGCACGTGCATACGTACATGATCTACATCTTCTTTACGACTGACGGACACTTTACGAGGACGATATGCCCTGGCTTGCTCGATGAGCAGCTCCACATTGGTACCCGCTGACAAGCCCTCTACCTGGAACTCTTCCGGATGCATTCGAACGACATCTAAGGTTTGAGTTCCAATGGAGCCTGTTGAACCTAAAATTGAAATTTTCTTCACAAATGACACCTCTTGTATTGACATAAAATCGTTTGTCTTTCCTTAGTAAGGGAGGAGCATGAGGATATGTACGAACGGAAACACAAAGATCCAACTATCACATCGATCCAGAATACCACCATGCCCTGGAAGCAGATTCCCCGAATCTTTAATTCCATATACACGTTTATAGGCAGACTGCGCTAAATCTCCTAATTGACCAATAACGGAAGCAGACAAACCAATGAGTACAGCTCTTCCGAAACCTAGGAGGCCCTGAGAGAACCCAGCAAATAAGAGCGCAATTATAATGGCTATAATAATTCCGCCAATAGCACCTTCTATGGTCTTGTTAGGACTAATCATCGGCCAAAGTTTATTTTTACCGAACGACTTGCCTACAAAATAAGCTCCTGCATCACTACCCCAAATACTTGCCAAAAGAAGAAAAGTCCAAAACAATCCTGCCGGTAATTGACGTGTTACTGCAATATAATAAAAACCGATTCCAACATATACGACACCAATAAAAATCAAAGCCGCAGTCTGAACGGTAATCTTGTTTTTTGTCGTTACGGTTGCGATAAGCAGCAGTATCATCAAAATCCACAATATCTGATTTAATGTCAACGTTAACCCCAGCTCTGCAAGCAAATCAGGAAAAATGAGGAAAAGAATGCCGGCATATCCAATGATTGCTGTACCCGAAAAAGCAGAAACACCAATCATCCGTATGAACTCGTATAATCCAATAAGTGCCATTAGAAAAATGAAGAAGTTATACCAGAGTCCACCCAGCATTGCAAACCCCAAAAATAAAGCACCGGCAACAATTCCAGTTATTACTCGCTGTTTCAACTTGGTCCATCCTCCATTACTTCAGACCGCCATACCTTCTTGTTCTGCGTTGGTATTCGGCTACTGCTTCATATAAGTGTTCTCTATTAAAATCCGGCCAGTAAATATCTGTAAACCACATTTCGCTATAAGCAAGCTGCCACAGCATAAAATTACTTATTCTAAGTTCTCCGCTTGTTCGAATTAATAAATCCGGATCAGGCAGGTCTTTAGACAACAAGTGTTTCTCAATCAGGTCAGGCGTAATATCATCAGTTGTCAGGTCACCCGATTCAATTTGCTGAGCAATTGCTTTCATCGCATCTGTGATTTCACTTCTACTGCCATAATTCAAAGCAAAAGTAAGAACCAGTCCGGTATTATCTTTTGTTTTTCGAATTGCTTCTCGAAGTGCTTTTACCGTATGATCAGGTAAATTCTCTTCATACCCCATCATTCGTACACATACGTTTTTTTCGATTAATTCATCTAGCTCCTGTGCAAGAAAATCAACAGGCAGACGCATCAAAAAATCCACTTCATCTTTCGGTCTCGTCCAGTTTTCTGTCGAGAAGGCATACATTGTCAGATACTTGATTCCCAAGTCATCTGCAGCAATCGTTGCCCGTTTAAGAGCTTTCATACCGCTTTGATGTCCAACGATGCGAGGCATACCTTGTTGTTTGGCCCATCTACCATTGCCATCCATAATAATAGCCACGTGTTGCGGAATATTAGCTTTTGACAGTTCAGGCGTCTCTTTGCCGTTCTTATTCCACCACGACCGAGCGCGTTTCATCATTCGACTTCCTCCAAAATTCCATGAAGTTTCTTTTCCTTGCTGTGAAAAGAGCAAACCCCACCGAAGGCGGAGGGGCCGTAAGCATATTATATTACACTTCCATGATTTCTTTTTCTTTTGCAGCGAGAACTTTATCTACTTCTGCAACAAATTTATCAGTAGACTTTTGAATATCGTCTTGATGTCTGCGAGATTCATCCTCAGAAATATCGGATTTCTCCAACTTTTTGATATCATCATTTGCATCACGACGGATGTTACGAACCGCTACTTTTGCTTCTTCCCCAAATTTCTTGGTGAATTTCACAAGTTCAATTCTGCGTTCTTCAGTAAGTGCCGGAATGCTCAGACGGATCATAGCACCATCATTTTGCGGTGTAAGACCAAGATCTGACTTCATAATAGCACGTTCGATATCAGCCAAGGAAGATTTATCCCATGGTTGGATCATCAAAGTACGAGAATCCGGAGTCGTAATATTTGCAAGTTGGTTAACCGGCGTAGGTGCGCCATAATATTCAACTTGAATTCGATCAAGTAAAGAAGGGGTTGCACGACCTGCACGAAGTGTTGACAAATCACGTTTAAGTGCGAGGATCGCTTTTTCCATGCGTTCTTCTGCGTTCTTTTTAATTGATTGCGGCATTAATCTACACTTCCTTTCACAATTGTCCCGATTTTTTCACCGAGAAGAACTCGTTTGATATTACCTTGCTCAGTAATAGCAAATACAATGAGAGGAATATTGTTATCCATACAGAGTGAGGAAGCAGTGGAGTCCATAACTCCTAAATTCTTGTTCAACACATCAAGATAAGTCAATTGTTCAAATTTCACAGCCGTTTCATCTTTAAACGGATCTGCAGAATATACACCGTCCACTTTATTCTTCGCCATCAGAATAACTTCAGCCTCAATCTCAGCTGCACGAAGAGCAGCCGTTGTATCTGTTGAGAAGAACGGATTACCTGTTCCTGCTGCAAAGATCACAACTCTACCCTTTTCGAGGTGTCTAATCGCTCTACGGCGGATATATGGTTCAGCAATCTGCTGCATCGCTATTGAAGTTTGAACACGTGTTGGCACTTCAATCTGTTCTAATGCATCTTGCAGCGCAAGCGAGTTCATAACGGTTGCAAGCATACCCATGTAGTCTGCTGTTGCACGGTCAATACCATTCTCGCTACCTGCAATTCCGCGCCAAATATTACCGCCACCGCATACGATCGCAACTTCGACTCCAAGTTCTACTACTTCTTTAACTTGCTGTGCAATGGATGAGATTGTTTCTGCATCAATCCCGTAACCATTTTGCCCAGAAAGGGATTCTCCACTCACTTTAAGCACAACTCTTTTAAATACCGGCTGTTCCAAATGTTCACCCTCCACTTCGAAATGACGCTTCCCCACGTCAATTAAGCACATGTTAACCTTATATTAGTTAAAAAGAAAGGAACACGGATTGTGTTCCACTCTTAGTTAAAGAAAACCTTTTGAGCCGAATCTCGGACAATCCAGTTGTTCTTTCCATATAAAGCTGTCTGTGTAATCTCTAAGATGTAAATCATTACATTATCTTCAAGAATAACATGGGCCGTCTTTTGATTCGATCATTTTCTTTGTTTATTTATTTACTTGGGACATAACTTCTTCAACGAAGTTGTCTTGTTTTTTCTCAAGACCTTCACCAAGCTCGTAACGAGTAAAGCGACGGATTGAGATGTTTTCGCCAATTGTGCTGATTTTTTCGTTCAGCAATTGTTCAATTGTTTTGTCTGGGTCTTTTACGAAAGATTGCTCAAGCAAGCAGAACTCTTCGTAATATTTACCAATACGACCTTCAACCATTTTCTCAACGATTTTTTCTGGTTTACCTTCATTCAGAGCTTGAGCTTTCAAAATTTCTTTTTCTTTCTCAATTTCTTCTTGAGGAACTTCTTCACGGCTCACGTAACGTGGGTTAGAAGCAGCGATTTGCATAGCGATGTCGCGAGCAAATTCCTTGAATTGATCTGTCATAGCAACGAAGTCAGTCTCACAGTTAACTTCAACCAGTACACCAATACGTCCACCAGCGTGGATGTAAGATTGTACTACGCCTTCTGTTGCAGCGCGGCCAGCTTTGTTCGCTGCTGCGGACAAGCCTTTTTCACGAAGAATTTCAATCGCTTTGTTTACATCGTTGTTTCCTTCTTCTAGTGCTTTTTTGCAATCGAGCATACCTGCGCCCGTTTTTTCACGAAGTTCTTTCACCAATTTTGCATCTACTGCCATTGTTAATTCCCTCCAGAGGATAAATTTGCGTATGACCCTAAAAAAAGGGTAGTGAGAGGTTATCCACCTGCCAACCACCCTTTTTCATTTAATTCATATACTTAGGCCTTTGAAAGCAATCTTAAGCGGAAGTTTCTTCGCCTTGATGTGCTTCAATAACAGCATCAGCCATTTTTCCAGTAAGCAATTTAACCGCGCGAATCGCGTCATCGTTACCAGGAATAACATAATCGATTTCGTCCGGATCGCAGTTAGTATCAACGATACCTACGATTGGGATACCCAATTTACGAGCTTCTGCTACTGCAATACGCTCTTTACGAGGGTCGATTATGAACAGGGCACTTGGAAGACCCTTCATGTTCTTGATACCGCCGAGGAATTTCTCAAGACGATCTTTCTCTTTACGGAGAATGATAACTTCTTTTTTAGGAAGAACTTCAAATGTGCCGTCCTCTTCCCATGCTTCCAACTTTTTCAAACGATCGATACGTTTTTGAATAGTTTGGAAGTTAGTAAGAGTACCACCCAACCAACGTTGGTTAATGTAAAATTGACCAGCGCGCTCTGCTTCTTCTTTTACGGAATCTTGAGCTTGTTTTTTAGTACCTACGAAAAGAACAGTACCGTTCTCTCCTGCAATACTTTTAACGAAGTTGTAAGCTTCCTCAACTTTTTTCACTGTCTTTTGCAAGTCAATGATGTAAATACCGTTTCTTTCAGTGAAGATATAACGATCCATCTTTGGATTCCAACGACGAGTCTGATGACCGAAGTGAACCCCAGCTTCGAGAAGCTGTTTCATGGAGATAACTGCCATCTCCACACACCTCCTAATATTTTGGTTTTTGTGTCCTCCGCTAGCATCATTTCCCGACAAGACTTCCCTTAAAGGAAGCACCCTCGACAGAATTAGCGTAGCGTGTGTTTTAACACCGTCAATTAATATATCATAAGTGAAACTGAGATGCAACAATGTTTAGTTCTAAATAACTAACATCATTATAAGAATCCGAAATTAAGGAGCTGCGGTGATTTTCTTAATAATAGAATTGGTAGATTCATTCTGCTTAAATTCATAGGTGCCTGTTTGAATTTTCCTGTTGATTTTTTGACGATTGGCTTCTTTTAAGAAAGCTTCGGGGTCCTGAATCACATGTAAGGAAGTTAAATGATCCGCAACATCATTTAAGGTTGCACCTTGAATCACCTTATATCTCACTACCTCTGTAGAAGGCTCTGCCTTTTTCTCCGAAGTCGGCTGTTTTGGCTCATCAGGCGTTTCGTTCTGCGGAACCTTTGGCTTTTCAGGAGATTCTGTAACCGCACCCGATTCCGTTTCTTCTAATCGTGCTCCTTTTTGCTCCGCCCATTCTTCTTCAGTCATTACCTTATCTTTCACATCGTATACCTTAAGATTCATTATTGCGGCCTGTTCTTCCAGTTCCGTACGTGATAAGACATTCTTTGCGTTTTCTTCTGCCGCACCCTGCCCTATAAGTGCAAGCTTTAGAATGAGTGCGCAGGCTGCAATCCCTATTCCAAGTCCCATAAGAAAGGAACGATTTTTCATCATACCATTCTCTCCCGTTCACCGAGCTGTAGAATCAATTGCACTTCTCCCTTGGGCATATCTAGCTTTTTAGCTATAAAGTCAGTAGATTTTCCTTCTGACTCTAATTGAAAGACCTCACTGTAACGCTTATGAATGGTCGGCTCTTCCTGTATAGCGAATTCTTCTATTACTGTATCGTCAGTTACTGCATGGTCGGCTTTTTTTACAGCCGCTTCTACATTTGTGCCAGCAAAAGTATTTGCATTCATCAATGAGGAAACTTGCTGCTCAAGGTTTAGAATCTGTTGTTTCATATCTTGAATTTCTTTTTCTCTTAGATTGTTTGTATGTGAAAAGTCCTGCTTCCATTTTTGAATACTCTCTATAACCTTTTCATTCTCCAGTTCAATCTCAGCCAAATATTGCTCTAACGTTGCTTCTACATCTTTAATCACTTTTCCCCCTGTTTGAGGTTTTGATCTCGGCATAAACCAGGCAAATAGGGTGATACCAACACCCAACACAACGAGGGTACTCCAAGGTTCCATGAGATTATTCTCCTATTCATGTATGCCTACTTATAAACTGTAGTCAATGTGTTTCCCTTTAAAAGGGTGTTCCGCTGGCGTAGCTGCCAGTGTCTCTTCTGAAGTTTCTTCAAGCTCATTCGAATTCTTTATCTCCAAAGTCCCGGACGAAGCTGAACGATCTCTTATCCCTGTCTGTTCTGATTCTGATGTTTTTGGACTTTGTTTACTTTCTTTTTTCGTCTTTTTATTCTCGTTTGTTGCTAGTAGGGACTGTTCTGATGATCTCCTGTGGTCGTATTCGCTTTGATACCGTCCCGCCTCCGTCGTACGAGGTATAGCAATTTGAAGTTCAACGTTTTTCAAGCTCACCCTCTTCACTCCTTCACTGCTAACAAGAATAAATACGCTTAACCATTCTTTAGAGGAACCATAGAAATATCACCGTTTTGATAAAAAAATGAAATTTGTGTTGCTGTATCTTTAATAAATTTGGTGTATCTGCCGATAACTATTTTAGAGCCTCCGTAAATCATCTTAGTTATATCGACTCTTGCTTTCGAGGTATCTTCCAACACTTTTTCGATATCCAATATTTGCTCCCTGTTCTCTTTCATTTGTTGCATGCTAGATTCACGAGTCACTTGAAGTTTCATCCGCATATGCATCTTATCATCTGATATATGTCCAGTAGCAGCCATTTGATCTAAAAGATGAAGAGCTTTGGCCGTTTTATCTATACTTTCGCTCAACCCCTTTTGCTGCTGGCGAAGGTTCGTAAGTTCATTACGCAGTCTTGGCATTACACCAACTTCAATTGTGGTTACGGTAGACATCGGGTTACCAACTACTCTAGCGGCTACTCTTTCACCTGCTTGAATGAGACCACCTACAATAAGTCCCTTGGTTCCTGCACAAATACATTCTTTTCCTGCTCTAATCGATGAATGCATGATACTTTGCGAGACATATATACATTGACCTGCTTCAACATTCGCATCTTGGATAAATGAGCTCTTTACATCAACACCTGCTTGAATAAGCCCTTTATTGTACCCTATAATTCCCCCTGTTACTTCAATAGAGCCTTCTGCAAAGACTTCAGCGCCCTCTACACCGCCGATTACACGAATGTCTCCTGCGGCCTTCACTTTGAATCCGGAGAGTACATTCCCACGAATAACAACAGTACCTACAAAATCTATATTCCCTGTTTTGTAATCCACATCTCCATTCACTTCAAATACAGGAAATACATTGATTCGATGATTTTCCGTTGTCGTGATCAGTCCATCGATCGAGGCGTACATTGCATTTCCTTCGGTGCTAACTACCACATTCTTTCCTGTCTTGAATCTAGCTTCTTTACCTGGAGAGAAAGGAATAAGGTCTCCTTTTACACTTTTCCCAGGCTTGCCTGGGCTTGGATCTATTTTTTTAGCAATGACCTGCCCTTTTTTTACATTGTTCAGGCGCGTAATTTCCTTATAATCTACTCTCCCGTTTCCTGTCTCGAGCGGTCTTCGTTCTCCTGTTAAATCCGTGCTCGTAAGGAACTGAATGATTCCATCCTTACCCGCTTCAGGAACATCCCCCTCAGCTATTAATATCTTTTGGCCATAAAAATTCAGGGGACTTGCGGCGATTGCACGAATTGTATCCGTTTTAATTCCATACGCAATACCTTCTGTTAGAAGAAATGTGTTTAGTTCCTGTTCGGTAAAATCCAACTCGGATGTAAGATTTGATAAATCGATCCATGCGCTGCTTTGATCATCCGATAACAGTACTTTCACATGTTGTTTGAGCTCTATTTTTTGGGTCATATACAACTTCCTTCTTTCTCAGGTCATCATCCTACCTTTTATTAGTCCCGATTCATTAACAGTTCACGCTGCTTCTCCAGAGTCCCTCGAAGGCGTAAAATCGCTTTAGAATGCAACTGAGAAATTCGAGATGGTGATAGAGACATCACTTCTGCAATTTCACTAAGAGATAAGTCTTCATAATATAGAAGAGATACGACGATACGTTCTTTTTCCGTGAGTTTATCTAATCCTGTGATCAGTGCTTGTTTGAGATGAATATCACGAACCGTTTGATCAGGAGGATAAGCTCTCTCATCGACCAATAGTGACATTCTTGTCTCGGCGTCTTCTTCTCTCAGCGGATCTTCGAGAGAATATAACGACATTACCGCTACCTCTTGTACCATATGTTGAAAATCTTTGGCCGATAAATCTAAATATTGTCCCATCTCTTCATCACTAACGGTACGGGAATATTTTTGTTCTAAATGTTGATAAGCCTCTTCAATTCGTTTTGCTTTCTCACGAACCGAACGCGGAACCCAGTCTCCTTGGCGAAGACCATCCAGTATCGCTCCTCTTACTCTCCAAGAGGCATAGGTTTCAAATTGGAGTCCTCTTTTATAATCAAATTTATCAAGTGCATCAATTAACCCTAGCGCGCCATTGCTCTCAAGGTCATCTTTCGACACATTTTTAGGCAGCCCTACTGCTAACCGACTGGATACATAATGAACGATATGGAGATGCTTCTCGATCAAGGTTTTTCTAGCATCTAAATCCCCGTGCTCCTTCCACTTTTCCCACAGGTCCATGTCGGCCAAATGGGATGAATTAGGTTCTTTCATATCGTTTCCCTCCTCTATTTGCCTGACAGGTGACGAACGGCTTGTGCTAATTCTTCAGCATCTTTTGTCCGAACAATTTTCGGAGGATTAAGTGGTTCAAAGCCGCTCTCCACTGCAGATTGTTTCTTTTTTTCTTCGTTTGGTTCTGCTTGAGCATAATTCAGAATATCCTTCAGCACTTCATCATCATTTGGAGCAATCACATCAAGCTGAGCCCCCTTCGTCTCTTGTCCTTCTTCCAGGCTCTCAGGACCTCCTTTGTCAGGTGGAGAAGCCAATACACTGCCTAATACGTACCTTAGTAGAAAGGCTAGTAAGAACCAGATGATAAAAGCCGCCCCTGCCCGAAAAAGACTTGTAGATAGTAAGTTACTGCTAAATGAAACGAAAAACGTAATGATCAGTCCAATAAATCCGGCTAAAAAATTGATTCGAACATTCCCAAACATTCTATTCATAGTTCCTTCACACCCATCTGTACGCTTCGAATCGTTAATATTCCAGTGTCCCGATCTATTTCAATGGTTCTCCCATGACTCCCGCCGCAATCTTCAGCAAGAAGAGGAATGCGAAGCTCTCTAATCATTTGTTTACAAACTTCTGTATTACGAGGCCCAATACGTAACGTATCACCAGCCCCAGCAAATTGAAACATCTGTGATCCCCCTGCCATTTTGGCAATGAGTCTCGTGCTTGATGCACCCGCTTCAATCATTCTCTCTACCAATTCTACGATCGCAGTATCCGCGTATTTTGCCTTATTCAAAATACCTTCTCTCGCAATAGAAGAGGAAGGCAGCATGACATGTGCCATCCCCGCAATTTTAGCTAGTGGATCATATAGAGTTACACCCACACAAGACCCTAGTCCTGTTGTACGAATGATACCCGGTTCTGTAATGATGTTTAGATCCGCCATTCCTACCTTTACCAAGTTTCTTTGTTCAATCATGATAGGGCGCTCCCAAAGCCTCAAAAATGACATGAAAAGACTCAGGATCGGGTATTAGAAAAAATTGTCCTTGTACTTGGTTCTGACCTTCGAGAAATTGAGTATCGATTAATAGTGCTTCGTCAGCAGTGTGACTCATATGAAGTAATCCGTAACTTAAAATAGCTCCTGCCATATCTAGTGCAAATCCAGGCACGGTAGGGAACATTTTTAAACGAGTGAAATCAGCAAGGGATGAGAGATATGACCCAGCCAGAATATTTCCAATTTCAGAGATCGTCGAGCATTCCATTTCCGTAAATTCGAGATGTTCACAGCTTACTTCCGAATTAAAATGGTACAAAAGCTGTTTGGCGGCTTCCGGGGTCATCATAAAAAACATGTTCCCCGGAGCCTCTCCTTCTACCCGAAAATAAACGGCAGCTACAATACTCTCATCACCGCCAACACTTTCCGCTATGGCTTCGAAAGGAACCCTCTGGACAGTCGGCACACCCATATCTACAGGTTTATTGAGCAGGGTAGCAAGCGCTGTAGCCGCATTCCCTGCTCCAATATTTCCGATCTCTTTCAAGATATCCATCTCAAACTCCTGAAATTGATTGATTGTAGCCATCATTTATCCTTCCATACTCTCAAGACTTATAATTTCACTTTTATTCAATACTTCATGGAGATTCAGCATAATGAGAAGTCTTTCTTCTTCTAGTTTCGCTACTCCTCTTAAATATTTGGCTTTAATACCTCCTACAATTTCAGGAGGCGTTTCAATATCATCTTCATTAAGATCTACAACGTCATTGGCCGAATCAACAATAAAACCAACCTGCATATCCGAAACGGTAACGATAATAATTCGTGTTTGATCGGTATACTCTGCTTCTGGAAGGGAGAAACGTCCACCTAAATCAATAACCGGAATGACGACTCCTCGAAGATTAACAACACCTTTTACAAACGAATACGTCTTTGGAACACGAGTAACCGGAAGCATTCTTTCAATCGTCTGAACACGTTCTACTTCAATTCCATACTCTTCTGTCCCAAGCTTAAAAACGATTACTTTCATGTCTTCTGCCATGATTAATGCCTCCTAAGTAAGTAAGTAAGTAAGTAAGTAAGTAAGTAAGTAAGTAAGTAATAAGAACTTCCGCTTGCAAAGAATTATTTAATTAAGCCGTTGGGATCAATGATTAGTGCGACTTGTCCATCACCGAGGATGGTTGCTCCAGAAATCCCTTGAATATTCGGTAAATATTTGCCCAGTGTTTTAATAACAATTTCGTTTTGTCCGATAAAATCATCGATCGCCAAAGCTGCAAGCTGATCTCCTTTACGAATAACAACAATCTCGATTTCATCCTCTACTTCATCACTGTAATCTTCTACATTAAAAAATTCGGAAAGTGATACAAAAGGAACTAACGCTTCTCTAAATGAAATCATTTTGGTTCCATGAACAATACGGATTTTTTCTTTTTTCACAATGCCTGTTTCTACGATCGAAGAAAGCGGAATAGCATATTTCTCACTTCCAAGCTTAATGAGCATTGCTGAGATAATAGAAAGAGTCAGCGGCAGTTGAACCGAAAAACTCGTTCCTTTTCCCGGGACGGAATGAATGGTCACATTCCCACCAAGTGAAGTGATTTTCGCCTTCACTACATCAAGACCTACGCCTCTGCCTGAGATGTCTGAGATGGTTTCTGCTGTACTGAAACCAGGCGCAAACAATAATTGAAAGACTTGCTGATCTGTCATTTCGGCGGATTCAGCTTCCGTTACGACGCCGCGTGATATAGCGATTTTAAGTAATTTATCTCGATATATCCCGGCACCGTCGTCTTCAATCTCAATAAATACATGGTTGCCGCTATGGAATGCCCTTAATTGAATGGTACCCGTTTCCGATTTCCCCGACTCCACTCTGGTCGAGATTGATTCCACCCCGTGGTCTACTGCGTTACGAAGTAAATGAACGAGCGGGTCCCCGATCTCATCAATAACCGTACGATCAAGTTCTGTATCCGCACCTGTAATAACAAGATCCACTTTTTTATTTAGTGATTTGGCCAAATCTCGAATCATTCTTGGGAACCGATTGAATACGGTATCTACCGGAACCATTCGAAGCTTAAGTACTATATTTTGTAAGTCCGAACTCACTCTGCTCATATGGGCAACCGTTTCGATTAAGTCGGTATGCTCCAGTTCATTAGAGAGCTGTTCTAAACGAGAACGATCGATTAATAATTCACTGAATAAATTCATAAGAACGTCTAACCGTTCAATATCTACACGAATGGTTTTAGATGCTGCAGCTGCCGTATTTGTTTTTGAAGCAGCTCGAACTGTTTTCTCTTTTGCATCGCTTGGTACTGCTTCCGTGTTCTCAATCATCGTACTATTTGTATCTGTTTCTTGTGTTGCTTCAGACTTTTCCATCACTTCCGTAGCAGCTGCCGCTTCTTTAGACCCCAGCCCCAGCATTTCTTCAGTTAATGGAGTGACATTCACTTCTTCGATCTCTGAAATATTAAGAATTGCTTTCTTTAACTCTTCCGATTGCATCTGTGTTATGTAATATAATGAAAATTCATATTCAAATTGATCTTGTTCTATTTGCTGAACGGATGGCTCTGTCTTAATGATGTCACCCGATCGTTCCAGCAGATCGAACACCATATAAGCACGAACCGATTTTAACTGACTTGTTCTGCTGATGCTAACTTGTATAAACATCACTCCTGCGCCATCATGAATCGACTGTAAGAGTACAGAGCTTTGGAATTCATCAAGCAAGGGCATTGAAGAAGCAGTGTCTGTACTTGAAACATTAGATTCTTCTATGGAAGAAGGTGAACTTTCTTCCCCTTTTTCAATGGCTTGTAAAGAAGAAACGATATGAGAAACATCCAGTTTCCCCTCTCCACCTGCCATGATATCCTGTACCATGGACTCGAGTGCATCAAGACTTTGGAACAAAACATCAAAAATTGATTCCTTCATTTGCAACTTTTCATTCCGAACGAGATCGAGCACATTTTCCATTTTATGAGTTAGAGAAGCAAGATCCTCAAACCCCATCGTTGCTGCCATCCCTTTTAAAGTATGTGCAGATCTAAAAATCACCTGAACGATCGATAAATCTTCGGGACTTTGTTCAAGCTCAAGCATTTTTTCGTTCAAAGATTGCAGATGATCGTTAGACTCATCAATAAACATGGACAAATATTGATTCATATCCACTTTGAAATACCCCCTTCGTGAATTAGGTTTGGTTCATAACCGCTTGAATCAGCTTCGAGGTTAATTCTTCTAGAGGCAATACCTGCTGAACACAGGCGAGTTCAACTGCTGCACGCGGCATTCCATACACAACACAGCTTTCTTCATTCTCCGCAAACGTGGAACGAACACCTGTATCGTAAAGACGCTTCATCATCCTAGCTCCATCACTGCCCATCCCTGTAAGAAGAACAATATGTCTCTGCAGTTTAGAATAGGGGATAATCGATTCGAAAAGTGTATCTACGGAAGGACGATGTCCATTTACTATTTCTTCCTGGCTTAAACGAAGTTCATATTTCCCATTTGTCCCTTCGTTCACCCTCATGTGATATCCACCTGGAGCGATATACGCTACTCCTGCTTCCAGCTGCATTCCTTGCTCTGCTTCAACTACCCGAATCTGGCTAAACGAATCAATGCGATTCGCAAGCGATCTAGTAAAGTCAGGCGGCATATGCTGCACAATGACGATAGGAGCAGGAAAATCTTTAGGAATTTGAGATAACAACGATTTAAGCGCCCGCGGTCCACCGGTAGAACATCCAATGGCTACAAGTTGCTGGATCATCGTATTGGTCTTTTGTTGTTCGCTTTGTAGATCTTCCGGCGTACTCGTTACATTTCTGCGGCGAAACCCCTTGGACATATCATGAGTTTCCAAAGACACAGGAAGTTCAGGTGAAGAAACTATTGTTTTTTTCTGAGTGCTATTTTTGACTTTTTTATCGTTCTTATTATTCTTAGTACTCTTATTATTCTTATTTGTGACCGGCTTCGGCGAAAAAATCGGCTTCGATTCTTTCGTTTGTGTCTCTTTTGCAGGACGAGACTTGTACAGATGAGGATGATTCAATTTCTGATTGTTGAGAGATGGAACTTCATGTTGCACTTGTGTTTGCAAGTCTACTTTTTCTGTCAGCGACTCTTCACTCAATTTTCTTTCTGCACGCCTTGCCTTCATTAGCATGGCTTCTTTCATCTGATTCCGAAGCTCTTTCCCCACTTCTTCGATGTCTTGTCCATGGTTGATTGACGGTTTTCGTATAAAATCAAATGCTCCCGCTTCCAGTGACATAATCGTCTCTCGTAAACCCATTTCATTGATACCTGAGAGCATAATAATGGGGATCTCGTCCTCTGCCACGATCACTTTAAGAGCATCAAGACCGTTAAGTACAGGCATCTCTACATCCATTGTTATGAGATCAGGATGGTGTGCTCTTGCTTTTTCTATCGCTTCTTTTCCTGTAGCCGCGGTTTCCATTACTTTAAAAGCTGGATCTTGTTCAATTAAATCGGTAATGATTTTCCTCATAAAAGCTGAATCATCTACAACAAGTACTTGATAGACTGACATGTTTGCCACCTCTGAATTTAAGTGAAACCTGCATTAAATGGTTTTCTTTAACCATTTGTTTATAAATCCTTTGAACCCTTGTGTATTCTGTGTCAAAGGTAAGGCAAGATCCATATATCCCGATGCTATTCTTTCCATGTCTCGGGAAGCAGTACACTGCGGATACATCACCGTAAATGGTGTTTGTTTCTTCACAGCTCGCATCACATGCGGATCGTCTGAAATATGCCCTAGTAAAGGAATGGCAGCATTTAAAAATCGTTTCGCAACAAGTCCAATTTTAGCGCTGACTTGTTCCGCTTCCCTTCTGTTCTCAGCCCGATTCACCACAATGCTAAAAGGTACAGGATCACTAAGATGTCTGTGCATCACTTTTATTAATGCGTATGCATCCGTAATTGAAGTGGGTTCCGGCGTCGTAACTACGATACACTCATCAGCGGCGGCAATAAAACGCCTGTTCTCCAGAGAAAGACCGGCTCCGGTATCAAACAAAATATAATCGTATTCGTCAGAAAGACGATCTAGGTCAGATGTAAAACCATGAATGTCCTCTTCCGTTAGAGTCAAAAGTTCAATGAGCCCTGATCCACCTGCTACAAAAGGCAGTCCATGTGGACCAAATTGAATAATATCTTGAATTCTTTTTTCTCCCTTGAGGACATGATATAGACTGAATCTAGAAGATACGCCCATTAATACATCGATATTGGCCATCCCCAAATCCGCATCAAACACCAGTACCTTTATACCAGCTGCATGAAGTTTTAGAGCCAGATTAAGTGTGAAGTTTGATTTACCTACGCCTCCTTTTCCGCTCGATATCGCAATGAGTCTGGCTTGATTCATTTTCTTACCCTGAACCAAGTTCTCCTCATTCAGCTTCGGGAGGGAATTGTTTAACATCATATCTCTTAGAGTAGCCGCTTGATCTATCATGACGGCTCACTCCCGAGAATAAAATCGGCCAGTTTCTTCGGATCTGGAAGCATGATATCTTCCGGTACGTTTTGCCCCGTTGTAATGTAAGCTAGCTTGCTTGGATACTGTTTTAGGACGTTGAAGAGAGCTCCAAGTGTGTCTGTTTCATCGATTTTTGTAAAAATCAATTTTGGTGTTCCATATTTATGAAAATGATCCAGTATCGTCAGCATGTCTTCTGTTTTGGCTGTCAGGCTGAGTACCACAATAAGTTCGCTATCCGCTTCATCCGGCAGTAAGCTTTTGAGTTCAGAAACAGTAATCTCATTACGATAATTACGGCCCGCTGTGTCCATCAGAATCAAATCACAATCAGAGAGATGATCCAGTGCTCTTATGGTATCCGCAGGTGACTGCACGACTTCAAGTGGGATACCGAGAATTGCAGCATACGTCCGTAACTGTTCAACAGCAGAAATACGATACGTATCGGCAGTAATGAGCCCCACCTTTCGTTTATGCTTGAACATTTGCTCGGCAGCTAGTTTTGCTATCGTTGTTGTTTTGCCGACGCCTGTCGGACCTGCCACGTATACAATTCGAGTGGACTCATTAATCCCATCCGTGATTCGTTCTGATAAAAAACCCTCAATCAGAGGTCTAACGATGCTTTCCCCAGCTTCTTCCTCGGATTCCTGAAGTGTTCCTTTTGCAAATTCCATCCAGTTGCTCCAAATGTCCGTGGCAATTCCCTGATCTTTCAGCTTCGTGCGGATCTCATTCAAATCTCCAGGTAAGCTTGCTTCATTAGATTGACTCTCGGCGATTGTAGCCATAAACGTTTTCATCTGACTGATTTCTTGGAGAAGTTTCTCCGTCAGACTTCCTGCTTCCATTTCGCCTTTCTGCTTCTCCTGTCTTGAAGAAACGGAAAAATCCGCCCCTTCCGGGTGCGGCTGTAACTCTGCAGGAAGACTCGGAGCTTCTTCTGATTCTTGTGTTTTGTATTGCAGAGTCGCCTTTGGCTTTATATCATTCTTTTTTGATAAAGGCTGGGCAGCTGTTTCATTTACATGTAAACTCCCTGCTTTTTGGTATGCTTCAGGAACAGCAGCCCTTGGCATCGTAGGAATAGCAGCAGGAGGAACCTGGGCAGGCTCCTTTTGCTGTTCTTTATCATCTTCAACTGCAGCGATGACTTCGATCTTATGTTTGCGAAGTATCCCTGCTAAACCACTTGCTCGAACGGTTTTGGTAGATAAGATCACCGCATCTTGTCCCAGTTCATTCCGAATGAGTTTCATGGCCTCGGGCATGGTATCCACGATGTATTTTTTCATTTTCATAAGTTCACCACCCCAACGCTTTGAATTTCAACATTTGGTTCTAGCTCACTGTACGACAACACAGGTATATCTTGCATCGTTCTTTCGATAATCTGCCGGAGGTACATCCGGATGGTAGGTGAGGTAAGAACAATAGGTTGTTGACCCGACTGAATCAGACGATTGACTTGTTCAGTCAATTTTTGATACAGTGTTTGACTTGATACAGGATCTAGTGCTAAATAGCTCCCTTGCTCCGACTGCTGGACACTCTCGGCAATTTTTTTCTCAAGATTAGGTCCTACTGTAATCACCCGCATCGTCTCCCCTTTCAGGGTATACTGCTGAGTTATTTGTCTTGATAGAGCTTGTCTTACATATTCCGTGAGAACATCTGGGTCTTTTGTATATGTACCATAGTCGGCTAATGTCTCTACGATCGTCACCATGTCACGTATTGAGATCTTCTCTCTAAGCAGCTTGGCTAGAACTTTCTGAACATCTCCGATCGAAAGTACAGTAGGAATCAGTTCATCTACTAGTGCTGGATAACTTTCTCTTAAATTATCTATAATTGCTTTGGTTTCTTGACGTCCTAACAGTTCATGTGCATGTCTCTTAATCAGTTCTGTCAGATGTGTTGCCACAACGGATGGAGGATCAACAACGGTGTACCCTGATAACTCTGCACGGTCTTTCGTCAACTCATCTATCCATAATGCCGGAAGCCCAAAAGCCGGTTCCATGGTCTCAATACCGCTGATCGAATCGTCATCATACCCTGGGCTCATTGCTAAGTAATGGTTAAGTAACAATTCTCCCCCGCCCACGGTGTTGCCTTTGATCTTGATTACATATTCACTAGGTCTAAGCTGTATATTGTCGCGGATCCGAATCACAGGAACGACTAGACCGAGCTCAAGCGCACACTGTCTGCGGATCATAATGATCCGATCGAGTAGATCTCCACCTTGTCCGGTATCTGCAAGAGGAATGAGTCCATAACCAAACTCAAATTCGATAGGATCCACCTGAAGCAGGTTAATTACACTCTCCGGACTCCGAACTTCCTCAATCTGTTGCTCTTCCTCCATCTGTTCCTCGGAAATCTGCTTACTATTGAGATTCTTCTGCATTTTCCAACCTCCGAAAAATAGCAGACCTGCCAGAGGCAAGGTTGTAATTGGACCGATTGGCGTGAAGATTCCCAGGAAAGTTACCGTAGCTGCAACGATATATATAAGCTTTGGATATGAAAATAACTGACCTGTAATATCATCCGCAAATGAACCATCTGATGCTGCTCTAGTTACAATCAGTCCGGAAGCTGTAGAAATAAGGAGTGCGGGAATCTGGCTTACCAGCCCATCCCCAATAGTTAACAGGGAATACGTAGATATAGAATCGCCAAAGCTCATTCCTAACATTACCATCCCAATAATGAATCCACCTACGAGATTGATCAGCAAGATAACAATACTTGCAATCGCATCTCCTTTAACAAACTTACTTGCACCATCCATCGCCCCGTAAAAGTCAGCTTCTCGTTCAATTTTACTGCGTCTCTCTTTTGCCTGTTGTTCGTTAATAAGACCTGCATTGAGATCTGCATCAATACTCATTTGTTTACCAGGCATCGCATCAAGCGTAAATCTTGCTCCTACCTCAGCGACACGTTCAGACCCCTTCGTTATAACAATAAACTGGACAACAACCAGGATCAGGAAAACGATAAAACCAACAATGGGTTGTCCGCTGGATATCCAGCTTCCGAAAGTCGCAACCACTTTACCGGCATAGGCTTCAGCAAGAATATGTTTGGTCGTTGATATGTTCAAAGATAGTCGAAATAATGTCGTTACAAGCAGTATAGAAGGAAAGATAGAGAAATCCAAAGCTTCCTTCGTATTCATCGCTACCAGTAAGATCATGAGTGCAATTGCAATATTGATGACCAAAAGGACATCCAGTAATCCAACGGGTATAGGTAGAATCATCATGAGCACAACGCCGATAATTCCAACTAGGACTGATAATTCTTTTATTTTCACTGGTTTCTGTGCCTCCGATTCCCCGATGGTTTATTTCTGCCTTTTAAGTTGTACACATATGCTAATACTTCAGCGACCGCTTGAAAAAGATCCGCAGGAATGGAATCGCCAATCTCCGCACGTTGAAACAATGCTCTAGCCAGCGGCTTATTTTCCATAAGCATAATTCCATTATCCTTAGCAATCTCCCTTATTCGAAATGCTACATGATCCGCTCCTTTTGCAATCACCTTTGGAGCATCCATTTCATTTCCATCGTACTTCAGCGCTACAGCAAAATGGGTTGGATTCGTAATGATGACATCCGCATTTGGAATCTCCTGCATCATTCGCTGCATCGCCATACGTCGTTGGCGTTCACGAATCTTCCCTTTAATGAGGGGGTCACCCTCCATCTTTTTATACTCATCTTTAATGTCCTGCTTGGACATTCGGATGTTCTTCTCATATTCATATTTCTGGTACATATAGTCGAGTATAGCAAGGACAAATAATGCAATTCCTATATTAAGACCCAGCTTCTTGGTCATCTCTGCAGCAAAGGTCAGAATCCCATCTGATGATAAGTGGCTGAGCCTAGCAAACTGATCTTTTGCCCCCCACAAAATGTTATACACAAGAAAACCGATAATGAGCATTTTCAAAACGGATTTGAGAAGCTCTACAATGGATCTCATGGATAGAATATTTTTAAACCCTTTTATAGGATCAAGCTTGTTAAATTTGGGAGTAACCCCTTCTCCTGTGAGCAAAAAGCCGACTTGTAAATAATTCACAAGGATTCCGACAATAACGCCAGCCGCAAAAACAGGAGCAAGAATAATAAGAATCTGCATGCCGAGCTGTCCGAACATAGACATCACATTAGGGATCGTAACATCCATGCTAAGCCTGTTCATAAAGATATCTGTAAAAGCATAGGTTATTCGTTCTTTATAAAAACCCCCAAAAATAACGAAACACATAAAGCAGGTGAGCAAAATGGCCGCTCCGGAAACTTCCATACTTTTTGCAACTTGCCCTTTTTTTCTTGTTTCCTGGCGTTTCTTGGGCGTCGCTTTTTCTGTCTTCTCTCCGGAAAACATCTGCAGGTCCAGTTTAAATCTCATCCTACTCTCCTCCCGCATTTGTCTTACTTAAGGTCTCTGACCAACCACCTCTAAGACTCCTTGCATTGCTTCAAATAATACACCAAACAAATTTTCGAAAATGTATAGAAATCCGGGTACAACGAGCAGCATCATGGCGAGACCTACAATGATTTTCAGTGGAACCCCTATAACAAAGACATTAAACTGCGGTGCCGTTCTCGCAAGAAAACCAAGCCCTACGTCTGTCATAAATAAAGCAACCACTAGCGGTGCAGCCATCTGGAACGCAAGCATAAAAGCTTGTGCAAATGCACGGATCAGAAGTTCTGCCACACTACCGTCTGAAAATGCCTGAAAGATATCGTTTCCAGCAAGAGGAACCCATCTATAACTATATACGATGGCATCCAGCATCCTGTGATGTCCATTCATGGTCAGAAACAACAGGATTGCAAAAGCGTACTTTAGGTTCCCTGTGAGAGGTACTGAGGTACCTGTCATTGGATCAAACACGTTTGCCATACTAAAACCAATCTGGATATCGATGAACGCTCCTGCGGTTTGGATGGCCGTAATCATGAGAAGTGCAACATAACCTAGCAACAGTCCCATTAAGACTTCCTTAAATATAAGCAGTACGTATGCTGCATCCATCGCAATAACCTGGTCCGTACCAAAAGTTAAATAAACAATAATTGTAATAAAAACAGATAATCCTATTTTGAATATTTGAGGTACCCCTGGTGTAGAAAACACGGGCGCTACTACAAAAAAAGCTGTTATTCGACAAAAAATTAGCAAAGCTACAGAAAATCCTTGAAGTATCATCTCCATGATTGATCAACCTACCCGATATAATTGTGAAGATTGTCCAAGATGTTATAAGTGAAATCAACCATCGTTGCGAGAATCCAAGGGCCAAATAACAGTAGTGCCAGAAGAACAGCTACAATCTTGGGAACAAAAGCTAACGTTTGTTCTTGAATCTGCGTTGTTGCTTGAAAAATACTAATGATCAGCCCTACAACAAGTCCAAGGACCAGCATGGGGGCACTTATTTCCAAAGCGACAAAGATCGCTTGCCCTGCTAGCTCAATGATAAAATCCCCTGTCAAGGCGCCACCTCCCAATGTCTAGATGATCCTTGCACTTACGGACTGAAGCTAAGGAGTAAAGATTTAACTACGAGATACCAGCCATCTACCAGTACAAAAAGAAGAATTTTGAAAGGAAGAGATATCATGACCGGCGGCAACATCATCATCCCCATTGCCATAAGGGTACTTGACACAACAATATCAACGACCAAAAATGGAATAAAAATCATAAATCCCATCTGAAAAGCGGTTTTCAGTTCACTGATTGCATACGCGGGAACCATGACAGTGAGCGGAATATCCTCATAAGTTTCCGGCTTCTCCATCCCGTTATAATCCATGAACAGAAGTAAGTCTTTTTCCCTTGTATGTGAAAACATAAATTTCTTCATGGGTTCCGTAGCTTCACTCAGTGCCTCCATTTGTGTTATTTCACCTTTTAAGTAAGGCTGGAGCGCAACATCATTAATAGTAGATATCGTTGGAGACATAATAAATAAGGTAAGGAAAAGGGCTAGTCCAACGAGCACCTGATTGGGCGGCATTTGATTGGTACCCAGTGATGTTCGTACAAAACTTAAAACGATGACGATTCTAGTAAAACTTGTCATCAGTACTAGAATGGCGGGTGCAATACTGATAATGGTTACAAAAAGTATGATGGATAAAGAGCTTGTACTGGGCTCTCCACTATCCCCATTCCCAATTTCAATATTGATATCCGGAATTGGCTGCGCATACGCTTCCGTCCCCATCATGAGATGAAGCACCGCCCAGAGTAAACAGACTATTACCATCTTTTTATTCATGAATCTCTCGACCGCTCTCTTGTTTCTTCTTCTTCAAGCAAGCGTTCCATTTGATCCTTACGATCAGGCATCTCTCGAAGCTTTTTCTCGAATAACGCACTAAATGAAGCTTCTTCCATCTCAAAGGATTCCGCTTTATTTTTACTGAGCTTATTCTTTACATTTGTAATGAGTTTGGCGAAGGAAGGTTCTGATGTCCCTTCCCTTTCAAACTGAGCTACTAGTGCTCTGATTTCCTCAGGGTCAGACAACGTGTCAATCATATGCACATCGTCTCCAATCCCGAGAATATAAAGCTTGCTGCCAACTTCGACGATTTGAAGTGACTTGCTAGGTCCAAGTCCCACTCCACCGATAACTCTCATCGTCCGTTTCTGAAAAAAAGATTGATTTTTTCTTCCCAAAAAGCGAATCAAAAGAACAATACAAATGACTATGATAATAAGTACGAATACGACAGAGAGGATCGAACCAAAGTAACTTGATCTCAAAGAATCCGTTTGACCTGAATCTGTCATTTACATTAAATGCCTAGTGTCTTATTAATTGCTTCGATTACACGATCCGATTGGAAAGGCTTCACAATAAAGTCTTTTGCTCCTGCTTGAATCGCATCAATCACCATTGCTTGTTGTCCCATTGCTGAACACATAATCACTTTAGCGTTAGGATCCACTTTCTTAATTTCTTTAAGTGCAGCAATACCATCCATCTCTGGCATCGTAATATCCATCGTAATCAAGTCAGGGCGAAGTTCTTTAAACTTTTCGATTGCCTGTGCTCCGTCTTGAGCTTCTCCAACAACCTCAAACCCGTTCTTGCTCAAAATATCACGTATCATCATTCTCATAAATGCTGCGTCGTCCACGATTAAAATTCGATTTGCCATGTTAATTAAAATCCTCCTTGAATATGTTGCTTATTGTATTTTCTGCAGTCGGTCCCACTCGCTTACGATATCGGTTACTCGTACTCCAAAATTCTCATCAATGACAACCACTTCGCCCTTAGCAATCAGCTTCTGATTGACAAGTATATCCACCGGTTCACCAGCCAGCTTATCGAGTTCAATGATGGAACCCTGAGAGAATTCCAGAATATCCTTAATTTGCTTTTGGGTCCTTCCTAATTCTACGGTTACTTTTAGTGGTATGTCCATCAATAAATTCAAATTATTGTCGCTTGATTGCCCAAAAGCGCCATTTTGGAAATTTGCGAACTGCACTGGTTGCACATTCACACCACGCGCGTGCATGTTTCCGTAATGTTGCGGCTCTGGATTCGACATTTGCGCAGGCTGCTGCATACCTTGGTTAGGGTAATTTTGATATGGGTTCTGCTGCTGCGGTATAGGTGCTTGCCAAGGATCCTGATAAGGAACACTCTCCCCTGCTTGATGCATTGGCTGCTCATAAGCAGGAGATTCATATACTGCGGGTTCTGGCGGCGCACTTACTGCCTCTTCCACTCGTGCAGATGGTTCGGTCACATTACCTGTAGATACTTCGTCCATCTCTTCCGTGCCATGAATCAGCATTCTCACCATATCTTTAGAAAAATCAACTCTCAGCAATTGCATAATTGTAGAATCTATTAAATCTCCAATAAGAAGACGGAATGAAACTTTGATCATCGTTTCATCTACAGGGAAATTATTCAACCCTTCCCCACTAGTTGTGTTTAGAATATCTATACTTGGCGGAGATATATTTACGAATCGATTAAATAGAGTAGACATCGATGTAGCTGATGAACCCATCATTTGATTCATTGCTTCTTGAACGGCACTAATATGAATTTCATTCAGTTCTTCGTCTTTAGGATTTCCTTCACCGCCAAGCATGAGATCAGCGATGACCTGAGCATCTCTTTTCTTGATTACAAGTGAATTAATCCCTTCAAAACCGTCTACATATGTGACATGAACGGTCACATGAGGTTTAGGAAATTCGTGTTCAAACTCTGATCTTTTAATAATAGAAATTTTCGGTGTTGTTATTTCTACCTTATTACCTAACAAGGTAGAAAGTGCCGTAGCCGCGCTGCCAAATGTGATGTTCCCAATCTCACCGAGGGCATCCTGTTCGAGCGGGGTCAAATAATCATCCACTGTTTGCACTACGGGCTCACCGCTGGAAATAGATTCGGTTTGCTTTAATAAAGCATCGATCTCTTCCTGGGACAAAAAGTCTTTACTCGTCAAGTTCTTCAACTCCTTCAATGAGGATCTCATCTATCTGTACTGCTACTCGGTCTCTGAGACTGCCTGGACTTCCTATAAATTTGGCCTTTTCGCCTACTTTAATGGTTAATCCTTCGTTTACCGGCTTACCTAGTGCGATCACATCGCCGACGCCAAGCGATAAAAACTCAGCAATCGATATCTGGGATTCACCGAGCTCGGCGATAATCGGAAGTTTGGCTTTCTTCACTCTTTCTTTCAAAGCTACCATTTCTTCAGGAGCCCGCGATTTTTTCTCCGATATAAACCATTGATGGGTTGAAAGTTTGGACATGATCGGCTCTACAACTACATGTGGAATGCAAAGGTTGATCATGCCTGTCGTATCCCCAATCTTTGTGCTAAGCGAGATCAAAGCAATCGTCTCATTCGGCGATACAATTTGCATAAACTGTGGATTCGTCTCTAATGCCTCCATACGGGGGTTGATATCAAGAACCGTTTTCCATGCTTCTTGCAAACTGTCGAATGCTTTGCTGAAAATGCGCTCCATAATGGTGATTTCAATCTCAGTCATGGTGTTTACTTTCGCAGTAGATGTGCCAGGGCCCCCAAGCAGACGATCGAGCATTGCATAAGCAACATTCGGATTCACCTCAAGAACCATTCTCCCTTGAAGCGGTTCTGCCTCAAATATATTCAAAATGGTCATTTTAGGAATAGAGCGAATAAACTCGTCATAAGGCAATTGTTCTACTTGAACAACATTAATCTGAACAAACGTTCGCAGCTGAGCGGAAAAATAGGTCGTCAGATACCGAGCAAAGTTTTCATGGATTCGGGTTAAACTTCGAATATGATCTTTAGAAAATCGGACTGCTCTTTTAAAGTCGTATGACCTTATTTTCCTCTGACTATCTTCCTTTTTCAGCTCTTCAGCATCCATTTCTCCAGAGGAAAGAGCTGCGAGGAGGGCATCAATTTCATTTTGTGATAATACATCAACCATTTCATTCACCCCCTTGCAGGTTTAAAATTGAGGTAAGGACACATTACATCATTGGCGTCGAAAGAAACTTCGTAATTCGAATATCTTGTAATTGGCCTTCTGTCAGTTCTTTGTTAATTAAAACTTTCAACTCGCTATTGAATTTCTTTCTTCCTGACGTTATATTCAGCGTTTCAGGGCTTGTATCTGCCAGCTTTTGAATAATAATCGGAGTCACAACTAGATCTTTAATTTTCTCAAAATCTTCCTTCGCCTTTACGCTATTCAATTGGAAGGCAAAGTTCATTTGCACAAGATAATTAGGATCAGCCAAATTTGTTTTGATATCGATAATTTCTGAACTTACCTCAACAATTTCATCTGCTGATAAATGTGGTTTGCTTTCGCTCACTTTCGAAGTTGGCTGTTCGTTTCCTGCATTCATCTGCCCCTTCATGATGATAACCACCAGCACGATCAGTGTAACGGCAAGCATAATGGTAGAGATCCAGGGTAACATTTTCTTCATTTACATATCCTCCGTTTGCTGCTGCAATTTAATTGTCGCCGCATGGATACCAATTCCCCGGTTATATTCCTTGATCTTACGAATTACTTCCTCTGCTTTCTCAAGTACAATTAAACGTTTGCCTGTGATCAGGGTGATATATGTATCCGGTGTTTCTTCCACAGTCTCAATGAGCAACGCATTTAAAAACAGGCTTTCTCCGTTTAGCTTTGTAACTGCTATCATCTCTATACCTCCTGCAGTAACCTGCCTCAGGGAGCATCCTTCGCTCCCTGTGCAGATACTAATCATTAACGTTTAAGATTGACGACTTCTTGAAGTATTTCATCAGAAGTGGTAATTATGCGGGAATTGGCCTGAAAACCACGCTGCGCAACGATCATCTCTGTAAACTCTCCGGTTAGGTCAACGTTTGACATCTCAAGCTGACCAGCCACGATTGAACCCGTACCTGCTTCCGCATCATTTGCCGTTACAATTTCAAACTCACCATCGAGATTTGCATTCATCGTCATTCGGTACAAATTGCCTCCGATTTTATCAAGACCGCTTGGATTAGATACTTTACCGATCCCCAGTTGTACACCAGCTTCCATCGTTCCATCCGCCATTTGTTGGTTAATGGTTCCATCCTGACCGATTGAAAAAGCGACTACCTCATCATCAAGCGTAATGGGAGCGCCGCCTGAATCAAGCACGAACAGTCCATCCGAGGTAACCAGTCTGCGATTGGCATCCACATGAAAATCTCCAGCCCGTGTCAGGTAAGGAACTTCCTGATCTTCCGAAAGGCTGACCAGGAAAAATCCGTCTCCTTCCAGACGAAGATCCGTTGGATTATTCGTCGTCTGTGCACTGCCTGCTAAATGCATCGTATCGATCGATCCTACACTAACTCCAAGTCCAACCTGTTTAGAGTTCACACCGCCGGTATCATCTGTAGGAGCGGTTACCCCGGCTGTAGTTTGACTCATGATATCCTTAAACATGACTCGACTTGATTTAAATCCTGTTGTATTCACGTTTGCGATATTATTACCGATGACATCCAGCTTCGTTTGGAACCCTCTCATGCCGGATACTCCGGAGTACATGGATTTAAGCATAATTAATTTTACCTCCGATTGGTTGATTGGCTGCTTCTGTCGATCCGCAACCCTTAGGCTTTCCGTTAGGTCCAGCCTCATATAGATAATTAAGGAATGATAATAGCACTATCAATCTGCGTAAATACGCCTTCTGTTAACGAGGGTCCATTCACCGCAGTTACGATCGTTCGGTTCTTTACATTTACAATAAAAGCGGTATCTTCCATCAGCACAAGTGTTTCTTTAGAACCTTTGGCTGCAGCTTTATCTACAGCCTCAGCAATCTTCTCTAAATGATTTTTACCGAGCTCTATACCTCGCTGCTCTAACCTTTTTGAAGCATGATAACTAAGCTTTATGCACTCATTGTTAAATAACTTGTTAAAAGAAACGGTCTCTTCTGATCCTGACTTATTGGTATCACGGGTGTTGGGAGATTTCACTGTACTTGTATAGAGCTGACCTACTCTTACAACGCCACTCATCCCTCAGCTCCATCGGCTTCTTCGCTTACATCCACTTTCTCTTCAGAAGAGGCACTGGCTTCCAAGACTATTTCTTCTGTTTTTACATCACTGATCTGAGTAATGTCTTTTAGCGCAATTTCCTTATCATTAATAACCGCATACTGCATTTGATCCCGAATAATAATGGATTCCACGACACCGCTTTGAACAGCACCTTCATTTGAACCCTCGCTTGTACCAATCCAGCTTACTTGTTTACCGATCAGTCCAGAAACCGCACCTAAAGATTGCGATAAATTTTGAAGTTGACCCGATATATTCGACAATTGTTCTACAGAAGTAAACTGAGCCATTTGAGCGATAAATTCTTTATCTTCCATCGGCTGCATTGGATTCTGGTTCTGTAACTGAGTAATCAGTATTTTCAAAAATTGATCCTTACCCATCGCATCTGAGGATTCTTTACTCGCTGCTGTAGTTACATTGGAAGCTGAGTAGTTAGGCCAAATATTCGTCGTAGAAATGATATCCGCTGACATTTTCACACCCCGCTTCGCTCATTATATTTTCGCAGTGAATCCGCTTGTCTGATCGCCTTCCGTATATAACTCCAATTCTTGCTGCTCCTGCATCCAAGTACGAAGCTCGTCTTGAATCTCTGCTGTAGTTAGTAGATCTTCATTGTTCCGTTCTCGTTCTTTAGATCTGCGCTGGTTACCAGGCTGTCCGTTTGAACTGCCTCCATCCTGATACATATGTGACGATAATGAGGTGTTCTGAGTCACTTCAAGTCGTTCGACCTGAATCCCTTGAGCCTGAAGTACAGCTCTTAACTGTGTCATTTGCTGTTCGAGCAAATCCTTCGCTCCTGCATGTTCTGTCATAAACTTTGCAACCAAATGACCATTTTGCATCGATAACTGCACGTCCAGTTGACCTAAATGCTGAGGTCTTAAAGAAATAACCGCTTCTGTCATTCCCTGTTGCTTCACAATTTCAAATTTACTGACAACAAATTCGGACATCTCTTTAGAAAATTGTTGAACCGGTATGACCGTTTCTGATCTAGTTAGTGGTGCTGTCCCATTCTTTATAGCTAACTGCCCTGCAGTGATAAGGTTTGTCGCTTGATTATCCTGCGTTTCCTCCGGATTCACTTCCTGAGAAGATTCGGGATCTACCTTCTGCTGTATTGACTCATCAAGAGTCGTTACTTTGATCATTTCTTTTGTTGCTAGCTTGTTACTACCGTTTTGTTCACCGACGTTTTCCAGAATCTCGGCATCCCCCGTAAGGAGTGAAGGTTCTATAGAAAACGTTGTTTTTTCTGCTGAAGCGAATGTGCTTTTTGCCATCAGGCTAAGTTCGGTCATCAGTGAATTTAATTTCGTAACAGAATCTGTTTTTACATCTGATTTTCCTAAAATCTCTTTCAGATTTACGATTAGCTGCTCCTGAGTATGTATAAGATCTTCTAATGGTGCAGCTGTTTCTGAATTTGTTTTACTTGCTTCTATTAATTGATGCAGTACTTCTTGCAGTGCATACTTTACGGTATCCGACTGCTCTGTGAGTGCATTCATGGCTTGAAAAGATACGTTTTGCTCTGCTGATTCTTCATTGTTTGCAGGATAGAGATAATATAAAGCTTGCTGCAGCCACCCCTTCAGATCGGCAATCATTTCTTCATGCTTTTCACTACGATCCAAATCTTTCTCTTGCTCAAGTGTTGTAATGAGTTCATCAATAATCGCTTCTGCTTCCATAAGGAGAGTCGCTTCGTCCAAAGTACTTGTATTCACTTCCGGAGTAACACTTTCATCTGGATTTACCGTAAGAAAAGTAAACATGGCCGGCGTTTCCTTGTTTCCCGCTTGATTCATTCCCTCACTCGTTGTCTGCATGTTCACTTGCAAAGCCACAAGAAACCCAGTTGATTCGTTTCCAGTAGTCTTACTTGCCTCAGATCCAGAATCCATCAAACTAACTGCTTTTCCTACTTGTGAAAAAGAAGATATCATTCGTTTTTCACCTCCTCTCACTTGATATAAAATATCAATTAATTTTTACTCCCCATTAAACGATTTAATATTTTTGCAGAGACAGCAGCATCGGCAGAAGACATTTGGTCTAGTAATTTTGCTCTCGTTGCATCATCTACCGTTTTTAAAATCGTGATCGCTTGGTCTGGACTTAGTTTATAGGTCTCAAGAATTAAGTTTGCACCACTGTCTGCTGACATCGATGAAAAGGTTTGTGTCAGCTCATTTTTATCCAAGTTCCGATTGTTAGATGTAGTCGTTGATGAAGCTTGTTTGTTGTTCATTTTGGATTGTAATGCGGCAATGGCGCGACTTTCAGAAGTCGTTGTATTTTTTAGTGCCTCTGTAACTTCAGCAGCTGCCTGAGGTGTCATTTTTTCAAGAATGCTGCGTTGTGCATCTGATTTCATCTCTGCAAGAAGCTGAACCTGCTCTTCGAGCGTCATACTTTGAATAATAGGAGCTGCCTTACTCGGCTTCATTTGACCGTACATTTTAGCAAGATCTTTCACTTGCTTTAGGTAAGGATCTATGGTTTCTGTTTCATTTGACGCTGTTGCATCACCACTTGAACTCGTTGTTACCTGTAACTCTTTTATTTCATCTTCTAATTTCTGTACATTGCTATCCTGTTTAGCTTTCTCCTGTTGCACCTGCTCAAGCTCCGTTTTTGAATCAGCAAGCTGTGTCTTTAATTTATCGATGACTGCCTTATTACTTTCTATTTGTTTCTCGGCTTGTCTTTCTTTTTGGGTTGCTGGATCTAACGCTTCCTCCGGTATCCATTCTTTCACTACCGGAATTTTGCTTGCAATTTCGATCGCATTTTTTCTGAAATCAACATTCAGAACGACGAGCAGTACAACAACCAGTACGAGACAAAAGACAACAGGGATTCCAATAATCATAAATTTCTCCCAAGCCCCTCCGGACTCTCGCTCCAGTTCCTCTCGATCCTTGTCTACCAACCATCATTCCTCCTTCGGTGCATCACGCCCGCACATTCTTTTAACGTGCTCTTACAGCAAAGCGCACCGTTGCCATTTCATCCAGTTCATTTTGTTCCCTAAGGAGCATCTCCTGTTGATAATGCATTTTTTCTTTTTCTCGCGCCTGGTTCCATACTTTTTCATCCAGCATTTTATCGTTCAAAAAAGCTTGGTTTTGTTTGACGTTCACTTCAGCATGAGCCACATCATTATTTTTGCGGCTGATGCATTCATCTAGATAGTGAACGTAACGATTCATCTCCTGTAAACTAGAAGCCGAAGCGCTTTGCAGTGAGAAAGAAGAAATGCCTTCCATGAGATTTTCTCGATCTCTCACAAGTTCCAGCAAATGATTTTCTTCGGCTTGCAGTTTACCAATAGCAGAAGAAAGAAGCCACTCTGCCTGTGTTTTCTCCTTCGCCTTGAGATCCACAACTTTTTGAAAATGATAAGTAAACCCCATAATGTACTAAGTCATCTCCTTGCAAACTCGGTAATTAGTCTTTGTCTTACTTCATCCAATACTACTTTTTCATCTACCTTCTGCCGTGTGAACCGCCATATATCCTGTATTCGGTCTATCGACTCATCAATCTCTATATTCGATCCTTTTTGATAAGCACCAATATTAATTAGATCTTCTGAGTTCTTATAGACCGACATGAGACGTTTTATATTTTCAGCTGCATCAATCTGTTCCGCAGGAGCAATATCTTTCATCACCCGGCTTATGCTCGCGAGCACATCTATAGCTGGAAAATGTCCTTTATTCGCAATTCCCCGGTTCAGCACAATATGTCCATCGAGAATACCACGGACAGCATCCGCAATCGGCTCATTCATGTCGTCCCCATCCACAAGGACCGTGTAAAAGGCAGTAATCGATCCGACAGGCCCCGTTCCCGCTCGCTCCAATAGTTTAGGTAAACTAGCAAATACGGAAGGAGTGTAACCTCTCATTGCTGGCGGCTCCCCAACCGCAAGACCAACTTCACGCTGTGCCATCGCATACCTTGTCACCGAATCCATCATCAGCATGACATTCATGCCGCGATCTCGGAAATACTCTGCAATGGTAGTTGCAATCAGCGCTCCTTTGATACGCACTAGTGCGGGCTGATCCGATGTAGCCACGATAACAACAGAACGTTCGAGCCCCTCAGGCCCAAGATCTCGTTCAATAAAATCTAATACTTCCCGTCCCCGTTCCCCGATAAGAGCAATCACATTGACATCTGCTGATGTATTACGGGCAATCATCCCCATCAAGGTACTTTTACCAACCCCTGACCCGGCAAAGATCCCCACCCGCTGTCCTTTACCAATCGTAAGCAGTCCGTCGATTGCACGAACACCAATGCTGATAGGCTCAAGTACCCTGGGTCTATTCAGTGGATTAATGGGTGCACTTGAAGTTGAATAGCGCTGCATTCGGGCGGGAATAAGTGAACCATCCAGGGGCTGCCCTAGACCATCAAGTACTTTACCGAGAAGTTCAGATCCGACTTGAATATTCAAAGGTTTCCCCGTTCCCACCACATCACAGCCAGGACCAATCGACTGTAGATCACCAAGCGGCATCAGAAGTACTTTGTTATCTCGAAATCCGACCACTTCTGCTTTCAGCGGAAGGGCCGAATTCGTCGGATAAATGTAACAAACATCTCCTATGCTTGCATCCGGACCTTCTGATTCCACCATCAGTCCGATCACCTGAGTAACTTTTCCATTAATACGGACCGGGTCCAGTTGTTTCAGTTGATCCATATATCGCTGTGAACTAAGAACCTTCATATGAATTCGTCCGCTCCTCGCTATCCAGCGCTACCCGGATCAATTCTTTCTTGATTTCGGTGAGCTGCGTATCTACTCTGGCATCGACACTTCCGAAAGAAGAACGAATAACACATCCTTTATCTCGAACGGAAGCATCCGGCAATATTTTCAGTTCAGCTTGAGAGTCGATCGCGTAAGTCAATTCCTCTCTAGCAGCTTGGACATATGAAAATTCCTTAGGAGATACACATAATGTGATAACACCTTGTTCTCTTTTTCTTGCCAAGTTCTTACGAATCAGTTCAATCATAAGACTCGGTTCTGTTGAAAGCTGATGATCGATTACTTTCTCAGCAATTGCCGTGCTCAGTTCAACTAGAAAAGGTTCTGCTTCCTGTATAATCTGTTCTTTGGCTTCGTAAACTTCACTCAGCACCAGCTGTGCTTCTGCCATTTTTTCTTCCATATAAGTTTGAAGCTCTTCTTTTGCCTTGTCTGCACCCTCATGATAACCCTGTTGATATCCTTCTGAGCGAAGAGCATCCATCAGATGCTCATCTTGAAGTCTTTTTTCTTCCCACCAAGAAGCAATTTGTTCCTTGGCTTCCTGAAGTAATCGCTCTGCTTCTTCTGCTGCTTCACGCACTTGCCTTTCTGCAAAGTCCTTCGCATTCTCGAGCATTTCCTGCTTCATTCGAATCGATTCTTCATCGACCGTTGGCTTTTGTTCTTCTACCACTATTCTTTCATTATGATCAGAATTCGCTTCAACACCTGATTTTTCACCATACTCATGAACCGATTTCACCTGCTTATGGGTATCAACGGGTACATACTCAAAGGATTTAATCAGATTAGACAACGATATCATCTCCTCCGCCGCGAGCAATAATAATCTCACCAGCTTCTTCCAGTCTTCTAATCGTTGCAACGATACGGGTTTGTGCTTCTTCTACATCACGCAGTCTGACAGGTCCCATGAATTCCATTTCTTCTTTAAAAGTCTCTGCCATGCGTTTAGACATATTGTTGAAGATAGAATTCCGAACTTCTTCGCTCGCCACCTTGAGCGCAAGCTGTAGGTCAGCATTATCAATATCTCGAATAATTCGCTGAATCGACCGGTCATCGACATTAACGATATCCTCGAAGACAAACATCCGTTTCTTGATTTCTTCTGCCAGTTCAGGATCCTGTATTTCCAGAGAATCCAGTATCGTTCTCTCGGTTCCGCGGTCAACTCCATTTAGGATTTGAACGATCGATTCAATTCCGCCTGCATTCGTGTAATCATGCGTAACCGTGGCAGATAGTTTCTGTTCAAGTACTCTTTCTACTTGGGCGATTACTTCTGGTGAAGTGCTGTCCATTACTGCAACCCGCCTTGCAACATCCGCTTGTTTCTCTTGCGGAAGAGAGGAAAGGATGACGGCTGCTTGTTCAAATTGCAAGTAAGATAAGACAAGCGCAATCGTCTGCGGGCTTTCATTTTGTATAAAGTTAAGAATCTGATTCGGATCCGCCTTCCGAGCAAAGTCAAAGGGTCTGACCTGAAGGTTAGCGGTTAGTCTATTAATCACTTCCAGTGCTTTTTGAGATCCGAGTGCTTTTTCTAAAATTTCTCGTGCGTAATTAATACCGCCTTGTGAAATGTATTCTTGTGCCAAACAAATTTGGTGGAACTCAGACATAATGAGTTCTTTTTCTCCACCTTCTACTTTTCTTACGTTGGCAATTTCTAAAGTTAGCTGCTCTATTTCTTCATCTCGTAGATGCTTGAAAATTTGGGCTGATACCTCTGGTCCTAACGTTATGAGCAGGATTGCTGCCTTTTGCCTTCCGGTTAATCCGTTTCCTGGTGCCTTAACCAAGTTTCTCACCCCTATTCATCAGCAAGCCACGTTCGAAGCAAATCAACAAATTCATCCGGTTTCTTCTTCGCGAGTGACTCGAGTTGTTTACGTACCTGACTTTCATTTGTGACCGTTTCTAAAGTTACGGAAGGAAATTCGGTTGGAATCTGAAGCGGAAGATCATCTTCCTCATACTCCTCTTCCTTCTTACGGCGATTTCGATAAATCAAGTATCCTCCGCCTGCTAGCAGTAATACAGCACCCGCTACTAAGCCCCCTATCATACCAGAAGACAACTGAATTCCTGTCTGTGTATCTGTGGCCGTTTGCGCTGGTTTAGCTAGTACAGAGACTTTCTTTTCTAGATCTGCGTCGTTATATGTACTTCCTGAATTTGCAAGTGACGCTCTCACAATGTTCACTAAAACTGTTTCTATTGCATCTCTTGTTGGCTCATCTAAAATTTCTTGTCCTTGGGGTGGTTCAACTGCTACATTAATGGTTAAGTCTTTTACAGTGTATGGACTTTGGACAATTTCCTTTGCGATTTGGTTAACCTCGTAATTGATTGTCGTGGAACTCTCTTCTCCGCTTGAAGTCTCAGAACCAGCAGCCGGGTAGTTTACAACATCTCCCTCTCCTGTTCCTGCTACACCGCCATCTTCTGCAGTACCGCCTGTGTAACTGCTCTGAATGTCTTGAACACTGATCTCAATACCTTTCATGTTCTCTTCATCTACCGGAGTAACCAGATTTTGAGTTTCGTTTACTTTGTCAAAATTCAGATTTGATGTCACAAGCACATTAATATCTGTGTTACCGATAATACCCGTTAGAAATTCTTTTACACTCTTTTGAACATCGCTCTCATATTTTTTCTGCAGCGCCATGTTCTCTTGTATTTCACCCAGTCCACTTCCTCCGCCACGCTCGGTTGGTTGAAGTTCTTCACCCTGATTCGTAGAAATGGTGATGTTTTCCAGTGGTAAGTTTGGTACCGCAGTTTTCATTAAGTTAAAATATCCGTCTACTGCCTTCTGTGACATTTGATACCCGGGCTGAAAAGTCAGTACTGCGGAAGCAGAGGCAGTTTCTTGATCCGAGCCGGCAAATAAACTTTTTTCAGGAAGATTAACTAATACTTTTGCATCTTGCACGCCCTGCATAGTCCGGAGCATTTGTTCAATCTCGCCATTAAAAGCGTTAGCGTATTTGACTTCGAATTCTTTATCTGTCGAACCCATCATTGAACCATTTTGCTCAAAGATGTCATAACCGATCGATCCGTTCTGAACTAATCCTTGGGATCCAACATCTACTTTCACCCTTGCCGCTTGCGTACTAGGTACTGAAATGCTTGTCCCATCTTTATTTAACTCAAAAGGAATATTTCCACTCTCAAGATAGCTCATGACCCCAGCTGAATCCTCTGCACTAAGATCAGTAAACGCTACTTCATACTCCGTTTTAGAGAACTGAATTGTAAGTGCAGCGGCGGCAATGATGAGAAACACCACCGTAGAAATCAGTAATACCCTTTGTTTTTTGGTAAATTTGTTCCAATACTGAGATATCTTCTCTCTATACTGGGCGATTCTCTCGTTCACTCCGTCACCTCATCCGAACTTTTGCTAATCATACCTCTATTACATTTGAATCCGCATAATTTCCTGATAGGCTTCGACCACTTTATTTCGAATTTGATTCGTTAACTGCAAACTTAGCAGTGCTTGTTCCGAAGCAATCATCACTTGATCTACATTCACATTACCTTTAACAAATTCTGTTGACATGACATGAGACGTTTTCTCTTGCTCTGCCACTTGCGTAATTGCCTGATCTAAATAGGATGAGAATTGTTTGATCGTATCTGAGGGGGTTGATTTATTTTGTGTTCCGCTCATTGAAGGAGATTGTAAAGCAGATGTTTGCAACATCGTATTTTGTATCATCTTTGGTCCCTCCTAAATTCTAAAATATGTAGTGTCTAATAACTCTATCTGCCGATCTCAAGTGCTTTAGACACCATTGCTTTTGAAGCATTTAGTGCAGTTACATTTGCCTCATAAGATCTTGATGCACTAATTAAATCTACCATTTCTTTCGTTATATCAACGTTAGGCATATATACGTACCCTTCGGCGTTTGCATCCGGATGTGTTGGGTTATATACCGATTTGAGCGGCGCTGTGTCTTCCTTAATAGAAGTTGCGATGACGCCTTGCTGAATGTCTTTGCCTTCCATCTGTGTCTGGAGCATATTCTTAAAGCTTGGCTTGCTAGTTTCTAGTACAACCATTTTTCGTTTATAAGGTACTGCTTCACCGTTCTCCATCTTCGCTCTTGTTGTTTCAGCATTTGCAATGTTTGAGGAAATTACATCCATCCGAAGACGCTGAGCGGTTAATGCAGAAGAACTAATGTCAAAGCTATTACTAATATTCATCAGCTGCTCCCTCCCGTTGCAATACGCATCATCTTAATTTGTTCTGTGACCTGCTGGATGTAGGCATTGTAACGAAGTTGATTCTCTGCCAAAAGGGTCATTTCCTTATCAACATCAACATTGTTTTCGTTATTATTCATTACCGTATTATGATCTGTCGAAATTCGCGCAGCAGGGATTTTACTGCTAAGACCTATAGGAATATGTTTCTCATTTGTTGTTTTCCCACTTAATGTACTTACATTCCCTTTCATTTCATCTTGCAAAAACTCTTCGAATTTGACTTCAGACCGTTTGAAATAAGGGGTGTCACTATTGGCTATATTGTTAGCAATCGCACGTTGCCTGAGGTTTGCAGCATCAATTCCCGCTTGAAGTGTTTTAAAACTACTGTCGTTCAATAAATTAATAACACTTACCTCCCTTATTAATTCCTAAAAATGACTTCTATATAAAATAAGACCTCGGTTGTCTCATTTTCGACAAATATGGCATTGATTATTTCTTTTCATAGGTCTTTAGTAGAATTACGAAGTTATTTGTCATATAACATAAGTTTCTTTCACTTGGGCATTTATTACAATAAGAAAAAAGCCCTATCTTTTATCATTAATAAGGACTTTTTGGGTATAAAGTACAAAATAACTTCATTCTAATGAAAAAAGAGTCCTATAAAGTATAGGTTTTTTCAACCTAATTTCTCATTTCTAAGATATTCAAAGTCAAGCATACAAAGGTAAAATGAAGATATTGAACCAGTCTATCATATAGTTAAACTCATTTATTGTCATTTAAACGTCTTAATTTCCTTTATTTATTTAATTTCCAACAAAGAGTTTGCATTAACACGAAAATTAATCAATAAAAAAAGCCCTCTAAAGGACTTATCCTTTAAAGAGCTTCTATTTTATAAAATGTATTGACTAAGATCACGATCTTTCGCAATCTCACCTAATTTCTCTCTTACGTATTCCGGCGTGATCACCATCTTATCGAGCGTGAGTTCGGGTGCTTCAAAAGAAAGGTCCTCCAATAGTTTTTCTAAAATGGTATGGAGCCTTCTCGCACCGATATTCTCTGTGCTTTGATTTACTGCTTCTGCAATATTGGCGATCTCACGAATCGCTTCTGGTGAAAATTCAATTTCAATATCTTCTGTTCGCAGAAGATCGGTATACTGTTTGGTCAGTGCATTTTTGGGTTCTGTCAAAATAGAAACAAAATCATCCAGTGTGAGGCTATTCAATTCCACGCGAATTGGGAAACGCCCCTGGAGCTCTGGAATGAGATCTGACGGTTTAGATACATGGAACGCACCCGCAGCGATAAACAAAATATAATCCGTCTTCACAGGGCCATATTTGGTCATTACGGTCGATCCTTCCACGATAGGGAGAATATCCCTTTGGACACCCTCACGAGAGACGTCAGGGCCTGATCCGCGTCCCTGGCTGGCTACTTTATCAATCTCATCAATAAAGATGATACCTGATTGCTCAGCGCGTCTGATCGACTCTTGGGTTACATCGTCCATATCAATCAGTTTGCTGGCTTCTTCTTGAATGAGAACTTTACGTGCCTCTTTTATACTTAGCTTGCGTTTTTTCGTGCGTTTTGGCAGGAAGTTACCAAACATCTCCTGCATATTCATACCCATCTGGTCATTTCCTTGACCAGCGAACATGTCAAACATGTTCGGGGCTGCATCTTCTACGTCAATCTCAATTACATCATTCTCAAGCTGACCGGACAGCAGTTCAAATTTCACTTTGCGTCTGCGCTCAGAAACGCTGGCTTCTTGCGCAGGATCTGCTTCCTCTGTCTGTTGATTATGATTACCAAAAATCATCTCGAACGGATTCTTCTGATTTTTAGATTTATTTGCGGAAGGAACAAGGATCTGTACAATGCGTTCATTCGCATTTTCTTCGGCTTTGTCCTTGACCTTTTCTGTTTTTTCAAGCTTGACGATCCGAATGGCTGTCTCAATTAAATCTCTAACCATAGATTCTACATCACGGCCAACATAACCCACTTCGGTAAATTTCGTTGCCTCTACTTTTACAAAGGGAGCACCCACAAGTTTAGCTAACCGTCTAGCAATTTCTGTTTTACCTACACCGGTAGGTCCGATCATAAGTATATTTTTTGGTACAATTTCATCTTGAGCATGCTCAGGAAGTCTACTTCGGCGGTATCTATTTCGCAGGGCTACAGCAACCGATTTCTTGGCTTGCTTTTGTCCCACAATATATTTGTCTAGTTCACTTACGATTTGTCTAGGGGTTAACGCTTCGTTTAACATCTTCTTCCCTCCCGGTAAATTTATCTTTTATTAAAATAGCTTGAATCAATTTCATAACTCATTAATATATGAAATTAATTCAGTTTACAGTTCTTCCACAATAATATTACTGTTTGTATAGACACAGATCTCGGAAGCCACAAGAAGTGCTTCACGAGCCATATCCTTGGCTTCCAGGTGTGTTGCATTTCGTTTCATAGCTCTTGCGGCAGACAAAGCATAGTTCCCGCCTGAACCAATCGCAAGCAGATCATCATCAGGTTCAATAATTTCTCCACCGCCTGAAATCAGCAGCATACCGGTTTTATCCATTACAATCATCAGCGCTTCTAACTTGCGAAGCACACGATCCTGGCGCCAATCTTTAGCAAGTTCCACTGCTGCACGCTGAAGATTCCCATGATGTTCCTCAAGCTTACCTTCAAATTTCTCAAATAGTGTAATTGCATCAGCAACGGAGCCTGCAAAACCAGCCACAACTTGTCCTCGGTATAACCTGCGAACTTTCTTCGCTGTATTTTTCATTACTACCGATTCTCCCATTGTTACTTGCCCATCACCCGCAATCGCTGCTTTGCCGTTATGACGTACAGCACATATCGTCGTTGCATGAAATGTCGTTTGCATCATGAAACCTCCTCTTCCATTCGTTTAAAAAAAGCCCGGCATGTCAGAAAAAGACTTGCCGGGCTTTCGTGCTAGCCTATCCTTACTTCCCCGTGGATAGTCCTTTTTCTTCTTTAAAATGTTGAATGCTTTCTAAAGCACGATTCGCAAGTGCTTCATTCTTCTCTTTCTTGTTGCGTATCTTACGTTCAAGACTCGGAAGCAATCCAAAGTTTGCATTCATCGGTTGGAAATGTTTGAAATCGGCAGTGGTAATATAGTGCGCCATACTTCCTAGTGTACTCTCTTTTGGAAGCACAAACAAATCTTGACCTAGTGCAAGATTCGCAGCATTCATACCAGCGATCAGCCCGGAAGCCGCAGACTCTACATAACCTTCAACCCCTGTCATTTGTCCAGCAAAGAACAGATTAGGGCGAGATTTGAATTGATACGTTGGTTCAAGCAATTTTGGAGAATTAATGAATGTATTACGATGCATCACACCATAACGGACAAATTCGGCATTCTCAAGACCAGGAATCATCTGGAATACTCGTTTTTGTTCTCCCCATTTCAGATGTGTCTGGAATCCTACTAGATTATATAAAGTCCCCGCTGCATTATCCTGACGCAATTGAACGACCGCATAAGGAAGTTCACCTGTGTGAGGATTCACGAGACCTACGGGTTTCATAGGACCAAACAATGCCGTTTGTTTACCACGCTTCATCATCACTTCAATCGGCATACAGCCTTCAAAGTAGATTTCTTTTTCGAATTCTTTAAGTTCAGCAACTTCTGCTGAAATGAGCGCGTCATAAAAGCGATTGAATTCTTCTTCATTCATTGGACAATTGAGATAAGCAGCTTCACCTTTATCATATCTTGAAGCCAAATATACTTTGCTCATATCAATAGAGTCTTTTTCTACGATCGGTGCAGCAGCATCGTAGAAGTAAAAATACTCCTCGCCCATAAGCTCTTTAATCTGTGCAGATAGAGCCGGAGAAGTTAATGGTCCTGTCGCAATAACGACGATTCCTTCTGTAGGAATTTCCTGAATCTCCTCATTTACCACTTCTACTAGAGGATGTTCATGAAGCATACGTGTAATTTCACCGGAGAAACCATCTCGATCCACAGCCAGTGCACCGCCCGCAGGTACCGCATTACGGTCAGCGGAACCGATTACGAGCGAATCCATCATTCTCATTTCTTCTTTTAATACACCTACCGCGTTCGTAAGTCCATTAGCCCGCAGCGAATTACTGCATACAAGTTCAGCAAATTGATTCGTATGGTGTGCCGGCGTTTTAACAACAGGGCGCATCTCATACAGCTTAACAGGCACGCCTCTTTGGGCGATTTGCCATGCTGCTTCACTTCCTGCGAGACCTGCTCCAATAACGGTTACTTGTTGTACTCTATCACTCATTATATATATTTCCTCCCTGCTGCTGTCAGCAACTCTTCATTATTTCGACATGCTGACAGCAGTCCGGTCTATCCGGTTTCACTATATCATTGTTAGTATTTTATATTTCAACAGACTCATCATCTGGTTCTTCCATGATTTCAGTATGATCGCATACCGTACATTTCAGCTTCGTTCCTTGCTTATTCCGTTTCTCTACCATGAGAGATGAACAGCTCGGACAAGGTTTGACGGACGGCTTATCCCAAGACACGAAATCACATTCTGGATAACGGTCACATCCAAAGAATATACGACCTTTCTTACTTCTGCGCTCAACGACATGTCCTTCCTTACAGGTTGGACAAACAATGCCGGTGTCTTTAATGATTGGCTTCGTATTACGACAGTCAGGAAAACCGGAGCAAGCTAAGAATTTCCCGAAACGACCAAGTTTATATACAAGCGGCTTCCCGCATTTTTCGCAAATTTCATCGGAAACCTCATCTTCGATCTCGATTTCCTTCATTTCTTCTTCCGCCACTTCAAGACGTTTCTCAAAGGAACCATAAAACTGTGCGAGTACTTTCACCCAATCCTCTGACCCTTCTTCCACGTGGTCAAGATCCTCTTCCATATGTGCGGTAAACTCCACATCCAGAATTTCGGGGAAGAACTGTTCCATTTGCTCTATTATCAGTTCACCAAGTTCTGTAGGCATGAATTTCTTCTCTTCAATGGCTACATAACCCCGTTTTTGAATCGTTTCAAGTGTAGGTGCATACGTACTTGGACGTCCTATCCCAAGTTCTTCAAGCGTTTTAACCAGACGAGCCTCTGTATATCGCGGTGGAGGCTGAGTAAAATGCTGTTTTGGTTCAATCTCCTGTTTAACTAATGCATCCCCCGATTGAAGCGGAGGCAAAAGCTTATCTTCTTCCGTGGTACCATCATCATTTCCTTCTACATACACTTTCATGAATCCAGGGAAACGAACTTTTGATCCTGTAGCACGGAACGTTGCATCCCCTGCAGTAATATCAACAGATAAAGTATCAAGAATAGCAGAAGACATTTGACTCGCTACGAAACGTTCCCAAATGAGTTTATACAAACGAAATTGATCTCTGCTTGTATATGCTTTCACGGAATCTGGATCTCTTAGTACCGAGGTAGGGCGAATCGCTTCGTGCGCCTCTTGAGCATTTGCTGCTTTTTTGGAATACTGACGGAACGTTTCCGGTACGAAAGTTTCTCCATATTTTTGAGTAATGAACTCTTTCGCTTCTTCCTGAGCCGATGTCGCAATACGAGTGGAGTCGGTACGCATATAGGTGATTAAACCTACGGTTCCTTCTTTACCAAGATCTACACCCTCATATAACTGCTGTGCGACTGACATCGTCTTGGCAGCACGGAAGTTAAGTTTACGAGCCGCTTCCTGCTGTAACGAACTTGTTGTAAAAGGAGCCGACGGATTACGTGTCCGTTCCTTCTCTTTTACTTCTTTTACCGTGAAATCTTCATTCTCAATTTGCCCCAGTATCGAATTCACTTGTTCTTCGTTTGTCAGTTCCGTTTTGGTTCCGTTCCACTTATGAAACTTCGCTTCCATCGGGCTGCCGTCTGCACTTAGTTTTGCAGTAATGCTCCAGTATTCTTCCGGAATGAAATCATCGATTTCGTTCTCACGGTCAAGAATAATCTTAACTGCAACGGATTGTACACGCCCAGCAGATAATCCTTTTTTCACTTTTTTCCAGAGTATAGGACTGATCTTATAACCTACCAGTCGATCTAGAATCCGTCTTGCTTGTTGTGCATTCACGAGGTCCATATTTATTTTACGCGGTGTTTTAAAAGCATCTTTTACCGCTTGTTTCGTAATTTCATTAAAAACAACCCGGCAGCTTTCTGTCTGATCCAGATCAAGTGCATGAGCCAAATGCCAGGCAATCGCTTCCCCCTCACGATCGGGGTCAGCCGCCAGATAAACTTTTTTCACTTTTTTCGAAGCATCCTTTAGTTCTTTCAGTACAGAACCTTTTCCGCGGATGGTAATATATTTAGGGTTAAAATCATTTTCCACTTCTACGCCAATCTGACTTTTTGGCAAATCGCGGATATGCCCCATCGAAGCCTTAACGATATACTTACTTCCGAGATACTTCCCTATCGTTTTGGCTTTCGAAGGAGACTCCACGATGACGAGTGAATCCGCCATAGGTTCATCCTCCTCTCAAAATATAGCCTGCATGCCCCTATGACGAAATCACACATCAAATCACGCCAAAGGGATCTATATTAACTTATATATAGCTCCAGGTAATTGTATAATCTGCTTTTTTATGATTAAAGATAACAGAACTGAATGCAAATGTCCAAAATCAAGATGAAGCCTGTCTACAAAATCATCTAATGTCATAGGGCCTGCTTCTAGTAAATCAACTACTTTTCTTTCTTCTTCCGTAAGTTCTGGGATCAGCTCCTGCTGTGATGCAGATAAAAGCGCTTCAGGATGAACTCCGGTTTGTTCTGGCTTGTCTTCTCTAGCGAAATTCATTACATGTTTATATTCATCTGTAATATCTTCTACTTTAGTTACTAACGCAGCCCCTTGTTTAATTAAATTAAGCGTGCCATGACTTTTAGGAGATGTAATGGGCCCAGGAATTGCAAATACATCGCGACCTGCTTCTAGTGCAGCGTCAGCCGTAATTAATGATCCGCTGCGTAAATCAGCTTCCACCACAAGTGTACCTAAACTCAGTCCCGCAATAATCCTGTTTCTCTCAGGAAAAAGACCAGGTCTTGGTTTTTGGTGTATTGGATACTCAGATACTAACAATCCACTAGAAGCAATCCGGCTCGCTAAAGCATGGTTTTCGGCGGGATAAATATGTGACAGCCCTGCACCAAGGACAGCAATCGTTAAACCATCTGCGCGAATAGCAGCTTCGTGACATACACTATCTATTCCGCGTGCAAGACCGCTTACAATCGTATATCCTGCCTTGCATAGCTGTGAAGCGAACACCTCACCTACTTTTTTTCCGTAACCTGTAGGAACTCGGGTTCCAACCATCGCTATAGACGGCTTATGAAGCAAACTAGCATTCCCTTTTATGTATAGAACCCAAGGCGGGTCCGCCGTTTCCTTCAATAATATAGGATACTCTTTATCGTAATAGGTTACAATTTCGATACGTTCCTTATGAAGCAGTTCAAGTTTCTCATAAATAAATGATTCATGGAAGCATTCTTTCATCACAGCAGCTTTTGCTGCCGAGAGTCCTGACTGAATCCAGTCCTGAGTTTCGTATTTTAGCATGTCCGATAATAAATTTCCACTCGTCATCCATCTTCTAATGGTTTTACGACCGATCCCATCCATCTCTTGAAGTCCAAATAAAATATGTCTATCTTCCATACTCTCCACCCTTTCTTTGACTAACGAAAAGAAACCTGTAATAAAATACAAAAAGCAACCCTTCTGTCGATATATTCGACAAAAAGGTTGCTTACCTTTTAGGATGAAATCAGATTCGGGTTTGCCCCTATTATATAGAAGAAAAAAATTTTAACAAGTCTTCCTAACGAGGCTTGTTAGATTGCTGCATGATATTAATGAGTCGTACAAAGATTAAGAATTCCGCGATCTTCCAGTACACTTACGAGCGTAGAGCCCATTTCAGATGGAGTTGGAGATACGCGAATGCCGCAAGATTCGAGTTTTGCAATCTTCTCTTTCGCTGTACCTTTACCACCGGAGATAATAGCGCCCGCATGTCCCATCCGTTTTCCTGGAGGTGCTGTAACCCCGCCGATGAAACCGACGACAGGTTTTGTCATATTATCACGAATCCATTCTGCTGCTTCTTCCTCAGCAGTACCCCCAATTTCACCAATCATAATAACTGCATGTGTATCAGGGTCATCATTAAAGCGAGATAAAATATCAATGAATTCGGAACCTTTAACAGGGTCTCCACCAATTCCTACGGCAGATGATTGACCGATACCACGTGTTGTAAGCTGATGAACCGCTTCGTACGTCAGCGTACCGCTGCGGGATACAACTCCTACATGACCTGGCATATGAATGTAGCCCGGCATAATACCGATCTTACATTCGCCTGGAGTAATAACGCCTGGGCAGTTCGGACCGATCAGAACCGTATCTTTGCCTTCCATATAACGTTTTACTTTGATCATGTCGAGTACCGGGATTCCTTCGGTAATACAGATCACAAGATCAAGTTCAGCATCTACAGCTTCCATAATAGAATCTGCAGCAAAAGCAGGCGGTACATAAATAACACTTGCTGTTGCGCCTGTTGCTTCTTTGGCTTCATTTACGGTGTTGTACACGGGAAGCTTAACTACACTGCCATTTTCGAGTTCAATGTCGACAGTCGTGCCGCCTTTACCCGGGGTCACTCCGCCTACCATTTGCGTGCCATAGTCCAGCGCACCTTTCGCATGAAACTTCGCAGTCGCACCCGTGATACCTTGTGTAATCACTTTTGTATCTTTATTTACCAAAATACTCACGATCGTTCACATCCCCTACGGTTATTTTCAAGTGTTCGGGTATCCCCGAAAAGGAATGAATTATTTCACGAGGGCAACGATTTTTTGTGCACCGTCTGCCATCGAATCCGCTGCTACGATGTTAAGGCCGGATTCTGACAAAATCTTTTTGCCAAGATCAACATTCGTACCTTCTAATCTTACAACGAGCGGTTTCGTAAGACCGAGCTGTTTAGCAGCTTCCACTACCCCGTCCGCAATTACGTCACAACGCATAATACCGCCGAAGATATTAACAAAAATACCTTCTACTTTTGCATCAGACAAAATGATTTTAAAAGCTTCTGTTACTTTTTCGGTTGTAGCACCGCCCCCTACATCAAGGAAGTTAGCGGGGTCTCCACCGTAATATTTAATAATGTCCATCGTTGCCATAGCAAGGCCTGCTCCGTTAACCATACAGCCGATGTTCCCATCAAGTGCTATGTAGCTCAGATCAAACTTGGAAGCTTCGATTTCTTTCTCATCTTCTTCATCAAGATCTCGAAGTGCCTGAATATCTTTATGACGATAAAGAGCATTGGAATCAAAGTTCAGCTTCGCATCCAGTGCCATCACATTACCATCACCTGTTACTACAAGCGGGTTGATCTCTGCAATAGAACAATCTTTCTCCACAAAAGCTTCGTACAGTGCAAGCATAAATTTCGTTGCTTTGTTTACGAGCTCATTAGGAATGTTAATTGCATACGCTAGTCTCCGGGCTTGGAATACCTGAAGTCCAACAGCCGGATCAACAATTTCTTTAAAAATCTTCTCTGGTGTAGCTTCTGCTACTTCTTCGATCTCAGTACCGCCTTCTTCGGAAGCCATCAAAACTACTCGTCCTGTTGCACGATCCACGACAACTCCCACATAATACTCTTTACGAATATCGCAACCTTCTTCAATAAGAAGTCTTTTCACTTCTTTGCCTTCTGGTCCTGTTTGGTGCGTTACAAGCACTTTCCCAAGAATTTCAGAGGCATATTCACGTACTTCATCCATAGTTTTGGCTACTTTTACGCCGCCTGCTTTACCACGTCCACCTGCGTGGATTTGTGCTTTCACTACAGTCACCGGGCTTCCCAGCGACGCAGCGGCTTCAACCGCTTCTTCAACTGTGTAAGCTACTTTTCCGTTAGGAACGGCAACGCCGTACTGTTTAAGTACTTCTTTTCCTTGATATTCATGGATATTCATTCTCGAATCCTCCTATCAACATGACTGCAACAAGGCGGGCTAGTTAGTCATATGTCCTTATAAACCCACATCATTGTAACACGTTTTTAAAACGCTTACCTTAAAAATTGATATCAAACTGAGTGTATTTTGATATCGATATCATTCCAAATAAAGAATGTTTGGGTAAAAATGGAAAAACCTTCTATACTCAAATCTTATGAGTAGTAGAAGGTTCTTCCGTTTCTAGACTAGTCAAAGCTCATTAATTATAGTCCTAGTTCTTCTTTTGTTTGTCTTCGACATTATTTTCGTGAACCTGTGTTAATAGACCTGTGAATTGATTTAATAAAGATGTAAACTGATCATCATCAAGACAAGCTTGATTCCGCATCGCATTCGGGATATGAACCGCTTCGTCCTGTAGCATCTTCCCTTTTTCAGTCAAGGAAACAAGTACCTTTCTTTCATCATGGACAGAACGTTCTCTGTTGATCAGTCCTGCGGTCTGCATACGTTTAAGCAGCGGAGTAAGGGTACCGGAGTCCAAATAAAGGGCTTCTCCAATCTCCTTCACTGTACATTCCTCTCGCTCCCATAACACCATAAGCACCAAATACTGGGAATAGGTGACCCCAATTTTGTCTAGGTGCGGCTGGTAAAGCTTTGTTATCTCTCTTGAACAAGCATATATAGCAAAACAAAGCTGGTTCTCCAGCTTTAACTCTTCATGAATTTTCATTAATCATTTCACCTGCTCCCTGGCATTCAAATCATGTTGGATTCTGATGCAAAATACATATACAACCCAATCTTTGTATCTTATTTTATCATAGCAAATCTAAAATACCATATTTAATTTCCAATCATTTAGTCGCACCCTTAGTTTATTACGGAAAATTATATTGCAGGAAACCTATATGTAACACAAAGTACCTTCTCTCACCCTTCCAATTGCAGCAGGGCATGAAATACCAAATGTAGAAATTAGTAAAATAGAATAAATCTTGCCCTAGATTACTTCAAACAACACATGCAGAAAAACAATATCATCAGTAGTGCTTTTGGGAATTACATATAAAGATCAGTTATTACAGCTGCATTCAGCATAAGGTTTATGTATTTTACATGGGTTATCTTTTTAATGAAAATAAATAAGGCGAATATCTAAAGAAGGGCGGATTAGAAAATTAGAACAATAATGAAAAGTTGGTCACCAAAAAAGGTTGTCCTTATCTTTTTTATGGTGACAACGATTTCGATATATGGATTACATCTTCTAGCAGAAAATGTTGAATACCCCGTTGTAGATGTAGATATCAAAGCTGATTTTCTAAGCGAGGCATATTTTTCCGAACTCTCTGTCCAGTATACTCAAATTCGCTCAGGGTATCGCAGATGGTACATATTCGATCATTCCAAAGCGTTTGCGGCACACGCGATTCTCACTCGCATGATGTATGATTTAGAGAAACATCCTGAGTTACTAATTGGACATATGCATTTTGATTTGTTTTTTGAGACGTTTGATCGGCATGTCAGAAAGCTCCCTTATATCACTGAGGAGGTCCATTATTTTCGGAATATACTAAATGGGTATGGAGAGGCACCTGAGCGATTAGATGAGATGAGTGAACTTGCTGCATGCGGCAAGTGGCGGCTATTTAGCGCCAGATATCATAGGTATGAAGCAACTGAACTTGATGCTGCCTATCATGTAAAGTTTATATCGGCAGATGGTCGCTTTGAAGCTGTCTACCATACGGAGAATGGACTGATCGTAACCGATCCCGCAAACATGGGCACTTATAATTATGCACCTGGGAGCATCCTTCCTTGGAAGTAATACCAGCACCACCAGTATGATAAAGTCCCTTGGATAAAATGGGGTAACACTGATCAGATTTCATACGAGGAAATTACGCAGTTGCCAACGAGACATGGCTCTATGGAGCAAAAGAATAGCACAGCAGAGCTCAAACAGTTGATCAAAGACAAAATGTCAGTATCACCTACGACATGTGAATATTAGTTGGCGACTACGATCCATCGAGATGATTATTCGAATAAATTTAAAAAATCAAAATGCGTGTCTGAAACATTCTTTTAACATTCGAGTAGATTCTTTTATAATTGAGATTGACATAGAAAAGTATCATTGTTTACAATGAACTTGCTAGTAAATGATTCCATCTGAATATATTAAACTCCTAATGTCATTTAAGTGGAACCCTAAATTTATTTTTGAAGTTAAGTTATTTATCATAGAAATACAGACTAAAAGTTCACACATACGTTCTATTGCAAACAATTGAAATATTCATATTCATTTTGAAAATAAGGAAGCACCTTTTTTCATGTTTAAATACCCACTTATCTGAAGTGGGATAAACTGAAAACGAGGTGTTTTTTCATATGTACGGAAAATTATTTGGAGCTTGCTTATACGGGATCGACGGGGTACTCATTGAAGTGGAAACGGATTTGTCTAACGGATTACCTCAAACTTCGATTATCGGACTTCCTGACTCTGCTATACGTGAAGCAGTAGAACGTGTCCGAGCTGCGATCAAAAACTGTGGTTTTCAGTATCCCTTGCAGCGGATTACCATTAACCTCGCACCTGCCGACCTCCGTAAAGAAGGGTCTTCTTTTGACCTCGCCATTGCTCTGGCCGTATTAACAACTAGTGAGCAGCTTATCCTTCCTGCAAATAAGAAGACTTTATTTTTAGGCGAATTAGCACTCGATGGAAGTCTTAGACCTGTACCCGGTATCCTCAGTATGGTAGACCTTGCTCGCCGGCAAGGCTTTGATTCTGTTGTTGTTCCCATAGAGAATGTAACCGAAGGTTCTGTTATCCAAGGAATTGAAGTCTATGGTCTTCGTCATTTAAAAGATTTGGTCCCCTCAGTATCGGGAGACGCGGATTCATCTGTAACCAAGGGAAAAATACAGCAAGGAAGAATACAGCTCAAAGACTACACTCATCTTTCTACGGATACATATTCATCACGTAAAGAATCTTCTGAAGAAGGTTCTTATCTTATGGAAGACTATATTGACGTTCTAGGACAGCAGCATGTGAAAAGAGCACTCACGATTGCTGCTGCCGGAATGCATAATATCATGCTTGTTGGTCCACCGGGCACGGGAAAAACGATGCTCATTAAACGTCTGCCGACCATACTTCCTCCCCTTACCGATCAAGAAGCACTTGAAGTCACCAAAATTCTAAGCGCTTCTGGCAAATTAAAAGATGGACTGAGTAGACTTGCAACGGTTCGGCCGTTCCGTTCCCCACATCATACGATTTCAGCCGCCGGTCTGATCGGAGGAGGGACGATACCAAAACCAGGAGAAGTCAGTCTTGCTCACCGAGGAATTTTGTTCCTGGATGAACTTCCTGAGTTTAACCGCCAAGTTCTTGAAGTACTGAGACAACCGCTAGAAGATCGTCAAGTAACACTTAGCCGGGCCCGGGCAGCTTTTACATTCCCTGCTCATTTTATGCTTGCTGCCTCCATGAATCCTTGTCCGTGCGGATATGCTGGAAATGATCCTAAGCAGCAGCGATGTACTTGTACGCCTCATAAAATAGCCGCCTATCGTGCCAAAATATCTGGCCCGCTGCTGGACCGGATTGATTTACAAGTCGAAGTCCCCCGGCCGAAGGAAGTACTAGAAGTGAAGATTACTTCCTCTTCAGCTGAGCTCCAAGCACAAGTGCTCGCTGCACAGAAAATTCAGGAGCATCGGTATAAGGGACTGCCGATCTCTTGGAATAGTGAACTGTCGGGTAGTTTGCTTCGGCGGACCGCTGTTCTTGATAAGCCTGCCGAGGAGATGCTACATCAGACCATTGATGCACTCGGGCTCAGCATGAGATCTTATGATCGGATTCTTAAGATGGCTCGTACGATTGCAGATCTAGCAGAAGAAGAGCAAATTACAACACTCCATGTGGCAGAAGCCATTCAGTATCGGAATTTAGATGTAAGATCTGTGGCGATGCAGGAGTAAGTATGAAATCCCCTATAGTTCTATTTATTAAGATAAATCATGTTATAACAATTCATCTTAAACAATTCCTGTTTTTGAGTATTACCCTCTGCTTCACTCTTCCTAGTGTTCGGGCGTATTTCATATATTAACCCATCTAGTTAGAAATAGGATATCAGTAACAATGTCCTTCTGCCTGGTTTCTCACTTCCCCACAAAAAAAGGATAAGTTCCATAAGAACTTATCCTTTTCGATATTAACTTAGGAAGTTTGACGGGAACTGTTGAACGATCCCACTCGTCATCATATCTGCCATTCCTAGCGCTTGTGTCTCGATCTGATCATTTAGCGCAACGTTCTTCACGTAGTCTTTCGCTATACGGGTGGAAACCTCATCACTGAGAAGGCGAAGATGCTCATACATCATGTGCTGCCATTCCACTTTAGACCAATAAGGATTTATTCTGCCAAGAAAATCGGCAATGGAGTCTGCATTTGCATACCATCTCCTCTGGGCGTCAGCCGCTGCCTCGGAGTTACCCGACTTCAAATCACCAACTAACTCAGCTGCAATTGTGAGATGCTCTCTAAGCAATCTTGCAAACTCATTAGCAATAGCTGTACCGTATACGGTGGCCAATACTTCCGCAAAATCATCAGGATTTCGCAGCAGTCTTTCCGTTGTTGCATTCACATCAGGCAGGCCGTCTACAATACTGTTCACAGTTAATCTTGTCCAATACACATGTTGCTCCCATAGTGCTCTCAGCTTCCTGTTTAACTCTACGCTTGATGATGTCCACGTGGGATAACTTCGAGCAACAGGATAGTAATAAATCGGATAACGGCTATACACACTGGCCAGCTCCTTTTTAACAGTATATGGGCAAATGGCTTATATGTGATTAACTCTCCAACGAAATTGTTACTCAAATAGCTCTTTAATTTTAAAATCAGTCATGGGCAGCAGCAATCCGATTTTTTCGATGCACCTATCTTGAAAGCCTTTACCATCTAGCAATTACTGCTTTAACTATTTACCAGTATGGCTTTTTCAACTCCAGCATTCCTTCTATAACTTCGATATCCTGCTGTGTGATGAAGCACTCCTGTCAAAAATGGCATGCAAAAGCCCGCAAATTTTTCTGCGGGCATATTATTATTCAACATGAAGTTACGGCATCTGCCGCCAGTCTTCAAGTAACAGGGACAATCAACTCAGTATCTGAATTTAGATAGGTTGGTTAGTAGAGTATAATATTCGATTGTCTCATCAACTTGTTCCAGCAGGCTTGTCCTACAGTTCTGAATGGTGCCATAATAGACTATCTTTAATCTCTAGGGTAATCCATTCTCATAATATCCATGAAGGGGACTTTATACAGCCCTTCTTCAGACTGAATATGTACCTTGCCTGTACGTGAATCCATCGTTACGATCTGCCCTCGTACTTTTTCTTCCCATGCCCATACCGTCACTTCAATTGTGGATTCTTCTTGATAGGCTTCTGACAACTGGTTCCCTAATTCTTCTAATACAAATTCATCTCTTGTTGGCCGCTTTGGTACTTTCGATTTTGCCATGATGATGTCCTCCTATCAATTCATGCTATATTTTGAGTTATTATTTAATTCAGTTATTTTGCAAAATGCTCATTTAAGATATTGTCTTTGAAAGGTTCATTATATCGTATATCCGATCTGCAGGATAACTTTTTAATCAAATCCCCACAGTTTCATCATATCCTTGTACGTTCTAAAGCCTATTTCCATCTTCGTTGAAATTTACTTAGATCATTCAAAGCTTCTTCCATATCATACTTTCTCAATAAATCGCCGATTTCCACATACTCTATAACTCCAAATCTTGCTTTGTAAAAAGCGAGTTTTTGTATTTTATAAGGCTCCCCTTCTAATCGATTCAGTAAATAATAAGTCACTAGTTCTGCAGCTTCTTTCCAGTTATATCCGTGTTTTTTAGTCGTTTTGATATCATACAGCGTATCTCCAATCATAAAATCAGCCGAAGCTCCGCCCACTCGTCTTCGCTTCTCATCAAAGGAAGGAAAATACTTAATTTCTGTCCTTTGCTCATAAGGAAAACGTTCTTCAAAGATCTGCCATAGAAGCTTTAGGTCGCTCTCTACATCAGGCATAGGAGGATGGATAAACTGCTGAACAAATTCAGTTGGACTGGTAAAAGTCGCATGTACACCAAGCCGGTAGATCGTATCGAGCTTACTGCACATAAAGGCTCCGTGGATGAATTCTCCTTCCGAAACCGCTTCTCCTCTTATAAATGAATCCCAAACCCCAGTGAAACTCTCAAAAAGATGAGTCAGTTCATCGATCGCAGGTACATCGGAAAAGAATTCATGAATCACTTCGTACCCTTTTCTTGCAAGCGGATTGAGGGCTTTATCAGGAGAATCTTGATTTTTCCTAGCTAAAATAGCACTGATCATATATTGAAAAGACACCCGAACGAGTCCAGATACATAGCTCGTAAAATTAGAATCTGCGAGTATCGATTTTTTCTTAAAGGGAGGAACTTCCGTAGAATAAGATTTAAAATCTGCTGCTTTCGGTGTAACTTTACGGATGATTTCTTGAAAGTCCTTATTTGTATGAATAAGCGAAGTTAAGCTCAAAGTATGCCACCTCGTATCAGAGTATCGATCTAAAGAACGAAGATTATATCTATAAAATGAATTCCACCACTCTTAACCAATCTCAATTATAGCACAAATGTTCGCATTTTTCTTGTATAAAACCAATTTTTAAAAGACAATAAAAATAAATAAACAAACCAAAAAGAAGTCCCCTATGACATGTCACTGTCAAGAGAACTTCCTCTTCGTTAAATAGCTGAATCCTACGATTAACTACTAGCCTGAATCAATTTCATAACTCATTACACTTGATTCAGGCTTCATTTGTAATTTATTTAAATAAAGTTAATTTCTCAGATGCTGGTGTGCGTTCTTGTGGTTTAGGCACGACATCAGGATAGCCGATATAGAGCATACCTACAATTTTCTCACCTGGAACAATGCCAAGTGTTTCTCTAAACTTAGGCCCGTACAAGAACGGCTTTGTTACCCAGAAAGTTCCAACCTCTTCGGCCCAAGCTGCTAACATAAAGTTCTGCACAAGCGCACTTGTTGCTGCAAAATCTTCATCAAAGATCGCTTGCCTTGGATCTTCCTTCATAACCACAAGCATAATCGTCGGTACATTAAGGACCGTAGTCACAAACTTGTTGTCTTCACCCATCTCAGCTGCGATGGCCTCCGATAACTTTTGACGTCCCTCTTCTCGAAATAGTAAAAATCTCCACGGCTCACGAAGCTTATGATTTGGCGCCCATACAGCTGTGTCCAAAAACTCCGTAATCTTTTCTACAGGTACGGGTTGTTCCTGAAATTTCTTAATCGTACGGCGTCCACGGATAACTTCCTTTATGTCCAAGTTCTTTGCTGCTGCTTGTACAGGTGTATCACTCATTCGTATTTCCTCCTCAAGTAAAACTCAAAGTTATTTTTCACAAGTTACATAGATAATGAGAATGTTTATCAATTAAATCACTGTCCCTAGCATACCTTGGTAATGCTTGTAAAGTCAATTCCTCACAATAGAAAAAAGTCCAGTACCCACTCGGTTGTTTCCCCAAGGGTCTGGACGTCCACAGTTAACTCTATGATACCGCTCTTCACTTCACTTTACATTACTTCACTCTATATTACTTCACTTTACAAAAGTGAATCTAATTTCTTAGAAAGCATTCTCAATATGTTTAATCTCTACCGGCCCCTCGGACCAATTCACGGGAGGAAGTAAAACACCCATCACATCAAACCTTATCTGCTTGTTACCAAGACGACGATCTTGAAGATACACCGCGGCAGTCTGCCGCACCTGATTTATTTTACGATGATTGACAGACTCAAGAGCCGTTCCATACTGATGCGAACCGGTTCGACTTCGAACTTCAACAAAAATATACATATCCTCAAGTACAGCGATAATATCAATCTCACCGCTTCGACATCTCCAGTTGGTTTCCATGATTCGGTAACCTGCCTCTATCAAAAACCTAGCTGCCGCTTCTTCTCCTGCTTTTCCTTTGGCTTTCCGTGTATCTTTGGGCATTTCACTACGAAAGTCTGCTCTATTAGGAACTTGTCCGTTATCCATCGCAATTCCTCTCTACTCGGGAAGAGTATAAACTTTTGCTTTTTGTTCTGCCTGATAGACAAATGTCAGTACTTCAGCAACGAGTTGATATAGTTCGGGAGGTATTTGGGTATCCAAATCGAGCTTGGAGAGAACTTCGACTAAAGCTGCATCCTCCTGAATGGGCACACCATGTTCTCTTGCTTTTTCTAATATTGAATCTGCTAAAGTGCCATTGCCCTTTGCCACGACAACCGGTGCTTCTGCTTCTCCCGGTGTATATTTTAAAGCTACTGCCTTTTTCTGCTCTTGTTTTTGCGAGGTGTCCTCTTTCATATTCGCATATCCACCCCTTTATATGAGTCAGGTACATAGGTATCTAGCACCTGTTTTGGCCCGAGTCCTGATTCGGGACCGCTCGAAGAGGATTCTCTTGTTACTACTTCTGAACGAAATACGGACAGCTGGTACCCTGTGTTCTCGAGGAGTGATCCAATCTGATCATGTCCTTCTTCAAAAATACGAGCGGAAAGCTCATTATCTGTACGAATATGCAGGCTTATCACTTTACCAACCACCTGCATGTCTATTAATGTTGGGCCAAGCTGCTTCATATTCAGATCAAACCAAATCCGGCAATGGGATGCATCCAGCTCACCTCTTGGCCCGCGCCGAGACTCGATTTGCACATTTGCCGTCACTTGCCCGTCTGCTCCGTTTAACGGGATGAACCAATTCATCTGGGCAAAGGGAGCAGTCCGGTCTGTATTCATTAGCAGCTGATGCCCTGTAAGTAAGTGCACAAGCTGCCCAGCCGTCTCTTTCACAGCCGGCGGAAGTTCTGCACTTGCCTCTGCTTGCAGCAGCAGGCCCTTCAGTGTGTCCGCTTGCTCTGCTGCGGCCACCCCACTCTGCGCGGGAGAAGGCAATGTCCCGCGCACAATCTGCTGCTCGTGCTCCGCACCGAGCAGCTTCAGCACACGCCCCACCCACGAGTCATCACTCGTGGCGGCTGGCGTGTGCCCGGGTGCTGGCTGTGCATCAGCACCCTGTCCCTGCTGCGGCGTGCCTGGCACCGCAGCAGCTTTGCTGGCCGAGTTCTCACCGGCCAGTTGGATTTGCGGCGCTGCCTGCAGTTCCTGCAGCAGGTTTGTCACGCGCCGCGCCAGTTCAGGCCCAGGCGGCACAGCTGCTGAGCGAGCAGGAATTAGCTCCGCCTCTCCCTGATCTGCAGTTCCTGCGTTTGCAGGCCTGTTTACGAACTGCTCTTTTTCGCTCGATGCGGATACAGATAGGGATACAAACTTCGTATCTTTTACCACAGAATCTCCGCCTAAATTTTTCTTGCTTGCATTTTCGCCGCCATGAACCTGATCATTTCCCTCACTAGCAGCTGCATTCTTAGGAGCCTGATTCTGTTCCTCACTGCCACCTGTTTTGATACCCATACTCTGTATATTTCCGCTACCCTTTAATCCGCTGTCTTGTGTATTTACTTTAGAACTCGTCATTCCTTCCGATTCACTTGCAGTCTGTTCTCCTGTAGCAACAGAACTTAGATCACTCGTATTCTTTGCACCCATTCCTGCAGTTTTAGAATCAAGATCTCCATTCGTTAGCGGTGTTGCCGCGCTACCTGCAGCACTTTCAGCACGAAGACTCGTAACACCATACTCGGCAGAGGTCACCATTCCTCGTTTACCTTCCGTCATACTAACATTCCCACTACCATTCTCTGCTTTCGTTTCAGGACGAAACGGCATCTCAGAACCTGGGAATGGGGTTCGATTCCCGTCTACGATCCCCGCGGTTTTGGCGGTATTCCCCTTCCACGTAGCGTCAGCCGTAATGATTTTTTGCAGCATACCATCAAGTTCACCCATAAGTTGATCCAGCGAAGGACCATACAAAGCCATATGGAGACTTTGAACACTCGTTCCGGTAACGGGAAGTCCTCGCTGCATAGCAAGACTTACTGAGTTCATCCATTCCCCTAATTTTATATTTTCGGGCTTCGCCGCCATCGTATTCTGCACGCTTGTCACATTTTCTTTCGTAAGCTGAATACCGCTTTGTTGCATCGCAATCAGCAGCTGCCTGTTTTCTTTTGTATCAGTCAGCTTAAGCGAACTTAAGAGATCGGTCATTGTGCCGGGTGATGCAGATGCAAGTGTTCCTTCATACGGCTTCATCACGAGCATGCCGTCTTTATTCGGGGAACCTACCTGGAGTATGGCGGTATCTCCGGCTTTCATAGGTGTATCTAGTGCAGCTCGTATTTGAACTCCTTTAATTTGAAGGACCGCTTCTTTTTGATCTGAGGATACCTGTACAACGCTCGCCCGAACCACCTGTCCTTCTTTTAATTCGAGCGACTTTGCACCTCCCGCTGCTTTTGAATCACCTAACAGCCCTCGTAAGGTTTGTCCTATATTCATGGGAGTAATTCCCCTTTCATTGCATTCTGCCCTGTCTCACCGTGGTACTTTATCATTATTATCGGTTATCCCTTGGTCACACTGAAGTTAAGTGCTATTAAAAAAAGATAACCCCGGTATAAACCAAAGTTACCTTCTACTACAGAAACAAAAACCTGAGTTCTTAATTAGAATAACGTCGGCTGTTCCTGCTCACCCAAAATTTTGCCAAGAAAGCTTCGCCGATGCATAGGGGTAGCCCCTAAAGCCAGCAGCTGCTCTCTATGAAATTTCGTTGCATATCCCTTATGTACGGCAATCCCGTATTCCGGATACATCTCATCCCATACTTCCTTGCACATCCGGTCTCTTGTCACTTTAGCGATTATCGAAGCCGCGCCAATGGATTGACTATTGGCATCCCCTTTAATGATGGATAATTGAGGAATTGGAAGATCCACTGTTTCAGCATCAACCAGTAAGTGATCTGGCGCAACGGCGAGTTGTTCCACTGCTTTTTTCATAGCCAGTCTGGAAGCTTGTCTAATGTTAATCTGATCAATCGTCTCGACATCACAGAACCCTACGCCAACGGCCAGCGCTTCTTTCATAATGATGTCATAAAGCAAGTCGCGTTTTTTGTCCGATAGTTTCTTAGAGTCATTCACTCCATCAAGAACAAGCCCTTTGGGTAGAATGACCGCAGCAGCAACCACATCTCCAAACAAACAGCCTCTTCCTACTTCATCAATTCCTGCAATATATTCCGCTCCGCTTTCCCATGCTTCTCGTTCATAGCGCAGCATATCTATCGTTTTATTCTCTTCTTCCTCATAATCTAACATGCCAATTTCCTGATTCTTCAATGCATATCTTCCCCTTCGCGGTATTACTCGGTATTCATTATCATAGCATATGTAACCTTATACGAGAACCTTCTTCATTGTAGCGATATGTTATGAAAATTTGGCATAAAAAAAGTCCCTGCATAAAAGCAGAGACCTTTCCTACCTACTATATTCACAGCTGATTTCGTAAAATGGCTTAGTATGGAGCTTCCAGACTGAAACGTCCAAGCTTGCCCGCTCTCAGTTCTCTTAATAAGATAGAGGAAGCTTTCTCAAGATCTACTCGTCCACCGCTGATGATCGCACCGCGTTTACGTCCGATTGCTTCCATAATGGCAACAATCTCATCCGGGTTATCGATATCCTTAGGCGGTTCTTCTAGTCCGTAACGTTCCTTCATTGCCGGCCAGTAGAACTGAACGAGGTATTTGATTGCAAAAAATGCGATATCTTCAATATTCAGAATTTCTTCTTTAATCGCTCCCGTTACGGCGAGACGATATCCAACATTTTGATCCTCAAATTTAGGCCACAGAATACCTGGGGTATCCAGAAGCTCAATCTCCCTGTTCGCTACCTTAATCCATTGCTGCGCCTTCGTCACACCAGGTTTATCTCCGGTTGCTGCAATGTTACGGCCTGCCATACGGTTAATCAGTGTCGATTTTCCGACGTTAGGAATACCTACAATTAACGCCCTGATAGGCCGAGGATTGATTCCTTTTGCAATCTGTCTGTCGATCTTATCTTTGAACAGAAGCTTGGCAGTTGCCGGAATGTCTTTTACGCCCGTCCCTGTATTCGCATCAATCGCAAGGGTAGTATGCCCTTCTTCTTTGAAATGCTTAATCCACTCTTCTGTTACTTCCGGATCGGCTAGATCTGCTTTATTCAGCAATATCATCCGAGGTTTGCCTTGCAAAATCTCATCGATCATGGGATTTCGGCTGGAAATCGGCAACCGCGCATCAATCAGCTCGATTACTACGTCAATCAGTTTCAGTTTATCCTGAATTTGACGACGTGCTCTTGTCATATGTCCGGGAAACCATTGTATAGTCAAGTTCATTCACCTTCTTTTACACAGCATTTCTGATAAACCTATACATCAATCAGAATCATTCTTAGTGGTTAATCCACTCAATATCTTTAATTGGCCAAAAGATTACATCTGCTCTACCTACAACATCTTCGAGCGGTACATAACCAATCATTCGGCTGTCCGTACTATTACTACGGTTGTCTCCCATCGCAAAAATCATGCCTTCAGGCACTTTTCCATCCGGGAAAAATTCATTCGGGAAGTTATACGTATTATACTGTCCGCCATCTGCCTGAGCTTCTTCAATGGCTTCCTTTAAATAAGGCTCATCGATAACTTGCCCATTTACTTTTACTTCATCTCCGTTAACTTCAACCGTATCGCCGCCTACCGCAATAACTCGTTTAATAAAATCTCGGTTTTCGGAAGGAACGTGAAACACAACAACTTCTCCACGTTTCGGCTCTCTAATATCATACAAGATCTGATTCACAATGACTCTTTCACCCGTATGAAAATTAGGTTTCATTGAAGGACCATCCACAATAAATGGTTTAAACAAGAAGAAGCGAATAATGAAAACCAGTACTAAAGCAATCGCAATCGCTTTGGTCCATTCCCAAACTTCATTTTTTACTTTCTTTGATTTAGAATCTCCATCTTGTGGTGGATTCACTCGTTCATTTTGTACATCCTGCTCCATAGCTCGTTCTCATCCTTCCATGTCATCAAATGACGCATTTAACGAATTTATGTATGATTCCTTTTCCTTATCAATAGGTTGCCTGTTTTGACCAAGGAAACATCATCTACTTAAGAGTCCCTCAAGCTATTGTAAGAGAAATAAGTACAGGTTACAACTTTCTATTTCAACAAAGATAAAGTAAAAAAAGCAAAAAGGGCTTGTTTCCAAGCCCTTTCCGTTATTCGTTATATTAACGAATTTCTTTAATTCTCGCTGCTTTACCGCGAAGTTCACGAAGATAATAAAGCTTCGCACGACGCACTTTACCACGGCGAGCCACTTCGAGTTTATCGATTTTTGGGGAATGAAGCGGGAAAGTTCTTTCCACACCTACACCGTAAGAAATTTTACGAACTGTAAAAGTCTCACTGATTCCACCACCACGGCGTTTGATTACTACACCTTCAAACAACTGGATACGTTCGCGTGTTCCCTCGATAACCTTAACGTGCACTTTTACAGTGTCACCAGGACGAAAGTTTGGCAAATCAGTACGAAGTTGTTCTTGTGTAATCGCTTGGACGATATTCATCTATGACTCCCTCCTTCCGTACAGGTGTTCATGTATCTTCCGGATACTCTCAACGTTATCCATCATCATCCACAGAGGACCACCGTATTCCACACAACAGAATAATTATAACATGCAGTACTATTATATTGCAAGTATCCTGCTCTATTATTTTGCAAAGATTATATTGTAAGAACCTTGTAACTTTCTAGCGTTCCTTCTCGTTTAGGATAGAGAAAAGATAATAAGATATCAATAAGGAATCTTCGTTCCTTTGATGATTTTAAAAGGAGAACTGTATGAACCGCAAGTTTTTGAAAAAATGGAGCCCCCGGCTCGCTATTGTCCTGGTCGCCATGATTGTATTGTATGCAACACTTGTTGCAAATCCAACAAATGCTTTTAATCACAAGGTTTGTACTTCGTGGCAAATGGTTAAGAACAAATCATTTATATTGTCTCATCGTCAGTTTTCTGAGAACATCATAGACACTGCCTATGCAGACAATGTAACTGAGCAGCAAGCTAAACAGGTTCCTGTACTTATGTATCATTATCTTGTTCCTAAATCGTTAAATAAAGAACCAGGCAACAAATCGGTTATGAATGTAGAAGATTTTGAAGAAGGTATGGATTATCTCCACCAAGAAGGATACTATACTCCTACGCTGCAAGAGCTAGAACAATACGTTAATGGCGAAATTACACTGCCTAAAAAATCAGTTGTCATTACTTTTGATGATGGATATGAGAATAATCTAGTTTATGCCTATCCTATTTTGAAAAAATATAATTTCAAAGCAGCGGTGTTTATCATCGGAAGTAAAACACAAGAAAATAATGAACCGTTTGATCCTGCTCGTAAAAGTTTTTTAACGAAAGCACAAATGGAAGAAAGCAAAGATGTATTTGAGTTCCACAGCCACACCTATAATCTCCACTATAAAGGTTTTGAAAAATGCGGTTCCACGTACGCGGCAGGTCTCGACGCAAAACTACTGAAGCAAGATATGAAGCAAATGAAAGAATTCGGTATTGATACCCCTTATTTTGCATATCCCTACGGGAATAAAAGTACACAAATGATGTATTATTTGCGTGAAGAAGGTTACCGTATGGCATTCTCGGTAAGGCAAGGTTTTGTTAAACCCGGTGATAATCCAATGAAGCTGAATCGATTAACTGTAACAACAGGTACCGATTTATCTATCCTTCTCCATCCGCCGGATGAAAGTTTGGAGTAAAATGAAAAAGGCTGCACCCAATAGATATACATGGGTGCAGCCTTTCTTTTTGTATTTTAGTAGATAATGCTCGAACTAAGGATATATCTCTATCAATCCATAAAACGGTATCTTAGTTTATCGTAATCATAGTTATCCACAGTGGCCTGCTTATTCAGCTTCATTGTTTTGTTCATGCTCACGAATCTGCTGATCGAGCCATATCTTTTCCTTCTTCGTCATTTCGATATGCTCAAGCAGGTCTGGACGGCGCGTATATGTCCGCCAAAGCGACTGCTGTCTACGCCATAGATCAATATTACGATGATGACCAGATAACAGGACGTCCGGCACTTTATGTCCTCTGTACTCGGCTGGTCTCGTGTAGTGAGGGTATTCTAAGAGGCCTGTGCTAAATGAGTCCGTGATCGCACTCGTTTCGTTACCCAGAACCCCAGGAAGGAGTCTAACCACACTATCGATTACCACCATGGCAGGAAGTTCTCCGCCAGTAAGTACATAATCTCCTGTAGAGATCTCGTCTGTAACGAGATGCTCGCGGATTCGTTCATCATAACCTTCATAATGACCGCAAATAAAGATCAGGTGATCTTCTTTGGAGAGTTCCTCAGCTTTTTTCTGAGAGAATGTCTCGCCTTGCGGGCACATCAGAATAATGCGAGGAGGTTTCTTAGAAGGATCTACCGCGCCATTCTCTAAATCTGTACCTGTGATACTTTCAACTGCGTTAAAAATAGGTTCTGGTTTAAGAACCATCCCCCCACCGCCGCCATAAGGCGTATCATCTACCTGTCCGTGTTTATTGCCTGAATACTCACGAAAATTGATCGCTTGTAAAGATACAATGCCTTTTTCTTGTGCTTTTCCGAGAATACTTGTCTCAAACACACCAGGAAACATCTCAGGGAACAGTGTTAATACATCTACCTTCATTAAATAAGCCCTTCCATCAAATGAACCGTAATCTTTTTGTTATTGATATCTACATGAAGTACAACATCATCAATATAAGGAATTAGAATCTCTTTTCCGTTATTCATTTTGACAACCCATACATCATTGGCTCCCGGTGTAAGAATTTCTTTCACCGTTCCGAGTTCTTCACCTTCATCTGTAATTACAGTACAGCCGACAATTTGATGAAAATAAAATTCGTCATCCGAAAGTTCTGTTTGATATTCTTCAGAAACCTTGAGCATGGATCCTTTATATTGCTCAACTTCATTGATATTATTGAATCCTTCAAATTGAACGACATACATATTTTTATGGAATCTTGCTGATTCCACAACAACAGGAATGATCTGTTTCGTCGTATCTATAACAAGTTTGCTGCCTTTTGCAAAACGTTCCTCTGGAAAGTCTGTTAACGGCAATACTTTTAGTTCACCCTTAATTCCATGTGTGTTCACGATCTTACCTACATTAAAAAATTGTGCCATAATTCCTCCTGTATATCGATTATACGATTCTATAAGCATGTACGAAAAAGGGCTAGGAAATGCATCCTAACCCCCTTTCGTATATCTTTAAGATATGATATCAACGGTAACCCGTTTATCCATCTTAACTGCTGCCGATGTGACGACCGTACGGAGTGCTTTCGCAATCCTCCCCTGTTTACCAATCACTTTCCCTACATCTTCAGGATGTACGGTCAGTTCATAGACAACCAGGCGATCTTTTTCAAGCGTCCGGACCGACACATCTTCCGGATGATCTACCAAAGCCTTCGCAATAACGCCGACTAATTGTTCCATAGATACCCTCCGTTATCAGCACCTTATTTCTGTAGTTTAGACTCATGGAATTTCTTCATTACACCCGCTTTGCTAAGCAAGTTGCGAACTGTATCAGATGCTTGTGCACCGTTTTGAAGCCATGCCAAAGCTTTATCTTCATCGATTTTAACCACTGCTGGTTGTTCAATCGGATTGTAGTAACCGATTTCTTCGATAAAACGACCATCACGCGGGGAACGGGAATCCGATACCACGATACGGTAGAAAGGAGCTTTATGAGCACCCATGCGTTTCAGACGAATACGTACTGCCATGAAAATTCACCTCCTTCAATGAAATTTAATTTATCATCATGAGAACTTACCGGAAAGGAAATTTCATTCCTTTACCACCTGTAAGACTCTTGAGTTGCTTCATCGCTTTTTTGTTACCTTTAGGACCCATCATGTCACTAAACTGCTTCATTACACGGCGCATCTCATCAAATTGCTTAATGAGTCGGTTTACTTCGGCCACGGTTGTACCACTGCCGGCTGCAATCCGCTTGCGTCTGCTTTGATTAATGATTTCAGGATTTTGTTTCTCTTCCTTGGTCATCGAGAACACAATGGCTTCAATTCTTCCCATTTGCTTGTCGTCGACTTTCAGATCTTTGGTCTGTTTCATCTTGCCCATCCCAGGAATCATATCCATGAGTTGATCAATCGGTCCCAGCTTCTTAATCTGATCCATTTGTTCCAAGAAATCTTCAAATGTGAAGGATGCGGTACGCATCTTTTGTTCCATTTCTTTTGCTTTCTCAGCATCAATGTTAGACTGTGCTTTCTCAATTAGAGAGAGCATGTCACCCATACCAAGAATTCGGGATGACATCCGTTCTGGATGGAACGGCTCCAAGGCATCGAGTTTCTCACCAAGCGTAATGAACTTGATCGGGCAACCTGTTACTGCTTTAACAGACAGCGCAGCACCACCACGAGTATCACCATCAAGCTTAGTCAGAACAACACCACTAAGTGAAAGCTGAGTATTAAAATGTTCTGCTACGTTTACTGCATCCTGACCTGTCATCGCATCGACAACGAGAAGCACCTCGTCTGGATTAACATGACTGTGGATCTGATGCAATTCTGCCATCAGTTCTTCATCAACATGAAGACGACCGGCTGTATCAATAATGACATAGTCATGATTGTTGTCTTTCGCATGCTGTAAACCTTGCTTCGCAATTTCAACCGGGCTTGTCTGATCGCCGAGTGTGAATACGGGAGCATTGATCTGTTCTCCAAGTACTTGTAACTGCTTAATGGCAGCAGGACGATAGATATCAGCGGCAACGAGCAAAGGTTTTGCATTCTGCTTCTGAAGCAGTTTGGCCAGTTTACCGGAAGTCGTTGTCTTACCGGCACCCTGCAAACCCACCATCATAATAACAGTTGGTGGTTTATTTGCTTTGGCAAGCTTGGATTGGCTTCCGCCCATCAGCTCAGTCAGCTCTTTATTAACGATATCAATGATTACCATGCCGGGTGTGAAACTATCCATCACTTCTTTACCGACTGCTTTTTCTTTGACCTTCGTAATAAACTGCTTTACGACCTTAAAGTTAACGTCCGCTTCAAGCAACGCAAGGCGCACCTCGCGCATTGCATCATTCACATCTTCTTCGGATACTTTACCTTTTCCTCGAAGCTTGCCGAACACGTTCTGTAATCTCGCTGTTAATCCTTCAAATGCCATAAACACACCTCCTTCAAGTCCATTTCTTATGGGAAACTTCCCTATTCCAGAACCTCTAGGTGGTTCACAATTGTATTCATTCGTTCCTTTTGCTCACTGTCAAGATCACTTGAAGCAATAAGTCCTCTCAGCTCTACCAAATCAGATAGACGCCGTTCGTGCTTATCAAGTAAGCCAAGCTTGTTCTCATACGTTTCCAGTACTTGCTCTGCTCGTTTAATATGCTCATATACTGCTTGCCTGCTAATCTCAAATTCCCCAGCAATCTCTCCTAATGAGAAATCGTCGTGAAAATAATATTTGAGAAAAGTTTGTTGTTTCTCGGTAAGCAACGTTTCATAAAAAGCAAACAGCAAGTTGATTCGGTTCGTCTTCTCGAGCCGATTCTCCTGACTCATACGGGACACTCCCTTCGTCAAGGAAAAACACTTTACACTCATTAACGTTCTTTATCTTACATAAAAGAAAAGAAGATGTCAAGCAAAAATCCTTGTCATCTTCTAATAATTCATATTTCATGCAAATCGTCTGTAAATAATCTTCATTTTCAGCTGTTCATCTACGGAAAATCATTCTTTTATTCGTAATTTCAGAGCTGATTATCTAAGCGGTGTCAGATAGATAAAAATAGCGAAGAAATGAAGAACACTTCCTGCAAGAACAAACAAATGCCAGATCGCATGATGAAAAGGGAATCCTCTCCATACATAAAATAGGGTTCCGAGCGTGTACATAAGCCCGCCTGCAACCAGTAACACAATTCCGCTATAAGGTACCGTTGCTACAAGCGGCCCCCAGGCAAGTACAATCAGCCACCCCATCGCGAGGTAAAATAAAGTAGACATAAAGAGAAATTTCTTTGTAAAAAATGCTTTAAATGCGACACCGAAAAGAGCAACTCCCCAGATGATCCCAAAGAGCGTCCATCCCAGCGTACCGCGTATCGCAACCAGCAAAAACGGGGTATATGTCCCGGCAATAAATAAATAAATAGAAGAATGGTCAAAAATCTCAAACAGATCTTTGGCTTTTCCCTCTTTTAATGCATGTACCATTGTTGAATTAAAATACAAAAGCAACATCGAAATCCCATAAATCGTAAAACTGACAACATGCCATGCTGTTCCGTTTATGCTTGCTGCCACAATAAGCAGCACGAGTGCTGCCACGCTGAGTACAGCCCCAATTCCGTGTGTTACGGCATTTACTACCTCTTCCCGGCGGGTATAAGTGTAAGTGTTAGCCATTCCATCATTCCTTTCCAAAACCGTGTTACCTATCCATATAGTATACTACGATTTCCCTCGCCGTTCATCTTTCCCATTTATTGTTTCTTGAAATACTTTAAAATAATCTCCGCTATTCGGTCTGATGCATAACCATCGCCATATGGGTTTCTCGCAGATGCCATTTTCTTATATTTCTTTTCATTACTGAGCAAAATCTGAGTCTCTTTCTTTACTCCTTCATAATCCGTTCCAATACACCGCAGTGTCCCTGCTTTGACTCCCTCTGGTCTTTCCGTTTTCTCCCGCAGCACTAAAACTGGCTTTCCTAAAGTTGGAGCTTCTTCCTGAATCCCTCCTGAATCTGTAAGTATTAGATAAGAACGACTCATCAGATTATGCATATCTATTACATCCAAAGGGCTCGTGAGATGGATTCTCTCCTTCCCCCCTAACAGATCATAAGCCAGATTCTTAACAAGCGGGTTCGGATGGACTGGAAATACAAGCTCGATTGTTTTATCACTGCTTACCATTTCCCTAAGTGCACTAAATACTTGTTCCATCGGTAAGCCCCAGTTCTCGCGTCTGTGCATTGTCATGAATATCATTCGACTTCCCGGCTGAATTTGATCCAAAAGCGGGTGATGGTAATTTTTTTTAAGTGTCCATCTCAGCGCATCAATAGAAGTATTACCTGTTACATAGACATGCTGTTTTCGATTCTCGCGGGCAAGCTGCCGTGCAGACAAAGGAGTCGGGGCAAAATGAATATCTGCCATCCTTCCAATCCATTCCCGGTTCATCTCTTCAGGATAGGGTGCATATTTGTCATACGTACGCAGCCCTGCTTCCACATGACCAATCGGTATTTTTGCGTAATAAGCAGTTAGAGCTGCTGCAAAAGCGGTCGATGTATCGCCGTGAACAAGCACCAAATCATAAGCTTCCTGCATAACCGGTTCTAGGACTTGTACTAAATGCGCAGTGAGCGAGGGCAGCGTTTGAGCATTTCTCATCACGCTTAGTTCAATGTCTGGCTTGATATCAAAATCATTCATTACTTGACCCAGCATTTCCTGGTGTTGCCCGGTAACACAAACCACCGGATCAATCCCTGGTGTTCTTTGTAAGGTTTTAATGAGTGGTGCCATCTTAATCGCCTCAGGTCTAGTTCCAAAAATAATGAGAACCCGCACTGAATTCTGTTCCATGTAATCAAATCCCCCCTATAAAATAACGATCTGCTATACCCTTTGCAAAGGGAGAAAAAGTGTTCTTCATTTCTTCTATATGTAAGTCGACAATTTAGTGAAACGGACAGACCTCTAATATATTATTTTCTATATTAAATTATCCGCACATTGTAATAGGTCATCTGCCGTTTCTACTAATCTATCAGCGAATAAGATGATATAGAGTTTGCAAAAGGAGGTATTACGATTACATGGCGATTATCATTTATCCCAAAACGATGAACTGGACTTTCATGAAACAGCGTCCTCAACAGCTGATGACAGAACTTGGAGCAAGAGGACATCATGTGTTTTTTGAAAACTTGGCCCCGATGACAAGTAGGCTCGCCGAGATCGAACCCGGAGTTCATCTGTTTACGGATCATCATGCTTTTGTAAAAAGACACTTAGCCAAGCTACGAAAAGATCATCCTGTTGTCGTATGGACCACCTGGGCCAAACAAAGAACGAGACTGCTTGCTTTATATGATCCGGATGCGGTTATTTATGATTGCTGTGATGAATTTCCACACTGGGCGAGGTACGAGCATCGCATGGTAGAATCATCAGATCATTTAGTGGCCACCGCGGAGACCATCCGAACGCGCTTGTCACTGGCATACCCGGAAAAGCCAATTACCCTTATCCCGAATGGTGCTGATTCAAGCATGTTTGATGCAGACTCCGTCCCTAGACCACATGATCTTCCGAGCGGGCCTGTTGTAGCTTATATTGGAGCATGGGCTTATTGGGTGGATCATGAACTTTTTGCTAAGTCCGCAGAAAGGTATCCGAGTGTACAGTTTGTATCCATTGGTGCTCCTTATGGAGATATACCAGGATATAAGTCTCTCCCCAACGTACACATTTTAGGTGAAAAACCCCATCATGAATTAAAGTGGTATTTACAGCATATCGACGTTGCTGTTATCCCTTTCCTATATCATCCCATCACTCTGGCAACGAATCCTGTGAAAGCTTACGAATATATGGCAACTGGCGTAAAAGTGTTGTCCACCGCACTGCCGGAATGTATTCACATGGAACCACATGTCACGACTGCGACCACACATGAAGATTTCATCACTAAATTAGGAAAGATGCTGAATGAACCAGAAGACCCTTCTGCAAGATTGGCCCGAATTGCATACGCCAGAGAAAACCGCTGGACCCAAAGAGGGGAAGCAGCTGATTTTGTCATCCGTCAAACCCTCGCTGCCAAAGGAATCTATGAGTAAGCGTGCAAGATCTAGCTTTTTCTACAATATGGCGAGACTTCATTACTTTACACTCATGTCACAGTCCGAATACCGTGCTGACAAGTTATTCCTGGAGCTCAGTAAAGAACTTGAACAGCATCCCTGTGCAGAATGGCTGTTATGGTCTAATCAAGGAGCCCACCTCTCTACCACTCAAGAGATTAAGCTATGCCATATACTTATTCACCTGCCCAGCAAGGTTCAGTGCGTCGTTTATGCTGTGCCTGGCAGACCTAATTATTTCTTCTTTCGGAGAAGCCTGTTTATTCCGGCCTCTAATCTAACACTCGCCCCCCTGCCTTCTGCCCACTGGTTAGCCTGGGAACTGCAACAGTTATGTCAAGCAAGGTCCGCATGCAAATACCTATATCTGCAAAATCAAAATCATACGTTCACTGACACGCCTCTGACCCCTGCACTCAAAATAGACCCCTCTCACGACTCCATACTTCCGGTTATACAGCGGACTGTCCCATTCTCTGTTCAACAGCTTCATGTTCATAAGAGCCGTTTAGAATCCTCTTTTCCACTTGTGAGTATTCTGCTTAGTGTACACAATATGGAATCTTCCATTGGCTGGTCCATTCGCTCCGTCTTAGCGCAGAGTTATCCTAACTTCGAACTACTGATCGGAGACGACGGTTCCACAGACAAAACCGCTGAGAAAGCATCTGCAATGGATCATGATCCTCGGATCCGGATACTTCGCTATGCTGCAAATCGAGGAAAAGCCTTTGTACTCAATGACTTGCTCCATGAAGCTACTGGTACGTATGTTCTAGAACTAGATGCAGACGACTGGCTCCCTCCAGGCGCTCTTCATTCGCTCATCCGTCTGATGGAACAGAATCCCTGCGCTGCCCTTGGTACGGGAACAAGCCTTGTATGGAGAAGAAGCAGGAATGGTCATATTAGCTTGCGCGGTCAATCTACCTTTGAAGGGACACTCGAGACAGATACCCATGCCTACCCACCCGTACCTAGAATCTATCGTACTGAACACCTGAGATCCGTAAGGGGATGGACGGAATACGAGGGCCCCTATGGCAGAGTTTTTGAAGATATAGAAGTCTGTAGGAAGCTGCTTACTAAATATGAAATTGCTAAAACAGAAGAGATTGTCTACCACAGAGTTGTTCATACAAGAAGCGTCAGTCAGCAGCATCTACACCACTATAAAGCATGGAAGCAAAACCGGTTTCTTCATGAAAAAGGAGGTGAATCCTCATGAGAATCGCAGCGAGCGGTTACTACGGTATGGGTAATTTCGGAGATGATCTGTTTTTAAGAACGTTACAACAAGCCTTTTACAGACATCATCTATTTCCTTGGAACGGTTATATCGACCCTCGTGAGGTGGATGCTGTCATCATTGGCGGTGGAGACCTCATTACACCTTATAAATTCAGTAATTATTATTTTCCTAAAGTGTTGCAGCAACATCCGATGTGGTTATACGGAGTGGGCATTGTCGATACGTATCCGCCGGAAACATGGCCTCAGGAAGAGATCGATAGACACCGTGAATATATTCAACATGCAAAAAGAGCGGTTTTTCGAGACAAAACGTCAGCAGAGCTTGCCGGAATTGGGGGATTTCATGATCATCCTGAGGTAGCTCAGGATATCGTATTTGCTTACCAGGAGCATCCGTTTCCAATACAGCGTTTTTCATCTAAAAAAACGATCGGGGTTTGCCTCTTCTCTTACCCTGCATTCCCTTTCGAAGAAATGACCCGCCTGCTTCTAAGACTAAGTCGCGAAAATTATCATATTGTTCTTATCCCTGTGGTCAACCATCCAAATAACCGTTTTTCTGATTACAGCACTTGTAAAAGACTTGAACAAACGATCAAAGAAATGGATCCTCAGGCATCCATCCAAACGATCTCTCTTCTGCTGGAAATCGACCTCACCTACAACATCATCCAGTCTATGGATTATTTAATCAGTTATAAACTTCACCCCGCGTTAGTTGCCCTGCGGGCAGGTGTACCTGTTCTTTCTATGAGCAAAATGGGCAAGGTCAAACATTTGCTGAGCCGTTTTCATCTGGAACATTACTATTGTGACTATTCTGTGCCGTTTACTTCGCTAGATCCTTTGATCGAGCGTTTTCTTACAGATGGTCCGGCTGAAGTACAGGCCAATTTACCGCTTATACGCAGGGCAGAACAAGAGAGCACAGCAGAACTGAAGCAGCTTGTTCAAGACCTTGAACAAACCATAAAAATTTAACAATGAAATCAAGGAGGCTAAACCCATGTGGTTTCTATTTAGTCATCGCCGCCGGCTTGCGGCACAGATTCAGCGACTCAAAAAACGAGTAGAGGAACTAACAACTAAAGCGGATTTACTGCAGGACAGGTTATCTCAACTGGAATCTGAGGTTCGCTCCGGGCTTACCGTAAATCCAGAATTGCAAACCTTTTTCGAATCCCAGACAGGTCGCAATATCAGTATTAGTACGACAAGCATTACGGTTATCGGTACCGTTCTTGCCGCGGGAGTCGATGCCGTCGAAATCCGTGAAAACACGGGGGATATCGTTATTATTCCTTATAACAATATATCTGTAGCCCAATAAGCATGAGCATCGAATGAAATAAAAAGAAGCAAGCTAAAAATTGAAATCGTAAAGGAGAATGATTGATGAATTTCAGAGATATGGTTCGCGGCTTCTTAGGGAGTGAAGTTGAAATCCTAACATCGAATGATTATTTAGATGGTATCTTGGTATCTGTCGATGAAACGACGCTGATCCTCCGCGTTCCTCCTATTATTTATGGACCTCCGGGAGATCTTGCGTTTGTACCCCTTTCATCTGTGGAACTCATCCGTATTCTTGCTGCCTAGCTATATAAAATAAAAAAGACTGCAGGCAAACTAGTTTAAGCTAGTTTGCCTGCAGTCTCCAGATCGGCTCCTTCATTGGAGTCCGATCTCTTTTTGTATGCGAAAAATAAAATTCTGCCTTATACAGATTCTACTCTTCTTTATCTTTTTCGGTTTCTTCTTGAATGAGTCCCGCAAATAGAGCGTGAACAAACTGATCAGAATCAAATGGCTGCAGATCATCCGCTTTCTCTCCAAGACCGACCAGTTTCACAGGGATGTCCATCTCCTGACGAATGGCAATGACGATACCGCCTTTTGCTGTACCATCCAGCTTCGTTAGGACAAGTCCGGTCACCCCGCTCTTCTCACCAAACAATTTAGCCTGACTAAGCGCATTTTGCCCAGTTGTAGCATCAAGCACCATAAGTACTTCATGCGGAGCACCTGGGATCTCGCGCTGAATGACACGGAAGATTTTGTTGAGCTCTTCCATCAGGTTTGATTTATTCTGAAGGCGTCCCGCAGTATCGCACAAGAGTACATCCACATTCCGCTGTTTTGCTGCTTTCACTGCGTCGTACATAACTGCAGCAGGGTCTGATCCGGCTTGTTGTTTGACAACTTCTACTCCGGCACGTTCTCCCCAAACTTCCAGTTGTTCAATCGCACCTGCTCTGAATGTATCCCCCGCAGCAAGCATTACTTTTTTACCTTCCTGTTTGAAGCGGTGTGCGAGTTTACCAATCGTCGTTGTTTTACCAACACCATTAACCCCTACGAAGAGAATAACGGTAATCCCATCTTTGTTCATGTTCAGCGCATTGTCTTGTTCCGACCGAAGCAGAGCTGTCAGTTTCTCGGAAAGTACAGGCTGAAGTTCCGCAGCATCTTCGATCTTGCGTTTCTTCACTTCTACTCTCAGATCATCGATCAGGTCCATCACTGTGTTAACTCCTACATCCGCACCGATAAGAATCTCTTCCAATTCTTCATAGAATTCCTCATCGATTTTTTTGCGGCGAATCACAAGGTCAGATACCTTTTCAACAAAGCCCTTCCGTGTTTTCTCCAGGCCATCTTTAAATTTATTTGTGACCGTTTCTGTTTTGGTTGAAATACTCTCTTTTAATTTTTTAAAGAAACTCATACGTTCCCTCCACCTCAAAAATACGTGCTGTAGTTATGCGATAACCGCTTCTTCATCTTCTAGTTTGACAGAGACGAGCTTGGACACTCCGCCTTCTTCCATCGTTACCCCGTACAGAACATCGGCTTCTTCCATCGTACCTTTACGGTGAGTTACAACGATAAACTGCGTCTGTTCAGAGAACTCGCGTAAATACTGGGCAAAACGAACCACGTTCGCTTCGTCAAGTGCAGCTTCTACTTCATCTAGTACACAGAAAGGAACAGGCCTCACATGCAAAATGGCAAACAACAAAGCCATCGCGGTCAGTGCGCGCTCCCCTCCAGATAGAAGCTGAAGATTTTGAAGTTTTTTACCCGGAGGCTGAGCAACAATGTCGATCCCTGTAGTCAGCAGTTTATCCGGATCAATCAAGACGAGATCTGCACGTCCCCCGCCAAACAGCTTGGAGAATACCGTGCCAAATTCCCGTTTAATCGCATCAAACGTCGTTTTAAATCGTTTCGACATCTCATCATCCATCTCTTTGATGACTTGATAGAGTGTCGTCTTCGCCTGCGTTAGATCCTCTTTCTGTTCACTAAGGAAGGTATAACGCTCATTCACACGTTCATATTCCTCAATTGCACCAAGATTCACCTCACCAAGCGCTTGGATATTTCGTTTCAGCTGCTGTACATCAGCCTTGCTTCCCTCGATATCTTCAGGAATATCATAGTTCTGTTTAGCCAGCTCGTACGTTAGCTCGTACTCATCATTCAGCTTTTTCAAAATATTATCCAGCTCAACATCCAAACGATTCACGCTAATTTCGGTTGTTCTCAGCTCGTCTTCGCAAGTCTTGAGACTGAGGCGCTGTTCCCTTGTCTCATTCTCTTCCTGTTCAAGCTTTTTAATGAGCTGACTGCGAGAAGTACGTTTCAAATCAAGCTCTCTTGAAGCTTCCTCTTTTTTCAGTTTGTACTGATTGAGTGCTTCTGTCTGCTTAATACTTTCCTCTTCATTCGTTTTGAGGTCAGCTTCAACCGAAGCAAGAAGCGTACGATTGCGATATCGTTCTTTATCCACATTTTGATACTCACGTTCAAGCCGGCGTACCTGCTCTTCAAGGGAGAACCTTTCCTGATCCAGCTTACCTTCCTTCACTTTTAAAATAGTAAGCGAGTTTTGAAGCTCTTCCTTGGCAGACTCATTCGCCTTACGAGCGAATTCAGCTGCATGGATCGCCTGATGCGTTGCTTTCTCCTCATCCTCCAGCTTGGATAAGTTCTCAGCTGCTTTAGCACGTGTCTGTTCCAGTTCTTTTATTTCATCTGCAAATCCTGTTTTCTCTTGGCCCGCAGCTTCGACCTGAGTAAGAACATGACCCAGTTCATGCTCGAGCTGCTTTAACTCCAGAGATGCTTGTTGTTCCTCAGACCGTTTGTCATCTCCGTTTTGACGGAGGGTGTCCAGGCTAATCTGACATTGATCCGTTTGTACTTTGATCTCTTCCTGATCACGCAGGAGTTTGCTGATTTGATTTTCCGTTTCCTGAATATCTAGATCCAGCTGATCGAGCTGGCGTTTACGAGACAGCAGGCTGCTATTTTTACGGTGCTGACTTCCTCCCGTCATCGAACCTCCCGCATTAACCACATCGCCATCTAAAGTAACAACACGGTAACGATACTGGCATTTCGCCGCAATACGGTTCGCATCCTCCAGGCGTTCTGCAATGATGACATTACCAAGTAAGCTGCCTACAATAGCTTCATACTTGGAATGATATTCAACTAGACTCGCACCGATCCCGACAAACCCATCTAACGCCTGGGCGACTGCACGATCAGCCGCGCCAATCGTTCTCGGACGAATAACATCCAGCGGCAAGAAGGTAGCTCTACCAAGCTGACGCTGTTTTAGGAAAGAAATCGCTTGGCGTGACACAGCTTCATTTTCCATAACCACATGCTGTAGTGAAGCTCCCATCGCCGTTTCAACTGCCAGTTCGATTTTTTCAGGTACTTTGATGAGTTCTGCGACCGCACCGTGAACCCCTTGCAAGACGTTTTTACGAGAAGCTTTAAGCACCTCTTTGACACCGGTCATAAAGCCATCAAAATCATCCTGCATTTCCTTCATTGTATCGCGTCTTGAAACTTGGGCTTCTCGTTTCTGTTCCCATTTCCTTATGGTCGACTGACTTTCAGAATACTGTTTTTGAAGAGAATGATATCGTTCACTCTCTGAAATATATCCTGTACGTAATGAGGTGATTTCCTTCTGTAACTTTTGGATGTTCTGCTCAAGCAGGCTCTTCCGTTTTTGCAGTTCATCTCTTTTTTCTTCCCACTTATCCGATTCTTCATCAGCACGGTTTAAACGACGCTCAATCGCTTCTTTTTGCTGATCCGCATAACGAATCTCGTTACGCGCCTGCGCCATCTGATTCATCAGCTCGAGAAGATTACCTTTTAGGCTTTCTTCTTGTTCCTGGCTGATTCCACCCGTTACACCAACAAGCTTCGCTTCCTCCGCAGATAAAGTCTCCCGCAGTTCAGCAAGTTCTTGCTCAAGCAGCGATAGTTTGAGTCTGAAGTTGTCGAGCTCCTGTTCACGTTCCGCATAACGCTCTTCACTTCCACTCAGAGAGTTTAGCAACTGTTCTTTGTTAGCTAACAGGTTCTTTAATCTCTCTTTTAGAAGCTCACGATATCCTTCACTTTTCTCTGTTGCTTCACTATAGTGCAGCAGTTCTCCTTGAAGACGTTCCACAGCCGCTTCGACTTCACGAAGCTCTGTACGATCCTGTTCAAGAATTGCATCGTGATTCGATACGATCGCCGATAATTCGCGCTGTTTTTCTTTAAGTGTAACTAGACGTTCATTAGCCTCACTCCACGAGGAATGAATTTGCTCAATTTGATATACGTACAAGGAAAGTTCTTTTTCCTTAAGTTCATTTTTCAATTCTTTATAATGAAGCGCTTTTTGGGACTGTTCCCTGAGGGGACCAATCTGATCTTCAAGTTCTGTCACAAGATCGTGAATACGCAGTAAATTCTGCTCCGTATCATCCAGCTTGCGGACTGCATCTTTTTTACGAGACTTGTATTTCACAATACCAGAAGCCTCTTCAAAAATCCCACGACGGTCTTCAGAACGTGTACTCAGAATTTCTTCTATACGGCCCTGGCCGATAATGGAATAGGCTTCTTTTCCGATCCCTGTATCCATGAACAGCTCTGTAATATCTTTCAACCTGCATGGTTGTTTGTTTATAAAATACTCACTATCTCCACTTCGATGAACACGGCGAGTTACCGTAACTTCACCAAAATCAAGTGCGAGTGCCTGATCTTGGTTATCCAATGTTAAAGAAACTTCAGCAAAATTAACTGCTTTTCGCGTATCACTTCCGGCAAAAATAATATCTTCCATCTTGCCCCCGCGGAGTGACTTAGCGCTCTGTTCACCCAGTACCCAGCGAATGCCGTCGGAAATATTACTCTTCCCACTCCCGTTGGGGCCAACTACTGAGGTTATACCCTGAACAAACTCCATCTCCGTACGATCAGCAAACGATTTAAAGCCGGACAGCTCTATACGTTTTAAATACATCTATCTTGACACCTCCATGCCTTACCACGGTCCATAAACGGGTATGTACATCCGTTCTTTATTTTAGGTGAAACATCCTATGAAGTCCATGCCTTCCCTAAGGAAGAACACAGATCTAGCTGCGTTCATCCCTAGGGAAGCTGATCTAAACTTCATTCAACAAAAAGAAGAGCAAAAAGCAGTCCATCCCCCATGTTCAGCAAGATACTTCATACTTAAGCGGGCTGCTCTTTGCTCTTCGTTTGTCAAAATTCAGGTTCACGTATAAGCAAACCATCTTTAAGGAAGTTTCAATGTGTTCAAAGCAAGCTGAGCTGCTTTTTGCTCTGCTTCCTTTTTCGATCGACCCGTACCTCGGCCGAGTCTCTGGCTACCCATATATACCTCTGAGACAAACTCCCGCTCATGAGCAGGTCCTCTCTCTTCCACAATCCGATACTCAAGTACACCCATATTATGATGTTGCGTAAGTTCTTGAAGTTCTGTCTTGAAATCGGTAAGAGCGAGTTCTCCTTCAATCACAAGACCGGCAAATATATGTTTATCTAAAAACTTCTTGACCGTATCTAAACCCTGATCAAGATACAGGGCACCAATAAACGATTCAAAAACATCGGCTAAAAGTGCAGGACGGGTTCTTCCCCCTGTAAGTTCTTCTCCTTTACCCAAAAAAACGTACTTGCCAAAATCCAATGCTTCAGCAAATTTGACGAGTGAGGGCTCTCGTACAAGAGCTGCCCTCATCTTTGTCAATTCGCCTTCTGGACGGTTTGGATGTTCATTATACAAAAACTCCGATACCGTGAGTTCCAGTACAGCATCTCCCAGGAATTCAAGTCTTTCATTATCCTGACTGTGACTGAATCTATGTTCATTCACATACGAAGCATGGGTAAAGGCCTGTTTTAACAACGGACGGTTGTTAAACTCGATTTGAAGTTTGCGCTCTAATTGTTTCAGATCTGCATTCAATCGAACTGACCCCTTATGATTCATATTTTTTGAGAATTACAGTTGCGTTGTGACCGCCAAATCCAAAGGAATTGGAAAGCACATAATTAAGTTTCGCTTCACGCGGATGATTTGGTACATAATCAAGATCACATTCCGGATCTGGGTTGTCCAAGTTAATCGTTGGAGGAATCGTTTGGTTCTTCAGGGCTAGTGCACAAATGATCGCTTCTACACCACCAGCAGCACCAAGCATATGACCTGTCATTGATTTTGTAGAACTCACTGCGACTTTATAGGCATGATCGCCGAGTGCCATCTTGATTCCCTTTGTCTCGGATTTATCACCAACCGGTGTTGATGTTCCGTGTGCATTAATGTAATCGATTTGATCTGGCTGAATTCCGGCATCCTTCATCGCCATCTTCATGCTGCGTGCACCGCCGTCTGGATCTGGATCTGTCATATGTTTTGCGTCAGCTGACAAACCGTATCCTACCACTTCACCATAAATGCGAGCACCGCGAGCAAGAGCATGATCCAGTGATTCCAAAATAAGAATTCCAGCTCCTTCACCCATTACAAAACCATCACGGTCGATATCAAATGGACGGCTTGCTTTTTCGGGCTCATCATTGCGTGTAGACATCGCACGCATCGAGTTAAACCCTGCCATCCCTGTTGGACGAATAGTTGCTTCCGCACCGCCGCAGATCATTGCTTCTGCGTCACCACGCTGAATCATGCGCATAGAATCGCCAATGGAATGACTTCCTGTTGCGCATGCCGTTACTTGTGTTGTATTCGGACCTTTTGCACCAAGTGAGATAGACAATTGTCCAGAAGCCATATTTGCGATCATCATCGGAATGAAGAAAGGACTCACTCGTTTGGGTCCTTTTTCAAGAAGAATGTTATGTTGATCTTCCCAAGTTCCAAGACCGCCAATACCAGAGCCTACAGAAACTCCAATATCCTCAGCATCAATATTCTCACCAATTTGAAGTCCGCTATCATTCAAAGCCATCGAGCCAGCAGCAACTGCGAACTGGACAAAACGGTCCATTTTACGAGCATCTTTCCGCTCCATATAATCTTCAGGATTAAAATCTTTAATGGATGCAGCAATCTTGGTGTTATAGTCGGTTACGTCAAAAGCTTCCACCAGGGAAACTCCAGATTTGCCTTCCATCAAGCTGTTCCATAATTCATCTAGATTTTTCCCGATTGGGGTCATGACACCCATACCTGTCACTACAACTCTACGACTCAAATCAAATTCACCTCTATATCGACTGCATAACGCCGAGCGTTACGCTAGTTAACAGATTTTAATGTAATGAAACCCATTTTATACATGTGTCAGATAACAAACACCTATAAAATGGGCTTCTTGTTGGCCTTAAGCCTTATGGTGCAATTAGGAGAAGAAGTCCCGCCTATGCGATAGGCGCAAGCGCGGGACTTCCAGGGTGACTTAGGTATGTGATTGTATGTAGTTTACAACTTCACCTACGGTCGTAATTTTCTCTGCATCTTCATCAGAGATCTCCATATCAAACTCATCTTCGAGTTCCATAACCAATTCAACAACGTCTAGAGAGTCAGCACCCAAATCATCTTTGAATGATGCTTCTAACGTTACTTCAGCTTCATCAGCGCCTAAACGATCAATTACGATGCGTTTTACGCGTTCCAATACGTCGGACATTTCCGGTTCACCTCCTCTTTCGTATTATACGAGAATAACTAGTAAAATGCCATAGACCCTACATGTCTCTCTTCATAGCGTCTTATAGAAAGTTTTCTACGACTAGAAGAATTAGGCAGGTTACATATACATTCCGCCATCAACATGCAGTGTTTGTCCTGTCATATAGGAAGCCGCCTCGGATGCAAGGAAAGTAACAACCCCAGCAATTTCCTCTGGCTGACCCAATCTACCAAGCGGAATATTTGTCATCATGCCCTCTACAATATCAGAAGATAACTCCTGTGTCATTTCTGTTTGGATAAAACCGGGTGCAACACAGTTTACCGTAATTCCACGAGAAGCCAGTTCTCTGCTTGAAGATTTGGTAAGACCAATAACTCCTGCTTTCGCAGCCACATAATTGGCCTGTCCTGCATTCCCTAACACACCGACAACAGAAGATATATTAATAATTCGGCCATAGCGTTGTTTCATCATAGGGCGAGTTACCGCTTTTAGACAATTGAACACGCCTTTTAGATTCGTCTCAATAACTTGGTCGAATTCTTCCTCTTTCATTCGCATAATGAGGTTATCCCTTGTAATTCCAGCATTGTTCACCAGAATATCGATTTTTCCCCATTGTTCGATGACTTGCTTCACCATTTGGTCAGCTTCTGCGGTAATCCCGACATTCGCTTTCACCGCGATCGCCTGAACCCCTTTTGCTTCAATCAGCTTCACCACTTCCGCAGCAGCAGCCTCGTTACCTGCATAATTCACAGCAACATGACAGCCCGCTTCAGCTAAGGCAAGGGCGATACTGCGTCCAATCCCTCTAGACGCACCTGTAACAAGAGCAATTTGACCTTTGAGTGATATAGACATCTCTTGTGTACCTCCTTTCCTCAAGTATCATCAAACTTAGATGTTTAAGAAAGTTCAGCAGCCAATACATTCAGGCTTTCCAAATTGTTTACATTATAAAGCTTCAAGGACTTGTCTACTTTCTTAATTAGACCTGTTAACACATTACCAGGGCCAATCTCGATAAAAGTATCCACGCCTTGTTTTACAAGATATACGACTGTATCTTCCCATTTAACAGAGGAATAAACTTGTTCGACTAGAAGATTCTTAATCTTCTCTGCGTCTGTCACCGGTTCTGCAGTTACATTAGCAATAACAGGAACAGCTGCATCATGCAGTGTAACTTGAGCTAAGCGTTCTTGCAGCTTCTCTGCCGCACCTTTCATCAGAGAGGTGTGGAAAGGCCCGCTGACAACAAGAGGGATCGCTCTTTTTCCTCCTGCTTCTTTTACACGCTGAACAACTTCATTTACACCATCCTGTAAGCCGGAGACAACAATTTGTCCTGGTGAATTAAGATTCGCCAGTTCAACCAAGTAGTCCTCCCCTTGCGAAGAAATCTTAGCACAGAGTTCAGCCAGAGCTTCTCTTTCTGCACCAAGGACCGCTGCCATGGCACCGCGGCCGCCAGGTACTGCTTCCTCCATAAATGTTCCTCTTGCACGAACAATGGATACTGCATCTTGAAACGAAATAACGCCTGATGCAACAAGCGCGCTATATTCACCAAGGCTGTGACCTGCCATATAATCGGCGGTAATGCCTTTTTCCCGCAATGCTTCATAAAGTGCAATACTCGCTGTCAATAGTGCAGGCTGGGTGTTTTTTGTTTGTTTCAAATCCGTATCTGGACCTTCAAACACTAACGTGCTGAGCGAAAATCCAAGTGCTTCATCTGCTTGTTTAAAAATAGCTTGGGATGCGTCTACCTGATCGTATGCATCTTTTGCCATTCCTACAGACTGGGAACCTTGTCCAGGAAATACAAAAGCAATTTTACCCATACTAGATTCAAAACTCCTTTCGTCCAATTACTAGAGTCAAATAAAAAAATATAAATAAATTATAATAGCTGAATCATTTCATTGATTACCAAACGAGAACCGAAGCTCCCCAAGTCAATCCGCCGCCAAAACCAACCATCAGTACTTTATCGCCCGGTTTCATTCGGCCTTCTTCCGCTGCTTCAACGAGTGCGAGAGGAATGGATGCTGCAGAAGTATTCGCATACTTGTCCACATTAATAACTACCTTCTCCTCTGGAAGCTCAAGACGCTGCATGGCAGATTGGATAATACGAATATTAGCCTGATGAGGAATGAAAAGATCTACATCTTCTTTTCCGAGTCCAGCTTTTGCTAGTACATCAATCGTAGCTGTTCCCATTACGCGAACCGCAAATTTAAAGACTTCTCTTCCGTTCATGTAGATATAATGCTGTTTATTCGCAATCGTCTCTTCTGAAGCTGGCAATCTAGAACCACCTGCTTGCAAGTTCAGAAGCGAACCACCTGCTCCTTCAGCTCCAAGGTCAAACGACTTGAATCCGCGACCTTCAGGTACTTCGCCCAGGATTACAGCTCCAGCGCCGTCTCCAAAAAGGACACTTGTGTTACGGTCTGTATAATCTGTAATTCTAGAGAGACAATCCGCACCTATTACGAGTGCATTGTTGTACATCCCCGTTTGGATAAGACTTGTTGCCGTTGCCAGGCCATATACAAATCCGGAACACGCTGCGGACAGATCAAATGCAGCCGCTCCTTTTGCACCAAGTTTATCTTGCAAAATACAAGCTGTAGATGGAAAAGCACTGTCTGGTGTTACCGTTGCAACAATAATCAGTTCAATGTCTTCATGCTTAATGCCTGCAGATGCAGCCGCTGCTTTTGCGGCTTCAAAAGCTAGATCAGACGTAGCTTGCTCAGGTGCTGCAATATGACGTTCCCGAATCCCTGTACGAGAAACGATCCATTCGTCATTCGTATCCATCATTTTTTCCATATCCTGATTCGTCAAAATACGTTCAGGTACATATTTACCTGTACCGATGACACCGACTGGACGCAAATGTGTATTCATCATGTCACTCACTTCCCTGTAATTTCCTTAGATATACTTTCAACCAGCTGATTCTCAATCGCTATTCTAGCCTGCCGAACGGCATTCTTAATTGCGTTTGCATCTGCTGAACCATGACTCTTAACAACAAGACGGCTAAGTCCAAGCAAAGGTGCACCGCCATGTTCTTTGTAATCCAGTTTTCCTTTTAGACTGCGCAGTTCCGGCATAAGCATTGCTGCTGCCAGTTTTGTCTTCAGTGAAGAAGAAAACTGTTCTTTCAAGAGAGCAAAAATAGCACCCGCTGCGCCTTCTACCGATTTCAGCAGTATATTACCTGCAAAACCGTCACAGACGAGTACATCACATGTTCCCATAAGAATATCTCTTGCTTCTACATTTCCAATAAAATGAATCGGCAGTTTCTCCAAAAGAGGGTAGGCAACTTTCGTCAGTTCATTCCCTTTTCCCGGTTCTGTACCCACATTCAGAAGTCCCACTCTCGGGCGCTCAATACCTTGGACTTTCTGACGGTATATACTTCCCATAAGTGCATACTGCGCAAGATGCTCTGGTTTCGCATCCATATTCGCACCAAGATCAAGCGCAAGCATTCCCTTATCATCAATGGTTGGAATCATAGGAGCAAGGGCAGGTCTCTCAATCCCATGCATTCTGCCTACTACGAGCAGCCCTGTTGTCATCAGCGCACCTGTATTGCCAGCTGAGATCATCGCATCTGCACTGCCTTCACGAAGCATTCGTCCTGCAACGACCATCGAAGCGTCTTTCTTGCGGCGAACAGCTCTGACAGGTTCGTCATCAGACGTAATCACTTCAGATGCATGCTGAACAGTCAAATTCACTGGCCGTTCATTCCCAAGATAAGGCGCAATTGCTGTTTCGTCTCCGACAAGTACAATCTCTGTATCTTTCCATTCCTTAGCAGCAAGAAGGGCACCTTCTACACTTGCAGCTGGTGCATTGTCGCCTCCCATTGCATCAATGACGATCCTCATGATGATTACCTCCCTCTTCGCTATCTTGTCTTGCAGATCGGTAAATGACGAAGTTTCCTTGAAACACCATTTCCTCTCCAACATAAGCGAACACTTCTACTTTTGCCTTTCCCTTCTGTTCCGGCATCGAACGAACATATGCCTTAGCAATACACTTCTCTCCTAAATGAACCGGTCTTACAAACCGAATATCTGCGGAGGCAGTGAGTGCGATCTCATCGTTAATTACCGCAACAGCAAGTGAATTGGCCTGCGCAAACACATAGTGTCCACGCGCAATACCCGTTCTAGAAAATACATGTTTATCTTTAATTTCAAAAATGGAAATACCACTTTTATCAAGCTGAAGATCAACAATATCTCCGATCACTTCATGTAACGGAAGGGAGCGAACTTGATCATATGACCTTTCAGCCATCAGCTTCATCCGCTCACGCAGTTCAGGAATGCCAAGTTCCATACGATCAAGACGAATGGTTTGAATACTTACCTTCAGCAGTCTGGTTAACTCTTGATCCGTGATAAAAGGATTGTCCTCAATCATCTGTGCAAGTTGCTGTTGCCTCTGTCTTTTCGGTATGCGTTCTATGACCAAGCTCCCCCTTACTTCCGAAATTATACAATCTCAAGTTAAAATCATTACGTTGTATATGTGAGACTAATCCGCGTTAGTCTATGTAAACCATAGTCAAACCATCTATATATTCATAACATTATATTCTTTATTATTCATTCATCAATCAGGTATCTGATACCTAAAGGCAATGATGATAAACCATTTTTAGATAACAAACTAACCAAGGTTAGAACCTGGTACTAAAGCTTAGTATAAAGGAAGCTGACGCAAAAAGAAAGTACTGCTTTATTACTCACAAAAAAATAGTACTCTATCCTAGGATAGAGTACTATTTCGCAGCAAAGCTATTATTGAGAGATGATCTCTCTAGATTTGTACGTTCCGCACACTTTGCATACGTGATGAGCAAGCTTCATTTCTCCGCATTGTTCACATTTCACCATACCTGGCACTGCCAATTTAAAGTGAGTACGACGTTTGTCACGACGAGTTTTGGATGTTCTCCGTTGAGGTACTGCCACAATTCCCACCTCCTTATCAAAATCAACTGTTGCATAATAGCACAGATGTCATGTATTCAGCAAAAACTTTCAATAATCCATGCATACCTATTGTGATGCAACTAGTTATTGATATCAACCATTAATTATTTATGTACGCTAAGCGATACACCAAACAATTAATGTTACTATTAATTATTCACGCACACTAAGTGATGCACCGAATAATTAATATCTACTATCAATCATTCATGCACACTAAGTGATGCACCGAATGATTAATATCATTTAAAGAAATCCTTAAGCCCAGCAAGCCGCGGATCCACAACAGTATTGTCGCAGTCACAACTGCTTTGGTTCAAGTCGGTACCGCATGTAGGACACAGCCCTTTACAATCAGGCTTACACAGCGGCGCAAACGGTAGATGCAGCAAGAAATATTCTTCCATAAATGGATCAAGATTCACGGTATCCTCGTCCACATACAAGGTATCATCCTCTTCATCCACATCTTCCGGCTCTGTTCCTTGTTTGAACTGTTCGGCGAATTTCATATCTAAATGTTCATGTACGTTACCAAGACAACGAGAGCAGAGCATATCCACTTCGGCCGTTAACGGACCTTGAACATCCACAACGTCTCCCGGTAATGCAGTTAGTGTTAGTTCTGCCTGCAAAGGGGACACGGCTGTGATTTCCTTGTTGTTTCGAATAAGATGACTAATATCAAGCGATTTCGATACCTTTAGAGGCTCAGTACTTGCTGCCATCTTGCGAAATGACATTTGCATTATAATCACTCCAGACGATAAACCATTTTTTCAATCAGCCCTATTACTGTATACTATCTTAGTGTGTTGCAATACAGACATAAGTATGTTGAGAAAAGGGTCTAACAAACAAAAATCATTATAACGATTTTCAAAGAGGTTTGTCAACACTTTAAACTTTACACCCTGTATTGGAGGATAAGCTGTTCCTGTAAAAACAGTTACCGTAACGGCTAATTCAAAATAATATCCTACTATAATCAATTTCATAACTCATTAAAACGATAAAAATCGTAACTATATATAGACAAATTGAACCATTCTGATCTATATATACTCCTGATTAAAGCAGCTAAAGGTATTATGAAATTGATTTAACTAAGATAACAAATAAAGCAGGTCTTAAGCAAATCCGGGAGGTTGAACAATATCGTGAATTCCGCGGTAGGACTGATTGTAGAATATAATCCCATGCATAACGGTCACGTATATCATCTAGAAGAATCGAAAAGGCTCACGCAATCGAGCGCAGTCGTTGCCGTCATGAGCGGGCATTTTTTGCAGCGCGGTGAACCTGCAATCGTCAGCAAATGGGCACGCACGGAGATGGCGCTTACGATGGGCGTCGATCTCGTGCTTGAGCTGCCGGCTGCATATGCAGTACAGCCGGCGGAATGGTTTGCCTATGGTGCAGTGGCCACCTTGCACCATACAGGCGTTGTTGATTCGCTCTGCTTTGGCAGCGAATCGGGAGAGCTTGCACCGCTGATGGAGCTGGCGGACCTCTTAGCCAGTGAGCCGCAGGCTCTGGCTCCCCTCCTCCAGCAGCAGCTTGCCAGCGGTGCAAGCTATCCCGCAGCCTATGCAGCGGCTGCGGCTGCTCTTGCCCCCGGCAGTGATCCTGCGGGGGCTCTGGCCTTGCTGAAGCAGCCCAATAATACACTTGGGCTGCACTATCTTATCGCGCTGCGCCGTCTAGGCAGCGCGATCAGGCCCTTCACGGCGCAGCGTACCGGCGCCGGATACCATGATGCGATGCCTGGCACAGGCGGCATCGCAAGTGCAACGGCCGTGCGCCGGCTTCTGCTCGGCGAGGACGGCCTTGCAGCCGCGGCGCCGTATGTGCCGGCGGAGGTACTTGCCATTCTGCATCGCGAATGGCAGAATGGACGCGCTCCTGTGGATCTGGAGCGCTACCGTGATGCGCTTTTTACACAGCTCGTGACAAAGAGCCCGGAGGAGCTTGCACGCTTTGGCGAGGTCACTGAGGGCCTGGAGTATCGTTTACTTAAACTGCTCCCTCAGCTTCCAGAGCTCTCCATCCACGCTCTCCTTGAAGCGGTCAAAACCAAAAGGTATACAAAAACAAAACTTCAGCGCATGCTGACTCATATTCTTCTTCATCATGAGAAGGGAAAAATGACTCCGGACATTCTGCGTCAAGGCCCTCATTATATTCGGGTTCTTGGATTCACAGATAGAGGACAAGCCTTGTTAAAAGAAATGCGTAAAAAAGCAACACTGCCGATCGTCATTAAAACGTCTGCCTTCGAGCATGATCAATTAACATGGGATCAGCAGGCAACAGCAGTCTATGGAATGGGGATGCCTAAGCCGGATCCTAGGCTATTATATCGTGATTTTTACGAACCCCCTGTACGGATTGTAGAAAAATGACATGAAATATATATAGCTAAATCATTATGATCATCCATATTGATGATCCAATAAAAATAAGGCATATAACGTGAAGTCTCTGACCTCAAGTTATATGCCCTATTTTTTTCACTTCTAATTTTCATTACCAACGGAGATGTAATGAAAAAAGATTTATTTTTCGGAGAGAGTATCGATATATTCAAGGGCATCCTCTACCGTGTCCACAGGAACGAGTTTCATTTCTGTTTTGATGGAATCTGCCTTTTTCTTTGCATCCTCATAATTATCTCTAGGCACAAAGAAAATTTCAGCATTTTTCCGGTCCGCAGCTACAATTTTATGCACTACACCGCCGATCGGTCCAACGATGCCCTCTTTCGTAATCGTCCCTGTTCCGGCAATAATATGGCCTTTTGTCAAATCCCCTGGAGTAAGCTGATTATAAATCTCCAGTGTAAACATAAGTCCTGCAGAAGGGCCGCCTACCCGGGTATCCTTAAATTCGATCTGATGAGCTGGATCTTCCGGCTTCACCTTCTGAATCGTTCCGATCATCACGCCAAGACCTGCTCTTGTCTTCCCTGTATTCGTATCTTTAATCGGAACAAGCGTAACTTCTCTCGTGATGGTCTCTCCATTCCGATTTAACTGCATTTCAATGGTGTCTCCCACTTCTTTATCCTGCAGTTCCTTAGACAGAACCGTATGATCGGGAGTAGGCACACCGTTTACAGACAATATTTTGTCACCTGCTTGGATATCCCCTTGAGGAGCAGGATCTTTGGACAAACCAAACACAAATATATGCTCAGGTACAATACTATAAGCAATGCCAGCCTGCTCATAAGCAGCTTCCATAGCAGAAGATTGAGAATCACTCATATAGAAAACCTGTTCTGCCGAATATTCATCTTTCGATTTACCTTGAAGACGCTCTGCTTTCTTTCCAATCTCCGCATGATCATTAAATACAGATAAAAAGAGGAGTGACAAATTCGCGTAACTCGCCGATACGGTGGTCATGAGAAATTCGCCCTCTTCTTTTTCATCCCCATTTTTCACTTGTACCATGGGTTTTACTGCCTCTGCCGAACCCGGCTGAGTAATGATATATGGCGTAGGCATGTACACCAAAACATAAACCATAATGGCAAGTACGGCGATATATAGCGTCGTTCGCATTCCGCTTTTTCTACGCATATCACTCATGATCGTCCACCTCCTCCTTACTTACAGACAGCTTGTTCTTGTTCTTTGTATTCTACATATACATGTATAGGACAACATATTCATCCACAGAACTTGAAGTAGAAGCTAACAAGAACATGTTGCACCACTACCATTCAACCTTAAAAAAAACCGCGCCCCTTCTTTTACAGGGTCGGTCTTTATCTTACCTATAGAGGTGATCGTTCATTGAACTTTAATAAGAAAACAAGCGCAGCTATGCGGACCTTAGTTCCTCCCTATCTCATCACAATGCTGCTGGGCATAGGTGCTCTTTTCCTTGTAGTCGCCATTATTTCATCACCCGAAGAGGCGTTTGAGGCCTCCATGCAGGGACTTGATATCTGGTGGAAAATGGTGTTTCCTGCATTACTGCCATTTCTGATGTTGTCACAGATGCTGACTGCTTACGGTTTTACCCACGGACTGGGTGTACTCATCGAACCCTTAATGAAAAAAGGATTTCGAATGCCAGGAGCAAGCGGTATTGGACTTGCCGTGGGCATGAGTGCTGGTTTCCCTTCCGGAGCCGATACCGCAGTACAGCTGTATGAGCAAAAGTTAATCACGTCAAAAGAAGCCTCACGGCTTGCTTCTCTCACCCATTTTACCAATCCTATGACATTGCTCGTTGTCATTGGAGCGGCTTTTTATCAAAATCCCGTTGTCGGTTACGTCCTCATCCTGGTTCACTGGGCAGCTGGTATCCTTTCCGGATTCATTCTCGCGAGGTTTGCTAACAAAAATGATGCAGTATCGGTAAGTAATACGAACCCACATGTACATGAACCAACCGTTCCAAAAAAAGGTCTGCTCTACTCCATGTATCAAGCCGCTGCCTTGACTAGAAAAAAAGACGGCCGAAGTTTTGGGAAACTGCTCGGAGATACAGTAAGTCATGCCGTTCAAGTACTAATGATGACAGGTGGCTCTATGATCGTATTTTCTGTCCTTATCAAGTTGATTGGAAAATACGTCACTCCATTTTTCCCAGATTACCTCTGGTCTTCTTTTTTTGAAATACACCTTGGTGCTTATGCTCTTCGTTCCACAGATATCATCTCGCAGCCACTCCAGTTCGGGTTGCTTGCAGCGGCGATCGGCTGGGGAGGACTGAGTTCACACTGGCAAGTCTCAGCCCTTTTGAAACCGTACGGAATCAGCACTTCTATCTTTACTTTCGGACGAATATTACATGCATGTATTTCTTATATTCTTGTCCTGATCTTGTGGACACCGATTAAAATGTGGCTTCTCTCCACTAGAACCGTGTTCAATGACGCTTCCCCCGGAATAAACGGAATCTCAGAACCTGTAATAAACGGTTTCCAGTATGCGGGATGGCTCGGTATGCTTCTCATTTTGCTGTTAACAACGTTCATTTTGTTATCCAAATGGATTGCCGGATGGAAGTCTACTCGAGGGCCTTTTTCTCATTAACTTTACGTCTAAGCGCTTCTTCCACTTCTTTGGACACCAGATCTGTCACATCACCATTAAAGCTTGCAATTTCCTTAACCACACTGGAACTAAGATAGGAATAAATCGGATCGGTCATCATAAAAATAGTCTCGGCGTCCTTATTTAATTTCTTATTTAAGGACGCGAGCTGCAATTCGTATTCAAAATCCGTTACCGACCGAATTCCGCGCACAATGACATCGGCCCCTTTAACTCGTACATAGCTCGCAGTAAGATCACGAAAACTGTCCACTTCTACATTGGGCAGATCCTTCGTAACCATCTCCAGTAATTCAACACGTTCTTCTACGGAAAATAGAGGATTTTTGCTTTTATTGTTCAGAACAGCTACCACCAGACGATCAAACTGTTTGGAAGCTCTTGTAATGATATCGAGATGCCCCATCGTTACGGGATCAAAACTACCCGGATAGACGGCCACTCTCTCGCCTGAATATACTTCTTTATTCATCAACTTGTATCTCCTGACTCGTTTCATTATGACTTATATCTTCCTCCACTGATTCAGTGATGGGGGAATAATGGTAAACCGATATAGCCGTATCTCCATAGGTTGTTTTTCGAGTTTGGTCAAAATGTCCAAAGTGCTCCTCATACTCATGACCCGCATCATATTCAACGACTACGATGGCGTCTTCAGATAACATATCGTTCTCCTGCATCGCCAGCATGAGTTCATCTGCATTCTTCATCCGGTAAGGCGGATCTAGAAAAACAACATCAAACTTGTAAGCACGTTTTGCCAGCAGTTTCAAAGCTCTGCCTGCCTCATTGCGATATACTTCTGCCTTATTCTCAAGCTTTGTAGCCTTCAAGTTAGCTCGAATGACTTCGATACTTTTGGGTTCAAGGTCAATAAATATCCCCTTGTCCATCCCTCTGCTAAGTGCCTCTATGCCAAGTCCGCCGCTGCCAGCGAAAAGATCGAGCACATTTCCACCTTCAAAATAAGGTCCAATCATACTAAAGACCGCTTCCTTCACCTTGTCGGTTGTCGGACGTGTCCCTGTTCCGGGAACTGCTTTAAGCGGTCTTCCTTTAGCTGTGCCTGATATCACTCTCACCTTTTTATGTCACCCTGTTTCTGTCTTAATATGTGCCTTTATTATATCGATATCGTACCACAATCTATAATAGATGTGAAAATGCCCAAATGAATTCGGCAAAAAGAAATTAGCCCGGTCATGTATAAACTTACCTGTGAGCGGTCATGATGTAATTATCGGCATCACAAGTGCCGTAGACAACCGCGGAGAAGACTTACGTTTCCCCATAAGCTCTTCATCCGGTTTCTCCTCTCCCATGATTTGGGCGTCTCGAAAGAGGCGCCCTAAATTATTTTGTAAAGGAAAATAATCACTTTAAATATACTTTTCTCACCTCTATAATAGAAGAAGGAAAATTACCAAGTTGTTCTCTTACATTCTCTGCTCCTACAAATAGATTCTATTCACTTCTCATTTCCACTCTAAACTTATCAATTGAATTGCAAGTATTAACCTGACTTCAAAGTAATTCCCCATATAAAAACTGTAAACAACAAAGCACTGCATTTGAATATTGATTCTATTCTCTGTAAGCTTATAGATGAAGATACTAAAAATACTCCTCTTCTCTTCGCAGATGTCCCTTTAATGAAAGAACACATAACTGGGCAGAGTATAGTTTATTAAAAAAACATCTACGAGATAAAAAATTAAATCTAATTGAGAATTATTCTTGACAGAATGATAAGCTTATATGATAATAATTATCAGATTAGAATTATTATTATTTAATTAGTTTTGAATTTTATTTCAATACTAGTTAAGTATAAATTCTGTAATAACATACACAACACTTTAGGAGGAACATGAATATGTCTCTAATCGGAAAAGAAGTACAAGAATTTAAAGCTAATGCTTTTCAAAAAGGTGAATTTATCGAAGTTTCTGAACAAAACTTTAAAGGTCAATGGAGCGTAGTATGCTTCTACCCAGCAGACTTCACTTTCGTATGCCCAACTGAACTGGAAGATCTTCAAAATCAATATGCTGCACTTAAAGAACTTGGCGTAGAAGTATACTCTGTATCTACAGATACTCACTTTACACATAAAGCTTGGCACGATCATTCCGAAGCTATCGGTAAAATCGAATACATTATGATCGGTGACCCTTCCCAAAAAATTTCCCGTATCTTTGATGTACTGGACGAAGAAGCTGGTCTTGCTGATCGCGGTACTTTCATCATCGATCCAGATGGTGTTATCCAAACAGTAGAAATCAATGCTGGCGGTATCGGCCGTGACGCAAGTACACTTGTTAACAAAATCAAAGCAGCACAATATGTACGTAACAACCCAGGTGAAGTTTGCCCGGCTAAATGGCAAGAAGGAAGTGCAACACTGAAACCAAGCCTTGATCTTGTAGGCAAAATCTAAGGAGTGCGTCAATATGATACTAGAAGCAGATATTAAAGCTCAATTAGAACAATATCTTCAGCTTCTGGAAGGCGACGTAGTACTTAAAGTGTGTGCGGGGGACGATGAAGTCTCCCGTGACATGCTCTCCCTAGTGGACGAGCTGGCTACAATGTCCTCCAGAATTAAAGTTGAACATGCAAAATTGGAAAGAACACCAAGCTTCAGCGTAAACCGTGTCTCTGAAGACACAGGTGTTGTTTTTGCTGGTATTCCTTTAGGACATGAATTTACTTCCCTGGTACTTGCTTTGCTTCAAGTAAGCGGCAGACCTCCAAAAGTAGATCAAAAGGTAATTGATCAAGTGAAAAGCATTCAAGATGAACTCCATTTTGAATCTTACATCAGCTTGTCTTGCCATAACTGTCCTGATGTCGTTCAAGCGTTAAACGTAATGAGCGTACTGAATCCAAACATCACACATACCATGATTGATGGTGCTGCATTTAAGGAAGAAGTGGAAAGCAAAGATATCATGGCTGTTCCTACTGTTTTCTTGAATGGAGAATCATTTGGAAGCGGCCGTATGTCTTTGGAAGAAATTCTTGCAAAAGTAGGAAGCACTCCAGATGCATCCGAGTTCAGCAATAAAGAACCATTTGATGTACTCGTTGTCGGCGGTGGACCAGCAGGTGCAAGTGCTGCTATTTATGCTGCTCGTAAAGGGATTCGTACAGGTATTATTGCAGAACGTTTCGGTGGACAAATTATGGATACACTTGGTATCGAAAACTTTATCAGTGTTAAACATACAGAAGGTCCTAAACTGGCTGCAAGCCTCGAAGAACACGTAAAAGAGTACAATATTGATCTAATGAACCTGCAGCGTGCAAAACGTTTGGAGAAAAAAGATCTTATCGAAATCGAGCTGGAAAACGGTGCTGTTGTTAAGAGTAAGACGGTTATTCTTTCCACAGGTGCTAGATGGCGCAATGTTGGCGTACCGGGCGAAGCCGAGTTCAAAAACAAAGGTGTAGCTTATTGCCCTCACTGCGACGGCCCATTGTTTGAAGGCAAACATGTAGCTGTTATCGGCGGAGGTAACTCTGGTATTGAAGCTGCCATTGACCTTGCTGGTATCGTAAAACATGTAACGGTACTTGAGTTTATGCCTGAGCTTAAAGCAGACTCTGTTCTTCAAGAGCGTCTTTACAGCTTGCCAAACGTTACCGTTCTTAAAAATGTTCAAACGAAGGAAATTACAGGTACGGATAAAGTAAATGGTATTTCCTATATTGAACGCGATACAGGAACTGTTCAACATATCGAACTTCAAGGCGTATTTGTTCAAATCGGTCTGGTTCCAAATACAGATTGGTTAGGCGATACAATCGAACGTACGAGAATGGGTGAAATTATTGTAGATAAGCATGGCGCAACAAGCCTTCCTGGCGTATTTGCTGCCGGCGACTGCACAGACAGTGCCTACAAACAAATCATTATCTCCATGGGATCAGGTGCAACGGCTTCACTAGGAGCATTTGATTATCTTATCCGCAATTAATATATATCATATAAAAGCCACAGAATGGATAGCCATTATCCACCTGTGGTTTTTGTGTTTTTAAAATTCCGTTTCTTGTTATTAGTTACTAATTATTACTAGAAGATTCGAGACAATAAAACTACGCCTGCAATAATTCCGACAATAATCAGCAAATTAGAAACTTCACGCCATAATGATGGAACACCATATTTATGTAGCTCCTCTTCCTTCACATCAAAATTTGCTTTAGCACTATATGGATCAATGGGTTTAGAAAATTGGTTCTGATCTTGGAAATGATCGTCATTCATCGCACTATCCCCTTTGCTAAATTATAGTCCTCCCTATCCCTTATTCTCATTGTATTTATTACTCTATAAACACTTTGGCAGAGAAAAAGTTACGTATATCTCGATAACTAAATCAATTATCCAAAATAAAAAGACGCAGAAAGGATCGTTTATACGATCTTTACCATGTCTTTTTAGGGTTACTCAGTAAAATATGATGATTTAGATATTTCGGAACAACTTATTTTTGCTTATAACGGAAAGTCGGCATTCCTTTTACACCCGGTTTGATTCGAAACAGTCCTCCCGCGTGCGGCGTTTTTTTGAGTTGTTCGGCGCTTAGTCCGTTCCGCGCTGTAGTAATATACAGCTCGTTCAGATCTTGACCTCCAAAGCAGCAACAAGTCACTTGCTCGGCAGGAATCTCTATGTGTGACAGCATCTTTCCTGTTTCCGGATTCCAGCGGCTGACTTGTGATCCTCCCCAATGTGCGATCCAGATCATCCCTTCTGCATCTACGGTCATGCCATCAGGGAAACCAACATTCTCAGGAAAATCCACCGCTGTTCTGCGATTAGACAACTCGCCTGTCTTCTCATCATAATCAAGCCTATCTACCTTACCTGTAGGTGTATCAATGTAATACATGGTTTTATGATCAGGACTCCAGCATAGACCATTAGAGGTGGAAACTTCGGTAAATATGGTGCTGACTTCTCCGTCTTCTAGACAATAAAAGGCACCTTGCTTGTCTTTTCCTTCAAGACTCATCGTGCCGGCCCAAAAACGATCTGCTGGGTCACATTTGCCATCGTTAAATCGGTTATCCTTACGGCCCGCTTCCGGGTCATGAATAAGCTCAAGCTCTCCCGTATGGAGGTTGTACTCATGATACCCCTCTCGCAGCGCAACGATAACGCGTTCTTTCTCGTATGGTACAACAGCTCCAATATGTTGTCCGATATCATAAACGGTATCCTCGCCCGTCTGCGGATCATAAGCATGCAGCTTAAACCCTTCAATATCTACCCAAAATAAACGGACCGCTTCCGCATCCCAGCTGGGACCTTCTCCAAGCTTCGCTTTTGCATCAAGTACAAGTTCAAGTTCTGCCATGTTAAACACTCCTTCGCTAATCGCTATAACACTCTGGCTGGTGTATCTACCCATGTTAATACACGAGATTCACTCTACTTAAACGCAAGACTACCATCTAACCATCACCAAGACCCATACCGCATACAAAAATCCAGGCCTGCTCTTCCGTATCAGTGACTATCTCTGGTAATTATAACCCTGTCCTCAGCTTATAGCTTTATATCCCCAGGCCTTCTCATCTTCTTAGCCCTCTCTACCATCCCTGTTTCCGAAGCCAGGTAATACATAGTTCCTTCCACTTTCCTGTTGTTTCTTCAAACTCCTCAGCCAGTCCGATTCCATGCCGTCCTTCTTCAAATACATGAAGCTCATGAGGAACTCTTGATTCACTTAACGCCATAGACATAGCAAGGCTGTTCTGTAAAGGGACTGCCTCATCTTCATACGTGTGCCAAATAAAAGCAGGCGGTGTTTCCTTGCATACTTGCTTTTCGTTACTATATTTTTGAATGAGATCGCTCGAAGCGGCTTTACCAAGTAATGCTTCTCTTGAACCAAAATGACCGTAATCCTCCATCGTAATCACAGGATAACAGAGAATCATTGCATTCAGCTTAGAACTCTCCGAAGCTACAGGATCTTTCGGATCTTCTTCACCAGGAACCCACGAAGTCCCCGCATTCGCAGTCAAATGTCCTCCAGCCGAGAATCCCAGCATAGCAATCCGATTTTTATCAATCCCATACTCCTGTGCATGGGATCTTACATATTGTATCGCCCGTCTAGCATCAGCGAGAGGTGCAGGTTCTCTGTGCGGAAAGATCCGATATTTTAATACAAATGCCGAAATGCCCGCTTCATTCAGCCACTTTGCTACGGGCTCTCCTTCATGATCGGCTAGATGACAGTATCCGCCGCCTGGGCAGACAATAACAGCGCTTTTGGCTCCTTCCGCTGGGTATGCTCTCAGTGTTGGTCGATCTGCTTCATATCCTTCTGCTGCATAAGGAGGCTGACCAGGCCAAATGAATAGTTCAGACATTCTTTCCCCTTCTTTCTTCATCTCAAGTGATGTTTCTCGTCTATCTAACCCATCATCCTACATAAAACCGTTTTCATCAATCCTAAAGAATCATTTTGATCTATATATAGTCCCGATTAAAGCAACTAAAAGTATTAAGAGACTGTTTCACTCATTAGTACAATTTACGAAAATGTTCTGGTGTTACACCTTCGGTCTTACGAAAGGTAGCTACAAAATGGCTTGCATCCCGGAAACCGACAGCTTCTGCCGTTTCCTTAACCGTCATATCCGGACGTGATGTGAGAATTTCTTTCGCTCTGCGGATTCGTTTCAGGATAAAATATCCATAAGCGGTCTCTCCAAAAGATTGCTTGAAGAGAGTATTGACATATCGGGGACTCACCGAAAGTACAGCTGCCATTTCCGATAAACCGACACTCGGATCACTCAATTTTTCTTCCATAAACTGCAGCAGTGGAGCAAGCCTTTCAAGAGAGTGAGACAACGAAGGTGAATTTCCTGTCGTTCCATATTTTTTAAGCAGTAATAGAAAACGATACAGATCACCTGATGCTTCAAGACCGGTTAAATCCCGATCACTGCCGATTGAGCCAAGAACTTGTTCTCCAAAGAACTGGAGCTCTGAAGAAGGGTCCCACAGGTAACATGCCGATGGTTCAAGTTCCAGCGTTGCTAGAATAGCACTCGACTGCGGACCGCTAAACGTAATGTATAGAGTAGACCATAGCCTATCTGCTCCTTTTCTTTTGTACTCATGCGGTTCACCTGGGGCCACAAGTACACCGGTTCCCGGGAGAAGTCGATACGTTTTTCCGGCGAAAGTAAACTCTCCCTCTCCTTCCATGGTCTGCAGCCAGTGGTAGCAAGGATATCCTGCGGAACGCACGATCGATTCTTGATTCAAATTCGCTCCAATACTTTCAATATATAGTGGCAGCGGTTGTTCTCTGCTCGTCATAAAAAAACGCTGATGTTCTGGAGTAAGCAGCATAACTTCACCTCAAGTATAGTTCCATATTATTATATACATCTCTACAATTCTTATATTTTAAAAATATATCTCATGATATATCATGGACTTATTCTTATACAAGAGGTGAATCCATTGATTAGTTCCAAACTTCCTAAAATATTCTACGGCGGCGACTATAATCCAGAGCAATGGGACGAGGCAACACATCAAGAAGATCTTCGTATGTTCAAAATAGCAGGTATCGATATCGCAACGATTAATGTATTCTCATGGGCTAAAAACCAGCCTGATGAAGTCACCTATCATTTTGAGTGGCTCGATGAACTGATCGACAGCCTCTATGAAAGCGGTGTCTATGTCTGTCTAGCAACAAGTACCGGCGCTCATCCGGCATGGATGGCTACTAAATATCCCGATGTACTCCGTGTAGATCGAGATGGCCGAAAACGGAAGTTTGGCGGGCGACACAACTCCTGTCCAAATAGCCCGACCTATCGTTTGTACTCCGAACGGATTGCTAGCAAGCTTGCGGAACGTTATCAAGATCATCCTGCAGTACTTGTATGGCATGTTTCCAATGAATATGGCGGTGAGTGTTACTGTGACAACTGCGAACGTGCTTTTCGTGTATGGTTAAAACAACGTTATCAGAACCTGGATACCCTGAATAAAGCCTGGAACACTGCTTTTTGGGGACATACATTCTATGACTGGGATGAGATCGTACTCCCAAGTAATCTCAGTGAAGAATGGGGTGAGCGCAGAACTAATTTCCAAGGGATCTCCCTTGACTACTCTCGTTTTAATTCGGATAGTATGCTCGCTTGCTACAAGATGGAGTATGATGCAATTAAAAAATATATACCGGATTCTGTGGTAACGACGAACTTGATGGGATTCTTCAAACAACTTGATTATTTTAAATGGGCGAAACATATGGACATCGTATCTTGGGACAGCTACCCGAGTCTCACCACTCCTCCTAGTGAGACAGCGATGGCAAATGACCTAATGAGAGGTCTAAAAGACGGTATGCCGTTCATGCTGATGGAGCAGACTCCAAGCCAGCAAAACTGGCAGCCTTACAACTCTTTAAAACGTCCAGGCGTAATGCGTCTCCAGAGTTACCAGACGGTTGCCCATGGAGCAGATACGGTGATGTTCTTCCAGCTTCGCAGATCCATTGGGGCTTGTGAGAAATACCATGGTGCGGTCATTGAACATGTAGGCCATGAAAATACCCGGGTATTCCGTGAAGTAACTCTGCTAGGCCAAGAACTCGCGAAACTCGGAGATCGAATAATTGACTCTCGTGTAGAATCTAAAGTAGCCATTCTGTTTGATTGGGAGAACTGGTGGGCCATTGAGAAATCAAGCGGTCCTTCGGTAGCACTGAATTATGTAGAACAAATTCATAAGTACTATGCTGCCTTCTATCGCCAGAATATCCAGGTTGATATGATCAGCGTCGATACTGATCTTTCTTCCTATGAGGTTGTAGTAGCACCTGTGCTCTACATGGTGAAACCCGGATTCGCTAATAAACTGGAGACTTTCACAAAAAACGGCGGCACTTTTGTTACTACGTTCTTCAGCGGAGTAGTTAATGAGAATGACCTAGTCACGGTAGGAGGATACCCTGGTGAACTTCGAGATCTTCTCGGTATCTGGGTAGAAGAAATCGATGCACTATTCCCGGACCAGAAGAACAAAATGATTGTTAAAAACGCATATGGCAAACTTTCGGGCGAGTATGAATGCGGTCTGCTCTGTGATCTGCTCCATACGGAAGGTGCAGAAGTGATTGCTGAGTATGGTGAAGATTTCTATCAAGGCATGCCATCCTTGACCCGTAATGTATTTGGCCTTGGTGAAGCATACTATGTCGCTTCTGATCCAGAAATTAGCTTCCTAGAGGGCCTGGTTGATAAAATAGCAGCCGATAAAGGTATTGAACAGACGCTGGTTACACCTGATGGCGTTGAAGTCAGCCGCCGTGTAAAAGACGGAATCTCTTATCTATTTGTGCTCAACTTCAATAAGGAAGCTTGTTCCTATGATTTAGGTGATGTTCAGGTCGAGGATCTTCTGACAGGTACTGCTCTTCAGGGAACAATCCAAATTGAAGGACGCGGAGTACAAATTTTGCAAGTTAAATAGTTCTCTACAAGTGCTATCACAACTAGTTTCTAGATACTTATTCCCGTACGATCTGCAGTAGCAGAGAGTGCGGGAATTTTCTATTTCCCTTACCGTTTTGCAGGGAAATAGAGGAACACGAGGAATACAGAAGAGGATACGATCACGCACTGAAGGAGTGATTCAAACTATGACAACATATCCATTACTAGATGTGTCTCATCCGGTTGTGAAAAAAGCTCATCATTTCATGTACACCCATGCTCGCTTGCTGGATCGTTACCGTTTTGAATATGCGACAGGACAAAGATCTGCAGAATCCGTAGTCCAAGCGCTGGCCGCTTATCAAAATCAGGATGGCGGTTTTGGGCATGCACTAGAACCCGATATTCGCAGTCCTTACAGTCAGCCTCAAGGTGCTGAGTTTGCGCTTCATTTACTGGATGAAGTTCACTTTTATCCTGAACGTATCCTTACAGGACTTGGGTTTTTCCTGCAGAAACATGCGAATCCTACAACTGGCGGCTGGCCCTATTCTTTTAAGAACGTAAACGATTATCCCCATGCACCCTGGTGGACAACGGAAAAAGATGACACAGCTTCTCTTAATCCATCAGGTTCTATTATTGGACTACTATATAAATGTAAGGATTGGCATCCATTCCTTCGGGAAAACTGGTTTAAAAAGGCTGCAGATTTTGTTTGGTCTTCCCTTGAAAACACTGAACTAGAAGGATATCACAATCTTATTCAAGCGATACATTTTCTGGAAAATCAGGATGAGAGCGAGCGATCCATTCGACTTAAACAAAAACTCGATCATTTGCTAGAGCAGCCTGGTGTCATCGAGCTGAATCCAAAAGCAACCGGTTATGTACAAAAAGTGCTGGACTGGGCGCCTCGTTCAGACAGCTATGCAGCTCGCTTTGTACCCAAGGAGATTACGGAGCAGCATTTGGAGCATCTTCTATCCTCTCAACAAGAAGACGGAGGCTGGCCAATCTCTTGGCCTGCGCTAAGTGTAGCAGCCGAAGCAGAATGGCGGGGACATCTCACGATGGAGCGTCTTAAGACACTCGCTAGCTACGGAATCATCTAAAAGAACACGCTAAAAAAGGCCAGTAGAGAAATGCACTATCTCTGCCGGCCTTTCGCATTTTTCAGAATGATTTTACATCTATAAGATGACTCCATCTTTAAAAATCGCGATCTCACGGAAACCATAACGTTCGCTGTTCGTCACTTTATTCCCCGACGCAATATCAATCAGTTCTGCCAGAAATTCATTCGCAAGATCGTCCATCGCTTTTCCTTCGAGCAGCTGACCTGCATTAAAATCAATCCAGTGCTTTTTGCGATTAGCAAGATCCGAATTGGTTGCAATTTTAACAGTAGGAACCGGTCCGCCAAAAGGAGTTCCTCGTCCGGTCGTAAATAAAACAATATGTGCACCTGCAGCCGACAGGGCGGTTACGGATACCAGATCGTTACCGGGAGCCTCCACAATGTTGAGCCCTTTTTGCGTTACCTTCTTCCCATAAGCAACTACATCTACTACCTCTGAATGTCCGCCTTTTTGTGTACAGCCCAGTGATTTTTCTTCCAAGGTGGTGATTCCTCCCTCCTTATTACCCGGAGAAGGATTCTCATAAATATTCTGTCCATGGTTCACATAGTATTGTTTGAAATTGTTGATTAAGTTCACAAGCTCTTCATAAACTTCTTCACTGCGAGCTCTGTTCATTAGAATCGTTTCCGCTCCAAACATTTCCGGTACTTCGGTAAGAATTGCTGTACCGCCAGCTGCAACGAGCTTATCGGATACAGCCCCAACTAGAGGGTTAGCCGTGATACCCGAGAAACCATCTGAGCCGCCGCATTTCAGACCAATGGTAAGTTCAGATATAGGAACAGGTTCACGCTCCTGCTTCTCCGCAAGCTCCGTCAGTTCTTCTAATAAGCGCAGCCCTTCGGCCATCTCATCATCAATTTCCTGTGCTTTTAGGAATCGTACTCTCTCCCCATCCTCAGCTGGAATAAACGTCTTAAATTCTTCGATCTGATTATTCTCACAGCCAAGCCCAATGACTAATACGCCGCCGGCATTGGGGTGGGATACAAGGGACGCAAGGAGCTGCTGAGTATACTTAAGATCATCACCAAGCTGTGAACAACCGAACGGATGAGCAAAATGATAGACCCCGTCCACACGGCCCTGAAAAGCTGTATTCCCCATTTTCGCCAGTGCCTCACATACCTTGTTAATACATCCAACCGTATTAATAATCCAGATTTCGTTACGAATTCCTACCTTGCCGTTACTTCGTCTGTACCCCTGAAAAGTATGAAGATTCGCAGGAACAACCGCCGGTTTTTCGAGAGGGGTCTTTATATATTCGTAGTCAATAAGTCCGCTTAGTCCTGTGCTGACATTGTGTGTATGAAGCCATCTTCCTGTCTCGATCTGTTCCTTAGCGATACCTATGGAATAACCGTATTTCATAATATGTTCGCCTGCTTGAAGCTCCCTTACGGCAAACTTGTGCCCTTTTGGGACATCCTCTTTCAAAATGATATGTTGTCCGCTGGCTACCTCAATCTGTTCACCTGCGTTTAGATTACGGAGTGCAATGAGCACATCATCATTCGGATGAAGCCGTGTCCAATCCGTTACAGAAGATTCATACGTATTCATTATGCTCCTCCTCTTCCCACTTGTTCAGATGCTCTGCCACTTGATCCCGCAGCCCAGAGATCAGATCAAGGTTCTGTCCCCATATTTGTTCATCTGCCAATATATACGAAACGACCTCATTCATATTAGCTCCGCTGTACTGGGACCAATGCTGAGTCAAGGATGCAAGCAGCTGTTCCTCATCCCGCAGGATTACTATCTGCCCGCTAAAAGTGCTTGACACATATCCTTTATCCGTATGTTCCGCCCTATATAAACGAAGCAGTGCACTAAAAGAAGTGACGATTCGCTCAGGCAGAACCCCGTTTTTGTTGATACTTTCAAGCAGGGTCGGAAGCAGCCTTACTTTAAACTTAGAGATAGAGCCAAGCATAATATCTGTCAGTTTATGATTGATATAAGGATTCAGGAAACGATCCCACACTTCTTTGACATAACATTGCATTTCCTCCTCAGGCAGATCAAGGGCAGGAATGATTTCTTTTTCCGCTGCTTCTCTTACAAATACTCCAAGCTCGCTGTCTTCCATCGTCTCACGCACATATGTCTGACCTTTGAGTATAGCAATCGGGGTCATTAGGGTATGAGAACCATTTAGGAGACGTACCTTCCGAAGCTGAAACGGCTTTAGATCTGAGGTCCAGTGGATATTCAGTCCTGCTTGCGCAAGCGGAAGCCTGTCATCAAGGTCCGGTTCCCCTTCAATCGCCCACAGATGGTAAGGCTCAGCTAAGGTCATTAACTTATCTTCATATCCGAAACGCTCTGTGAGTACAGCCGCCTCTTCCTCTGAAGGGGCACCCGTGACGATCCGATCTACCAAATTATTCAGAAACCGATTGTCCTGCTGAACCCATTCCCGAAACGAATCCGAAAAGCCAAAATCAATACTATGCTGCAGCACGTATTTTTTGAGAACATCTCCATTTCGATCGACAAGTTCGCAAGGCAGAATAAGTACCCCGCTCTCTTTGCTTCCGGAATAGTGAGTATATCGTTCATGTAAAAACACCGTAAGTTTACCAGGAAAAGAATCGATCGGTACACCCTCTTCATATCTCGTCTCCAGGTAGGTTAAACCTGCTTCTGTCGTATTTGAGATGATAATATCCAGTTCAGGGCTTATCGCAAGCTGTAAAAAATCTTGCCATTCTTCATAAGGGTCGATTGTACGAGACAAAATAGGAATGATGGATGCCTTCTCAACGGCCGTCCCATTAACAATGCCTCTTGTCAGCAGCGTATACAGACCGTCTTGTTCCCGTATATTCAGCAGTTTCCCTCTACCTTTCCGTCTAGGCTGGGTTACAGCTACCGTTCCTTTAAACGCACCTTTAATAGCGCTTTCATAAATCATCCAATCTGCAAACCCCCGCAAAAAATTCCCTTCGCCGATCTGAAGAACTTTCACAGGGAGCTGTTTGATCTCGGAATGAACTGAATTTAGGTGACTGTTACTGTTCTGTATACTTAGTCTTGGATAATCCTTTTTTACCGTCACACTCTTCACCTCTATTATTAGTGGTTGTATCCTTATGTTGTTCATTGTATCATCATCTGAAAGAACATAAATTGCTATTTTTGCTTAAAATATACTCTCAGATGATATTGTATGTAGAAGGAGAGAGCAGCTATGAAATATGAGCTCGAGGCACCCGTGGATGGGCGTCTAAAAGCAGCAATCGATCTTCCTTTTCGCATGTTATATCATGAAACCAAACTTCCTGAACATGAACTTCCTGACCATTTTCATGACTGGCATGAACTGATTTGTGTACATCAAGGAGAAGGAAAAATGTTAATTGATCACTCGATCGTCGATATTAAGGCTAGAAGTCTTATCATTATTCCTGGCAATACACTTCATCGCACCTTTCAAGATGCAGAGAATCCGCTGACGTCTTCGGCTTTTTATATCAGCCCTGCTGTCTTTCAAGGTATGGGAGGAGAAGCAGCATCCATTCAGCAGTTTTTCGAAAGGTCTCGAAAGTCGCGAAATTATATCCAAGTACTGAACCACAAACAAATGGATGAATTCGAACGATGGATTGAACAGATTTATACAGAAACAGTAAGTCAGGAGCATTTGAGGACTTATGCCACCCTCTTGTTGTTACAGCTGATGCTGATTTCCCTGATGCGGATGACGGATGCTGTAAAACCTGAAAAAACAACGTTATCGGGGCCGATCTGGATGGCGCAAGCCCTTAAAAGGTTAGACGAGCACCTTCATCAGCCTGTGTCTCTTTCTGAACTTGCTCAGGATGCTTCCATCTCTACTGCTCACTTTAGCCGAGCTTTTAAACAGCATACGGGGATGACGCTCACCGAATATGTTGCGGCGAGACGCATCATTCTCTCGAAAGAAAAACTGCTGCGTACCGATGATACAATGGTAGCCATTGCGGAAGCCAGCGGGTTTGAGAGTCTTCCGCATTTTTACCGATTATTTAAGAAACATACCGGGATGACTCCTTCCTCCTATCGAAGACTAATGCGCTAAACGTTCTATTTGTTTCCTTAAAGTTAATATCTAATAAATAAAGGGAGGACTCCTCTTATTTTAAGAGAATCCTCCCTTCTCGCTTACTGAATTCGTCTTACGGTAACAGGTAACCCTTCTCTACCGCTTCGTCAATCAATTCATTAGCAAATGTATCTAGGGCAGGGCAAACCTCTTTTAGTACCGCCAGCCTTTTTCTAACAGACACAGCAGATACCTGATTGGCTCTCCAAGCTTTGCCTTCCGTATAAAAATTGTGAAGGACCGGCTGCAGACGATCCATCGCCGCTGCATACTGTGCCTCTTTTGTCAGGCCTTCTTCAAATTCAAGCCACAGATTCATCCATTCCTCTTTTTGTTCCGCTGGAAGCAGCCCATATATTCGTTTTGCCGCCGCAAGTTCTCTTTCCCATTTGTCTTCATATCCTTTGACATCGTAAGCGAACGTATCTCCCGCATCGATTTCTACCAGATCATGAATGAGAAGCAGGTGCAGCACTTTTGTCATATCTAAATCCTCATGACTATGTTCTTTCAGCAACAAGGCCATAACAGCAATATGCCAACTATGTTCCGCATCATTCTCGTGTCTTTCTTGATTCATTAGATAAGACTGCCGAAATACGTGCTTCAATTTATCAATTTCGCGTATAAACTCGATTTGCTGTCTGATTTTCTCTGTCATGATTGTACTCCTTTTTCCACATTATTTACTTCCATCTTACTAGACTTATAGAAACTCTGTCACGAGCGTATATGGTATAATATTGAAATGTTCGCTTCAGCGCGAGATACAATCATCTGCTGGAGAAGGATCAGACTAAAGTGACTCGGCGTGTATCGGAAGCAAACTCGGCAAGGTTCGTAATGCCATAAGTTCGACATGAGGAGATTACTAATTATTTATCAGGGGGAAGGTTATGAGTAAGTTTTTACTATTTGGTTTGCTTTTCTATATCATTGGTAATCCGTTTATTGCTATTATTGTACTGTTTCTTATTTTTTATCTTCTGGATCGGCGTTTTGTCGGTGTATTTCCAAGCATTACAAAACCTTTTAAACGGATGCGAAGCATCTCCAAAAATCGTCAGCAAATTGCGCTGAATCCAAATGACGTTACTTCCAAATTTGACTTAGCGAGACTCCTGATTGAACGCAAAAAGTACAGAGAAGCTCAGCAGTTACTACTATCGATTGAGTCGTCTTATGATCACTCAGCAGAATATTGGGATATGGTCGGAACGACAGAAATTCATCAAGGGCAGCTTGAACAAGGGGAACAACATACGCTGCACGCTACTAAACTGAATCCAAAAGTAAAATACGGCCAACCTTACCTCCGTCTTGCTTCTGCATACAAGGATACGGATCAGGCTAAGGCACTTCAATATGTAGAGAAATTTCAAGACATCCAGTCTTCCTCCAGTGAATCTTTCTATTACCTCGGACTTGTCTACGGAAAGCTCGGCCAAAAGAATGAGGCAAAAGAAGCCTACCGTCAGTCGATTGACGTATACCGCTCTCTGCCTAAATATAAAAAACGGCAAGAGCGTCGCTGGGCTGTCCGCAGTTTCTTTCGGAAATTAATATAAACAGATTAAAAAGCTTTCTTTTTCTATTCAACTGAAGAAGAACGCTTTTTTTTCTATAACAATTGTCTCACTCTAGCCTGATGTAACGCAAGCCACCTTACGCAGCTTATCAACTTCTGCAGCTGATCGCTAACTATATCTGCTGGATCAATTCCTTTATGATACCGAGTCAAAAAATGCATGACGACATCTACTCTGCGCAGAAGAACAAGAGACGGTATCATGTCCTTCTCTTCGGGTAGTAGGGTAACTTCGGAAGTATAGCCGCTGATCAGCGCATTAAGATTGTTCCACATCTTCTCTTCTGCTTTTGCGGTATAGTTCTCATTCAAAATCATGCCAGTGATGAGATCTGAAAGAGGAACAGCCAGTTCCATCACACGAAGGTCCCAAGTAGCAAACTCAAAATCAAGAATCGTGGTTATATCCCCTTCTTCATTTACTAAGATATTAGAAGCATTCAGATCTCCATGTACGAGTTGGTGAGGAAGATCTTCGAGTCCCCCGCGAGTCTTGATGAACAGCTCTTCAATTACTTCTGCTATTTCCTTGGTTTCTTGACGCAGGGTTAGAAAAGACGAGTCGGGTTGCTGTAGAAAGCGAATGAACTTTGCTTGCGAAATTTCCGGATAAGCTAGATCCAATCTGTAGTAAGGTGGATATACAGGCGCTAAAGGAACCGTTATTCGAGACAATGCGAGTGTAACCTGGCCCGCTTTTTGTCCCAATTGCAAGTATTGACTCGGCCCCATTCGTACCGCATTACTCCCTTCTTGATAATGAAATAAGGCTCCGATTTTCCCTTCGTGATGAGTAAATGTCGTATTTTCCAATGTCTGTACCAGCTGCGGATATACAAACGCTTGCTTATGTATTGTAAGGCTATTCAGAATAGCATGTTCATACTTAACCTTGTCTTTATCCTGGTGACTATTGTACATACGTAGTACATATCGCTTCCCTTTCAGATGAATCAAGTACGTAGAGTTGTTCATCCCTCCTGTTAACCGCCAAATCATACAATTCTCAAGTTCTGTTCCTGATAAGGAAGGCTCGAAGTAATTTATAAGCATACGGCGAACCTGTAATTCTTCTTCTTTTGTGATGGAGGATCTGTTTGCTATTTGCATATATGGTTGCTCCTTCTTCTATATCGAAATATTCCTCTAACCGAAACGTAGAGGATACAAGCTGGCTTTTGCTTGCACCCTTCCTATTCTTATTTCTTCTTTTTGCGTAATATGTGAGGCTTCTCTAGCTTCAACAGCGGAGCATAGCCTACACGATCCAGCTGCGATTCGATAACCCGATATCCTTTACTGCTTGGATGGACCTTATCAAAAAATAATAATTCCCTTTCCCTTCCCTGAAAAGCATACAGAAGCTGGGCCGTTGCTATTTTAGGACTATCTAGACTTGTAAGAAAGTCATTATATTGTTTCACCCAATGATAGGCAGCCTCATTCTTAGGCAGCGGATTATACAGTCCGACGAGCCGAATAAAGTAAGGTGAATCCTTTTTTAAGGATTGGATCTGTGAAAGCATCTCTCTCATATGATACTCACATACGTCCAAAGTCTGGGTGAATAATGGAGAACTCAAATTCCACCTCGTTGAACGAGCTGCCTGAATCAAATCATTCCCGCCAATGGAGATCGTAATAATGTCAGCATGTACAATGAGATTCCGCAAGTATTGATTGTATCTTACCATGGATAGAAGTCTTTGGGACGTGAGTCCATTGATTCCTTGGTTACTTACAAGAACAGGACTGCGTAAATGATACTCCAGTCTTTTTTGATAGAGTGGAACAAACCCGCTTCCAAATAAAGCACCGATACCTACCGTCAGTGAATCGCCAAGTGCCAGATAACGGTACACCATTTCTACTCCTCCTTTCTCTATGACTTCATCGATTTCAGAAGAATATGGCAAGGGTAGTGATCATACAACATATGTAAAAATGGAAGCAGGCGGCACGGCAAGTTATCTTTCCTCTCCTTTTTTATAAGACGGATTGTAATATGAAGTGCGACACCTAGTTCAAAATAAAAAATGGCCCATGGCCGGATTCGTGTAGAATGGAGTTACCACACAACACCTACAAGGAGAATCCGCCATGAGCTATACACATCTTA
>NZ_BOSJ01000005.1 GCF_018403285.1 Paenibacillus sp. J45TS6 | reverse complement strand
CCATTTGTCTTTTGAAATCTGCTGTGAATGTGCGTCTTTGCTTTGGCATAGTAGATCCGCTCCTAATCGTATTCTCTTCATTCTACTAGCCCTTAATTTTTCTGTCCAACTAAGTGTAGACGATCCACCAATCATGGGGAATGAGAGAATAAGGATTAGCAAATATACCGGTCATCATTACTCGTCCCGTAATTTATGGACTGGGATTTTATTGGGTTTTGGGATTATTGCTTTTATAGATGAAGTGGTGTTCCACCAACTTTTACACTGGCACCACTTTTATGATAAGTCCACCAGCGACATTGGCCTTGTATCCGACGGCTTATTCCATGCCTTTAGTTTCTTTGCAACCATAGGTTCTTCATTCATGCTCGCTGACCTCAGACGCCGAGATGCTTTCTCTCTAAAAAGGTGGATTGGAGGAATTCTGCTAGGGGCTGGCTCTTTTCAGCTTTATGACGGCATTATTCAGCATAAGGTTATGCGTTTACACCAGATTCGTTATCATGTTGATATACTTCCATATGATTTGGTATGGAATTTTGCAGCCCTCATTTTATTAATTGTCGGAGTTGTTATTACGATGCAAACAAGCCCGAAACGAATCGCTTCGGAAGGGAAAGTTCAATATGACTGACCACCCTATGAGTCATTCACATAGTGGAACTCTCAGCCTCGGTCCATCTTTGTTGATTCCGATATTAATCACTGTAACTGCATTCGCAATATATCTATATGCTGCCAGGTCATCTAATCGGCGCTTCAGGCAGTGGCCAACTTATCGCTATGCTTGCTTTGGTATCGGTGTATTGTGCTCAGCGTCAGCCATTACTGGTCCGCTCGCTATTTGGACACCCCTAGACTTTAGGGCGCATATGTTAGGCCATTTACTCCTGGGCATGTTAGGACCACTACTTATCGTCTTGTCTTCGCCACTCACACTTACTCTTCGGACAATGAAAGTATACTCTGCAAGACGAGTCACCCAGTTGTTACGATCCAAACCCTTATTATTAATAACCCATCCCATATCAGCATCCATTCTTAATATCGGTGGACTGTGGCTAATATACGGGACAGGTCTCTATACTGTGATGCAATATAGTATGCTTATCCATACTCTGGTTCACTTTCATGTCTTTGCTGCTGGTTACCTCTTTACGGCTTCCATGATCTATACGGAACCTATTCCGCACCGAATTAGCTATACCTTGCGATCTCTTACGATGATCGTCGCCTTTGCAGGTCACGGAATATTATCGAAGAGGATTTATGCAAATCCTCCTGAAGGAATCCCTCTAGATCAAGGCCAAGCAGGTGGTTTATTAATGTATTATGGGGGAGATTTGATCGATCTCGTTTTAATTTTCATATTCTGTCTTCAATGGTATCGGTCTTTCCACCCTACTTCCGATACTCATTCCACTAAACGAAAAAGCGAGATATTTGAAGGGGATCCGAATGGGTTGCTTTGAAGTTTAGAAAAACGGACAAATACTCAGTGATAGGGAGGGTGTATTTATAATATATGCAGTTTATTCTGAAACAGAAGAAATGAGACAATATACGAATACAGCGGCAGCTGGTTACTAACCGGCTGCCGCTGTATTATGGAATTGTATGCTCTAGTTCGTACTTAATCCTCACGATTAAAGATGTAATAGCAACTATTCAGATCCTAATTAATGAATGAGCCTCATCAAATAGGGCTGGTGGGTCGTTTAATTGACTCTCTTTTTTAAGGCCACCTAGTGTCAGAACTTATCAGAACAACTTGTCCCTTGGGTAGGCCTGATCCCCCGTAAATAGTCACTGTATAAGCACCTGAAGGAACAGGTGGCATATTATCATTATTTATAAATTCTACTGTTTCACCTGCTTCAACTGTTTCATTAAAAATAATAGTATTCTTACTGTTGTGCTTTACTTCAATTCTAAAAGGATGGGCACCTGTATTTTTTGCATCAAGTTTTATATAGGGATATCCAATTGACACAAAATAATCGGTTACAGGGTCCACGGTGTCACGCTTTAAAACCCAATTTAGTATATTTTTAAGTGAATATGGACTAACTTCATTGATTTCATTTCCTTCTTTGGATGTCACATCGCCATTACTTGCCAAAGAAAAACTAGCAATTCCAGTTATAAGAGAGATCGACAATACAGTTGTTCCAATTATCTTCATGATTTTGTTTTTCATTCATCTAACATTCCTCTCAGGTAAACATGCAAAAAGAATCAAGACTACATTCCTATACGTAAAAATTCCATAGGAGAGTTTCTTACAAAATGTTTCTCGATAAACTCAAGAACTTCCTCATTTCCTGGTATACTAACTCTTTCTATTGCTTCTGTAAATGTCAACCATTCGTATTCACTATGTTCATTGTTTAAAATCACTTCTTGGTCATCATCCACATATCCCACAAATACCGGCGCAACATAAATGTAATCTTCTTTTGCAGAGTAGAATTGATCGAACTTATTTGAAGTGAAAAGGGAAACTTTTGTAATACCTGTCTCTTCACGAATTTCTCTTAGCGCAGTCTCCCAGGCTTTTTCCCCTTCTTCAATACCACCGCCAATATAGCACCATACACCTCTTAATACAGGAGTGTCTCGCTTTAATAACAACACTTTGTAACCGCAGGGTGTGTTTTTAAGTAAGACTACTGCAATACCTTTACATCTCAAAGGAACTTCATGTTGTACTCTGTTCATAACCCGCCCCCAAGCCTTCATCCTATTTAACGGTCTGTCTATTTTTTCTATTCTAGTTTTGTTGGTATGTAAGTCTAATCTGTCACGACTACAAAACAAACTCAGCGTATACTTCACCCGAAGGATGGGTATTCCCTGTCTCAACAAAGCCTAGTGATGAATATAAATTTTTGGACTCTACATTTTCAGGTTTATATGTAAGTTCAACGACCCTAGCTTTTCCATGAGCAGATGATTTTGAAAATTCTATCGCTTTTACCATAGCCTCTTTTCCATACCCTTTGCCTTGGTATCGCATATCAATCATAAACTTAAAAACTCCATAGCTGCTGTATTCAAAATTCCCATCCCCATCGTCATAATACATGCTTATAAAACCGACCATTTTTTCGTCTTTATAAACCGCAAATGTAATAATGACCTGCCCCTCTTTTGAGGCAATATAAGCTTCTGCGAGTGCATGTTGATTAGAAGAGATGAAGCGTTTTTGTTCTTCTGTAACTTGTAGCTCAATACATTCAATATAGTTATCCCACGTTATTTCTCTAAATTCCATAAATCGACCCCCCCTAAAAATATCCGATATCTATAAGAGTTCCATATATATTGGTAGTATCCTCTCCATAAGGCTTAATAATTTTCATTCTGTAAGTTTATCGAAAAAAAAATAAACAGCAACTACAACTGTTGCTGTTTTAATGAGACATCCTTTGATCACTATATCATCAAATACTAATGTAAAATGGATAGAATTTAGTAATAGATTCGAACTGATTCAAAAACACACTTCTATATTTAATGTTCTATACTTAATGTATCCCGTGAGTCCATTAGATAGCACTCTTACAACCGTGAAAAATCCATGTCAATATAGGGAGTGTTATTTAGTAAGTTGGAATAGTAAAAGCGATTAATTAAAGCCTCAATCATCTACTAGAATAGCAATTTTATCACTCATTATAACTATAAAAATCATATCTAGATGCGTTCATTAACTTTTTCAAATCTATCCTTATTGACTGCATAGTCACTGCGAACCATAATGTGTTCTCTCTTCTGTCCAGTGACTATGGCTTGGGTATTTACAACACGGCACTCTTTAATTGCCTCAGATCTTCTTTTATGAAAAGATTGTACCACACTGAAAAAATGTAAATTAACCATATTCTACGCGAGTAGTCACCTTTATTACTCCGATGCTGGATAAACATCTTTTCGATTATATTCGTATTGAATATTTCATCAATGCCACTATATCGTATTTCTTCAAACATTATATCTGAAGCTGGAGTCCTCAGCCAATCACGAAGGGGTACGGGAAATCCTAATTTCGGGCGATTCACAATAGCTTCGGGAACGATTCCTTCCATAGCTTTACGCAAAGCAAGTTTTGATGTTTTTTTGCCAATCCGATTGGATACAGGTATTTTTTTCGCCGTTTCGAAGACCTCTTTATCTAAAAACGGTACTCTTAATTCTAATGAATGTGCCATGGACAACTTATCTGTTTTTGATAAAATGTCTCCAGGTAACCAAAATTTCATATCAATATACTGCATTCTTGTCGTAGGATCTAGGTGAACTGTCTTATCATAAAAAGGTTTAACAATATCCGTGGGGTGTAAAAAGCTATTTTGAGCGTGTATCGATTGGTGGAGCAAGTTCATCTTTCCGCTTTTGTTAAAAATATTAGCATTACCGAAAAAGCGCTCATAAATATGATTTATCCGTATTGGTTCAGATCACAATTCGTTTCCATTCGGGCAACTTCAACTCAAGATGCGCTTGAATTAATGAGGATTTCAGTCCAGGGGAAGCGAAATGATGAACGAGGGCATAATCAAATGTTCCGACAAATGTACAGAGAGTTAACTGGACATGAAGTGACAGAAGTAAGCAACGAACAGGCCAAACTCCTCATTATCTCATCTCCCTCGCTACACAATATGCGTAATGGGCCAACATATAAGAACATAAGAACTGCAACACGTCGTTCCGAACGTATTTTAACATTTCATGAATACGAACATATATTAGTACATATGGAAATAAGGAGGCGCAAAAATTGCCCATTGATAAGGACCTACGAGATATAGAAATTGCCAAGCTAGCTTTTATAGGGAGTTCCATTGCTACATTAGGTGATGGAATCGCTGCGCTAGCTGCCGGATTAGCGTTAGAAGCTTTACAACAGGATTATAAAACCAAAAACAATAGTCGTACCGCTTCTATTAAATCAACTAAGAAACAACTTGATCATTTTATTAACGAGTTAGTTAAGATCAGGAATAATGTTGGTTGACAATTAATAAATCCCCGGCTCTTCAGCCGGTTTTTTTATTGCGCAGTATGCGTCAAATGTGACATAAAACCTCCACTTATTTTGTTCAACTAATCTGCCGGTTTGCATAACTAAAAGGGCGCAGCTGCCAACTGGCAAGCTGCTCCCTGCTGTGTTCAACTATCGTTTTCCTGTTAGCGTAAAAAAATGTAAAAGCATACTAATAAAATTGAATTAATTATCATTTTAATGTATAGTTATACAGATGATGAAAGAAAATTAGTAAAGGAGAGGTAATTTAGTGTCGAGAATAATACGTGCTGTTGAACCCGAAGATATAGACCAATTGACTGAATTAATGTATCAATACATTGTAGACTTTTATAAGAGACCAAAACCATCAATTGAAAAAGTACATAATTTAATTGAAACGCTATTAGAAAAGTATGAAGGTATTCAATTCATCGCTGAAAAAGAAGGTGAATTTCTCGGATTTGCAACATTATATTTTAGTTTTAGTACAACAAAAGCAGATAAAATCACGATAATGAACGATTTATTTGTTGTAGAGAAAGCAAGAGGTACAGGGGTAGCCGAACAACTCTTTAAGTTCTGTGAAACATTTACCAAAGAAAACGGATATGCACATATGTCATGGGTAACTGCATCTGATAATAAACGTGCTCAACGGTTTTATGAAAAAATGGGTGGCTCTCTTGGAAACTGGTTGAACTATTCAATATAATCCTAATTCAACTTGACCTCTTCATTGAGGACATTTATTTTTATGCACTCACTTTCTATTCCGAACTTTTCCATCCTTGTTCAATTATGCTGCCAATTAGCGCAATATTCACATTACCATTCGAGCAACGTTTTCCTAATAAAAAGAGAAAAAAGACGTCCACAATGTTGCGGACGCTTTCCTTTGATTTCGGTGTTCTGACCTGCTGTATGAAATTAAAAGCTATTTTTTCTTTACTGGAATCCAAATCTCCCCTGTATGATGACCTGCCGGTCCATAGTACATTTCAAAACTAGGTGCTTCAATCTGTTCATACTCCGATGTCGGAAACCACTCGAAATATATACGATCCCATAGTTTTTGTAAGTCACATTGCGGCTCTGAGAAAATAGCCCAAGTTGAAGCAGGAACAGACAGTTTTGTGAAATTGTCAGAGATTTCAAGTCCCTTAGGCAGGTTGTAACATACCATGTACTTGAAAGATTCTCCATTATCATCATATAAAGCAGCATGTAACATCGTGTCTGTAAAGCGGCCCAACAATTCGTTCATCAGATCAACACTGCCATCCTCATCACATTGTTTACGGAACCTAGGAACTTCAGAAAAAGCTATTTTCCTATCGGAATTAATGAGACCATAAACTCCAAACATCTCAAAAGTCCCTCTTTGTTCAATTCGGTAATTCATTTCGATATCTCCTTTTATTGAAATAGAGAAGGACATTCGAGGATAGGCTTTTAGAGAAACACCTTTATCGCGCGCAGATATCGGCATGATCCCATGAAGATTTTTAAACGCCCGTGCAAACGCTTCTGGCGAATCATATCCATATTTCATAGCTACATCAATAACCTTTGCATCGGTGGTCTGAAGTTCAAATGCTGCCAAAGTCAACCGTCGACGTCGAATATACCCAGATAACGATACTCCTGTAATAAATGGAAACATTCTTTGAAAATGATAAGTAGAGCAACAGGCTCTCTGTGCTAATTCATCATAGGAGATATTGTCCGCTAGATTTGATTCGATATATTCCATGGCGTTATTCATCCTGTCTAACCAATCCATCGTTTCCCCTCCCTTCCATATCAATTTATCGTAGATAAGAAATGATTACCTAGCATTTACTGCACGAAAAAGTCAGCATGCCGAAGATAATGTATCCCCATCTATTCGGTAGTAACAATGCTCCCCTGCCTGTTACAGCATTATGTAACTACAAGCAAACGTTTATAAATTCACGCAGAAATCTTCAATAATTTCAACTACCTCTATTTTTCCATTAATCAAAAGCTCAGGGAGCTCCTTTTTGTAATTTCCCTTCCAATAGGTCCTAGCCTGTTCGATTTTTACGGAGAAGGGTACTGCATCCTCTTTCGGTAAAAGGTTTCCATCGCCCTCAAATATACTTCCTTTAACACGGAGTTTAACGAGTTGTAAAACTTTTCGGTTATATGAATCAAATATATCTTTCCATTTCAATGCGTCTTCATAGCTTTTAGCAGCATACAAACAAGACAATCTTGATGGGTATTCAGGATATTCTTGCAGTCTTACCATTTCAACGATAACTTCCCTAATCGCTCTGATTGTCTGTCCTACATAACTTATTGCTACTTCCGCATTTTCTTTATCCATCTTTAAACCGTCAGCATTATAATGACCATTTAGAATCTGAATAAAGTCCTCGCCTTTGGAATTCAAACGTTCTTTTTCAAAAAAGAAGTGATACAGGGCATTTTTTTGGTTGTCATCAAAGGATATGAATTGTCCCAAAGTCATTTTTTTCTTGGTAACTAAGTGATATACATAAAATTCGTTATCCTCCATGGTTTCTCCCCTATTACTTAGTTTTGCATTGATATGCTCGAATTCCATTCTTTCGATCACTCGATTCATTTGACTGTTTATACACGATGAATAAGCTGCTTTATCTGTTAGCTCAATAACCTACCAATTTCTGCAATACAGAAACACTTTCCATGAAGAACGCTTTATTTTTATCAATCCCTCTATTCTTACACCAGACAACAGCACTAAAAGCATCGTAAAAAGTATAAAAAGGTAGTAGCGTTTCCAAATCGATCATAGGACGAATTGTTGAATACCCTTCTGTGTAAGAAGTTTTACTTTGAGGATTCACTTCCCAAACATATCGATTTATTTTAGTGAAATCTATTTCTGAGGACCCGCCCCGAGCACTCTCAAAATCAATAATTCCAACAACGTTATTATTATTTATTAATATATTGCCTGGTCTAAAATCCATATGTACAACACAGGGACCATCAGGTTGTGGTAAAACGGAAAAGGCACTTTCAAAGTGATCTATACATTTTTCGAAAAGCTGTCTCTCAAGGACTTCCTTTGCAGGTTCTTTATACTTCTCAAAGTTATCTTTAATATAAAGTCTCCAGTTGTTCTGATTGGAAAATTGAAAACCGTCGGAACCTTGAGCGCCATACCCAGGCATTCTAGTTTCATGCAGCTTTGCATGTAATACTCCCATTTGGAATGATAATTCATCGTTAATAGCTCCTGTACAAGGTATGCCTTTTATCTCCGATAAAAGTAAGGCACCTGAGATTAAGTCGTCCCCACTCCAGATATCTAACACTTTTGGAACCGGTATTACCTCTCTTAACATTTCTAGCATACGATATTCACGATATAGCTTATCCCTGTTATAGGGGAGCTTCGCATATACCGTTTCTCCATTAGTAAGATTCAGCTTGTATACTTGTGAACTAAAAGACTCAGGAACATTATCTATACTTAAAACATTAAGGTTAAATCTATCTATAATCGTATGTACTAAGTTCAAATCGCACCTCTTATATTATGAATGAAATAGCAACCTATGCTTTTCTACATATTATTGAGAAAGTCCTGCCTATTAACTTAAAAGAAAAAGCAACCGGTCTTTTGATCGGCTGCTTATTTGTTTCAAATCAAGGCGAGATTTTACGAAAAATCAAAGGAAAACGAACTAGGTCTACTTACGACCCTATGAACGATGGAGAACAATCGAGTGGCAATATCACCTTTAACATTAAGCCTATACCCACCTCGAACCCTATCCACAAAGCCGAGTTCAATGCAATCTATGATTACTTTGTCAAAATTCATGTCCGCGGGTAGACGTGAACGAAGTATCGACTCCTCTACTGGAGTGAAGTCAGGCTGTAAGTTTTCATTATTAAGCAATAACTCATATAGCACGGTGATCATGTCCGGAGGTAAGATATTCATTGGAAACTCAACTAATTCATTCATTGCTTCAGTAGCTTCGTTTAAAAAAAGCGAGGTAGCGATGCAAACGAATCTATCTTTCGCCCATAGGCCTAATCCAGATGGACCTAGTTGGATTTGAGTCAACGATGGATTTGATGCGGGTGTCTGTACATTGAAAGATGTGGCAGCAATCACCTCGCCCAGAAAATTGATTTTTTGTTCTTGTGTCATCGTCCGAAGTTCCGTTCGAATTTGAGGCAGCATGGCTTGCAAATTGCTAGTTTTTCCAAGCAAAAAGTCGGTTGTGCAATCAAAGACAGTTGCCAACTCCGTTATAAGAGAAATGTCGGGTAAGGAGTCGCCTTTTTCCCATTTGGACACTGCTTGTGCAGATACATTTAGTAATAGCCCAAATTGTTCTTGTGTCATACTTTTGCTGTGACGGAGCTGACTGATTCTTCCACCAAAATGACTAGCATTCGCTTCTATGATTTATAACACCTCCATGAATTTATACATTAATTATAATTACACTGCTATTTAATGGTATGGAGGTGTACTTTACAACTAAACCATTAGTTGATTTTCTGTATCCATGAGTTGAATCACTTTTTGATTTTATATGAAGAAAGCGCATTCAGGAATTAAGACACGAATCTAAGCATCTTTCAAAATCTCCAGATTCTTTGATTGCAGAGCCAATTAAGGTTACAATATCAAACTTTTCATTCGTTATTTCAATATCGAAAATACTTTTACATAACACTTTAGATGGATTAGGATGGCCTTCTCGTTGCTGTCTGTAAGCGAAGATTTCGCAAATATCTTTATTGATATCAATACTTGTTAAGTCCCCTTTGCCTTTTAGCCAATATCCAAGGTAATCGTCCCAATCCCCTGTTCCAATTCCAACATTACATACCTTAATTCCATCCGTGACTGGAAACTCTCTTCTTACGTAATCTCTTGTGATCAATTCAGTATGTATACATTCAGGTGAGGAATTCCATTCACCAGCTTCAGGACTTTTAAGCTCCAGGTAATAGTTAAATAATTTGTCATCCATATTCATTAAGGAATACCCCCATTGTATCCGATATCCGTTACATTCCCTTGCGAACTCTCCAATTTATTCAATCACAGACCACGAACATACATAGACTCGAAAACTACTCGCGAATCTTTTTCATAAGAAATGTCGCACTTCGTTTGGCAATCCGCCGTTTAATAAGAAGGCAACCGACGTTTGTCGGCTGCCTCCTATTTTCTAATCGATATTTTTTGACTTCTCACCCGAAGCTATTAATCGTTCCTCATACTCAAAGGGTTCTTCACATGAGTATATTTGATGAAAAAAGCCTTTATACGGGATATCGTCTTCCAAACATTTTATGAGATATGATAGTTCCTCGTCACATGTAGGTTCCTCACCGGTGTGATGCATTACTTCGAATGTATCAACAATATTTTCCATAATGTTTACCTGAATAAATAAGGGCAACTTATCCAACATCGAATCTTCGATCTTCGTCTCAGATCTGTATCCTGCGAGGACAGTTTCAAAATAATCATCCATAAACTTTTTGCGTTTACCGACGTCTGGTTCAAATTGTATCCAGCCTACCCCGCTCATCCAGAGACCTGCCAGGTCAAACATATACCAGCAGTAACACGAATTCTCAAAATCATATACGGTTATTTGTCCGGTATCAAAATCAATTGAATAATTCCCATCATTATAGTCAAAATGGTTCATACCGAAAGTCTCTTGGCTTCTTTCTAATCCTTGTAAGGTATTAAGGAGCTCGACCAGTTTCTCCTTAAGCAAAGGGAAGGATTCAGGTATCAGTTTATCGATATACAAGGCATTGTATTTATCAAAAAAGCTATAACGGCGATGGATAGGAGTATATCCTTTCGATATTTGATGCAGTCTCCCCAGGACCTTACCAGAATTATAGTAATATTCAGTAATTGGAGCTCCTTCCCGGTACTGATAATTATTTTCGACTAGCATTTTCCCTTTCGCCTTATGAAACAGGCATATAAAAAAGCTATGATTATTATGAGTGATCTTTTCGAGCAAATTCCCCTTCTTAGAGCTGACAACATCCGAGACACTTCCTCTGTGCTCGAATAAATACCTGATATACTCAAGTTCTCCCAGAAAATCTTCCCCGCTCCTGTCAGGTAAGAATGAAATCCTGAGTATTTTTGAGTCGATCCCCTTTTTTTCACAAGAGTAGACTAGATTCCGCCTACCTTCATGTGCCGGAATAAGCTGGATATTATAACCTTCTAATTCGAATAACTCTGTCGCTAATGGAAGTAAATATTCATCACTGATTTTAACAACCTCGTTATAATTTATACGATCTCCTCCAGTCAAAATTTTTGCAACGATGAAATTGCCACAGAGGAAACCCAAAAAATGAGATAAATCTTCTGTGGACCTAAATAATAACCACCTTGTTTAACATTGATTCATCGCTCCTTTCAGCTATTCTGCTATAAATTCTACCTTAAATTCCCAGATAATTTCCAGGTAAACTTTTTATATAATCAATTTCTTTGAAAATATGTTATTCTGCCCGGGTGTATAAAAAAAACAGCCGTTTTTTATCGGCTGCTCACTTGTTTATGTCCTTACTGAACTAATGCTTCCCGTTAGTTCAATCACGATCTGCACATCATTACATCACAAACCTTTCAATTGCAACAGCGACACCATCGTTATTATTTGATTCGGTTACGTGGGCTGCACAATTTTTAAGTTCACTGATTGCATTCTCCATTGCGACCGGAAATCCGGACATATGGAATAAGCCTAAATCATTAAAGTCATCCCCAAATACCATTACATTTTCTGATTTTATACCGATATCATTTAACACCCATTCTACCCCTTGTTCCTTTGAAGCTAATTTATGCATGATTTGGACCAATACACCTTCATCGGTTGCAATTACGTTCACATGGTCACCGAATTGTTCACATATTTCATTCCATGCATTGCAACCTAGGACCAATATTTTGGTAGGGGAAAGCGAACTTATATATTCTTTATCCATAACTTGGGGTTTGGGGTCATGGATACGGATACCCAATTGAGCGCACTCGGAGTCGGGAACTGGACTACATGTATACCATGAATCGTTAACTTCATATGAGATTATTGATTGAGGTGCCCGTAACTTGATGAGTTTGTTGATTTGTTGGCTAATCTCCATAGGGATACGAATATGCTGCTCACTCTGCTTTGATTTACATGTAACTAATGCACCGTTGTAATAAACCATGTAGTCTACAAAAGGGAATTCTTTTAAAAATTGATTAGCCGCTCTAGGCGGCCGCGCCGTGGCAATAATAATATGAATTCCAGAATCATAACATCTTTTGACAGCCTGATAATTCCTTGGAGATATCGATTTATCATTACCGAGCAAGGTTCCATCTAAGTCCAGAACAATTGCCTGAATATTAGGCATATGTATCCTCCCCTCACAATAAGCTAAATTGGTAAAATACTACTACTTAATAAAGAAGTCGTCAATAAAAAATGCATTATTTACCTTGTTAGCTGAAATAGTTGAAGTTGATTTCGGCTACCGGCATAGTCCTGCTAAAGGCAGCTATAGGTATTATGAAATTGATTCACCTGATATTTATTAAAACTGTATTTGACCAACAGGTTTTCTCTTCAAATTCTAGATTAATTTCAACCTTTCTATCTTTTTTGAAAATTTTTCTTGCGCTATAACTTCAAGCCTGCTACTATGAAGAAGCATTATTTTTGGAAAGCAGATATTCAACTCCTATTTAGGGTCTTTCCAAGCAGATAATCTTTGACCACTTTCTTTAATGGAAGTCAAGGCCATACGGACAGCCGGGTCAAATGCCGATTGGCAACTTTGTTGCCTTATTGATTGAGTTAAAAGCTCGAATTTTATAAGTTGGTTACTTTACAACCAGTGCATTTTGCACACAACTTGTGAAACGGTCAATAAGAGTGGTAAAAGTAATTATTTGCTATATAGACTCTGATCCTAACATTGTATAGTTGAATATTAAGTTCCTTTCCATGAGACGATTTTTTATGATTGGCTGATGAACACGCAAGAGGTTTGTCCAGTCATGTTTATTGGGACTTTTCTTATTATTTGACTATATATTGAAGCAAGTGTGATGCGCATGATGCGTGTTTCGCTTGCTTTTTTTGTTGCCGTTTTACATAAAATTTAATTTGGAATAGGAGATTGAAAAATGGGAAAAGCACTAATCATTGGCGCCGGCGGCGTAGCTTCAGTAGCAATTCATAAATGCGTTCAAAACAGCGAGGTATTCGAAGAAATTTGTATTGCAAGCCGTACGAAGTCGAAATGCGATGAGCTGAAAGCAAAATTGGACGGCGGTAACACGAAAATTACCACTGCACAGGTGGATGCCAACAACGTAGACGAGTTAATCGCTCTAATTAACGAAGTGAAACCGGATATCGTCATGAACCTGGCTTTGCCTTACCAAGATTTAACGATCATGGATGCTTGTTTGGCCACTAAAACGCATTATATGGATACAGCTAACTATGAGCCGGAAGATACGGCGAAATTTGAATACAAATGGCAATGGGATTATCGCGAACGTTTTGAAAAAGCAGGAATTACAGCTCTTTTGGGAAGCGGATTTGACCCCGGCGTAACAGGCGTGTTTTCCGCTTATGCACTGAAACACTATTTTGACGAAATCGAATATATCGACATCCTGGATTGCAACGGCGGGGATCATGGCTACCCTTTCGCAACCAACTTCAACCCGGAAATCAACATCCGCGAAGTGTCCGCTAATGGACGTTACTGGGAAAATGGGCAATGGATCGAAACGAAACCAATGGAAATCAAACGCGAGTATAACTTTGCTGAAGTCGGCCAAAAGGACATGTATCTTCTGTATCATGAAGAACTTGAATCCCTTGCGCAAAACATGCCTGGACTGAAACGCATCCGCTTCTTCATGACTTTCGGTCAAAGCTATCTCATGCACTTAAAAGCACTTGAAAACGTAGGAATGACCTCTATCGAACCAATCGAATTCGAAGGAAAACAAATCATTCCGCTTCAGTTCCTGAAGGCTGTGCTTCCGGACCCTGCTTCCCTCGGTCCCCGCACGGTAGGTAAGACGAACATCGGCTGTATCTTCAAAGGAAAAAAAGACGGCCAAGACAAGACTTACTATGTTTACAATGTGTGCGACCATCAAGAGTGCTATAAAGAAGTGGGCTCCCAAGCTGTCTCCTATACAACGGGCGTACCTGCTATGATCGGCGCGGCAATGGTCATGACCGGCAAATGGAATAAACCAGGTGTATTCAATATTGAGGAGTTCGATCCGGATCCATTCATGGAAGAACTGAACAAATGGGGACTTCCATGGGTAGAAGACTTCAATCCGGTGCTTGTTGACGCATTGCCTGAGGAAGCTAAACAGTCGGAGCACGTTCGCTAATATGAGGTTCGAGGAATTGCCGACACCCTGTTTCGTAGTCGATGAAGCACTCATTGAAAAAAACCTGAACATTCTAAGCGGCGTTATGCAGCGTACGGGAGCCAAGATTGTTCTGGCGCAAAAAGCTTTTTCTATGACCGCTATGTATCCCCTCATCGGAAAATACCTCAGCGGGACAACGGCGAGCGGTTTATTCGAAGCACGGCTGGGTCATGAAGAAATGGGCAAAGAAAATCATGTCTTTGCCCCTGCCTATCGTGAAGATGAAATCGATGAGATTGTGTCTATTTGCGACCATATCATCTTTAATTCCTTCTCTCAGCTGGAAAAGTATAAAGGAAAAGCCATTGCAGCCGGCAAAAAGGTTGGTCTACGTATCAACCCGGAATGTTCAACGCAGTTAGGACACGAAATTTATGACCCTTGCTCACCGGGGTCCAGATTCGGAGTAAAACGGGAGGATTTCCTCCCGGAACTGCTGGAAGGCGTTACTGGACTGCACTTCCATACCCTTTGCCAACAGAACTCGGACGACTTGGAGACGACGCTAAATGCAGTCGAAGAAAAATTCGGTTCATGGTTGCCGCAAATGGAATGGATCAATTTCGGCGGCGGTCATCATATCACCAGAGATGACTATGACATCCCAAGACTCGAAGCTTGTATTTCGCGGATGCAGGATAAATACGGCTTGGAAGTCTACCTTGAACCTGGAGAAGCCATCGCATTGAATGCAGGTTATATGGTCACCTCCGTACTGGATATTCATAAGAACGGCATCGAGATTGCGATAGTGGACACATCAGCCACTTGTCATATGCCGGATGTTCTGGAAATGCCATATCGTCCGCCGCTTGTCGGTTCCGGAGAAGCTGGGGAGAAGTCATTCACCTATCGGCTTGGCGGTCCTACCTGCCTTACGGGCGATGTCATTGGGGATTATTCCTTCGATCAGCCTCTGAAGAACGGTGACCGATTGGTATTCGAGGACATGGCGATCTACTCTATGGTAAAAACGAACACCTTCAACGGAATGCCACTGCCTGCAATCGCAGTGCAGGACAAAAATGGGGATTGCCGGATTGTGCGCGAGTTCGGATATCAGGATTTTAAATGTAGATTAGCTTAATGAATAAGAAGCGAATTAGAAGCCGTAGCCCTGTAATTAGGGTTACGGCTTCTAATTCATTTTTGTCGTTTTTTATGATAATATGGCCAGTCATTCTAGCACAATATTTCGTTTATACAGCAGGTTTTTTCAACTCTCTTCTCTCTCCTTGTTAAAATATCCTTATTTTCATAAGTTATCTCGGAATACTTGCCCAGCTTTAGTACCTCATTATGGAAAATTATAGTATCCTCTATTATAGTTCCTACTATTTTAAAGGTTGAAGCTTTCAAGTACAAATAAAGCTATTTTCTAAATAATCATCCTTGGAGGTAGACATGAAACAAACGCTTATTGAACAACTAAACGATTGGCACGAAGAAGAAGAATACCAGAAAATTGTAGATTTGCTGAAAACTACTCCAGATTTAGAACAAAGTTATGAAGCAGTCTCTCTCCTGGCTAGAGCTTATAACAACTTGGGGCTTTATAAAGAAGCGCTCCACCAACTTGAGAACATTGCTGAAGCTGGCAAACAGGATCCCCTGTGGCATTATCGAGTAGGTTATAGTCTTTATCATTTGAAACGATATGAGGAAGCTTCTCAAGCTTTTCATAGATCAGATCAATTAGAAACCGGTGATCAAAGTACAGAGTATTTTTTAAGACGGAGCTTTCAAAAAGCAGAGAAACAGAAAAAAGAACAACTTCGGCTCGCGAGGAAGAAAACTTCCATCAAGCGTGGCGATTACACAGAGGAAAAGCTACCTTTCTCAGATATGAACTTAATTGATTTTTGGGATGACAGCGAGTATGCGAGAACGTCCTATCAGTCTGATCCGCCTACGGACGAACGAATTGATTCTATTGAGAAAGAGCTTGGTTATAAACTTCCCTCATCTTATATTCAACTGATGAAACAGCAGAATGGCGGGGTACCGAGGAATACCAATTTTCCAACAGAAGATTCGACTTCATGGGCGGAGGATCATATTGCGATCACAGGCATTATGGGGATTGGGCGCGAGAAAGACTATTCACTGTGCGGGGAGTTTGGCAGTCCGTTTATGATAGAGGAATGGGGATATCCTGACATTGGAGTGGTAATCTGTGATTGTCCTTCCGCAGGACATGATGTGGTGATGCTAGACTACCGAGCTTGTGGCAGAGATGGCGAACCTGAAGTCGTTCACGTCGATCAAGAAGATGATTATGAGATTACCTTCTTAGCAGACAACTTTGAAGCTTTTATTCGAGGTCTAGTGAGTGATGAAGAATATGATACTTCTGAGGAAGATAAGCAGCATGATGTAGATAAGGTAATGCACGGAAAATTCTCTCCTCTGCTGGAGGAACTCTGTTCCCGGGTAACCGAAGTAGAACAAATGGAACAGAAAATCCGCAGTATATGTGCACGGATTGTTGAAGAAAAAGGGCATTTTACTTTTCATGCAGATGAATTATCTTATGTTATGTATGATGTTCAGTTTTGGTTGTATACGAAGTCATACCCAAGCATCAGTCGCGATCAATATGTGGCAGCCTATCAGAACATAATCGCTTTTGGCGGGGAATTCGGGCAAGGAGGATACGCTCCTTCCTTTGTTACAGATTGGCTTGATCGCCGTATCGAGGAAGGACGAATCGTACAGAATGACGGGCTCCTCCAATTAACCGATTCGTTTGCAGAGGAAATAATGAAGCAACTAAATGAAGCTTAACAACAGATTAGTTCATCTCTAACATCGAATATTAGTATGCTTCAAACTGAACCCTATAAAGCAGACATTTTTTCAAAAGAATTTAAGCGGCAATGGGATGACTTCGGTATGCTGCCGGAGTCATCCCACTGCCGCTTGCTTTTTGTAATATATAGTGATCCATGTAATTATCAATTATTTAAATCTAAAGGAAAGAGACATTGACTTCTCTATTATCCTGTTTTTGAATAAAACAAGACAGTAAATATACTGCCGCTTCCCAGCTCACTTTCTACTATAATTTCACCACCGCAAAGATCAACGATCCGTTTGACCAATGACAGTCCTAGTCCGTTTCCCTTTCTGGCGTGAGAGGTATCTCCCTGGAAGAATTTATCGAAAATATGAGCTATCGTTGCCTCATCCATCCCTACCCCTTCATCTTGAATCGTAAACCGAATTTCATTGCCCACTTTCGCCAGTGTAATGTTGATCGAACCGCCTGGGTAAGAAAATTTGATCGCATTATCTAACAGGTTGATCCAAATCTGCTGAATGAATTCTTCGTTCCCGACAAAGGTCACTTCTTCTAAATCTAAATTTACATCCAAATCTTTGACCGACCATTTCGGTTCCATCAAAATAGTAGTTCTTCGAATTTGTTCATCCAATCGGAACGGTGCTTGATCAACAACTATCTCTAAATTCTCATATTTAGCTAACGTAAGAACATTGGAAGAAAGCGTCGCTAAACGCTCTGATTCTGTCACAATAATATCTAAATACTCCTGCCTTTCTTCCTCGGTGAGATCATTCTCCTGAAGAAGCTTCGCGAAACCGCGAATAGACATGATCGGGGTTTTAAATTCATGAGAAAAGTTGTTGATAAAGTCACTTCTGAGTGTTTCGATGCTGGCTAATTCCTGCGTCATTTTATTGAAGCTTTCCGAAAGCTCCTCCAGCTCCCCGATTCCCTTTATATCAACCTTTACACTAAAGTCGCCGGCTGCGACCTGGTGAATTGAGGCTATGACTTTACGGATGGGGTTCAAAGCTTTTTTACTTAAGAAAGCGGTTAGGGACGTTCCAATTATTATACAGATGATAAAAAGATTAAGTAAACCGGCCAGCGGGCTTTCTTCATTAACCGGTTGATTTTGGGATTCAGTAACCGTAACAAACCCAAGGAAATGTAACAGTATAGCGATGATAATAATGGATACAAAAGTCGTCACCAACACACCAAAGACTAATAACACTAGCGTTATCGTTAGACTTAATCGCTTCTTGAAACGTTGGATCATATTTTATGCACCACCGCTTTATAACCCAGTCCTCTAACCGTCTCAATTTCAAACTCCTGCCAATCCTGAAATCTATTCCGCAAACGGTTTATATGGACGTTAAGTGTATGATCATCGGTTTCTGATTCAAGTCCCCATATTTCCTCCATCAGCTGTAATCGAGTAAAAATGACGTTTGGGTACGAGAGTAATTTAAATAGCAGCTGAAACTCTTTTTGCGGCAATGGATAGACCTGTTCCTCCCTTGTTACGGTCAATGAATCATAATCGAGCACCGCTTTCCCGATCCTCAGTTTATGTTCACTGGCGATCCGCGCTCTGCGAAGCAGTGCTTTAATACGTAACACCATTTCTACTTCATCGACCGGTTTTGTCATATAATCATCCGTTCCCGCAAGGAATCCCTTTCTTTTATCCTCTCGTTCCTGTTTGGCTGTCACCATTAAAATAGGCAAATCTCTCCAGGAAAGGCGGATTTGTTTTGTCAATTCATAACCGTCCATATTCGGCATCATTAAATCAAGCACGATTAAATCAATATGCTGCTTTTCCATTACATCAAGTGCTTGAATGCCATCCTCCGCCCAATAGGTGTTGAACCCGTTTTGTTTTAACACTGCGCACATTAACTTTCTTATATTTTGATCATCTTCAACTACGAGAATTGTAAACAAACGGTTACCTCCATACGATTTTATGAACTTATTTTAACGAAGAAAGATAAATTGAAAATCAACAACCAATGTTCTATCCGTTTATATTCAGTTTATGTTCAATCCGTACACTCTAAACAAGCAACCATAATAGAAAGTGGAGGTACTGAATGAACGTCTTAGAACTACATCATATTGACAAGAACTATAAGTTAAACGGCAGAGAACTCTATCATGCATTGAGAGATATCAATGTATCATTTAAGAAAGGCGAACTGGTCTCCATCATTGGTGAGTCTGGCAGCGGTAAATCAACCCTGATGAATGTCATCGGCGGATTGGATTCCGATTTTACCGGCAAGCTGTTATTTAACGGCGAAAACATAGGAGAATATAGTGAAAAGCAGCTTGATGAATACCGGAAAAATAAAATTGGTTTTATTTTTCAGAGCTTTAATCTAATCTCCCACCTTTCGATATTGGATAATGTAACGATTGCGATGACTTTATCGAATGTGAGCAAAGAAGAACGTATCAAACGTGCTGAAAAAATTCTCGAACAGGTCGGCTTGAAACAACACATACACAAAAAACCGAATCAGCTGTCAGGCGGCCAAAAGCAAAGGGTTGCCATTGCCCGGGCTTTAATCAATGATCCGGATATAATTATAGCCGATGAACCGACAGGAGCACTTGATTCAGAAACAACCGACCAAGTACTGAAAATCATCGAAGATATTGCCAAACGAGGCAAGCTCGTCATTATGGTTACCCACTCTGATAAAGTGGCAGCACACTCTTCGCGCGTCATCCGTATCGCAGACGGTGAAATCATCGATGATCGTAAAGGCATAGAACTAGCATATATAGAAGAAACAGCTGTCTCTTCAGACATCTCAAAAGGAAGAAAGAATTTAAGCTTTGTCTCTGCTGTTAAATTAGCTTTTCAAAATATGAAAGCGAAAATAAGCCGAAATATATGGGTGTCTTTAGGCGCAAGTATTGGGATTATGAGCGTCATTCTCATGCTCTCCCTCGGCGGCGGATTAAAAGCGTATGTGAACCAAACGATTAACAGTATGATCAATCCACTCGTTGTTGAAGTAAATATGGACAATCCTACAGAAGATCCTTCCGTAAGTACGGAAGAGATGAATCCCCTGTCGGGTAATTCGACACCTTTTACAGAAGACGATCTTGAAACATTATCAAAGATTGACCATGTAGATTCAATGGACAAATCCGTGAACATCATGGGTTTTGGTACCAATTCCATTATCTATGGAGACGAAAGTACTTCTGTGGTATCCATATCGACCATGTCATCGAATGTAACAGACTCGGCACTTCTGGATGGCTCCTTCCCGGGTGACAATGAAATTGTGATTCAAGATGAAATAGCTACTGCGCTTGGCGGCGATATGATTGGCAAGTCTGTCACACTCAAATGGCTCGTAGACGAACAATTTTATAGCGCCGACTTTATCGTCAGCGGGATTGCGAATAACAATTATGTGAACTTTGAAGATTTGGCGCAAGTCTATGCTGACAACGGCAATGAATTACAGCCGACAACTGTTTACTTAGTAACAGATGATGAAAGTCATACAGATGCGATTAAAGCAGAAATAGAGAAATTAGGATACAAAGGTTCTGCACAAGAAGCGATGATGAAGTTATTCAATGATATGATTGATGCCTTGACGTTTGTTCTCGCTTCTATATCCGGTGTTTCTTTATTTGTATCAGCAATTATGATTCTGGTCATTCTCTACATCAGCGTTGTAGAGCGCACGAAAGAAATTGGTGTCCTAAAAGCGATTGGAGCGAGGAGAAAAGATATTAAACGGATTTTCGTGTCAGAAGCCTTTTTAATTGGATTATTCAGCGGAATTATTGCCGTTACGATCACTTCCATATTAGGCTGGATTGCAAACCGCATTTCTTCCAGCTTGTTTGATATGAATATTGTACAAATGGAGATGAGTTATATTACTTTTGGGATTGTGACAAGCATTATCATAAGTATGTTATCTGGACTATTGCCAGCAAGCAAAGCTGCCAAATTGGATCCAGTTGATTCTTTAAGACGTGAATAAAAGAGAAAAACTAGCATGAAGAAAGCCTCTTTAGGGATTCTTATTGATAACGATTTAGGCAAAAACTCTATTTCCTTTCAGTTGTATACGAAAAACAGCCGACTACTTCAACTCATCGGCTGTTTTTCATTTCCTTTTTCTTCGGATTTTTTGCATCTTTATCTCAATTTCACCTCAGGTATAAGTTCACTTTAAAGCTATCCTGTTTACAATTTAGCCTTAGGAATAAGTTAATCAACCTACCTTATGGAAAAAAGCTTTTATATATCCTTCTACTGTTTCCCTACAGGGAACAGAGTTTAGGTGCGATGCCAGTCTTCCAACCTAGTTGAAGCTGCTCGTGCCAGAGCTTCTCAAATTCCGCCTGACTAATCTCTTCGTAATAAGATTCCTCCCCGCATCTACTCCATTTCGCTCCCTCAATAACAATCCCAATATAGATACCAATCATGATCCAAGTTTGATTTATAAATATTGAGGTTTCCATTATCACCTATCATCAGCCCTGGCTTTTCTTCTGAAGAAATTTGTAGAATAAATTCATATTCATCAGAAATAGGCGATTGAATATACGATGCATATCCTCCTATTTTGGTTTTAGCGTATCTATTAAATTCTTCAAAGAATTGGTCATTTAATTCCTCGTTTTCATTAATTTCGGTCAAGTCAACATATTCCCATGCTTCTTCCCAACATGGATAATCTAGCACTTCATTCAATTTCCAACGTACCGGAAAAGGTTTAAGTATATTAGCAGGCTCAGGCGTCTCTGTAATTTCTAATTGATTCGTGTCTTTATAAAAAACAATCTTCCAACCATCTCCGTTCCTATTTATATCCATAGGTAGATGATCTTTCTCAATATAGATTTGTATTAACATATGATCTCCAAAAATCTTATGACCATCTTTGATATCTGGAATATAAATTTGCAGAAGCGGTACTAATAATGATCCATTAACTTCTGGCCATGCTTCCTTAGGATCACGTGAAAAATTCCCGCCGAACCAATTAAGATCTTTATTTTCAGGGCGGAATCCACCTATTTTTGCAACACAGGTATGTTTCCCAATAGATTTCATTTCATCGAAAATGTCCATTATTTTAAATCCTTTCCTGTAAAGATTAAGTGTTATCTCATCTAGCGTTTCATATTTACGACGTCCTACCATCTTAAAGGAACTTCTCTATCAGTGGATGTTAATATCCTCTTTAAAACGCTTCCTAAATATCACCCTTCAACTAAAGCATAAATTGTTTTGCTAGCTATCTTGAAAATAAATCAAAACAAATAGGCTGCCAAACCGACAGGCCTATTTGTCTACTAAAGTTCAATTGTTCAGATTATTTACTACCTGGAAGAATAATTAATAATTATGGCTTCTTTCGTACTTTCATCATAGGCGATCCACAATTCATCTCCCACCACTACACCATGCACTGGTTCAATCGTCTGTTTAATGTGGTAGGTAACTCCATCCTTCTCTGCGATAATGTCGGCTAGTGGTCGTTCTCCTTTTGTTCCGTCAAACTGAACGGAGAACACTTTAGCCGCACCTTGCTTACCACGAAGTAGTCGGGTTTCCTTTTGTAAATCGTCTATTTCCATGGCGACGGGAAGGACTGTACCCACATTTACAGACTGATTTTGTGGCACAAAAAGACTATTAACTTTACGTATTCTATCCGCCCCGCTTGTTATTATGATTTCCATAAGCATAAGCTGCTTATTATCAATAACGATTGGCATCTTTTGCACATGGATCACTTCTCCCTGCAGAGAGAGTTGGTTAGATGCCTTTTCTGAGTTTTCGCTGCCGTATCTTAAGATTCTAGCCATTCCCTGAATCAAAATAAGGCTGGCTCGTTCACCCGTACGATATTCAAATCCTATAGGCTGAACGACCGGTACTGTGTAGTCCTGTCCTGCGGCTGAGAAATGAAGCTGAAGGGCTTCTCCCCGGTTTACTTTTCCATAACGTTCGATACGGGTAAGAACCGCGTCTTTAATAACTTCTGGTTTGGACTCCTGGGCCGAATGTTTAAGATCTTCTTCTGTAATGAACAAAGCCTTGTGTTTCTTGCGGTTGTAACTGATCATCACCGGATCACCAACTTGAGTAGGATCCACAAAGGAGATGACCTGCTTGATTTCCACCTCTTTCATTTGACCCTCATCCTCAAACTGAACGACAAATCGAACCTGCGGACGTTCATTCACAAATAAACCCGTTTCTTCCATATTAATAATCCGGCCCTGAATTTGCTTACCCTCCCTCATTTTTTTCGTTCTTGATCCAGCCAACATTCGAGGGGCGACTGCAATGCTTAGAAATGTGAGTAGAATGATGAAGACCCAGACCGCCCAGTTAATAACGATCGGCCCACCTTGCCTAACATAATTCCAGAAACTTTGAATCGAGACTTTATTTTCAGATTCAGTAAGCATCCACTTTTCGACCTGTTCACTCGAAAGAACCTTAGCTTCCTGGCTTTCCATATCGACATAGCCTGCTGCAATATCTCCACCACTATAATAAAGGACGTCACTATCCAAATTCTTATAAAATTCAGTTTGATCATTTTTCAAAATCTCGTAGGACAGCTGCTCCAGTAGAACAGTAGCATCTTGGAATTCTCCCGATTTCTCATTGAACACATATCCCATAACACTTCCATTTAATTCATCTTCTGCAGTAGATCCGGCAATCAGAACTTCCTCATCATTCAATAGAAATACTCGAGCTTGATAGACCGGCTTTGGCGTAGGAACTGCTTTACCCCAATGGTTCTCGTCAGCGTCATAAAATGTTGCTTCTTCAGGATAGTTCCCATTCTCACGTACCAACTTGGTGTTATTGAAACCAAAGACCTTAGCAAACAAAGCGCCGGCCCGATCTTGTGCAGCAAACGTCCCTTCGTCCTCGTTCTGAAGCAGAACGGATAAATCACCATTTTCGTCTAATATTCCGCTGATAAATGCCGTTCTATCGTTCTTTAAAGCCACTGATAATAGAGGTACTGCCTTTTCGTTCTTAAAACTACCATGCACTTCATCTATCCGAACAGGTCTGGCTGGAAGTAGATCCTGTTCAGTTAGATTAACTTTATTCAGCTTTCCGTCTTTTACCTGAGCTATGTACCATTCAGAATTATCCGATTCTCCTGCTACAATGAGTCTGCCGCGCCAGGAATAAACATTTGATCTCCATGAAGCTGGAAGGTGCATCGTATCCTGAGCCAGCTCCTCAACCTTTCCTGTTGAATGGAAGTAATTTATTTGCAGCCCATGTGAATCGTCATAGGTTGGGATAATGATTCCATCTTGGCTGTAAGTTGCCGGTCCCAGACCAGCTTGAAAATTGGTATGTACAGTCGTATCTTTCATTATGTTTTCTTTATCGGTATCAAAAAGATAAACATCGTATTGCTCTCCAACGGGGTGTTTAGCTAAGCCAATTAACTTCTTTCCCCCATCCAGCATATAGACACTCTCAAAGGAGGGTTGATACTCATCAATGTAATCCTTGTAATCATTCCACATGAAATAACTTAACAATATTACCGGAATAAAAAACAGTAAATTGCCGAGAGATATCGCTCTGTTTTTTTTCATCTTGTTTCTCTCCCTTACATTATGTAAAAACTACAATTTGCCTAAGATCCGAAATGTACTCTTGCTCCAAGTTTCAAACGAATCGAATCCTGAACCACCGCATTCATTAGAATGATATAAGGACCCAGATTATTAGCACACTACCATATATACCCATAATGAGTCACTACCTTTTACGATTTTGTGAATACGGGACGGAGGCAATTACTTTTTACACCCGCTTTTTTAATAGCTAAATTCATGGGAATTTAATCCCTCCTAGGTAGAACTACGCGATTCTATTGTGGCTAGAGTATAATTAAATTTTGTAGGTATGGCAATGTTTGGAATGAGAAACAACAGTCAAAAAGGTAAGAAAAGCAATGATAACTATGATGACCCGCCGACAATGATCGTCTTAAGTAAATAAGAAACAGTCTATTTTGGCAATGGTTTTTCATGAGTTTGTGAAGGTTAAATTAGGGTATTCTGAGTCCACATCGGGTTGGTACAACATGATTTTTGAAAAGAATGATGATGAAGAAAAAAGCTTTGATGTATTTTTTCAACTATATGATGAATTTAATAATCTAAAAAGTGGAGGAGTGAACTGTTAAACAAAAGAGAATTAAATTGGATTTAGGATTGATTTAAATAGATAAAGACACTCAATTGGAGTGCCTTTATGTTCATTCTTACATTATCAGATTAACGACTCACGATAATTTCGTAGTTGCTTAGTATCCTATTAGTTTTCCTAATAGATAACTCAAGGTTCTAAGTCAAGATGCATCTTGGCTTCGGCCTCATCCCACGGCACAGAGTAACCCGCACCCTTAGCGCAAAAGATGGAGGAAGATGTATACAGTGGATCTGCCTCTTTGCGGTAACCTATCTGCTCAATGACTTCTTCTGTATTATGGCATCGATCGTAACCGCTAAACACGCAGCGAATACTGCCTCGTCCATGTGTAAAGGATGCAAATTCTGCACTGTAGTTCATGAAAGTTGACACAGGCACCCTGCCTGTAACCACCGCTTGCGTTTCGTTCGTCTGCGGCGGATCAAAAATACCTGAAGCACGTTGAATATCGGACAGCACCCTGCCCAGTTCATCAATAGCGACCTTGATTTTGAAGTCGTAATAGGGCTCAAGCAGTACATTATCAGCTTTCTCAAGCCCCTGCCGCAGCGCTCGAAAGACAGCTTCACGAAAATCGCCGCCATGGGTATGTTCTTTATGTGCGCGTCCCCTAAGGAGCGTAATGTTCACATCGGTAACAGGCATACCAGTCAGCAGTCCGTGATGTTCCCGTTCATATAGATGGTCCCGAATCAAATTCTGATAGCTGATATTCAAGTCATCGACATGACAAATGCTATCAAACTTGATGCCGTTGCCCCTTACTCCCGGTTCAATCAGCAAATGTACTTCTGCATAATGCCGGAGCGGTTCGAAGTGGCCATACCCTTTTACAGCAGACTGAATCGTTTCCTTATACAAGATTTCTGGTTGTCCAAAAGAGATAGCAAAGCCAAATCGCTCCCTCACGATCTGTTCTAGCACTTCCAGTTGAATCAATCCCATGACGCGAATCGAGATCTCTTGGAATTTCTCATCCCAGACAACGTTCAGAGACGGTTCCTCTGCCTCCAGCGTACGAAAAACAGCGAGAACTTTCTGTACGTGTATCGAATTGTCGAATAATACCTTCGATTGTAACGTCGGCTCTGAGTCGTAAGCTATCTTGTCTGATAACAATCCTAGGCCTTGTCCAGCGTCGGCCGCGGACAATCCAGCAACCGCAAACAAATCGCCTGCTGCCACTTGTTCCACCGGTTGCGACTTGAGACCATTCATCAAGAAGATCCGCGTGATTTTCTCGTCATATTGGACCCCGCTGCTCTCGTAAGAAAGCTCTTCTCTCACCTTCAACTGCCCTCCCAGCGCTTTAATAAAGGTGAGTCTCATTCCGCTTTCATCATGCCGGATTTTATACACCCGCCCCTGGAATGAAGCATTCTCGTCATAAGACGATGTCGTCAGCAAATGCAGCTGTTCTAGAAATTCAATGACGCCTGTATCTTGTAGCGCAGAACCATAGGCATAGGGGAAGAGAAGACCTGCTGCTATCATCTTCTGCAACGCCCCCATCCAAAAGCTAGGATCCTCGCTTCCCTCGAGGAACGCTTCTAGTAATACTTCGTCTCGCTCCGCCATAGCCTCCCGCAACGCTTCACCGATAATGCCGTCAGTGAAGCTCTGAGTTATGCAGCATACTTCCTCCGTCAACTGCTGACGGATATCCGCCACAGTTCTGTCTACGTCTGCGCCGATTCGATCCGTTTTGTTGATAAAGAAGAACGTTGGAATCCGATGCTTACGCAGCAGCTGCCAGACCGTCTCCGTATGGCCTTGGACCCCTTCAACCGCGCTTACAATCAGGATGGCATAATCAATCACCTGAATCGCCCGCTCCATTTCCGGGGAGAAATCGACGTGTCCAGGCGTGTCTATCAAATAATAGGTATCTCCTTTATATTCCATTACTGCCTGATCTGCGAACACCGTAATACCTCTTGCCTTTTCGATGTCATGGTTGTCCAGAAAAGCATCTTGATGATCCACCCGCCCGCGCGACCGGATACTGTTCGTATGATACAGCAGCTGTTCCGCAAAAGTTGTCTTACCTGCATCCACATGGGCGAACAGGCCAATTGTTAGTCGCTTCATAGAATCCTACTTTCATCGTTTCTTGTTGATACTACTCATTTTATTAAAACATAGAAACCGGGAGAATGGGTAGGATCGGGTTATGAACGACGTAATATAATTCGATATCCGCGGAAAAAGTTTAGGGGTTCGCCGCCATGACGATACAGGCGAACACAACATAAATAGACATAGCTATTAACCTATCTTGAAGATTGGACTATCGCTTCATTCCAATTATTTGGCTTAGAAATATTTCAAAGCTTCCGGATTATTAAAGAAATGGTTCACTATCGATCATGGAAACATATTCATTTCATTACGGCAATCGGTGCAAGTGCTTGGTCCAATTCAACAGAAAAAGCCGCTAATTAGCGACTATTTATGTGAGTCATGTATTCATCTGTAATCAGTTCTACAGATTAAGAAGAGGTCATTATAAGAGGAGGAAACCCAATAACGTACGCTTTATTTTAGGCGTCATACTTAGGATTCTACCGCTAATCTTAGAGATTGCTCCCATTCCCAAATATTTTGCCCTTCGCACATTTAAATCATGAAATATTTTAAATTTGATTAAGTTTTTTTATTCACCATTAACAGAGGTCTCTTGTCGATCGATGGTCTCTTCTGGAATCTTATTGGACATGCTCGGTACATGCCGGGGCCGATATTCGATAAGCTCTGAGGAATACACAGAAACAGCGATTTGTCCTCCGCTGCTGTAAGCCCGAATCAGAATCGGCTGATTGTAAGCATTGTGAAACACAAAATCTGGCCCGCCCCAGCTGACAGTTGCATCCCGCCCAGTCAAAACGTAAGGAACGTTTCGGCTGTGGGAATACCGCTTCACGATCTGTAATCCCGCTCTGTCAATCGCATTGTATAAAGTGGAGGATACTTGGCATATTCCGCCCCCCACTCCCTCTGATAGTTCTCCCCTGACGATAACGCCCGCTCGTTTATATCCTTTGTCGACAGTTCTCATGCCCACAACCTCGTTAAATGAGAATGATTCTCCGGGAAAAACCACTGTGCTGTCAATCGCCTTGGCTGCTAAGGCGATATTATGCGAACGGTTTTTATTATTAGAATTAAAGTATGTAACGTAATACCCGATCGCTTTTGTTCGAATCGAAGAAAGTACTTCGGCATCTACTTTTGGATATAGCGGATAGGTCGGTAACTCAATCGTCGCCGCTCCTTTTCTATAGTAATATTCGTAGAATGATATCAGCATTTTTCGCTGATCCAGACGATATCCTATGCGTCCTTCTACAATCTGGCCGTCCGGCCCTATTCGCGCGTTTTCTGGGTTTTTCATACTTATCCGATCCAGCTGATCCGCCCACTGACCGTAGGTGTCCATATTCACGAGTGGAAACACCCCCAGAGCGTGCTCGCTTCGATCAATCGTACTCAGCGAGTTTCCATCCTGGGTTACCGTCAGCAGATCTGCCGGGTTTGCCTGCAACATAAGCAGTCCAAACAGACCCATGATCGATAGCCATTTCAAATTGCACTCGCCTCCTTCCCAAGTAGATTCCATAATTGTCCTTCTGGTATTATGGTAATCTTTTAAGAAAATCATGCAGATGCAGCTGAGATGGTCGTTCTGTCATATGAGTGTTTGAACTCTTTTTATAAACAAAATGTGCCTTCAATTATTAAATTTTTATGAGTATCTATCCTGTGAATTCGTTTCCTGATCCAGTTCCTGAATTTTAGAAACTAATTTTTCTGAATTGGAACGAAACACTTGGTTTGAATCCGTCCAGTCCGATTTCAAAAAATAAGAAGCGTGGAACTTCCATCCTTGATGGGCTGGGTTAAATTCCATTTGAATTTCGCGCCCTGGTCTACCTATGTATATCCTAGAACCCGGCTTACGCCACTTGCCAATTTGTGTGATTCTATCCCGATTCTGTCCGGTGATATATGTAAACCTATTATTGTATGGAATGTCCCTCAAATGAAACTTTGGACACCCGACAGCAAATACTTGAAGCTGCTGAAATCCGTATTTTTTCTCCAATAAAAGACCTGTCCGATAAGCGATCACGCCTCCAGCGCTATGCCCGATAAGGATTACGTGATCCGAAGTTTCTGCATGCTTGCTGATGATTTGTGATAAACTTGTTACCCGCTTGGACTGATCATTGGATAGGTCATAGCTAACCTTAGTAAGCTGCTTTGCCAATAGACGGATGAAAGAGAACCTCGTTTTACCGTTTGCAGTCCCATAGGGAAAGATCGTCAAAATTTTTACATTTTGATATCTCTTTGCAATCTCACTTGCCGCTGCTTCAAAATTATTACGATAAGTCAGTACACCGGCAAAAAAGCAAACCAACGTACGGCAATTTTTTGTACATGTACTATTGGAGGATACAAACGTTTCGATCATGATTTTACTCCCAACATTAAACGATTTAATATTTTTTAGATGCGACTATTTCAAATTATAAAACAAAAAAAGCCCGAACGCTCAGGCTTCGTGGTATATGGAATGTTATGTTAGTTGCATCGTTGTAATACAAGTATTGCTATCTTTAAAAGTACCGATCTCAGATTCTGCTGTTTTACCATCATACTCTATCTTCACTTGATATGTCCGATCTCGCGGTAACCATAGATCAATAAAACCATTCTCTAATGAAGTAATCGTGTCATCCATCACTACAGTACCTTCTTCATCTTGAATAAGCACATCGAAGGTTTTTTCTACTAATTCCCCTTGGCACCCCGTTAGACTGTGGATAGCACATTCATGTGTGTTTTCAATAAACGGTGCAATGGAAACAAAAAACTCGTCCTCTGGAAGATCAAAAGACGTCTTTTTACCAGCATCAGTCACTATCAGTTCCTCTGATGTAATAGATGCACTTACGTCCTCAAAGGAACCAACACTATACGCATGGACTTTTTCTTTAATATTCTGTGTTCCAGCTTCATTTGATGCACTATTATTATCGTTGTTACAAGCTACTGCCACCAGACTTAATAAAATAAACGAAATAATGAGTAAACCCTTTTTCATAATATCCTCCCGTTTTCTTATCATATTGAAAAGTCATATTATTTCGATCATATCACATTTCAGCTTACGTAGTCGGTATTTGAGTTCACATCAATCCCCTGCATGCGGAACAGATACTTAATACGTCGTTTTCGGAACAAACAGACCTTGATTCTTTAGAGCATAGTCAAAAAATTGAAGGATAATTTCATTTTGAGTTTCAATCGCATAGTATTTATCGATATCTGCTTTTCCGCCTTGCAATAGGTATGCCAATATAGGTGAGAACAGAGGTAGATCAGTCAAACTTAAATGTTTTGCGCCATTAAAATGAACAGTATATGCACTATTAAAATTTTCATTTGAAATTTTATTTGCGATATACGAAGGACTGTTGTCCAGCTGTATCCATACATCATCCGAATAAATGTTTAATAGCGGGATGGTGTAAGCTTCGGATTTAGCAGATAGTTCATTCGTAACTTTATCATACGCAAGCTCGCTAAAAAACGGAGCATCTATATTTACCACGGCGTTAATGTCATCGCGTTCTCTGCTCAGTGCTACGCTTGCTGCGCCACCCATAGAATGACCGAACACGCCTATCTTCTGTGTATCGATGAGCTCATATACTGAACCTTCTCCCTGCCCGGCTTGTTCCAAAATCGTATCCATGACAAAATTCATATCATCTGTTCGCAATGTCATCCATTTTTGAGTAAGCTCGAAATACTCACTAAGCGAATAAATCCCTGCTTTATTTGCATTGTTGACTTCTTGCATGTACTCGGGATTAACTGTCACAATCTTTCCATCCTCGGAAAAGGTATAAAAAGAATGATAGGGATGGTCAATGGAAACAACCACATAACCATGACTCGCAAGTTCTGTAAAGGTAGAAGAGTTGCTTGCTTTAATACCGAATGCTCCATGGGAGAACATGAGCAAAGGATAGGTTCCGTCTGCCTGTTCTGGATACCAAAATTCCACGTTCACAAACCGATTGTCATCTTGATCCGTAAATTCTTCGATACGATTCTTGTCTACATAGGTGTAAGTGGCGGTCGCCACTGCATAAGGGCCTGTCACTTGCGGCAGCCTATACTGTGGAAAAAGTAAAACAGGACCAAGGGTAACGACTACGATCAGCTCTAATATAAGGAATTTCCATATCGTAGAGGATGTTTTGTAACGCGAAGTGTGTGTTTGTTTGCCCAGGAGTGCTACGATTTCCTTGAACGCTAGTATAAAGAGCAAGCCTTGAAACAACCCCCAAGTGAAATCCCATACAACTACTTTCCCCAAGATCAGGATCATAAATCCTATAAACATTGTGATTCTCATCCAACTCTTGAACTTGCTGCGCCTTTGCTTGGTTGCAATGGAATAAGCGGCAATTGTGAGTTCAAAGACTAACGTAACAACAAGTATTAATATCTCCATAAGACTTCTCTGCTCCCCCTCCAACTTTTTATGAGTTCATCATAAGAAATGGCAGAGCAGGTGTATACTCATAAACGATAAGCTGTAGCTGAGGGCCAATAAGTTGTAAAAACAACGTAATGAAGTGTGTACTTACACTACAAATACGGATTTATTTAGGTTCTGTTTATGTATATCTTCTAAACCTCTTTTTTAAATGTCTTTAGTCTTTCATTGATCTTTTGAGCTTCCTTTTTGTCACTCTTATATGACAGTAAGCGAACGATAGCATATACTGCGGCAATTTCCAAAGCCAATAATAGGATATCAAATGTATTGTATACGAGATTCAATATAACACTCAGAGAAATTAAAAAAGCTTCCAGAAAAAGAAAATGGAAAATCACACGGAGACGCATTTTATTTTCGCTAATCGCATGCGGTGTATATAAAATGATTCCAGTCAAAGCACCTAGAAAAGAGAAAGTCATAATTGTAAAAATCGTCTTTAATTCGAAATTTGCATCAGGAGCATAGATTTGCCGTAAAATAGTGATGATTATAATGATGGAGCCAAATATAGTTAAGAAATCTCTAACCATTTCTTTAATGAGCTCGGAATACTTCATATAGGTTCCCCTTTTATAATCCAAGTATGTGTTTAAGCGTGGGCACATATTGCCGTGATATGACTACCGTCTCCCCGTTGTCCAATAATGCTTGGAAACGACCGCTAATCGACGGATGAATACTGGAAATCTTCGCTATATTGAGAATGGTAGATTTGGAAGCGCGAAAACAATGTATCCCTTTGCAAAGTTCCTCTAGTTCATAAAGCTTTTGTTTTACTTCATGAACGTTGTCCTTACAATACGCAAACACTTTTCCGTCAACAGCTTCAAAATAATATATATCACTAATTTTGATGCGGCTGATCTTATCCTCATAATAACCGAGTATAACAAGTTTTTCGGTTTTTATTTTATTAACGAGCGCATGTATCTCTTCGTCTGCTCGGTGACATCTGATGAGGATTTCTTCTTCTTCTGTATGGTCTATTACTTCGACTAGAATTTTGATGAATATCACCCTCGGGAATTTGAGTTATAACGTTAATCATACACCGAAACGCCCCTTTACTTCTTAAATAACATGTTCATTATTATGAAAAAAAAGACAATCGATCTGGTACCGCGGGTCAGGTCACCTTATGTTGGCAATGAAGTTTTGAGAAGGCCAATTGAACGAACTTGGATCCTTCTCTTCTGAGGTGGTTACGAGTTTGAAATAAATCTAAAGGGGTTGGATGATTATTTGTTATTTTCAATATATCACAAATTAAGAACGAGAGATTACCATGACGATAGTTCTGTCCGTTTCCAGTTATCTTCGGCAACACAAACATATACATGGTTATCATCCCACGCCATCTGTCCCTGGCTACAGGCGCTACTAGACGAAGCGGGTGTATACTTCTCTCGAATACGCAGTTTGTCCCCATTTATATCGAGCTTAGTGTCAGGATCATTCGTGCCAATTCCGATATTACCATTGGTACGTTGTATGCTGAGCGGGGAATCGATTACTTCACCATTATCGTCGTAACGGATAAACTGTAGGTTGGATCCCGTATTATCACCCGATTCTTGTGAACTATCTGCCCGCACAACCCATCTTGGTGTCGTCTCATTCTCCTTACCGGATACACTTAACTCAATATCTCTATTTGACCCCTTCTCCCCAGCTACACGCAAGACCCCGTTCATCACATTGAAGTTGGATGAATGGGTACGGATCTCGCTTATATCGGTATCGAATGGAATTTCAAATCGGGTAAACAGCTGGTTGGCATACTGGCCAGTCGGTGACATTGTCGTCTCGAACGAGATATGTTTATGGTCGTGTTGCTCCGGATTGTTTGCCTTGTCGTGGGAAATAATTGCTGTCTTGTCCTTGCCCTCCTCGTCGACCCAGACAATTGCTGGCTTGGCTCTTTCTGCCGTCCATTGCAGCCGGATTAGGTCTGATTGATGTCCTTCCTGCTCAATCCACTTCTTATCAGTGGACAAATGCAGCCGATCATTGTGTGGAATCATAATGTCGTTGCCATTTTGCACGGCTTGTCCAAGCGTTGACTCCCCTCCTTGCTTCTGCTCCGCACATCCTGCACCAAGCAAACAAACGCCCCCTAATATAACGGTTACTGCCAATGTCTTTAATTTCATTTTGTATTTTCCTCCGTTTATCGATATGAATCGACTTCATTTCGTATTTGTGTAAAAAAGACCCTGTCTGATCGTAGTATATACATTACGCTGCGTACACCCATTTCATCAAAATTCCCGGAAAAATGATTCTTTTCGTCTATAAAATCTCGGCCAAAATTTGTCGATGCCCATTACTATAGGACTCACTTTAATGTGAATTGCTCCAATAATAACTTAAGTAATAATTGAAAAAGTCATAGGACTATTGTCAGAATTTTGTAATCGTTAGGAGTCATTTTGATTAAAAAACAAAAAAAAGACCGTCTTTTGACAGTCTTGTTCTTGAATGAGAAGCTACCCCTTTATTGAATAAAGTATTATAAACTTTTCCATATTCCTTTCATATTTAGAACCATCTGACCCAAAATACACCCGGCCTCACATTCTAATCCGCATTTTTGATTTGCCCAGTAGGCTAGCTCTAATGAAAGCGTTTGTGTTCAGTAATTCATTAACTTAACTGTCAGGATTTTAGCGATCAGCTAAACATAAAGCCGCCTATAATGTGATTTCAATAAGCTTGGAAGTTTTATTTATTATTAGTCGGTAAATGATTGTCTCGGTCCCATTTCCATACCTGATTCACCATTTCACTAATACTTATAGTTTCAATTTTACCGGACCAACGGGTGACAGAGTCTCTAATCACGTCTGCAGTTAGTGGTCCTGCTGCTCCTACATGACCGATCGTGACACAAGTATCCTGTTTCTCAAGCATCTTTTCTATAAGCTTCATTTGCCCAGAGATATGTTTTGCAGTACGATGATCGTCCAAGAAAATTTCATTCTCTATCGGAGGCAGTCCTTTTTGTAAAGCCAGTTCTGAAACGACAGATTGATAATCTGTCTTACTGTCAACAAAAAAGAGGCCCCTCTCTTTACATACATCCAGAACAATCGACATAATACGTCGATCTTTTGTGATTTTGGATCCCATATGATTATTCATACCAATTGCATAGGGAACATTATCAATAGCTGCCTCCACTCTACTTCTTACTTCCTCATCCGAGAGATCAGCGGTAATAGCTCCCGGCCCCAACCAATTACTTCTTCCTGTGTTGGGTTCCATCGGCATATGAACCAGTATATCGATTCCTTTTTGGTGAGCAAGCTCGGCATCTCTTTTCGTTGTAGGTAGAAAAGGCATGATTGCTACGTTTACCTTTGTAGGAAGATTTAAAATTTCTTCGGTTCCTTTCATGCCATTTCCTAAATCATCAATAATAATAGCAACTTTTTTTACCGGATCTGCATAGATATTTGTGCTTATGGAACTCAATACTCCAATAAAGAGTATCAGGGCAACTACAATCAGCTTTTTAGTTGTCATTTTTCACAATCCTTTTTGTGTTTTTTATTATTGATGAATACATTATTGGAGAATACACAAGAAAATATGTGAGTTGTGATTAAAACAATGTACTTTGTTTGTACGATTGCCACCTCCTACAAAGTAACTCAACTCCACTCTCGAATTCAAAAATTAAAACCACTTGATGGGCATCCCATACGAAACACAGCAGAAGATGTTAATATTCTGATCCAAGATATTGGACGTGCAGTCGCTGCACCATTTGAAAAAAGTAGTTATAAATAATCATTATTTCAGTTTCTTGTTGCCGTTGATCGTGTGCACTTACACTAAATCAAGGTTTGAACAAGAACAATTGGCATGACAAAAAAACACTTCCCATGCATGTGCATGTTGAAGTGTTTTTGTATTTTATAAATACCTGCTAATGAAAATCAACTAATTATTTATTTAAACAATATTATTTGAATTTTTCATTTTCTAGAATGATTATATTTTCTTCATTAGATGACTTCCCTGTTTGTTTCGTATTTTCAACCAATCGAAAAATTTGATCACAGCATTGTTTAGCTCCTAAAATTAATAACGGAACACCAATAAAATCTATTTTTAATCCTCTTGAGAAAAACCCTCCAATTGACATAACGATAGGAACCGTCGGTGAAGTATTAGAAAATATTATTTTTTCTTGAAAATGGTGCTTGCTTTCTAGTAATAAAATTAAGTCTTTCAATGCGGGAACAACAAGTTTGGAGGATTTTCGTCCTATTGTATATACCGAATCTCCATTTTCATCTGTTCCGTGAAAAATGATTTTTCCTGAATCATCTTTAGTTAGTTTATTGAAATATGTAACATTTAATATTTCTTCTTTAGTTAATTTACGTTCTGACTGGGTTAATTCTTTTAAATGATACGCAGCTGCAAGGGCAGTTGTATGTGTCCCACCATAATCATTATAGATATAAATCATGTTATCACCCTCAATATTGTTATCTATAACTATTATGATCATTAATTTTAATTCCAATTCGGATGTTATTTGTTACATTCCGCGTGCCATGGCCGATTCAAGAAGCGGAACTTCAACTGGATACTTCTTTATCATCTTTGCAGAAATTTTAGAATCTGCATACTGTCTTCTGTCCTGTTCGATTTTCTTCATTAACACTTCAATCAAGCAGGTTACACTTTTCACCAATACAAAATCACCTTCAAGGCTAACACCCACATCATTAAACATGGGAGGATTACTTGAAGGGTTTTGAAATGTTTCACGTTATGAGGATAGAGTATTAATTGAAGTAAATTGAAGTTAATCTCAATGTCTATTTCATGAGTCACTTCCAGTCATTTCTACATAACGAAAGGTTATGTTAACTCATCTCACCTTTTCTGACTTCATTGTAAACGACACGATCAATAACAAAGCAGAGAAGCCAATTAAATACAACAATTCAAAAATGGCACCGTTTAAACCTTTACCGTACAATACCGTTTCCCCTGCTTGTAAAAACCAAGTTGTCGGCACAAAATCGCCAATTCGCTGCATAAAGTCTGGCATGATTTCTCTAGGCCAAAAACAACCACCGAGCATCAGCATTGGGATATTGACCAAAGCTGTTAGCGAACTCACCATCAGTGCGTTTTTTGAAAATCTGCTGATTGCAACGCCAATGGCTACGCAAGCAAGAGCAAACGCAAGACAAACTGCCATGACTTCCAGTTGTTGAGCCAATGTTGATCCATAGGATATATCGACTAATTTCGGTAACAAACTGATTAATACGACAACCTGAATCGTGGCAACTAGGAAGCTTGCTATCATATGTTGTGAAAAATAACGAGAACGTGTCAGCGGTGTTGCAGTGATCCGATCATAGACTCCAGTTAGCTTATCCTCCAGAATTAAGCTTGTAGAGAAGGTAATCAAGAATAACATACCAAACGCGATATAACCTAGGGACAGAACCGCCGTGTTTACGTCTTTTTCAGAATTTTCAGAATTTCCAGTAGAGAAGCTCTTATATTCTGCAGCAAATGCATTCTTATTATAAGCTTCCATCCCCTTATAGAATACATCTTCATTCCCGTTTGCAGCTGCCGCAATTTGTTTTGCTGAAGATATGTAACTCGATACGTATACTTGAACGGGTCTCGCCACATTAGACGCCTCAAGGGCATAGCTCAGAGCAGATACATCTTTTCCTTCAAGCATCTCTGTAGTGAATCCTGCTGGAAAAGTAAAAGCACTGTCTAGTTTTTTGTTTACAATCAAGCCTTTTATATCATCACCAGGGGTCAGTAATGTTACATTGTATTTCTCCTGCATATCCGATATAAGATCCACTATGAATGGGGATGAATCTTGGTCCAGTATGCCTACATTATATTTTACATCTTTGGTTACCGTCGAAATCAAAAACATATTTAGCAGGATCGGAAGCACAAGCATAAATAAGATGTTTATTGGTTTTCGAAATATCCGTTTTATGCTGTTGAATAAGATCGTCATGCTCTCTTCCTCCTTGAAACCACAATGCTGATCACCGCAAATAACAAGGTGATAGCCAACATCTGTCCAATATTTACAAAAGCAGAACCTAGCTCGTCGTTATATACAACGTTGAATATCGCTGATTTTGCATAATAGCTTGGGGATATTGCTGCGATAGCTCCAAAATCAATAATAATAAACCCGCCAATAAGAAAAGTGGATACAAGAGTTACAATATTGGCAAGGGTGTCGGCTTTTACGGAATCCTTTAAGATAATGGTCAGTAGGCCACCGAGTGTCGTGGTTAATAAAGAGAACACAAACACGATCAAAACGATGACACCAAAGTGATTCCCCCAATCCACATCATATACATATTTGGTAAACAGGATAATCACCATCCCCTGTAAGAAGGTAACTAAGGAAAGACCTATCGTTTTTCCTAGATACTGTTCGAAAGGTTTAATCGGTGAAAGCTTGAGACGATCACCCAATGTACCCAAATAGTCCTCTCCCATTCCTGCAGCGCCATATTCCTGACCACGCATCATAAACATCAGCAGCATTGCAATAGCGTAATATCCCATGGCTGTCGCCGATTTGGAATCGGTTAGAGGCTCTTCCTTCAAGCTGGTATCCGAATTCACTTGATCGATTTGTGTATTGCCCGACATGGTGGCGACTACGCCTGCGGTATTTAGCCCATTAATCAGACTATCCACGACATTCCGCACAACCGTTGTATCCACGCCCGAAGATTTGGCCAGAAATACTTCAACTGTTTTGCTTGATCCATCCGCTTCCCCTTGGTTCGAGAATCCTTCAGGAATATAAATAAACGCATCTGCCTCTTCATTATTAAGGATCTCTCGTCCTTCATCAAGAGAAAGCACTTGATCGAACTCTGCCAGTGAGCTAATTTCTTTCGCACCGATCATAGAACTAATGAACATTTCACCAAGTTGACCAGAATCTTCATTGCTATAAACGATCCTTACTTTATCCAAAGAGGTGACATTAAATTGGTCTTTAAACGCAGTACCTAATATTAAAATAATTAATAAAAAACTGAGCAATCTAATGAAAATCGGTTTAGGGTCAATCAAGATCCGTTTTGCCGAATAAAAAATTTGAGTGAGTATATTCATCGTTTCATCACCGTCCCGGATTAGTCTCTCAGTTTTTTACCAGTCAACTGCAAGAATACCGTCTCCAGATTCGGTTTTTCCAGTGTCATGGACTTAATTTTAAATTCTTTCCGAATCAGATTCTCCAATATCCCCGTAAGAAACCGTTCATCTTTTTCCAAGTGAATGTCGAGTACTCCGTTTATGTTGTTGCAGGCGGTGACACCTTCCGACTCTTTAATTACCGAAACAGCTGCGTCCGAATTCGATGCAAGCTCCAGACTTAAGCGATTTCCCGTTGAAATGGAATCAATCAGCTCCTCTATACTTCCGAGTGCGATTACTTTTCCGAAATCCATAATGGCAACTCGTTCACAGATGGCTTCGATCTCTTCCATGTAATGTGTTGTATAGATGATGGTCATCCCATTTTGATTCATAATTTTAATCGATTCCAGAATATTGTTGCGTGATTGGGGATCTACTCCAACCGTAGGTTCATCCATAAAAAGAATACGCGGCTTATGTACAATCGCACAAGCGATGTTCAGACGTCTTTTCATGCCACCCGAAAAAGTCTTAGCAATCCCTTTTCTTCTATCCCATAATCCAGTAAACTCAAGTGCTTCCTGTACGGATGTATGTAGCTCTTTGCCTCGAAGTCCATACAACTTACCCCAATACGTTACATTATCGATGGCACTTAAGGTTTCGAAAAAAGCCAAGTCCTGCGGTACATATCCGACAGATCGTTTGATTTCTCTTGCATGCTTGGAAAAGTCCTTACCAAACATTTTTACTGTGCCATTGTTGACTTTTAATAAGCCCAGTAACGTGTTCATCGTTGTTGATTTTCCTGCACCGTTGGGTCCGAGCAGTCCAAATATTTCACCTTCATGAATACTCAGATCAACACCATCTACAGCTGTGTAATCTTTGTACCTTTTGACCAGACCCGTTACTTCTATGATCATCTGAATTTCCTCCTCAAACATTTCAGTACGTGATTGATGATATCTGAAGCGATAAAGAACATGTGCGAGTACCCCATTAGTCAAAGATGGGGACACTCACGCATTTACGATTTCCATATGAATTTCTTAAATCCGTTATAAGAGATTTAAGAAATTCGATATCGTCTCCGTATTATGTAAAAATCCTTAGAGCTCTTTTTGATTATGTTCATGCTGTGCATATTAACACAAGAATGTACAGAAGATAGAATTCGATGTGAATGAATTAGCAAAAACAACCTTATCCCCGCATGGTAATACGTAGATAAGGTTACTTCGTTCCACATTATTTCAAATGCTCTATTCTTGCTGGATTTATTGAGTATACCAGATAAATTTCTTAAATTATAAATCTAAAGATTTAAGGTAATATTCCTTTACAGCGGTCTTATTTTAGAGTAAAGGTAGTTTATTCATATAGGAACGTGAATTTGATGGATATGTGTGAAGTAGATAAGTACGGTTACATTTTATTATTATGAAATATTCATATAATGTGTTTTTCATATTATATTATAAAAACAACCCCAAGCCTATTAGATCCATTCAGAGGCTTGGGGGTTTAGAGATAAAGAATGCGAAAAATGACTTACTGTAAAATATGACAATACTACACACAAGTCAATTTTCACTGTAAACTTTTTAATTTATAATATCCTGCTTTGTAAGCTTTTTTTATCTTGTCGTTGTATACAAGGATTAATCCATTAAATACAGGTCTATGCTCATTTTGGAACTTCAATAGCAGTCACCTCTTCAAAGGAATCAACTATTTCAGCTTCCTCGCTTTTAGGTGTTAGGTGTGTATCGGTATCTAGCCTGAAAAGAACAACCCAAATAGTTCAATACTTACTCTCTGTAAAAGTAGAAATATAAAAACCCCTTCGCTTTCGCAAAGAGGTTTACTAATGAAGCGGGTGATGGGAATCGAACCCACGCTATCAGCTTGGAAGGCTGAAGTTCTACCATTGAACTACACCCGCGTAAAAATATCGGGATGACACGATTTGAACATGCGACCCCCTGGTCCCAAACCAGGTGCTCTACCAAGCTGAGCTACATCCCGATAATAAATGCCGGTGAAGGGACTCGAACCCCCACGGTTTCCCTCACGATTTTGAGTCGCGCGCGTCTGCCAATTCCGCCACACCGGCTTGCTTCTTATTTTAAATATAATGGCGCGCCCTGAGAGATTCGAACTCCCGGCCTTTTGATTCGTAGTCAAACGCTCTATCCAGCTGAGCTAAGGGCGCAAAAAAATATAAAAGCAGACGACGGAAATCAGCGACCCTTGCCTGGCAAGGCAAAATTTAACCGCTGATCCATGTCCGCAATTAAAGGATGCGCGTGAAGGGACTCGAACCCCCACGTCAAAGACGCTAGATCCTAAGTCTAGTGCGTCTGCCAATTCCGCCACACGCGCATATATATGATGGTGAGCCATGAAGGACTCGAACCTTCGACACCCTGATTAAAAGTCAGGTGCTCTACCAACTGAGCTAATGGCTCGTACTATAAAATGGCTGGGGATATAGGATTTGAACCTATGCATGACGGAGTCAAAGTCCGTTGCCTTACCGCTTGGCTAATCCCCAACAGCGATAAGTTGTACAAGGGCGATCGATGGGACTTGAACCCACGAATGCCGGAGCCACAATCCGGTGCGTTAACCCCTTCGCCACGACCGCCATATATTATCATTCTTTACTATTATGAAATTGGCAGGGGCAGCAGGAATTGAACCCACACCAACGGTTTTGGAGACCGTTGTTCTACCTTTAAACTATGCCCCTAAAAACTGGTGGAGGATGATGGATTCGAACCACCGAACCCGTAAGGGAGCAGATTTACAGTCTGATGCGTTTGGCCACTTCGCTAATCCTCCATATGAAACTGGTGCCGGCGAGAGGACTTGAACCCCCAACCTACTGATTACAAGTCAGTTGCTCTACCAGTTGAGCTACACCGGCTAATTAATTCGATTATACCATACTCCATATAATTGGAGCTAGGATAAATTAGTTGAATTCACAGGATTTCATCCTGCATTATTTGGTATGGTGGAGATTGAGGGGATCGAACCCCCGACCCTCTGCTTGTAAGGCAGATGCTCTCCCAGCTGAGCTAAATCTCCATATAAAGTGACCCGTAGGGGATTCGAACCCCTGTTACCTCCGTGAAAGGGAGGTGTCTTAACCCCTTGACCAACGGGCCGCTGGCTCCCCGAACAGGACTCGAACCTGTGACAACTCGATTAACAGTCGAGTGCTCTACCAACTGAGCTATCAGGGAATATTGGTGGAGCCAAGCGGGATCGAACCGCTGACCTCCTGCTTGCAAGGCAGGCGCTCTCCCAGCTGAGCTATGGCCCCTCATCGTTAAATAAATGATTCAGTAAACATATAACCTAATAGGTTATTCGCTTGGCGGCGTCCTACTCTCCCAGGACCCTGCGGTCCAAGTACCATCGGCGCTGGAGGGCTTAACGGTCGTGTTCGGGATGGGTACGTGTGGAACCCCTCCGCTATCGCCACCAAACATGATTTTTGCGCTGTGATATCTTCAGTGAATACTCACCAGCAAAATATCAGACCTTAGAAAGGACATGCAGCTTAAAATCTTCCGGATTTATAATTTATCATATTTTAAAAACATATTCAACTAGTAATAAAAACCATCGAACACAATGAATTAAATATCTTTAATTACTGCATCAGACACACATTTATAATTGTCTTTTTCTTAAGAGGACATAAATAATATATCATCTTGAACAGCGTTTTTCTAATTGTAAATTATACCTTTTATTTAGGAAAAATGTGGTGTCGCACACTTCAAATCATCGCCATCCTAATTGAAAAGATATTTATATAAAATGATAAGATTTGTCGCATGGCGAAACCAAGTAATGTAACTACAATCAATTTTTTAGCGTCTTTCATTATATACATTTACAAATGGAGGCGATAAAAATAAAGAAGAAACTGTTCATCTCACTTTTTGTGGTTGTTTTTTCTCTTAGCATCGTGGTTGGTTTAGCTTTTGCTAAAGGGAGCGTTAAGATCGTGGTTAACGGTCAACAAGTTACTTCAGATGTAGCTCCTCAGATCGTCAATAACCGAGTAATGGTGCCTTTAAGTGTGGTAGCAAAGGCATTAGATGCGAATGTAGGTTGGAACCAAAAGAATCAAACGGTAACTATCAATGACAAAGCGATACCTTCTCAGGAAGATATATGGAAACAAGATCTTGATTTCATTGGTAGTGGTTGGGCAAGTCTTAGAAACATTATTGGAACATTTATGATTGGTTTCGATGAAAGAGATGATGCGTTGATTAAATCAGTAACAGTGGAAGGTTATGATAAGTTACCTATAGGTGGAATGTACCCAGCGATTATCGACTATAAAATTGTTGATGCACAAGAATTAACTCATTCCTTAAAAGTTAGAGTGAAAGTTATTCTATATGAAGATATTTTAAAAGGAGAAATGTGGGATTTTGTAATAACTAATCGGAAAATTGAAACTATGAAAAAAGTAGACTTTTTCAACGTCGATGAATATACGGTGTTCCCAGGTCTTTCGTATTCAAAATAAGAAGGGAGTTCTTCTATTTACTAAATTATCGACTATGTAATTTTCTCTTAATTGTAAGAAAGGTTGTGGAATGTGTTGAACAGGAAATTTCTATTGAGTTTTTTATTAAGTTTTATTTATGTCATCGTTTTTTATTTTGGAGCGTATGGCTTGATGTTAATTGGTATCATAGATGATGGTTTTTTTATATTAAATCATGTATTTGTTGGTTTTTATCAATGGCTTTACTTGGTACCACTTATCATTTATCTAAAAAAGAGAAACAGAGTATTTACAGGTTACCTTATAGGTGGAATATGTGTAACTTGTTTAAACATCGCGTTGATTGTATGGATATTATTAGACCCCTCCAAATTCTTTTAAATCAGCCATTTAAACAAATAACTTACCAGATAACATAAATTTCAATATTTCAAAAAACCCCCTCTTGTATGCAGGAAGAGTTCGCGGTATGCGGTCTCTTTTTACCCTGCCTACAAAGTGGGGGTTTTGAGTTAATGTGCAAGCTATGCTTGATGCATCACATGCTTCATCTAATTATTTATTGAAAGTGACTTTCTCCAAACCATTCTCAAGAATGATCGATGTGTCTCGAGGTTTTGTTTCGGCAATTTTGCGGCCGCCTCTGAATGAATAAAGCACTGCAGCTTGTTTACGGATCGCCTCATATTCATTCTCTGCTTCAAGAACGATGAAGTTCGCAGGTTTACCTTCTTCAATACCGTACATATCCTCGATATGCAGCGTTCTTGCGCTGTTTTTCGTAATAAGATCAATTGAATTCACGATTTGATCGTAACCGAGCAACTGCGAAGCATGGATACCCATGTGCAGTACCTGAAGCATGTTACCCGTACCGAGCGGATACCATGGATCAAAGATATCATCGTGTCCGAAGCACACATTAAGACCGGCTTCTTGCAGCTCTTTGACGCGAGTCAGCCCTCTTCTTTTCGGATACGTGTCGAAACGCCCTTGCAAGTGGATGTTGACCAGCGGATTGGATACGAAATTCAGGTCCGCCATCTTAAGTAGTCTGAACAATTTATAAGTGTAAGCATCATTATAAGATCCCATTGCCGTCGTGTGGCTTGCTGTTGTACGGGAACCTAAGCCACGTTCGTAAGCTTCTTTAGCTACGACTTCCAAGAAACGGGATTGTTCGTCATCAATTTCATCGCAGTGAATGTCGATAAGACGGTCGTATTTTTCAGCGAGGTCAAACGCAACCTTCATTGAATCCACGCCATATTCTCTCGTAAATTCGAAGTGCGGGATACCGCCGACCACGTCAACGCCCATTTTCAGCGCCTCTTCCATTAGTTCTACGCCGTTCGGGTAGGAGTGAATGCCTTCCTGTGGAAAAGCAACAAGCTGGATGTCAACATATGGTGCCATTTCTTCTTTCACTTCAAGCATCGCTTTAACAGCAGTGAGGTTTGGATCGGTCACGTCTACATGCGTCCGTACATGCTGAATGCCTTGTGCGACCTGCCATTTCAGTGCTGTTTTCGAACGTGTTTTAACGTCTTCATGTGTCAGGAATGCCTTACGTTCGGACCAACGCTGGATACCTTCGAACAATGTTCCGCTCAAATTCCATTCTGGCTCGCCTGCAGTTAACGTTGTATCCAGATGAATATGAGGTTCGATGAATGGCGGCAGCACAAGCGCGCCGCTCACATCAATTACTTCCTCATACGTTGTTACTTCCAAAGATTGCGTGATTTTTTCAAACTTCCCGTCTTTCACAACAATATTCCATAATCCTTCTTTACCCCGCAATTTTGCGTTCTGTATAATCATTTAAATTCCCCATTTCTTTGGATTCTTTCGCAGGAACGATCAGCATTAACCCGATGTAAGCTACTGCGGTACCGATTAGTGCATTTAGTGGTGTAATTCCTGGGGCCAGCTGAGCAAAGGCTACACCGATAGCCCAAGCAGCCATCGCTACCCAGTTTACATTTTTGAACGTCATTTCGGCAAACGGTTTATAGTTTCTACGCTTCACAAAGAAGTAGTCTGCGATAATGATGGCCCCGATGGAAGGAATCGCTGCGCCCAGCACATTTAGGAAACCAACAAAATTGTTATACATCCACATAGCAAACACAGTACCCACGATGCCGTTTACGATAACGAAGAACTTTTTCGAGATTTTAGTGATATTCGCAAAGCCCAGTCCGGAAGCGTAAAGAGCGTTATCGTTAGTCGTCCAAATATTCAGTCCCAATACGATGATGGCAGGAACGATCAACCCTTGCAGGAACATAACCTCCGAGATATCTGACAGGTTATATGCCATAGCGCCGACTGCTCCGAACAGGAACATGAGCGAGTTTCCTAAGAAGAACGAAATAACCGTAGCGGTAACCGCCTGTTTAGATGTTTGAGAAAAACGTGCAAAATCTGGCGTCAACGTACCGCCGCTAATGAATGATCCAATACAAATCGTTAATGCCGCTGCTACGGTCAGCGACTCTGCTGGCTTGTAATCTAACAAACCTTGTAGACCGCCCAGTGTGTCTATTCCTTCAAACACGGAGTAACCGCCAAGAATGGCAATTGCAGGAACCGCAATATACCCAAGAATTACGAGTGACTTGATGCCGAAAATGGCTGTTGCTGTCATTGCTAAACCAAATATGAAGATCAGCAGATAGACGTTCCAATCCATCGCTTTCGCGACGGGAACAGCGAACATCGCTACGCCGACGCCGAACCATCCCACCTGTGTAAAGCCGAGCAGGAACGACGGAAGGTAAGATCCTTTGCTACCAAACGAATACTTTGCTAATAAATGTGTGGAAAGACCCGTTTTGGCAGCGATATGTGCTAACGCCCCTGTATATATGCCTAGAATCAAGTTACCGCCAAGCACAATTCCCATGAACTCCATGAACGTCAAGCTGACTCCAAGTGTTCCCCCTGCCAGCATGCTTGCCGAAAAGAAAGTGAACGCGAGCATAACGGAGAACGTCTTTCTAAAATTGTTTCTGTGCGTTTGCGGCACCTCTTGCCATGAAAATTCTTGATCTTGTTTACTCATCAGAATACCTCCAGCTTAAAGTCTCCTGATACCAAAAAGCAGAAAAAAGAGGCTACTCGTCAAGTCTTAAACTGACAAGTAGCCTCTTTTTTTTCATCATAATCCGCGCGAAGACGCAGAGCATCCCTGACGGAATATGCCCTGATTCTCGCGTGATTATAAAATCCGCTGCCCTTGCCAGCCTCTCTGGACTGAATTAAAGGTACCAGTATTCAATTACATTTTATTATTTTAGAAAATCTTTCGAATGTCAATGTCATTATTATCCATTAATTAACGAGAACTATTCACTTCTAAAAAAAAGGAGTAAAAAGATTACTAATGGAATCAGTGGTTTTTTACAAGAAAGTTGTTACGGGTACACAACAAAGAGGCTCACACTAATCGGAGAGCCTCTTGTTATGCTATATTCATTTGCTTATAAACGTAAGAAAACGACTCTTACATAAAATAACTGCTGCACTTTTTATAATCTTGCTAATAACCCACAGGAAGTAAAACCTGCTCCAACCGACCACATGATATGGTGATCACCTTGCTTAAGCTTCCCATCTTCAATTGCATGATAAAGAGCAAGGAATGGACTTGTTGTTCCCGTATAAGCATATTTGTTACCTACGTAAGTAAACTTTGATGAGTCCTCTTCTAATGCTTCTACTAAGTAATCAATCTTTGTCGAAAGTACCTGAGAGATTGAATAATGGGTGATGCCATCTTTGGTAAGACCATGATCTTTTAAAAGATCATTTATTACAGCGGGTGCCTTAGCAAACATGCTATCCACTTTATAGGAATCGGACACCTTTGTTTGAATTATTTTTGAATTCTTAAATCCATGCTCAGGTAATACTAAATCTTCTGGTCTTTCAGAATGGGTAATATAAGAAGAGTCAATTAAACCGTAACCCTCTTCTTCTACTCTTTCTAAAATAATAGCGCATGCAGCGTCACCACTTAGACCTATATGTACCAAGTTTTCAGGCTTATAGAAGTTGCCTACTTGCTCAGATCCAACGATAAGCGCGTATTTCATTTTTGGATTATGTAACATTGCTCTACTTACTTGATCATATGACACAACCATACCTGCACAATTCGCGTTCTGATCATAGATAGCACATTGATCTTTACCACCAATTGCTTTATGAACAAAAGCTGCATCGGTAGGTATATTATACTCGTGAGTACCAGACGATATGGTTATCAGATCTAACTGCTCACCACTCATATTTGCTGCTTGCAGTACTTTTTTAGCCGCTTCAATCGCCATCGTTACGGTGGTTTCTTGTTCATCTGCTAGATATCTTTTATCTCTTCCTAAATGGGTCCACATACCAAGAAGTCTTTCTCGATCAGGCGAAGAAGAAGCCACTTCTTCATTCGTATATGAGTTCTCTGGATGATACACTGCAATCTGTTTTAATCTAACACTGGGCAATCAAAACACACTCCTTATAATCCTAGAATTGCTTTAGCTTCTTCCGTTGTTTTTACAAACTGACCTGTAAACCCTTCTACTTTTTTGGCCGTATTATGAAGCTGAATGTTAACAATTGTTTTCTTAGCTTCTACCATTATGCATCTTCCAAATTTAGAGTAGATCTCATAACACTCTGCTAAAACCGGTAGAATCTCTTGTTTAAATACAGCTAGATTTGTAGAATCAATAACGATCGTTTGATTTGCAATGTGTGGACCTAAAGTAGCTTTCAAATCAGCAACCTTTTGATTGGTTAACTCTAAACTAGCGAACCCTTCTAGATCTACCCAAATAATATTACCTTCATTATAAAACTTTGTAGTTGCTTCCATTTTTAACATCTCCTTTTGATTTTTTCTAATACGAGATATCACTGACGAGCTTTTCTTAGCCCACCTCCTTAAAAAAAGAACTTTTTTCAATATTTGGTCATACAGAGAGGTTATCGGCATTTTTTAGTTTAAAGTGAAGATATTGTATTTAAAATCATGAATTATGTACTTTACATACTAATTAATGGATGAGAATAGGAACTTTATTTATTTTTCAGAGCAAAAAAGCCTGGCTCATAACCAGGCTCAAGATTACAAAAATTATAGTTTAATATATTCTACCCACTGCTTATACAGTTCCGGCTTGGTACACTGAAAGATCCCTTCAAAATCATGAGGATTTCGGATCACTTTGTTTAAAGCATCTATTCCGTACCGATCCATCACAAATTCCACCATCATATAGGAAAACTGAAATCCTTTCATCGTTTCAAAGTCCCAGGTATCGTTATCTAGATCATCAAAAGAAGGGATCGCCAAATTGCGAATGGCATCTTCCGTTGAACTTTTTATATAGTCTTTGGTCATCTGCTTGGCCTCGTATCCGCCTATTCCCTGTCTAATCCATTTGGGAGCAGAAGGATTAATATCTTCGATTAGCCACATGGTAAATAAATGGACAGCCCCTTTTAAAATAGACTCATAGGTATGATCAGGTCCAGGGTTTAGGGGAGAAACTATTTTCAGAATATGACCTTCATACGTTCCCATAAACCAACCCGGTGCACCTGGTTCTCCGACTGCATGATGGAATGCTTGCAGGTCAGGATAAATTTCAATAACGATTTTTTGAGAAGGTTGGTGATTGTACTTGCTTGTCACTCGTTCAACACTTATCTTTAATTCATCGAATAAGTCCTGATGCACCTTATTTAGACGTTCGTTTGTACCTTGACTGTCACCCTTATTAACAATGGAAATCATATCTTGAATAGACATGATGGCAATGTCCCCCCATTCTTTTAATTCTTTTCTTAGTTTCTCCAAAGCTCGGTACAATCTGTTCTTCACAGCACTCTCGCGCATTCCAACAATTTTGGATATTTCAGACAACGTGCAATCCACAAAAAAACGTAGTGCAATAATTTCCTGGTCAATCTCACTCAGTTTTCTTAACGCAGAACTAATATCAATTCGAATATCCACATGTTTCGTAAATTCAAGAGAGATTGACTGCGATTCATAATCTGTAAAATCAAATGGTGATTCTTTTTGCCGTGATAACCTGCGATATTCGTTCTTCACTGTATTCTGAGCAATCTTAAATATCCAAGTGAACAAATTAGAGTTGCCTTTAAAGCGGTGAAAGTTCTCGACAGCTTTTAAAAACACCTGTTGTGTCAAGTCATCTGCAGCCATCGGATTTACTTTCAGTGCGAAATATTTGCGTATTCTCTCACGATACTGCTCATACGTGTGATCGAAACTTGTAATGCGATCCTGTTCATCCGGATAAACAGGAGTGTTGTCATGAGCTCCTGACATGGTGAGAACCTCCTCTTGATTTACATTTAATTAGACACCGGCGGGAGCCAAAAAGCCACTTATAAACAAAAAATAAATTTATGCTCTATGTATAAAGAAAAAAACACCCTGAAAAATACAGGATGCTTTGTTTGTTATAGTTAAAGCCTTTAGCTTTGAACTTTACGTTCTTTCTTTCCGTATAACAGGTAATACAAGAAAAGCGTGGCTAATATAATGAATCCGAGTATTACATACAAACCATCATAACCTGTCGCTGGAATGAGTAATCCAAGAATAGAGGGCCCAAAACCGTTTCCTAGATCATAAAATATAAAGAAGGTTGCAGTCGCTAAGCCAACTCGGTGGGGTTCAGCTAAACTAATGGCTATGGCTTGGGATATAGAAGATATATTACCAAACCCAAGAGCTACTAAAGCTCCTGCCAATAACAATATAGCGCTGCTAGAAGCAGAACCTAAGAAGAGCATTCCTGCGCCATAAATAATAAGAGCGGGATATATGATAATGTTTGCTCCTTTTTTGTCCATCAAACGTCCTGTAAAAGGTCGTGATATCAAGACAAAGACAGTATAGATCATAAAGAAAAAACTTGCTGCTTCTATTAGCCCTAATTCCAAAGCATAAACATTCAAATAGGATACTATACCGGAAAAACAAAATGCCATTATAAACATAATAATTCCTATTGGTATCGCTTTAGGCTCAATAAAGTCAGAGATTTTCAATCCTTTTTCTTTCTTTATCGTTGCCTTATTCGTTACAGAAAACTTCACAAAAATTCCGATGACTACATTTATAATTCCTAGGATCAGTGAGAAAGTGAAAATCATATTGAAATTTGCATTTTGGCTCATATTCAAACCAATAAATGGACCAATACCCGTGGCCAGTGCCGTACTAATTGCAAAGTAACTAATCCCTTCCCCTTTTCGTGAAGTAGGAAGGTTAAGTACGACAACTGTACTTACAACCGTAGTTATTATACCTAATGTGATCCCGTTCAAAAAACGACTTAAGATGAGAAAACCAATGTTAAAATGAACAAAGTAAAGTAATGTTGTTAAAATGAAAAAAAGTAACGAGGTCATCAATATTTTTTTGGTTTGTACAAGACGTCCTGTAAATAAACGTCCTAATAAGGAACCAATAATGAAGATCCCTGCAATGATCCCCGCCTCGCTGGTAGATGCATTAAATTCTTGAATTGAATATAGCGTAATCGTCGCGTTTAATAAAAAGAAAATTAATGTCATAAAGAAATTGATTAACGAAAGAATAATAAAATTTTTCGTCCATAGTTTCGTGTTTATCTGACTCATCGTTGTTCTCCTGCCTATCTTGTTAATTCGTAAATGAATAGATTCTTAATTTCACAAATAAATCGAGACCCTTCAAGGGCCTCGATTTATTTGGTCACTGGTCTTCACAGCGACTCATATTCCTCACGTCGTCGTGGATATTAAAAAGTGTACGATTCTCCGTCTTCGGGAATGAATAAACGGGAGGAAAATCCTTTTTCTTCTCCAAAGCGTTTCAGTTCTTTTCTAGATAGTGTCCAGTGGTTAACTGCTTCCATGTGTACAGCGATAATGTTGGTGTTGGGAGCCGCCTTATGCACCTTATAAACATCTTCTTTGCCCATGATAAGTGAACCCATATCATTCCAAACATTATCGCCAGCGTTCAAGACGATAATTTCAGGATTGTGGGAATCTATTTCTTTTTGGACACCGTCATACCATACTGTATCTCCAGCTATGTATAATGTCTTCTCGTTGGCATGTTTAAATACAACACCACACACCTGCCCCATCCTTTCTAACAATTCTTCCCCTCTACCGTGCTCACCTTGTGTTTTAATTAATTGAATACCCTCAAAAATCGTATCTTCAGCAAGTATTTCTACTTGCTCAAAACCGTCGTTTTTAACTTGAATAGCATCCTGTTCGTTCTGTACAAAAACTTTAATACCTTTTGGAAGCATTTCTTTTGCTATATCATCGTAATGATCTAGATGCAAATGAGTCAGTATCACGGCATCGACGTCCTTGATGATTTCAGATATGGACATCGGTAAATCGATGAGAGGGTTTCTTTTATCCTCTCTGATCCCTGCCAAAAATGGAGGATACAGATCTTTATCCGCGAGTAGTGGATCAATCAAGAATTTTTTACCTGCATAATGGACAATAATTGTCGCATTTCGGATTTGTTGAATGAACATATGAAAGAAAATCTCCTTTTGTTTTTCTATTTTGTTTCGCAACAAGGTTCAGTTTATACTAGATGCTACGTTCAATTACACAGATTAAATAAAGTGTATTGACCTTTTTACTTTATTTTTTAAAGGAGATGCGCCAGATTTGGATCAAACAGATAAACGAATTATTGAAGAGCTAAGTCAAAATAGCCGAATTACAATGAAAGAATTAGGGGCAAGAGTTCACCTCACTGGTGCCGCAGCAGCAGCCCGTGTGGAGAAACTAGAAGATACTGGAGTTATAGAGGGGTACAGCATTAAGGTTAATCAAACAAAATTAGGTTGTTTTACGTATGCATTTCTTAACATTTATATAAAAAGCACACACCACCAACCATTTCTTTCATTTATTCGAGAAAAAAGGGAGCATATCCTCAATAATTATAAAATAAGCGGAGATGGTTGCTATCTGCTAGAATGCAGGTTTCCAAGTAATGAAGCGTTAAACCAATTCTTATTAGATTTAAATAATTACGCTAACTACAAATTATCTATTGTGATTGATAAAACCTTATAAGAAAGAACCTAAACGGCGGTTTTAGACAAGGTAGATATTGTTAAAAATCTGCTCGTTAAAAAGGAAGCCAATTTGCATCCGATGGCTTCCTTTATATTTTATTGATCCATTTCTTCTTACTTTCTCACACTGTAACTTATCATTTCTAAAAAGAATAAGTATCTCCGTCGTTAGGAACCAGAATATCATTAGCTAGTTTCTTCTCTTCGATAAACTCATTCAATTCTGCTCTAGACAGCCCCCAATGATTAACTGCCTCCATGTGAACAACTACAATTTTATGACACTTACGTGCCGAAGACTTTCGTACCGATATTTTCTCCCTTCAAATTCTGAAGTTCTAATTCAAATCGATTTATTGAGGAAAATAGTTCTCAATCTGATCTAGATCCTCTTTATCTAATTCCCAATCTAGGGTTTTTAAATTATCATCAATGTGCTTTTTGTTAACTGCCTTGGGTATAGTAACGATACTTTCCTGCCTTAATATCCAATTCATCGCAACCTGGTATGCTGTTTTATCGTACTTGCTCCCTATGGTATCCAGTATCTTTTTAAGTATCTGAAGGAAGGATGAAAGAAGTTGAAGACAAAAAAGAAGTGGTATGTACTATCGGGTAGTCTTGTTCTGGGATTAGCGCTTGGTATTTGGTTTGTTTTAAGTTCTGATATTTTACTAGGATGGCCATCTCCATCTAAGCAACAGGAATATTACAGAGGTACTATTGTAAAAATCGTTGAGGAAAATTCCACAATTGATGGAGATAAAGTACTTCATTCTATACAAATCGATACCGGAGATGTGTTAACAGTAACTAGAAATACAATGTTTTTTCACCAGTCAAGTGATGTCAAACGAACAGAATCCGATTTTGATATAATACAAGAAGGTGTTGAAGTCGAAGCATGGAGTAGACAAGTCAATAATCATATGTTTGAAGCATTTGAAATAACAGTGATATAGAAGATCAATAAAAAACGAAACTTAATAACCTACATCAATGTGTTGAAATGGGGCCTGAAGTAATGTCTTCACCTAAACTTAAAGCAAAGTTGATCTATTTAGGTATAATCGTAATTGTTTTTATATTTTGTTCTAACTTATTCTTTTATAAGAGCACAACTTCCGCTATTGTTACTCTAAATTCTGTAAAAGACAATTCAATCAACGTTTTACTTGGAGATTCGATCACTACTGTCGATATTAAAGTTCCTGAAATCGTAAGCGATCTTTTAATAGAGGGAGATCAATATTTCATAGGATATGATACTTATCCTGTCTGGGGATCAAAGCTAACTAAGATTGAGCCATTACCGTAACACGAAAACTTGTAACTCTGCAATTTCAGATCGATAAGGGGCGGAATTTACCGTGCTTTTTTCCCCGTTCACAACTATCCGCCCGTTAATTTTACAACGATAACATATTGTTTAGTCACCACAATCGTCTTATCAGTCCTTAAGTCTTTCTATCTGACCCGCAATAATTTGCGGGGGATCGGACTGCATTACAGTATATTCACCTTTGTCATTCGTTTTTGGGGTTACATTGACTTTTTCACCTATCTCAAGCTCGTTATAGAGCTGGGTATCCTCGACAATATAATTGATTAATTCGATATTATTCTTTTTGAACTCAGCAAAGGTCTTACTTTCAGAATCTTTCTGTGTAATATTCTTCGCTACTAAGATTCTTTGGTCTTCCTTCGAAATAATATAATCCCCCTTAGTGGCTTCGGGCGACGCATTGCAACCGCTAAGTATACATATGGCAAATACCAAGGCAAGACCTAAAACCAACTTTCTCATTATTTCAACTCCTTCGCGTAAGACTTTCTGCTTTGTTAGACGAAGATGGAATAGATTTGTTGAGTAAACTACCCATATGATTAACGAAAAATAGAGCTGCTGCCAACCGGCAAACTGCTCTATGCTGTTTCTGCACTACTATTCTGTTTGTAAAAGATTCATAAAAAAAGTGGATATATTGCGCTTTAACAACTAAACATGCCTTTGCAGCTTGATACTACATTCTGAGGTTGTCGTGGTGACATACTCCATATAATTTACAGAGCCGTTAAAGTTTAAATAAGCTTCATAACGCATGCGGATCGCAAGTAAAGTAATGAAATCTAGAACATTTTCCTTTGGAACCCACCTGCAATCGCTCGTTTCATTAGAAGTAGCTAACTCTCCACCCACGGCTTTGCACACAAAATCAAACATAACCTTCGTAGGAACATCCGTCACACCGTCATACCATTTATGGATTGCTGTATTAGAAACAATGTTAACTATATGGCTAACCGTGGCGTCAATTCCACTTTCCTCTTTGATTTCACGAATCACGCCATCTATCAGATTTTCTCCAACTTCCGTTATCCCACCAGGATACACCCAACCATCGTCATGGGCTTTTACTAAGAGGATATTTCCATTTCCATCTTCTACAATTCCGCCAGCCGATACAATATGTGTCGGAAACGCCATTTAAAGACCTCCTAATACCGTAAGTTGTATATTTATTACACAAACTTCCTGTATTCTCCTTCTTTCGCGAATTTGAACTGTTCCATTCTAACTCACCTATTGCTTTCTAAAGGAATCCTGTACCACACACTTCATTTAGGAATTCAGCACGTTCTATTTCTTTTGCCCAAAATAATAGTTCTTCATCGTTCCCATGGCTACCAATACATTGAAAACCTAATGGCATTCCGTCCACTTTCATTATCGGTATGCTGATCGTTGGAAGTCCTGCGTAAGACCAGATCGCTGTCATTCCCGCCCAACCCGTTTTTTCGTAACCTTTCGGCGCTACTCCACCTTGCGCTGGTGTAACCCACAAATCGATACCTTCTTTTCTTTTGGTCTTTTCAAGTTCCATTCTAAGTTTCATTTGTCCATTACGGAGTTGTTCTAATTCCTCTATTGGTATAGCTTGCCCGCTTGTAATTGCCGCTTTTACTGAAGAACCATACAGATTCTCATACTGACGGAACCAAGTTTCGTGAACCTGTGCCATTTCGCCTTGTACCATTCTTACCATGGCATCGCCTAATATTAAATCTTCATCCCAGGGCATATCGACAAAACGAATGGTGTACCCCCTCTTTTCTAGTGTTTTAAGCTGATTTTCAAAAGCACTTTTAACATCATCGAACATAAGATTCATGAAAGTACCCTTTGGAACGCCAAGAACAGGTCTTTTATCTGATTGAAAGGAGCACCAGTTAGGAATGAAATGAGAACTTGCATAGTTCATGCTGTTGGTATCCTGTGTGAAAAATCCGATGGTATCAAATGAGGGAGATAATAAGATAACTCCATCAAGTGTAATACGTGCATAACTTGGTTTAAATCCAACTACACCACAAAACGATGCAGGAGCAATTACCGAACGGAGGGTCTGAGTTCCGACCGCTATTGGACATATACCAGAGGCAACGGACGCAGCAGACCCAGCGCTTGAGCCGCCAGCTGTGTGTTCCATGTTATGAGGATTGCGTGTAGGGATTATACTATGGTAAGCAAATTCTTCGGTAATGGTTTTCCCTGCGAATATCGCACCCATTGATCGAAGATTCGAGATAAAGGACCCTTCTTTGGTGGTCAAAACGTTAACGGGAAGCTCGGAACCGGCCCTAGTTGGAAATCCATTAACATGAATTAAATCTTTAATAGCAAAAGGAACACCGAAAAATGGAGGTTTTTCATCAGGAAACTTTTCTAATAAACTACTCAGATCCCTTTTTAAACGATCATTTAGATCATCTTCATGAATAAAAGCTTTTACATGGGGTTCAATAGTAGAGTAGCGTTCATAAAAATTTGTTAAATAATCTGTTAACGAAACTTTATCTCTGTCCGCTAATGTTGCTCTATTAAGAAACACTAATATATCCCCCTAAAAATGATATATGATCACGAGTTCGATATTACATTGATATTACATTGATATTTCATTGAGCTATTCCTTATTAGCCTAACAAGTCGCTGATATTATAAATGTTCCAAAAAATTTTCAACGGTTACATTCCACTGTCCATTTGAATATTCCACTTTATGAATACCTGTATTGGAAGCTGGGAAAGATTTGTTCTTATTTGTCCATTCCAGACCTTTTAAAATATGGTAGACGACATTAATCACTCCGCCATGAGTAACAATGAATACGTTTTCAAGATGATTATTAGTTAATTGCTCCTCACATAACCTTTTAAATGTTTCTTTAATCCGCAGATAATACTCCTTAGGACTCTCACCTTCAGGATACCTCTCTTCCATTTGTAAACTTGAGAAATATAGCCCTGGGAATCGTTCATTGACGATTTCGTTAGGCATTCCAGCAATTACACCATTATTCGTTTCTCTCCACTCGCTGTTACTTTCAACGGATAAATTCAAATTTTTTGCGATCTCATTCGCTGTATCAAGCGCCCGCTGTAAGTCGCTACTCACGATACGATGTACTTGATATGAACTCTGGTTATTCTTAAGATAAGAACCTAACTTTTCTGATTGCCGATAGCCTTCAACATTAAGTCCTCTTTGACTCCAGCCTCCGCGATATCCTTCATCGTCTGCCCCATGTCTCACAAAATAAATAGTCATATACTTCCCCCTAGGATTCACACTCTTTACTTGTTCCGATGGCAATTTCCATAAAAATCGACTCATAACAATATTAACATATATTGGAATATAGTTACCTATTTACAACAAGCAAGTAATTCTAAATAAGCAGGATGTCTTTGAATGAATAGAGTTGTAGACAGAGTTGTGGATTAATTCGAAGAAAATAGGTAAGTGAGGTTAATATGTACGATTCCCTACTTCCATTGCCGCCAGTTCCTGAGGGAAAATATCTTCTGGAGGTACCATACGCTTCGGGAGGGTCCTACCCGACATAATCTCTTGGGTAGCCTGCATCAATAAAGGACCAAGGAGTGGATTGCATTCAACGACTGCATTAATATTTCCAGCAATCATTTGTTCAAAGGCCCGCCGCGTCCCATCAACAGAAATGATAATAATATCTGTGCCTGGTTTCAGCCCAGCTTCCTCAATCGCTTTTACTGCGCCAATAGCCATGTCATCATTATGGGAAAATAGCACCTGCGGCCATTCATCGTCAGAGAGGCTCAGAAATTCCCGCATGACTTTATAACCTCCTGCCGTAGTAAAATCTGCAGATTGGGTCAGCGTAATTTCAAAGGCTTTCTGCCCCTTGATCATTTTCCGAAACCCTCGTCCACGGTCAATCGAAGGAGTTGATCCAATCGTACCCTGCAGTTCGGCAATTTTTATTCGTCCTGAATAGTTACGCATTTTGTCCAGCATATATTTAGCGGCCTTTACCCCTTCTTCAAAAAAATCGGAACCAATGCAGGTAACATATAGCGAGTGGTCTTTCACATTAACAGCGCGATCAAGAATGATGACAGGAATACCTGCCTGTTTGGCTTCCTGAAGAATATCATCCCAACCGGTCTGCACGACAGGCGCGATCGCGATAACATCTACTTTGCTCTCTATAAACGAACGGATTGCTTCCACTTGGTTTTGTTGGGATTGCTGAGCATTTTTCATAATCAAAGTAATGCCAGCCTCAAGGGCTGCCGCTTTTATAGAATTCGTATTTGCAGCTCTCCAGGTACTCTCTGAGCCTAACTGGGAGAAACCGAGTACAATCGTTTTGGCTGCAGGCAACTCCGCGGACGGAATATTGATACTCACCGGAATTTCCGCTGGCGTAATCGAAGGATGGGCGATCCTCTCTCCTGTTTCAAAACAACCAGTTAACAACAAAAACATGAGGCAAATCAACCATTTCACCACTTTAACTAGATCCCCCCATCAATCAATGATAGCGATTACATAATATCACAAAAAAAACACCGGATAACCAGAGCTGGGTCAGAGCTGGATTCCCGATGTTAATTGTATCAACATTTCTAGCGTAAGAACAGCTGTTACTGCTTTAAAACAGAACGTCTTTCACTAAGTATTCGCTGAAACAGAATAAAGATGAAAAGAAGCAAGCCGATAACAATTTTTGTCCACCATGAGCTGAGCGTGCCATCAAAGCTAATCAGGGTTTGAATTACTCCCTGAATCAGGACACCAAAAAAGGTTCCAAGGACATAACCGACCCCTCCGGTAAGTAAAGTCCCACCAATTACGACCGCAGCAATCGTGTCCAGCTCAAAGCCAACTGCATGTAGTCCATATCCCGACAACATATAGAACGTAAACACAACACCGGCTAACGCGGAACAGAATCCACTAAACGTGTAGACTAGTACTTTGGTTCGCGCTACCGGAAGTCCCATGAGGAGCGCCGATTGCTCGTTCCCTCCAAGAGCGTACACATTGCGGCCAAACCGAGTATAGTGTGCGATAAAGATCGCAGCGGCTGTGACAATCAAAGCAATAATAGCGCTAATAGAAATAAAGCTTCCTCCTGGGAGCGTGATCTTCGTCTGAGCAACAGCGGTATAGAAGGCATTATCAATCGTTATCGTATCAATACTGATCACATAGCATAATCCACGAGCCAAGAACATTCCTGCTAAAGTCACGATAAAAGGTTGAATTTTAAAATAATGGATTATGGCTCCCATTCCGGAACCGAATAGGGCACCCATAACCAGTACTAGCGGAATAACGACTGCAGGAGACCACCCCTGCTGCTGAATTAAGCTCGCTGACACCATTGTCGTGAGCGCAATCATCGAACCGACAGACAAATCAATGCCACCCGAGAGGATGACAAAGGACATACCAACAGCAGTGATCAACAGAAAAGCATTATCTACGAAAAGATTCAACAACACTTGAAGAGAGAAAAAACCAGTATAAAGAAAAGAACCTGCAATAAACATGATCAGAAACAGTGTTATCGTTACAATTATGGGAATGTACTTGCTTTTAAGATACATGGCGTGAAATCTCCTTCTCTCCTGGATAATGCCGCGTTCTCCAGCGCAAGGCGATGGCGGATCGGAAAGCAGATGACTGGACCAAACAGACCATAAGAACTACGAAAGCTTTGACAACTAACGTAATCTCCGGCGGAACGCCTATCATGTAGATCGTTGTAGTCAGCGTTTGGATAATCAAGGCGCCTACAACCGTTCCGAGCAAATAGAATCGTCCTCCGTTAAGTGAAGTTCCGCCGATTACGACTGCGAGAATTGCATCGAGCTCATACCATAGTCCAGCGTTATTGCCATCAGCGCTAGATACATTCGAACTTAACAGCAATCCGGCTATGCCGGCACACAATCCGCAAAACAAATAAACAGATATGATAACCGAGTGGGCTCGAATACCAGACATCAGACTCGCTACCGGGTTACAGCCCACCGATTCAATGAACAGCCCAAGTGCAGTCTTACGAGTGAGCAGTGCTGCAATTACGAGAACAGTCGCAACTACAAAGATGGAGAATGGTAAAGTAGCAAGGGAACCGGAACCGATGTAAGAGTACTTTTCACTAGTTACGGTGATAATCTGCCCTCCCGTAATGAGTTGAGCTATTCCCCGCCCGGCCACCATAAGAATCAAAGTGGCAATGATCGGCTGAATTCCAACAGCGGATACCAGCACCCCATTCCATATACCTAAAATAAGAGATAGTCCCACTGACATAAGTACCGACAACAGGATCAAGGAGAGCATATTCTGATCCGAAGCTTTACTGATAGAAAGACAGGAAATAGCTCCCGATATCGCCACGATTGATCCGACGGACAAATCAATCCCTCTTGTAGCCACTACAAGAGTCATCCCAATCGCTACCAGGATCAAAGGGGCCCCAAAGTTGAGAATATCGATCAGACTACCGTATAAATGTCCGTTTTGCAGCGTAATTGAGAAGAAATCAGGAGAATAAATAAAATTAAATAACATCAGTGCAGCCAGTACGCACAGTGGCCAGAATAAATGATGTTTATAAATGGTTTTCATATGATCTCAACTCCCTGCTATCGCCTGCATGATTGTATGCTGGTTCATATCCTTATTTGAAATTTCCGTTACTACATGGCGGTCACGCAGCACGGCGATTTTATCGCTGACGCGTATTACCTCTTCCAGCTCTGCAGAAATAAACACAAAAGACATTCCCTCACGTGAAAGTGACAATACCAACTTCTGAATTTCCGCTTTTGCACCGATATCAATACCGCGAGTCGGTTCGTCCAGTATTAACAAATTCGGCTCCGTCAAAAGCCATCTGGCGAGTAATACCTTTTGCTGATTCCCTCCGCTTAAATTCTTAATCAGATGATCAGGATTGGGAGGATTAATATTTAGAATGCGGATATATTCATCCACAATTTCGTCCTGTCGCTTGCGGGATATTGTCTTGAACCAGCCCTGTTTGGCCTGCAAAGCCAAAACAATGTTTTCACGGATCGTAAGGTCTCCGATAATGCCTTCCGTCTTTCGATTTTCTGAACAAAAGGCAATCTGCCGATGAATCGCATCACGCGGTGAATGTATGGTTTCTCCTCCATCTGCAAACTTCAGCTTACCGGTATCAGCCTTATCCGCTCCGAACAGTAACCGTGCTGCTTCGGTGCGGCCAGAACCCAAAAGACCTGCAAGGCCAACCACTTCTCCCTCATTGATCGTCAGATTAAATGGCTCAATTGCTCCCTTTCGTCCAAGCCCCTCTGCTCTGAGCAGCTCCTCGCTTGGTTTATCTTTACTCGTTCCTGTCAGAACAGGCAGCTCTTCCAACAAATTCAGTTCCTTGCCGATCATCTTCAAAACAAGATCAAGCCTAGTTAACTCTTCCGCTAGATATTCACCTACAAATCCACCATTCCTGAGAATAGTCACCCGGTCCGAAATCTCATACATCTGATCCAAAAAATGAGTGACAAAAAGAATGGCAAGGCCGTCACTTTTCAACTTTCTCAATACAAGGAATAATTGCTCAACCTCATTTTTATCTAAACTCGAGGTTGGTTCGTCCAGAATCAGAACCTTTGCAGAAATATTTAAAGCTCTGGCAATCGCAATCAGCTGCTGAACAGCCACAGAATACATGTATAGAGGCTGATCTACATCTATATCCAGATTCAAGCGATCCTTCAGAAGCTCTTCTGCCCTTCGATTCATTTCTTTCCAAAGAATTCGGCCTAGTTTACGCGGTTCTCTCCCAATAAAAATGTTCTCAGCCACTGTCAGATTGGGACATAGATTGACTTCCTGGTACACCGTACTGATTCCGGCCGCCTGTGATTCTAACGGACTGTGAATATTTATCGGGTTACCTTCCATCTCAACAGTCCCTTCATCGATGGAGTACACCCCGGTCAGTACTTTGATCAAAGTGGATTTTCCCGCACCATTCTCACCCATCAGCGCATGAACCTCTCCAGAAAAGAGGCGGAGACTTACATCGGAAAGTGCTTTGACTCCAGGAAAGCGTTTATGTATGTTGGTCATTTGCAATAAGGGTGTAACCTCACTCATATCTTCATCCACTCCTTGGCTTATGAAACTACTGCCACTCCGCTGGCTAAGAAGAGGGGCGGAGTGGCGATGTAAACATTTTTTTGAATATGCTAGGTTTAATATTGGCGGTTCGGCAAGGCTTCCTTGGCTTCTTCTGAAGTAAACGTCGTTTCTTCAGTCACAATACGGGCTTCAACCGACTTTCCATCGACAACATCTTGAACCACCTTCATTAACTGAGGTCCGAGCAACGGGTTACACTCAACTATAAAGTTGATTTTCCCTTCGCTGGCAGCCTGCATTCCGTCCTTAACCGCATCGACTGAGATAATTTTAATATCTTCTCCAGGCTTCAACCCGGCAGCTTCAATAGCTTGAATTGCACCAAGCGCCATATCATCGTTATGCGCATATAAAACATCAATATCTTTATGGGCTTTTAGAAAAGCTTGCATAACTTCTTTCCCCTTAGCCCGTGTAAAATCTCCAGTTTGGGAAGCAATGATCTTAAGATTTGGATTGCTGGAGATCACTTCTTTGAATCCCTGCATCCGATCATTTGCAGGAGCAGAACCAGTTGTACCTTGTAGTTCAACGATATTAATATCTTCAGCGGCATCCTTATATTGCTCAGTCAACCATTGACCTGCTTTCCGCCCCTCTTCTACAAAGTCAGAGCCGAGGAACGTCACATACAGCGAAGTATCCTTTGAGTCGACAGCCCGGTCAGTTAGGATAACTGGGATTCCTGCATCCTTGGCTTCTTTAAGTACCGTATCCCACCCGGATTCCACGACCGGTGAGAAAGAAATGACATCCACTTTTTGCTGAATAAATGAACGAAGAGCTTTGATTTGGTTCTCCTGTTTCTGCTGTGCATCCGAGAACTTTAAGGTGTATCCTGCCTCTTTCGCAGAATCCTGAATTGATTTTGTGTTTGCACTGCGCCAGCCGCTTTCTGCTCCTACTTGAGAGAAGCCGAGCGTGATGCTGTTCGTTGATTTTGTTCCGGAATTGTCAGAGTTCTCCTCTGCAGCACCTCCGCCGTTATTACTGCTACAAGCTCCAAGCATCATCATGGACAAGGTTAACGATAACACTAAACTTATTCTTCCAAATCTCTTCATAACTGTTGTTCTCCCCCTCATCAATCACCATTCCTTGGCGTTGGCCTAATTATAAATCGCTTACAAAACAACATGATATGGACTGTCTTTTGCGTTTGTTTCCTATTTTTTGATTTTCATCACAATCTTGTTCTTCATAGTGTAATTTTTTAATTGAAAAGTATAATATTTGGTTGCGCTTTCTTTTTCTGCTTTCGAATAGATCATAGTTGGTATACACTATAAGTGGTTAGAACCATATCCCCTGAGAGGAACAAACTGATGAGGATGAAGCGATGGATTTCGTCAAGCCTAAGGACAAAGCTATTGGCCTTGTTTATTGTCCTCACCACCATACCGCTAATGACGGTGGGAATGATTTCATATCAGAAATCCTACCATTCAGTTGCAAGCCACAGTAAAGCCTCCACTATGCTCCAAGCTGATATGCTAGGGACAAATATTGATAATTTGTTTATAGATACCGAGAGGCTTCTGGAACTAAGCAATAACCCCAAGGTTATCCATTTTCTTCTCTCACAGTCGGAGACTTATAAGGAAGCCAAAGATATTCTTCGTACTTTTTCTCTTTACCGAGACACATACAAATATGAAAGCGTGCTCAATATTAGCTTGATTAATCTTTATGGAAAAGGCATCAGCGAGCGCAGAGGGATTTTTCAGTCCAATACGAATCCCCTGCGGAATCAACATTTTCAGACGCTTGCTGAGAACCCTGATTCCGTGCTGCGAATTCCATCCGCGCAAATGAACAGCCTTGATCAAATCGATGGTTTCACTTATGAAGATCGGGGAGTCATTTCAATTATGGCAGCAGTTAAGCAAAAAATTACCCATGAAGTAATTGGGTTTATTACAGTGGATTTAGACGATTCGTTTATTAAGACGTTCTGCGATCAGGTAAAGATCGGCAAGACCGGATTTTTTTATATTCTTGATCAGCATAACAATCCGATTTTTGTCCCTCCCATAGGGAACAATGACAGGAACATCATTCAAAATACGCCCCTTCCTTTTCCCGATCAGTTCAGTAGAGACGGATATGTACTGCGAACGGGCGGTCAGCCACGATTTATCGTACATACTGCTTCTATTGCTACTGGATGGACGATTATCGGTATCGCTCCACTACAAGAGATCGTTGCCGAAGCTAACAGCATCAGGCAGCTGATCATACTTAGCGTAGTGCTCAGTATCGTATTTGCGATTACTCTTCATTACTTGCTGACCAAGCGGCTAACCCGGCCTATCCAGCTTCTTCAGCATAAAATGAGGCTTACTGCAAGCGGTTATCTTGAAGCTAAAGTCAAACCAGTTGGAACAGATGAAATCGCGGATCTGGGACAAAGCTTCAACATTATGGTAGAGAAGATAAAAGAACTTTTGGAACAAAGTATACGGAAACAACAGCAGCTGCAAAAAGCAGAACTGCGAACACTACAAGCTCAAATCAATCCCCACTTTTTATACAACACACTTGATTCAATTATCTGGATGGCCGAAGCGGGCAAAAACGATGGTGTAATCCAGCTTGTTAAGGCATTATCTGACCTGTTCCGAATCAGCTTAAACAAAGGTCGGGACTGGGTAATGATTCGCACAGAATTAGCTCATGCCAACAGCTATCTGGTCATTCAACAGATGCGATACCGGGATATTCTTGAATATCGGATCGAAATCGATCCTGAACTTTTAGATTACCCGATTTTAAACATGACTCTTCAGCCACTGATAGAAAATGCCTTGTATCATGGGATTAAAAATAAAAGAGGGAAAGGCCTTATTGTCATTGGAGGTTATTTGGAATTAACGGCCGTCATTCTTACCGTTACGGACAACGGGATAGGAATCCCAACAGACCGACTAGCTTTGCTAAGAGATCAGCTCGAACAACCACTCCAGTCTGAGGAAGAAGAACCCGCCGAAGGAGGTTTCGGACTACAGAATGTACATCAACGATTACGACTTTATTTCGGCAGTGAATACGGAGTCGAACTAGAAAGCATCGCTGGTGCCGGTACAACCATTTTTGTACGAATACCTAAGAACAGGGGGAACTGACTATAAAGAAGATCGTACTCGTCGATGATGAAATTTTGATTCGTGAAAGCATCCGGGATTCTATAGATTGGAAGAAGGAAGGTTTCTTATATTCCGGTGATGCTCCTGACGGAGAGTTAGCACTGCCGCTCATTGAAGGACAAGTACCAGATATTCTAATTACAGATATTAAAATGCCTTTTATGAACGGACTCGAACTGGCTTCCGTAGTTAGGCAAAGATTTCCTGACATCAAAATCATCATCTTAAGTGGACATGATGATTTTCATTATGCCCAAACAGCACTTCGGCTTGGCGTCGAGGATTACTGCCTGAAACCAGTCAGCGCCGCGGAACTACTCCAGTTGCTGAATGCTGTCAGTACCAGAATTGATGAAGAAAATAGATTGAAACAGAAGAATATGTATAGTCCTGATAAGCTATATGCCGACCTTTGCGGAGGACTAATTGGCACAGGAGCTGCGATCGAAGCTGCTGCTGAGCTGAATCTGCAGCTTATAGCCCCTTATTATGCTGTCGTTATCTTATCTATTATTCCATCCATCTTGGACGAATCCAATCTAGTAACTTCTAAGATTCAAGCAGCGGAGCTAATCGTTACGAATACACTGATTGAATATCCTGAAATTTATTACTTTAGGCGCAGCCGTACTGAAACGGTGATCATTCTAAAGGACAGCCTTCCGGATCAAATATCAACCAGAATCGATCTTCTGATCCAAGTACTGGAACAACAAAGTATCCATTTTGGTTTGCAACTGTCCGTAAGCTGCGGAAGCGTCCACGAACGCCTTCAAGGTATACATCTTTCCTTCCAAGAGGCCGAAGATGACCGAATGATAAAGAAGCTGTCGAAGCAGAACAAAGCAGCTCTGATTGAGTCCTCGATCGACCAGACACCAGGCAGTGTGCTGCTTGACCGCTACCGCCTAATTGAGTTTCTAAAGGTAGGTAATTCCCAAGAGGCGCCCTCTTTTATTCGTCAGCTTGGGGTTGGCCTTCGTCAGATAAGCTTTAACTCGATGTATGCCTACTACCTGATCAACGACATTACCCTAGAATTAGTCCAGACCGCAAAGTTAACTTTCCGCACAGAAGGAAATCAAGCAGAAATGATACATGAGTTGCAAAAGGAAATTCGGAAAATTTCAAATGTTGAAGAGTGCCTTGATTATTTACTTGGAGTATATGAACAGCTATGGGTCTGGCGGTCTAAAGGGTCTGACAAGTATGGAGAGTTAATTGAAAAAGTCAAACTTTATATTCGGCAGAATTATCACAATGACCAGCTCTCCCTTCATGAAACTTCAAGACAGATTGGAGTCAGCTCCAGCCATCTCAGTAAGGTCTTCAGCCAAGAAACCGGGCAGACCATGACAGAGTACTTAACCGCCACGCGGATCGGCAAAGCGAAAGTGCTGTTAAAAACAACCCGTTGCAAAACCTTCGAGATTGCTTTTCAAGTAGGTTACAGTGATCAACATTACTTCTCTAACCTGTTCAAGAAGGTGACCGGGATGACACCAATGGAATACCGCAAACACGGCCGTGATGGTGAGTCAGTTGCGACCACTGCGAAAGAAGGAGATCGCTTGTGAATTTCCGATTCAAAGCCGTTCCGACGCTGACGTTACTACTCGTAATCACATTTATTCTCTGTGGATGTATGGAGACTCGAACTACAATGGGCACTTGGAATCAGAATGAAGAGGTTCATTCGCTCCCTTCAAAAGACGTTCCCGAGCTAACCTTTGGCATCATCTATCCTATGGTAAACGACACATACGAGATGATAACGGAAAATGCGGAAGCCTCAGCCAGTGATCATAACATTAAACTGATCGTTCAAGCGCCAGATGAAGCAAACTTAGAGCAACAGATTCGAATCATGGAGATGATGATCAAGCAGGAGGTTGATGGCATAGCTATTATCCCGGTTGACTCCGAAGCTCTAATTGACGTCATCAACAAAGCGGTGTCCAGCGGAATCATTGTGATATGCTTCGAGTCGGACTCTCCGTCCAGTAAGCGGAATGTATTTATCGGTGCGGATAACTATAAGACAGGTGCGATAATTGCCCAAACCGTAGACAATTTGCTTGGCGGCAAAGGCATGGTCCTGGTCCAGTCTGGCATGCCGCAAATGCTTGGATTAACTCAGCGTCTAAATGGGCTTCAGGATTATTTGGAAGAGTATACCGAAATAGACGTGCTCGAAGTTCGCCATAACCATGCCAGCGAAGAAAAAGCCATCCAGCAGTTAGAAGAAATGATATCGGCTCACCCGCACTTCAGTGCGCTGATCAACCTGGATTTCGTTTCAAGTTCAAGTTCGGTTCTAGTCTGGAAAGCCAAAGGGCTAAAAAGATATAATGTCGCGCTCGGTCTTACTCCCTATGTCAATCAATCCCTCGAAAACGGCCAAATTACCCGCATCATCTCCCAAAATGAGCAGAACTGGGGCCAAGCGATTATTAACACCTTGTGCAGTCTATCACAAGATAAAACATTACCAGAATTTATTAATACAGAAATCACAGAAATTGATAAGTAAACATAATAACAAAACAAAGGGCATTCCCTAACTGGGATTGCCCTTTGCCTTTGTTTATAGATTTTACTTTATAACTTGATTACATCACTCTAAAACAACTCTGACTTTTTCATCAGTTCATGAGTCAATTTTGCCACTTCAGCGCGGGTAATATACGCTTTGGGAGCTAGAACCCGTGCGCTTCTTCCGGAGACAATGCCTGCCTGTAAGCTATCTGCCACACCCGATTTTGCCCAGCTAGAGATGCGGTTTGCATCTTCATAACTGCTCAGTATCTCTTCCACTGTCCGTTCTGCCAACGTTCTCTTAAGCTCAGTAATTTCCATCGCTTGAGCAATAATGTGCATGGCTTGTTCCCGTGTAATCTTCTCGTTAGGCCGGAAAGTGTCGTCTTCGTACCCAGTGATAAGGCCGTATGTTTGTGCCGTGTTCACATGTTCAGCGAACCAATCCGTTGTCTTTACGTCCGTGAACGCAAGTTCTCCTTGCTCTGAACGAAGTCCAAGCGCCCGTACGAGCAGTGCAGTAAATTCAGCACGAGTGATTTCCGTATTTGGATGGAATAAACCGCTTCCCGTTCCATCAATAATCATCCGAGAGCCAAGATTGTTGACGCTATCCTTTGCCCAATGCGAGGTCAGATCTGTAAATTCTACCGAGTTCGTGACCACTGCAAAGGTACCGCCAGTCAAGCTGCGAATTTTCGCGTAACGTTTTCCATTCTCTGTAACGACTTGAGTCGGCACCTGATAAACTGTACCCTTTGGTTCGATCACAATACCGGTGGATAGCTGGTTAGCTGATGAATTATCCGAAAGTGGAATCATTCTTTCCACATATCCAGTAAATGGAGTGATATCTGTAACGTTATTTCCTTGTATCGTTGTAATTTTAAAGTCGAGCAGATCCGAGCTAAGCCTAAAGCCTTTTACCTCTGCTGCCTGTTCTGCAACCTTGGTCATTGATGTTGCTGAAACAGCAATCTCGATTTGAATCGTCGTTTCCGTGCTTGTTCCATCCTCTAATGACGGCAAGGTATTCATACTAATTTTGGAAGCTGGAACCTTGAAGATCCCAAGGCCGGTCCGTAGTTCGATTACGATCTTCTTATCCTGAAGGGCTTTTAGAATATCCTTGTTAAATTGAGTAATTACACGCTCTGAGCTTGCCTTAACCGTAACGGCAATCACATCGGCCTCATTCGCTGAAGAGAGCCAATTTTCTAGCTTTTTCTGATCAAGTGCTACTGTCGTTATTTTCTGGTCTTGCTGCGTAGTCGTGCCGATCGTACCCAAGTCCACTTCTTTGTCGCCAACTTTTATTTCTGCATCATTCTTACCGACAGGTAATGCTGCCTGTGGCGTTGTTGGTGTCAAAGGTCTATCCGATGGCTCTGGTGTAGATGGGGTAGGACCCGGAACAGTCGGCGTACCGCTTCCTTCGTCTTCGGTGCTTACCTTAATTGTAATATGAGTAGTAATCTCTTTGCCGCCAGCGGTAACGGTTAAAGTCAACGTGCCATTGCCAGCTGAGATTCCCTTTACATTTACCGTCTCTTTATCACTGTCACCTGTAATCTCAAGATTATTAAATGCTTCCCAGCGGTATGTTGGATTTGTCGCATTAACTGGATTCAGCTGAGAATCAAACGTAAGTGAACTGTTCACTTTAACAGATGTAGCTTCTCCTATTATGGAGACAGATTCCAGAGGAATCACTTCCGGTTCGATATCATTCTTCGTAAACTGCCAGTAATCCATTCGAAGGGAATCCTGACCTTTTGTCTTAAACATAAAGAAGATATTGTGAACACCGGTAACCGGTTTGACGTCTGTCTTCAGCGTCTTCCACTGATTCGCGCCGCCCGTTGGCGTCACATCAAGCGTACCAATGACATCACCGACGGGACTGTCCTGTCGTATTTCAATCGTCCCCCCAGTGGTTGTTGCTACGCTAGCTTCAAATATACTTGGACCACTCGTACCGAAGTCTGCGTTTGCAACAGCAAGCCAATCTCCATCATTGACATCCGTTATATTAAGGTTGATGCTGTCCACCATGTTTCCAGGCTGTAAGGACTTCTCAGTCATAATCCCGGCCTGCCATGCCATTGTTTCTGCCTCGGTGCGCTGGTAAGGATTTAGAGCAGCTAACTGTTCCACTCCTTCCATATCTCCCTTGATCGGTTTAATAAATCCATTCTCATAAAACTCCACTTTATTGATATGTGTAGAGCGATATCCTTTTGCTTTATCCATAGCCTTAGCAAGGGTTTGGGCGTGATAGGCAACAAACCACTGATCTTTAAATTCGAAAATGGCATGGTGATTGTTTCCCCCAACATCGAAAAACACGTTTGGATTTTGCAAAATGGTTCCGACGTAAGTAAATGGTCCCATCGGATGATCGCTGACCATGTACGCTATTTCTCCTTTCGGCGGCGAACCTTCCGGATGTGTGCCGGCGAAATTGGAGCAATAAGAATAATAATACTTACCGTTATATTTGTGAATTCCGGAATCTTCAAAAAGATAAGGAGCATCGATGAGTTTTGCTGACCCTACTGTGCTTATCATATCGTCACCCAATTGAATTACTCTGCCGCTCTTCGGATGAGCAATTTGCTCTTCAGTCGGATTACTCCCACCGGGAAGTCCACCACCGAAATACAGATAACCCGTTCCATCGTCATCTACCAGAACAGCCGGGTCAAACATCCACACTACCCCGTTTGTTCCTGGAACACTGCTATTAATAAATGATTTCCCCAGCGGATCAGTCCATGGCCCGATTGGACTATCGGCGGTAAGGACACCAATGCTGGAAGCATTATTAGCAAAGTACAAGAAAAACTTATCCTTTCCTTCAATTACCTTATGGGCAATAGCAGGAGCCCAAGAGTTATTAGCCCATTTCGCAGCGCCATTCGGACCTGCTACGGGAATCTCTCCATGATCGGTCCAGTTAACCATATCATCTGATGAGATGACACTGATTGTGTTGATCTTGGAATAACTATTATCTTTCAGGTTTCCATTTGCATCATATTCAAAAGCATCGCTTGTCATATAAACATATACTCTATCGTTATAGACAAGCGCATATGGATCTGCGCCGAATTTATGACTGACTAGCGGATTCGCATATCCAGGTACTTTGGCAAGAGCTTTCGTGTCCAAAGCCTTCAAATCAATAGTAGCCACTGCTTCACTCACGTTATAAACTACATTGCTGCCTTCTGTTTTGATGTAATCCGTTCGGATTTTTACTGTTTGATCCTTCGGAACAAAATCTTTCATTTTCAGTTTAATCGTAGCGAACAGATCAGATGAGGTATTCGTAAAATTCACGTTACTGCCGGATACTTTCAGTTCCAGTCTGCGGTCAGCAAATGAGTAGGATGGTGTACCACTAATATTGTCTGTATGAAATGATACTTCGGTTACGGATACAAAATCAGGAATATCGAAGGAAGCAGAGATTCCATTATAGGTTCCGTCAGGCAATGCCTCCATTTTTACCGGAACTTCGAATTCTATATTCGGAACGCCTAGAACGTCCGAGACATCATCCAGACTCGCTGTAAGAATGGGAGCTGCCTCCCCTGTTCCTGTCATCTTGTTGTCTACTCTAAAATAGTCGAAGTCGACGTATCCGCCTACCGTTTTGGTCGCGTAATTAAATAATGCATAACGATACCCCATAAAATGAGGCAGGGTATACGACATTTGTAGCTGCTCTCCAATTGCTGTCCAACTTACTCCGTCAAGACTGTAATAGAAATAGGCTTTGTCTGTTTGCTTTTTGAAATCCATATCAATCTTCAGATAAACCCGATCCTCAGCAAGCGGAATGCTGGCTACTTCTTTCGGTTGTTCACCGCTCCCGTTAACCATTATGATCGATTTAGAGGTTCCTGACTTTTTAACACCAACATAACCATAATTTTTTTGGAAAGCGGCAAGACCTGCTACATCTCCGTCTTTCATATGATCTGTTTCAATGGCAATGGAACCTGAACTTTCCGGTCCAAACGTTCTTTGTGTCAGTGTATTGCGTGCGTCTAGAATTCCTGTGCTCTTTCTTCCCGTTGTAAGACGTAAGAATCCGGAACGCTGGGTGAGCGACCAGTTGTTATTATCTGGATTATGGTTCCACTGCCACGAAAGCCCTAGATTGGAGCCATTATCTTCACTCTCTCCTGGTTTTTGAGTATCCGGAATGGGAGCGGACGAAGCTGTAAATGAGATGTCGTCAACATAGAAGTCCATTAGATCTGTGATTGGGTCCGGGGTTCCGGTCCATGGTGTCTCAATGAAAATAAAAGTGTGGGATAAATCCGCATCTGAAGGGAGCGTATACGTGCCTCGGAGTGTTCCCCACTCCCCCTTCTTCATCGTAGCCGAACCAAGCACCTTGATTCCTTGCCAGCTCGGACCGTTCTGAATATTAAAGTTGAACTGTTTCTGCTCTGGCCCTTCATCGTACCTTACCTTCGCAGAGAAGGAATAAGTGACATTGGTATCCACCTTTCCGGTAATCAACTGCATCGGTCCGTCTCCAGTCGCCTTGCGTCCGGTCGTCTTCAACGCTGAAACACCGCTGTTATATACATCATTAGTAACAGATACAGATGCTGCGCCATTAGCGGTCCAAGGTTCGATACCGCTTTCAATATCGCTATTGATAATAAGCTCCGAGACCGAGGTATCTGCAAAAGAAATGTCATCGACATAGAAGTCCATCAGATCTGTGTTTAGATCCGGAGTCGCGGTCCATGGTGTCTCAATAAAAATAAAGGTATGAGATAAATCGGCATCCACAGGAAGCGTGTACGTACCTTGGACCGTTCCCCACTCTCCTTTGTTGATCACAGCCGAACCAAGCACCTTAATTCCTTGCCAGCTCGGACCGTTCTGTATGTTGAAGTTGAACTGTTTCTGCTCTGGCCCTTCATCATACCTTACCTTGGCAGAGAAGGTATAGGTGACATTGGTATTTACTTTTCCCGTTATTACCTGCATTGGACCATCTCCAGTCGCTGTCCGCCCCGTCGTTTTCAGAGCTGATGCGCCGCTGCCATAAACATCATTAGTAACGGATACGGAGCCTGTGCCGTTCCCAGTCCAAGGTTCAACACCACTCTCGATTCCACCGTTAACTAACAGTTCCCTCCCAGAAGATCCTCCAGCCGTCGCAAGAAAATCTGCTTCCGAGAGTTCTGAAGATAATTCAGGTGTGTTGCTGTCTTCAAAAGTATATGGGAGACCTGATCGTGCCGAGCGATTATAGAACTCATCAGAACTTACGATATTGGATTCCCCTTTATGTAATGGAAGAGAGAGTTCAGTAGGGACTTTGCCATTGACACCAAATGCCGGCCAGTCGTTTTCCCATGTGACAGGAACTAAGTAAGGAATACGTCCGACGGAACCACGGTCACCAAAAAGAAAGGCATACCAATCTCCTGAAACCGTATCGACCAGTCCACCTTGAGCAATGCCCTCATCTTTCAGTACAACTTTTCCTTCATAGGGGCCGTCGATAGTGTCAGAGCGGAACACCAATTGTGTTCGCATGCCGCCGCTCGGCCAAGTAATTAGAGAAATATAATATTTCCCATTTATTTTTTGAATATGGGCACCCTCAGCTGGAAGTCCCACGTTTGATCCTGCAACCAGACTCGAATCCTTAATAATGATTTTATTCATTCCGTCTTCTTTCACCGCAGTGGCGTCCGAATTCAGCTCGACAATACGAATATCGCCGCCTCCATATACGAGATATACTCGTCCATCGTCATCAAAATGAAGGGACATATCGTGATAAAAAGGGAGCGTTGAGTGTGTCCATGGTCCATTTTCGATATCCGTCGTTTGATAAATATATGTCTTTCCTGTTGTACTGGAAGAAAACACTACATAATATTTACCGTTATGGTACCTGAGACTGCTAGCCCAGGAGCCTTTTCCATACTCATTTTCATTATTACTCAATCTTTGATTATCGGTTTCGTCCAAAATATCATATACATAATTGACAATATCCCAATGTACTAGATCAACCGATTTCATAATCGGAACGCCTGGATTCATATGCATCGTCGTACTGGTCATATAATAGGCATCATCCACACGAATGACATCGGGATCAGGCACATCAGCCCAAATAATTGGGTTATTCGCACTTCCCAGTTCTTTGGGGGGTTCCTCTGCAAATATGAGCCCAGCCGGCATCAAATTCAAAAGTAATGCAGCCGTTGTAAGAATCGAAATTAGCTTCTTTTTCCCCACTATACTGATTCTCCTTTAATATAATAATAAATAAAGCGCTTTCTAAAATGATGAAAAAGTGTAACCGAGCTCGATATTATCCGATTGCCTCCCTTCTGGTTACTGTTGTTATAACTACTTTTTTTAAAGTTCGAGTTCATTATATCTTGCCCCTGCAAAAATCACGATGTAATATCTTTTTTAAAAGGTGAATTTTTTTGTTTTTCAAAACGGAACAGCCGCTTAGCGGACATCTTCGGCGAGCCGTCAACGTTGAACTCTTCAAAATAAGCTACATCCTCTGCATTCCTTCTATTTATACAAAAATACACATACGTTCACGTAAACGTATGTGTATGATATTGGTGTACTATACTAGTCTCTTTACTTCGCTTCACAGCTATGTAAACCAATTCTGTTACTATCCACTTTTACTTATGCGTTATTCAACAACTTCGGTAGATGTTTGATTGATTCCATTCATGGGCTCCAATCGTTTATGATGAATAAAATAATAAAATACGATAGAGGCCAGCGCGACAATGCCAGCAACTGTAAACATCGTGCGATAGTTCGTATGGGAACTGATAGAGCCCATTACATAAGAGCCAACTCCATATCCTAGATCAAAAAGGAGGAAAAATGTACCATTTGCAGCTCCTGTTCGGTGTGCGGGGGAAAGCTTCATGGCAAGTGCCTGGAAACAAGGAAAGAGTGCCCCAAAACCGATCCCCATAAATACTCCAGATATCAGCACAGTAGTTCCTGAATGTGCATGGCTCAAAAGGAGCAATCCGCCCCCAAATAGAATAATGCCCGGATAATACAAATAATGCTCGCTATACTTGTCAAAAAGTTTACCAACCAATGGCCTAAAAATAACTATCATAATTGCAAAAACAATGAAAAACGTACCAGCTACTTCAGAATGATGAATCTCATTTGTGAAAGGTGCCATAAATCCCGCAATAGGACTATAAGAAAACGCCAGAATAAATCCAACAATCGAGATGGGTAACGCTTTTGTTTCAAAGATGTCTTTGATATGAAATTTATTTGCGGAAGCAAGTTGCTTCTTATCCTCTTTAGAGCGGCTGTTATCTTTTAGTGGAAGTACTAATAGCAAAGATATGAGGGCTATAACACTAATCGCAGCCAGAAGCAGCATCCGGTTTTGATCTTTCCACAGCAATAGGCCTAAAGCAGGCCCAATAACCATGGCTATACTCATAAACATACTAAAGTATCCCATACCTTCTCCTTTTCGAGTGTATGGAATCATCGTAGCTGCTAGTGTATTTGTTGCCGTTGAAGCAACAGCATAGCTCATGCCATGTACAAAACGAATGAACAAGAATAGAGCGATACCTTTTGCACCGAAATAGCCAATACAAGCGAGCGAGAAAATAATCATCCCGATCAGCGCAAGATTCTTTTTACCGAAACGATCTACCCACAGACCTGAAAATGGCCTAATAATAACTCCTCCAATAACGTATATGGTAATCACTAATCCCATTTGCTGTGCATTACCACTTAAACTATCTCGTAAATATAGTGGAAAAGCTGTAGCTGAAACGTAAAAAGTAAGGAACATAAAAAACTACTTAAACAAATAATGACGAAATCTTTCGTCCATATCTTCTGTCGTTCTTCCGACATTTCTACCCCATCCTTCTAAGCTGTATGATATGTAAATTATTATACATACTATTTTTTATCATGTATAATACTAATTATATGATTTATATATTACATTGATGTGATATGGAGGATATGTATGGAATACCTGCAATTAAAGTATTTTCAAACCGTTGCTCAATATGAAAACATGACGAAGGCGTCCACAATGTTAAATGTATCTCAGCCGTCCCTAAGCAACGCTATAAAACGTTTAGAAAATAAATTAGGTGTACCCTTATTTGATCGACATGGGAAGCATTTGAAATTAAATCCGTATGGTAAAGTTTACTTAGATAAAATTGAAGAGGCGTTTCGTGCATTAGAAGAAGGCGAGACGGAGATTAGAGAAATGGCTGGGTTAAGTCGAGGACATCTTACGATATGTATGATGCTTCCTCACATTATGCCAACACTATTAAAGGAGTTTTTGGCGATTTATCCTGATGTCCGCATATCCCAGCGTCAACTAAACTCTACCACGGAAATGAAGATGGAATTAGACAAATCTAATATTGATTTCTGTCTATCCACCTTTCCGATCATCGGTCCCGATATTGAATGGCTGACTTTAGTAGAAGAAGAAATGAGCTTAACCGTTCCGAAGAACCATCGATTAGCTTCAAGAGAAAGCGTTCGTTTGAGTGAAGTGTCTAACGAACCCTTTATTTCTTTGCCTCCTAGAACTAGCTTTCGAGATATTACGGATGAATATTGTCGTCAGGCAGGATTTGAACCTAATGTAGCCTTTGAGCTAGAAGAAACAAGTGCGATCCTAACATTAGTTGAGATGGGGCTTGGTATAACTCTTACTCTTCCTTTATCACTTGGAAACAGGGTTCATAACAAAGATACTGTTCAACTAAAGATTATTGAGCCCATTTGTATAAGAACGTTTGGAATTGCCTGGAACAAAAAACACTATTTATCTCAAGCGGCTGTTCATTTTCTCCAATTTGTTAAACAATACTTCTCCAATTACAAGTAATTCGCTGCGAAAAACCCCCTCCATTCAACAAGATTAATAATACTTTAGTGACGTTTGCAGTGCTCCTGACTGATTTTTGGTCCGGGATTCCTATTGAAGTTCGAAATGATATACAGCAAAAAAAGAGGTCTTATTAGACCTCTTCCCTTAAAGATAATTTATCCTTCTTAAGATGATTTAATGGTTGTTACTCTAGTCCCATCTTTCTCAATGATGTACTCTAGTATTTCGCCACTCCAAAAATGAAACTTCAAAGTCACTTGCCCGTCTTTGATTTCATCAAAGAAAGCTTTTGTTAATTTGATCTCATTTGTCTCATAGGATGGAACGAATGAGTGTCCAAACTCTTTAAACGAAGTCCAATCCGCTGGCCCTGCATTTCGCCCATCCTCATACAGGGATTCCATAGTAGCCAGCTCATCTCCATTGAATTGTACTGGAATGATCAGTTCATCCGAAGATCCTGACGCCTCACTTAGCTCAGGTACATCGTAGGTAATAATGTTAAGTTTCCAATCGGCTCCTGAGGTAAAATTGATATTGAGCTCTGCTTGCTTCCCATAAGCAGTATCAGACCACTGACCAAGGAAATTGGCTTTTAGAGTGAGTATGTTCTCATGTATTGTGTAATCTCGGTCTTTCATTAGATTCTTTCCGTTCATATTTACATTTTGAAATTCATTTCCGTTCGGCTCAAGAGGAATGGATACGTCCTGAACATTCTCTCCCTTCTTCAGATAGACAAGATCAGACATCGCATGGGAGGAACGACCTTTGAAACCAGCTTTGATAACAGCATACAAATCTTCATCAAACCAATTGAACTCCCTGCGGTTAAAGTGTTGACCGTTATCCCATAGCATTGTTGTAAACCCTTTTTGACCGGCATAATCATTTACAAAATCAAAGTATTTCAGTTTCTCTCCATGCTGGATGGTCCCCAAAAACTTGTCAAAGCCCAATAACCCGAACTCACCCACAATGACCGGAATACCTTCCTTCGTAAACCGCTCATATGTCCGATCAAACGTATCCATGATATCTTTCTGAGCGGCTTCATCAAACTTAGTTGCTCCCGCCATATTGACACTAAAAGGATAAAATCCGTAATAATGAATGGTCGCAATCAGATTAGGATCGTTATAACTGGTTATTGTCTTGTATAGTTCCTCTAATCTGGCTTTGGAAGCAGAGGCCGTTATACTTGGAATAACTAGCGGGCGCTTTCCATTTTTCCCACCAGAAGTTCGCACGATGTGATGAAAAGAATCATTCAATTCACCAAGCATCGTAAAATACCCAGGTTCATCTTTATTCCAATCCTCTGAGAATCGAGGTTCATTAATGCTCTCAAACATTAACTTGCTGGGATGATCTTTGAAATGATCTGCTATTTGTGTCCACAAGGCATTGAATCGCTCTAATACTTCATCATGATTCGTATCCATGTACCTCACCCATTCGCTGGAGTCGTGATGGATATTAATCATGACATAAAGACCTTCATCCAGTGACCAATCTACAACTTCCTCAATTCTTCTCATAAAATCCGGATCAACCGTATAGTCAGGAGCGTCGCCCATACGGTGCTCCCACGTAATTGGAATGCGGATACTGTTGTACCCTTGTTCGGCAATCTCAGCGATCAACTCTTTGGTGGTCAGAGGGTTTCCCCAGGATGTTTCATCACCTGTTGCATCAAACGTATTTCCAAGGTTCCATCCTGGCTGCATTTTTTCTACATAAGTTTGCATTTCACTCTTCTTCTCCTTCTGCTTTTCAGCTGAAATGATGGGACCCACTACAAAAAGAACGCCTGCTATTAAAACCAAAGAGATCAGCATTGCCCATAAAGGAAAACTCTTTTTATTATTCATACCAAGTCCTTTTTTCATATTTTTGACGTATACCATATGATGGATGGATCACGAAGATGTAAGCTGCTATTCGATGGTTCTCTTTACAAAGGTAAGAAAATACATTCCCTCCACTGTGATAATCTGTTAGAACATTGCCACGTGGATACAATTGAGGAGTAAGCTTACAAAGAGGAGAAGGATCACCTGCTTTCTATTACTGTAATCGCTTTCTTTATCTGTGAGTATAAGCTTAACCCTTCTCTAACTCAATAGCTATAAGAGACATGAATCTAGTATTATTTAACAAATTATGACCCCGACTCGATAACCAACTGTTGATAGCATTCATACAAGGAATTGTAGTTGGATTAAGACTTACTTTCCCGCTCGTTACTACTTATAAAAGCAACGCGAAAAAAGTCGCCATATAGGCGACTTCTAATGGGACTATCTACTTCTTTCCGGATAACTCCATTGATTCATCGTAACAGCCTTAGAAAATAACAAACAAATTCAGACTCTCAGCGAGCCACGGAAACCTCTGACACCATAATAAGAATCTGCACCATTGTGGTACACAAAAACAGTGTCGTAGCGACGATCACAAAAGATGGCACCGCCGAGTTGTCTAATATGATCAGGTGTTTTCACCCAGCTCGATGTTTTCGTATCAAATTTTCCAAGTCTCTGCAGCTCCCGGTATTGCTCTTCTGTCAGAATCTCAATCCCCATCTCAACTGCCATATCCATAGCACTATTCTGCGGTTTGTGTTGTTTCCTTGATTCCAAAGCGGCCCGATCGTAACACACACTTCTGCGGCCTTTAGGGCTTTCTGCCGAACAATCACAAAAAAAATATTCCCCCGTCTCTTTATCATAAAGAGTAACATCAGGTTCACCGCCAGTTCTTTCCATTTCAAAAAGTGACCAGAGTTTTTCTGCATTCCGTTCCAGTTTTGCTTCTACTGCTGCCCATTCAAGTCCTTCGTGACGATTCATGTTTTTCTCAAAACGGGTTTTTAATGTTCCGAGTATTTCGTCACGTTGTTCTGGTGACAACTCTTTATTTTCGTTGTTCATACTGAACCTCCCATAATATGTTTGGATCTTTATAAAAACATCATCACTTTCATTTCTCTCTTAGAACATATGTAATTATTCGGTTAATTTCCGACTGTTTTCGCCAGTAATAATTTTATAATCGACCAAATAATAATTAGCCCCGGCAGTATCGTTCTTAAAGTATAGTTCGACGTTGTCCTCATTGGGTCCTACTCTACATAAGCTTATAGTTAGCTCGAAGTATTTCCCACCATTCATTGCATCTACATTTATGCTTCTTTTACCAATCTGATCTCTCATTGCTTCGGGCTGCTGAATATTTGATATCTCTGTACATCCAATCATAACATATTCTGTTTTATAAATACTTTTGAGTGCTCCAGTTATGTTTGAATGAAGCTGTTGCAACAATGCTTCCTCAAGCTGTTTTTCCCTAACATCTGGATTTGAAGCAAACGAAAGAGTTGGAATACGGAAAAAAGCACTCATTAAGATGATAAGGATCACACATTGTTTTAAGTTCAAATGAAACATCCTTTTTTAATATACGGTGCTTCATTTATATAAAATTTATACAAGTCATACGTTTATTTCTCACACTATTTGGAAAGTTAACATACCAAAAAGCAACTGATCGCATTGACCAATTGCTCTTTTTAAATTCTAATCCCCTTGGCGGAATCATCCCTCTAAGGTGATTCGATTGGTGAAGGATCCCAAAACACTCTACCCCTCATATGTAAAAAAATATTTAAAAATTTATACATTTGGCTCTATAATTGATATATACTATTTATACGAAAGAAGCAATGTCGGTACTTTTTGCTATAAGAATTTCATTCTACTTAGAAGACAGGTGAACCAAACTGAACATAGAATTATTTAATCAGGCTGTAACGGAGCTGCTGAAACGCTCAGGTAGCCGTGCGCTTGTCCAGATTGAATCCACTTTCCCGGACAATCGCCTCGTTGGTGGCAAATATCACATGAGTAGTCATACCGTGTATCTATATCAAAAAGAAATTATGGAGCAATGCAGAATGATATTCGGCTCACTTGCTCCATTACATTCATATATTTCTGTTATTCTAGCTCATGAATTGGGTCATGCTGAGGATGCAGAATTGGAACATCTATCAGGTCTTCTTGATGGACCTCTCACTGTCTCTGAACAAGCCCAAATTCGGCTGCGCATTGAAGAGAATGCTTGGCGTTATGCGGAATTACTACTATGGGACATAGATCCCGTTTTCTTGAGTACAATCATTAACGAATCCCTGTACAGTTACCATCAAGCTATTGAACCACATATCGCTTAACGTTATCCATGATACAGCCATATAAATACAAGGTCAGTCTTCCCTTTTTCATAGGTGAGGTCTGGCCTTGTTTTTCTTTGACTGCACATCATGCTTCTACATCCATCCAATTTAATTTACTTCATGATTAGACACTGAATATAACATCTATATCTTTAATTACCCTCTCTTTGGGCTTTCAAACATAATTTAATCCATTTCATATTCATTCAAAGCAAGACTTTCGAAGATTGAATTCCTTGACACATTAACGTACTCTAGCTGCTTCATCCGTTGAAGAAAAGCTGGTTCTTGATCTATCATACAACTTACTATTGCTAGAGACCTGAGTCGCTTGAGTTTCTCTAACTCAATTGGTAGTTCATGAATCGATGTGTAATTGATCGTTAGCTGCTCCAACTGCTCAAGTTCTCCAATCTCAGGAGGAATACGATTTAAACTGATCTCTTCCTTTGATTTCATCCGCCAAGTGGAATCCGGTCTATCTGAACTAGCACAACTGATTTGCAGTTCTTTTAGGTTCTTTAATTTACCAATGGATTCCGGAATGCTTTCAAGTTCTGCTGTCATGATCTTCAAACTTTCTAGCTTACTTAACTCGAACAACGCTTGAGGTAACCGATAAAGATCTTGTTCAAATATTTCTAACCATCGTAACTCTGTAAGTTCGCTGATTCGATCTGGCAGCTTCTTCAGTCTATATCCACTTATATATAGCCGATCTGTTTTTTGCTTAATAGCATCATCCAGCAGACGATTGAAGTCCCGATGTGCCTCTATTTCTATGAAAAGTCCTGTAATTTGATCCATCAGCTCGATCGCTTCGTTCTCTGACACATTTATCCCGTACATATGCTCATGTACAACGGAATAAAGATAGTCTTCGCCATCTTTTTTTAAGAAGCACAAGTCTTCTGGTAAATTGGGGAAAATCCAATCCGATAGGCTTCCTGCAAATCGCTTTAATAGGAGACCACTTTCTTCACATGATTTATAAAAATAGTAGGTTCCCGAACAATAAAAAGCATGGCTGCGATATGCTTCTCTTATTTGTATGACTTCCTCCCTATTGTTGTTTTGTATCACGATTGTTTTCATTAAATATGGTTTTAATTCTTCCAATACGCTTTGATACCTTTGATCCTGACTAGGTAAATCCCCCATTTTGTAACCCAGCACAAAACATTCCGAATTCTGTATCGCTAAATCTATAACTTGCTTATAAGCTTCCCCTTTAGGGTCTGTATACATTTTTAACATACTAGTTCTCCCCCCCTATGAAAATACATATTATTCCTATTATAGATTAGCACCCCCTTCTGTCCAACTAATACTAACTAAATATGAAAATGACACGTAAACAAAGAAAAACCATCCATCTCATTTATGGGATGAATGATTTTCAGGAATTCGTCTACGTTTCGTTATAATGACTTAATAGACTTACTTACATATTAAACAATTAATTGTGACCTACAATTGGGTGCGGTACGTATGGCTCTTCAAGGAACTCAATTTCTTTAGGTGATAATGTAACCGATAAAGATTCTACCGCGACTTCAAGGTGAGATATCTTAGTAGCACCAATAATAGGAGAAGTTACACCCTCTTTCTGCAGCAGCCAAGCAAGAGCAATTTGAGTACGGGGAACGCCAAGCTTTTCAGCAATAGATGCAACACGTTCTACTACGATCCGATCCGCATCCATAGTCCCATCGTACTTAGATTTTTGAATTTGGTCAGTTTCGGAACGAAGTGTAGTTTCTGACCAATCACGCGTCAATCTCCCCGATGCAAGTGGGCTATATGGGGTCACCCCAATTTTTTCTTCCTTACATAAAGGTAGCATCTCTCTCTCTTCTTCACGGTAAATGAGATTAAGGTGATTCTGCATAGACACAAATTTCGTCCATCCATTCTTTTCTGCTACATGTAATGCCTTTTGAAACTGCCATGCAAACATCGCAGAAGCACCAATATATCTTGCCTTGCCTGCTTTTACGATATCGTGCAATGCTTCCATCGTTTCTTCAATGGGTGTATTGTAATCCCATCGGTGAATGATATACAGATCAACATAATCCGTTCCCAGTCTCTTAAGACTTTTATCTATTTCACTCATGATGGCTTTACGAGAAAGCCCTGCACCATTTGGACCTTCATGCATACGGCCCCACACCTTGGTTGCAATAACCATTTCATCACGGTTGGCATAATCTTTGAGTGCTCGACCTAGGAATTCTTCACTTTTTCCTATCGAATACCAATTTGCTGTATCAAAAAAATTAATACCTACATCCAAAGCCTTTTTTATAATCGTTCGAGAACCTTCCTCATCAAGTACCCATGGATGAACCCAATGCTTTGCATCCCCAAAACCCATACATCCAAGACAAAGCTTAGATACATCTAAACCTGTGTTTCCAAGTTTCACATATTCCATTAAATTATCCTCTCTTTCGTTAGTTTTCAATCCGCATTATCTATATCCTCTTTATTATGCAATAAATGGATGAACAAGTGTTATCTTATTCGTATCATTTCATTGCCCGATCCTCTCCGCAATATAGGATAACGTCTATCGGCGATTGAGTGATCTCATATATTGTTCGTTAACGAAAAACGGTAGCTGGAATAAGAGCCGCTACCGTTTTTATTATGATAAGTTTTCTGTGATCAATAGATTTTCACTTTTCACGCATTGGATGTTCCAATGAGTTTTTGATCCATATTCCCCTCTATCGGCTCAAACTTTTCTTTAAGTCGCTTTATGTCCGCCTTGGGAGGAAAACCAAACATTCGAGAATATTCACGGCTAAACTGGGATGCACTTTCATAACCAACCCGATACGCAATCTCAGTAGCATCCCCTGACTCCATTAATAATAGACTCCGGGCTTCTTGTAAACGAAGATGTTTTTGAAATTGAAGAGGGCTCATGTTCGTGATTTCTTTAAAATGTCTATGGAACGAAGAAGTGCTCATATTAGCGACTTCTGCAAGCTCTTCAATTCGTAAAGGTTGATCATAATGCTGGATAATTTGATCAATTGCTCCCCTGATACGATAGGCGCTGCTTCCTTCCATTGCAATTTGTGCAAGCGCCCAGCCATATTGTCCTTGAAGGAGTCGATAGATGATCTCTTTCTTATGAATAGGTGCAAGAAACGGAATGTCCTCAGGAGAATCGAGCAATTGAACAAAACGGAGCACGGCATCCAATATCGATAACTCGATCTGACCGACGAACATGGCTCTTGAAGCATTCTCCTTTGTTTTGGAACGAATTTTAGCGTCTTTCAACACCTCTAAAATTTCATTTTGATTTATCTCAAGTTTTAAACTCAAATACGGAACTTCAGGTGAAGCCTTTATTACCTGCCCAATCACCGGAAGATCCATAGAGGTTATCAGGTAATTCGACGGGCCATATTCCAGGCGCTCCTCAGCTAAGTAGATTTCTTTTAACCCTTGAGTAACAAAACAAAAGGAAGGATTAAATACTCTGTAAGCTGGCTCAAGCATCTTATCCGAACGAATAAGGAACAAAGAAGGAATCATCGTCTTTGATACTCCTGGTTGTTTACAATGGCGGTTAATCAGTTTTGTAATGTTTTTTTGTCTGATTTCTATTTCTTCAACCATCGGCCCCTCCTTAATGAGTGTTTTATATGATTATACGCATTCGTTTGTAGAAATGAAATCGTATTGAGAGGATTAGGCAATGATTTGAGACGAATTAGATATCGGTTCTTTGTTCAGGGATGCATAATAAAGACATGCCCCAAAGATCTAATTATTAATAATTAGCGAGTTATTGGTATAAAAAGAAGCTTACCATTACAGTATTTTCACAGTTTATATTGTCTTGCCGGATGGCGTGGGGATAACCTTTGATCGGAGTAATAGATAAGATTAACTCTTATTTATTACTAACTTTCAAATAACTAGGAGGATTTTACATGCAAAAAGTAACTTTAAATAACGGTGTTGAGATGCCGATACTTGGATTTGGTGTTTTTCAAATTACAGAACCAAATGAATGTGAACAAAGCGTTTATGATGCGATTACGACAGGATATCGGCTGATTGATACCGCAGCCTCTTATCAAAATGAGGAATCCGTGGGCAGAGCGATTAAACGTAGTGGTGTGGCAAGAGAAGACTTATTTATCACGACGAAACTTTGGGTCCAAGATACTGGTTATGAGCGTACAAAAATAGCATTTGAAAAATCACTGGAAAGATTGCAATTGGATTATTTAGATTTGTATTTGATTCATCAGCCTTTAGGCGATATTTATGGTTCTTGGCGTGCGATGGAAGAATTGTACCGTGAAGGAAAGGTCCGTGCCATCGGTGTTAGTAACTTCCAGCCAGATCGTCTAATCGATTTGATTATTCATAACGATGTAACTCCTGCTGTAAACCAGGTCGAAACACATCCCTTCAACCAGCAAATGGAAAGTGCTAAATTCATGAAAGAAAACAATGTTCAGATCCAGTCCTGGGGTCCTTTTGCCGAAGGAAAAAACAACTTGTTCCAAAATGAGATATTGCTATCCATAGCTGAAAAGTATAATAAATCCGTTGCTCAGGTTGTTTTGCGTTGGTTGACACAAAGAGAAGTTGTTGTGATACCGAAATCAGTACACAAAGAAAGAATGGTTGAAAACTTCAATATCTTTGATTTCAAATTAAACGAAGAAGATATGGAGTTAATTACTACCTTAGATACGAAACAAAGTTTATTCTTTTCACATAACGACCCTGAAATGGTGAAATGGATTGGTACTCGTAAGCTTGATATCTAATATTAGCTATTTTTTCACTAGATAATGCTCATCAACTAATCAGTTATCGACTATGTTCTTGTCATTTACGACAAAGGGAACAAGTTCTTGTCCTTGGAGAAGAACTTGTTCCCTTTTATACATGAAAAGCCGCAGAAATATTATTATTATTGACTATTATTAACAGTTTTGGGCTGCTCTGATAGGACTTGATTAGAACCACTTTGATACCTAAGAAATAAGTATATCCCTGTAAGGATCAGAGAACCTCCAATAACTTCAACTACAGTCAACATTTCTCTGAAGAATATCATAGCTAAGAGAGAAGCACCTACTGGTTCTCCAAGTGTACTCATAGAGACCGTTGTTGTATTGACATAGTTCAGGAGAAGATTATAAATGATGTGTGCACCTGTTGGGAATATGGCGAGTAAAAGAAAAACGATCCAATCATTTGCGGTATATCCTGTCATAGGTATGTTTCCGATCATGTTGAATATTGTCATAGTTAAGCCTGCGAAAAAGAAAACAATAAAACTGTAAACCCAATGATTAATCGATTTAACATTTCCTTGACCAATTAATAAATAAAAAACCACTGAAAAAACGGAAAATAATGATAGCAAATTACCCAAAAACACCTCTTGACCTAAACCAAAGTTGCCTCCGCCCACAATTAAAACACCGATAAAAGCGACTCCTAAAGTTAAAACTGTGCTTAATTTCATTTTTTCTTTGAAAAAGATTAGCCCTCCAATTAATGCTATGGCAGGTTGCAATGCCAAAATTAAAGTGGAGCTGGCTACTGAAGTATGGTTCAATGATTCAAACCACAACCCAAAATGACCGCCTAAAAAAATGCCTCCAAAAAGTAAAGCAACCCATTCTTTTTTTGTTATCTTGGATAACGTATTTCTGTGCTTTATAAAAAGAGGTAAAAGTAACAAACATCCTAAAAACATACGGTACATCACCATGACTGTTGATGGTGCATCAGACAATTTTACAAAGATCGCTGATAACGATATACATATTATGGTGACAACTAGCAAATTGTTGATTGTACTTGATTTCACGATAAACTCCCTTCGATGCTTGAAATTTCCTTCCATAATTGATATATTACATATCAGTTTTTATAAAGTAAAGTTTTTCCAAAGGTGATGAAGATGGATTTAAACAAAAAAATTAACAGAGTATCCATGCGTAACAATGCATATGAAATAATTAAAGATGCGATTATATCAGGTGAATTAGAACCAGGCAGAAAAATTAAAGATGCTGAACTATCTGATCAATTAGGAATAAGTAGAACACCTGTTAGGGAAGCAATGCTGAGGTTAGAAGACGAGGAGTTTATTATCAGTAAGCCTAATAGTTATACCATGGTTGCTCCTATTAATATCACTGAAACTAAAGAAATTTATAGTATCGTTGTTGCTCTTGAAACCCTTGCGCTACAAGACGCTATTTCATCTGTAACGCCTAGTCAAATTAAGAAATTAGAGAAGATCAATAAGAAATATAGTGATGCAATTGAGGCTGATAACGCAAAAGAGTGTTTGAGGTATGACATTGAGTTTCATAACTCTCTCGTAAATCTATCTAGCAACAAAGAGTTAGAAAAAATACTAACAAAATTAAAGGATAAGATACTTCGTGTTGAATCATTTTATTTTCATAAAGCAAGCCCTAAACAAAAATCATTAAATGAACATCATATAATTATCGAAGGAGTTAAGAATAAAGATCTTCAAGTGGCTACTACTATGTTACGAGAAAATTGGATGAATAGCTTAAGTAGTATCCTGTCTGACATGAGCTGAAACTTTTCACACTTTTGATAGTTTAAGGGGGGGGAAACATGAGTGAACTTAATTTTAAGAAACTTGAAAATGAGTTAGATGAGTTGGTCTCTTTTATGACGAATCATTATTGGAATTTCCATTCAAACCCCAACCTCTCACAGAGACAAATTATTAACGCTTACAATGAGGGTTGGTATCAAGAAGACAGGGAAACATACTGGATAGAAAACAAAAATAAAAAAATCGGCTTGATAATTATTCACGATATAAGTGATACGATCCCCTTGTTTGACATTCGTTTAGATAACAATGTTAGAGGAAAAGGATACGGAACAAAAGTTGTTCGTTGGATTACCGATTACATTTTCGGGTTACCCGATAATAAGATAAGAATCGAAGCATATACCCGAAGTGATAACATCGCGATGAGGAAAACACTTAATAAGTGCGGATTTGTTAAAGAAGGTTACTTACGATGCGCTTGGGAAAATGATGATGGCAGTGTTTCCGACTCCATATGCTATGCAATAATTAGGGACGATTGGGAGAGTAAAGCACTAACACCTATTAAACTAAATGACTTACCTTTCTAAATATTTCGCTCTCTGGCTGTGTTTAACACAATCTATATAAAAAAGCTCTTTAGCCGTGTGAATGATCATCCGCACGGCTAAAGAGCTTTAATCTAACTTATCATTAATTCCAGATCTCGTCAGCAATTTCTTTAATATACGCAAGCTTGCGCCATTGTTGCTCTTCTGTCAGGTGATTGCCTTCTTCCGTGGAAGCAAAACCGCATTGCGGGCTTAGGCATATCCGGTTTAAATCGACATACTGCTTCGCTTCCTCGATCCGTTTCAGAATATCTTCCTTGCTTTCAAGCTCACCGAATTTGGAAGAAAATAGGCCCAGCACGACCAGCTGATTGTCTTTCAGAAAGCGCAATGGTTTGAAATCTCCTGCCCGTTCCGTATCAAACTCCAGATAGTAGCCAGTGTAGTTATTGATGTTTAGAAGCGTTTGCGCGATTGGCTCGTAACCTCCACCTACTCCTGCATAAGTAGAAACATAATTGCCGCGGCATACATGTGTAGTTACAACGAGATCATCCGGCAGTCCTGAAACCACTTCCTCGTTCAATTTTGCAAATTCCTTCGCATATTCAGCTACATCTACGCCAATTTGCTTCATAATTTCCATGAACTGTTCGTCGCAAAGCGCTCCCCACGTACAATCGTCGATCTGAATACTGCGGCAACCCGCTGCATAAAAGGCAAGAATCGACGCTTTGTATGCTTTGGCAATATCCGAAATCAGCTCTTCACGATTGGGATATATCAACTTCGTGATTTCCTTATTTTCTGCCCGGTCCAGCTCGAACAGGAATTGAGCAGCCGCAGGAATCGATTGACGTGCAACGACATCCTCACCTGCAACTTCTTTTAAATATGTATAATCGGCAACGAAAGGATGGCTGCTATAAGTTATTTTCCCGGTCAATCGGGCAGTTTCGGGTCTCGACTCCGCGCCAGTAAATTGGTAGCCTTGATCAATGATTGTCCGCTCTACACCGTCGAACCCCCAGAAGAAATCTAGATGCCACCATGAACGGCGGAATTCGCCATCCGTTACCGCTTGAAGACCAACCTCTTTTTGTTTCTGAACGAGTTTAACGATTTCGTCGTCCTCTACTTCTCTCAATTGCTCGGCGTTAATATCGCCGTTCTTGAACTTAAATCTAGCCTCTTTCAACGCAGGAGGGCGTAGAAAGCTACCAACAATATCATATCTAAATGGAGTAACAGTTCGTTTTTTAGGTTCGGTTTGAGTGCTCATAGATTATCTCCTCGTATAATAAATTGTAAATTCAATATAGCACATCTCACGGAATATACTGATCTACCAATAAGCTATGACAGGTAATAGTTTTTAGCTATAGCAGATTTCGAAGATGGTATATACCGAATATCTAAGCAATAATAAAATTGTAGGTAATCATTACATAAATAGAATTATATTGAAGGTTATCTACATAGTTTAACTGCATATTCGATAACTATAATTGGACAAAGGCAGCCGCTCAACTAACATGCTACCTTTGCGACTTTATTGAGTATTCACGGCCAATCTACTACCAATTTTGACTTCATCTACGTTTTCTACAATAGAAGAATAGTAAAGTTTCTTAGAAAATCGCTGATAATCACCAATTACATAGAACTCTTTTTTGGCGCGTGTCACAGCTACATTTAGTAGATTAGGCTTGGAACATGACCAGTTTGCTGCTCCATCTCCATTTTCGTCGGTTCCCGTTACTAAATAAACAATATCTGCTTCTTTTCCTTGAAAGGTATGGACTGTACCTACAGAATTCCTCAACCAATCATTTAATATTTCTGTAGAAATCCCCAATTTCTTCAATCTTGCTTTTAGAATTTTTTTAATGCCCTCCTTAACTGCCGTAAACGGAGAAATTATATATACATTGGGAGGACCAGCGTTTTTCTTCCATAGTTCAATCATATGGTCTGCCACCAATTCTCCTTGTTCTTCCACGAATTGACGATTTTTAGCCGATCCTTTACAGTCATACCAGATACTCTTGCCTCGCCCCTCTTTACCCAATACCATTTTGTTATCATAAGCTATTTCGTTCGCCACAGTGAACATAGGATTTAAGCATCTTCTATGAACCCATAATGGTATACCAATCCATTGACCATAACCGCTCGTCATTCCATATCGATTAGCTGCATCGGCTATGGTTTGAACGGAGGATCCCATTCCAATATATCTATCACTTACGTTAAAATATTTCTTAATATCTCCTAAAATGGTTTGATCTAAGGTGATAACTGGCTCAATTTGAATTGGGTCACCTACTACTACCACATTTTTAGATCTCCATATTGCACCCGCCGATTGTTGTGGACTCGCTTGTCCTGCCTCATCTATAAATACTGAATAAAATCCTTTTCTATTCCTTTATACATCGAACTAAAACTTGCAAAAGTTGTACTTACCAAAGGAGTAATTAAATGAACCGTTTGCCACATATTCTTCAAGTATTCTCTATGTTCCATATCGTTAAGATCTAAATTTGAACGATTAATCAATAAGCGTAAAGTTGATTTAATGGCTTCAAAATTGAAGGCCAACATCATTTTATGGATTTTCATTGCCTTTAAAAACAGTAATCCTCTTTCGAAATTCAGTTCATCTGTAAGCCAAATCGTATTTAATTGCCGAAACTCGTATGCCTGTTGTGTGTTCGACCAATAATCTTCATCAGGTAATATTAACCCCTGCATTTTATAATCTTCCAGCTGTTTTGCAAAAGCAGATTCCCTTTCTTTGAGTTCTTCTATCATCTTTTTAGATTTTTCAACCTCTGCCTTTTTTATATAAAACTTATTCCCTACTTCTTTCAATCGAGTAATAATATCGTAGAATTCATTTTCTAATTCTATTTTTTTTGTATCTTTTTTACCTAAGATCTTTTGTAAGAGAGAAAGTTTTGTCAGGGATTGAATTTGTTGTTCGGTGAGTTGTTTTTGCTGTTCTAAATGGGACTTCTCGTTCCCTAGATCCATTAGTTCTTGATTAAGATCAGGTAACTGTTCCTCTAACTTTCTCAATAGGACAATAGAAGATTTTATACTCTTATATTCGTCGTGAAATTTCTGGAGACTCTCCTTTTTTTTCTTAACCGAGTTAAGCGTATCTTCAAATTCTTTAACAGCATTCTCCCAGGACTTCGTGTTTACCTGTTTACTGTCTTGTTCCAATTGTTGTAGAAAAGAAGTTCCATCCTCTTTCCTTTTATACAAACTCCAAGCATACGTTGATATATTATCTGATTTACCAAGAGCTCCTGAAAATAATCCCCATGCCTCATCATGACTACCTAACAGATCCATTGCCGCAATCGGATACATCGATAAATCCTGCGCCTCTACAGCGTACGACTCTTCATAATGATTGAACTTACTTTTACCCGAAGAACGTATAACTTCATCTCGTTTAGGTAGATCCTTAGAGATATTTTCAACTGCTCCATTATTACTCGAAGCCACTACCATAGAATACTCTTTAATATTTGAATCCAATAAATAGATGGGATAAAACTTACCATTTAAATGAATTGATTTTACTTTTGTGAAAGCTTGGGTTGGAGTAGCCAATTTCACTATTGTTTCAGCTCTTTGAACTACAATGTCAGCAAAGATGTCTTTTAATAAAGTGGTCTTTCCTGTGCCAGGTGGTCCATTAACAGAACTTATTTTTTGATTACTATTAAACATTTGATTTACAGCAACTTGCTGCATTAAAGATAGTCTATGCTCTACTGGAGATGGCCACCTACCATGCGGTAAATGAATAGGCTGTAAAACATCTTCAATATATTCTTGATTTTCATTTATATTCAAGCGCTGTTCTATAGGTACTCCTTCTACAAACTGACTGAGCGCTTCGTTTTCTCCTTTCTTTAAGATCAGTTCCAAGTCACTTATATAGAAGCTATTAAAATTCTTTTGTTTAGAAATTTGACCAGCTTTCAACACTTCAATCTCTAAATAATGTAATGAATTGTCATCTAATCTATGAAAAAATTGTTGGTATACTTGTTGAATTAAGAGTAAGGATTCCTTTGTTACACCATTAATAAAAACGGTTTGTGCTTGTTCTTCAAATAATTTCAATTTACTTTGAAAAGGAGTTAACAGATCCTCATATTTCACCTCTGAAGTTTTCGCCAAAAATTGTATTACATACATTAAAAAAGGAACGAATATTGACTCTTTTATATAATTACCTTGATCATCAACCAAAAAAGAAAAACTAAATAATGTTTTATTTTCCTTATTAACAATCTCATCCTTATTCATAAAAGCTTCACGTATAAAGCTGACAAGTTTATGATGCTCAAAACAAGCGAAGTAATAGCGGAATTGAACCTGAGAGTTTTCATTATCCTTTACTATGTCGTTCTTCCACGGAGTTTCATTAAGATCAATCAAACGTGTGCGGTTCCGATTTTTATTGTCTGTGAAATAACTTCCTTTCACCGTTTCTCCCTTACCGGGCACTTCACTTGGAACCAACGCTTCAACTAAGTGCCAAGTCTTTAAAACCCTTTTGGTAATCTCCATCTTTTCACTCCTCTAGCATTCAGTTACATAATATTATAATAAAATTTGGAAAAATAGATTATAAGTCAATGAAATGAAATTAGGTGTCTAGGGATGAAACTAGGGAGCATATAAAAAAAGGGAGCCAAATCGCTCCCTTTACTTAGGTCAAATCATCCAACCTATATAATATTAAATAGCTTTATCTCAATCTAGGAACAGCTTAAAATGCAAAGAATCAAATTACTTCCAAACCTCATCTGCGATTTCTTTAACAAAACGAAGTTTACTCCATTGTTGTTCTTCACTTAGAATATTGCCTTCCTCCGTCGATGAAAATCCGCATTGCGGACTTAAGCATAGCTGTTCAAGCGGTACATAGGTAGCTGCTTCTGCTATGCGAGCTTTTATCTTTTCTTTATCTTCCAATTCACCTGATTTAGAGGTTATTAATCCTAATACAATTTTTAGATTTTTGCGATTCACATATTTCAATGGTTCAAAACTTCCTGAACGCTCATCATCGAATTCCAGGAACAACCCATCCACATCTAAGCCGCCAAAAATCGTTTCAGAAGCATAATCATATCCGCCGCTCGCAAAAAAGTTAGATTTATAATTTCCACGACAAATGTGCATCGTGATCACTAAATCTTTTGGTTTATGGGCAATCGATTCATTAATCATGTACTGCATTACCTTCATTTCCTCGGCTGGATCTAAGCCTTTGGCACGCAGTTTGTTATGACCTTCTTCCGAGAATAAATCTGCCCAAGCGGTATCATCTAATTGTAAGTATCTGCAACCCGCATCATAAAATGCTTGAATTGCTTTTTGGTAAGCTGCAATTGTATCTTTGAGGAATGTTTCCCGATTCGGATAAATCTCTTCATTATAATCAACACGGTAGACTAGCATATTAGGACTTGGAATCGTTTGCTTCGCAACCGCATCCCCCGCATGATCATGAAGAAACCCGAAATGCTCTATGAATGGATGGGATGAGAAATCAATTTTACCGGTAATCCGGATGCCTTCCTTACGAGTCTCCATTTTATGAAAATTAAGCCCAGTCTCTTTTTCATAATATTCTACTCCATCAAGACCGCCCAAAAAATCAAAGTGCCACCAGCTTCTGCGGAATTCACCGTCAGTAATGCCAAGTACACCATTTTGTTTTTGCTTATCAATAATGCGGATAATCTCTTCATTTTCTACGGATGTTAATTGATCAAGTGTGATGATGCCGGATTTATATTGTTCACGTGCCTGTATTAGGTTTGTAGGACGTAGTAGGCTGCCTACATGATCATGGTGAAATGGTATCATAGATGTCTCTCCTTGAATTTTGATGTAACAAAAAGGATAGCATAATAAAATAGGAAGCATGTAATACCTAAAACCTATCACTTGCTATAGCTTTTAGCTATAACGACTCTTTTCATAGTAGAATCTTACACGTCAAGATCTTGTTGGGTAAAAGGTTAGATTCCTCTTCGTCTCCAGCCAAATACTTTGACATGCACGATGGCTTTGGTTACCCAGTGCGAGAGTACATACAAGACTAGGAATAGAATCAATAACGGACGAAATAAGAACACGGCCACAACCCAGGTGAGCAAGATCTGCCAAGTCTTCATTCTCCGCACAAATTTCCCTGGCCATAAAAACACTTTAAAGAGTACTTCGTTATGTTGAAGTGCCTCTAAAAATTCTTCCTGGTACAGCTTGCTGTCCGGATGTAAGCGAATTGCATTCCGCATATAAGTTTCCTTTAGCTTAAACTCTCCGCGCTCGCCAGCCGCCCAGCCGAGATACAAAAAGACTTGAGATAATTCCGTATTATATTTCAGGGCGAGTTTTTCGACCCTCGCAGAATCCTCATAGTTTTTGAGTAATGCTTCTGTATAGCTTAACAAAGCCAAATAGACCGGAGATTCCGGACGCAGTTCGAGCGCTTGTAAAAGTGCTATCTTCGCTTCTTTTGGCCTATCTATTTTGTTATATAAATGTGCTTGCAAAAAATAATAATGAGGCTCATAGGGATCGATCCGTAAAGCTTCCTGTATAGCTTCTTTGCACTCCCGATCCTTATTCGTATCGTAATAAACGCCAACCCGCACGAACCAAGCCAGTTCATGCTCCGGTTCTCGGGTAAGTGCCTGATTTGACCAATACAGTGCTTTATCATATTCATCCATTAAAAGGTGAATTTGCGAGATCAGCGCAAAAACATCCGGGTTCTCCGGCTCTTCGCTTAGAAGCTGCTCAGCTTCCTTTAGCGCATCTTTGTACCGTCTCCATTCGATAAGCTGCTGCGCCTTCGTATAAGCGACGTTATCATGTACGTTCTCCACCTGCCTGCCCCCCTCCGATTATGACTTCACACCATGCTTACTAATGTAATCCAGCACAATTTGATAATCGCGGTTCACATCACTGAACGTTGCATAGTTCTTTGCTGTAGCAAACCAGTCTAGCGTTGTCGCCTTCCGTCCTTTAGCGGATCTCTTTAAATCGTCCTGAGTAATGGGCTGGATCTCACCCTTCTCAAAAGTACGCTCCATCGCAGATTCCACAGCATCCTTGACTAACTGCTCCAAATCAGCTCCCGAATAATGCTTCGTTTCTGCGGCAATTTTGTTCAGGTTCAGCGAACCCAGCGGCTTACCGGAAAGCTTCAGTTCTAGTATCGTTTGACGCTCATTCTCTTCAGGTGGCGGTACAAAAACAAGGTGGTTAAATCGGCCGGGACGTCTCAGAGCGGAATCAAGGTACCAAGGCGTATTGGTAGCGCCGATGACAAACACGTGATCATTCTCCGCCTGCAGACCATCAAGCTCCAACAATAATTGGTTAACGAGCATGCGATCATGATGCTGGCGCATTTGATGTCGACTTCCTCCAAGCGCATCAATTTCATCAATGAAAATGACACATGGCTTACTTTCCCGTGCTTTTTCGAAAATATCGTGTAAGTTATGTTCGCTCTGGCCAGCATACATGGAAAGGATAGACTGAAGCTCAATATGCAAAAAGTTAGCATCGATCTCACCTGCCACCGCTCGCGCCAAGAACGTTTTGCCGCATCCAGGAGGACCGAATAAAAGAAGACTTCCTCCAGCTTGTTTGCCGTATGCAGCAAACACCTCCGGCTGTTGCAGCGGTAAGATGAAATTCATTCTGATTTTTTTCTTAACTTCTTCGAGGCCACCGACGTCAGCAAACGTCTCCTTTGGTTTCTCCGACTCAACAAGTGATTGATCCTCTTTGCTGAAATGAATCAGCTTTAAATTTTTGCGTCTTTGCTCTGCTAGTTCATCATGATCGGACATATCTGCTCTCTCCCCCTGCCATTTTTTTTATTTAGTCTACCATATTTCCATAATTTAGGGGGGCGCTAAGCAAAAAAATGTGAGAAATTACTCTCAGATTTATTGAGCAGTTATAATGAAAAATTGGAAAAATATCATTTAACAAAAAACGCGCTGGCGAGAAATTTTCTCTACCAACGCGTTAATTTTAATATTAATGTATATTTTGTTTTTTGAAACTTCCGCCCTTAACTTCTGCTACATCGTATACGACAACAAAGGCATTAGGATCAATTTCATGAATGATTTCTTTAATTTTACTTTCTTCCATACGGTTAATTACACAAGTGATTTCTTTAAATTGCTCATTAGAGTAACCGCCGTATGCTTCTGTATAAGTTGCTCCACGACCTAATCGGTCACGAATGGTTTCAACCATAATTTCCGGTTGTTTTGTAATAATCTTGAACGTTTTAGAGCCGCTAAGACCTTCTTCAACAATGTGAATTACTTTGGAAGCAATAAAGTACGCGAGTGCGGATAAAATAGCACCTTGTAGACCGAATACAGTAGAAACAACAATAAAGACAAACATGTTTAAGAACAAGATTAGATCACTCGTACCGAAAGGTAATTTTCGTGATAGCAATACAGCTAGCATATCAATGCCGTCGAGTGCCCCGCCATTACGCAAAGCTAAACCCATACCAAAACCGATAATAATCCCGCCAACCACCGTAATTAGCAAGGTATCCCCTTCAATAATCGTTGGGACATGGTGCATAAGACTAGTGCTTACTGCCAGCGTGGCAATACCGATAACCGAATAAACAGCAAAGCTTTTACCTATTTGTTTATATCCGAGCCACACAAAAGGAATGTTAATTATTCCAATTAACACCCCTAGTGGTAATCCAAACAGCTGGGAACCTACGATACTTAGTCCGGTAACCCCACCGTCGGAGACATTGTTAGGTATTAGTACTGCTTCTAAACCATATGCAGCTATGATAGCCCCAATCATAATCAGTAATACTTTAGAGACAATTTTGGGTGTATTTAGCTTTTGTTGTTTCCTTTGAATCATTACATTTCCTCCTTGGACAAGATCTGCTAGGAAACAGTCTATAATAATTTTCACTACTTTGGCAAATTGGTTGTCATATGTATGAAAAGGAGTTCTTTTAACACAGGTGTTACTCTTTACCTGAGCAATTGGCACATTTTTATAACCGTAAGCAATTTATCAAAGAAATCTTCTAATTAGTTTCTATTCATTCTTTCTTTCCTCCCGATAAACATACATTTGGCGGGGTAAAGATGAAAAAGAGGCAACCGATCACTTTGACCGGCTACCTCTCCTATTTTATCAGGCTTTGATCCCTTGTTAGCGTAATAGAATTCCTTCATTGTTAAAGTTGTATCTCTCATGCTTGGTTTGTTGATGCGTTAATCCATTCTGAAAGAATCCCCTCTAAACGTTGCTTATAATCGTTCCTATTATAGGTGGAATTATCGACTTTTTGCTTTGCTATATTCAGACAGTTAAATATATCTTCTTCCCATTTCCTTCTTGCCTTTAGAACCTGAATAGTTCCTTCTAATCCATTGTAACCCTGCTTTTTTCCAAATCCTTGGTTTGTGTAATATTCAATAAACCCCTCTGACCATTCTTTAGGTCTCTCCTTTACTGCTTTTCGGAAAGAGTGACCAAGATCGCTTTGTTCTACGTAAATTAACAGTGGATTTAATTTCTCTACAATAGTAGCAAGTTCTATAACATAACTGATAACGTCTTCTTTCTTAGCACCATATTTAATCATCCCCATCGTTACAGGGTTCTGTATAAAACAACATTCAAAAACATAGATGTCTGGTCCATTCAAGATCCGCTCAGTAAACTGCCTCCATCTTTCTGTAATCAGTTTCCTATTTTGATCTAGCGACAATTCATAGATATCGTTTTTAAACATTGCCTGCACTAATTCATTTGGAATACTTGTCCCATATTCATTTATTATTTTTCGATATTCTAGGAAGTAATCATTGCCTTGGATAGTAGTATGATTATTTAATAAATTTCTGAACTCTTCATAAGTACCTAATAGTTCATCGTATTCATATTGCGTAAAACAAGCGACTCCATCATAATCTGCCGGATGATCCAAATTCCCTTCTAAAAATAACTGAGAATGAACATTTATCTCTGTAAGGATTTCATGAACGAGTTGAGCCGTTGTTGATTTTCCGGAGCCTGGTAATCCCTCAATTAGAATCAGTTTTGGTGTCATAATATAGTTCCTCCGTTCATTACTCTTTTGTTATGTAGGTAGTTCAAGTTACTGTGGGGTAGCAAAGTAGTATTGAATAAGATTCTTAACTTATTCAGCTTGCGCACCTGTTTTCCTTTTATTGTTGAACATTTTGGTATTTTCCGGCCCTTAAATAAAAAAAACAGCGTCAGCCATGGACGTAAAGAAAGTCCAAGACTAATGCTATTTTATTCAATGAATTTATTACGATCGTGAAGTAATTATTTACTCGATAACAAGAAGACTCTACTAGCAATTACTTAATTGTTTCTATTTTTATAGCTTCCCCTTGAATCGGGTTACTTTCCTCATATTGTCCTGTAGTCCAGACCCTTACTTTGTCACCAACTTCTGCGACGTAATCTATTTCCCTAGTTACAAGGATGTATTCTTGGCCCTTTCTGGACACCGTTACTTGTTTACTACGACAGCTAGGAAATTACCATTTGAGTTCACTATTTCTTGAATTCCCTCGTTCCTAGTATCGTTTTTGTTGCCTTCACTTGTTTCAGTAACACAACCAATCAATACGAATGACATCAGAAATATAATAGACAAGGAACCTAATAGAGCTTTCATAGTCAGCCTCCATATGATTACGTTATATGAAGATTGATGCAGAGCATGATAACTTAGTTCCATCAAAATAAAATAGTATAAAATAGTCGTCTTTTTTTAATTCTCTATTCCTTCAATTATATTTTCACCTTCATGAAACTATCCATCCGCTCAAGCGCTTGCGTTAATTTGTCCGTGGATACCGAGTATGAGCACCGGATATGACCTTCTCCCCCTGAGCCAAAGACATGACCGGGAACAGTGGCAACACCCGATTCCTTCAATAATTGATAGGCAAACGTCTCCGAGTCAAGCCCTGTGTGAGCGATACTTGGAAAAGCATAAAACGCTCCTTCCGGTACATGGCAAGGGATTCCGATCGACCGAAATCCGTTCACCAAAAGTTCCCGGCGCTTCCGGTACGCTTCTCTCATCTCATTCATTGACTCAAGGCCATGGCGCAGAGATTCGAGTGCAGCAATCTGTCCCAGCACCGGGGCACACATCGCCGTGTATTGATGGATCTTCAGCATGGCTGCCAGCAGATCACGGTGACCGCAGGCATAGCCGATTCTCCAGCCCGTCATTGCGAATGCTTTAGAAAATCCGCTGAGTACGATGGTTCTCTCCTGCATTCCTGGCAGCGAAGCAATGCTGACATGCTTCGAGTCATAAGTCAGCTCGGCATAGACTTCATCTGAAATGACTAGCAGATTATTTTCCTTAACGATATCGGCAATTGGTTGCCAATCCTCTGCAGTCATGATCGCTCCCGTTGGGTTGTTCGGATAATTCAGCATCAGCAGCTTGGATCGTGGAGTAATCGTCTGTCGTAATGACTCAGCAGTTAGCTTGAAACCCTCTTCCGCTCTCGTTTCTACCTCTACCACTGTACCTCCATTCAAAGAAACGATCGGTGAATAAGCGATATAACTAGGTGAAGGAAGAAGAATTTCATCGCCCGGAGCAGTGAACGCTCGCAGCGCCAGGTCCAGTGCTTCGCTGCTGCCTACCGTGACAAGCACTTCGCTGGCAGGATCATAGCGAAGGTGGAAGTTTTTTTGAAGATAGTTGGCAATTTCCTCTCTAAGTTCAGGCAAACCTGCATTGGATGTATAACTCGTTGCTCCCTGGTTTAATGCCTCTATGCATGCTTTCCTAATGTGTTCTGGAGTAACAAAATCTGGTTCACCTATTCCAAGTGAAATGACGTCCTGATTGCCGCTACTTAGTTCGAAGAAAGCACGTATTCCAGAAGGCGGGATGTTCCTTACCTTTGGGGTAATCCAATTACTTAACATGAATTGTCACCCCTTTGTTCTTGCTGCGTTCTGTCATAGAACAGCTGATAATCCGGTCGAGTAATGAGCTGAAAGATATTCCAGCTGCAGCAGCACTTTTGGGAAAAAGACTCGTCTTTGTCATTCCAGGCAGCGTATTCATCTCTAATACATAAGGAACACCATCCGACAACAGGATATCGACCCGGGCATATACACTGCACTTTAATGCTTTGTAACAGGTCAATGCCGTCTTACGAACCAACTGATCTAGTTCATGAGGCAGGTTCACCACCACCTCTTCCGCTCCGCCATCGTCATACTTAGCACGGTAATCGAACCATTCCGAAGATGACGAAGTGATTCCTACCACGGGCAGAAGTTCCCCATCTAGAATGGAGCAAGTAATTTCCTGACCCGTGATATATCGTTCAATCAAGATCGACTGATCGGGGTCACTTGCAAAAGCCCTCATCACCGCGCTATGCAGATCCTGTTCGTCGTTCACTTTTTCCATCCCTATGCTGGAACCGCCTGTATTTGGCTTCACCATTACTGGGTATCCCAGCTGCTGAACGGCTTCCGGTGAGTAGTCTTCCATACTGTTCCAACATAGCCAGGCCGGCGTGTTTACTCCTTCATAGCGGAGGATTTTTTTGGACAAATCCTTATTCATGCACAGACTGCTCGCCAGTACTCCGCTTCCTGTATACGGTATACCTAGTGTCTCCAGCATTCCCTGTATCGTCCCGTCCTCACCGTAAACCCCGTGCAGAGCTAGAAGAGCAATATCAAGTCCCTTTACCTTCTCCACAAGTTCCGCAGGCTTACTAAATACAACAGGAATCACCTCATATCTATTACGGTCCAGATGATTCATCATCTCTCTGCCGGTGTTTAGTGACACCTCCATTTCGGAAGAAATACCTCCCATAATTACGCCAACCTTCAACATGATCATCATTCCTTCATCCCATTAATTTGTGCGCTGTTTTGCCAATAATCTCGATTCCCTTGCGGATATCCTCATCCGTCACTCTGGAGAACCCAAGCCGCATGGTATGCTGTCCCCCGCCATCGGTATAGAACATCTCTCCTGCCGTAAAAATAACACCTTGCGCACGACATGCCTCAAGCAGTTCTTTCGTGTTAAAACCATCCGCAAATTCCACAAATAAATGCAGTCCACCGTCTCCGGTCAATGCCCCAAAAGGAACATGCTGCTTGCAACATTCCAGCGTCAGTTCATATTTCCGTTTATATTCCGCTTTCGCTTTTTTCAAATATTTATCTAGATTACCGTTGTATAAATATTGATAAAGAATGGATTGATCCAAGGTTGATGTATGAATCGTCTGTGCCCGCTTGATACTCTCCAGGTAATAGATCAGTTCCTCGTCGGCCAGCACCCATCCTACCCGAAGACCAGGGAACAAGACTTTAGAAAAGCTGCCGAGATAAATCACACTATTGCCTGCACCGGCCGTTGCAATCAGCGGCGATACATGGGATCCCGAGTAACGAAGCTCTTCGTTAAAACCATCCTCGATGACCGGAATATCGTATCCCGCCATTAGCTTCATGAGGCCCTGTCTTTTCTCGGGGGACATAACAATCCCTGTCGGATTATGGTACGAAGGCACAAAGTAAGCACAATCGTACTCTCCCTCACTGAGCGCCTTCTCAAGCTTACCCAAGTGAATACCATCCCGCTCCATAGGAATCCCCCTGATTCCAAAGCCATTCAGTTTCAAATTCTTGATCGCTGTATGATGCGTCGGATTCTCGGTCAGGACCTGGCCACTCTTCTGGTTCAATGCGGAGAGCACGATATTAAAACCTTCCGTAAAACCATTGGTGATCAGGATGTCCTTGCCCTTCATATCCACGCCCTTGTGCTCCATGTATTGGTGCAAATAATCAATCAATGGCTTGTAACCTTTGGCATATCCGTAGTTCAGCAGGACATTACCTTCCACAGCCATACGGTCCATGAAAGCCCGCTTTACATTGTCAAGATCGAACAGTTCTTCATCAGGAGCAATACTCGTAAAAGAGATCGTCCTCTTTTCCGCACGGATCCCGCGTTTCATGATATCCAGTTCTTCTGCCAACATGGCGTGGTCGTTCAAATGCTTTTTCCAATCCATCATTCGAGATGAGACCTTCATCGTACCCGGTGCTGATGGGGCTACGTAATTTCCCTGTCCTTTAACCGCGTAGATAAACCCATCGTCCTCCAGCCCCTCGTAAGCGGCGATGACCGAGTTGCGGCTAACCTTCAGCAGTACACCCATTTCACGTGTGGATGGGAGTTTTTGACCGCTTTGCAGTGCGCCTTTTATAATTAAGTGCTTCATATAGTCTTTGATTTGTATATATACCGGTCGTCCGGCAATGAGCTTAAAATCCTTAAACATTTACCATCGCCCCCATAGCTATCATGGCACAGTAAGCAAGGTAAAAAAAGAACCACGATCCCGGATTTTTTATCCAGTCGTGGTTCTTAGGTGTTTCCCTCAGTCTTTTGTTAAAAGTTTCAGGAGATATGGTTTTAAATCAATAATCCGTAAATATTGAGGTTTCTCATTCGTACCGCATATGATAAGAGGAACAAGTGATTCTTTTTCATGAAGCGAACCATGGCCTCCTCCGCCTTCATGTGTTGGGGAGCTTTTGTCTGCCAGTTCATATCCCGGTTTTGCCGTAACGACTAAAAACTCTCCCTGATGTGAATGTAATGCGCCTGATAATCGCTGCAGTACGTCAGGGTATTTTCCATAAGACAATTTTTGATTCTTTGTATTTAATTTTAAATCAAGCACATCTAAATCTTGTTCGACCGTCCATTTTTGTTGATAGCGATCGACCATTTTTCCGTTTGATTTATACTTCACTTCTTTAATGGTTTCACCTTGCAAGGCATGAATCCATTCATTCTCTTTCCAAGATACGAGATCGATACGGGGATCGGAGGTTAATGCATTAGCAAGATCTCTTAATGAATTTTCTTTATTAAGGTTGTATACATAAGCCATCGTTTCATTTACAGCAAGAACAATATCTGTTTCGTCCGTAACCGATTTCCCTTGTTTTAGTACACTGTATTCCTTAAGTAAAGAAGGTAAATCGACAACCGAATCGTTTTGAGCAGAATAAAGGGAAGTCATTCCGCTATCACCTGTAAGTATAAAAATAGCTTTATTTAACGCTTCTTTTGGTGAACCAAATTGTTGTAACAAAGAACCTAGTTGCTTATCAAGTTCCTCCACTCCGCTTCGTTCTTGTGGTCCTTTCTTATGTAATTTCTGATCAAGATCTGGTAAATAAACGAATAAGAAATCAGGTAATTTGTTCTCCTGAATCAAATACTTTACGGCTTCCATTGAATATTGGTTGTTGAGACCGAGTCGTCCCGTTAAACCTTCTGGCATATTTTTAACATTCTCTAGTGGATTTGCAAGAGAACCTAAGGCTAAAAAATCTGGACCCTTTACTTGAATTTCCTTTGGTAAAGAGGTAATGCCTTTAAGCCATTCAGGAATCGTCAACCTATGATGAGACGCACCTCGGTAAATCAAGCCATTAATAGAACCCGATTTTAAACCATGCTTGGCCAAATCTTCATATATCGTAGGTATTTGCGGATTTAAATGATTCCCATTCAAGTTGATTAACGCATCCTGTAATACCTCATTACCTCCATGTTTCCATATCTCCATCGGCCCAGTTCCATAATTGATTACTTTTTTCTCATCCGAAGAATACCAAGTAAGACCTGGTACATGATGACTATTAGGATATGCTCCTGTAATTAGAGAACTATCTATCGTTACTGACATCGTGGGAAATGAACTAACCATGTCCTTATCGTAAATCCCATGTTCCGTTAGATATTGAAAAGTAGGCAGCTTGTTTTGTTTGATCCCATCATCAATGGCTTGAGACATTAAAGAATCGATCATAAAGAAGATCACTTTCTTAGCGTCTTCTCTCTTTATTGATTTCACTTGTACTAAATCCTGTTCATCAGGTGTTGCTTCTTTCTTTTGGCACCCAGAGGTCAACATAAAAACAATAAGCAAAGACCAAATCATTATTTTCCTCAAGTGGAGTCATTCCTCTCTACCTAAAACTTTTATAGCAACAACGCCAGAATATGTTAGGTTTGACCTGTGCAAAGTGTCTCTCATTTTAGCCTTGATCATGTATGTGGTAATTTGGTAAATAATGAATGTCGCAAAACCTACGCATTCGCGCAGCAAAAAAAACAACCGAACATGGTCCGGCTGCCTCATTAATTCCATATAGATATACCATTAACCTAAGATTTATTGATTAAGAATCAGCTCTTGCCTCTTCCTGAACACATTTTCGGAGTGTCTCCCTGATTGATTCTCGGATATCATATTCATGATATTTGAGTAGAGTCATGGTGTCAGCAGGGTCGAGATAGGCGTCTCGGTTTTGGATCTCTGCCATCATACTCATATGAACACCCTGTTCTTTACCCGCTTCCGCATTGTTAGCATCGATCTGCTCCATCACTGGTTTCATCTGATCTAGTGGCAGAACCTTGACCGTGCTATCTTCCTGTCCTAGTGCATTCACTACCATTTGATAAAACTCGCTATGCTTCATATTCATGCCGCAAATCGCATATTTTCCGCCATGTTCACCGTACTCCATCGCTCCGATCGTAGCTTCTGCTACCTGCTGCGCAGTGACCATTGCTGTACCTCCGCCAAGTACGGGAACGACTTTCTGATCTTTTACTCTATTTACAAACATGGACCATAGCGGCATACGTCCTGGCATCACACCGAAAATGTAAGGCAAACGAATGCTCATCACATCCATTCCTCCTTCACCTTCAAGACACGCTAATTCCTCTTGAAGCAATCGAGAGCGTGGGTAAGCATTTTGTTTCAACGGAATATCGGTCCACTCTTCTGCAAAATGCGCAAAATACGAGCTAAGTATGACAAACTTTTTCACGCCAGCTTGTTTAGCTAATCTAGCAAGACGCTGAGTAGGAAGTATATTTGCTTCATAAAAAAACTTTATTGCCGGAGCTTCAGGTAACGTCCGTTCATCTGCTCCAGCAGCATATACAAATCCATCAACGCCCTCTAGCATCTTCCGGATTTCTTCATCTGACATCTTATTGATATCCCCTACTCTGTGCTCGACTTCCCCAGGCAAAAGATCCTCTGATGGCATGGAATGCCGCGATACAGTCGATACATTATATCCTCGTCGCAATAATTCTTTAACTGTAAAATAACCTAGAAATCCAGTCCCGCCTAATACAAAAATCTTCTTCATGAAGTCCATCTCCTATGCAGTTTTGTGAGGGAATAGCAATTCGCCATGATCTTCCCTTCTGTCCTTTACCCATTTTAGCAGACATAAGAAAAACCTCTTCCAATATCATTTAAAGGAATGTTACATTAAAAAGAAACCAGAAATTGGATTAGGGAGGGTCTGTTAGTGAATAATGATGAACGTTTAAATCGTTTGGAACAGCGAATCATGGAACTTGAAAAAGAAGTAACGGATTTAAAACAGTATAGAATATCAAAGAGAGTTACTACGGATACGGGACCACCGTCCAAAACATGGATTCAAGGGCCTGTCCCCTCCGGTACATCATACGGTGAAACGAGAGAGAAAACGCCACAGGAGAACATCAGGCAAAAAGAGACAGATTGGGAACATCTCATTGCCAGAGTTTGGCTTCCTCGTGTATTCCTGTTTGTCTTTTTAATCGGATTAATTTGGGGATTTAAAGCAGCAGTGGATGGTGGTTATATTACTGAGGGAATGCGATGCATTATTGGTCTTCTCGCCGGTGCGGCTTTCGTTTATCTCGGCGCAAGACAACACAAGCATCAGCGTCTCTTGTTATCACAAGTGCTTTTGGCGGGTTCCATAGGGATCTTCATGCTTACCACATTCGCAGCGCATTACTTATATGACTTTATGAGTGCCCCCATCGCTTTTATTCTCAACGTACTTTGGACTGTACTGGGACTTTTGTTCTCTTACCGCTATAAATCACAGACATTGGGCGTACTCGCCATTGTATCGGGAATCTTGACACCCTTTCTGGTCGATAACAACCCATCTACACCATTCTTTGTATGTTACGAAGTATTGCTCTACACTAGCGCCATGATCTTTGCGATCAGGCATCGATTTGTCACTTTACTTTATACCTCATTTATTTTGATACACCCTGCTTTTCTCATATTTAGTATGGTTGGTTCTATCTCAAATGATAGATGGATTGTCTACGGTGCATTGGTCCAGCACCTCATTCTTTTAGTCTCCATCTTGCTTAGAACAGGAATTTTAAATCATCAACATCGTGTACTGATATCAAGCTTTGTCTTAACCGCTATTTGGTCCAGATTAATCTTGGAGTCGGATATCGTTCTAATCTTGTTATCATTTACACTGCTATATAGTGCGATTTCAGCCTACACCTGGAGAAAAGGTTTCAAAGATACTCTACCTTATATGCTTGCCATATCGTCTTACTCTTTACTTTTCTTATTGATGGAAATGGCCCAGAATAAATGGGTTGTCGGTCTTTTCATTATCGAGGGTTTTATCGCTCTTGCTCTGGGTTTCATTATTAAATCATTGTTCCAAAAAATAAACGGTCTTCTCATTTATCTGGTAGGGTTTCTCGCAGGAGGTATCATCTTATTAGGCGGCATGGATTCTCTTGCATCCGTTAATACCTTTATATGGATCGTGATTCTGCTTACCTTAGCAGGCATTATCGTTTTATTGAGATATTATTCTGCTGAAAATCAAAATCAAACTAAAGAATGGATTAGAGTACTTTACTACGGTCTCGGCGTACTATTCCTCATCTTTATAACCGATGTCACTACTGTACTTACACAAAATGTAAGTGATAATGCTCAGCATTTGATCATTTCATCTACTTGGGTGGGGTATGCCATCGCCGTAATAGCCTACGGTCTCAAGAAAAAAATCAAACAAGTTCGGCTTGCAGGTATCGCTCTCCTATTTTTAACTTTAATCAAAGTCATCTTCTTCGATCTTCCAACGGTTTCCATGATCATAAAGGCAGTTCTGTTTATCGGACTCGGAGGTATTGGTATCTTGCTTTCTCGATTCTTTTATAAAAAAGAATAAGATGGAACATCATAATAAGGGTCTCTCTGTTGTAAGAGAGGCCCCTTTTTATATGACTATAAAAATAAATTTGTACCCGCGCGTTAAGCGGAAGATAGGGTTTGCTTTTTTACTCACTTTAATAATAAACACAGCTATGGACAACATAATAGGAAGACTCCAACCAAAGTAACGAAGCGGGGAAGATACATTCCTCTTCTGCTCTATAACCTCTTCACACGGGTCAAATCGTGTAAATAGACGCCTGCAAATCATGAAAGCGACAATAGAAGCAAAGCCTGTGATCAGGATGATTTTCGCACCGGGACCTCCAGGAGTAGAAATATTTTCAAGCATATCTCCTCTCTGAAGGTATGAGCTGACTACATAAGTCGAGTTCGTTATTAAATGAACGATAATCCCTGGAATAATAGAGCCTGATTTGATGACCAGTAAAGAGGAAACTAGAGCCGCCCCGAATAATTCAATCAGCCGGTAAGGATTGTCATGGAACAAGGCAAATAGAAAAGAGCTCATTACAGCTGAAAACCATATTCCATGTCTTGCATACCCAGTAATGAGAACTCCTCGAAACAACAACTCCTCACATATAGGCGGGATAATCCCGATACTCAGTAGAAGAATACAAAAGGAAAAGAGCGAATCCGCAACCGGATAGTGTGATGTTTTATAAGATGCTCCAAGCAAGACGGATACCACTTCCGTAATCTGGTGATAAATGAAACTTTATGTAGCCTGAATACTTTACGAAGGGATATATGTCGGTACCGGCACCAAACTACAGCGGGTAACACATTTAGTACAATTTGTCCGACCGCCACGTAGCCCAGAAATAAGAATAGATTATCGTGATGCAGGTTTCCATTCGAACGCATCCATCCAGATAGTATGATGCCAGTGACATAGGATACGAAAAATATCCATCCTGCATTCTTCATTGTCAATTTGTTGGTCATGTGCCACATCCCTTATCATCTTAGCCGCATTTATCCTCCAGCCATTAGGATCCATATATTCGCTTTTCTATTAACAACGTTTACTATACACTGTTCATTCCACCTCCTGTAAATAGTCGAATATAATAAATGACGTTACAGATTAGATAACGTTACATTTATTTTATTTTCATATCCATTCAATAATAGAAGGTTGTTCCCATAAAAAAAGCCGCCATATAGGCGACTCTTTATGCGTACATTTTCCCTCAACCACTCATGTTTAAGCTTTATATTATAGGAATGATTGGTTATTCTCTCATATTACCTCTCTTATTCATAAATCACTGTTACCGATGAAGCGGCTCCCCAGTCACCGACTGGTGCTACCGTATAAACTGTGCCGGGAATCAATTTTTCATTCTTGCCGAGATCGAATACGCCCGCAGGCCTTTGCGGCTCGAATATTTGTACGTGGCTGTCAGCACGTCACCACTCGGCGATGTTAGCGTAACGCTTCGGCCTGAAAATAGCTCATCACCAGGATCTTCTGCAAGACTCACTTTAATCGAAGTTTCGCTTAGAGCCTTAGCACTTGTAACCTGCAGTGGATCGAATGACTTCGCTATGAACGAAGCAATATTGATGTTGGCCCAATCAGAAGATACTGTATATTTAATTCCAGGGATTAAGGTTTCACCTACTGGCAAGCGGAATTTCGGTTCTTGCTTACCATCCGTTGATTGCGTGAACGGGACATATTTGGCAACGATCGGTTCGCCACCATCGGGTGTAATCATCACTTGTCTTGCCTGCATGGAAGGGATGATCTGATACGTTTTCCCTCCGGCTTGCTCACGATCATCCAGCACAAACGCATTGGCCCCTCGACCACCGCTGTATGCCGAAATAATATAACCATAGTCAACGACTCCGTTCTCTTGAAGCGCTGCAATCTCGAAAGTATCGTTCGTTAGTTGGCTAACTGTTGTCATGTTTACCTTTGTTCCACTTCCCTCAAATGTTCCTGCTGCTTGGCCTTTATAGGTAAGGTTGTACACTTCCCCCGCTTTCTGAACGGACGTCGGAACGATATATGTTGCAATCGATCCGGTTTTCAGCCGAGGCATATTCGTCAGTGTCAGCCCCCCGCTAAATGCAAAATCCGTCTGAGCCTTGGTGAACACTTCATCCTCTGCCCTCAGTGGTTTATCGAAAGTAACGATTAACGTAATTGCATTTAGTGATCTTACGCTTTTGATCTGAGCACGTTCGGATGAAATCGCCTGACGAGCCGTCTGCAGTAGAACTGCCGTTTCACCGCGCGTTGCTGAGCTATTATCTACATAGAAAGCACTCATCCAGTAGTGAACCGATTTTACATCCCGTTGCAGTGCTTTAGATACAACCTGTGCGAGTTCTGCATCCGACACTTGACTATGCGGATTGAATTGGCCGTTACTTGTCTCCATTATGCCAAGTCCAGCAACCTTCGACGCATACGGCGCATACCATGCGTTCGGATTTACGTCCGTTAATTCTGCATTCTCTCCTGTCTTGTCCTTCAGATGAAAGGTTTTATATACGAGTGTCGCCAATTCGGCTCGGCTAATCGTTTGATGTTCTCCCATTGAACGGTCTATATATCCATTCATGATACCGAGATTGTTCAATTCCTTAACTGCTGCTTCAATCTGCTGATTGGTAAGCTGAGCTGTTGTTACGGCAGAGTTAGCAACGTATGTAGCTGCATGTGCATGATTTGTGGTTAGTGGCAGTGCTCCTGCTGCCAAGGCAGTTATGGTTAAAAATGCGGCGATTTTATTTGCTGTAGGTTTCATGTTAAAATCCTCCTCTATTTGTTGGCTGTAACTAAAGAATAGAGGATAAAAAGAAACTCCCTAGGATAAAAACATTAACAAAATATAAACTGCGTCTAATTTTTATCGAAACTTATGCAGTAAACCGGTAACCGGCGCCCCACACGGTTTCAATATATTCCGGATTCTTAGGATCAGCTTCTAGTTTCCCGCGAAGTTTACGAATATGCACAGTAACCGTTGCGATATCTCCGCTAGAGTCCATATTCCAGATTCGTTCGAACAGATCTGATTTGCTAAATACGCGGTTTGGATGACTCGCCAGAAATACAAGTAAATCAAATTCTTTCGTCGTAATCGCTACTTCTTCGCCACTCACGAACACACGGCGTGACGCCTTGTCGATATGCAGCCCGCGAATATGGATTTCATCTTGTTCAGCAGAATTTCTTTTCCCAAGTAATCTCTCATATCGAGTCAGATGAGCCTTTGCTCTTGCAACGAGTTCGCTTGGGCTAAACGGTTTCGTAATGAAATCATCAACACCGAGATTGAAAGTCCGGATTTTATCAATCTCCTCCTTCTTAGCAGAGACGACCAGGATCGGCACCTCTTTTACCTCACGAATGCGCCTGCATAATTCAAATCCATCCAAACCCGGAAGCATCAGGTCAACAATAATGAGACCATAGTTTTCCTTTAAAGCCAGCTGCAGCCCTTCATCGCCGGTATGACACAGCTCCACAGAAAATCCGTTGAGCTCAAAATAGTCCCGTTCCAGTTGCGCGATCGTTGTTTCGTCTTCAATAATCAAAATGTTAGCCATTTCCATTCCCTGTCTCCTCGTTAGTCAGCCTTTTCAGTTGGATATAGATCGTCGTACCTATATTGGGTTTACTATTCGCCCAGATGAAGCCCCCGTGCCCATCGATAATTTGGCGGGCAATGGCGAGCCCTAACCCACTACCGCCTGTTGAAGAATTACGAGATTGTTCTGCTCGGTAAAATCGTTCGAATATATGAGGCAAAGCCTCCTCTGGTATACCTCTGCCATTATCCTTGAACACCATTGTTATCCATTCCAAATCTGCTTGAAGCGTAATGCTGAGTCGCTTGCTATTGTTGTCCATATATTTGAGTGCATTATCTACTACGTTGACAACCGTACGCTTTAATTTATCCAGATCCACAGAAACCATAACGGGTCCAGTAGCTTGGTTATCCCAATCAAAGGCAACCTGCTTGTCCTCTAGATCGTATCTGAGTTCTTCAATGCTGTCTTCGAGGAAATCGACAATGTCCACCACTTTAAATAAGAAAGGTTCCTGATTAAGGTCGAGTTTCGAATATAAAAATAATTCATCCACCAACTTGTCCATGCTGACGGCTTTTGAATGGATGATATTCACATATGTCTCCATTTTCTCGGGTGTATTCGCCACTCCGTCACGTATGCCCTCAATGTATCCTTTTATATTGGTTAGCGGCGTTCGGAGATCATGCGAAATGTTGGAAATGAGTTCCTTACGATTCGCTTCATCTTGCTGTCGAAGTTCATTGGACTGCTGTAATTGATTCCGCATACTCTCAAAGGCTTCACTCAGTTGGCCAACCTCGTCATTTGAACTCAGCTCGAGTTTGAAGGCAAGATTACCTTCCTTGATTTGTTCTGCAGAGTTCCTTAATTGATGTAAGGGTTTAATAAAGCTGCGAGTAATCCAGCGGAATAATAGCAGGTTAGCTATGATAAGTACGCCGATCAGCAGTAGCGACATCATTGGCAGCAGCTTACGAGTAAGCTCCGCAAAAGGACTTCTTTCCCGAATTACAAAGACGCTTCCCCGCTTCCCATCCGAATACTGAAAATCAAATTTCGCATAAGCATAGAATCTTTCACTAATGTTAAAGGTGCTGCGGATCTGATAATTGTTCAGATCATACGCAGGAAGCGCCTGCTTTAGTTCCGGCTGATGAAAGGTCAGTGATTCGAAGATCTGGCTGTCTTCACGCCTGACATAGAGGCCCGATTTCTCGGCTCGAAGCTTCATGTCATATTCACGCAGCAGAACTTTATTTTGCAATGCGTCCGGATCGTTTTTGGCTAAAAACTTCATCTCTTGGAAGATCGATTCTCCCTGTTCAGTCAATGGATTGACCTGATAGTGCACCTTATAAATATCGCGAAAGCTTTGAAGATCTCCTGTCGCCGCAATCGTATAAAGACTTGCCGTAAGTAGAATAAAGAGCAGACTTATAAGAAACATGCTCGTAAAGGATAGCAGCATTTTTAATCGAATCGACATGGGATCCCCTTCTATAAACGCTATTTAATTAGTTAGTGCAAATGTTAACACAACTCTATTCAAATTGACCATATATTGGATTCTCTAAAATTTAATTCATAAATCTTTGAAATCAACGCAAAAAGTCCCCGTAACCATGTGACGGGGAGAAAACTCAAAGATTCATTTTATTCTGGTTTATCGCTACATTATCTTAAAAAATCCATGAACATCTGCATTTCATCTGAATAATTGGATTTATTAGATTCTTAGCAGTAGTCTATCCGAATGGGATTAATTAATTGATAATCTTTTATAAAATCTTCGACTTCTTCTATCGTTTTCAATCCATTTTGACAAACAAAAGCACCTGCGATTTGCAAATCAGAATCTATGAAAGCAACTCCCGCGTTTACTTCGAATACATCATTTTCAATAAGATAGATAAACGGTGCTTGTGGAGTGAAATGGATTAGTACACTGTAGAGACTTGGGTCTGTGCTTTGTTCTGCATATTTTGACGTTTCAAGGCCTAGAGATTCATTCCCTAGCCCTTGATTTTCATATTCATCTTTCGATTCATTCCTTCCAAACATCCTTCCAACCATAAAAATCCCTCTATTCTACTTGATTTTTTCTTTTTTAAAAATGAATCAATATCTAAACACCACGGATCCAATGAATGTTTCTTTCTTTAACAATAATTCTCTAATAAAAACTCCGTTATCATTTTCTAGTTATAAATAATCCACACTATAAAGCATTAATAACAACCCAACAATACACATGATCCACGAAGCGAGTGAGCTTGAACTCTTCGACATCTGATTTTGGATGAACTTTAAAGGCTTCTGCATTACTGAACCTAATAACATATATAACATGTACAAAATGAATGGCGGGAGTACCATGACTACATTATAAGCGAACAGTAATGGGAGCCACTCATACCATACCAAACCTGAATTAGTCATAAGAGCAATGGCAGTGAAATAAGGAAGAGCTGTCCCCACTTCTACAAGTGACGTTGTTACTCCTAGTGCGATCATTCTCGAATTCGTTTTGGTTATTGGATTTGTATAGGAAGACTTCTTTCTTTTCGGAACATAAAAACTCCAAATAAACAAAATCCCACCTACAATAAATAGCATCCAGCTGACCACACGATTCTGTAAGAACGTAGAGAACACTTCGAAAAAGAATCCAAATCCTAACTTGATTGCCACACCTGCGCTAAAATAAAATCCAATGACTGTAAATAAATATACCATTAATTTCAAACCTACTTTTTTCTTTTCAGTTAGAAGTAAATATACAGTGACCCCTAATGTGGCTGGACTAAGGGTATCAAGTAGGGATAATCCACCGATCATGAGTAACAGTTCAGTGTTCATGTGCGGCCTCCCTCCTCGGTACTTGTTTGTTCAACGCTAGATATAAAAATTCCGTAAGCCTGGTCCATATATTCAAGGACTTCCGATTTAATGGGGTATAACCCCAGTTGTTCAGACGCTGATGGATTTTTTCGCATTTCCCATAACTTATCGATAAAGGCGTCTTGACCTCCATACTCCTCTTCTTGTTTCTCCAGCATTCTCCGAATAACATTTTGCACACAAGGTGATGATAACGGTTCCTTACACGTATAGTATTTCGTTAATAGGCCAACAAGGGCTATCCATTCCATAGACTCAGGATTGCCCACACTCATTTTCGGCAGTTTAGCCCATAGACCCAGTTCAGCATCCGTAAATGTCGATTTTCTATATTGATCAAGTCCTCTTTTATCTTGCAAAGATAACTTAATCAGCTGTTGAATTGCTTTTTCCTGATTCCCTTCCTCGACGGCAATGCCACTTACTAACGCACGTAAGGTTTGCTCCATTTCATTTAACCTTGATTGCTCTTCCAAAATAAATGTTAACTGATTGGCTAACCCATCACTCCAATTCCACTCAGGATCAGTTAACATCTCTTTAATATCTGAAAGTCGATACCCCATGTTTTTATAAAATTGAATTTGCTGAAGCTTTTGTAAATCTCCCTCTGTATATAGCCGATGTCCTCCTTCTGTTTTGGAGGAAGATACCAAAAGTCCAATTTGTTCATAGTAACGCAGCGTTCTCACTGTAATATTTGTTTGCTCTGCTAAGTTTTTTATATGTATCATTTTCTCATGCCTCCAAACTTCTGATTACTTCCTACTCATCATGAAATTGATTAGATAGCCTGCTCCAAGACCGATACATACCGCTGGCAGCGGGTGATCAATAAAAAGACCAATTCCTGCACCGATAATTACGCATCCATATATAATCATGTCTTCTTTCTTCATGTGCCCATCCCCTTTTATTAAGCGGTTTCTATTCAAAGATTATCAATAGTGCCATTATAATGAATGACGTTACGTAACTTTCAAGCCTTTATTTCGAATATAGTCGAAAGATAACCTATGAAAGAAAATGTTTTAACAATTAAGCCGTCGTTTGACTATTCCGGATAATTGGTTAAAATCTTTCGTCACATAAATAAAAAAAGCGCCTCAGGATTGATTTCCTGCGACGCTTCATATTCGGTATTCTTTTATATCATATGAGGAGAATTAAAATCTCGTGAAATTGAGTGAAGAGTCAAGGACTCGAAGTGAACGCTTAAGCTGCATAATGTCTTCATATATCGAAGGGAATTCAGGCAACTCAGGCATGTCCATAACTGGTTTTTTGTTATTTTCAATTGATTCCGCAAGCACTGCAAAACCATGTTGATACTTCTCAATTCGATCACTTGAAACATGACTAATATTGTTATCATTACGAGACGCAGCTAATAACATGTAGCCAAGATGTAAACTATCACCTACAGCAGGCCATAAAATGGTGGTACGTGCATTTCTTCTCATCGATTCAGCAAAAGCATTATCATACACGAGTCTCAGCTGAATGAGCGCATTTTGAAGCTTTTCTTCGATTGATTTTTTAACCTCAATACTTTCACAGTTTAAAATGGCAGCTAAAAGCTCACCTTCTCTTTCTACCGCCTCTTTAAAAACAGAAGGTAATCTTTTCGAAGCCGTTTTCCTCCATAACCAGGTAATGCCGACCATAGCTACCGCACTTCCTATGATAATATCAACGATCCGCGCAGAAATGAAATATTCGCTTGTCAATTCGGGCTGTAAAGTCGAACCGATTAACAAAGTGCTCGGTGTAATAAAGATAACAGCTATTGAATAATTCCGACCATAGATTAGCTCGACAACGAACTGCAGACTGGCTAGTATTAACGGAACCGCTACGTATTGAGGGTGCAGCCATAATAAGATGGCACCTACAATAATTCCGATGATGGTACCCAAAGAGCGCTGTATACCTCTATGAAGACTCGCCACATACGTTGCTCCGCCCATTACCGATGCGCTTGATAAAGGTACCCAGTAAGACCGGTCGAAATGAAATCCATATGCAATCGCAGCTGAAATAACAAGTATGATTCCGTATCGAAGCGCGATAAAAGGAGCATTTGACCCAGATGTAAAGACATTTTTCAATAGCACGCGAAATCCTGCTTTCGTTTTGTAGTCCTTAGGATCTGTTTTAGAATCAATTGCATTTTTTGAGTTTATCTCAACAGCCATGTTAATGTTAAGATACAGGTTTTTTATTGAATGATTTAATTCCTCTTCAAAGGTGGGCACTGCAAATCCTGATTCGTTTTCTTTTCCAAGTAACTGATCACCTATGATTTGTAAAGCATTGCTGAGTTGTTCTTCTACTTCATGTTTTGGCATTAGGGAGATATCAAGTATGGAAAGGAAAATCTCTCTTGCCTGTGTATTAAGAGCTCTTAATTTCTCTGTGTATGGTTTATCTTTCCGTCCGAACCACTTCGAATTCATCAAAGTACGATCCGCCTGTTGCATGAGAGAGGCCGTTTGGTGCTGCAGATCCGTAAACTGTGCAGTCCCCACGGCAGATAGTAGATTTGCCAGACTATAATATACAGCAGAACTTGCTTTACTCTCCGTACGGTGAGGATTCATAATAACCCCAGCCATACCTACCATCCAAGCAAACAATCCGCCAAGAAATAGAATGAGAGTATCTTGCAGAATGACATTTAGATTCGCTGTCATCGAAGTACCTACTGCATACGCAAGAACAAAGAACATTCCACTCGGTCCCGTGATCTGAAAAAGAGTAAACATAAGGGTAGATAATCCCCCTACGATACCGAACATAAGCACCGTTAACATTGTATTGTAAGAGCATAATGCTCCTAGCGCAAAGGAAAATGCCAATCCAAGAGCAACCCAAAATAATCGAACAGCACGCTGTGCATAGGTCTCATTAGACACATATAAAAAAGTGAATCCTCCTATAGAAGCCAAGATTCCTAAGGCAGGATTCCCCATTAATACGCCCAACAGGGCTGGTGTACCTACACTAATTGCAGAGCCTACTCCTCTAAACCAGTTCAAAGGAATAGGCTTAATTTGAAAAGCTTCTTTGTACATGGGTTTCTTTGGGAACGTGTGTTTAGCACGCCGCCGAGAGCTATAAGAAATATGATTATTCATCTTGTCTACCTCAATTCAAAACTAAATATCCGTATCGTTCATTGCATTTTTCTCAATCTGTTGAAGCACTTTAGTAAAGACCGTTAGTTCTTCATTTGATATTCCTTCTAGAACTTGTTCGAATAGGTGTTCCAATTGTCCAAAAACTTCATTTCTTAGATCTGTTCCTTTTTCAGTAATAAATATGAAGTAGGAGCGCCGATCTGTGTGATTCGTTTTGCGAATAATGAACTCGCCTCGTTCCAATATATCTAGGATCTTCGCCAACGTGGCGGGGTCTTTGTCTGCGATGGAGGCGAGTTCTCTTTGTTTAATACCATCATTTTCATAGACTCTTTTTAGTACGGTCCATTGCTCCGGTGTAATGGAATACCTTTTCAGATGAGCTGATAAAAAACGAAGTAAAGCTCTACTGGTTTTCGTTATGGAATACCCGTACATTTCTTCTGTGCTAAGATTCATGGGCAACCTCCCTTTCTAATTCGTATGTATACAAATAATATGTATGCTAATTAATTATAGTTAAAATATTAATAAAATTCAATCCTTCTGCCAACTTCTCCCCCCTTACTTAAGTCGTAACAAAAACATCCTTGCTCAAAAAAAACAAATTTAGCCCCCTTGAGCCTTCAAGGGAGCTAATCATTGTAAATATGAGTAATCAACTTTCATTACATAAGTTTTATTCAGTTTGACGCTGCTGATTGGGCCCTATTCCCTGCTTCCATCTGCTCTCTGAAAACCACTACCAAGATCAAGGCAATGACGGAAAGAAGCGTGCAGATCGTAAACATCGTGGAATACGAGCTGCTCTGTACAACCAAGCCCATTACGAGTCCGCCCAGAGAGAAGCCCAAATCATACGAGGACATAAAAATACCCATAAGCACATATCTGGATTCAGAGGGGAGTACAAAAGACAAATAAGTAGTTAATGTCGGGTATAGAAATGCCACGGCAAAACCGCTGAGTACCGCGGACAGGTAAACCAGTCCTCCTATCGTCTCCATCAGCGCAAGCAGCTCGGTTCCCAGAGCAGCACATAACAGCAGACCCGCCATTAGCCAGGTATTCCAGCTGCCGTCTGAGGGAATTTTTTTACGCAGAATGAATCTGCATAGAATTACAATGAGCCCCTGAATCGTTAGAAACACTCCGGCACTCGCTTCCCCGGTCGATACCATGTACAGCGGAAGAAAGGTCGCGGTTGCCCCAAATACACACGAGGCAAACAACATGACACTACTACTAATTAACAGTGGCGTGCTATGCCAGATACTACCGAATGAACGCACCATATCCCACAGCGTATATGATTTGTTTTGGACCGTACTCTGCGGTAAATCTACCTTGTGTCCAATGATAAGCGGGAAAATTGCGAGTCCAATCATCAGCACAGTAAACCAGATGTTGTTTGCATTTTCCCAAATTTGAATCGCAAGTATAGGGATGACCAAAGAAGGAACCATCGTAAACAAGGTGTACATCGACAGCCCCTGTGCCCGGTCTTTATCCTCCAGCTTTTCTACAATCCCTGCCTGCATCGTCATGGAGAAAAATGCCGTAGCCACACCCTGCAGTGCCCGCAGCGAAAGATACATTTCCACCCCAGAGACGATAAACAATAGCAGCGTTGAAGCATGTAAGAATAGCAGCCATTTCATCACACGAAGCGGCCCATACTTCCCTAGAAGCCCCGCCGCAAACGGTCTTAGGAGCATACATGTAAACATGTACGCCCCCATCATCAGACCAATTTCAGCCTGGTTTAATCCAGCAGCCTCACTCCGCAGGGGAAGAATAATAGTCAGCGCCGAATTCGCAGCGAAAAACAAAAAAGCTAACATATAAAACCGGATAAAAGAAAAAGATACCGGATTTAATTTTCCATTGGTAGTTACAGAAGAATTCAAAACATTGTCCCCACTTTCTTTATCTAGCAGTTAATCCACAGACATAACTGTGACTGGTTTTCACCGTTCATGGCAAACCAATCATCACTTCTGCTAGGATAGCATAATTTAACTACTTAAATGAATTGGAGGAAAATCCAGCGAACGTCCCATAATTATAAAATATACATTTTAGGATACTACCAGAAATTCGTCTTCGATTGTAAAAGCAAAAAATCCGCTGATCATTATAGCGAGATCAGCGGATTAATAATTCGAATATATTACATTATTCTTTCAGTTGTATTCCGTTGTAAGAGGATCATCGTTTCAGCTAAATAAACGCCGAAGCTCTCCTACTTCAAGACGGGTCACGGGCTGATAAGCTGGACTTTTCACATATTGAAGGAAGCTGTATAGCAGCTGTCTACCCTCTACTGTAGTCATCAGGTGCTCATGATGAAGTGCACCCATAAGAACTCTTCCATTCAAAACACGGCATTCCATCAGCAGACCAAGTTTATGGTTTCGTTCAAAATTATCAATGGTTTGAACCAGAGGATTCAAGTCTTTTTCTAAGTGATCTAGAATGATGGACGATGACTGGGAGACAATACTCCACCACGGATAAGTCGAATATTCGTCTGTGGCAAAGTGCTCAAATATAGGATGGTCTTTTTGAATTAGTAATCCCATCGTTCCAACGGGAACCTCTTTGTTCATACTCTCTGAGATGGAGCGAAACATCGGATAGCACCAAAAATCAGTACAATAGAACCCTTGAACCGCATTCTGTATGTGATCAGGTGACGGGAAAAGCATGATATCTTCTCCTTGCTCAAGCAGCTCCAAGGCTTTCTCTGAAATCTCGGTAAACAGGTGCACCCCTTGCCAGTCTACTTCCAGCTCATTCGGATAAATCCAAAGTTCATAGGTCTTATAGATATCGGTATCTGGAATAGACAGCCGCAGGATCACTTTTGTCATGACCGAGACACTTGGCATATGAATGCGAACATCCGTAATCGTGATATATTGCTGACCATTTAATGAAGGTATTTTTGAAATCCCCTCCGCTAGACTATTACCTTCGCATAGCAGCTCCCATTTAAGGTCACATCCATCTAAAGTCTTTTTCCTAAAGTAGCTCAGCTCTATCCGCGCCTCGAAGAGTTCCCCAGCTTCATAGTTATATTTAGAGAACCTCGCTAGAAGCACAGCGTCGGAACAAAATGTTCTCCACTCCTCAGGTGTAATCATTCCCTTTGAATCCATGAACGCATCTAGTATGCCTACTAACGCAGTTCCCTGGCCACTGAAATCCTGTAGATCAAGTAACTGGAACCCGGCGAGGTGTTTAGAACGAAAAGCTGCTTCCAGTTCTTCTTTGTAACAAACTGCAGCCAGTTTACCGGAAGCTGTAAAATACTTTGCAGCAAGATGTCCCAAACCCTTAGCTTCTAAACGCTCGCGGAATAACTCAAAGTTCTTCGCTTTTATAGAACCTGTGTACTTCTTAATCTCCTCAAAATTAGGGAACGTAGCATACTGACCTATTTCATGTGAAATGACAGGTACACGAGAAATAAGCTGCTCACTTCCAGCATCCGCGGTAACTGTTTTGGAACCTGTGCCATATTGAATCTGAATTTCTTGCCCTTCCATTTTACCGGAATTGTCCGAAGTGCTGTCTTGCTCTGGAAAAATATTTGAGTCATAGTCTTTCAAAGTGTTTGGTAAATCTGTTTGCACATGCCCAAGAGGGGCATCACACATCGCATACGAGCCTCTGAACAAGCGGTCTTTGGAAAATCGCACGCCGCAAAAAAATTCACTTTCCGTTAGAATGTCTGGAGCAAACTGAAAGTTATTGGATCCTTCTGTATATAAATGACGGCTGTCATACTCTTTATAAGCTTTTAATATCGAATTCAGTTTATCTTTACTTCCCCACAGTTCATTCCCCATAGACATCATTACAAACGAAGGATGGTTGCCAAAAGCCTGCAGCATTGCATATCCCTCACTAATCAAGTAGTCCTGCTCAGCTTTATTATGTGAATCAGAGGATTCATCAGTGATCGTTCCCCAAAACGGAAGCTCCGGTTCCATATAAATTCCGAGAAGGTCCGCAGCGATAAATGCAGCTTCGGGAGGACAACAGGTATGAAAACGGTAATGATTAATCCCATAGGATTTAGAGATGCCAAGAATACGAATCCATTCATCGACGTCTGTTGGTGCATAACCGGTAAGCGGAAAGATCAATCCATCATGCTTACCGCGAAGGAATGTTTTATGACCATTGATTGAAAACTTGTCACCTTCCGCTTTAAATTCTCGTAACCCTGTTATAACTTCTTCCGAATCGAGAGTCTTCCCACTCGAATCTTGTAAACAAATATGGAGTTTGTACACATTAGGTTCATCGTCACTCCATAACAGTGCGTCTTCACCCAGCTGATATGTAACATGCAGATCATTGGAATTGGCAAGGAATATCTGCTCTTTTGGCGTATGAACGTGACTCGTATTTAGGGTTTGAGACGAGACGACGACACGGATATCCTGACAGTCACCCACAAGTTCTGCCTTGATATCAAATGAGCGGTGAGCAAGATTAGGATATACTTGGACATTTTTTAGAAAAACACGTTCAAAAAATTGAAGTTCCATTTTCCCAGTAATCCCGTTCCAGTTGGTCTGTGTATCTTCTGATGTAAGGTGTCCACCCTTTGTTGGATAATTGGTATTGTCTACCCGAATCGTAATCCTGTGTGTTCCTGCGGTTAGTCCTGATGCAATTTCGTAACGATGAGGCGTATTCAAGCTGTTTTGTGTCCCCCATAGTGCTCCATCGATCCAGAGGGTTGTTACTCTTGTTCTTTCCAGATGAAGATAACAACGTTTACCAGCCAAGTGATCCGGAATAACAATTTCTCTTGAAAACCAAGCGTAACCCTCAAATAAATACTCGTCAGTTAAGGATCCGACTAAAACCGTTTCATTTTTTCGGCCTTTTTTTGCATGAGATGTTGTATTAGGCAAGGAAATGGTATCTGTGTATGTGGTTAAGAGCCCGTTATCGGACTTTTTTTCATCCAGATGTAAATTCCAGTTTCCCTCTAGATTCATTTTAGTTAGCATAATGCTGTCTCCTTTAAAGTTTATAGTTTATCTATGTAATCGCTTTCTAATTTAGGTAGCAATTTATACAACTCCTTCTATATTATAAACTTATCTCTCTTATAAAGCTTACTTTATTTGGGGGTTCACCGTGATTACACAAGTTGGGATCCGCCCAATCATCCCTCATTAAGAGTTCTATAGAATTGATTAAACTTTTATGTCAACAGAAATACCCTCTTAAGAATTCTTAAGAGGATACTCCATTTTAGAAAACTCTGATTTAGAGGAAACCTACTTATAAGCTGGCAGGTATCTTCACCCCGATAAGTTTGCCCTCAGCTTGGATAATGATCATCCCATCTGTCTTTAATGTTGCTTCGTGCAAATCTCCCCCCGTTTTCACTCTAAAAACGGGCCTAGTTGTCGTCAGGTTAATGCTGAGTAGTGTACCGTTCCGCTGTGCCCGGTATATCCCGTTTCCATAAACATCAATCTGTGCAACGGGTGCATCCCCGTTCCAGCCAATCTGCTGTCCATTGGTCATTTTGACACCTGTAATTTCACCAGTCGTTGTGTTTTTATAGACCAACCGCTCCTGAAGAATCTCTGCGAGCTCCCAGTTCTCACCATAAGGACGTTTGAAAGTCCGTAAAGGTTGTTGATCCGCCTTATAAGTATCAAAATTGTATTCCGCTACTTTATCGGCTTGTTCAATGTAAAGCTTGCTTTCTTTCAAAAGAATCTTTTTTTTGTCATACTCATATGGTGGCTCCCCCGGTACTTTCCATTTGTATTCCCGGCTACCCTTCAATTCTCCCGTCTTAAGGTTAAAGGCATTTACTATAAATTTGCGCTCAGGTAACGACTGAAAGTCAGACATTAAATCAGAATAATAATCTACTGAATATACAAGACCGTCTTTAATTTGAAGAGCTTCCCCCTGGCCAAAATCGCTCCATAGCTTTTTGCCCGTCTTTTTGTCAAAAGCACTCAGCTGGATGGAAGTGAGAGCCCCTTGTACATAAAATGTACGGAGGATGACCCCATCCGCCTCTTCAAGATAATCTGTGCCACTGCCTTCAGCCATCGGTTCGTTCGTCTTCCAGCGTAAATTCCCCGTTGTCTTATCAAATGCGAAGGTTGTGCTTCCATTAATTGCATAGAGTGTATCTTTCTCCGCTTTCAGTGCTTTCATATAATCCCGCGTATCAACAAATAAGGATGTGCTTGACTTCCATTTTAATTTTCCTGTTTTAGCGTTTAGTGCGTAAGGTTTCTGATCCTCTGACAGACCGTAAATGATGCCGTTGTCATAAACTATATAGGGATTTAAATGATTACCGTAACTCCATATCCGCTTTCCTGTTTTCGCATTCATGGCTACTAGCTTTTTTCCAGCAAACGTAAAGACTTTGCCCTCTTCCGCAATCGTCCGTACACCTGAATAGGTCACATCTTTATCAAAATAGCTGTCTGCCTGTGCTGTCCAGGTAGGTTTTAGTTCAGGAACAGAAATAACCGAAGAATTATACCAGTTTTGAATCGAAATATCTGCTGGTTCAGCAACTGCCAGGGATGGAAGAACACCGATTGCTCCCTGAACCGTAATGATTCCAGCTGTGATACTTATGAAGATGCGGCGTAATGCTAAACTGTTAATACGTTTACTAACTTGTTTATCTTTTGATGTGAACATGAATTAGCCCTTCCTTTCGTATCCTTTTTCTTATAGACGCACACTCTAGATGAAAAGTTTGAAAGGAAAGCTCTGTTTTAAAACAAGAAATCATTAAAGTTATAAGTAAAAAAGCCGCCATCAGCGACTTTATTATTGTATGTATTAAGAAATACAAGATTCTAAAACAATTATATAAATTTAAAAGAAGTATCATTTATCATTTCATATCTATTTTCATTGTTCTCCTCGATTATTTCCATTCCCTCTTCTTTTGGGTGTAAACATCAGGCATTTTCACCTGGTGTATCTTTCAACATCATCAGTATATGTGTTCCTCTTATATTGATCCATCCCGGAATTGACACTGTTCTTCACTTGTACGATCGCCCCCCAGCCCGAGATAACTAACAGAAGAACTCCCATTAGTGCATATGCGAGAGTGAAATAGTTCAAATAAAAATTCAATACAATACCGCCGATGACAAGGATAAAGCTGCTCCACATAATCCACTTCATGCTTTTCTTCATTACATTTCCTCCTATAAACACGATCTAATTCCGCATCTAATCACGCATTATTTCTACATTTATCACTGTGTCTTTATCGTCAAAATCAAACACAAGCCACTCACTATCAATAGAAATGAATCCACGCTCGTTGCCAAGATAATACACCGACCGATTAGGTGCTTGGAAATAGGCAGTTTCCGTTTCTTTGCCAAGTATAGATTCTAACGATAATGCATCCATACCAACAAAGTCGTATTCAGCTAACAGGTCGTCTACCATCCATACACGGTTTTCCGGCTCAGCTACCCAATTATCCATCGTAAAATGAGATTTTTGCTCATGCACCCATAATTGATACACAGCACCCGCAAAAATAGTTACACATATTACTAGTGCTACATGGGTGCCCCAACTAGCTACTTTCCGATTAACCATATATAACGCAATCAATAAGATAAAAGGCAGTACTATACCGGTAATACTAAACAGATTAAAACTGCTATGCATCAATTGAATCCAGCAATAATAACCCGCGAATAAGACAATGAATAAAAACACATATACTCTCCACATCATTTTCACAGTGAAGTCCACCTTTTTAATTTCAGATCTTCAAGCCAGGAAAAGTAGAAGCAGAGTGATCATACCATCGGGATGTTCTTATTTCCAAAATAGCGCTTATGGTCTTCTTATATAGAATGAAGGAATTCTAATGTTCGAAGACCACAAACGCATATTCTGCTCAATGCTCAAACAGATATGAACATCAGCCTTTTTTCAGTGATTCTTTCACCTGCTCTTGTACTGGTTCTTTCAATGACTCAGCGAGATTCTCCTCTTTTTGCACTTTCGCCTGCTGCTTAAGTCCACTCGCTTCCTCCGATTCCTCTGCCGCTTGTGCTTTTCTAACCTTATGAAGTACTTCCTTTCCTGGAAGGAAATGCTGTGTTCGTATGTAGCGGATTGTTTTGGTTTTGACTCTCATGACAATCGAATGTGTCTCCGCTCTGTCGTCAGCAAGGTATCTTACCCCACCAAGAATTTCACCTGGCGTGACTCCTGTAGCCGCAAAAATGACATCCTCTTTACCGATCATGTCCTCCATCGTAAGTACTCGATAAGGATCTGATATTCCCATCTTTAAACAGCGTTGAAACTCATCTGCATTAGCAGGCATGAGTCTTCCTTGGATTTCTCCACCAAGGCAAGATAACGCAGCTGCCGCAAGTACCCCCTCGGGTGCTCCTCCTGAACCTACGTAGATATCAATGCCTGCTTCGGGAAATGCGGGTGCCATGGCTCCTGCTACATCACCGTCACTCAAAAATTTAATTCGCACGCCCACCTTCCGCAATGTCTTAATAATACTTTCGTGACGATCCCGATCCAAGATCATCACGGTCAGGTCAGAAATATTCTTGTTTAACTCGGCAGCGGCTTTGCGAATGGTCACATCTATGGGATCCTCAATACTCACTTTTCCTACGAGTGCATGACCAACAGCGAGCTTTTCCATGTACATATCGGGCGCATGAAGCAGATTTCCTTTATTCGCAACTGCGATAACGGAGAGTGCGTTGTTAAGCCCCTTCGCTACAATTTCCGTTCCTTCCAGAGGATCGACTGCAACGTCCACTTCAGGTCCCTCATTGTTCCCAACCTCTTCGCCAATGTAAAGCATGGGCGCTTCGTCCATTTCACCTTCTCCAATGACTACGGTTCCCTTAATAGATACAGAATCGAACATGGCGCGCATCGCCAAAGTCGCTGCCTCATCCGCACTGTTCTTATCACCTCTGCCCATCCAAGGAGCAGAAGCCAATGCTGCAAGTTCTGTTACCCTAACGATCTCAAGCGCCAATTCACGTTCCACTTATCTACACACCCTTTCTCCCGTTTGAGACTTATGATAATAGAAGTAGAATTATAAATCTACCAATTGATTCCTTATTTTGTATTTAAATGGATGAATATTGGATGAATATTTCTTCATACTTATTTAACTACTTATCTATTTTTTAAAAGTTACGATACACCTTGACCATTAAAATCCAATTCCTAAACTGCTTACTTTTATGTAAATAGTTTAATAATAATATTAGATAGCTAAACTTATTAATTTTTCAGGAGGTTACTATGTATAAAGAATTGGAAGGCAAAACAGTCATCATTACAGGTGCATCTACAGGTTTAGGAAAAGCAATGGCACTAAGATTCGGCCGAGAGAAAGCAAATGTAGTCATTAATTATCACAGCAAAGAAGAAAACGTGAAAGAGATCATTCAAGAAATTGTCCAAAATGGAGGCCGTGCGATCAGTCAGAAAGGCGACGTCTCTAAAGAAGAGGATATAAAAGCACTAATTCAAAACGCACATGAAAGCTTTGGGTCAGTTGATATTTGGGTTAATAATGCGGGAATTGAGAACGAAGTTCCATCTGAAGAAATGACACTCGAGAATTGGAAAGAAGTAATTGATGTAAATCTGACGGGTACATTCTTAGGATGCCGTGAAGCGATAAGTTACATGCTGGATCATCAAATTAAAGGGAAAATCATTAATATATCCAGTGTTCACGAGCAGATACCATGGCCTCATTTTGTCCATTACGCAACTAGCAAAGGCGGCGTGAAATTAATGACTGAAACGCTGGCGCTAGAATTTGCACCTAAAGGCATCCGAATCAATAATATCGCGCCAGGTGCTATAGAAACCCCCATCAATGCGGTGAAGTTTGCAGATCCAAAATCGAGAGCCGCTGTTCAGGATCTGATACCGATCGGTTATATTGGGAAGCCAGAAGAAATTGCATCCGTGGCAGCTTGGTTAGCTTCAGATGAATCTAGTTATGTGACCGGTACTACCATTTTTGCTGACGGAGGAATGACAAAATATCCTTCCTTCCAAGGCGGTAACGGTTAAGTTAACGTAGATGGATTCCATCTTAGCGCACATAATTCACATGAAAAGCTCTACTGAATAGATAACATATAACTAGATCTTCCTTCGAGTAGTATTTTTATAGAAGTGAGATTTGCCCATAACAGTTGGAAAGTAAAAGAGGGGTGCGAATAATAACGATTAGTTGTTATTCGTACCCCTCTTTTACTCTATCTTTATCGATCAGTTCCTCGTCAATTATTTTTTGCTTCTCTTTCTATACTATCAAATCTTTGTAAGACACCATTAACCCCGTTAACATCTATTCCCGTAAAACAAGTTCCTAGGTAGCTTTGTTTTCTTTTTTGCTCATTACTAATCCTCCAACAAAATTCCATCTTCATAGAACACCTACTTGCAACCTTTGTAATTATAAGTATTCAATAGATAACAAAGACCATTAGGGGCTTCTATATAACTTAAAATGTGTGGTATGATCGTTGAATAAGGAGAGGATTTTATGCGTAAAAAGAAAACTTGGATCATCCTTCTAGCTTGTTTGGTTGTGCTTTTCTTCGGAGGAAAGTGGGCATATAATACCGTAATTCATACGGCTGCAAATCAAATATCAGCCGAACTGGCTAAGCCGGAAGTAGAACAAGCAATTAATCAATTAAAAGAACAATATTTAACAGGTGACTCCAAAAATATAACAAACGATTTAAAAGATATAGCAAATGAAGCCAAAGATATAAATAAAGATGATATTAAAGATATAACAAACAATACTAACAACGATACAACAAAAAATAGTACGAAAGAAAACACTGTAGAGAGCTCGCCTAAAAAAGATAAAGAGGACAAAGAGGATACGGTGTTTAAAAATCAAGATGAGGCTTTAAAATTCGTTGTCAGCCGAGTATCCGTATCCGATATAAAACATGTCAAGGAAATCGCAACTGAAGGGCTGACCGAAGAAAACAAACAGAAACTACAGAAAATGGCGCTTGAAAATTTCACAGTTGAAGAAATTGAGGCTGTACTCGAAGCGTTACAATAAAAATTCATACGACGCGATACCAAGTCAAGAATTAAATGAGCAGATAAAAAGCAACCACACCTTACTAAAGTGGTTGCTTTTTACGTTTTCTTTTATAGCTTTATTATAAGGTGTTTCATGTTACCGAATGGAGTTCATTAATATATACTCACGATCCAAGGGGTTATTATCTGAGAATAAATCCGGATTTGCTTCGAGCATTTCAGTGATGATGTCGGCAACCTTAGCTGCATCGCAAACCCTGACAACAGCATCTCCAAGCTGTCCTTTAACCATCGCACCGTTATTTTCAAGAACCTCATCTACTTTCCAAAAATGCTCTGACCACGATAACCCGCAATGTCTGCGGGACGGTACAGAAATTTCGGTTCCATCGGGTAAAACGGTGTAAAGCATCTCATGGGCATCCGTTAATCTGCCTGGTATGTCCACCCACTCTTCCACTCCATGAATAAAGGTATTGCGTTTTAAATCGACCCCAACTAATAATATGGTCGCTTTTCGGTCGAGTAATTTCCCCCAGGCAGAACCTCTCGCACAGGGAGTATCAAAACGATGATCGTCCTTAGTAAATTCAATAGCATCCTGACCTAATGCGGCCACCGAATGAGTGGGATGTAAGGAACGCACCACATCTTGCCGTTTACGGAAAAGCTCAGGCAGGATTCCAACGCAGGAAGGTGACTGTTCAACGTTAAATCTAGGGTTATCTCCATTTATGTAAGACCATGTGTGGGTAGGCAGCACCAATAGACCGTCTTTCATATACTCTGTAAACGCATCCAAAACTGTGTCCGCACCGCCCTCGACCGGCCCGATACTTTTCATCGAAGAATGGATCAACACCGTACCTTTCCTATCAATATTCAGCTGTTCTAATTGTTTCATTAAACTTTCTACCGTGTACATGTTTATCCCCCTCTCTGTGGGCTATTATATCAAACTTGCAGGCGGTAATCTTTACTTAGGATACATAACCGAAACCTAAAATGGTAAATCGCTTATTTTCCTGGTTATCTTCCATTCTAATCTCAACCGTATGCTCATCCGTTTCCTGTTCATCGTATAATAAAATCGCATTACAGTGAGTCCAATTTACCTTATGCGGATCTGCTGTCCTCACCTGTCTACCATTGACCCATATACTTGCAGTTCCAAAATCCTCATTTCCCGAGTCTTTAAAAACCATGATGAGCCGTTTGCTTCGCAAGGTCATTTTAAAATAGTGTTTGTCTGATGTGCCTGTATGCATCCAATTATTAGGAAATAATGGGGTGCCATGCGAATGATCATCCATCTCTGCCTGTTGCAGATCAGTATCTACCTCCTCAAAACCACCCTCATCAATTACAGCAATACGGTCGCCATTCAGGCGATCGAGCAGTTTTATGTCTACAAAATCATTTCCGATCAGTGGCGGCTTCCCATTCGCATCATCTTCTTTGTCAAAGGAAGATCGGTCGACCTCTTCAAATAACTTTCCAAGACAATCGCTCATGATCTGATGTCCAGCATTCGTTGGGTGATAAATATCGTAGAAAAATTGCTTTTTAGAAATGACGTTTCCTTGTTCCTTGGTCCATTGAAACTGATCTACTACGGCATCCTTCACACTGACCATAGGCAGATGATAATGCCAGCCGACAGGAGCGAGCCGATCTTGAAGATTCCAATCGCTCTCAAACACGCTGAACAATAAGATGACCGCCGGCTTGTTCTCTTCACCAAGTGCTTTGAGCACAAGACTCTCGTAACAATTCCCTTTTGTCTCATCGTCAGCATCGTTAACAGCAAACTCTATGATTACGATATCCGGATGGACCGAACCATCTCGGAGAACATCACGTTCATAACGTACGATCCCCAGCTCTGAGGGTGTACCACCCACTCCTGCTTTGATCAAGCGAATGGAACTCCCATCTTCTCCAGCGAACATACGCTTAAATAGATCATATGACCGGTAAGCATAACAATTTAGATGAAGCGGTTCTGCCCCCGCTCCGTGAGTAATTGAACCCCCAATAAAAGCTACCGTGACAGGCTCACCACGTTTCGCTTTATCAATCGCCTTTTTCAATCTGTAAGTATTGCCTTTGGATAAAAGCGACTTATCTATCATATTACGATAGGCTTGTGATTCGAAATCAATCGCAGGCTCATTCAAAGATGGAGGAACTTGATGCGGATCGCGCGGTGCTGTCGGACCCTGAGCTTCATTCATCGATCCCGGTGCAGGGTTAAACATGAATCATCATCCTTTCGTGTGCCTCTTTATTAGGGAGCTTCGCTTCTAAGTAATCATAAAGGTTTTTTAGTGTGCCCGGTTTATACGTTCATCGCATCATTGTAGCTCTTATGTTCAGTTACATCTACCTGTCAATAATGGTTTGAATGATGAAATGAATCTACCACACATCAATAATTAGACAGGTTGTTGTCTCCTCTTGCATGATTGTACACTCCTTTTGTAAACGCATACAACATTTGATTATCTAGTTGCTTTGTATCCCAAAATGTCCTCACTGGATAATCACAGAATGGAGGTGATCTTACTCATACTAAGCAGCCAAAGTCACACTTACTGAGGATCGCAAAAATCATGAAGGAGTTGACTGATTAATGCAGAGGAGAAGAATGATCTGGACAGTAAAATGCCTGCTCGTGGTAACCCTTATGATCCCGTTATTGCTGAACGGACAAGCGGCAAATGCATGGGAAGGTGTGTCTGCACCAAAGCTTCATGTTAGTGGAAACCAGCTGGTAAACAGCAGTGGCCAAGCGGTTTTATTAAATGGATGGCATCAACCAGGGGGCTCATACTGGACTTACCAGGCTAGTAATTACTATTTAGATCGTAACGGCGGTAACCGCCATGCGGCGATTTTGGACTATTTAAAGGATATTACGAATACGTTTACCGACACTTCTCCGAAATATGGGAACAGCCATGGATGGTATATGAATCAGGTTCGCCTATTTATCGACAGAGAAGATATGGGCGATGTTGCAGCAGGCACATACAATTTTGCTGGTGCACAAGCATTTACGCAAAATGTCCTTATTCCTTATATCGAATATGCCAAGACTAGAGGCGTTTATGTAACGATTGGACTCGATTTCACACTGAAAGACAATCAAGCAACCACGCAAGCAAATCTCGATAAATTCAATCAAATCTGGGGCTACCTCGCCTCTGAGCCGAAGATTAAGAGCGCAGATAACGTGATGTTTGAACTCGTTAATGAACCCGTTCTGTCTTATGCTAACGGAAAATGGGGAGGTCATCCCAGCCAATCTGATTTTGTAGCACACTGGGGCGCACTTAATGACTTTCAAAATTCTATGATCTCGACAATTCGAAGCAAAGGTGCAGATAATGTGATATGGGCGGCAGGATTAGGCTGGGATCAGTACTATCAGCTGTGTGCATCTCACCCGCTAACGGATCCGCTGAACAACATCGGCTATTCTGTCCATTGGTATCCAGGCTACGGTGCCAAAGATGACTATACAACCTTACAGCAGCAATGGGATACCAATATCAAGCCTTGTGCTGATAAATATCCTATTAACATTACAGAGACAACGTGGTTCAAAACACTTCCTGGAGACTCTTCCTATTGGGAGCTATTTAATGGTTCAAATGAAGGTTTTGGCAAAAATACAAAAGCGATCTTCACGACTGCAGGAAATGTGAGTATTGCGGTTCATATGAACGGATTTTTGCTTGGCACAGGCCCAAGAAGTACTTTTGCGGACCCAACGGCCGGTTTATTGTATGACGGAAATCCTTCTCGGGATGGCATGGCCCGCTTCATTTTCGAATGGTATTATGAGCGTGCGCAGATGAACCCTTGGAATGGGATCTGGAACGGAATTACATCCGGAAACACTTATAAACTAGTGAATCGAGCTTCCGGTAAAGCCATTGACGTGCCAGGAGGTCAGAATACAAATGGACTACAGCTTCAGCAGTGGCCTGATAATAATGCAACAGCTCAGCGCTGGGTGGTTCAGGACCTGGGCACTTACAATAACTATTACAAACTCGGAAGTGTAAGTTCATCCGATAATAAAGTCATGGATGTACGAAATGGAACGAAAAACAACGGGGAAGCGATTCAGTTATGGGAGGACTTGGGCAATACCGCGCAACAGTTCAGATTAATTAAGCTAAGCAGCGGTTATTGGAGCATCCTTAATATGAATAGCAATAAAGCTGTAGAGGTAGTTGGGTCCTCAACGGCTGACGGAGCAAAGTTACAGCAAAATCTTTATCGCGGCAATCTTAATCAACAATGGCAATTAATCAAAATAGATTAAGAGGAAAGGATTGAATTGTAAAGTTCACACAATGGAAAACGGAAATAAATATAAAGAAAATAACCAGAACTGAACTCAGTTCCGGTTATTTTTCTATTTTACCTAATAGGCTTTACGCACCCATTTGAGAAATAAACGAACACTGTAGCTTTCACTTCTCTTTTTTTAGTATCCAAACTCCATACGGTTCCATTTGCAAGGCACCCGTCAGCTTGGAACCAGAGAGTAGTTCCTCCGCCTCAGCGCTCAGTATAATCTCAGCCGGTTCTCCACTGTAATTGAGAAGGAATACCAATTCTTCCTCTCCATCTGCACGAACAGCAACTTCTACAGTAGAGGGAGCTTGGCACCATCCAGCTAATGGAGATTTCACAGGCAATCGCCCTAGAAGTTCACTTGCTAATGCTAAATCAAACGCTGCACCCCAATAGTAGACAAGTCCCTTACCTATACGATTGACGGTCAAAGCCGGTTTCCCATCATAATAGCTTGATGAATAGTGTGCTAATACCTCTACCGTATCGGATTGAACACGTAAGATATCGTTGAAGCTTGGAGCTGTAAAATCAATATCTTGATCTGTAAACTTCACTGATACGGGTGATGCGGTTCCATTTACCATAGTGAAATCCTCAACATGTATGCCACACATTTCGGCTGCTGGGCCTGGAAGCGGCTGCATGCGGCAGTGTCCGAATTCATTCTTATACCCTGTTCGGCAGCCGAATATAACAATCCCGCCACCCTCTACATATTTCTGTAACATCGCAGCTGTGCTGTCCCGTAGAATTGCTGGATGTGGGTAGATCAGTACTTTGTATTTTGACAACTCCGATTGTTGCTCTGACTCCATACCTGGGCGGATCATAAATATATCAGCGGGAATATGTCCGTATTGTAGTGCTTTATACCAACTAAGCTCACTCTGCTTGGTCAAAGGACCATGCCACTGATCCAGCTCCCCATCCCACTCATTATCATAATCACGAACTAAAGCGACTTCTGCCACATGTTGTTTACCTACAATTCGTTCTCCAACCTTTTGCAGCTCTTGTCCAATATGACTTGCTTCCGCTACCCGGCGATTCGGCTGATTGTGATAATCATTGATCCCATGCCAGTAAATTTCCGTACCGAACGTTGCCGTTCTCCAGCGGAAATACAAAATCATGTCCGCTCCATGAGCGATGCTTTGGTAAGTCCATAATCGCATTTGTCCCGGTAATGGAGATGGCATCTCCATTTTGTTCACCCATCCCCCAGGTCCAGATTGTTGCTCCATCACGCAAAAGTTCGGTGACATGGATCTGACGTTGCTTAAAGACAAGCTCCACTTACGGTCCAGTAATGGCTTATCTCCAAGGTCTGGATAAATGGTACTGAACTGAGGATAGGAATCATAAGAAAAGAAATCAAGCAGGTCATCCGTCATAAGGTGGCTGTCCAAATGTCCAAACACACCGTTTGTTGTCACCCAATGATTAGGTGCTTCTGTTCGGAGAATATCTGCCTGCAGTTTTGCAAATGAGATCGTATTATCGGAAATAAACCGTTTTTCATCCAAAGCTTGATGCGGATTCGGTGATCCAGATACCGTCGGTCGAGTAAGATACACCTGGTCCCAACTGGTATACGTCTGGTTCCAAAATACAGTACCCCATACGGAGTTGAGCTGCTCTAGCGTATCATATTTTTTCTGCAGCCACTGACGAAATGCAAGATGATCTGCTTCCGAATAGAAAACATTAATCTCGCAGTTGAACTCGTTATCGATCTGCCAGCCTATAATGGCCGGGTGATCTTTATAGTGTTGTGCCATCTTTCTAGTAATTCGTTCACAAAGCTCTAAATACACCGGACTGCTGTAGTTATAGTGTCTTCTCTGTCCATGTTGATATGTAACCCCTTCCATCGATACGTTCAGCACCTCAGGATACTTATGAGTAAGCCATGCGGGCGGTGTTGCGGTAGGGGTTCCCATAATTACTTCTATACCGCTTATAGCTGCCTGTTCTAGAAAATCGTCAAACATTGTAAATTCAAACTTACCTTCCTCTGGTTCAAAGATGGACCAAGCAAATTCGCCAATTCGAATGATACTAAAGCCCATCTCTTTCATTCTTCTCAGGTCGTCTGACCAAAGTGATTTGTCCCATTGTTCTGGATAATAACAAGCACCTAAGTGAAAGCGTTTTAACGATAAAGTTTTGGTCATGCTACATTTCTCCCTCGCTAGAAGTCGTGATGCTAATCTCTGTTTTTCATCTGTTCTTTGCAATACATAGATTACCATATCTAAAATTTATTGATTTGACTATTAATCTTTTCTTATTGAGTCTTTCCACATGAGATCTGCAGGAGGCAGTTCTTCACCCATCGACATATAGATACGGTCAATCCTGAGTTCGGACTTTCTCGCAAGGATTGAAAATAAATGGTCCCCCATCGTCAGTTCCAAATCAGAGATGTAACACCAGTAGTATAATTGAGCCGTGTTATAAGTATGAAGCTTTCCTTGACCTAACTGCTCAGATAAGGGTCTCACAACGCCATCCAGCGACAAATAACAAGAATCCGATTGGTTATTATAATGTCGAAGAAGCAGCCAAATATGATATGTTCCAGGAGTATGAATCCTCATTTGATAATGCATAGCCGGCGCAAGGTTTGGATCTTCCCATAGGATGCCAGGTTTAGAAACATGCATGGCAAGCCCTGTTCTGCCATTGGTTTCGGCCTGTAAGTGACTCCAAGAAAGAGCAGTCCCGTCCACACTTGACGTGAGATAAGCATTTTCCGAATTTTCCAACACATACTCCGCCTCGATCGCAACAACGCCATTTGTTTCTAGAAATTTCCCTGCACCAAATTCTTTAATTATATCTTTTCTAGCATCTGGATGAACATGATTAGCATAGCGCTTCTTACCAAGTGATGTCTGCGGTATATTTACACCTTTCAAGAAAACATTGTGAACCGTTTTGTAAAAATCTCTTGTAGCACATAGTACATTCGGGAGCGGTACTTCACTCTCTTTTGTCTTATACAACTCATTACATAAGCGCTCAACTTCATTCCACTCTACGTCAGGACCTTCGGATCCTTGTTCAGAAACCGGTATGTGATTATGCCAACTGGTAATCGGACCTACATTGGATACGATATTCGGCACGTCTGTATAGAGTATCATCTTGCTGATTGTTACATAATGATCAACCATATACAGTTTTAAAACATGCTTACCTGCAGACAAGTAAGGGAGTTTAATCACCATTTTTTCCCCATTATTAAAGACGGATTCCTTCCAGTTCCCCATCCATTCATCACGGGTTTCTGATTCAACTATAATAGGCTCGGCATCATCTATTCCAATTCCAAACCGAATTCTTCCCGTAGAGTTTAATGTGAGAAAGCGATGTATCTCCAGTGTAAATTGTCCGCTCTCTTTTATTAAGATTTCGTATCCTAAAAATGGATGTTTCTTCACCTCTCCATCAAGTGGTTGTAAGCTTGAGTTCCAAGCCATCACCGCTGCGCCTTCATATCTTCCGATCCCCGGCATGGTCACCCAGCCGCACTTTAGCTCGGTATCAGTCTCACAACTATGATGATGGTATGAAGCTGCGGGAATAGCAATATAACCATCCGCTTCTATATATCCGCTGAACCCTTGCGGAACTTCTACATGTTCTTCTATTAGAACACGTACCGAATGAACAGTTCCCTCCTTAAGATTTTGGACGGTAATGAGTCCAGTCTTGCCCGCATGCTTCACGGGATCACTCACCGACACCAAGATCCTCTTCTCCGTTTGAATTGATCCTTCTTTTTCGGAAATTGAAATAAAGTCGGCCCCTTCGGTTACCTCGATTCGATAAGAAATCTTTCCTTCTCCTAAATTACCTATCTCAAGCCATTTTTGTCTTCGTCCATAGATAGAGAAATGCAGCACATCCTCTTCATTCCATAGATGGATGCTCATGCCGCTTCCCGATATTTGTAATGCAGGTTTTCTCGCAGGATACATGGCTGTAGGCGGAGGAGGAAAGCTCTCGGGAGTGAGAATGCCCTCCCATTTACCATCGCTCATTTTTTTGTTATAAAAATGAAGCATGCTTCGCTTGTAATCCATCATTTTTTTGGAAAGGTCGACATAGTGATCTGCCGCCTGCATGTTTCCACGATCATACGAAAGGACACTCCGATCCGCATAATAGAATTCATGATTGGTATAATAGGAAGCGTGGATTTTCATAAGAAATAATTGAAAAAATGCGTCTCGCTCCCCCTGAGGAAGACGATATAGAATGTTGTTTCCCCGTCTAAAGATATTCTCAAGCTTCATTAATCTACGGCCTGCTTCATCACCAAGTACGGTTTGTGAAAAGACATTAGATTTCATATGTTCAATTTTTCGTACATTCGTTACCTGTGCAAAAATCTCATATAATTCGGCTGCTTCCGCACCGAGATTTCCGGAAAAATTAGCGTTAATCCAGTGTTCAGTAAACTGTAATGCATTTTTCGTTAATGCTTTATCTTTGCCTGCCTCCCAGCCATATCGCAAGAAAAACTCCATATCCTGTTCAAGAGGCTTCAGTCCCCCTACATTTAGAATCCATAGTTTCCGTATTCCAGACTCATATGACTTTTTCAGCTCGTTCCCCGTGTGAGCCAAAGGAATTGAATTAATAAACAGATAGCTCATTGCGGTTCCTGGAGCAGCCCAGTACGAATTATGGTAATATAACCCGTTTCCGCCCAGTCGTTTGCGCTCCGTTTCATTCGGATACCTGCGTACATGACCAAAGTTATCATTTGCCCATATTAGGGTCACGTTATCAGGTAACTCAAGTCCGTGATCATAAAGATTCAATACTTCTTTGTAAGGAATAAAGGTTTGTAACGAATGTTGTTCCCTTTCCTGACCAATGACGTCTTTAATGATTTCCCTTTGATTTTGTATGACTTCCCCTAGCAAAGAAACTCTTGCTTCTGTCTTCTCATCCTCATTCATTGATAGATCTTCATCGATTGCCTGAGTATGAAAACCAGAATCATGGATTCCGCGCATGCCAACGGTATAACACACTTCATAATTTTTGTTATTTTCGACGCTTTCCCGCCAGTACTCTTCCAGAATCTCACGATTTTGTCCCTCGATAGAATAATCGTATACAGCGTCCGTATAGCCTTTTGCCTCAAGCCAAGGTTCCCATTCGTTCTGATTACTGCGAAGCAGCATATCGCAATGTGATGTCCCTACCACAATCCCCATTCGATCCGCGAGTGCTGCATTTTCGGGATTTTCATTAAAATAATTTACATGCATGGCTGGCCAGATAAAATTTGCTTTTAAACGGAGTAGCAGTTCAAAAATAGGTTGGTAGGTAGCTGGACCGATCGTACCATCCGGAGTATGAAGCTTAGCCCATTCATCCAGCTCTTCCTCATCATTTAAGAAGATTCCCCTGTACTTCACAGAAGGCCAATCCGCTTTTGAAAAATCAAGTGGCAGATGGAATACATCTTTTGTTTTTACGGGAACATCTGCAAAGTAATACCATGGGGATACACCGATCGCCTCACATAGATCATAGATTCCAAAAACGGTACCTCGCCTATCCGTTCCTATGATATAGAATACGCCGTTAACTACTTCTTGAAGAAAAGCTTCCCAGTGATATGAACCATCTTCCTGCTTCAGCTTATCAAGTGAAACCCCTTTTTCTAGTAGATGAGCTAGCAAGGACTGATTATTTACAAGAGTACCAATCACGATACTGCCCTGTTCTATTTCTTTCGTAATGACGGCTTTACAGCCGCAAACCCTGTCTATATCTCGGGTTACATTTTTTACAGCAAGATGCACTGCACTATTTTCCGTATCAGAAACATAAACCATTACGGATTGATTTCTTTTCAATAATTCAAATGGATTGATCATCCCTTGGTTTGACTTCAAGATTATGCCCCTCCTCCTATTCCATCGTTGGTAGCTAAACTATACCTGAATACCAAGTAATTATCTTTTAGTATTTTGCCATATTAAGGATTTGTTATATTATATTGCTACATAGAACGGAGGCTGAGCGATGAGTGCAGATTTGTTTCAAACGCATCCGCTATTTTCAATTGAACATGTAGTTCATGACAAGAGCCACGTGATGTCTAATGATTATTAAACTTTTAAAATTTGTACCTCTACCAACAAAAAAATCCGCGCTCGGCACGGATCCTCTAGAGATACACATGGTATGGGGGTGACATTATATCAACTTAAAAGACTCAGGATAACCCGCCATGTATGTAATCATTTCTTCGTTGATTTCCCATTTAAACGCTGCACTCAAAACGGGATCATGAAAAAAAGATTCTACTATCGTACGGTTTAAGTCGGTGTTATAGATGACATGACTGATCTCATTATTCTGCTGTAAGTTTATCATTATTTCCGTGGTTGCAAAGTTAATCTGTTGAAAACAGATTTCTTTTCGGCCAGGAAATCTATTGGATGTAAAATAGATTTTCAATTGATCTATGTCGTAAACTAAGCTGAAAGCTGTATCCTCTCTTTTAATAGACTGAAGTACGTCATAAACAAATGAGACATTCGCTCTTGAATTTTCCAGTAATTCTGCCGCACGAGTAAATCGTTTCATTGAATTTAATTCGTAATCGCTCCGTTCCTTTTCCCGCTTTTGCTCTGGATCTTTAAACTTCTTAAAGGCTTCTAAATATGGAGTATTAGCCATCACTTTTACAGGGAGACTTTCTTCAAAATATATAGATAACTCTCCATATATAGATTCGAATATTGCGCATTTTCCCGTTCTATCACAGATCATATAGTGGAGACGAGACAGCGGATTTACGATCTGAATACATGTCGCTTTATTCTTTGCTTCTTCAACGGTTGCACAGGTATCAAGCATCAATTGAATCCATTGCAACTCACCGATGACAGGGAGATCTTTTGGTTCAGGATAACTTGATTTCCAGAGTGTTGTCTGTTCCACCACAAGACCCGCTTCATTCATACCACCGTTTGGAAATTCTTTGCTTACTTGTGAAACCGTCACGCTGCCGTACTTGGAGACCCACTGCATCGGACGATCTGGCGGCATGATCATAGCCGTTTTGTGAACCCCTCTCTTATTTGTGAAAAAGAAAGCTCCATCATAAGGAACATCCTGGTTTTTGCCGAGCAATTTCACTTCATCTTGGTTTACAAAGACAGCGGTACTCATAAGCTCACCTTACTTCCTAAGTTTATTAAACAACTCATCCATACTTCCTGACTCTAATTCCTCAATAACCATATCGAATATATTTCCTGCTCTTTCATCACCTTTTTCCAATATGGCTGCCATTCTAGTAAGGCGAAGTTGATCCCTGTACTCTTGTTCGAGTTGCTTCTTTTTCTCCAAGTAAGGCCTGATGTCTTCTTCGCTTACTTCTTCTGTCTTAAGCTCTGTAAGCTTCCGATCCAGCAATAACTTGTGCAGCTCGATTCTAGCGATGGGTGTAAGCGGCTTTACGAAATACTGATGATCTATAAGTATTGTTTCTTCCACCCCAAAATAATTGCTGAGAAGTCGGACTCTTTCCTGTGGAATTGGTCTTCTTTTTTTGATCCAATCCGAGAATTGCTGTGGTGTAATGTTTAGTTCGCGGCCAATGCCAGAATAGGATTGATCGTTAATCATCACTAAATATTCCAAAACGGTTTTAGTAAATAAATTTTTCAAAGGAGCCTCCTTGACATAAATTATGTCAATAATATATACGATGACGTAATTTATGTCAATATTTAGCATTTAAATAAAGTGGATGGTAAATAAAATATTATAAGAGCGTATGAAAAAAAACAGTAGCCGGATACTCGACTACTGTTACATTATTTTATTTATTGAGTTAGCATCTCTGAGTTCATATATTGGCTCAATCGAGTGAACTTAAATCCCAAGTTAGCTTTATTTCTTATTCTCTTTATCCTAGATTTTAGAAGCTACTAATTATTACGTTCCTGTATAAATGACCTTCCGGGAGATACAGAGGGGAATCAGGCTCATCCTGAAAGGCACCATGTATTTTATTCTCGCCTTCATTAGCTACAACAACAGATATGCTTTCATCTTCTCTATTTTTAATCCAATCCCCCACCTTTAAAATGGACAAATTCGGGTCGGTGATAGCTACATTTATATTCTCCTCTGTCCAAGTTACACCTTGGTCTCTGCTAATCGTACACAGTTCGAAACGCGGCTTGTGTCGATGTTCATTTAGAAAAGAAAATAAAGCTTCCCCAAAGATCCTCCCGACTTCATTGTCGTTCAGTTCGTTAACAAGACTACTATTTCGTAACTTTGCAGCAGCCCTGCGTTTTATTCTCCGTGCTTTTCGTTTATCTACTTTATGTATACTCATTGTTGGCTAAGCTCCTCTAAAAAATTGAAATAATCAACACCTATTAAAAACGTATTGTTGCTTCTGGCACGATATCATCTGTATTTTTGACCCTAATCGCAACTTTATCACTATATTTGTCAACATTAAGCCAGCCAATAAAGTCATCTGGACCATAGACATTTACATAATCAGCAAATGATATCTCTCCATCTCTTTCCACAAATTCTGTATATATTCTAAATGGGTGATTTCCTTCGATCATACTCATCCAGCTATCAAACTCTTGCTGTAATTTCTCTAAATTAGTACCAACCTCATCGATTACATTATAGTAAAATGGATCCTCATGTATCATAATTGCAATCATCATAACAGTAAACACCTCAAGTCAGTTTTAGGATTTTCTTTCCTTCTATTAATCCGGGAGCTAGGGTTACTACCGATAGAAAGTATTCTATTAACTCTTCATACGTAAGCAGCGCGATATACCTACTATGCTTATTTAGCAGCTCTTCCTCATTCTCTTTAATTTCGATCTCAATAATTTCTATCGTGTTATTATAAAAATGATGTCTTTCCCCTCTTTCATGAATTCCAATGGAAGCTACCGCATAAATAGTTTTCAAATCTTGAAGATCACAATTCGAAAGAACTTGTTCGAGCTTCGATTTTATGGTTGTAATATTTATCTTCTGTTGAAGAGTAGAACTTTGCTCTGGTGAAAACAAGACTTCTGATTGTCTGTAAATATCAATGAGCTGATTAACAATTCCAACATTTTTTTGTGCGATCAGATACATTATCTTTTTTCATCTCCTTGTAGAAAGTTTATTCTCGTCTTGTTTCTGATCTTCACTTTGGTAGATTAATATAAATGGTATTCTTATCTGACTGCCACTTGACCTCGGCTCCTAACGTTTCTGAAAGGAAGCGAAGAGGAACCATTGTCACGTAATTCACACTTATGGGTTTCAACTCGCCCGTTAAAGTCTTTCCGTTCAGTTTCATTCCTTCAGAAGAAGTATTAATCTCAATCGTAATATCATCTTTTTTCACCACACCTGTGAAGTTACCTTGGTTCCATTCAATAGTAGCGCCTAGCGGTTCGAATACTCCTCGTAGCGGTACATAGCTAACATTGTTGATAATGATCGGTGGAATGACTAAACTTAGTGTTTCTCCTTTCATGACCACTTTTATAGGAGCATTAACAGGTTTCGGTTCAGATGACTCTCCAAGTTCCATGGTCCATTTCATAACTGTCCCGTTTTCGAGAAGTGCGTAATGACCACTAAACTGGCTGCTTGCCAGATCCACTGCATCATTGATTCCCTTAACTTGTAAAGCTTTGTAAGAAGGCCCATCCCAGTAACTGTCCCATGTCCATACTGTACCGTCTTTTTTAATGATGCTAAAAGAAGAACTGCTACCGCCGACAATCTGACGCGCATTTTCTGTCCTCTGGACTTTTACCGGAATCAGCAGTTCCCCCGGAGTAGGAAACTGTTTTGAGTTGTTCCATGTCCATACGGTTCCATCTGTTTGTATAGCAGCTCCTCTCTGCCGAGATGTAGCAATTGCCGTATATTCCTTTGTTCCACTTATTTCTGTTGGATTTCTTAATTTGTCTGGGTTCGTGTCGAACAGCCTCGTCCCCCATACATGTACTTTCCCTCGATCATCCAGCATCATCGCCGATCCATTACCAGCCGAAATATCCAAACCAGAAAAAAGCCCTTCAACCTTAACAGGTTTATTAGAAGGGGGATTTACTCGATCTGTCTTTCCCCATTGCCACACTGTACCGTCCTCAAGTAGTGCCAGGCTCTGATTACTTTCAGCCGCAATCGCCTTCACATTTACTAACTCTTTTATCTGTACAGGTTCTAATGCTTTGTCATAAGATGTAATCCCAATACCAAGCTGTCCATCTTCATTTGATCCCGTTGCCCAGACTGTGCCATCCTTTTTCAAGATCAGTGTAAGTCTAGATCCGCTTGCAATATCTTTCGCGTTGTCGATCTTCATCTGAACAGGAGACGTAGATGGAACCGTGTATCCGTTTCCGAGTAACCCGCTATCTCGAAAACCACCCCATGCCCAGACCGTACCATCTTTTTTGATCGCATAAACTGCCCTCTCTCCTCCAGAGATGGCTACGACATCAGACAATATCTTCTCGTTGTTACCTGATAGATCTGAAGCATAGAGGTTCGCGGGCATTAACAAAGTAACCACCGCTATCAGTCCGCTCAATATTGCTGTTTTAAAAGATCTACGTCTCATCATACCCATTCCCCTTCCTATAACTTTAAGTTACCTGTCAGCCAAAACCTAATAAACCAATAACTAACCACCAGTACTTTGGATAACGTAACTGCATATATACATGCTCAGCAACTTCTCTATAAAAGTTAACGGACCAGAATAAGAGAATGTTTCAAATAATATACAACTGGATCAATTTCATAACTCATTAAACCGATAAATTTGTAACTATAGGTACTATGAAATTGATTCAACTAATAAAAAAAGAGCATCCCACTATGATGGGTTACGGATGAGATGAAAACCTCAATCCCCATCTGGAGAATGCCCTAATATGAAGTTTATGTGTTTTATGAATAAAGCTTATGTTCTTTGATTAAAGATTAATTATAAATATATAAAGGGTACAATGACATCTCCCCATAAATTATTTTGAATTCATAGTTGCCTAACTTAGGTCTGTTGCTCTGTAATATATGTTTTGATTGCAGGAGGTTCGTAAGTATGGAATAGTTGAAGAAGTTCACCTATATCCTCCGTAGATATCGCCATTCCTCGGTATTTATCCTGTAGAAAGCCCTCTTTCACCATATGATCAAATAGCGTTAAGAGCGGATCATAATATCGATTTACATTGAGAAAACCAAAGGGTTTTTGATGTAGTCCTAATTGTGCCCACGTGAAAATTTCAAAGAACTCTTCTAAAGTGCCCGGACCCCCTGGTAACATGATAAATCCATCTGCTAGTTCAGCCATTTTCGCTTTTCTTTCATGCATGGATTCCACTACAATGAGTTCTGTTAAACTTTTGTGTGATATCTCTCTTTCTTCTAGAAATCTAGGCATAATACCAGTAACATGACCCCCGTTTTCTAAGACTGCATCCGCTACGGCTCCCATGACCCCAACACTAGCTCCACCATATACAAGGCCAATATTACGTCTCGCTAATTCTTGTCCTAATCTCTTAGCCCCCTCCTTATACTCAACACTTGTTCCATCGCTCGATCCACAAAATACAGCTATTTTTCTCATTTAACTCTCCCCCTCATACCATATATTGTATCAAACAAATTGTTATATGTTAAACTAAATAGAGTAATAGAAAGGATGAATACATATGGATATAAGAGAATTTCAAAAGTGGGTTCAGCTATACTATGAACAAAGAGGATGGTCTGAGTTAGATATTTTCATTCGAATTGGGTTTTTAGCAGAAGAAACGGGTGAGGTGGCTCGCGCAATAAGAGATTTGGAAATCGGCAGAGATCGTCCCGATGAAATATCCGGTTCCTATCTGGATAAGAAACAAGAGTTAACAGAGGAATTAGGCGATGTTCTAGGCAATCTCACTGTTATAGCAAATAAATATAATATTTCTCTTGAAGATATTTTTCTATCTCATAAAAATAAGCTTTCTAAGCGATACTCAGAATAGAAAGTATAAAATAGGGTCACCCCCTGCTTCTTAAGCAAGAGGTGACCCTAATTTATTTCACCACTAGTATTCATTTTATGACCTTGCTCTCTTTATATCATTCAATTAATACGGACCAATCAAGATCATCACTGTATCGTTTATTCACGACTTCCCTAACCAAGGTAATCTCCTCTGGAATTTGATCTAACCCCAAAATCTGGAATTCAAAAGGTTGTTGCATGTTGCGATCCCCCAAGCCAATGAATCCATTTCTCCAACTATCAGCTAGAGTATTTATTAATGCGTATGATCCCCTCATACTAATATCATAAGACTGTCTTGTAGAATCATGTGCTTTCCATTGTTCAAAACCTATCTCATTTTCCATTTCGCCATATAATGAGACGGCCACTTCATACGAACTATCGTCGATTTGCGATTTCTCGAGCGAAGTCCCGACAAGCTCAACTGTATCATTCAGAATTTTATATGTTTCAGGTTTCGTTAGTTCAGAAGGCTTAAAAGAAATCCTGCTGCCATCCATTTCCGCGACCGAGTATCCATCCAGGACAAAACGGTACGGTTCGTTCTCAGGAAAAATAAAATTAATAATTACAAAATACGAACTCCTTAAGGCTTGGTATACTATAACTATAATAACTTTCAGTTTAGGTCCTATTTAGACTTATGATGTTAAACTTAACGTAAAAAGCTACCCAGGATGTAGGTAGCTTTGTTTTATTCCTAATTACACTATCGTTTCTCGATTATTCAATTAATTTTAGTGAACGAATTTATACAGATTAGAATAACGTTAGTGTGCGTCCCCCAGGAATTTCAACAGGCTGTTCATCGAGCAGCACCCATACACTCTGAGCAGAAGGGTTAAAGACCAAATGTTGATCTGCTGAAAACCTTAGATTCTTGTATGCCTTTACATAATCAACAATCTCAATATTCGTGGCGTACCAAATATCGTCTCGCCCACCAATATACTCGCAAAACTGTTCTATAACATCCCAATTGTCTTTATCATCAAATTCGTAACTATGACCCCATACATACATCAGGTTAATATTCTTTCGAGGCAGTGATACAAACGTTTCTGCATGCTGCATCAGATTCTGATTGTGGTGACAGGTGGCTTTCCACTCCAAAAAGTTTTCTGGAAGCTGGTATCCGCCCGTTGTCTGTACAACCCTTGCATATTCGATTCCGAAAATAGGAAGCATTTCGATGATCTCCTGGCTGTACGAACCATTAGGATAAGACATTCCTCTAACGGGATACCCAAATAGCCGCTCCAGATTCTTTCGATCGTCCATGATTTCATAAAGGACCTGCTCCTTAGGACAGCGAGCAATTGAAGGATGGGTAACTGTATGTACGGATATTTCATGACCTTGATATACTTCAAGGGACTCTTCTTCCGTCAGCCTGGCTCGATACCTCGTATCTCCAAACATCCCCGAGTTGATATGAAAGGTTCCCTTGATTCCATTCTCGTTAAAGATGGATGCAAGTCTCTTGTCAGATAAGACACCATCGTCATAGCTCATCGTGAGTGCTTTCAGTTTACCTTCCGGATAACAGCTAAGAATCTTTGGCATACAAAATACAGCTCCTTTTCATATAATAATCACCTGCAAAAACATATGATCATATCATCTCTCAGAACCACATTCAAAGCAATCAATGGAATTCACAGATACTTTGTAGCTATTATTTGAACCGTCTATACTAATCATAGATATTGAGTAGATGCCACTCCTAAGAACAAAAGCATCCTCAGCATTTGGAATGATTTCAAGCTGGGAGTCATCAGGAGAGACCCTTCCAGATCTAATTTTACGCCCATCTTTATCGACTAAAGTCCAATCATAAGCTACACCTTCTATATTTTCGAGGTAAAGTCTTAAATCATACCCTTGCGTATAAGAGAATGAAATCTTATATTCACCACTAGTGAACTTTCCGGTTTGATCTAGTAATAAGGTTTGTTGTTTATCTGTAACATCAGCATCATATAGACTCATATTTTGAGTTTGTTGGAACTTTTTATCTTCTTCATTTTCAAATTGAATTATAGCTGCTTTAGGTTTGGGTTCATTCTTTATTGTCTCGTTGTTGCATGCAGTACAAAGCAATACAATTATGGAAACTGATAATAAGAAAAGTTTCATTTAATACTGCTCCTCTAATAAGGAAAGTGTGTCTCTCATAAGAGAGGTAATATCTTTGCTATTACACCGATCAAGATAAACACTACACCCGTACTTACACCCATTGCAAAGCTGGAGCTGGTTTGTTTTATGTCTACATTCTTATCGCCGCCAGGGACACGCTTTAAGGTTCGCATCAATTTCGAGTCAGGTTTTTTGAAATCATACAACGTAAGGGAAATTACTATGACTCCCAAAATAATCATGATCATCTTAACCATCTCCTTAAGATACACCGAACTCTCCACTTAAAAAAAGATAGGATTCGTTATATGGTGTTCTCTATTTAACACGATGAATATACCATATATTTACATTCAAATCCAAATACAATATCTATTGAATACCGTCCCTATATCGTTCTGCAAAAATCTTTTAAACCGATGACTCTAGAAAATAACGCCTATCAGCATCAAAATAAGCGGTCCAACAAATGAAAATCCAAATACGATCGCCATAATTGCTAATGGTGTCGACAGACCTTTCCTGCTATTTAGATGATCTAGTTTCTCGTTTATTCTTTTCAGTTCCTCAAGTATTTCCTTATTCACTTCGTCTGACATGATAATCCTCCATAATATAATGATTTCATAACGTTCAGAATCCGGTACTACATTTGATTTGATTGATGTGTTCAGCTATGACTAATTTTAGCAAACTTTCTTTTTCCTCACTGAATAATGTCTCCATTGTTAATTTCGACCTGCTCATAAGGATCTAGAATCTTGATTCCATTTATCTTAACCGCCCCTAGAACCACACTTCGCTTTGTCTCGCTATTTGATGATACTAAGTTGCCGTTCAACCTCTCGCTGTTGTTCCTCCTTATAATTAGAAAACAAAAAGACAATCTTCTATCCCATAAAGGGACGAGAAGATTGTCTCGCGGTACCACCCTAATTAAAGAAGTATACGTAACTTCTTTCGCTTCATTTTCTTAACGGCACGATCAAGCCGGGAAAAGTTACTTAGCATTCGCTCATTTTTCACTTTTCCAACTCTGAAAGTGTAATTCGGAAAGATGTCTGCACCAGTTCACACCAACCACCGGCTCTCTGTAGGCATTTGTTCATCTTTCTTACTTTGGTGATAATAAACCGTTTCATCACTGTTTGTATGGTTTCCAATTTTTACCATTTAATCACATAAAAATAACAGTGTCAACTTTGAATATGAGCACTCAAAATTACGATGAAGAAGACTTAGTAATCGTAATTCATTATTCGTCATTTATATTAGTTTGCTTTCTTATATCCCTGACTAATTCCCACGATTAATAAAATTAACCCTAGTAAAACAAAGCCGCCTACGAATATATTATCAAAAACACCCGGCATAGTAGGCTCATTTGGATAAGACCCAGAACCATTTATTTTTACTGGAGCTGCTTCACCAATATATTCAAAAACAGCAATAAATCTTTCCGCAGTGAATAAAATACCGCTTAATGCAATCAATGCTATACCTGATATAAAACTATACTTCCACATTTCTTGTTTACCTCCAAGTGAATCTAATTTCATATATTCAACAGTAACATACATCCTATTACAACTATATATATTTTTACACAGAGTAAAAGAAAATCATGACCCCACTATTTTAGAGAAGCAACATCATTTTCTACATTCACTTCATTCGTAAGCACCCACATAAAATAAAGTGCCTTCGCCGCCTTTTCTCGAGTAACAGCAGCTTTCGGTTCTAATTCATTTCCGTTCATCATCTTGCCTCTGGCAATTCCTTTTTCCGATCGAATAAGCCCAAGTTCATAAGCATCCTTCACTTTTGAAATCCACTCGGGGTTAACTTCTGAAGTATCTGCAAGCTGCTCCCACGATACTAAAGGATAGTACATGGCTCCTCTAAGCGTTGGATCTAGATTTGGATCATAATTAGGATCTCCGGGTATTACGCTCGCTCCGTTATAATCCGTCATATATTTCGGCTTCACCGGGAATTTCCTATGATATGCATCACCTAACATGGAGGCCATCATTTCTCGTGACAAATCTCCATCTTTGTATTCTGAAAATTCCTTTTTCTTCATTCCCATCAGTTTGGAAAGGCTTTCAACAAATTCATCTACTGTTATCGTCGATTCTGGATTAAAGTTACCACGACGGTCTTTACTCATCACACCGAGTTGAATTAATTTTTCAATCTGATTGCGGTAATATGCCCCTTTACCTGTCGTTGTGTCATTCGTTATCTCAGGAAAAATCTTAGTCCAGTCCCCTGATATAGCCGCGCGCCTTACATTGCCTTGCAGATAAGACACAAGGACAGCAGCAGTCGCATCCCCTTCTTGTTCCCTATTCAAAAGCTCTGTAACGATCATTCTTGCATATTGTTTTGACATCGCTTCTTTGAAGTGAGTTCCGTCATTTTTTTTCGATGGATGTCCGTTTGCATAACTTCCGTCACTCGTTTTACCCGGTGTTTCTCCTGCTTCAATCGACATGAACATCGCTGTTGTCGCTTCTACACCAATCTCGTTGTAATAAGCAACACTTGCAGAATTAAGGTCAATCAGTGTGATCTCCTTATCTTCTGCAATTCGTTTCAGAATATCGGGAAATTGCCGAGTCTTGAAAGAGTTCGTGTATACATATCCAGGACTCGCATCCCCTTTAATTCGGGACATTGGTGTTACGAGAACAGGGATCATACCCTGGGCACGAATGGCGGGCAGGTAAACCTCTTCAAGATACGATTGATACATGGCTTCCGTTGATCCTCTGCCATAACGTCTGAACTCATCTGTGCTTTCATCATTATGACCGAACTGGATAAACACATAATCTCCGGTTTTTCCACTTAGTAAAATATCATTAAAACGTCCTTCTGTATACGCATTCTTAAACGAACGACCACCCATAGAGTAGTTTATGATATTAACTTTATTTAAGTGGAACATAGAGTCAATGACTTGGCCCCATCCACTCATCGGAGCTTCTTCGAAGGTATATGATTTAACAGTGGAGTCCCCGAGTAGAAATATCGTTGGACGATCTCCAGGTTCACGTTTTTGAGGTGATATGGGTTTCAATACAATTTCTTCAATGCCTACCGGAGTATTCAATTTATTCGGTTCGATTTCTATATCTAAAAAATCTCGTCCGTTAACATACGTATAAGTCCACTCTTTCCCTTTTGCTTCAGCTGTATATTTGATAGGCACCAGCTTCGCTGCATCCCAATAACCACCTTTCAGCAAGCGGCTGGTCTGCATACCAGATACCGATACGGTTGTGTCGGCCGCATCAGATGTTGTTTTTACATATACACGATACGCGCCGGGAGGAGCCTGAATACGAAAAGCCATACCGTAATGATTGTAATTGTCCTTTTCATACTTCGGTTCAGCATAAAAACTAGGTTCTGTGATGAAAAAACCATTACCATCGGATGTAATCGAATCGGTATGCACTTCCCGTGCTGGCATCGCACTGGTCTGCTCGATAAAGCCATAACCCACGGAAGAGTCATACAAAGGCACACCATGTTCTTCATCATACACAACGGCCTTGTATCCAGGCATATCTTGATTAGTAAAATTAAACTTATACTCATTTTCAAGTGATATTGGAGTCTCTCCCCCTACTAAACTCGTTACAGGACTTGCGTTCGCTACACTCGAGATCGGAACAAAAAAAGTGGTAAGTAAAATGGTGGACAGTGTCCAAATCTTAAACTTTTTCAATCAATACACTTCCTTCCTGAATTCTCGAATCTTAACCTTGACTTTGTCTCTCCCTAATTTCTGTAATTCACCACCTTAGAATACTATTTTCGACTTTGATTTAATTCTATATTTTTGAATAATTACCTTTTATCAATAATATTAGATGGGTAGAATCAACATGTCTGCTTTCTGAGGAATAGAGAACATTCAACATCCATTTCTATGATTAGTGTCACAATAAAAAAGAGAGCGTAATGATAACTATCATTCGCCCTCTCATATCTGCAGATCTATATGATCATCATGCCACATCTAATAATCGTACAAAGCTTTTATCACAATAAATAAGAAAAATGATCCAGTGCGTATAGATTACGATATCGTTCATTTGCCATCAGTGTTTGATGGTTTCCTCTCATTTTTACGAAACCATCCTCCATAAAAATAATCTCATCCATTTGCTCCAGTCCTGTTAGGTGATGAGTAACCCATATAAGTGTACGATCCTTCAGTAAGTCAAGTATGGTATCAATCAATTTTTTCTCTGTGATCGGATCTAGTCCAACGGTAGGTTCATCTAATAACACAATTGGACGATCTTGGAGCAATACACGCGCCAGAGCAATACGCTGCCTTTCTCCACCTGAGAAACGGCTTCCTGCCTCCTGCATTGATGTATGAATTCCTTGTGGAAGACTATCGATAAGACGATCAAGCCCTACCATCTGAATCACTTGGTGTATTTGCTTATCATCAGCGTCTGGACATGCCAAACGTATATTATTGGCAACAGAAGTATCAAATAGATAAGGAGACTGGTTCAAAAATGAGAATAACCTATTCTGGTTCGCCCTAGCAGCATCGCCATTTATGAGTACGCTGCCTTCAGATGATAAAATCGAACCCTGGATCAGCTGAAGAAGTGTTGACTTGCCTGAACCGCTTCTACCCAGAATCGCGACCTTTTTTCCTTGAGGTATCTGTAAGTTTACCTTACGAACCGCCCATTCTCTGGTCTCTGGATATCGGAAGCCAACCTCCTGCAATTCAAGCATAACAGACGCCATGTTATCAAAAGGGTTTACTTCATCTGCTGTGACTTGATATTTCATTTCCTGAGCAACCATATTTGCATCTTGTTCCATCTGCTTGATTCGCTCGATAGACCTGCGATATTCCGGAAGTTCCATAATGGCATTACTCGTACGAAGCAGGGTATCCATTAACGGAAAGGCAACTAAGCCAAACGCAGCAATCCATACAACGTCAAGCTTTTCTGCTTCAGCAAAAGTACCAGCCCATAAAGTCATACAAATGATAACTAGACCAGACAGGCTATAAACAAACCAGTTCAGTCGCCAGTCATATCTTCTTAAATATTGATTGATACGCGCAGATACTTGCTGTGTTCTCTTGAACTTTTCAATAAATAAGCGGGACTGCCCGCTCATAACCCAATCAGTCAATCCTAATACGGCATCGGTAAGTTCCTGATAAGAACGGCTGCGCCGATCTTTCCATTCCTGTCTTCGTTTCATTGTACGGAAAAGTGCAATACATGGAATGATAAATGCGAGAAAACCTACAAAACATCCTAATAATAATGCGAACTTCACATCATACATTCCAAGCGCAACAATACCAACGCCAAAAATTAAAATGGAAGAACACAAAGGTAGAAGTGCTCTTAAATATAAATTTTGGAGCCGCTCGATATCCTCTGCTAACAGCCCTAACACTCTACCCGTACTAATACTGCGCCGAACCGTCAGCACATGGGGTTCAATTGTTTGATACATTCTTACACGCATTCGCCCAAGCACCTTTAAAATGGTACTATGGCTCAGCAACCGTTCTGCGTACTGGATAACCCCTTTACCAAATCCAAAGGTTCGGACAAGTATAATGGGAACATAGATCATAAGTATATTTTCCGGACGCAGTGCAGCTTTTGATATAAGTGCGCCTGCTGTATACATCATGGCAGCGGCACAGCCTGCGGATAAAAAGGACAGAATAATGATAAGCAAAAACAACCCCGCATATTCCTTATCATAAGGAGTAACCCACGATGGATGCTCTTTCCTTTTCTTTTGTTTGATGTTCTGCATTTTATGTGCTCACTACCCCTTCTTCCAATCCAGCGCTCCATTTTGTCTTGGTTACCCAGGCATTAGAAGTTCCGCAATCTGTAAGCTCACCGTTGTTCATAAGCCATACATTTTCCATCTCTTTCATCCAATGAAGGCGATGTGTAGCAAGCAGCAGATGTTTGCCTGCAAGCAGTTTTAGTATCGTTTGCTTTAGTTCCCACTCGGTCTCAATATCAAGGTGAGAGGTCGGTTCATCCAAAATAAGAATAGGTCGCTTGCTGAGCAAAGCCCGTCCTAGAGCAATCCGCTGTGCTTGTCCCCCGCTAATACTTCTGCCGCCTTCCCCAATTGGTTCATGAATACCTGAAGGCAGTGCATCAATAAGCGAACGAAGGCCTACCACATCAATTATTTCTTCCGCTTGCTCGGTAGTAGCATCTGGACAATAAAATCGCAAATTATCCAGAACCGATTGGCTAAAAATATGAGGATGCTGCGGAATAAGAGCGACTTGCTGCTGCCACAGAAGCCGTACATCTCCTTCAATTTTGATTCCATTTACCTGAAACGCTCCCTCTGCTGGTTCGATTAATCCTGCCAGTAAGTGCAGCAAAGTCGTTTTTCCAGCACCGCTCATGCCGATCAAGCCTAATTTAGCTGTCTGTGCTGAAAAACTCGCCGAAATTCTATTTAATACAGGATGCTCATTCTCCCCCGTAACAACTATATCTGACAATGAAATCGAAAAACCGGAGGACAAATGAAATGGATCTGAATCAAGCGGCTGAACTCTCTCCCTATGAATAGTTTCAACCTCTGATTTCACTTTCTTATCTTTTCTATTCGAATCTAGCGTATTTAGCATATTTCTAATAGCTTGCCATGCTTCACGTCCATCAAGCGAAGCATGGTAGTCCGAACCAAGCATTCTCACAGGTAAAAATACCTCAGGAGTCAGTAAGAGAACCGTGAGTGCTGCTGTAAAACCCATAGATCCGTCAATAAGTCTGATCCCTAAGCTTACTGCAACCATGGCAATAGATAACATGCTAAAGAAATCAAGAGCAAAAGATGATAAAAAAGCAACTCGCAATGTTTTCATCGTCGCTTTTCGATAATTGTCACTGACTAAGCCAATCGTTTTCCCGTGATCTTTACTTCGTCCTAAATACTTTAAGGTCTTCAGACCACGAAGTGCATCGGTATAGTGATGGGACAACATCCGGTAAGATGTCCATTGTCGCTCAGCCTGTGTTTTTGCTGCAAGGCCAAGCAGGATAAAGAATGTAACAAGAAGAGGTAAGGTAACCGTTAGAATGCCACCCGATATAAGATCAAGCTTCATGGTCCATCCCCAGAGTACGAGTGTCAAAACCATCATATCTACGAACCTAGGAATTGCGAGCTCCAGATAAGTGCGAACCTTATCTACCCCTTCCATGACCAGCGTAATCTTCTCCGCACTGCTGCCAGAAGTGTGCCATACCTCATGTTGTCCAAATATGCCCTCAATCAGCTGTTCCCTCATTCTTTCTGTTGCTTCCTCTGCAAACCGCCCAGCTACTTTTCGCTGCATCCAGACGATCGTGTATCTAGCAAAGAGACAAATGAAAAATAGAATGAATGGCTTATAAGCCATATCTAGTGGATGTTTCTGAAATAACATGCTGATTCCTTGGGCGAGAAACAGAGCTTGACCTATAATCGCTGCACCAAGGAGCAGAGAGATCAGTCCGAGAACAATCAGATGAATTTTAATCCCTCGTAAAGTGAACCATGATTTGTCCATTAGTGCTCCGCAAGCTCCTTCTCAGATACTCTTTTACGGAATACATAATAGCTCCAGCACTGATAACCGAGTACGAATGGAAGGAAAATAGCGGCCACTATCGTCATCGATTTCAAAGTATACGGACCAGATACCGCGTTGTAGATGGTAAGATCGAAGGCACTGTCTAAAGAGCTAACCATTACACGTGGAAACAGTCCAATAAACAAAGTAGCAAAAGTGAGTACAACAAGAAGGCTTGTCGCGATAAAGCTTTGTTTCTCTAGTTTTTTTCGTAAAAATAATGCAGCCAGTACAAAAATTACAACGCCTAGAATAATTGCTGCGATGAGCCAGCCGCCGCGTTTTGTATACAGATCCGTGGAGCTAGAAGCAAGAAGTGCCAACACAGCAAGAAATACTGCTGTGATCGGCAGCGTAATTAATGCATATTTACGTGAACGTTCTCTGAGTTCCCCTTCTGTACGCAGGGAAATGAAGACAAGTCCGTGAAGCAGACATAACATAACCACTGCAAGACCAGCCCATACGGTAAAGAGATTTACCAGATTTCTTCCTTCGATTGCAATATTCATATCACTACCAATGGGTACACCTTGAACAATGCCGGCAAGAATCATACCCATTAGGAATGGTGTTGCTAAGCTTCCGATCATGATACTAATATCCCATGTTTTTTTCCATCCATTACTTGACATCTTGTGACGAAATTCAAAAGCTACTCCGCGCAAAATAAGTCCAAGAAGAATGAATGTAAAAAATAAATAATAACCGCTGAGCAGAGTAGAGTACCAATGTGGAAATGCAGCAAACATGGCTCCGACGGCGGTAATTAACCATACTTCATTTGCATCCCAGAATGGGCCAATCGTACCAATCAGCATTCTTTTTTCCGTATCATTTCGAGGCAAGAAACCAAGAGACATGCCCACACCAAAATCAAATCCTTCGAGAAAGAAAAAACCTACAAAAAGAACAGAAATCAGTAAAAACCATAAATCATTCAGTGACATGACGATCTCTCCCTTGATGTGTATATGGATCCTCTATCGTCGGTATTGCATTGTCATCCTGATAAGGACTCTTACGAGCTTCACGCACGAACAGGAATGCTAAAACACCTAGTAAGATTAGGTACAGACTCGTAAAGGAAATGACAGAGAACAGAACCTGATTACTAGTGACAGAAGTGGATACAGAGTCTTCAATTGTTAACAGACCAAAAACGGTCCAAGGTTGGCGACCAATTTCTGTCATAATCCATCCAGCAGTGTTACCGATAAATGGCAGTGCAATCGACCAAAGCATTAATTTCAGGTACCAAGGACGTGCTTGATCGAGACGTTTGCGCATCGCAAGATAAATACCGTAAAATGAAAGCAGAATCATCGCAGTTCCGCTGGCAACCATAATTCTGAAACTCCAGAATGTTGTTCGAACAGGCGGTATGTAATCACCTGGTCCATAAGTTTCTTCATATTGTGCCTGCAGTTCATTCATTCCTTGTACGGAGCCGGAAAATTTATTGTAAGACAAGAAGCTCAGCATATAAGGAATGTTAAGTTCAAATTTATTTTCTTGATTTTCTGTATCGATCAGAGCGAATACAGTCCAAGGAGCAGGATCATCACTCGTTTCCCAAAGTGCTTCACTTGCTGCCATTTTCATAGGCTGTGTTTCAACAAGATATTGAGCTTGTCCATGACCGAACATCGCTACACACATCGAGGAAATCCCAGCGATGATAACTGCTGTAGTAAATGAAGATTTAAAAAACTCCACGTCTTTTTTGCGAAGAAGTTTCCAAGCACTAATACCTGCAACCAAGAATCCACTAGTTGCAAACGCAGCAAAAATAGTATGAGGGAACTCCCACAATACTTGTCCGTTCGTAATTACTGCCCAGAAATCTGTCATTTGTGCTCTTCCGTCAATTACTTCATATCCAACGGGATGCTGCATGAAAGAATTCGCCGTCAAGATCCAGAATCCAGAGAGCATTGTACCGATGGCTACGAGCCACATACACATCAAATGCAGTTTCTTAGGAAGTTTATTCCATCCAAATACCCAGAGTCCGATAAATGTGGATTCCAGAAAAAAAGCAAGCAAAGCTTCAATCGCAAGCGGTGTACCAAATACATCGCCAACAAATCGTGAGAATTCCGACCAGTTCATTCCAAATTGAAATTCTTGTAAAATACCGGTTACCACTCCGAGTGCGAAGTTGATCAGAAGAAAATGTCCCCAGAATTTAGCCATTTTTTTGTACATTTCTTTTTTGCGCACGACGTACATGGTTTCCATAATGGCTATCATCAAAGATAATCCAATGGATATCGGCACAAATACAAAGTGCAGAATTGTAGTTGTAGCAAACTGAATCCTTGCTAAATCAAGCACATCCATGATGTACTACTCCCTTCTAGTGTGAATAACTACAACATTATACCTAGGAGTGAAGAATCACACATGGCTCGATAGGGGGATAAGAATTGACAAATAGCTGACAATGAAATGACAACTTTGTGAAATAAATTACTTACTTTGACAGGTAGTGACCTTCATCATATCTTTTTATAGAACATGACCAAATTAACATGCCGCTTTACTAAAATAAATCAAAAATCATAGCATTGCCTTAGATAAGTCCTTGCTCCACAGCATACCGGGTGAGTTGGACTCTATTTTGAACTTGAAGCTTTTGCAGTATATTCTTAAGATGATTTTTTACCGTATATTCCGAAATTTCATATCTTAAAGCAATCTCTTTATTCGTTAAACCTCTAGCCACTTCATATAAAATATCCCGCTCTCTTGAGGTAAGGTGAGTTATCGTTTCCTTTCTTTCTGTAATATGCACTTCTTTCAAAATTTCGTATGCTAGTTCTCTACTTAGAGGTGCTGCTTCATTCATTACGCAGTCTAAATATTCGAGCGAAGTGGATTGATTGAGGTTCTTAAGCAGATAACCTTGAGCCCCGTATTTAAGTGCTTCAAGCAGATTCAACATATCAACAGATACCGTAACCAAAACGATCTTAATAAAGGGATAACGCGCTTTAATATGTCTTGTGGCTTCAAACCCATTCAGTTCGGGCATTTCAATATCCATAAGAATAAGATCTGGAAGCTTCCGTTCCACAAATTCGATAGCTTGTAAACCGCTGGTGGCTACACCAATGACTTCAAATCTCTCCACTGATCCTAACATCTCACATATTGCGTTCCTTGCCTGTGCGTGGTCATCAACCACCAGAACTTGGGTTTTCGTGGTGTCCATTAATGGGTCCCTCTTTTTCTCTTCTATATTATTAAAAATCCAGGTGACTTCATCAAACTCGCTTAAAAGGCTGCCGTGTTCCGGCAGCCTTTTACCATTGTGCTAAGTATGAACCTATTCGTCAAGAAGAAAAAGCCGCCAACAGCGACTTTTCAACATACTATTTTTTAAGCTCACGACTGAAATCAAACATAACATTGACGATGGTTGATAAAACTTTCTTCAGGTCCTCAGGAGACAAACATCCGATCTTTTCCTTTAGATTAGATATGGGTATCGTATTCATTGTATTTAACATAACGACAGCACGATCCGCACCTATTGCTTGACCATCCACTTCTACTTCGAGAATATGATTAGATTTTCCACGCAAAAATTGAACTGTTACGATCTCCGGTCCTTCCTCATCTTCCGTTTCCTCACGTGTCACAATTAACTGAGTTACTACGTAATCACGTGTGTGCGAAAGTCCTGACCAAATTTCTCCCCGTTTCATCTTTGACATATTGATCCCTCTCTATGATGACTTTTACTTACTCATTAATTTACGTAAGAGGGAAGCATTTGTACAGTAAATTAATACCGACATTTCAATACTCTTTTGACTTCGAGCAGATCAATATTGTTTAATTCCTGTTAAAAGAAGCACTTTGATTTTCTCACCTTAATATTCCAGGTTCATTTTAATTGCATAGACTTCGTGTAGCAGCGTCTTACTCGCCCCGAACAACACGAAATCCTTGATCAGCCCCAAATCCATTTGGATCAAATTTACCTTGGAAAGATATCTCATTACTGCTAATATCCCCGATCCAACCGCCGCCTTTCACGACACGGAAAGAGTTGCTATTGTCCTGGTCCTCATACCAGTCCCAACACCATTCTCTTACATTACCTGACATATCATAAACTCCTAACTCGTTAGGCTCCTTAAGCCCTACTTCTTTTGTCTTTGTTCCGTTATTTTCGATCGCAGGCCAATTCCAATCACCTGATAAATATTTATCTCCTGCGTTTCTCCAGTACCATGATACTTCATCTGCTTGATCACTGCCGCTGTATGTGTATCCCTTACTCATTTGTCCTCCGCCTGCCGCGTAATCCCATTCTGCTTCTGTCGGCAGTCTGTATCCGTTAGCTCCCTCATTCATCGTAACGTCCCATTTTATAGGATCATTTTCATTCTTATTGTTTGGATCTTTTTTGTTCTTTTCTATATTATAAAATGGTTTCAAACCCTCTTTTTCACTTCTTGCGTTACAATACTCTATCGCGTCATACCAGCTAACCATTTCTACTGGTAATTGTTCCCCTCTAAAATTAGAAGGATTGCTTTCCATTACTTCCACCCACTCTTTTTGAGTCACTTCATATTTACTCATATAGAAGTTTGGGACGGTTACTTTCTCGCCATAATAATTGGAGTTTTTATTTAGAAATGACCCGCCTTCGACGAGTACAAAATGTTCTTCTTTTGCTGACTTTTCTTGCGAACAAGCACTAATTAGAACGAATAATAATGATAAAAAGAAAATCGATCGCTTTTTCATTCGCTTATCTCCTTTTTTCCGTATAGAAAAAAGTTATAGGCCGCATGGACCTATAACTTTCCTCCTGCAAAGCCGAAAGACTTCCTCTTTTTTCGTTATATAAACTGTAATGTTATTCTTTCGGTTAAAGTGTTACCATACGGTTACATTCGAACTGCCGCTGCTTTGGTAACCCTCTGTTGCTAATACCTGATATGACCAACTGCTTCCTAAATTCATCCCTACGTTCTTCCATGCGTTAACGTGGTTGCCAAACGTGATCGCTGAGTTAACTCCAGTTGGTCTTTTAGATTGACGAACACTCCAGTACTGTGTAAATGTTTGTGTTCCGTCTATGGAAGGTGCATTGTACCTTGTTGTCGTGTAAATATCGTAAGTACCTCCATCGCTAGTCACGGTCCCTTTAAAGGTTCCCGTCGGTCTATATGTGCCCCAGCTATCAACGACATAGTACTCAATCAATGAGTTCCTAGTCCATCCATAGAGGGTTAAGTATCCGTTACCTGAAGGAGCAAAGACACCCGCATTATAATTTACAGTACGGGTCGGTGATCCCGTGGTCCAGCCTTTACCGACAACAAAATTGCCAGTATTACTCCAGTTGACACTGTAATTCCCGCCAGAGCCATTGACCGCATTCACGGTTCCGCCGCCATCTGTCCAATTTTGCCAATAATCGGTTGCTGCACTCGAGGTTGCTGCAAATATTCCTAAACTCATGGACACTGCAAGGATTACCGCTCCAACTTTCTTTTTCATTTTAAACATAAACTACCTCCTGACCTATTTTTGTTTCATTCTTGCTTTACAACATACAGCAGTTTCTTGGTTGTTTTTTTGTTTCCATAGCAACATACCTATTCTGCCTGTGTCATAATTCCTGAACCTATTTCTCGAATCGGTTGAATCACCTCCTTGTCGGATAGATTATAATTTGAAAGCGCATACAAAACTATTATGAAATTAAAGGTTTTACTTCACTTTTCACATGTAAATCGACTCCCACAGAAAAAAGCCGCCCTTTTATAGGACGGCTGCAAATATATGACACTTTTTTTGTTACCTATCTAGATTTCTATGATAATAATAAATGATTACTTAATGACTACATAATCCAGGTTTACGAGTTTAGCGTAAGTTACAATTTGATCTGTAGTTAAGTTTAGAGATACAACGGTATGGTGACCGCCGCCATTTTCGATCCAAGCTTTAACCCCATCTTGGAAGTTAGGTTTCACGTTCCAGAGCACGCGAGCTACAGGAAGTTTTGGAGCTGGTGTTGTTGGTTCAAAAGCAGTAACTTCGTTAATCAAAAGTTTGTAGTGTGTACCGAAGTCAGCCATAGATACGACAACCCCGTCTCCTTGTTTTCCGTCGAATACCAAACGAGCTGGATCTTCTTTATCGCCAATACCGAGTGGAGATACGACTACTTTAGGTTTGCTACTAGCGAGTGTTGGATCTACTTCAAGCATGTGAGATTGAAGGATGGACTCTTGTCCAGCTGTAAGTTCATAAGTGTAATCTTCCATAAAGCCTGTAGACTTATTGTGGCTCATGACTTTGAGCAAACGATCCAGTGCTGCTGTCTTCCAGTCGCCCTCTCCAGCAAAACCATATCCTTGTGCCATCAATCGTTGAACTGCAAGTCCAGGAAGCTGTTTCATTCCATGTAAATCTTCAAAGTTTGTTGTGAAAGCATTGTAGCCGCCTTGATCCAAGAAACGTTTGATCGCGATCTCATAGCTGATTTGTACTTTTACACTTGCTTCCCAATCTTCTTTACTGTAAGTACCGTATTCAAAATCATACAATTCTGTATATTCAGCAAACAGATCATTAATTTCTTCTTCTGTAACTTCATTGATCACCTCAACAAGATCACCGATACCAAAGTAATCAACCGTCCAGCCAAATTGAATCTGTGCTTCGACCTTATCTCCTTCAGTAACCCCTACATTACGCATGTTGTCGCCAAAACGAGCAACTTTGATATGGAAGCTTTCATTGTAAGCAACCGCTACGTCCATCCATTCTGCAATTTGTTTTTGCACTTCAGGACGTTCCCAGTAACCTACAACAATTTTGTTTTGTTTGTTCAAGCGAGCATTAATAAATCCGTACTCTCTGTCTCCATGAGCAGCTTGGTTGAGGTTCATGAAATCCATATCGATGGTTGCCCAAGGAATGCTTTCATTATATTGAGTTGCTAGATGAAGTAAAGGTTTTTGTAACAGTTTTGTTCCGCGAATCCACATTTTTGCTGGTGAGAAGGTATGCATCCAAGTAATGACACCGGCAACTTCATCACGATAGTTAACTTCTTTCATAATGTCTGTAATCTTATCTGCACTTACGGCCAGATCTTGCAATACCAGCGGGTAAGGAAGAACACCGCTATTATTTAATGCATCCGTCATTTCTTGTGCATGAGCTTTTACTTCAGCTAATGCTTCTTCTCCATATAGATGCTGTGAACCAACAACAAACCAAAATTGTTTTGTGCTAACTGTTGTCATATAAATCCTCTTTTCTAATTATTTATAGTGAAATCAATTTCAAGTTAGTAAAACGATATCCTTGATTCAGTTAACTTACTTTTGTCCGTAATAAGCGTTTTTTCCGTGTTTACGCAAATAATGTTTATCTAGAATGCGCTGCGGTAATTCCTCAGCAAAATGATTTAAGTTTCTAGCAAATAAGTTCATTTTCGAAACTTCTTCCAGTACAACACTATTCATTACTGCTGTTTTTGCATCTTTTCCCCAAGTAAATGGTCCGTGACCCTTAAGCAAGACACCTGGTACTGCCATAATATCGATACCCCGATTTTCAAAAGTCTCGATGATGACATGTCCTGTTTCCGCTTCATAACCGCGGTCAACTTCCTCTTGTGTCAAGAATCGTGCGCAGGGAATGGAACCATAGAATGTATCTGCATGTGTAGTACCCATGACCGGAACATCAAGACCCGCTTGAGCCCAGATGGTTGCCCATGGAGAGTGCGTATGAACAATGCCGCCGATTTCTGGATAATGTTTATATAGTACTGCGTGAGTTGGAGTATCCGAAGATGGTCTATACTCACCTTCCACGACGTTGCCATCTAAATCAACAACGACCATATCACTAGCTTTCATCGTTTCGTAGTCAACACCGCTGGGCTTAATTACAAACAAACCGCTTTCACGATCGACCGCACTTACATTGCCCCATGTATATTTAATAAGTCCTTGTTTAGGCAGTTCGAGATTTGCTTGAAACACTTCTTCTTTTAGTTGTTCTAACACCGGATTCCCTCCCCTTTTATGCTAAGTTGTCTACAGCAGCCTGCTCAATCGCCAGACCTTTTTTGTATCGTTCAATAAATATTTCAAAACCTTTGACATCAACTTCATCCGGGTGAACTTCCTCGGCCACAACATCTTTAAAGACTTTTTGGTCCAGGAAATCTTCTAAGCTTTCATCTGTATCTTTATTAATCATGTAAGATGCAAGAATGGCCATTCCCCATGCGCCGCCCTCTCCAGCTGTGCTTGTCACAGACACAGGAACATTCAGTGCTGCTGCAACCATCTTCTGTCCAACGAGAGGAGTTTTAAATAAACCGCCATGTGCTAAGATGCTGTCGATTTCTACATTTTCTTTCTTCGTCAGAATGTCCATTCCGATCTTAAGAGCTCCAAATGCAGTGAAAAGATGGGTTCTCATAAAATTAGCTAAATTAAAATTACTTTCAGGGGTGCGGACAAAGAGTGGTCGTCCCTGCTCTAATCCTGTAATATTTTCGCCGGAAAAATAACCGTAGCTTAGCAGTCCGCCGCCGTCTGGGTCCGCTTCTAGTGCCTTATTAAACATGACACTGAATAGTTTTTCTGTATCCACTTTATAACCCATCGCTTGAGAAAATTCGCGGAACAGCCCCATCCAAGCATTAATATCACTAGAACAGTTATTGGCATGTACCATTCCAACAGGACTGCCATTTGGAGTGGTTACCATATCAATTTCCGGATGTAATTCGGAAAGATCATTTTCTAATACAATCATCGCAAACACGGAAGTTCCTACGGAGACGTTCCCCGTGCGTTTTCTGACACTATTGGTAGCAACCATTCCTGTACCCGCATCGCCTTCAGCAGGACAAAGTGGAATACCTGGTTGTAAATGTTCTGATTTATCAAGGATTTTGGCTCCAGCTGCCGTTAATTTACCAGCTTCTTCACCCGAGACATATACCTCAGGCAGAATATCTTGCAACTTCCAAGGGTATCCTTTGGCTGAAGTAAGATGATCAAATTGTCTAATCATCGATTCGTTGTAATCTTTTGTTGATTCATCAATTGGGAAAATACCAGAGGCATCACCGATGCCGATTGTTTTATGATCTGTAAGTAAAAAGTGAATGAATCCTGCCAACGTAGTGATAAAACGAATATGAGGCACATGTTCCTCTTCATTAAGAATAGCTTGATATAAATGAGCAATACTCCAACGTTCTGGAATGTTGAATTGGAACAGATCTGTTAACTCTTTTGCTGCAGCACCGGTTGTCGCATTGCGCCATGTCCGAAACGGAACAAGCAGCTGATTATTTTCATCAAATGCCATATAACCGTGCATCATTGCGGAAAATCCAATAGAACCAATCGTTTGTAGTGTAACTTCATATTTTTTCTCTACTTCTTGCTTCATTTCGCTATAGGCTGCTTGTAGCCCACTGATGATATCCTCTAAGTTGTACGTCCAAAACCCATCGACTAACTTGTTCTCCCACTCGTAGCTCCCCGAAGCAATCGTTTCAAAGTTATTCGCAATGAGGACTGCTTTGATTCGTGTGGATCCAAATTCGATACCAAGTGAAGTTTCTCCCTTAGTAATTGCTTGTTTGATATTTAGCTGGCTCATTCTTACGGTTGTCCCCTCTCAGATAGCACTTTTAAAAACCTTTTAATCGAAAGAAGGCGCTTTCCTTTTGACAGATTCAGTATATTTTTTGTTCGTACATTTGTCAACAACATTTAAAAGATATACATACAAATTAATTACGTTAGTTCCTCTTTATTGGAATTTATGTATACATAAAGATATTATGTGACATAAAGCTGCTTAGATAATATAATTGTTTTGAACTTTGTACATAAATAAGATAAAATAATTGTTTTGATTAGAGATGAATGAAATTTGTACTTACAACTATTTTATATAAATTTGATGTATTAACTAACAACGATGAAAGAAGTGAACTTTAGTGAAACCAAAATATCAATTTATCATTGACGATATAAAAAGTAATATTCTTTCAGGCGTTTATAACGTCGGGGAACAAATTCCTACAGAGTCTGCATTACAAGAGCAATACCAAGTTAGCCGGCAGACCGTACGAAAAGCGATTTTAGAACTGTCTAACGAGGGTTTTCTTAGAAGTGAAAAAGGATCTGGTACTTATGTCAGTAACCAGTACCGATCTAAATCGAATGGAAATTCCAATAATAAAATCATTGGCGTCATCACGACTTATATTTCCGATTACATTTTCCCCTCCATTATCCGTGGTATTGAAGGAAGGCTTAATGAGGATAATTACTCGCTACTACTAGCAAGTACAAATAATGATGTCGCACAAGAGAAAAAAGCATTAGAAATGATGCTCTCTTATGGAGTAGACGGTTTAATTGTTGAACCTACGAAAAGTAATCTATACAATCCCAATATTGCTTATTACCTAACATTCAAAGAACAAGATGTTCCCTTCATTATGATCAATGCTTATTATGAAGAACTCGAAGTTCCTTTCTTTTGTCTTGATGACGTACAATCCAGCTATCTAGCTACAAAAGAATTAATATCTAAAGGACATAAAAAAATTGGAATTATCTCAAAAATGGATGACTTACAAGGTAAATATCGAATGAAGGGGTATATTAAAGCGCTCGGTGAAGCTAAGTTACGGTTTCAACCTGAGCAAGTGCTCTCATTTGATACAGAGTCAAAGCAGAATTTATCTGTTAACATAAAGAATTTCTTAATTGAAAATAGAGATGTGCTGACAGCAATTGTTTGTTATAACGATGAGGTAGGGCTCGAAGTCGTAAACGTGTGCAGACAGCTGGATATTTCGATACCGGATGAATTATCTATTATCGGTCAAGATAATTCCTATATCGCAAAAAATGCAAACATTAAACTAACTACGCTGACACACCCGCAAGAAAAAATGGGACGAGATGCAGCAGATTGGGTTATCAAGAAATTACAAGGTAAAAAAGATCTTCCTACGAGCACTTATTATCAGCCGGTATTAATTGAAGGTGAGACTGTGGTTGAGAAATAATATTCCAGAAAATTAGTTAACTGAAGAATAAGTGTAAATTGAATTGGATTGAATTTAATAACAAAGAGCTCAGTCTAAATAGACTGGGCTCTTTGGTTTATATTTTCCACAAACTTCTGCCCTGCACGTGATAATGGAACATTTTTTAGATAGCATATGCCAATATTTCTTTTTGGGATTTCCTCTTCTAGTATGATCTCGTGTAAGTCTCCTCTTTCTAAATAGTCCATTGAAAACTCTTTAATGACACAGGAAATGCCCAAATTTATTTTTGTGAACTCTAATACTAAATCATGCGATCCAAGTTCAAAGACGGGAGAAAGATGATGCCCTCTTTTTTTCAAAAAATCTTCTACATACATTCTTGAATTCGACTTTTTCTCTAGAAAGATAAGGGGCATGTCCATCAAATATTCTAAGCTAACCGGTTTTGAAATCAGTTCTTTGTATTTCTCTCCACACACAAAAATATCTTGAATTTCCTTACAAGGAATGACCTCTAGATGATCCCCTTGAATGGGCAAGTTACAGATTCCAAGATCCGCTTTTCCTGTTTTTATAAACTCGCAGATTTCCATTGTCGTTCCATTTATAATATTTAATTTGATGCCCGGGAATTCTTTGTGAAACTTCTCTAGGTAAGGCAGTAAATAATAACGAGAGATGGTATCCCCTACTCCGATTCGCAGCTGTCCTGTTTTTAATGACTTGAACTCCAGCATTTTATCTTCTGCGGCATGAATAATCCCTAGTGCAGAATTAATATGTTCATTTAATAATTTACCTTCTGTTGTTAGAACTACGCCTTTTGACGTTCGATAGAAAAGTGGTATTTCTAACTCCTTCTCAAGTTTTGTAATTGCCTGGCTCACTGCAGATTGGGTCAAAAACAGTTCTTCTGCCGCTTTAGAAAAGCTTTTGTGCTGGCTGACGACATTAAATACACGATATAAATCTAATTTTCCGATCATATTAATTCTCCTTATATCAAACATTACAAATATTAATTTTACTTATAACACTTTTCAGAGGTATAGTAAAATCATAGTGTTTAAACATTTCGTTACTAAGATACATAACGTGAACTCGGTAAAGGGGAGATTATTATGTCAAGAGCAGTAGGAACCGTTGTACGTGGACTTCGTGGTCCGATCATTAACCAAGGTGATTCTATTGAAGAAATCGTAGTGGATACGCTATTAAATGCAGCAAAAAGCGAAGGATTTTCGATTGAGGATCGTGACATTGTTACCATAACGGAATCCATTGTTGCTCGTGCGCAAGGGAACTATGCGACAATCGACCATATTGCGACGGATATAAATGAAAAATTCGGTAACGAAACGATTGGTGTTATTTTCCCAATTCTTAGCCGTAACCGATTTGCTAACTGCTTGAGAGGGATTGCAAAAGGCGCGAAGAAAGTCATCTTAATGCTAAGCTACCCTGCGGATGAAGTTGGTAATCACCTGGTAGACATCGACGAACTGGATGTAAAAGGTATTAATCCTTGGACGGATGTATTGTCAGAAGATCAGTTCCGCGAACATTTTGGTTATAAAAAACATCCATTTACAGGTGTGGACTACATTGAATACTACAAATCTCTTATTGAAGCAGAAGGTACAACTTGCGAGGTCATCTTCTCTAATAACCCTAAAACCATTTTAGAGTATACAAAATATGTTCTGACTTGTGATATTCACTCCCGTTTCAGAACCAAACGCATTTTAACAAACAATGGTGCCGAAAAAGTATTTGGTCTTGATGATATTTTATCCAAATCCATTAATGGCAGCGGCTTTAACGAAGCATATGGTCTGCTTGGGTCTAATAAAGCAACGGAAGAAAGCGTGAAATTATTCCCGAATAATTGTCAACCGATCGTTGATCGTATTCAAGAGAAATTGAAAGAATTAACTGGTAAAACGGTTGAGGTCATGGTTTATGGGGATGGAGCTTTCAAAGATCCAGTCGGTAAAATTTGGGAACTGGCAGATCCTGTTGTCTCCCCTGCTTACACTGAGGGACTGAGTGGTACTCCAAATGAAGTAAAACTGAAGTACTTGGCAGATAACAATTTCTCTCATCTTCGTGGTGAAGAGTTACAACAAGCAATCACTGCATTCATCCAGAACAAGAACGACGATCTCGTTGGTGAAATGGAAGCTCAAGGAACAACGCCTCGTAGACTAACCGATCTCATTGGCTCATTGTCTGATTTAACATCAGGCAGCGGCGACAAAGGAACACCAATGATCTACATCCAAGGTTACTTCGATAACTATACAAAATAAGATGAACACAAATGTCTTTATTCTGTAACATGGAAGACAAATCATTGGACATGATTTCTTACATCATAATCCGGTTATCATGTTTCACTTATTCTAAAATTCACCTTACTAAATTCAGTTTTAGTAAGGTGCATTTTTTACTTTGGTTAACGTCTCTACTTGGATGTACAGACGATTATAGGTAGCGAGGTGGTGAAACCTTTTTTACAAAAAACACTCCACTTAATTGCTCAGCTGGAATAATAAATTTCCTTACCGTTCCATGCTCCAGGATCAGTGTTTTCTCAAATATCCACTTATTGTATGGTTGTGCCGTGACATTAGAGAAATCAAGAAACGAAACAGGGGAATCGGTATGATTCATATAATTCTCAAGACTCTTTTTTGGAGGAGGGCCAATTCTATAGACTGTTCTATTCAATAAATGTGCCTCTCCTTCATACATAAAGAGCCCCATATAATAGGAGTCATCCATTAACTCTTTACTTATTAATGAACCCATTGGTCTGTAATGATTTGATGCTTGGTAATTTTTATAAATATGAGCATTGTGAGCCCAAATCATTATCTTTTCATTCGGATATAATTCACTACAAATCCATTCTAAGTTAGCTGCCATGACCTGATCCCGATATTTCATATAATCTTGAAAGTTATCTGTTAAATGATTTAGGAAAAGACGTCTATTTTCGAGTTCTTTATGAATGAATGTAAAGGGTAAGTCTAAACCAAGACTAATAAAATCCTTTTTCTTCTCCATTAGAAGATCAAGTAATTGATCTATAATCTCATTTAGTTCACTTTGAATAAGTTTATATTCTTGCAATGTCTCTTTGGGTACCCTCTTCCTTCTTCTTGTATAATTGCTAATTCGGCCAAACCAATGGGCTATGTTTTCTTCTACTTTTTGTATGTTCTGTATAAATTCTAATGGAAAATCAATATTGATTTTATTTAAAAACGCTATCAACAGACTCTGTTTGCTGGAGGGCTGAAAATCAAAACCGATCAGATTAAAGTCCTCGTTAGCTTTTAATGATTGGAATAATGAATAGGTTTCTTCTGTTTTCCAAAACGGAAAGACAGAATGGTCTATGAATTCATCAAGTGAAAGTTCATCTTTTAGGAAGTTCGAGGTATAACATTCCATAAGCCCGCTCTCGAATGCTATCACTTTAAATCCCATTTTATGATAAAGAAAATCGATCAATTGGGTCTTAAGAAGATTATGCTCAGCAATACCGTGACCATTTTCACCTAGCCATACAATTCGTTTATCCTTTAGAATGTTCTCTAAAAAGTTGAAATGATCCGATTTAGTTTCGGACAAGGTATCCACAAGATGAGCATGTTCCTTTATCCACTCTACTGACCTGTTATATGTTGTCTTTCTTGACTGAAAGATTGCCACTCTTATCCTCCTTCCGATTAATGAATCCTGTAAAATATACCAAGTTAGATAATGAATGTAAAATAAGCTAGCTTATTTTTTTCTTACTCTTCTACCTACCAAGAAAGCCACAAGAACAATCAATACGATTCCAAGCGCTGTCATCCATATTTTTGAGCTTATATTATTCAATTCCCCTGAAAGATCCACTTGTTCTGTAGGTGCTTTACCTTCACCTAAAATAGTTAAATCTTCTTCTGCTTGAGCTAATACACTCGTCCGATCACAAATAATAGTTACAAGCTCTTCTCTGTCAACATACATAGAAGATGATTTCGCATAGACTAAATAATCCTCTCCTTCTTTAAATTGAATCCCACAATCACCTCCACCGCCACCGGTACGAATGATGATTTGAGATTCTGAACCACCCTTCCAGATCTCACTGGTTTCAAATAATACAGCATTCGATAGAAATCTATTTGTTCTCTCTTCCTTTACTTCAATTACGCGTCCCGAAAAAACGGCTTCTGATCGACTAAATTCATCTTGAACACTTATAGGCTCTACACAAGAACAAGCATATGCATTTGAAGGTATAGAAATTGTCATGATGCTCACTAATAAACAAATTAGTAAAATCACATTTATTTTCCTTTTCATTATCATTCTCCTTATTCATATTCCGCCACCAATGTAACACCATCCAAGAATCTAATTATTATCTTTAACGATCTTAACTTCATTTTTAGTCACGTAATAGGTGTAATCCGAACGCATCTGAGGTCCCTCTCCGTCTTTTGGTTCACAGTCTTGCTGAATGGTGATAACAAATCCATCTTCCTTTTCTTGGCTTTCATTAACCTTGTTAAAGGTTTCTAGGTGATTTCCACAGCCAGGAACCTTATCTAGTGCCCTGCTTGTAGCAGTTTCTAAGGTAAGGTCTTGTTCAGAAGCACATCCAGATAATAATACGGCTAGTAAAAATATAGAAAGTAAATTACGCATGACTTCCCTCCTTATCCTTCTACTTGTATAAACGCACCAACTAATCATTTGTTCCAACTAAACTTATCTAGCGATTGAAATTACTATCTAATCATTGCAAAAAATAGACATATTTTGTTTCTGTTTTATTATAATAAGGTATATTATATGGAAGCGTTTACAACATTCTATTTCTAAGCCTGTTTAACCACTCTTTTTCCCAGTGGATTATGATTGGTTTGGTACATTGTATTCGCTTCACATGTAAAACCAAAATGAACAAAGGAGCTGGTTTACCTGCGTATAACAAGAATCATACGAATTCCCTTTCTACTCGCTTTAACACTGTTCTTCTCCACTTTAAGTATCCTGTTTCTATCTCCTTCTGCCGTAAATGCCGGTTCTGGGGAAACCGCAAGCATCTCCGACATTCTAAAATACCAGCAATCCGATGGCGGTTGGAAAAAGGATTATACGACAACCAGCGGAGAGTGGGCCAAGTCTACGATTGATAACAAGGCCACTTATACCGAGATTAGAAGACTAGCAGCAGAATATCAAAAAACGAAAGACAGCAAGTATTCTGCTGCAGCGATCAAAGGAATCAATTTCTTGTTGAACATGCAATATGCAAATGGCGGCTGGCCGCAAGTGTATAACAGCTCCGGTTATCATAAACACATTACCTTTAATGACAATGCCATGATTAACGTAATGATACTGCTAGATGATGTTGCTAACAAAAAAGGAGACTTTTCCTTTATCGATAGCACTTTAGCGGGAAAATGTAATACGGCAGTTACAAAAGGTGTAAGCCTTATTTTGCAAATGCAGGTTGTTGTCAATGGAAAGCTAACGGTTTGGGGACAACAGCATGATTCAGTAACATTAAAGCCCGCTGGGGCACGAGCATACGAAGTTCCTTCTCTCTCCGGCCAAGAAAGTGTGGGGATTGTTAAATTCCTCAAGACGAGATCTTCTACAACTCAAATTGCCAATTCAATTAAAGCTGCAGAAGATTGGTTCAAAGCTGTGAAAATTACTGGAATCAAAGTTGTAAAAACGAGCGATGATGTCATCGTGACGAGTGATCCGACTGCTCCAGCAATTTGGGCACGTTTTTATGAGATAAATACAAATAAACCGATCTTTGTCGGTCGTGACGGGATTGTTAAATACAAACTCAGTGATATTGAGCAAGAAAGACGAGTAAATTACTCATGGTACGGGAATTGGCCAAATGGTCTTGGAATCTATTAAGCAGCATCGGTAACAATGCGGAGTAATAAATAAAACAACCAGTCTCAGACTAAGAGGCTGGTTGTTTCTATCTTTACATATCGTTTGCTTAAGCAATTATTGTTAAGCAGTTGTACACACCTTTTCTCCGCCTGAAATTATGGAATGGGGATGTACTCTCCATAGAATTGATACTGGTAGCTGTCCCCTATTCGAATATACCCAAGTATACAATGACTTCTATCCCTATATAGAACGCCGGAAACATTCTTATTATTTACATTACCTTCTGCAACCTTAATTTGATGATCATCACAAGCTAACACAATTCCGATATGATCATGAGATTGATCAGATAGTAGTTTCTCAAAAATAACAATATCACCACGAGCCGGATTAAACTCTTCTTGATTAACGTCATAAAAAAATCCAGTTTCGGGCAGCTTTGCCCAATCTAGCAGCGCTCCAACCCCGGCAAGCCGATACATATGGTTCGGATAACGAATCGGCAGTAGTATACCCACCTGCATACAGCAGTGATATACAAATGCAGCACACCAGTTACTCTCCAGCACTTTATAAATATCAGCGTCTGGCCAATACTTGCAAATCTCTCGGTAAACCTCATTTTCAGGTACGCCTATAATATTCTTCTTGGCCAAGGTTTCTGCATAATCAGCAAGCATAGAACGTCTGTCTTCCCTATGTGAATTTATTAATTTCGAATCAATATGATTGGCGGTAGCAACCGCTTTTACTGTTTCTTCCGGCATCCCTAACTCTCTAAGTACATTTTGTAGTCTATGTATATCCGTTGTAGGTACATGTCTATCCGTATTGTGAAAGTACATCTGCAGCAAAATAGCATCTTTCAAAATTTCCTCATAGGGACCATGGCTGCGCTGTTGATCATCTTGATAAAAGATAGATCTAAGAATGATAGACATCTCTTCATCAGAAAAGAGTTCAGAGCTGCGTAGGATGGGTCTTACAGCATCAGCACTATTGTGGCCTGGAAAGGTCTTTATTCCCGTTTTGACGAAATAATAATTGTGAAGTAACCCCGCGATTGCAGCGATTTCCGAGTCTTGTCCTCTCCTTATAGCAAGCATTGAAGCAAAATTTGAAACCCCAGACAGTTGTGACCAGAACTGATGTTGCTTTAAACTGTTTTTAACTAGTAAAAGATTATCAAAAACTAGAGATTGAACAAAATCAAGTCGCCTTGATTTCTTATCACTTATCAAAATTACGCCCCCTAATCTCAAACTATTGCAGACTTATCTTTTAAAATTGATCTATTTTACGATATTATGCCGTGTCTATCCTAGCTTGTACATTTCTAGCGCCCCTCTCCATTTACAGCAATCATCTGCACCACTTTTCTATCATCACCCTTCAGCTTAACGTTACCGGCGAGCAGTTGTGAGGAACCATCCCCGTCTAGAAAAATGCCTTCCTGTAATTTTCCAACGGCAATACTACTCTTTATCGCAGTACGAAATTGCTCAGCCGTAGATTTGGTAGAAGAAACAATGAGGTAGATGTCTCCCGATGTATCATAAGCCATTGCGCTGCGAAGACGCTTGTCGCCAGGAAACGGCAGTCCTTCTTCATTAATCGCAACGTCATACCAACTGTCATCGTTCGTTATATTCATACTTACTCCGCCTTGAGCCCAGAACTTTGTCTCATCTGTAATCGTTAGATCGTCGGCACTTGCAACTCGCTGAACGTCAACCTTCTTTGTGATCCGATCATATACCATCGTTCCACGGTCGTATTTGGTGTTAAACCAGCCTGATCCATATTCTTTGACACTTCCGCTAGTAGGCACACCATCCATCACTGCAATACTGAGCAACTGATCTTCCCAAAAGAATCCGCCATTGATTCCACTTTGGCCCGAACGCAGAATGCTGTCGTTTATCGTCAGCAGCGATATATGATCTGGTTCCGTCTGCAATACGTGTAGAGTAACCCCATTGTCAGTAGTTGTTTGGGTATACGTTATTCCATCAGGAATTTCTTCTTTAGTAAAGAAACGTGTATATACGATACTTGATATTAGAATAAAAACACACATGAGGATTAGTGATAAATATCTTAAAAAAGTCCCCCTATTCATAGCTTGGTCTCTCATTTCACACACATCCTCCTAACAGTAGAACACTTATATTTGACATCCCAACTGCAAAATCCTTCCTGCACGAAATTCTAAAAAATACAGCTGATCAACTGACCAGCTGCATTTTATTCATTAAAATTAATACTGAGCAGATACTTCAATTTTATCGATGTTTGGACCTTCCGTTCCTGTCGTTACTACTTTTACTATATTATTTCCACTGTTCATTAGGAACCCCTCTCTAAATAAATTTGCGATGTAAACTTGTTTTAATAAAAAGCAGTCCGCTCGAAGTTATAACCAGACTCCGCTCGGACTGCTCTATTACGTGTGTTATACTATTTTACTTTTTCCAGACTTCATCAATTGCCGCTTGGAACGGTTCTTTGTATTTCTCAACAACCGTTGATACGGACACGCCTTCTAAAATTTCACCGCCAAATTCATAATAAGGCATGCTAGGATAACCATCAATGGTATCAATTACTTTAATGCTTTCTCCCGCATTACGGGCATTGTTCAGATCGTCCTCATTACTGAACATCGTCTCGAATCTAGATTGTTTCGGATAATCGTACATGGATTCAAAGTCATGCATTTTCTCATAAATATAGACGATTTGATCCGGATTTTCGATAGCACTTGGAACGGTTAAATAGTTAGGTATGGTGTTGTGAGAGTGATATCCGGTAGCACTTGGTCCTTTAGGGAACGGCAGAAATCCGATATCATAATCGGGCATATCTTTTGCGAAATTTTCTATTTCATAATCACTGCTCGCAACCATTAAAGTATTACCTTGACGGAAAAATTGACCAGGCTCAGTCCAATCTCCTCCCTCAGTAGGTCTTGCAACAGATTCCGTAGCAAGTGTAGACAAGAAGTTTAATACTTCCAATGTTTTTGGATCATCCAAGTTTTGTTTATCACCAGCAACCAAGTTAGCTTCATTTGCGGCCATAGCCTGAACAAGAATAGAAGCAGTAGCCAGCCCCCAAATATCCAACTTCCCATCATTGTTCGAATCTTTATTTGCTTCTTTAGCGACCTGTATAAAGGTATCCCAATTCCAGTTGTCCTCGTTAACATACTCTTGTAATGGCTTCATACCTAACTGATTCATTAACGTACGATTGTAAAAAACACCGGAAGAAGCTCCATTAATTCCTGTTCTAAATCCGTAGCCTCTTCCCTCAAATTGCGAGTATTCGTTCGTGTACTGCTGAATAAACACCTTTTCGTTCTTGGTGTATTCATCTACCGGGTGGAATAACTCCTGCTTAACCAGTGTCGGAATCATCCAAGGTCTAGCTACCCTGATAATATCTCCAAGAGGTTCGCCGGCTACGAGCGATGCAGTTACTTTATCTTGATATTCGCCAAAATCGACTACAACATATTCGATTTTAAAATTATGTTTTTCCATTAGAGCATCCAAGTTTTTCTTCACTTCAATACTGTCTGGGTTATCTTCCTTTACCGATTCATCGTACCAAGATACCCATTTAAGTGTCCGGCCGCCCATGTCAAAATCCATCTCAGGTGTCCCGGTGGCTTCTTCCTCTTCTACTGCTGCTTCCTTATCTTTATTCGTCTCATCCGTTCCCGCATCAGTGCTTACATTTCCCGGTTCTGGATCAGAAGCTGTACCTCCCCCGCCACTGCTGCATGCCACCATGAACACTAACAGAAAACAACAAAGCAGCATTCCCAATTTACGCATCTGCATGTTTATCCCCCCTATAATTAACAACCTCAAGATACAGCGCTTTCATTTCTTGATTCTATAGCCCATTTCAAAGCATCAGCTATATATTCATTCCAAAAATCCCATGTATGAGCACCTGAAGTTTCGACATATGTATGATCGACATCTTCGCTCAATAAAAATTGATGCAACCGCTGGTTAACATGAAGTAAAAAATCTTCTGTTCCACAAGCCAAGTATATTCGCGGTATATCTACCTCTTCTGTCTTCAGACAGCGAACCAGCTCCTCTGGGTCTTTATCACTTCCAAGAACAAGATCGAGGTCGCCAAATACACTTTTGTAATAATCGTAACTAGCAATTCCATTGTGTACGTCTGGTCGCATATCAGGTAATGAGTATGGCAGCAGCGCTGACGATAAGGCGATAATCCCTCCAAAATGGTCAGCATACTTTAGTCCGTTACGTATGGCGCCATATCCGCCCATTGACAGCCCGCCGATAAAGGTATCCTCTCGCTCAGAGGATATGGGGAACATACGCCGAGTAAATTGTACGAGTTCACGTCCAATATATTCCCCAAGCCATTCTTCTCTCTCTTCATTATCGAGATAGAACTTATTTTCTCCCGCAGGCATAAACACGGCCACTTGATGCCGATCGGAAAGTTCTCGTATCCTCGAATAGCTAAGCCAATCCGTATGGCTTCCGCAATAACCATGAAGTAAATACAGAGATTTCAGACCTTTCGTGTTTTCTTTAGAATCTGGACTTTCCTCTGCGGCTTGATCAAGCGGCAACAATGCATTGAAAGTTACCTCTCTTTTCATACACTTTGAAAAGAAGCTGATTTGCATTACAGCCATATCCTTCCTCCTCTCTCATATAATCGGTATTATCAAAATTCAAGCAAATTCACTATTCCCTTATCGTTTATCTTATAATCCTATAGTTAAATCCCTATACGATCTTAGGACTCAACAGCATCAATTACATCCCAATAGGAAGCTTTCGGTTTATGCTGTGTATCAAAGAGAAATGGCCAGTTTTTACGATTACGGACAGGAAAATGATCCAGCCAAGTGTAATCATCCGCGGCGCCCCAAAAAGTAACAGAAGTGATGTGATCACTGTACTCCTTAAATAATCGGAAGAACCCGGCATAACGCTCAGCTTGAAGTTCAAGAATCTCTTCCGTCGGTGAAGTCATATCCGTCCTCTTATCTTCATGAGCAAAGAGCGAGACGTCCATTTCTGTAATATGAAGCTTCATTCCAAGACTCGCATATCGTTCAATCGCTCCCCTTATGTGATCCAGCGACGGATGTAACAGGTTCCAGTGTGCTTGCAGACCAACGCCGTGTATGGGAACCCCCTGTTCGATCAGCGACTTGACAAGTGCATATATCTTTTCTCGCTTTTCAGGTATAGATTCGTTGTAATCGTTGTAGAACAAGAGCGCATTCGGGTCCGCTTCGTGTGCATATTCGAAAGCTTTTGCAATAAAGTCTTCACCGATCATATCAAGCCATTTGGACTTACGCAGTATTTGCTCGCCACTGTCTGATACGGCTTCGTTAACAACATCCCAAGCATAAATACTTCCTTTGTAGCGTCCAACGACCTCATCGATGTGAGATTTCATTCTTGTAAGTAAAGTCTCCCGGTCAGCTTTGCCTCCCGAACGACTTTCAAAAACCCAGTCCGGGGTTTGATTATGCCACACAAGGGTATGGCCTCTGACTGCCATGTTGTTCTCCATTGCAAAAGCAACTAGCTGATCTGCTGCTTCAAATGTATACCTTCCCTCCTCTGGCTGAACTCTTTCAAATTTCATTTCATTCTCTGCTGTTACACTATTGAAGTGCTGTGACAACAGATCTTTTTGTGTAATTAATGACATCGGATTAACAGCCGCTCCAATGTGAAATAGTTCCCTATAAACCTCATGGAGCTTAGGTATGGCTACCTTCTGATCGACTGTCTGATCTGTCAATTTTGCTGACCCCCTCTAACCTCATTCAGAATTGGATGACTGGCGTAATGCGGTAGATGGTTCTCCTCAAAAGTTTAGCTTTTGCTTTTATCTACAACAACCTGCTAAACGGTAGATTTTTTTCGCTCAGAATAATGAAATCCATACTTTCACAGGTCTTTTTCAACATCATGATCTTCTATCTCAATAAGATAGGTTTCATTTGCTATTGTATCGAAACGAACCAAATCACCATCCCTTACTGTTTCGATGTTTGTCCCCGTTTCTGTCCTAACCGTTAAATGATGTCCTTCACTTCGAACTTGGCATACGGTGCTGAATTTCGCGTGCACAGCAGCCTGTAGAAGATTGTTCTCTTCCCAGTGAATTGTAACTACGAATCCTCCGCGTGCCCGTAGACCGCTAACCATCCCGGAGGTCCATGCTTGCGGCAAGGCAGGTAGTAAATCAATGATCCCTTCATGACTTTGTAGTAACATCTCCGCAATACCGGCTGTCCCGCCAAAGTTCCCGTCAATTTGAAATGGGGGATGGTTATCCAGCAGATTCGGCAGTGTTGAATCACGTAATAGGTCAGATATATTACGATAAGCTTCCTCTCCATCGCGGAGTCGTGCCCACATATTGATGATCCAAGCCCGGCTCCATCCCGTGTGTCCTCCGCCAAATGCAAGCCTGCGATGTAACGTCGCACGAGCGGCCTCAGACCATTCTGGCGTACTTCGCGGAGTGATCCTGGAGCCGGGATGAAGTGCAAATAGATGAGAGATATGCCGGTGACCAGGCTCCACTTCTTCATAGTCTTCCATCCATTCCTGTAGCTGTCCGTGGCGACCGACTTTCGGCTGAGGCAGACATGATCGCACTTTACGAAACCGTTCACGCAGTGCATGATCGATATTTAGCAGTTCAGCTGCTTCAATACAAGCCCCAAATAAATGGTCAAGGATTTGGCTGTCCATGGATGGAGCGATACATAGTGCACCTGTCTCACCACTTGGTAGACGATATTTGTTCTCTGGCGAGACGGATGGTGAAGTCACTAGCTTTCCATCCGAAGTTTCTATCAGATAATCTAGAAAGAAGACCGCGGACTCCTTCATTATTTCATATGATTTTATGAGAAAATCTCGGTCTAATGTATAGCGATAATGCTCCCACAGATGAAGACATAACCATGCTGCTCCCATTGGCCAAACTGTCGAAGATATCCAAATGTCCTGTGGTGCCGTATCTCCCCACAGATCTGTATTATGATGAGCAACAAATCCACCGCAGCCGTACATTTGGCGTGCTGTCACCCTTCCATTTGGACGCATCTTCTCTATCAAATCAAATAAAGGCTCGTGACATTCGGCTAGATTGCACATTTCTGCCGGCCAATAATTCATTTGAGTATTAATGTTAATCGTATATTTGGAATCCCACGGCGGCGTAAAATGTTCATTCCAGACCCCTTGCAAATTGGCAGGCAATGAACCCGGTCTACTACTTGAAATGAGCAAGTAGCGCCCGTATTGAAAATAGAGCTCTACTAAACCGAGATCTTCCAAGCCTTCCTGAAGTGCAGCCATTCGCACATCCGTAGGCCGCTTTTCATCATCTTCATCTGTCTTGGCAAGTGATAGAGAGACGCGTTTGAACAAACGCTGATAGTCAGCAATGTGAGTTAACCGCAGCCTTTCATAACCTTTCTGTTTCGCTCTTCTCACCGTTTCGCGGCTATACAGTTCTGGGTTCTCATATCGATAAGTTGTTCCTGCGGAGACGAGAATGATGGCTTCATCTGCTTGATTGACAAGGAGGAACTCCCCGCAGTTCGTGACCTCTCCCCCGCTGACTTGTATGTCGACAACGGAACCTATTTGAATTCCGTCCTTACCTCCCGTTCCGGCTTTCATGATAAGCCGCCCCTCTGCTTCCGTATGCAAACTATCAATGAATCGTTGTCGTCCCCGTGTAAACCGGAGTCTGAACGATACCGCTCTTGTTTGATCAGCTTTGATTCGCACGGCAATGACCTCATCAGGAAAACTCGCCAAATGCTCCCTCTCGTAACGTATACCACGCCATTCATAATGCACGGTAGATATACTGTGCTCAAGGTCAAGCTCTCTCCGGTAATTGACAACTTCCGATTCATCATGACCAAATTCCATAGTAAGATCACCCAGCGGTTCATAGTGACGCTGGCTCTCCGGCGTTCCGGGTAAGGACATCGCAGCCAGTTTCTCAGCTTCGCTAAGACGTCCCTCATGAAGTAACTGGCGAATCTTTGGAAGATGATGAAGCGCATCCGAATTATTACGAATCATGGGTCCTCCAGACCAGATCGAATCTTCATTCAATTGAATACGTTCCACGTGAGTCCGTCCGAAGATCATAGCTCCGAGTTTTCCGCTTCCGATCGGCAATGCTTCGTTCCAGCTATCCGCAGCTTTTTCATACCAAAGTTTCAGCGTTCCATTCATCGATTCGTACCCCTCTCATCATGAGGATTAAATGATTTCTTGAAGCTGTTTCTGGCTGTGAGAATCTAACATCCGCCAATCCTTGATTTCGCATCGTTTCCCATTCATATCTGTTATGATAATCCAGCCCTCTCCTGGATATAGAAGATGTTCATGGAGATTTCGCATCACCATTCGAGTCGGTCCTAAGTTCGTTTGTAATTCCCATAGCCATAAACCGGATTTGTTTTTCACACTGTCTATGTGTGTCACTTTTGGCAAGAAATAACGAAGTTCAAGCTCTTCTTTCAGTACGCACGCACTTTCCTTGTCCAGCTCCTCAATCTCGCGGACAATGCCAAGTTCTTCGTCCTCCGCATTTCGGATGGAGATATAGGAAGAATCATATTGAAATGGGAAACAGCGATAGACGATAAGTTCATCGTAATATTTCTCATTCACCGTCCCCTGTATGACCCCTCCCTTGTTTCTTGAGAGGTTAATATCCTGCTGTCTTAGCAGCTGAATATCAAAATGTTCAGCCATTCACGCCCACTCCCCTAATCTGTGACATTTCTTTCTGAGCATCGACCAATTTTCGGTATACCCCATCCGGTTGGTTGAGCAGCTGCTCATGTGTTCCGACTTCGGCAATCTTGCCTCGGTCCAGGACAACCAGTCGATCAGCATTTCGCAGTGTTGATAGACGGTGAGCAATAGCAAACGTAGTTCTGCCTTGCACGAGTCGATTGATTGCTTCTTGAATTTGTCTTTCCGTCTCCGTATCAACAGAGGCCGTAGCTTCGTCTAAAATAAGGATTCGCGGATCATGGATAATTGCTCGTGCGATCGCGATCCGCTGTTTTTCTCCGCCAGACAGCTTATGTCCTCTTTCTCCTACTCTTGTGTCGTAGCCGTCTGGCAATCTAACAATAAAATCATGTGCGTTTGCGATTTTTGCCGCACGCATGACTTCTTCTGGCGTTGCATCTTGTTTGGAGTAGGCAATATTGTCAGAAATCGAACCATCGAACAAAAAAGTTTCCTGTAATACGACGCCGATCTGTCTGCGAAGATCATGCTGACTAATCTGCCGAATAGGAACACCGTCAATACGAATCGTTCCTTCATCCGTATCATAGAACCGGCATATTAAGTTAATAAATGTTGACTTTCCTGCACCTGAATGACCGACTAGTCCAATCATCTCTCCAGCTTTCACTTGTAAGTTTACGTCCTTTAGTACAGGATGATGCTTTTCATAACCATAGGTCACTTGTTCAAAATCTACGTCGCCTATGATCGATTTTATCGGTACGGGATTACTGGCTTCAGGTACTTCAGACGGTGTATCCATAATCTCAAATATACGATGAGCTGCCGTGAATGCATTGCTCGCCCAGCTTACCATCTGGCTAATCCATTGCAGCGGCCCGAATAACATCCCAAGATAAGTAACGAGCGCCAAAAGTACGCCTAGCTGAATTTCGTTTCCGAGAACCTTTCCCCCGCCGTAATACCAAATGAGCAGTGTCCCCACTCCAGCAATGAGCTGGAAAGCAGGAAAAATAAACTGCCAAAGTCCTTCCGTTTTAATATTATTTCGAACCACTTCCAGATTGGCATGATCATAACGTGTCATCTCTTCCTTTTCACGTCCAAATGCTTTCACAACCCGGATTCCTTGCATGGATTCTCCAACCATCGTGTTTAGACGGAAAATGGATCGCCACTGCTGGTATAACCTTCGGCCAATCTTAGGCCAGATGGTAACAGATACAATGATGATGAAAGGAACGGGCAGCAAAGCGAGCAAGGACAATTGCCAATCCAAACCGAAAATAATGACGCAAATCGCAGCGATTCGCAGCATCTCGCCACCGACATACATCACACCATCTGTCATGAACTGGCGCATGGATTCTGCATCACTATTGACTCGGCCGATAAACTGGGAGGTTTGCCTTCGATCAAAATAGGCGAGTGACAACCTCATCAGAGAACTGTAAATATCATTACGAATGTCGCCCATCAGCTTCGAGCCAACCCAAATGCCGATATAACCACGGACGGTTTGCATTAAGGTCATCATAATGGTTGTTGTTCCGAGCGCTAATACGAAAAAGAGAAGTGTCGAGACCGCAGCCTTCGGCTGAAGCACATCGTCAATAATTAGTTTTATTAGATATGGCGGTGCTAGTTCTACAAGTGTTGTAAGAATAAGCAAAATCGCCGCTATAGCCATTCTTAATCGGTATGGTTTCGCGTAACGGAGTATTCTTGCAGCCGCCTGGCCTTTGTTCATACAAAACTGGCAAACCTGTGTCCCCTCGCTAAGTGGGAATTCGCATGTTGGACAGTGCCGTGGCAGATCTTTCTCCGAAATCATCGGGATCGTCTCTTCTTTAACAAGAGCTTCAATCAGCTTCGCTGCGAAACCAAATATGGATGAAAGTTCAGCTGTGTACCGACCAATCGCTATAGGTCCTTCCTTTGTATCAACAAGCAGTGTACCTCCGCCGATCCCTTTTGCGGTTCTCGCTTTACTGATTTCTGACAAGGATATGATTTGTTCCGGTAAATCCCCCGTTCCCCACAAGTAGATCACATCGTCTGTCACTACAATCCATTGCTCACCAAAACTACCGCTTCGAAGCAGGTCCGTTTTTGCGCTAAACAGCACTTCTCCCGTTAACTGCTCCGCAATATTCTTCGGAATCTGATCATAATAGGACATAGCACCCTCCACATAAGAATGATTATTCATTTACACCCGTGGTTTTGAACAAGTAAAAACGCCTTGCACAAGCTCTTAGAGTGGCAAGACGCTTTCTTTCGAAGTGATCTCATTGAACTATCCGACAATACCTGTTCGTTCAATACTTTCAACAAAGTAACGCTGAACGAATAAATAAATGATAATAAGCGGTAAAATCGCAAGCAGAATGCCCGTATCTTGCACCATACTTAAGTAGAATGGATCCGCTTTTGAAGCATCGCCTCCGGAGAGCTCGATTGCCAGATTATAAGGCAGTGAAGACAATTGGGTTGACATAACCTTACTTGAAGTCAGATACGTTGTTGTAAAGAAGCTGTCATTCCACTGCCAGACAAAAGAGAAGAGAAGTGTTGTAACAATAGCGGGAACGGCATTCGGTAACATGATTCGAATAAATGTTTTACCTACACCTGCACCATCGATATAGGCCGCTTCTTCCACCTCTTTAGGAACACCTCTAAAGAACTGACGGAAGATAAAGATATATAATCCTGCCTTAAGTGAATTTGCTGTTACTGATGTCAAAATAAACGGCCAATACGTGTTAAGCAAATTAATAGATTTTCCACCTGTAAATAACGGAATAATGCCCATAAGATTAAAATCTTTTAAGTTTAGATAGATAGGAATTAGAATCGTAGTCGGCGGAACGAGTATCGTCAAGATCACTCCAGCAAATAACAGATTGCTTCCCTTAAACTTCAGACGGGCAAAACCATACCCAGCAAATGCACATGAAATCGCTGTCAGAATCGTCGTTGTTGCGGATAATGCAAATGTATTCAGTAAGGTCTCCCAATAATCCATAATTTGAATGGCATTAATAAAATTATCAAGCGTGAAATTCTGTGGAATCCACACCACAATGGGAGAATACAAGTCGTTCTGATGCTTAACTGCCGTTGAAATTTTTTGAAGTATCGGAAACAAAATGACAAACGATAATCCTATAATTAGTGTAAACCGGACGATTATCCATAACCATTTCTTCCAATTGTCAAGTGATATAAACCGGGAAAAGATCATCCTTACCCACCTTCTTCCTAATCCTGATAAAAGACTTTTCTAGATACGAGATACGTGCTGATCAACAGGATAATGGCTATTGCCACAAAATAAATCCAGGCCATTGCCGAGCTAAGACCAAAATTAAAATTCACGAAACCCGTATTACGAATTAGCTCCGTAAGATCATTACGAGAGAAGGAATCGATAATGGTATAAATCATATTTACCAGGATAATGGGACTTACCATGGGAAAGGTAATTTTCCAAAAAGCTTCATATCCTGTAGCACCCTCGATCTTCGATGCTTCATACAATTGAGGCGATATGGTCTGAATGGCTGCCAGGAAAATGAGGATCTGAACTCCAGATTGGCTGACAATCTGATAAATTCGGTCCACAGCTCCCGTCAAATAATCAACGATGGTTTCACTGACACCCGCCTGAAGCATCATATTCGAAAGTTCAAAACTGCCAAACCCTCTTAGAATACCTGAGCTCTGACTTTGATCATTAATCGCCTGAACCAAACTTGAGCTCTCTAAACTCAGAATGATACCAGAAGACAAAATTACTGGTAAGAAAAACACCGATCTGGCTATCGACCGTAAAGCAAATTTCTGATTCAAGAGAACCGCCAGGAACAAGCTGAAGATGACAATCAGCGGTACATTGACCACCATATTAATGATCGCTTCCGTCAATGTACGGTTAAAGCTCGTATTGACTGTTAATGCTTCGATATAATTCTTCATTCCAGCAAACGATATGGAAATCCCCGATGAATTTGCCTCTACATTGCTGAAACTGTATCTGAGTGAAGATAACAATGGAACCAAAAAGAAGAAAATGAAACCCAATGCCCATGGCAAGACATAGATGAATCCCCAAAATGCTTTTTGTTGTGCGTAAGTTCGTTCTTTCAATCCAAGCTTCATAAAGGACTTCATGAATCTGCACCACCCGTCACATAACTCTCGGCTTCGATTGTTCGCCCGTCGAATGTAACGGCAGAGCGATTATAATTCACAATAATGAATAAGCCATTCTCATATTCTGTCCGAAACACACCGTCAGCAAGTTTCTCATGATGAGTAATGCTTTCATTCTTCACGTTCTTCAGGATGGCATTGACTTCACGGTAGATATCCGAAGCCTCATCGATCCATAGTTTGTAATTCACGGCATATAAATGACTATCTTCTGAATCTTTTACTTTGTAGTTAGGTTCGTGAATCCATTCAAAATATACATTAGCCCCATATTCCAAACTTTTTAAAATGTATGGCTTCACATCGGTGTACGTAGATAGATTATAAGGATCGCCGGTGTAATCGATGTATCCACGCACGACCATTTGATAAAATGGAATCTCTTCGTCTTCAATCTTAAACTTACTGCTTGTCATCGGTGCATTCATAATGTCTGTAAGGTATGGAAGTGTATAAGCATTCCCGCCCTCTGCCAAAACATCGATCCCCGATTCTTTTATTTTTTCAAGAGACTGTATGGATAACTGCTCAGATTCTATCCGATCAATCAGCTTATTTTTACGAAAATCACTGTTAAGTACATCTGCCAGATCTCTCAGTGAAATACCGCCTGTGTCATATTTCTGGAATTCCTTTAGTAAGTCTTCCATCAATGCGTTTGCTGTCTTTGGAGAAATAATGTACGAAGGCAGTCTGCTGCGATCTCGGCGTCCCATAGCTACATCGAGAGGATACAGCGTTGCAGGATCCCCTTTGAGCGTTCTTGCTGCTTCTTTTGCTTTATTAAAGCTAGAACCTGAATTGGCCATTAAAACGGCGACGTCCGGAAATAATGAAATGTTTTGTTCTTTTGCAAACAAAGCGAATGATTTCATTCCTGCCTTCCCGCCAATTGCCTGATCAACCGAGATCTTATCGGGCACCTTATGATTGAGTCCTTCGTTAAACCATCCTGCATATCTCAGCTTAATATCACGGATTTCACGTTCTTGTAATTCCGTAATAATGTCTTTAGCTTGCTCGAACGTAGTTAAAGGTTCTAAGGCCTGATAAGGAATGCCGGCAAAATGCTTTTGTTTTGAAATACTGCCAATCAGTTGAAGATAAAACGGAATATTGTCCGAATTCTGTTCGGATTGTTCTTTTTGTGGAAGACCATTGTTCTGATCTAGATATTGTTGATAATAAGCTGCCATTCCTGAATAGGAGGCTTGATTGCCGCCAAGGAACGCATACCGAATAGTAAAGTCGGTCGCCATCGGACGCTCTTGAAATGAAGGAATGGATCGTTGTTGTCCGTTCGCATCCAAAGTCATGTCTCTCTTATTCAGTACAGTAAAGCTTGGGTATACATAGTTGTAACTGTTTACCTTGCCGCTAATATCCGCATTAACCGTTGCTGCGGGTGCTCCTTCTTCAATAATACCGAGGAATGCAGCGTTTTCCCGCAAAATGCCGAATACCGGCAATCTTATGGCTTCCGTACTTAGCGCATCTTCCGTTCGATCCATGGTTTTATCTGTACCATAGACCGGCTGTTGATAAGCAGGATACTGCGTTTTTCCATTGTTAAAATGAATGAGTGCACCTGATCCGTCCGGTACGAATAGAGAACCTTCCTCCTTTGAACTTCCTGCCCCAAAGTAACTAAGAAGAGACAGCGTTCCAAGAGGATACTTTTCTGGGTATTCAATTCGATCCGCAGGCACTCTTGCTACAAGACTGTCACCGTCCAGCGTGTATTCAATAGAAGCTAGGAACAATCGAGGTTCTGGCTTCGTTTGATCCAGGTTGTTTTCTTCAATATCGATGGCAAGCTCTTCTTCCGTATACCCTGCCTCTTCAAAAGCTTTGAGTGCTCGGTCGAGCTGAAGACCCTTTAACGCTCCATCATTACGAACAAAAACCTCAGCATCACTGTCTTCTGTGTAAACCAGCATAAGTGCCCGCTGATTCGTTTTATCTAATTTAGCGAGGAGTCCTTCATAGCGCGTTTTACTAATCTTCTGCGGCATATCCTCAGCTGACTTGGCACTTGTCCCGAATTGATAATTCACTCTTACTCCATTCTCAATCGGTTCAAAATTAATTTGCTTATGCATCACTGCATCTGTATATGAGTTAACCGAATTCACTTGACCAAACGAGTTGTAATATTGAAGCTTCATCTGAGCAGATAACTCACTTTTATTGACACCAGCAGCCAAAGCATCCGTATCTCGGTCAGAAGGGTTGCTGTACCAAATTTCACCGCTGGCTTTATGAATGACCGCTACTGATCCAGATTCTTCGTCCACGAGAAATCGTAATGAATCATTTTCGGCTACTCCCTTCATATTCGCTGCACGGGAATCGGTGAAGGAAGCTGTGAGCGGCTTACCCTGTTCAAATACTTTCGTCTCGGTCTCCGTTTGATTTGCGCTGACCAGTTTAGCTGAATCCGTACCTGAACAACTGCTGAGAAGCAGGCAGCACACGATACCTACACCAATAAGTGCTTTTTTAGAATTCATATTCATCTCTCTCCCTCCTTCCCTAACTCCTCATAACCAGTTCTTGATAGATGACGGATATGAAGGACACAATTTGCTGAACCAGACTGAAAAACAGCATACCGATAAAAGCCATGAACCCCATTGCAACCACCGTTAGCAGCATAATACCAATGGTTTTTGCAGGAGTGAATTGATGTACGGTCATATTGCCTACGAATAGCAGGAATAGAAACCAAAGAATAGAAAGTGCATTGGAAAAATAATAAAAAGTGGCTTCCTGTAAGGAAATGATGTTACTCAGCCAAATCCAAGGAAAGTTAATGATAACAAGGGGGAGTAAGGCAAAACATGTTGATGTAAAGATTTCAACAAATTTTCCTTCTCCATCCATAAGCGTAGTCAGTGACCAGTTGGCAACGCACCAAAATAGTACGGGAACAACGATATATACGACTTCCAAAAGACTGTTCATGTCCTTCGGGTTATACAAGTTGACCAAAATACCACTGTACTGTGTGCTTAAAATATTCGTAATCACCAGAAAAAACAGAATGAGGTATGAGATCATCAAATTCTTTTTCTGGGTTTGCTCATATTTCAAATCCCAAAATCCGTTAAACGGATGCACGATCAGCTGTAAAGGGAATGTTATGAGTTCTTTATTCAAGCAGACACACCTCTTTTTCTCCGCACGGATTTTCGGTATATACGAGCTCCTACGAAGGCTACAACACCCAGGACGAGTAAAGTCATGATCGTACCGAAATAATCTCGCAACAATTCTTTGCGGTAGAGCAGGAACGACTTGGAGTAATTAGCCAGATCCATACTTCGATCAAAATAACTCATTGCATCTTTATAATCCCCTTGCCTTAGCAGCGCTTTACCGATTCCAGAATAAGCAAATTCTAAATTTGCGTTCATATTTATCGTTTCATTAAATAACTCATAAGCTTTCTCTTCATCACCGCGATAATAGCTGCGTACAGCTTCATTAAGTGTTCTTCCATAAGCAGTCGTACGGAACAAAGTGATCTCACCCAATGCTTTATCAAGCACGATAAAGTCATCCCCTACACGTTCGATCGCTGTCGGTGTTTTAAATTCACCAAGCAAGTTACCAATACCGCCAAAGATATACATTAAGTGTCCATCCCCGTTATATGTGAAAATTCTTCCGCGCTTCGAATCCAGCACGCTGTACATTTCACTATCGGAAACTTCGATATCAATCAATCGGGAAGGGCCTGCATCTACCGTATAATTAATATCGCCTTGGGGGTTAAAATAACCCGTACGCCGTAAGATATCATTGCCTTGTGCGTTCAGTTTTTTAATATTGTCTCCCCACTGATCTCCGTTGGTCGCATAAATAAAACCTTCGTTATCAATGTCAAGATTCGTAAATTCCGTAGGTGTATACATAATCATCTGACTGCGCTGCGCTTGTGTGGAGATTCGCTTCCAAAAATAATCGATAGGATCGATCTTTACTCGGTTCGCACCAATAAAAGAAGTGAATACTCCCTCCGCATTAAATTCCATAAATCCGTCAAATACACCCGTCGACATGACGTACAGACGCTGTGCATTATCCATTACCACACGTACGGGCTGAAACTGAAAATTAGCTTGCAATAGATCCGACTCCGGCGCCCCAATCACTTTTACTAAATGAAAATCCTGGTCTAAATGAACGATTCGGTTATTTCCTGTATCTGCAACGATTACATGATTCTGATCTGTAACGAACAGCCCTTGAGGATTGGAAAAAGTATCCTCCTTCCCATCATGATCGAAAGAGGTAATTGTAACTGCATCAGTGAAGCGATTATTCATCACAACAACTCTGTTGTTACCCGAATCAAGTACATAAATCCGCTGATCACTTGATACATGCAGATCACTAGGTTCTTTTAATGGTCCTACACCAAGATCAGCTCCGCTATACAACTCGGTTGCCTGATAGGCTGCAGGCGCTTCAACGGTCTCTCCCCAAAAAGAATAATTATACGAAGCTCCATCACCAGCAGCATTTGTTACTCCCCCGCCCAGCGTAACACCAAGCATGAAGCAGATTGCTGATAGGAGCAGCTTCTTTCCTTTCGATTTCGTCTTCCGCATCGTGCAAGGCTCCCTTCTAATCCTTCATACCTGATGTCGCCATTGTCTGCATAACACTGCTCTGGGAAATAATGAAGAGCGTAATTGGAACAATCATCAGCAGCAGTGCAACGGCTGCCCCGACACCTGCTCTGGCAATACCGCCTTGTATAATCTGACCCAGCGCATAATGAAGTGTCTTCAAATTTTCGCTGTAGATAAAACTTCCTCCGTCTGATCCCCACAGTGCTGGAAATTGTAAAATCATAAGTGTAAGCCATGCAGGCTTCACATTCGGCATAATAATACTCCAAAAAATACGATATTCACTTGCTCCGTCAATCTTTGCAGCTTCAATAAGTGCATCCGGGATTTGTTCCATGAACTGCTTCATTAAGAACAAGCCTAGCGGAAAAGCAAGTGATGGAATAATGATGGATGCATGTGTATTAATCCAGCCAAGCCATGACATAACCATGTAATTGGGAATGGATGTAACATGTGCAGAGAACATCAAGGATAGAACAACGATAGAAAATAGGATTTTCGAACCGAAAAATCGGTGTTTCGCCAGCGGATAAGCAGCTGCAGAAGCGAGTAAAATATGACCCACTGTGCCAATAATGGTAATCAGCAGTGTATTAGCGATATACCTTGTTAAAGGCACCCACGAATTTCCCATTAAGGACACCAAGTCATAGAAATTATCCATCGTTGGATTGATAACAAAGAAACGCGGTGGAAAAATGAATATCTCATCCAGCGGTTTAAATGCGTTATTGATGGCATAAATAAGCGGTAATGCCATGAATGCACCAAATAGTGCCAGGATGATGAACAACATAATGTTGACAGGTAAGGAACGGTTAAGTTTCTTCTGTGTTCGGAAAATATTTCTCATTTTTAATACCACGTCTACTCTCCCACCTTTCTAAGGAGTCTCTGCGTCAGCTTGTTCGAGCCAATCATTAAGAAGAACAAGACGGTTGCGATCGCTGAAGCATATCCCATCTCAAATCGAATGGTGCCGTAGTCCATCAAATGCGTCACAACGGTATGAGCTGCATAGTTAACACTTGGGAAGCCTGCTAGAGCAATGGAGATATCTGCAACAGCAAAGGAGGCTGTGATTTGCATGACTGCCCCAAACATCAGTTGAGGTCTCATCGAAGGCAGAGTAATGTACCATAATTCCTGCCACCGATTTTTAATACCGTCTACGGCTCCCGCCTCTACGAGTGTTTTGTCAATCGTCTGGAGCCCCGCAATAAACGCCAGGAAACTCGTGCCTAGACTGAGCCATAGCTGAACGATCATTACAATGGCAAGGATATACTTCTCATCAAGCAGCCACTGAATGGGTTCCAGAATAAATCCAGCTTTCATGAGGAACCCATTTAAATAACCGTAACTATCTCCAGAAAAAATGATGAGCCATATAAAGAACACATTCCCAGAAATCGAAGGCGCATAAAAAATGAGAGTCATGAACGCTCGGACCTTCGGTGATAGCTCATTAATAATCCATGCAAAAATAAAGCAGGCTATATAACTAATAGGTCCCGTAATGACAGCAAACAGTAATGTGTTCTTTAAAGCAATCATGAAGATATCATCGTTCAAAAACAGTCTGGCGTAGTTCTGCCAACCGACAAAACGCGGAAACTCCAACATGTTGAAATAGAAAAAACTGAGACCGAATGACAATACAACGGGTATTACCGTAAATAAGAAAAAGATGATCATGTATGGACTCATTAACAGGTAATAATGTTTGCTTCGATGAAATTCTTTCTTAATTCGAAACATTCGGCTTGGCCGTGTTGGATGGACGGCTTCTTTTATTGGCTGAACATTCGTTCTTGTCTGCACCTTTTCCCCACCCCCTTATTCGTAAGGCAAATTGAATTCCTTTCGCTTGATCTCGATTTCATCGTTAATGTAAAGAATATAATCTGAGAATGCTTCCCGTGGATTCTGATTCGCGTTCACTACTTTACGGAAGGCATTATCCAGATGCCTGCCTGTAAAATAACCGCCAGGTACTTGCGGAATCCCTTGTACCCATTTCCACTGACTTTCCAGATTCTTATAATCCTTCACAGGCCAAGGAAGTTCTTCTAATGCTTCTGTATTGGCTGTTGGGTACCTTGCCGCCTCACCCATCAGACCTTCCATCTCTCTGCCGTAACTAATCTGAACATCTTTATTTGTCCACCATTTCATAAATTCCCAGGCGGATTCTTTATCGTCCGCATTATTCAGCATCATAACTCCTGTTGTATGACTCGCTACCTCGTGGTTCACCGATCCATCGGCAAGTTTAGATCCGGGTACAATCGTGAAATCCCAAAGTCCTTTTATTTCAGGAGCCATTACGGTCAGCATGTTGTATGTGGTGTAATCAGCAATTCCGATTGGCATTTCTCCTGTCCGGAATCGGTTAGGGAAATCCGCTTGCAGCGGGAACTTATAACTGGTATAAAATTGTGTCCACTTTTTAAATGCATCCATGGAGATGTCAGAATCAAGCGTGCTTCGCATCCCGTTATCTTGATAGAATTCTCCTCCATTTTGGTACAAGAGCATCGAAAAAGTCGCATTAGGTACAAGACTTGCATTCGATGATTCCAGAGGTAAATAGAATTCCATATTATGTTTTTGCAGCACAGAAATCATATTGTAGATGTCTTGCCAGGTTTTTGGAGGCTCAAGTTCCAGTTCTTTCAAAATGTCTTTGCGATAAAACAACATAGGGAATGTCTGTTGCTCTGGGAGTGCATATACTCCTTCATCGTACATATAAGGCGTTAGTCCACTTTCACGAAACCGATCTGCAACATCTTCATAATCTTCAAATTGAGTTAGATCCGCAGCAGCTCCCCGCATTGCATAATTCACTGGGAGGTCTTCACCAATCTGCATCGCAATGTCCGGTCCTTCATCTGCAAGAGTAGCCGGCAGCAAGATGTTGGAAGGAACAAGTCTAAGATTTACAGAAATGTCCGTCTCCGGAGTGAACGTATCGTCGATTAATGCTTTTAATACCTGAGCCTGATCTCGCCCTGTGGTTACCCATACATCAAGGGAACGATTGCCTTCAGCAATATTACCGATACTGTCGTAATCCTCCGTATAGGAAGCAATATAAGCACCAATCTCGTGCTTTATTTCTTCAAAAAAGGTAGCTTCCGCTCTTGGTAATTTCACGTCAGGTGACGAAACAACCATATAATCAAGAGAAAGCGGTTGTTCACGTACGGTCAAAATCCATGTTCCAAGTCCGCCGACATTGATTTTGAATGAATCCAGCCGCTGAGCCACTGTCTCAGGACGCTGCACCATTTCTTTTAGCTGATATACCATTGCATAAAGAATAGCAACCTTATCACTCTTTTCTCCTGTTACTTTCTCTAGATAATCTGCTACATTTGAAATCGTTTCTGCTTGCTCTTCAAACACTTCTATCATATCTGGGATCCGCTTCTCGAGTTGATAATCACGATAAGGATCCGGTGTGTTCGACGTAATCATCAGTATTTTTCGGTACATCTCATTCAGTTCCAGCACACTTGATTCAATCGTTCTTAGCAGTGGGGCAATTTCTCCAAGGGAGACGGTCATACGAATTTGGTGTTTCCCTTTTGTTAAGTGGAATAAATAAGGCTCCTCCCCACCAAGGACGTTCATCTGCCAATCACGATGAAATTTGAATCGAATTCGTTTCATTTCTTGAAATGGGTATTCCCCGTCAATCATTAAGCTTCTAGTAGCGTAGATTCCTCGAAGTTGATCCTGTTTTTCCTTTAGCGCAATCTGATATAATCCGTCCTCAGGAACTTCGATTTCCCACTCAATCCATTGACCTGGTAGTTTCCAGTTCGTACCGCCGATCGAATTGATTCGGATTTTAGATACATCATAAGGAATTACGGTCGGACTCGAGCGGTCTGATATCGGAGCTAAAGTTGGGGAAGACTTATACGCCGCATCCTCAGCTTGAATCAGCATGTATTGATCCTTTACTGGCGTTAGTCCAGCGGAGGCATATTCACTGCTTACCTGTTCATACGTTTTCTGTCCTGACTGCTGATACAATTCGATATAATCAATCGCCATCGGTTCTCTTAATGCGGTTAAAGAAATTTCTTGTTCACCGGATTCAAAATAAAACGAAAACGGTTCATCATAATAACCTTCTCGATCTGTTAAAGTGCCATGTTGCCATGAAGGTTTCTCAACTTGTCTTGGACGAAGATCATTATTCCGATCATCCTGCTGAATTTCATCCATTTTATTTCCCCAGATTCTGTCAAATAAAAGAATTTCCGCACCCTTGAACGGAACCTCTCCGTTAATCTCTAATTGCCTCTCAATAGCCGAACTTTTTCCTTCGATCGGATAGTAATGTACTCTCACGTTATATAAACCTGCTTCCTCAATAGGCACAGACCAGGATATCATTCCTTCTTCCGGTGTTAAGACAGCAGTTCCATCAAGTTCATATGGATGGTCTGCTATTTCGAATTCGCCGCCTGTAGCGTTTACATAACTTTCCCCTTCAATTCGGATTACTCGGTCAGGTCTTGCCGCACGAGTATGACGTTCCAGGTATGCGGAATAACCGTTCTCATCGTCAGAACTCACGACCGCTTCAAAATCAGAAATCGGTTCCATCTTTTCGCTGGCCATGATGGATTTCAAAGGATAAAAAGAGCCTATAAATACGGCGGATAAACTAAAAACGAGCAACGAAATGGCCCATCGTTTCTTATGGATGTTCAACGCTTTCTCCCCTCCAGCTGCATGACGTAATAAATTGATCCACAGCCCCTCTAAACAAGTGCTTAAAGGGGCTGATAGGGATCAATATCTAACGTTTAATTGCCGTATACTTCGTCAATCGCTGCTTGAAAAGTTGCTTTGTACTTCTCAATTACGGTTGAGACAGAAACACCGCTGTTCAGCTCTCCTTGAAAATCATAAAATTTCAGATTTGGAAACGTATGATGATCAAGCACGAGCATATTCGGTGCAACCATTTTTGCATTGTTCAGATCTTCTTCATTTGAGAATACGGTTTCATATGAACTTTGATCTGGGTAATCATATACGGAATCGATATCGTTAATCTTTTCCCATATATACATTAACTGCTCCGGATTCTCTACAGATTTTGGAATGGTAAGTGCTTGGAAAAGTGCCTCTGCAGAATGGTATTCGGTTGCACTTGGTCCCTTAGGGAAAGGGACGAAACCTAAATCATAGTCAGGCATATCCGTTTTCAAACCGTTAAGTTCATGTAGTGCACCGGCGTACATTAAAGTATTTCCTTGACGAACAAACTGACCTGGTTCAGTCCAGTCTCCGCCCTCTGTTGGTCTTGTGACTTGCTCATTAGCGATGCGGTTAACAAAGTTAAGAGCCTCCACTGTCGCAGGATCATCTAGATTCTGTTTTTCGCCTTTGGTAAGTGAAGTATTATTTGAATACAAAGCTTGCTCTAAAAGAGAATTATTTGCCAAACCCCATGTATCCAGCTTGCCATCATTATTCGTATCTCTGTTCGCCTCTTTAGCAACTTCAATAAAAGTATCCCAATTCCAATTGTCTTCATTTACATAATCTTGAAGCGGTTTAATACCAAGTTGGTTCATAAGAGTGCGGTTGTAAAAAATCCCCACAACTAGATTCGCCTGATTCTCAGTAAATCCGTACCCTCTGCCTTCGTAAGTGTAGTATTCATTCGTTACCTTTTGATTAAAGGCAACAGGGTTCTTCGTATATTCATCGATAGGCCAAAGCAAATCCTGTTTAACCAGAGTCGGAACCGCATAAGTCTTACCAAGACGAACAATATCTCCAAGAGGCTCGCCTGCAAGCAGCGACGCTGTCACCTTTTCTTGATATTCCCCATAATCAACAGCCACGTACTCAACTTTAAAATTATGCTTTTCCATTAATGCCTCGAGGTTTTTCTTACGCTGAATATTATCTGGGTTATCCTCACCGATCGTCATATCCCACCACGAAACAATTTTGATTGTTCTGCCACCCATATCAAAATCCATTTCCGGGGTGCTGTATACACCCTCCTCATCTGCATTGCCAGCTACATCCTCGCCGCTGTTTACCTCGCCAACATCTTCCGTTGGTGTAACATCCGTGTTGACCTCTTTCTCGCTGCCTGAACCACTGCTACAAGCTACAAGCAACACCATTATCATGAATAACACAATGATCGTTTTGCTGATCCGCATGATTCAATCCCCCTCGTGATTTGTGAGCACAATCAAAGTGTAGCGCTTACATAATAAGGCAAACAACCTGCGATATACGTGTTTTAGTACCCCTCAAAATATAGGTGCCTTGGCAGCGGCCATTCGTAATGTAAGAAGAAGTAAACAAAAGTTAGATAAATAAAGATATGCACATTGAGAACTTTCTTTTATTTTCACATAATGAAAGCGTAATCATTTTTACATAGAGAGGATCACATGATTCATAAATAATCGCATGGGGGGCTATGATTATGTATAAGATCCTGTTCGTTGATTTACATCATCATTGGGATGCAAAAAGTCAAGATTTCTTTAATTGGAATAATCTCGGTTTCATATTAGAAGATTACACGAATGAATCCGATTCTGCTTTATCTCTCCTCAAATCAAAATGTTATTCTCTGCTAATCATCGATATTGTAAAATGCCCTGAACAAGGGATTACCCTATGCAAGCATGTACGTGCAATAAGTCCTGTTCCCATTATTCTTATTAGCGATAGTACTGACTTTCAGCTTGCTCGAAAAGCAATGCAGTATCAGGTCAGCGACTACTTACCTGCCCCAGTATCCAGCGAAGATATGACAATATGTCTACAGCTTATGAATCGAAAATTAAATGAAGAAAAAGCAGAGAATAAGAAAGCCAGTTTTGATATAGCGGATGATCTAGAAGAATCCGTTATTGATAAAGTGAAAGAATATGTGACCGAATCTCTTGGACAGAATATCACCTTAAAGGAAATATCGAGCACTTTACATTTTAACTATTCGTATTTAGGGCAAAAATTTAAATATCACGAGAATATGACCTTTAATGCCTATTTGTTGCAGCAACGTATGGAAAAAGCAAAGCAGCTTCTTGAGAAGACCGAAATGAAAGTATACGAAATTGCCAATGAAGTGGGATATTATGAAATGGATTGGTTTTATAAAAAGTTCAAGCTATACACGGGTGTGAGTGCCAACGAATATCGAAAAATGAAAATGGTCACTGCGTAACATGGTTGAACCGAACTCTTCTTTTACCCATACAAAATAGCCGCTTACTTATCTTTAAGTAAGCGGCTATTTTCGCAGATATTTGGGTATTATTAGTTACTCAATCTTACTCTTTCTCTTTCTTTCCTTGATCTAACCAGACAATTTTGTCTCATTAGGAGGGTAAAGAACAATCCGCCCCTCCTCCATTTCAACACGAACTTTATTACTGTCCTTAAATTCTTCTGCATCGAGGTACCCCGCTGGGATCTGAAGTCTCCCCGCCTTGTCAATAACCGCATATTCGATATGGCTGTCTGACATCTTTTGCTTTTCCTCTGCATCCAATAGAGCAAGTTCCTCCGAATAAGAGGTCCGCCGAATCATTTCTGCTGAGGTCTTACCATCACGAATTTGCACAACCCGGTCCACCTTCTGGGCTAAATGCGGATCATGTGTAACAATGACGACCGTAAGACCCGTAGACCGGTTAAGCGATCGAAATAGATCCAAGACTTGGTCTGATGTGCTCGTATCAAGCGACCCGGTGGGCTCATCTGCCAGCAGTAAACGCGGGTTATTTGCAAGTGCAATGGCGATGGCTACCCGCTGCTGTTCCCCACCAGACAGCTCGCTTAAGCGGTTTTTCATCCGTTTTTCCAGTCCAACCGCCGTGAGCAGTTCTATTGCACGCGCCCGGCTCCGCTTGCCGTGCAGCAGCATCGGCAGTTCCACATTCTCTATGGCTGATAAATACGGAATCAGGTTACGGGAGTTATTTTGCCATACGAACCCTACCGTCTCTCGTTTATACACTTTTAAATCTTTCTCTGTAAAAGAAAGCATGTCTTTACCATCTACAAATAGTTTGCCTGCTGAAGGCTTATCAAGCCCGCCAAGCATATTGAGCAGCGTAGATTTACCGCTGCCTGAATTGCCGATGATAGCCATAAGTTCGCCATCTTCTATCGTCATATCGAGTCCTTGAAGCGCAACAACCTCAAGATCGGCCGTTTTATATATTTTCACAAGTCCTTCGCAGTATATCAAGGCTTACTCCTCTCCCAGTCTCAACGCCTCGGCAATTCGGGTACGTGATAAACGGAAACTGATTACGGTAAGTCCAATGATCAGCATACTTCCGATAATACCGTATACTTGTAAATAGTCGCTGAGCTGATAGGTGATTTGAAAAGGCGGTACCTGATCTGTAGTCGCAAATGACATTTCAAACAAAGGAACAAACCGTTCGCTTGTTACATTACCGATCATCACTCCTATGAGGACCGCAGCTACCGAAGTTAACATCTGCTCGCTGACAAGCATACCGATGATGTGCCGAAAAGGCATACCCATCGCCCTGAGCACTCCATATTGGAGCGATCTTCCCGCTAATGTCAATGTCCAGAACAGCAGAAAACCAAAGAAACAAATGAGCATAGAAATGACAAATCCAAGCGTCATTACTCCATTAATAGCCATACGGAAAGGGTCATTCACGGAACGAACCAGCTCTTGCGTCGCGTCCCGAAGGCTTGTAACGGGTACCTTACTCTGTTCCAACTGCGTATAGATCTCTTGGCTGGACACCCCGTCCTTCAGCTTGAGCCATACTTCATATGGCTCAATGGCCAGCCTGTTCTGAATGGTGCTTAGATGTCCGACAATCAAAAAGGGATCTGTCCCCTTACCTTCTGCATCACGACTAACAGCGAGCGGATTCCAACTTGGCCAGTAATCGATAATGCCATAGACGGTAAGCGGAATTTGATTGAGTCCATCCCAAGCAACACTGATGGTATCACCCGGTTCAAGTTTCGCCTTATCCGCGAGCGAACGGGAGATGAGAACCGCTTTCGGATTTGGAGCAATCAGATTTAGATAGCTGTTCAATGGATAATCCATTAGTCCGTTCTTCATCCACGCTGTATTTCCAAATTCCATCGTATTGATGCCTACGAGTTCTACCTTTCCTGATGTGCCGCTCTCTTTTGCACTAAAACGTGCTTCCTCTTTCCGAAACACTTTAGCTACTGACTCTGCACCTTCCAGTTCTTCGAATGGGGTGAAAGGAGGTTCCGTATACTGCACACGTCTTTGTTCGGTAAATTCACTATTCGCTGAACCCGTCTGAGCTGCTGAAGCCATATTGACAGGCGGTAGTGCATTACTTTCCCATTTGGACGTAATTACGATATCTGTTCCTACAGAATACTGGATTTTGCTATCCAGATTATCGTTAATCGTTCGAGCCGCATTTGCACTGAATATACCTGTTGCGACGGTCATGATTAGAAACACATTGATTGTTAGATACTGTCCGGAAGAGCGGCTAATCTGTACGAGTGAGCTATAAAGCGGCGGGGACCACCATTTCTTCCCTGATACGTAGATGATTCGAATCAGCCAAGGATATACCCGCAGCACAAGGAGTCCGCCGCCGAGAATGAATAAGGCAGGAATTAAAAACACGAGTGGATCCATTTGCAGTAATTCTGAATCCAGTGCCAACCGCTTTAAATCAGCCTGTCTTTTATTGAAATTATAAAGCAGATACAATGAGATTCCGACTAAAAGGAAATCGATTCCCGCCTTATACCAGAACGGGGTATGAGCAAGCCGGGCACTCTGCTGCTTATGGCTGACGATACTTACTTTTGAAGCAAGAAACGCAGGAATTAAGATAAGCAAAATGGCGCCTGACACAGCAATGACGGCAATTCGATAAGCATCACTTGATAAGCTGATTTCGAGAGCGGAACGCTGAACAAACTCGAGGAACCCGTTAGAAGCTCCAAGTATTTTAGTGAACCATACCCCAAGTATAGGTCCAACAGCCAGTGCGCTGATGCCTAGAAGTGTACTTTCGAGTACGTAAATACACATAATCTGAAAACGACTGGCACCTCTGCTTCGCAGTACAGCGATTTCCGTCTTCTGCCGATCAATTATAAGATTCGCAGACATATATATGTAGAATGCCAACATCATCATAACGGGAACATAGAGAGACAACATCATTAAGTCAAGCTTCTTTTGTTTCCCCTCATACGATCCTACCGTCTCGGTCGCTGGAATATTTACTTCTTCCACTCCAAGTTTCCCGCGAAAATAACGTTTCACGTCCGTAGCTGCTTTGGTGAACTGTCCTGTTTTCTCTACCGTTAGCTGTTCGTAGTTCAAGGCAAAACGCCACTCTAGTTCGGTAAGGCGGGCTTTTCCACCTTCGATAAATTCACGCTCAAATTGCTCGAAAGGAATCAGAAAACCATTCTCTTCGTCTGTTGTCAAATAGGGGAGATAGGGGTCCGCAGCCGGATCCGTTTCAATCAAACCAACAGGAATTACACGGAATGTACTACGATCTGCTTCCGGCGATACCATCAACAGTTCATCGCCAAGTCCGCGTTTTACTGACAATAGAAACTTCTGTGTCACAAGCGCTTCAAATATACCGTCTTGCCGGTCCTCCGGCATGCGACCCTCAGTCAGTTTGACCCGTTTTTCCATATCAGATAAAGACTTGAAAATTCCTGTTGTTTTCTGTATCTTCTTTTCCTGGTCCGAAGCGTCGGCTCCATATACTTTCATCTTATGAGTCTTGCGCTGCTGGTAGGAAGACATCGCCTCAATTCCCGTCCGCTCCGGGATACTTGCAGCAAATTGATCAGCACGAGAAATCGCACTAATCGTCTTCTCATCCATTACAGAAGAAGATACACTTGTACTAATGCGCATAAACCCAGGATATACACTGCTCTGATGCTGGATCTCCTGTAATTCCTTGGTCAATGTCCGCTGCAAAATGGCATCTGAATAGAGCGGCATAGAACTAAACAACGCCACACATATGGTTAGGCCAAACCACAAATTAAGCTGCAGCCATTTGTTACTTGCCATTTTGCGAAGGATCATCGTCCACAAAGCCATATGATCACCCCCTCCTTCCTGCCCTGAAAGTAGATACAAATTTTAATTATTCAAGATAACTTGCTGAGTTTCTTCGAGACCTTTCACAACCTCCACCTGTGTAGGTGTGGTAAGTCCAAGTTCCACATCGACTTCTTTCCGCTGGTCACCTTCAGCTACTTGAACATAACTGCGCCCCATGTAAGAGCGAATCGCAGACCTTGGAAGAAGGATTACGTTCTCACGGCTTTGTAATTTAATCGTGAGTTCCGCGCTGTGACCAATTTTCAAATCACTTGGTGCATCTTTCATACCTATAATGATGGTCACCGAATTTCGCTCCGACTTTGCTTCATCTGTCGTCTGAGGTGCTTCAGCAGGGGATTGTAACACCGTACCTTCATAATCCTTACCTTTGTATTTCAAACCTACCGGCATTCCGGTTTGGATTGATAGTAGATCTTTGGAATCAGAAGCGGTATAAATAAGCTTCATATCAGAAGGATCAGCGACCGTAATTATCGTTTGATAAGCGCTTACAATATCTCCTGTGTTTAGTGTTTCCGTAAAGGTAACAATACCTGAGATCGGAGCATAAATTCTTGCTGAAGACAGTTTCTTCTCCATATTGTCCAGCTGCAATTCCTCTCGCTCCATATCAATTTCACGCAGTCTGAGTTCCGTTTTAACAACACCGGATTGCTGAGCCTCTTTATACAATAATCTCGCACGCTCAACGTTCAATTTTTGTAAACGGATTTGAAGATCGAGATCGTCTGTTTCCAGCTCCGCCAGTAATTCACCAGCCTTTACCTCTTCTCCAACTTTTGCCTTCATAGACTTTAGACGTCCTCCGTTTTCTTTAAAGAACAGCGTCGCTGAGCTTGCCGAAACAAAATTGGCCGTTCCTCTTAAAGAAGTCTCGATATTGCCACGGGCCGCCTCCACAATATCAAGCTCTTCCTCGGCAGGCTGAACAAGCGGCGGCTGAAGACTTTCGTCTTCAACAGGAAGAAGAGAACAGCCCGTAAGAGTAAGCATGGCAGCGAGAAGAATGCTTACCTTTACATTTGGTTTTCTTTTATACGTACGATGATGCTTATATCGATTAGGGTACAATTTTGCCATCCTCCAATGCAATAACATAGTCAGCAAGCTCCATGATCCCCGGATCGTGTGTTGTTAAGACAATCGTCATTCCTGAATCTTGCACTAGATCCCGAAATACACGCATCACCTGCAGACCCATCTTGCTGTCCAGCTCAGCCGTGGGTTCATCAGCAATTAGAATGGCAGGCTCATGTGCGATCGCCCTTGCGATCGCCACGCGCTGCTGCTCACCGCCCGATAATTCCATAGGTCGATGTTTCATTCTATCCTTCATACCTACTCGCTCCAGTGCTCGTTCTGCAGCTTCTTGATTTCCTTTAACCGACTCGCCTGCAATGCGAAGACCAAATTCAACATTTTCGTATGCTGACATAAGTGGGATCAGCCCAAACGACTGAAAGACGAGTCCAATTTCTTTACGGCGAAGTTTGCTTCGTTCTGCTTCTGACAGCCCGGTAATTTGTTGTCCCTGTAGAATGACGGTTCCTTCTGTCGGTTCATCTAGCGTAGCAAGTATATTCAGAAGCGTCGTTTTCCCTGACCCTGATCTTCCTTGCAGTGCCACCATGTTGCGAGCGGGCACAGATAGATGAATATTATCTAGTGCAGTAACCATCGTATTCCCCCGCCCAAACCTTCGGTACACACCGACGGCCTCAAGAATCGGATCACCGTAAGTCTTCCTATCCTGCTCTGTATATGGCATGAGGCACCCCCTCTTTAAACTAACGAATGAATTGCCATGCACCTAATTGAAACAGTTCTTTCTCTGATTCACCTCTAAAAACAAAATAAATATCATGGATCCCTTTCACATTTGAAATTTCTGTGCTGATTACCTCCCACCGCTCCACGTCTTCTGTATGCGGTACGACAAGGGTTCCTAATAATTCACCATTTGGATTATCCATCCGAATTTCAATCTCACCTTCACTTGTTCCAACAACCCAAGCTACGATGGAGGAAGCACCTTCCGCTAAGTCTGCATTTGCTGCTGCAATCCAATCACCATCATGTATATTAGAAATGACAAGTTTATCGGAATGTCCGTCTTCATCTGCCACAGTAAAAGAACGGACGTTTATTCCTGCATTCCATGCCATAGTTACCGCATCAACAATATGAAATGGATTTAGCGTTTTAATTGGGTCCACACCCTTTAAATCTGCCGTGATCTCTTTTATATCCCCATTTTCAGTAAACTCGACTTGATTAAGATGTGTGGAACGGTATCCTTTAGGAACACCCATTGCAGCTGATAAAGTCTGAGCATGATAAGCGATATACCATGTGTCATGAAGTGAGAAGATGGCATGATGATTATTACCGCCTACGCCAAAAAAGTGACCTGGATTTTTCAGAATCGTATTTTGATAAGTCCAAGGCCCCATCGGATGATCACTCGTCATATATGCAATCTCTCCCGCCGGTGGACTCCCTTCAGGACGTGCTCCCGGATAGAAATTAGAACAATACGTGTAGTAGTACACCCCATTATATTTATGGATGCCCGCAGACTCGAACATAAAGGGAGCTTCGATTACTTTTGCCTCGCCAACAACACTAATCATATCTTCACCGAGCTGAATTACACGGGCGGTATTTGGCATCTCCCATTTTCCTTCTGGTATACCTCCTCCATAATACAGGTACCCTGTTCCATCTTCATCGACCAGAACAGCCGGATCAAATAACCAAGTCACACCTGCAGCTGCTGGCATTTCCCGGGATATGAGCGGTTTGCCGATAGGGTCCACCCAAGGCCCAGTCGGGCTGTCACTTGTCAAGACTCCAATTCCGCTTGCATTATTAGCAAAGTATAAGAAAAATTCATCTTTCCCATTGCGCTCTTTATGAGCTGCAGCTGGTGCCCAGGATTGTGTCGCCCATTTTGCAGCACCTTCTGCACCTGCCGCCTTAATTGCGCCGTGATCTGTCCAATTGATCAGATCTTCAGATGAAATTACAGAAAGTGTATTGATTGTCCCATACGTATTCTCTTTTACATTTCCTTCATTATCATGCTCCAGTACATCGTGAGTATTGTATAGATACACCCGTTCCTCATACACCAGTGCGTAAGGATCTGCACCAAATTTATGGGATACGACGGGGTTACCATTCCGAGGCTGCTTACCAAACGCCTTAGCCTGTAAGTCATCACGGAATTTTACTCCATCAACCGTGACACCATTTACCTCATTCTTCCTATCTTCATATAAGCTTAATTCCTCTTTCATTGCTTTCTTCAACTCCTCGTTAAGTAATCAAATCCTCAAATTGTGAGCTACATATCATGTGCAATCTGATGGCATACTTCGTGTTTAGTCTCTCTAAAAAGTTTATCGCTTACAATTACTGGCAACAACCTGCCGAATCGTATATCCAGTACCTGTCTAGTTCTAGTCCTGAAACAAAGGCAAAGAAGCCGGCAGCATCTCATATCTGCAGACTTTTTAGCGGGTATATCCCCTTTTTAACTATTACGGCCAACAGCCGACTCTTTGTACAAACTGTCTCGAAACTCTTGCGGCGTTATGCCGGTCATCTTTTTAAAGAAGCGTGTGAATGAATGGGCTGCTTCGTAGCCCACGGATATAGAAACGTCCCGCACTTTTAATTCGTGATTACGAAGTAACTCCTTTGCTTTTCGAGTTCTACTTTTATCGATATACTCTGATAGATTGATGCCATATTCTTGTTTGAAGAATCTAGATAAATAGGATGGGTTGAAAAAGTGAAGCTCTGCTAACCGTACTAATGAGAGATCCTCGTTCAAATTTTCCTCAATATACTGACAGATATGTTCGATTACCTGAGTAGCACGATCTCGTTCGTCTTTATTTTTATATTGAAAAATCATTTCCGCAATCTTCGTAAGATACAAGAATCCTTCTTTCATCGAGGCATGTCCATCGAGCTGCATCAATTTGTTGATATTACCCATATGGCTGTGCATTCCCATCCGGTTGATATGCGAAAATAAAACAAGAGCGGCTGCGTAATATCCTTCGCGTGCTTTATGAACTGAGCTGCTTGTCTGCAGCAAGGTAACTGACAATTCGTCTAGTTCATCCATGAACTCCGCCGCTTTTCCACTTTCCAAATGTGCCTCTAATCGTTCAATTCGATGACTTATATAAGAAACATCTTTTAGACCAAGATTATCTGATGTCTCTGCTCGGTCTACTAAGATCATAGAAATCCCATTACCAATCTTCAACTGTTGCAATTGACGAAGTCTCTCATATTGGGATGTTACTTGTGTCCAGTCGCATGCCCTGCCGCTTAGCGTAAAATTGAGCGTCAAGCTCAGTGAAGACTGACACGCTTCTTGAATGAGCTCAAGTGTTCCCTCCATAAAGCGAACGAGATGAAAAGAATCATGTTCCTCATAACTGGGTTGAAGCAACCACAATAGGTCCCCTTGCTTATCTATCGTTCCTATACTGCTGCTTTTCTCGGATATAAAGGAATCCCAGATCATTCTAACTGACGTGAGAAGTCTGCTTTTTTCTAAGTAACCGGTTCCTTCAGCAAAAAATAATCGACCAAGCGCTAATATAACAGGAACTTTTGGATCTAAAGCAATACCAAGTTCTTTAAAATCTTGGGCTAGAAAATCTGCACGATCCATGACAACGTGACTTTCTTGAAGCAGCTGTCTAATATAGTCCCCCTGTGCCATGAGCTGAAGGGTACCGATCTGTTCTTGAGATTTTTCAATCAATTGACGGGTTTGAATATCCTGATCTAGTTCCTGGACGACTTCAAGTACCGTCTGGGTTACCTTTTCGTACCCTTCTGTTTTTAGTAAATATCGTGCATTTGGCAGCTGAATAGCTTGATACGCGTAATCGAATTCACTAAAACCGGTCAGGAAGACAATTTTGCATCTTGGCCAGTGTGTTTGAATTTCTTGACTCAAGTCCAAACCGCTCATTCCGGGCATGCGAATGTCCGTAAGTACAATATCAATCCGGCTCCTGGACATCCACTTAAGAGCTTCTTTAGCGGAATATGCTTTATAAATATCAAGCATTTCTGGCTTGAATTGCTGCAGTACTTCATATAATCCGTCTGTAATAATCTCTTCATCGTCCACAATCAAGAGCCTATACAATTGATCGCCTCCTCCGTCTTGATTCGTATAAGCACTTCAAGGCCATTCAGCTTGCTTTTTGCTAGAAATAATCCACTTCCTTCGCCAAACGTAAGTACAAGACGCCGATGAATATTCATGATTCCCGTTATTTCATAAGAGTCGGCTGTATGATGAAGATGTTCACGAAGTGATTCAAGTTCCGAATCCGTTATTGCATTTCCATTATCTTCAATACGGATTAATATTTCACCTGGGTTCTTCTCGAAAGCAACATGAAGAATTCCGTCCTCTTCCATTTTCTCAAGACTGTGTTCATAGGCGTTTTCAATAATCGGTTGGACGATCAAACGTGGTACCCGTATACTTTCCATTTCTTTTGGCAGCTCATCAAAAAAGACGGTAATACGTCTTGAGAATCGTAAATTTTGGATTTCAGTATACGTACGCGAATGTTTTATTTCCTCTGACAACGCAACATAGTCTTCTCCGTTACGAGTAATAAAACGGAAGTATTCCCCCAGCATATTTGTAAATTTCTCAATCCGATCTCCATCCCCCATTCTTGAGAGCGTATTCAAAATAAAGAAACTGTTATATAGAAAATGCGGATTGATTTGAGATTGCAGCTGTTTCAGCTCCGCTTTTTGCATCATCATTTTTTGTTTGAAATCCTGATCGATGAGGGTTTGCAGTTTACTTAACATATGATTAAAACGAGTATATAAATATCCAAACTCATCTTTACGTTCATGTTCGATGGGGCTGTCTAATGAGCCTCCTTCCATGCGCTTAAACCCTTGAATAAGTTTTAACAACGGTTGATGAATAATTCGGTACGAAGAGTAAGAAAAGACGACGATAGCAAGAAAGGATGTCATAATGAATATCCACGCCCATTTAGAAAATGTACTCAGCGGCCGCTTTACTGTTTCTTCAGGTAAATACATAGCTACAGACAGTCCTGTTGCATCCGAATACACTTTATTCATTTGAAACTTCTTGTTTTTTAGCTTCATGACAACGGCATCATTACTTGAAGGGGAATTTCTTATAAAATCTTGAATGGCTAGATCTGCATCCTTGTCCGTGCTGAGCACGAACCCAGCTGATTCTGACAATAACAAAGAACCACTTTCCGGATATAGGTTTACTTGTTCCAAGGACTTTAGCAGTTTTTCGACATCAAGCTCAATTTGAACTGTGAAAAGTGGTTCCGCTCCTTTTCTTCCGCTTTCTTTAGAACCGTTAAGATATATCGAATTACTCCATTTGATCAATCGATGGTCACTTTCTTTAGCGCCGGAACGGAAGAAATAATATTGGATGAGATCCAAATCCTGAATGGCTTCAGCTGTAGATAACGTTTTGTTGATCGACCGAATATGAATGTAAATATCTTTAATATAGGGACTGCTGTTCTGAACAGAGGTCATCCGTTGAAGCAATCTGCTTAATTCTGATCTTTTATCCGCATTATCAATGAAATCCCATGTTACAGAAAGTGTATTAAGCCCGCTATCTTCTACCATATCGAACAATTGAAGCTCAATCCATTCCACTTCCCGATCAAGGGTACCTAAGTAATAATTCAATTGCTTTGAAGTTGCTCTTGATATGTCCTCACTTGCATTCTTGTAACTCCACTGATAGAGATACAAACCTAACACAATGATCGGAAAAACAACAAAGAGATACGTAAACACCAAACGTACAAATATTGAATTACGTAGGGAAACAGCGGGAAATTTAAACAAACAAATGCCTCCGATGCTGCGAGATGATAAATATTCTAATAAGAAGACATCTTATATTCTCAGTCAAATCCTCTCCTTTTAAGTATGAGAAGTTATGGTTTTTGTTCTAAAAACCACTGATTGACTTCTTCTGTTATTTGATCACCGCCTAGCTTCTTCCACTGCTCAACAAAACGGTCAAACTCTTCAATAGGCCTGCCGAGTATAATGTCCATATACACTTGAAGTTGAATTTCATTCAAAATGGACTGTTTTTCGATCATGGTTTCCGTTGGAGTGCCTACAAAACTTTCGTACAATAATTGATTGTTTTTTTCGTATTGATCAATAATGGCCATAGCCCCTTGTTCACCATAGGTTCGTTCCCAGCCCCATCCAATCTCGATGTTACCGCTTCCAGATAGATACGTCGTGATATTTTTCTGGATTGCTTTGGCCTCTTCATTCAGTTTAGACTGGTCCCCTGTTATGCGGGCTTCCTTCAATTGTTGAAAAGCCTCCATATTTTTCCTTGCTGGATAGGGTGTTATAGGAGAAAGCTGCCAAACCGGATAGGGAGAACTATAGTATTTTTCGTATTCTGCTGTTTTCCCCCAGTTCTTTTCTAAATGCAAGTTAAACATCTTTATGATCGCTTCAGGATGCTCAACCCCTCTTTTTACAGCAATAAAATGAGTTGTATTGAACTTTAGCGGTACCTTTGGTGCTTCTCCGGAAACAGAAACGATAGGAAACGCTCGCCAATCCGCATTTGAGTCACTCTCACGGCTCACTTGAACAAGAAACGACCCCCACTGTTCTCCGTATAACATTCCTATTTTGCCCTTGGCCACTTGCTCTTTGACTTTGATCCCATTCTTCATCGCAAATTCACTATCCAAATATCCATTACGATACATATTTTGCAGTGACAACAACGCGGATTTTACTTCGGACTGAATACCTCCATATGTCAGCTTACCTGAATCATCATGAATCCACATCATTGGGAAAGCATCATAACCTGCCATAAAAGAGGTGAGTCCCATAACGGGATCCCATAAATATTGAGTTGCTGCCAGCCCAAATGTGTCATTTTGTTCATTTTGATCAGGATCTCGCTCTGTAAACGCTTTCGAAATTGCGATTAGCTCATCCATCGTCTGTGGTGGTTCCAGGTTCAGTCTCTCAAGCCAATCGGTACGAATCCAAAGTACCTGCGCACTCTCAATCGAGGAATCCGTTTCAGGAATACCCATCAGCTTTCTATCTATAGTGGCAGCTTCAAAAGGTCCGGATCCTTCTTGGTTCAAAATTTCTTTGGTGAGCGGAGTCGCATACGTATCAAATACGTTCGTCAAATCTTGAATATACCCTGCATTACTTAACAGCCTCAACTGCTCAGCATCCACTCGTACCACATCAGGAATATTACCTGAAGAGAGATCAACACTAAATTTCTGGGCGAATAAGTCTCCTTTAGCGGTCCAATCATACGTAATTTGGATTCCTAAAACTTCTTCGTAAAGTTGACTCCAGGTGTTATCGTTTAATGTTTGTCCTGGCAAACTTCTAATTAATTCATCAAGCTGAGCACTCGTTTCTCTTACAAAAGAGACTTTGATGGGCGGGTCGTATTTGCTTAGTCCCATCTCTTCATACTCAAGTCTTGTCGTATTGTCATCTGCAAGTGGATCAAAAACTTTGTTTACTTCGTTGGTAGGACTGCAGGCATATAGTAACTGAAAACTAAGGAACACTGTAAGCGCAATATTCATCTTATTCATTACGCATAACCGCACGGACAGACCCCACTTCACTAGTTATATAGAAATGACGAGTTGCATTATGATAATTATCAAGAACGGATTCGTCATAAGCAAGATGCATCTTTCTATTTTGTTACCATCTCTTTACATTTTTCTTTGATTATCGCATAGGTTTTCTTTGTCTACAATGGACCTTATTTTATGATATAAAAAACCGGAGGTCAGTTTCTTCTTTTTCAGAAGTTACTTTCTCTCCGGTTCACATTCATCTTTTTTAATTCATACTTCTTACTTCTTATTTATTGGGATCGATATGCTCTTATTATGTTTTTCGATATAATCAAATTCGTCTAGCAAGAGGAAATCCGGTTTGTCTGATGTTTTGAAAGAATACGTCTGCTCCCATAAGATATTACCGTTTTTCAAATCCCATTGACGGGAATCAGAAATGGAAGATACAGGAATTACTTTACCGCCTGCTAGCACGGATAGATTGTCTGTTTTTAGGAATGTGAATTCTTTTCTAGCGATGACGATATCATAACCCGTATCTGTTTTGGTTACGCTTCGAATCCATATTTTTTCACTGCCCAGTTTAATAGATTGATCCGATGGAGAAGCAAGAGATATCGGTTCTTCTACTTTTTGCTTTCCTGGAAAACTTTCAAGGACCAGTTCAATGGTTTCTACTTTCTCGGTAGGAATTACATCATATTCTAGAACAAACGGAATTCCTTCTCCAGATACACTTTCTGAATCCCCACGTAGTACCCATTGATGTAGTTCTATTCCATTGACATAGAGCTTTGTTGTGCCTGTGAATCTCGGCATTTCTCCGTTATCCATTTGATAACGTCCTTTTACAATAGTTGAAGTTGGTGAAGCAGTAATGGAGTCATAGTGAACAGCTCCCTGATCGACTGATACTGATTTTGAGATATCTTTTTTAATTATACTTTTCATTGCTTTGTTGGCTTCATATTTGAAAGAAACCGGATAAGACACCCTTTCACCATCATCCTTCCACTCATAAAAAGTAACGGTTAATGTTCTTGAGAAGGGACTAACAGGCTCGAATTCATATCTTCCCTCGTAATGGGTTTCGTCTTTGCTATGATTCCCGCCGCCTCCCCGTGCTTTGGAATCCGTCATGAAACCTTTAATATCTTGAACACCGTAACGATTTGAACCGCTATCAGTATACACGGAACCTTCAAGACGATCTATCGTGTAATAAATTGAAAATGCATTATCATCTGCGATAACCCCATTAATGGTAATGACCGTGCCATCATCTAGTGTTGTGCTTTCGTTGACTGCTTGTCCGTATCCTTGTTCCCACACTTCAGCAAAACTGGAACTCAGCTCATTTTTATTAAGCAACTTTCCCCCATAATAAGCAAACGCAGGATATTGATAGGTGCCAATAATCAGAAGGAGAGCAGCAGCGGATGAAGCAAACCAAGTCATCGTTTTATTTCTTTTCTTTTTCTTAACAGGAACATGTTCAAGTGTACTCCGAAGTCTACTTTCAAGTTCTGACGGAGCCTTTATCATATGTGAGGTCTGTTTGTGTTTTTCTAATTGTTCCTCGATTATCGTCATCACGCTCACCTCCGATCATAAGTTTTAATTTCTTCATTCCTACTGAAATTCTTGATTTGGTTGTGCCAAGCGGAACACCGGTCATGTCCGCGATGGTCTGATAGGCAAGATCATGAACATAACGAAGTTCAATAGCTTCTCGCTGCGGGCCATCTAAATGAGATAGCAACACCTGCATGTCCATCTCCGACTCCGTATCGCGATAAGGTGAGTCATCGGTAAATACGGAATATGCTGATTCCTCATCTTCCTCAAGTGACAGGTAACGTTCCTTTTTGCGTAGTAAAGTTTTGCAACGATTTACAAGAATGGTTTTGCTCCAGCTGTAGAATGCTTCTCCTTTATGCAGTTGATCGATCTTTTCATAGAGTGTAACAATCATATCTTCCATTGCATCCATCGCATCATGCTCGTTTCCCATGTATGTATAGGCAAGACGATAATAAGCGTCCTGATCAGCTAGGATTAGTTCTAATAACGCTTCTTTATTGCCTTTTTTGGCTTGTTTGACAAGACGGCTTATTTTCATGTTCTCCCCCCTTTCATAGATAAGAGATCGCAAAGGCTATAAAAGTTCATTTTACACAAAAATACTTTCCATTTTCTTATTCGGAAGAAAAAATGGCTTTCTAAAATTTGATGCAAAGTCATATAACGACAAACGAAAAACCAGCCCTTCCGCTGAAAGATAGGGACTGGTTTATTAAAATATTGCTTTAAATAAAACGAAAACAGCATTTAATAGATAGACTATAATCGTAATTCCTACTGTATTGAAAAATACTTTCTTCCATTTTATTTTCACATCTTTTTTCATAAATTCAAGTATGATAACAAAACAGAACATGGATAGGGTTACGCCGATAAGCCCATATTCATTAACAATAAGAAAATCTCGGAAATCAAGCTCAGCCACAATAACAGCACCTCTCGTTCTATTTTACATTATTATCCATATTAATCTATTTAATTCCAGTCGTCTATGTATTGCTTGTCATTTCTCCTTAGAAAATATATGTTCTTCAAGTTTATTCCCCTTGTTCTATGTTATCGCTTACAGAATATTCTGTTATAGTCGGGTTGTGCGCAGAGGTGCACATCTGCGCACAACTCCCGTGGTACCGACGTAAGGTCGGACCAAACAACCTACACTAGAAAGGGTGGAATTTATTGAAAAAAGTTTTGGGGTTGTTTCTGTCTTTTGCCATGCTCTCGATGTTTTATGTTGCTCAGCCCGTTTCGGTGTCAGCCGCATCGCCAATTGTAGTCAGCACAACGATTATCGTGCCCGAAGGCCAAACTTTTGACGGCAGCGGAAAAACTTATGTAGCTAATCCAAGTACCCTGGGAGATGGCGGACAGGGAGAGAACCAGAAACCGATCTTTAGACTTGAGAAAAATGCAACGCTGAAGAATGTAATCATTGGCGCTCCTGGCGCTGACGGGGTACATTGTTACGGAAACGCTACAATATCTAATGTTACGTGGCAGGATGTAGGCGAGGATGCAATGACACTGAAAGCCTCAGGCACGGTCAATATTACAGGCGGCGGTGCATATAAGGCTTACGACAAAGTGTTCCAGGCCAATGCATCCGGGACCATTAACATTAAGAACTTTAGAGCTGATGACATCGGTAAGCTGGCACGTCAGAACGGAGGAACTTCTTATGCAGTGAATTTCACACTGGATAGTTCCGACATTTCAAATGTGAAGGACTCGATTTTCCGTACGGACAGCAGCAGCAGTGCCGCAAAAATCACCAACACACGGTATTCTAAAGTACCTACCCTATTTAAAGGTTTTGCCTCTGGTAAAACTACGCAATCAGGTAATACCCAATATTGAAATGACTATGATGCAGATTAAACACGCAAGACCATTCACTTGAAGCATTCTGAGAATACTCACTTTCAATGGATAGCTATATTTGTTTTTCTAACTGAGAGTATATGTTTTTCTTATTATTTTCTTGCGAATTAACAAACAAAGGGTATGGAGAGATTCCCTCCTGCCCTTTGTTTTTGTTAGACGAAAAATTATAACTCTTTAATAAAGAACAATACGTTACCGTAGTGACTCATAAACCTTTTATAATCCATAGTTTCCTTTAAAATAACGATCGCTGGATAAGCATTCACTTTGCGTTGTTTTAGTGCTGCAAAAACTTCCTTCTGTTCAGTGAAATAAAATTTACCATCCTGATACTGAATAATTAGCGGGGGCAAATCCGCTACGTTGTCATCTGCTTCATTTGCATGTTTCTTGTCTAACATGATTCCTTCAAGCTGGATGAGACGCAAAGGGAATTTTACAACGCCAAAATATAGATGTTCTTCTCTCGTAAAATCATCGATATTCGAAGTGACTTTCTGGGTAAGGAGTAAATAACACTGGATCCATTCTTCAAGCATCCCGATACTTGCATATTTTACGGCTGATTCTACAGTTGGAGCATAAGTTAGATTTCTATCCGTTTTCTTTGAGTAGATAATTTTCTTAATTGAATCCAAGGATAAAAAATATTCGTCCGCGAGATCTGAAACCGACAATCCACTTGCGTACTTATTGCGGATCATTATATTACGCCTTTGCAATCGATCTCGATAACCAGACATTTCGCCCCATGCTCTTTTTTCCTCTCCTGTAGGAATATAGAGAAGTTTTCCGGCCGCATATTTCTGAATTTCTCTTATTAACTTTTCAGGTAAGATATCACTAGCATTTTCGTATTTCATAACTTCTCCCTTTACAAAGCGTATATACGATCTTTCAGTTCACCGATTGATTTGATAATGGAGATGCAGGACTCTGTGTCATCAATTGATGCATGCCACCGCAATACATCGATCCCCTTGTAATACGCCATACATAAAAATCTTTCCTTAAAATCTGGAATGACGATGTCCCTATTTTTGCAATAATCGACTAAGCGTTCTGGAATCTTCAAGTAAGGTTTATTTAAGTCCATAATCGCAAAATCTAAGAGGAAATCACAAATTCCAGATCTGCTCCAGTCGGGAAACCCAACCATAGTCTTTCCATCCGTAATCGTATTTTCGAAAAAGGTATTATTATTAACTAAATAACGTTTTCCTTCACAGTAATCAATTCTGCTAATCATTTCCTTCAAGTATTTTTCTACGAAGTCACGCTCGATCATCGTTGTATCGTATAGTTCCTTCCAGTTATACCAATACCCTTCTTTCTCTTCTGCAAAGGTGCCAATCAGATATTCCCTGCAGGTGCTGTATTCTGTTTTACAATTCTCATTAAACTCACCATAGCCCTCTACTCCCGATATACTAGCTGCACTCACCTTGAAAATCTCGTCAAAAAACAACTCATAGCATTCTGCAAATTGATCTGGGTTTAATAAATCTGCAACAAATCCATTTGGTGTCATATTAACTTGATCAGGAAGCATGGACTTAATGATATCGTCTTTACTCATACTTATTTTTCCTCCTAATTAAAATGGTACACTCATCAGCTGCGCATCTGATATAACGTAATGATAACACTCGTAAACTACAGGATATAGGTAATGAATAGGTTTACTCAACGTTACACTAACCAAATAGATCCCCAGCCAAAGTGAACGGGAGCTTCTTCAAAGCATTCTTCAAAATGTACGCTACAATACAATAAAGAAGGCAGCCCTCGTGGTGAGTGGCTACCTTCCTTAAACGTAATGTTAGCATCTAACTGAGTAATAATATACTCAGTATAATGGTAGATCGGAACACTATTTCCACTGATCGACTAACAGCTCCGCATGATGAATTAAATTCAATTTTGCCTTCTCGCTAACCGTGTCTTTACCGTCTCGTTTATTCAGTTGCGAGATGTATTTCTCAAGGAAGAACGAAGCCTGTTTCAGATCTTTCTTGTCATAATGATGACGTGCCTGCTTAAGTGAATTCGTTGTCTGATTCACCACAGCACCGCCGAGTTCTCCTTCTTCGACATACATGCCATGGTGCTGTTCAAGAACATTCAGTAATCCGGGAATAAACACATTTGGAACGTTCACTTTACTAAAATCGGTATCCGAAGCAAAGTAGTAACTAGTGTACACAGGCTGATTGTAGCCTGTATTCTGGGTAGCTACTCCCGCCCGGTACTGAGGATCATGCAAGAGCGTATGCAGCTTGCGCTCTGTTACTTCCGTATTCGTATATATACGAATGGCGCTGCTGTCCACCGTGCGGACAAGCATTTCTTCCCGCCAATCACCAAACACATCCGCTACAAGGGATGGTGTACCCTTCGTGTGATTATTCGTGCGTGTACCTTCCGCAGTCAGCACAGTTCCCTTTTTCCAATCATCAATTGTCGGTGTATTCTCCAGTGCTCCGTTGATGATTTGGGTCGTCATATCCTTCGACCATTTGATGCTCATGTTCGTACCCGGCATCTTGTCACTGATCTTTTCACCTTGAGCGGTGTAGACGCCAACGGCCCAGGTTTCGAGCCCTGGATGATCTGGATCAATATCACCAATCATGCCGCGTCCGGTATCTTTTCCCGTGTAACCGCCATAGATAACTTCCCCTGTCTTCGCGTCTCTCAGTGCATAACCATAAGGGGCATAAGGTCCACCTTCGTGCACCATGTATACTTCTAGCCCTTCCCGCGTGGGATCAATATTGGCTACATGCAGTGCATCACCATGACCTAAATTGGCAATTGCCCCAGGGTTAGCACTTTCAGGAGGCATAACTGCGGAAGAATTGGACAACACAGACCCATCATGATCAATCGTCGTTGATCCATATACAATTTCCTGCTTACCGTCTCCATCCACATCAGCTACGCTGAGGGAATGTGCACCTTGGGTTGTAATTTGGCCATATTCAGGGTCCGTACCCGGTCTTCCATGTGGTCCATCTCTGAACGGATTCGTCATTGGGGCCCAGCCGCTGTCTACATACCAATATTCATTCAGGTTAGTTCCGTCCCAGTTATAAGAAACTAGGGTTGTTCGAGTATAGTAACCCCGTGCAAATACAGCATAAGGTTGCTGTCCATCCAGATACGCGACGCCGGACAAGAACCGATCCACCCTGTTCCCCGGCTCTATACGGTTCATCGCATAGTCACCCCAGCGCAGTCCATCATCGGTACGACCCGGTTTATAACGGATTGTCTTCAACTCTTGCCCCGTTGCTCCCTCGAACACAGTCAAATATTCAGGACCAGATAAAATAAACCCTTCGAACTCGCGAAACTTATTCCGATTCGCATCCTTGGATGGAGCAAACACGTCCATGAAATAATCCGTCAACTGCTCCGCATCAGCACGAGATAGAGGATATTCATATTTCGGTTCGATACCGAAAGCTTCTTCGAGGGTTTGCGGCCAGCTTCCATTACGAACTTCCTCGTAGTCATGCCAGTCCATAAACATGTCCACCATGTGCTCGTAATACCCTTCTCTGCTTACTCGATAATCATCTTCATTTGTATATCCTGCAGCTAGATCTTCGTCCAGCATCGTAATGTATTCTTCGGAAGTAACCTCTCCTTGTTTATTATAATGGAGAATTTTAGTTCCCGGTGCCGTCTTAAACATAAGTTCTGCCTTGCCATCCCCATCGAAATCATAAACCAGGAACTGCGTATAATGCGCTCCTGAGCGAATATTAACACCAAGGTCGATTCGGTAAAGCAATTCTCCCGTAAGCGTATAGGCATCAACGTAGGTATTACCGGTATATCCCACTTGGGAGACATCTTTGGCATTGCTCGGGTCCCATTTTACAAAATACTCTAGTTGTCCGTCCCCATCCACATCCCCTACGCTCATATCATTTGCAGAGTAACTATAGGTTTCACCGGCTGGCGTGATCCCATCAGCAGGCTTCTGAATCGGAAGATCATAATATCCCTTATTCCAAGGCGTAACGGAGTTACTCTGATCCACCTCTTTTCCATTAGATACTGCACAGACGTAATAAGAGGAACCTGCTACGCCTGCAGCGTCAAGAAAATTCGTACTGTTTGTCACTTCACCTACAAATTTGCCGTCTCGATATACATGAAAATCAGTGCCTGTCAGTCCGGTTTCACTGCTTCCCGATACCTCTTGAGCGAGCAACCTCCAACTTAAAAAGTTACCTTCTCCTGTCTTTACCGCAATAAGTCCTCGGTCCAAATACTCCATCTGAATGCGGTTTTCCATATTCTGATGCCCCTTTCCGCTTATGTTCTGTGCTGCAGAAGCATAGCCTCCCGTACTTAAAAGGACAGCACTTATTCCAGCTGCAGCGACTTTTTTCCATATATGAAGCTTGTTCGTACCTTTTGGCATGAAAGCACTCCTTTTTTACATTATGGTCACGCTTACATATTAGACTCTATCAATCTAGCAAATTATTCCTCCCCTTTTCATCAATTTTCATATTAAATCAGATTATAAACTTGCCTCCTCCCTGTCGCCATTCACATATCAGTGTTTCTTGTTCATATATCAGAGTTGTTCGGTATTTTGGCTCGTTCGCTCCACTTGTTTTGCTACGCAAAGCCAAAAGTCGCTCACGATCCAAAAACCTCACCAGGCACCTACTAATCTTCACTTGTTTAACACAAGTTCTGCTTAAACTCTCAAAACTGGAATGACGAGTAACATAGCTGAAATAACGAGTATGAATAGCGAGTTCAATAGCGAGTTCAATAGCGAGTTCAATAGCGAGTTCAATAGCGAGTTCAATAGCGAGTTCAATAGCGAGTTCAATAGCGAGTTCAATAGCGAGTTCAATAGCGAGTAAATGTTTACTTTGCTTTCGCAAAGTGATCCGTCGGCTTTCGCCGTACGTAGTTTTGAAAATTTTGAAAGATACGATTTTTCGGAAACGATTCTCTGTAGAAAGGTGCTAATTATTATGAAAGTGGTTTACATATTACGGGGAGGACTTCTAACACATATGGATACCTTGACATATCCAAGCGAGAGGGGTAGTTTATTCTACTAGGAGTTGTATACACCAAGATTTACCACACTAATAATTTCTAATAATTTATTACTCTATAAGGAGATTCTTATGAACACTACAGTTACTAAAACTACACTCAAAATGAATGGTATGGAGTACCTCTGCCGTACGGCAGGGTTAGAGCAAAACGGTGAACTGATTATTTTCCTTCACGGATTTCCAGAAAGTTCGATTATATGGGAAGAAACAATGTCTAAGTTGGCCTCGCTAGGCTACCGCTGTTTAGCTCCTGATCAGAGAGGATATTCGGACGGTGCCCGCCCAAACGGCATTGAAAATTATTCTTTAAAAAAACTTTCAGCCGATGCCATTGGATTTGCAGATGTAATGGGCTGTTCAGGTAAATTCCACCTGGTTGGGCATGATTTAGGAGCAGCAGTTGGTTGGAATGTTGTCACTCTATATCCTCAGCGGATACAGACGTGGACAGCTTTGTCTGTACCTCATTGGGCTGCTTACAAATGGGCGCTGGAAAATGATCCGGTGCAGAAACAAAAAGGTGCCTATGTAAATAAATTTATGGAACCGAATGTTCCAGAATCCTTAATAGCTGCTAATGATTATGCCGTTTTACGACATTTATGGGAAGGCTTTGATCAAAAAACGCAGGAAGACTATATGCGGATTTTCTCGCAACCTGAGGCCAGAACTGCAGTTATCAATTGGTATCGCGGCATCATGCAGGTTCAAGAACAGATCCCATATGGAGATATTGAAACTCCGACCGCTTTCATTTGGGGGAACGAAGATTTGGCTCTTGCCCGTGCAGGAGTAGAGAAAAGTCACACCTATATGAAAGGTTATTATGATTTCCATGAACTTAATGCTGGTCACTGGCTAACACAGTTTAATGAACCAGAGGTATCCGAAATTATCATCAAGCACATACAAAAGTTCCCCATAGAATAATAGAATTATATTTACGGATATCGAAGATTTTATGATCAATACAATGAAAAGCAACCGACTCTGGGAATAATCAACAGACGGTTGCTTTTTTTGCATTTTAAAAATACCAATATGAGCGGGATAACCAAAGTACTTTTTTCAGAAATGCTAGTTGGTTTCGCATCATTTGGCTTTGTTTCTGAATACTCATACTGATAATATCGGCGTGCTAGTAGAACATAAAATATATCAAGTAACACGCTCAATCCTTACTGCAGTCGTCTAAAACCCAGGCATTTTCGAAAAAAGATCTAGCTCCGCTCGAGTGGTCCGGTTTACATTCTGCACACCGCACCAATGAATCGGTACAAACAAGGTATCCTTTCGAATTTTGGTCATTAAAATGGCATCTTACCTGGAATTGTCCATAACAGTGATGATATTTTCGCCCATTTCTGCTCCTCTATCCTATAATGCCGAGCAGATTTCGGAAGAATTCTCACATAACTTTCTACTTGCCTTGACGACTTTCTTCTATACTATATATTTAGGTCCATCATCTATATATATTCAAGTCATCACCTGCTTCATCTTATCTGATAAATGTCCGCTCCACTATTTTTCATCATATCGTTACATATACAATACCACTAGGAGGATCAACTTCCACGAGATATGCGGAGACTTCCCCTTCGTCAGGAGCTTGAACCTTCCCGCTCGTTAAATGAATTTTCCAATCGTGGAGGGGACAATGCACCATATTTCCACATACCATGCCCTCCGACAATTTACCGCCCTTATGAGGACAGCGATTCTCCAGCGCTTTGATGGTTCCATCGCTGAGTCTAAATAAGGCAACTTCTGTATTTTCAATCGTCACAACCCTCGTTCCCAGCGTATCGATGTCGGACTCATGGGCTACCGAATATCTCTGACTCATGTAATCCCCTCCTTATTCATGCGTTAACTCAAATCGATTCAATGGCTCAAAATTTTTCCTGAGCTCCTTATTTTCCGCGATCTCCTTCCACGGATCTACTGTATGCTCAAGCGTCTTTCTCAGTCGATTGACAAGTTCTGATCTGAATACTGAATCTGCAAGTGCTTCCTTAATAGAAACAACGCCTAAACGGTCCAGCCAGTGAGAGGTTCGCTCACTCCAGCTCGCTTGTTCTCGGTAATATTGAATAAAGGCGCCTGCCCATTCTATTACTTCATCTTCCGTCTTCACCGTACAGAGCAGCTCTCCTGCTCGCACCTTGATTCCCCCGTTACCCCCAACATAAAGTTCCCAAGCCCCATCAATGGCTACTACGCCAAAATCCTTGATAATGGACTCCGCACAGTTTCTTGGGCAGCCTGATACTGCCATTTTTACTTTATGAGGAGCATTCAGTCTCTCGAATGCTTTTTCAAGACGTATCCCTAAAGCAATGGCATCCTGTGTTCCAAATCTGCAGAAAGTAGAACCTACACAAGTTTTTACTGTACGAAGTGTTTTACCATAAGCATGCCCAGATGGCATAGCAAGATCTTCCCACATGCTTGGCAAATCTTCCTTCTTCACACCTAGTAAATCTAGACGTTGCCCACCTGTAAACTTTACCATGGGTACATCATACTTCTCTGCCACTTCCGCAATTTTCTTGAGTTCACTTGGTGAGGTTACTCCGCCGTAAATACGCGGTACTACAGAGAAAGTGCCGTCCTTCTGGATGTTGGCGTGATAACGTTCGTTCGTAAATCTTGATTCCTTCTCATCCACGTATTCTCCTGGCCAGAGCATACCAAGATAGTAGTTAAGAGCAGGCCTGCATTTCGTGCAGCCTTCAGGCTCATTCCATCCCATCACATACATAACTTCCCTCACCGTCTTAAGACCCATTTCCTTTATCCCAGTAATGATTTCATCTCGGTCAAGTGAGGTACATGAACAGATACCTTCTTTCGATTTTATCGCAGCTTCTTCTCCTGCATAGGCAGTAATTAGCTGCTCCACAATCGGTTTACAACCTCCGCAAGACCCTGAAGCTTTGGTACAGTTCTTCACTTCCGCTACACTGTGACAACCTTGCCCAACTGCATTTACAATCCCCTTTTTTGTCACACCATTACATCCGCAGACAATTTCATCCTCACGCATCTCGAGTATTTTTGCGCCTCCGGCAGAGCCATCCGTCTTCATACCAAGCAAAAGCTCCTTTTCCCGTCCTGTGACCGATTCGGCGCTTCGAATGATCGAGAATAAAGGTGGACCGTCATTGGTGTCGCCGAAAAGCACAGCTCCGACCAGCCGATCTCCGCGAATGACTAATTTTTTATATACACCTTCCACTTCATCCTGATATCTTATCGACCGTGTATTTTCTGAATCCAAATAATCCCCTGCTGAAAATACATCCACACCCGAAACCTTCAGTTTGGTCGAGGTTACTGAACCATGATATCCTTGATGCTCTACTCCCGATAAATGCTTAGCAAGAACACTGCCTTGCTCATAGAGCGGAGCGACCAGACCATAAGTTATTCCCCTATGCTCAGCACATTCTCCAACGGCATATACATCTCTTATGCTCGTCTCCATATTGTCATTTACGATAATCCCCCGTTTTGTTACCAGTCCTGCTTCCTTTGCCAGTAAAATATTCGGTAATATTCCTACAGCCATGACAACTAGATCCGTTTCCATTCGCTCCCCGTCACTAAACCTGATCCCATTTACACGTTTCCTTCCCGTCAACGCTGCTGTATTTTTGTTAACCAGAAATTTCATTCCTTGCTGTTCTAGTTCCTGACGAAGCATCTTTGATGCAGGTTCATCAAGCTGCCGATTCATTAAATATTCACTGTTATGAATAACGGTAACTTCCATACCAAGACTCAGTAGTCCACGCGCTGCCTCAAGGCCTAAAAGTCCACCGCCAATCACCGCAGCTTTTTTATATTTCCGAGACGTTTCGAGCATCATTTCGCAATCCTTTATATTCCTGAAGCCGATGACTCCTTCTTTATTCGCACCTGGTAAAGGGAGAATAAACGCATTCGATCCAGTTGCAAAGATCAACTGATCATAAGACTCTATGATTCCAGAAGAGGATGTGACTGTTTTCTTCAACGTATTTATTCCCCTTACTGGATCACCCGTATAAAGACGAATATGATTTTCTTCATACCAAGCATAGTCATTCAGAATAATGTCATTTACCGAAGTACCACCAGCAAGTACCGAAGATAACATGATCCGATTGTAATTTGGATGAGGCTCTTCTCCGAACACTGTAATTTCGTATTTATCTGGTGCAAGCTTAAGCAAATGTTCTAAGGTACGTATTCCGGCCATTCCGTTACCTATAAGCACAAGCTTGTTACGACCATTCATATAATCGCCACACCCTTTCTAAACCTCTATTTAATAAAAAAAAACCTGCCACGCTATAGGAGAACATATTTGTTCCCTAACTATTAAGCGAGGACAGGCTTCGTTGCCATACCTAGACGAATACGCCATTGTATTCGTGGACGTTTATGAAATTGATGTTATCACTATAAATTGGTTTCATTCTTATGTCAATATACATGACGCAACAATCTTTGTCACACCTATATTCATTCCTAAATATAATTTCAAGTAAGGTTATCTAACAAATTTAGGTTGATTTCTTGGAAAAAACAAGCGAAAATAAACAGAAAGATGTAACGGGCTTGAAATTCCGATATTTTGACATTCAGGGGGTGCCGATGCTTCCATGCGTTCTTTGTTACTAGTAGAAATTAATGACCAAGATGTGGAGATGTCACATGAGCATCTAAGTCCAGAAAAGATGCTTACAGAAAGTGAATATCTTGTTCATGTTGTGAGTAAAGAAGCCCAAATCCACACACTTCTTCCCAAGGCAGACGCAGCCATTCTGCATTTGCCAGTTTATGATATTAGATTGTGGACGGAGAAGCTCCTCCAAATCAAGTCCCTTCCCATCCTGTGGTGGTGCAGTCCATACGCAGCGGGATCTGCTATAACTTCTTGGGAAGTTGAAGTATCCATCGATGGTGTTCTGACTCCTTCCATGAAAGAATATGAACTGAATTGGGCACTTCACTTTAGTGAAAAGCGTTATTTTGAACGACAGGAATGGGCTAGTGAACGCAAACAGTTGCTTACTCGAATTGAGGATCGGAAATGGATTGATATGGCGAAAGGGATACTTAGTGATATTAACAAAATCAGTGAATCTGAAGCTTATGATTTACTCCGCAAAAAAGCGATGAATGAACGAATGCGCATCGTTGATGTCGCCATTTCTATCGTAAAAGCACATCAAATGCTAAAAGCATAAAGTTTCTTAGGGAGATCCGTATGAGCATGCTTCATTGTTTAAAAGAAGATCGAATTATTGATCAAGGAGAAGCTGCTCTTCAGGTTTTGGTCCCTGAAATGAATGGAATTGATTCTTATGTACCTGAAGTGGAAGGGATTCCAGCCAAACAGGCGAAAGTTAGATTAGATGTTCTTCAAGGTAATGGCTAGATGCCATTCACAAATTCAGGTGCTTTTTACGTCTGAGTAAGGCTGTTTGTAGCGGAACATGCAAGTTCTATTGAAGAGGATATATATTTAAGCAAATCACTTCTCGAAAGTAGGACAGCGTGGCGAGCCTATCAGCTATTTCACACAAATATGACGACTCTTTTAAAACCTGAAGAAGCCTTGATGGAGTAAATGTACGATAAATACGAACGCCCTTATTCAAATAGAATATGGGCTGTTTATGAAACGGAAGAATTTCACAGAAATTCCTCTCTCCTTTATAACAATCCTCAACTTATCTTCTTAAGTCCTATTATCTGTTTCATTCACAGTGCCTTGTCATTTGATATATTACGTTATATCGGTATCAATCGGTTATGTTTCGAGAGCACTCTGCTCGAAAACCAGTTTTTCTCCTGATTTAAGATTAAACTCATAGTTCCCATCCATAGTAGCTTGCAAGACGGTGCCATTCCTACTATGCACCTTACAAGCAGTAATCCAGTCCGGCAACTGAAGCTTCGTGGTGATTTGGCGACTAGCGAGTATTTCTGCTCGAAATGATCCAGCTGCCTGGTCCCATGTAAGTGATAGGTTGCCTCCCGGTATACACCAGCCATGAATAGAACCCCTGATCCACCGCGCTGGCAATGCTGGTAACAGCTTGATCCATTGCGGCGATACATAGAGCAACATCTCCTGCACCGCATTAACCCACCCTAGATTGGCATCCAGCTGAACGGGTGCTGCGGGCATGGACATGCACACCCCCATATTGCGCCAGTCGTTATGAAGGGTAAAACCGTTATTCAACAGACAGGAGCGTGCGAGAATATCCAGACATTCCAGGGCACGCGCTCCATCGCCAAGCCTAGCATATATGGAAGACATATGTGCAAGTGACCAGCCGCTTTGTGCTCCAAGTTTTCGCTGATGCACCGCTTTCTCAAAGGCCTCGAACAGTTCTGGTTGCTCTTCCCGATTGACTTCCTGTCCCGGAAAAACAGGATATAGATGCGAAAGATGACGATGATTTTGCCGATCTTCAAATGCGGGATGCAACCATTCTTTCACTGCCCCGTCCCTATTAACAATATAGGCGGGCAAACGTTCCAGCATTTTTTCCCAATGCGGAATCTCGCCCGAATATATACCTGCGATCCGGCTGGCTTCAATGGCATTCTGTAATAATTCCTTGATAATAGCAATATCCATTGTGGCATTGATTGCTGTAGGCATAGGGTGAGCGAGCTGCTGCCCATCCTTTGGCATAAAGTTTTCGGGCGTGTTCTCTGGGGAGACAGAAGGATATATGATATATTGCCCGTCTGCACCCAGCACCAGAAAATCTTCATAGAATCGAAGTGCTTCCCTCATAAAGGGCAGAGCATCGTTAAGTAGAAACTCCATATCGTCCGTGTATCGGTAATGCTCATAATAATGCCGTGCGAGCCAGCCGGCCGCCCCGGTCCAGTTCATGATAACGGGGACAATCTGATTTGGGACACCCATGCCGGGTGTGGTACCAGCGGGAATGTATATGCCTCTGCAGCCATAGAGCTTCGTTGCGTTATTTCGGAAATCCTCCATCAAACTATTGTAATATCGGAACAAGGACTGATTTAGGTGAGACAACCCTCCAACAGCAGTGTGCCAATACATCATCTGGACATTCTCATTGACCATGTTATGCCCCCAGATCAGCCGGTAATCCCCTCCCCATAAGCCATATAGTCCAAAAGGTGATTTGCTATGTTCCGAGGTTCCGCTGATAAACAAATACCGACCGTAAGCCCATAATTTACGAACTAGCCCCATAGGAGCCTCACCTTCATAGGCTTCCATGAGTAGCTCTTCATTACTAAGACTGTCATCAGCCGCATCATCAAGATCAAGCTCAGCGGAGCGAAAAAGGGGTTGATGCAGCTCCGTATGCTTTGCCAACAACTGACCGTAACTTGTGCCAAACAACGCCAGTTCCTGTTTTAGTCGTGCCCATTCCTGCTCCCGCTTTCCAGAGCTAAACATTTTGACAAGAATAAGCAGCTTGCCTGACGTTTGAAAATGGAGCTTCCCGCTATCCTTGAATTTCTCTTGTTTACCTCTCTGGATATCATCTAAATTTGTATCTATGTTTCCTAAGGAGCTTGAGTTCCTATGAGCGGGTATTCCTTCCTGAACTGGATCTTCAGCCACTCTGATCAGACGCAGTACTGCACCAAAATCTTGTCCGTCGTCATTTTGTCCGCCATAAAATAGGTAATCGTCATCCACTTGGACTGTTATTGACGATTTTAATGCTATGAATTCCTCATCTTCCCGCACACGGTCACCTGGATGGAACTGTAGAGCTATTGTTCCTGTAAGCAATGGCTTGCTTATAGCTGATATTCCAGTTTCCTGGTCCGTATCTGCCTCTTTCAGTTCCTGGCCTTTCAGCTCATAGACGACACAATCATCTGCACGAGAGACGAATAGGCTTCTTGAATAGCACCGTTTTTCCTCCTCCCAGCGGACATGTACCTCACCGGTGTCCATATCCAGTTCCCTTCGGTATTTGCGAAAAGCGCTGTCACTCTGCATTGACACCGTCAATGCAGCCAGCGGAAAACGGGAAGAGAGCTTAGAAGCATATCCCTTTTCCTGTAGAGTTCGGGTCAGATGCCAGCTTGCCTCTAGATATCGTTCCTCCTCCATCATTAGCCGGGTCTCAGGCAATGTATAACTAACATCAGGGAGCTCATCCTTCCGCCCCCAATGCCATAATTCACTGTGCTGCAATAGTATCGTTTCTTCCTGTATGCCGCCTTGGACAGAGGCGCCAATCTTGCCGTTACCGGATGGAAGTGCCTCACGCCACATTCCCTGCCACCAAGAAGCCGGGTATCTTAACCGCAGCTTGTTTCTATCCGGTCTTATATCCGATTGTCCGTTCTTTTCCTTCATTCTTCGACTCCTGCCATCTTCTCCATTTCAATACTGGCTAGCAGGAAAGGAGCAACTCCCATTTGGACATCGCTGACAATCTCTTCGCTAATGTAATAGGCATATGAACCGTCGCGGTATTTCTTGCCGCCTAGTCCAGCACCATGACAAATACGGTGTAGGTGCACACCTTTTTCGTCCTCTGTGACAAATTGCTTCAAAATACCCGCATATGCATTTTCTACAACTTTAGGGTCCAGTTCTGCCAAATAATTCAGCCGTTGGCCTTTAGCAAGCGCGTAGGTCAACATACAGGAAGCAGACGCCTCCAAGTAGTTGCCTTCTCTGCCGTTCTGATCCATTACTTGGTACCACAGCCCGCTCTCCTGATCTTGGGCATGAGCGATCGCTTGAGCCATCCGTTCAAAGATTCCCATGATCTGACCGCTCTGCGGATGATCGATCGGAAAATGCTCCAGTGCATCGACAACCGCCATCGCATACCAACCCATGGCACGGCCCCAAACATGAAAAGATTGGCCAGTTTCCTTGTCGCACCACCGCTGTTCCCTACTCTCATCCCAGGCATGACAGAGCAGACCGGTCCGGGGATCGCGAGTCTTTCTTTCAATCAGCAGAATCTGCCGAGCCGCTTCATCGAAACTATTCTGATGATCGAAGGTGCTGGCATATTCCGCCAGAAACGGCGAGGACATATAAATTCCGTCCAGCCACATTTGGAACGGATATATTTTCTTATGCCAGAACCCGCCTTCACTCGTACGCGGTTGTCCTTTCAGCTGAGCGACCAGCTGCAGAATCGCTTGATAGTATTTTTCTTCGCCGGATCGTTTCCACTGGGTGAAGAGATTTTTCCCTTCATTAATCATATCCAAATTGTAATCCTCCAGCCGGTAGGTCCGAATGGTACCATCGCTCTCTATCAGAGCATCCATGTGACGGTGAACAAGCTCAGCGTATATCGGATTGTTGTTCCACTGGGCTGCACGTTCTAAAGCCATCAGCGTCATCCCGCCTACGTACCCCCACTTACCCGCAAGCTTCGGATGATCACCATCCTTACATTCAGAGAGCAGAGTATCTGCAATTTTGACGGACATTCTGCGCTTCTGTGAAGTTACCTCTGCCAAAGTTTGGGCCATGCAAAATCCCTCCTTTTACTAAGCAAAGCCGTATACAGAATTATTTTGAGCTTTCAACCCTGGGCAGCGTGGATGTATCTTGCGGAAGATCAATGAGATAGATATTGGCGTACCCCGTTCGGTCACTTGTAAAAACCATTTGCTCCCCCGAACCGGTAAACCGGGGATGAGCGTGCACTTTTTGCGAATGAAAGCTGCAACGCAGCTCACACAGAACCCGTGGAACATCAAATTGTCCATCCGCCATCCTACGCCAAAGGTTCAGGGTTTTCACCTTTCCCTTACCGTCAGCCACTGCCTGAGATAATCCGTCTGCATGGGCATGCCAGGTATCAAAATGAAACTCGGTTTCTTCCAGATCTGAATTATCGTAATTGATGGATCCGAAGAAATTAGTTCCGTCAGGACGAAAGCCATGATAACCTATCCGATTCCCTTCTGGGAAAAAGAATTCATGCCCCACCATTTCTCCCGGAGCAAACCGTTCACGAATTTTCCAAACTGTACCCGTCTTAAGGTTCAGACCCCAGATCCGGTGATCCACGAGATGCCAGGGACCTTCATGACAGAAGGTCATTAACCATGGCATAGTAGGCGATGCATTCACATGTGTAATGAAGCAATCGGACTGGTATACCTCTTTCGTCAGGCCTGAGACTAGATCAATGGAAATTATGATGCTAGAAGGTGCGGCCTCCATCAGCTCGCGATGACCGACATATCCGTTGCCCAGATCTAAATCTAGTCTGTCAGACAGGTCCTCTTGAATACAAGTCAGAATGGACAGACCGTCTGCTGCGCAGCTGAGATTGCCTATGTTGTAAGCTTCAGGGCATTCATACAACAGTTGCTCCTCAAGTGAGTTCAGGTCTAGAGAAATAACAGCCTTTCCGCGTCTAAGATATGCATGAGTGCCTTCTGGATGAAGACAAGCCTCGAGCTGGTCATTGTTCTTATAATCTGTAAGCTGCGTGATTTCGCCATTGTCCATTTGAATCGAGAACAGATTCGTCGAATTACCACGGTCCGAGAAGAATAACATCCGTCTCCATTCGTCATACCAGCCGTTTTCGGTAAAATACAAATGGTGGCTATGCGCTTTATAATCCGTCAATTGCCGGACAGGCAAACCAGTGATCCGGTCATGATAAATTTTCCATTCTGCAGGGGTTATAGTCCCTTTCGCCATGTTGAATTGCTCCTCTCCAAGTTGTGTGGCTTATTAATCAGAGCAGGGGCTTAAGCCCTTCCCACTCTACCGACCAACTTCCGTCCTGCGGAAATCCTGGATTCTCTCGTTCCTCTTCACCAGCCCAACCAGCTGCCATCATAGCTACTGCTGTCAGAAGGCCGCCGTTCCCCGGTAAATACGCCCATAGACCCGGTCTTTGATAGTTATGACCATTTGGTAAATACGTGTTTTTCGTAGCGTCCATCAGTAAAAAATCCACCGCCATCTCTGGCTCACCCAGTCTAGCCGCTGTCATGGCGCACATGGGAAAGTCCCACCCCCAGGCGGATTCCCAGTCCCAGCAATCTTTGACTTTAAGCAGTGTATTTCTCATGATCTCCTTCTCGATAAGCGATCCTGGCAGCAGTCCATACGCTCCAACCATCGAGGGATGATCATGGTTCTTAACGGTAAACGTCTCTGGGCAATTTTCGTGAGCCAGATAGACTCCATTCTCCTGAAGAGGTCTTGCCATTTGTGATGCTACCCTCGCCCAGGCCGGATTCGCTGGATGATCCAGTCGCTCTGCCCACCGAACAGCAATCTCAAGCCCGTATTTCCAGTACTCCAGTTCATATGGCGGATTCAAGCTGTCACTCATCGTATGATTCTCCTGCGCGGGGATCAGCGGAGGACCTAACACATAGGCTTTTCTTTCAATATCCCAATGGGCATAGGACACCATAAAATCAGCCGCTTCAAATACAATATCTCTATAATGTTCCAGTACGGATCGCTCATGCCCTGCTAAATAACACATTTCGGCCAATGTCATTGGATGCGGCTGTTGCCAGATCAAACCTGGGGCTACAGGTGACGGGGTTTGCCGTCCATTATGGCCAACCATTTTTGGCCAGCGCGCTCCCGCATAGCCTTGAGAACGGGCTAGTTCTCGAGCTTCTGGCAGGATGGTTAGGTACCAGTCCATACTGCTGCGCAGCAATTCGGTACGGTTCCAGAGCGGAAAATGCGCTGCATGCCACCAGTGCATCTCCAGATGTATTTTTCCGAACCAGCTGTTGTACATATACCCAGTCTCCTGCGGAGGCATAGACCCTCCACTGTGTACAGCGCATAGGAATTGGGAAAGTACTACCCTCCGTTCGAGCTCAGCAGCTCGGGGATCTCTACTTCCGGACAGGTCTAATGCTCCCCCGCTGTTCCAAAATCTCTCCCAGTAAATTTCGCTTTTACCCAGAACTACATCCGCTGGCTGGGGCTCCGGTTCCTGTGCAGCAAACGCTACACTGCAGGACCAGCCTTCAGAGTCTTGAACAGCTTCCGGTATTAACGTGAATTCATGGAGACCTGTCTGCTTAAGACGACCCGCATCCCATATCCATTTCACTGCATATTCATCTTCATCCAGTACACGTTTTAAAGAAGCTGAGTCCGAGTTAACTGCGGTCAGTTCTGTATGGTGTCTACTATCCTGGTTCCAGTCAGGGAATACAGATTTGGACCAATTTCGGTGAGTCATATCAGGTGAAGGGAATAGAAGAAAAAGTTGCAGACGTCCCTCACGAATTAATTCGGAGTGTACACGAATAGCTAGGCAATCTCGCTCCGGGTCACAAGCTGTCTCCACCCGCACCTCGGTTCCCTGTACGGTGAATATACTGTGCAGGGTACCCGTCCAGAGGTTCAATTCCTGACGTACAGGAACCACATCGATAGCAGTTGCTTCTTCCCCGTCTTCCCGCAGCAGTCGAAACGATATTCGTCCAAGCTGAAGACGATGTGGATTTTGGCGCAGCCAGTGGTAAGCATCTTCCTTGCCTTCCGGTTTCATGGGATACAGCACCTGTCGCCCATATGTATCAAATGCCTGATAGACGATATCCTGATCTCCATAGACCTCATGGCCGCCTGTATAATGCCAGCCCCAATTGGACTGTGTACCAAGTGGTATTTCATACTCATCAGGAAAACTCTGTAGACCCGTAAAGTCAGCGCTGTATGCAAATTCTCCATTGCCAACGGATAAGGGCGATTTTGGCTCAAGCTGCGTAAATACCGGATGGTTCCTAGTGACGATCGATTTACGATCCATGAATAACTTTCCCTCCTTTACATTAGACGGTCATAGGGAAGCTCGGATTCTGATAGTGAATCTCTGCGACTGCGCATCATCTCCCTGTATTTTCCGGGTGTGACGTCTTTATATTTACGGTACACACGAATAAAGCTGTTCTCATGCTGATACCCCACCATGGAAGCGATTTCAGAAATCCTGTAATCCGTATCTAGCAGCAGTTTGCAGGCGTGTTCCATCCGTAGTTTAGTGAAATATCCATGAATGGTATCATTCATTTCCTGTTTGAATAGCTGACTTGCTAGACTGGTACTGATGCCGGTATGCTCGGCAATCTCCTGAATGCCAACAGAGTCTTCCAAATGGTTGTTCATAAAGGCAATCATCTGTTGACATAGTACGAAATCCTTTCTTAGCTGTAGGCTGCCGAACCATTCCGCCAGTGTTCCCACTTGCTTTTGCAGCAAATACCAGGCAGCCTCCAGATGCATCGTACGCAAACCCGACATTTCAATTCCACAGCCATTTGTCTCCCGGTTTAGACGAATACGCTCTAGCGTCATGGCTACAGACTCCATAAACGTCTGTACCGAGGATGGGTGCCACTTCTCATCCTTAATACGGATGAACATAAGATTAAGCACTTTCAGTGCCTCCTCACTGTTGCCTGCTTCGATGGTTTCAGTCAGCTTGACCATGACTTCATGTTCTTCGGCAGTACTCTCTGGCAGTGGATTGCCGGAAATCTCTTCATATGGAATCACGCGTTCATATCCAAGATACAGTCTATAATCAAGTGCACTCTCCGCTTCATGCATCGCTTGGTGAAGCCGCATGAACCCTTCATGATATTCACTAACACCGGCTGAGACCTGGAACTTAAGCAGATGGGGAATTCCACTAAGTGCTTCCCCGATGGCAAGTGCTGCAAGGGTGTCCCTGCTCAGATCGAGCGGCTGAAGCATAACAAGCATCCGGTCTCTACCCAGATCTACCGACAGCACACGCCACTGGCCGGACAGCAGCTCGGCGATGATATTAGCAATCGCAAATTTCAATAGAGAATGATCCGACTTCTTGAATTTTTCGCACCAAGCTTGATAATCATCAATGGACAATATGGCGACCGCAAGTGGCTCAGCATTCCAATCCTTGAAGTAACGACTCCACTTCTCGCCGATTTCGCGGTTCCCTGTCATATTTCCTGTATAAATATCCATCAAAAATTTAGAGGAGGCTTCCGGCAGAGTCTGCCGGAGATTAATAGCCTGCTGCGCATGGTCTGTAAGCAGCTGGCCCGTTATTTTCTCCATATCAATCAGTTCCAGATTGATCCACTCTCGGTCATAGCCACTAAGCAGTTGCCTCATCCGGCGTACTGGCCTGAAGGCAGCTGTATTGTAGAATGTGATTGCGACCGCCCCTGCCCCAAGAGCCAGCAAAGATACCACAAAGACAATATCACGGATTTTCTGAGCATTGGCCAGCAGACTGTCTTGTGATATCACCGACAGATAACGCCATCCGGTGTAAGGTGAAATGGTCTGTGTAGCTAGTAATAACTTTCCTTCGTGGTTGAACTCACCAAGCTTTTCTCCCTCCAGTTGAGTGAGAACCTGAGCTACCGCATCCTCTCCAACATCATAATTGCCGAGATCATACAGCGGATTGTTGTTGTTGTCTAGAATGAAGCGGTGGCTGTCAAGATCCGAGACGGAAGAGAGCAGCATATGTCTGAACATCTGCTCTTTTTTGAAATTGATGGCAATAATGCCCTTTGGCTGACCAGCTAGCATAATCTTTCGATAAAGTGTAATTTGAGATACGGATTTCCCAGAACCCGCTGCGGCGATCTCCCGTTGTTTAACCAGCATAGGCCGGTCTTCAAGCTCAGCCGTCACCCCCACCCAACCCGAATCTAAGAAATTCAATTTATTAGAGCTATAACCTTGTGGAAAAGCAACGATACTTTCCCGTTCCATATCATAAATGTAAGCGCTCTTAACATAGGCCGTGCTACTAATTATAGTACCGAGAAACTGCACCAGTTCTGTGATATTTCGATAAGATCCTTGTTCTTCATTTGTGAGAAATTTATACACGTTGCTGTTCAGTGCAATTTTCACCGCGATCTTGTCACTTTCCTGGATCACTTCATCAATGTCATTCATACTGATAAGCAGCATCTGGTGCTGAGGTTCGCTTAGCTCTTGCTGCAATACCGATTTAGCTGAATAATACGTTGTCATTCCTACCGCGATAATAATCATAAATACAATGATGGTCAGGATCAGCAGCAGCCGGGTCTGGCTATTGGTGAAATTGAATTTCAGCCACTTCAAAAAGGAACGGGTCACATCCATCTCCCACCTTATCAGCAATTTACCAATATTATACAGATTGTGCTTGCTGAATACGACCCGTTCTCCAGACTATTTTGTAACCTTATGATTTCTCCTTCCTAGATTCCCCATAACAACCCGCCGCTTCCTTAGCTGGAATGTTTCTCTCCAAGCTCTGCATAGACATGACCTCCAACCCTGCCAATAATACAATACCGATCCCATGCGTATCGTTCAGATTCCAGCTCAGTTCGTGCTTGTAATATTGGTTAGAGAAGGAGTAGCTGGAGCCCCGGCATACTCCATATACATTTCCCTGTTTATCAACGGAACGACGGATGAGTCCGTTCCATCCATGCAGTGCAGCTTGTATATAAGTTTCCTGGTCCGCTAGCCACCCTTGACGCACCCCGCGGGCAAAAGAGTAAATGAACATTGAGGTACAGGAAGTTTCTTCATATGACTCGGGGTCAGTCAGCACCTGATGCCATAATCCGTTTCGACCCTGCAGTCCCAAATATCCTTCGCATAATTCTCTGTAGAACTGAAGGAGCACGTTGAAGGAAGCGTGTTCTCTAGGTAGCACAGTAAGCAGCTCAGACAAAGAGAAAAGCACCCATCCATTGCCTCTTCCCCACGGAGTACGGGTAGGTTCGCCTCGCTCCACATCAAATACATGAGACATAATTTGAAGTTCAGGAATATAGAGATATTTTTTATATAAAAGCACCTGACTTGCCGCTTCATCCAGTACTTGTTCATCACCCGACCAGTGAGCATATCTGCACAGAAAAGGGATGCTCATGTACAGATCATCACACCACATGGTATTGTCCATCGTTTTTGAGACACCCACCTTGCGGTATAAAGTATTATCATTCAGCCGGTCCTGCCGATGCAAAATGTAGTCTGCGATATGTGCTGCAGTTTCGGCGGTACCCTCCAGTTTACACTCCTGTTCGGCCAGTAACATGGTGGCTCCGAATGATCCGCAGTCATCAAGACTGTCGATATGTGAGAGCTGGTTATTGAGCCCCGCAGCGCCATAACGTGCTCTATCCCATAAGGAGTACCTGAAACGAGAGGAGGCAAATTCAATATGGTTCAGCACGTAGTCGCGAATATCCTGCCGATGACCTGCTTTACCAAGCTGAAGCAGACCATACAAGGTGACTCCAAGCGGATAATTCCACCTGCCATACCATTCATTTTCCAAGAACGGGCGCACCTCTCCACCTTTGAGCTCTGTCCTCCAGTACACCTCTTCGCCTGTCGCACTACGGACCGTCTGCTTCATAGTCTGCATCGAAGCTAGATCGATTTCCTGACCGGCCTGAAAAGGACCTAAGTACAACCATTTACCTTTGTAGCCTTTTACATCATACGCAGGAGTCAATAGCTCTAGTGAAACCGTGTCGAGAAGGAAACCCCAATCATTTTCTCCGCATAGACACTTCACTGTCAGATGATGGCCGGCAGGAGACAATTGCAGCTCGAAGCGGAAGGTTCCCGCCTGCTCCTTTCGGAACACTTCCTTTCCATCAATAGAAAACTCTACTGGGCTAAAAGCTTCACCGGACAACACGACAGTCCTCTGCCCGAAGTGCGGACCGCTAATCTTCGACCACGCGTAAGCAAACCTTCCGCTTGTCAGACCATAGATCCGTGCGAGCTGTCCGTATGGCGATCCATTTGCATGTTTATCCTCCTTGGGCAGCCATTTCACCCCCGTAGCCTCCTCGCTTAAGGAACCCGCAGGAATCTGTAACAGCGGAACATCAAGCGGTTCGGTGTATAGCCAACCTTCCTCTCCCTCCCGCTCGACAGAAGGGATAATGAAGTGAAGGGGTTTATTTTTCTTGGAGCCAGTGCCAAATATCCCTCCGCTCCCTTGTTTCCCACGGCTGAATTCAAGAACGAAATAATTCCATCCTTTATTAAGCCTGCGTTTCAGCTTTAGCAGGGGTACCGCAGGATATTCTTCATCAGAGGAAGAGCCGTAAGCAACAAGTCCATTATGATATACCCTAATCGGACCAAAGCAGGTCACATGAAAGATGAACTCCTGCTCATTGTCACTCCAAAGCTTTGCCCAGGCGTACACCTTTTGCCCCTCACGCATGTCAGAGAACATTTCTCCGATCGGGAAGCGGTAGCGATGGTCATCACTTTTGCGCACAGGCCCTGGCCTGGAAACCCGGTAGACTGGAGGATGTGGAGGACTCGCGCCGATATATCTTGATGCAATGGTCATCAGGGCATGCATTATGTCCTCACCGCTCTGATAAGCAATGCTCTCTTCCGGATCAAAATATCCTTGTCTAGCCATGTTCACTCCTCCCTCATTTTTTGTGCTTGCACTGTATTTCTCCTACCGCCAAGCACTTCATCTATAGCAATAGGCCGATGTTCTTCCACAGAACGCCATACCGCTTCTCCTGCGGCGACGGAATAAGCCCCGTCCGTGGCACCCGAAAGAATTTGGTAGGGCCGGTTCAAGTCTTCACCCAGAAAAATATCTTCAAGCAGCAGCGGGTCTCCCCCGCCATGACCACCTTCACGGTGTACGACATGGATTGTTTCCTTCGACCCAAACAGCGGAAAGTAATCGATGGTCTGAACCGGTGTTGGGAAAGGCGTGCGAGCGGGCATATGATATTCCAGCGTTTCCAATCTGCCCTTTGTGCCGTTTATCGCCAGCCTATAGCCTTCATAAGGAAGAGAAAAATTGACTGAATAGCTCATTAAAGCTCCTCCGTTATATTTCATGGTTGCCGTGTAAGTATCCTCAATTGCGATCGATGAATCAAAAATACATTGATCCGGACGGTATGACGTGTACGGGAAATCCTTTTGGTCTGCGCTTAGAAGGTTCAAATGATCATCCGGCACCCGGATCTGGCGGCTACGCGGTGTCCAACGGGAATAATAAGCGCAGTCTTTCGAGACACTGCACGTACGGCAGTGTCTTCCATCCTCCTGTGCCGGATTCCATTCACCTTCGGCACCGTAGTAGTTCAGTGCTCCGTAGGCAAATACCTCCACTGGTTTTTGGTTAATCCACCATTGGACCAAATCAAAGTGATGGGTGCTTTTATGGACAGACAGACCGCCCGAGAAGGCCCGTTCACGGTTCCATCGTTTAAAATAGCTGGAGCCGTGATGGGTATCGATATACCAATTAAGATCTATGGAGGTGACTCGGCCAACCTTACCCTCCTGAATCATCTCCTTGATCCGCATATGAATCGGCATATAGCGGTAGTTAAAAGTTACGATTACTTTCCCACGGCTCACCGCTTCCGCTTCCAGAATGCGTCTGGCATCAGCTCCTGTAGTAGCCATCGGTTTCTCGGTGATCACGTCAATATCCCGCTCTAGTGCAGCTATTATATAGTGGACATGGGTATCATCCCTGCCAGCGACGATGATACAGTCGGGCTTCGTATCATCAACCATCGCCCCGAAATCAGATGCTCCATAAACAGCAATATCCATATGGTGCGGGAATCGGGAACGATAGGCTTCAAATCGTGCCGGATCCGTATCTAGCAGTGCCACAACCTCCGAATTATGTGAAAACAGTTCATGGATCGGTTTAGCGAATTGTCCCAAAGCTCTGCCGCTAACACCGCATATGGCATATCTTTTCCTCATTTTTTCACCTTCTCATACCATTCCTGTACACGCTGAGTTACGACTTCGCCTCCGGCACTATTCCATTTTTTCACGTAATCATCATAAGCCTCCAGCGGCAAATCACCGATGACAATCTTCGTCAGCACCTCCTGGAACAGCTTGTGTGACTGTAAATCAGGATATCCTTCATATACGGAAGCGGGTAGACCATCGCCGGCAATTTGTCTAGCATCAGCAGTGCTAACGATAAACATGTCTTTGACCATTTGCTGTTGGTCTTCTGGATATGTTTCTTCAATCCGCTTATTCATGTCGTCTACAGTGGTTAAATTTTTCATCCCAAGTGCTAGAGGTTTATTGTCGGCGTGAGGGATAATGACTTTACGTCCATCCTTGACTTCATGCTGTTCTCCTTCAAGACCGAAACGGACAAATTCTTCATTCTCGGAATTATAGAAGAAATCTAGCAACTTTAGAGCATTTGGGGCATTCTCCTGTTTGGTAGTTGGAATCATCCACTCTGGTTCACCCATGCTCTTCTGGGTTACGAAAGCTTCATAGCCCTCGACTTTGGGCAGCGGCATCGCCGCAACGTAAGCATCCGGAGCCTGAGTGAGCATCGCATTGTACCGATCACGTATACTCGCCGGCAAATGGTACCAACTGCCTACGAGGTTATTGTTAATTTTAGCCTGCCAAACTTCGCCTTTGTTTAGGAATGTTTCATTATCAAGCAGCTTTTCTTCATAAAGCATACGGATAAACTTGATTGCGTCTCGCATATTGTCTGTGGTTCCTGCGTACTGAATCTTTCCATCATATATATCCCATTCAGGATACCCTTCCCACATGGCCACCCCGTACATCGCAAAAAGGTGATCCATCCATCTTCCAAATTCCCTGCCGCTTGTCGGCAACTCATCCGCTTTGCCATTTCCATTCGGATCCTTGTCGCGGAAGACTCTTAACATTTCAACATATTCATCGGCAGTCTTTGGCATCTCCAGACCTACCTTATCTAGCCAATCTTTTCGGATCAGGGGAGCACGTTCAGGCACTAAAAACACTTTAGGCACATAATAGATTTTGCCGTCAGGGGAAGCTGAACGGACAATATCCCATGCTTCCTGGGGAATACTTTTCCAAACGTTTGGTGCATATTCAGGTAATAGTTCATCCAAAGGCAGCGCTCCGCCCTGCTGGATCAGCGTTTGTTCAACGCCTCCGATCGGACGCAGGATATCCGGCAAATCATCCGATGCAATCATCAGGTTTAAATATTCAGATGGTTCCGAACCAGGCGGTGTAGTAATTAGCTCATACTGCACTCCCGTTTTTTCTGCGACGTATTTCACATGCGGATCATCCGGAGTGGGCATAGTTCCAATACCCGTATGGCTCTTGAATACCTTAACTTTTGCAGCCCCGGAATTCCCTTCCCCCTTTGCACCTTCACTACTTCCTGCATTCGGAGTGCTTGAGCTGCAGCCAGCCATGAGCAGCAAAGCAAAACTAAGCGAAAGCAGTACAATCTTTTCGGTCAGTCGTCTTTTCATGGAATCATCCCCCTGATTATTTATTATTCTTTCAGCGATCCAAGCAGTGAACCTTTTACAAAATATTTCTGCAAATAAGGATACACCAAAATGATGGGAACGCTTGCAAAAAGAATCGTCGCTGCTTTTAACGTAGTTGTGTTAAAGTCATAATCGCCTAGAAACATATTCACCTGAGCCAATTCCTCTGGGCTGGTTAAGTAAGCTCGCAGCTTCATCTGAAGCGGCCACAATCCGGGATCTCTGAGGAAAAGAACCGCCCTTTGGAATGTGTTCCAGTAGCCTACGGCATAGAACAAACTGACCGTGGCCAATACCGGCTTGGATAGTGGCAAATAAATTTGGAACAGTATTCGAAAATCATGGCATCCGTCAATTCGGGCGGTGTCATCCAGCTCCTTAGGCAAACTCATAAAGAAGGTTCGCAGAATAACCATATTAAATGTGCCGATGACACCCGGTATAATCATAGCCCATAGAGAATTCATCATTCCCAGCTCTCTTACCGTTAAAAAGAAAGGAATCAACGGTGCATTGAATATCATCGTAATGACGATCCCCAGCATGACTTGCTTTCGGATTAGAAATTCCCGCCGGGATAGCGGAAAAGCAGTCAGCACTGAAAATAGCATACTAAGTGTAGTACCCGCCACTGTGATAAATACGGTTACACCAAACGATTGCCATAAGCCGGAACTTTGCAAAACATGTTTCCAGGAAGCGAGAGTAAAGTGGACCGGCCACAGGAAAACTTCCTTTGAATCTGCAGCTAACGGAGAACTGAGGGAAACCGCCAGCAGATGAAGCAGCGGCATGATCATTGTAAAGGCAGCAGCTGTTAGGAAGATATAGTTCGCTACTTGAAAACACTTTTCTCCAATGCTCTGCTTCATTACCACAACCCCTCTCCGCTTTTTCTAGCCAAGCGATTGAAGATCCAAAGCAGAATAAAACCAATGACAGACTGAAACAGACCGATTGCTGTCGTTACACTATATTGTCCCTGCAGTACACCCGAGCGGTAAACATAGGTCTCAATAATATCTCCTACGGAATAGGTCATTGGTGTCAGCAGGTTATATATCTGATCGAAGCCTAGTTCTAAGAAATTCCCAATATTCAGCAGGAACAGGGTAAGGATCGTCGGGAATAAAGCGGGTAGTGTAATATAAATCGTCTGTTTCCAACGATTAGCTCCGTCCATAACAGCTGCTTCATATTGAGTAGGATCAACGCCGCTAACTGCAGCGAGGTATATGATCGTTCCCCAGCCCACCTCTTTCCAGATAGAAGATATGACAACGATAGACCGGAAATATTGCTCTTGCTGCATATATAAAATCGGCTCAAATCCAAACCATCCACGGACAGCGTTTACAAATCCACCCGAGGCCAGCACTTCAAAAACGATCCCTCCAACAACTACCCATGAAAGGAAATGCGGCAGATAAAACAGACTCTGCAAAAAGCGTTTAGCCAACATCTTTCTCACTTCATTAAACAATAGCGCGAGCAGGATGGGAGCAGGGAATCCTAACACGAGCTTGTAAAGAGCAATTAGAGCGGTATTACGGAGTACATGATAGAAATCTTGGTACGTAAAAATAAATTTAAAATTGTCCAAGCCCACCCACGGACTGTCCCAAATGCCTTTCATAATCTGAAAGTTCTGAAAAGCGATTACGCTTCCTCCCAGTGGAATGTACTTAAAAATAATATAGAACAAAATACCGGGAAGGATCATGACATAAAGCATCCAGTGCTTCTTCATGTTATGCAGGTACTTTCTTTTTACCGGTTTATTGACTGTAACTCCGGGGTGTGGATTTGATGTTATAGGTAGCTCAGCCATATGATCTTGGACCCCCTTTTGCTATAGATGGTGTGAATGATGAGCAAGCTCCTCTGTTTCACATGTTAAGGGGATGAACACTGGATAACAATTGTGCAATCAGCCACAGGATGAACGAATCGTCTCCGGAACAGCGTTTGCAGGAATGGTTCATCCGCTGGATAATTGGTTAGTGCTACATTTCAAGTAAGTATGACAGTGCTTGTATTGGTAAAATAAAAAAAAGACGCCATGAAGGCGACTTCTAAATTTAAAATATAAGAGGGTATCAGTGAACTAATTACACCCACTTTCTCCCATGTTCCTGAATGAATTTAATATCACTCTGATAATGTTCAAGATGTCCTTCATCTATCATTTTTTGAAATGCGACTTCCCCTTGCTTCGCTCTTCTCGCTATCGTCTTACATAGTCCTTCTAAACGCAGCAATACCATATCCAGAACATCACTTTTTATTTCTGTACCGTAAGACTCAAGAAACATAGAGATCCTTTGTTTTATTCGATCTGCATGCTTCACTGGATCATAAAGAATTTGTTCACCTGTTTCAGACAGATAGAATCTGCTTAAGGGAACGCAGGTATACAAAGTGTAAGCGATATCCCAAAGTCTCGGTCCTGGCCCAGCAACATCATAATCAATAATACCTACTGGCGTTTCTTTATCAAAAATAATATTGTATATGGCGAAATCATTATGACAGATGACCTCAAAAGGTCCCGGAGTATGATCAATTGCTTCCCATCTAGGATCAAACGGAAAATCCTCAACAGAATCATGGTAAAGACGAAGCATTTTTGCTATACCAGATAATGTTTCATCAGACCACATATACTCTTTTACGGGGTAATTACCAGCTTCCCCCTCGATGAAGGATAATACCTCTCTTCCTTTTTCATCGATTCCTAAAAACTTTGGGGCATAATGAAAACCTTTATTCTCTAGATGCTGTAACAGTTTATGAATTCTAGGGCTATCTGAATGAAGTTCTCGCCGTACCGTATCAGCTACTCGATACACTTTAGAGACATTTCCCCCAGTCAACTCTTCCTCATGCTCTTGGTTTGCCATTCATTATAACCTCCCCAAAAATAATCCATACCGCTTATTAACGTTATCGCTCAGGCATCATTTCGTATACATCTCTTCAGCCTGTAAACGAACGAGTACCTTGCCATAACGCCCACTTTGCTTAATCACGACTTTACCAGATGGATAGGTTTCATCCAAATAGTCTGTAACTATCTTCTGGATTTGATCATCCGTAGGCAAATCATGATTCTTTAACCAGTGCAGTACTTCCTTTAACGCATCTTCTTTTGAGACTTCTGTTGTTTTGGTTTCCTTCGATATAAGCGACTCATAGGAGTAACCTTTAAGGTATAGAAGATGAAGTAGATATCCCATTTCCATATGTTTCTTTTTGAAAGGTTGGTCCGTAATCAGCGGCCATATTTCATTGATTAGACTAATCTCAATGGGACCCGCCGGCATACTGATATAACAATACTCACGGGCACAGAGAAGTAGCTTTTCAACACTTTCCCAATCTAGAATAACCGGACACATCGAGGCAAACACAAGATCGAAAGCATCTTCCCATCCTCTTGCGATCACGTCGATATTTTCGAATGGTTCAGGTACAATGGTTACTTCATTTCCGCCCAAGGCAGCCACATTTTCTTTCAAAAATTCCACCAGGGGCAGAGAAGACTCTACAGCAGTTACATGGGCTCCCCTTTCTGTGAATGGTACCGAAAAAACTCCCGAGGCGGCGCCGATATCCAGTACAGACGCATTATTAAATTGTACCCCTTGCCCTTCAAGCCAGCTCATGATTCGTGAAGTTCTCTTTTTCCCTGCTTCATTAAATGACTGCTCATTAAACATCTTTGCTTTATGATCAAAAGCATTGGAGGGCTGAACTCCAGCTCTTTTCATTTTTTTCTGAGCGTTCTCACCATGCTCTTTCCATGCTTTTTCCCATATAGCCTCATTAAAAAAATCGTTCATAAAATCGTTCATAGTTACTCCTCTTTATCCGCTGTATTATATTGTATCTTCACATTACGAAGTCTTTACTATCTGCCGCCTAATTATAGATACCATGTATCCATAATTAGAATAAAAAAATACTTACTCCTTATTTCCTTTATGATTACAGCGTTTTGCTGCCTCATCCAATATGGACCCAATTGTGTGTTCCTTTAAGTACTGATATAGATGCTGCTCTGCCCCGTCCATCACCTTTTCAATCAAACAAATACTATGATGCTCTGGATGTTCCTGACATAAGGGTGCATCTCCCTCGTGTGTAAGCAACTCATGTAAACGGGAATTGGCATGTGAACATTCAAACAGCTGCTGATTCCCTTCAATCACTTGAACCACATCAAGGAAAGAGATCTGCTCCGCCGGACGTGCTAGTTCGTATCCACCATTGACCCCAGGAACAGCACGTACCATTCCATGTTGCCGTAACTTAGACATGATTTTAGATAAATAACTTTCGGAAACACCAATCGATGAGGATAATTCCTTGATTCCAATATTGCTCAGACTGTTCGAGTTACCCAAATGAACTAATGCATGCAAAGCGTAATCTGTACTTTTCGAGAATTGCATTTTCCTTCTTCCTTTCCTATAATCACCTTAATTATGGACCTGAGATGTCTATAATAAACCATTAGCCTAATTTTAGCAATAAAGGAATGAAAGTAATAGCCAATATATACATCTAGTCATTCTGAAAATATCAACAGATATTGAAACCCTTTTCCCAAAGTCACACATGATAAGGTATTCAGGTTCCCATAAACAACAAATGGGCATTCCATTGCAAATTGAGTTGGAATGCCCATTTTTCAAAAAAACAATTTCTATACTTTCTGCTTTTGTTGATTCAACTTTCTACGTAGCTTTCTTCGAAATCCTAAATTTACTGTCGAAGCAGCTTTATCAGCGGTTTTCGCGTTTACTGAGCTACATTTCTTGCAGACTGTCACTGTCTTTCCATCCGAGTTAGTCGCAGAATAAAGCAACTTTATTCTGGTCGAGAGGCAAATCGGACAGGTACCTCTACTTTTAGAAGGTATATTCCACAAGCCTTTACCGCGTTTTGTTTTAGCCATTAGTGCTCCTTTCGATATCGAGATACATATAAATAATTTCCATTTATGTGAAATCATTTGTTGTATTTAATGATACTGTATAAACATACGAACATGTAGGTAAAGAACAATTATGGATAAATTAAACATGTTTCTATCGCGATAAAAATTATATAGAATACAGCAAATTCATCCTTCTGTATAGGAAGTATTTTATGTATTGACCGTTACGAAATAACGCCGAATTTTCTATGGTCTTCCTGTTGCAACTACAACTTTTATTCCCCTCTCCATCAATTCGCTGATTGCTTCTTTCGTGCTTAAGGGCAGGGTTCTGTCAATTTCACTTAATAGCGTACCATCTACGTCAAAAAACACAATTTTATACATTGATTTGCGAATATCCTTCCTTAGATCGGCTGACCAAATGAAGTTGCTTTTGCTTTGAGTGCAGCTGTCAGTTTCTCTCGTAGATTCGTTAGCCATTCAGGCTCATGATCCCATTTTTCCTCCGTTGATTTTAAAATTCGCACATACCCATATAGATTCGCAAAGCGCCGGAATGCGGGTAAGAAAGTCTCAAGATCATTTGAATATTCATATTCCGTAAGATAACCGTCCAAAAAGCTTTGTTTCTTCTGCTGGAATAACTCAATTGGAGTATAGTCCTGTAAACTGTCCAGTGCTTGTTCAATATCCATGCCATACCAGTGGTACATTGCATCATCAAAGTCAATAACATAACAGGATTTAGTATTTTCATCGTAAAATACGTTATCGTATTCAAAATCATAATGAATCAATCCATAATTTTCAGTAGATTTAGGAAGGGAAGCAAAATAGGATCTCAGTAATTTCATTTCTTTCTTTGCAGCCAATTCATCTGGGTTATCCTTCACCACTTCTTCCATCCAGTCTAACACATCGCTATAGGACCATCTCTTGAAATTACCAGGTGTGTATTGACTAGATAAGTAATGCAGCCTTCCCAGTGCTTTTCCATAACTAAAAACGATTTCATCACTAAAATCCGTGTTACTAATCTGCTTTCCGGGTACACGCTTAAAAGCCGATGCATAGTATTCGCCCCACGGTGTGCTTACCTCAACAAGCTTCTCCCCACCCTTTGATGGAATCGATTCTAACACTCCATACTCTTTGCCAAGCAAGTACGTGATAAAATCAAGTTCTGCTAATATATTAGATCTCATTTTCTCTGCTGTAGGGGCAAACCGTAAGATCTGAGCCATACCTTTGTCGATATACGGATAAATGGCGTTTGAAGATATGCGATAATATGTAAACATTTCCTTCGATTCTTCATCAAAACTCCAATTTTTTAAAATCATTTCTGCTAAGTCTTCATTATTGAATAGATACTTCAGTTGTAACATAGATTTGCATCGCTCCTCATATTGGATATATTCAGCTAACATCGATTTTTCTTATGGTCAGCATAACATGAACCTTCAGCGTACTATGGGGAGAATATGACTATAACCGATTGTAACTACTCATTATATAATTGTAGATATTCTTAACAAATGTTAAAATATGGTTCTTCAAGGAGGCGTATTATATGCAAAAAGGCAAGAAAATGGGGATTCTATTCTTACTGATCACCATACTGTTAGGCGGTTGCATCTCAAAAGAAGCTGCTCAGGAAGAAGAGAAAAAAGTGCCTCTTGTAGAAGAACCTCAACCTCAAATAGAGACTAAACATAACAAAGAATCAGAAAGTAGAGTTGAACTCGTTATCGGACCTAACGATATTCCGCCCATCGAGGAGAGTAAGTTTAAAGAAGGTGTGTTTATCGAATGGGCTGATGTAGAGAATAAAATGGATAAAGGGGCCATTGTAACACTACAAACGGTGCTAGAAACTATTATTAATCAAGATCTAACAACGTATGCTGCGCAGCTGAGATCTGATGTAAAGGATAGCGTACCTATAACAGGACAAGACATCTTTTTCTCAGAAGATAAAGATAAAAAGTTTATGTTTTATGATCTCCATACCATAGAGAAAGTGTATAAAACAAAATCAGAGTATTACTATAATGTAGTCGTTATTTGTATGGAATCGTCAGATGATCTAACGCAGCAATCCTATTCATTTGTAATTACGAAAAAGGATGAAGAATGGAAGCTTTATATGGTTGATTAATAATCTTGAAATAAAAATATAAAAATTAAGGGGAGAAACTCTACATGATTTCGCTTAGAAAAATTACGCTAGAAAACCGGCGTGCTATATTTAACCTGGAAGTTTCGGAAGATCAGCGTCGCTTTGTTGCCTCTAATCTATCAAGTGTTGCTTCTTGTTATGTTCTTGCTACGAATGGAGGGCATCCTTTTCCGTTTGCCATTTATGCGGATGAACAGCCGGTAGGTTTTGTTATGTTGACTTATGGTATCACCGGGTATGAGCTTCCTTCGATCGCAAGCGACAGCTATTGCATCCTACGACTCATGATTGACCCGCAATACCAAAATCAAGGTTACGCTCGGGAAGCGATGAAAAAGATATTGGAGTTTATTCGAACCTTTCCCGCCGGTCCTGCCAAGTACTGCTGGATCCCTTATGAAGCTGACAACGTTGTCGCAAAAAAACTTTATGAAAGCTTTGGGTTTCGTGAAAATGGGGAAATTTGCGATAATGAACCCATAACCGTACTGCACCTCTAATTTGATTATCCGCATTGCACAATATCATGATCCAAATAAAATGGATCCCCAATCTTTTAAACTGACCTTGAATTATTTTATAACATCAGAAATGGATGAACCCATTTTTCCAGTAAATTCTCCATTAACTTTATAGCCAGCACCACTCCATTGAAGTATATACTCTCCACTACGCATTCCTTGTTCGAAACCCTCTTCAAAATTTGCCCATGTCAGAGAGCTGCTTCCATCAATCTCTCTAGCAAAATATAACTTATGCGTACTTCTGTGCGTTAAACTAACCCTCACTGGATGGCGGCTATTGTTTTTTATAAGAAGCCTAAGATGACCGTATCCCTCATTTACAGTAAAATACTTTGATACAACGGCGCCTCCCTTTGCGGTATCGCCAATGGGGTTCGGCTTATCATCAGAAGTAGTGTTTTCTAAGTGATCCTCGATAGGAGGATGCGTAATAGCACTCTCTATTTCACTAGATTCAGGAGTTACCTTCTCCGGAGTTGTACTTGTGGAAGCAAAAGCAATCATCGCTGTTGTTGCCATCGCTAAAGATAATGTCGCAATAAAAGCACGTTTTCTCTTCATAAAATGAATCTCCCCTGTATTTTCTTCATTATGTATTCATTCATTGCTTATAACTGCATTTAAATATCTATTGTAAATGCTATTTAGGGCTGTGTTGTTGCTGTATAAACTTTTGTTTCTATCCCATTAAATAGATATCCACTAGTTATATGTCTATTAAAACGCTCAATGAAGGAATAATGTTCGGTATAATACATAAATAATCTCTAATCCTTCTAAACTATAACAAAAAAAGGCTGCTAGATTTACTAGCAGCCTAGCAGTCTTTTTACCAGCAGCCTAATACCCATCCTATATTTTATTCTTCACCTTACCCCACGCACCCGATTAGACATGAAATGAAATAACGGAATCCAGCAGTCTTTTTGCGTATTCGTTCTGAACCTCAGAGAGATTGCTAGATGCAATCTGCTCTACAATTTGGCCATTCTCCATAAACATGACTCGATCACATAAATGGGATACGGCCTGCAGATCGTGAGCGATGAAGAGAATCGTCATATTATCGTTTTCTTTCAGCCTGAACAGCAACTCCATAATTTGCGACTGTGTTGACACATCAAGTGAACTAATCGCTTCATCTAATACTAAGAATCTAGGATTTCTACTGATCGCTCTCGCGATACACACTCTTTGTAATTCGCCGCCGCTTAGTTCATGCGGATACCGATTTGCCACCGATAAAGGGAGTCCGACTTTTTGTAACAAGTATTCCACTTGTTTCTGTATTCCTCCAGCTGTTCCAAAGGCTCGAAGCAGCTCACTAATGACGTCACTCACTTTATAATAAGGATTAGCGGATGAGGTATAGTCCTGAAAAACAACGCTCATTTGTCCCTTGTTTTCTTTGATCCATCTGGTTATCTCTTTGTCTTCCATACGTATGGAGCCAGCGTCTGCTTTTTCAAGACCTAAGATGAGCCTGCCTAATGTACTTTTTCCACTTCCGCTCTCTCCAACCAAGCCCACACATTCGCCTGCACGTATATGAAATGAGACATCCTGTAATACATTCAGCTTCTTTTTTCTAAGACCATTTCCTGATCGTTTATAGTACTTATACACATTCTTCACTTCAAGCATTACACAGGATCATCCTTTCTCATCGCATCTGAAAAGGACTTCGTTAATTGTTCTCGGGTGTGAATTAAAAACTTCGTATACTCCTGCTCTGGGTTTGAAAATACATCTTCTATTTTCCCGTACTCAACTTGTTTGCCTTCTTTCATGACAAGTACCGTTTGTGCTAGTCTTTGTACAACACCAAGGTCATGGGATATAAAAATAACAGCCGTATCGAGTTCACTTCTCAGTCGTTCAAACTCTTTTACTACCTCATTTTGCGTGATTGAATCCAGCGCTGTTGTAGGTTCATCCGCAATAATAATATCTGGTTTCACTGCCATCGCAATAGCAATCATACACCGCTGCAGCATGCCGCCTGATAACTGATGCGGGTATTTCTTCAGCACTTGTTCTGGTTCTTTAATTTGCATCTTTTCAAGCTCTATAATAGAGAGAACTCTCGCTTCTTTTTTCGATATTTCGAGGTTCTCACACAAGGTCTCGATCATTTGACTTCCCATGGTATATAACGGATCAAAGGCAGACATTGCGTCTTGCAAGATCATGCAGATCCGCTTGCCTCTTATCTTTCTCATCTCTTTCTTACCCAGTTGCAACAGATCAACGCCATCAAAATAAACATGCCCCGTAACCTTCAGTGAGGGATGAGTTAGTCCCAGTATAGCCTTTGTGGTGATAGATTTACCGCTCCCGCTTTCACCGACAATACCAAGACAATGATTGCGATCTAACGTAAAATTCACATTTTCTACGAGGACTGTTTTTTTTCGCTCATCTATAATGGATAAGCCATTTACTTCTAACACATTCATGTTCATCTCACCCCTTCTTCGTTCCGCGTTTCGTATCAAAGGCATCTTGCAAGCTATCCCCTACGAAATGAAAAGCCGCTACCACAAGCAGAATCGCTATTCCAGGAGCAAGCATTTGATAAGGATGTACAATCATCACATTTTTTGCTTCATTAAGCATCATACCCCACTCTGGCGTTGGAGCTTGTACTCCTAATCCTAAGAAAGACAGGGCTGAAATGACCAAGATGACAGATCCCGTATCCAGTGTGGCTAAAACTGCGATTTCTCCGGCTGCTCCCGGTAAAATATGTGTTTTTACAATATGTCCTGTACTGCAACCTGACACTTTAGCAAACCGGATATAATTTTTGTCGGTATATTTTAATACGATGGTACGGATCATGCGAGTGTACCAAGCCCATTTTGCGATAATACTTGCGATAATTACATTGAATAAACCCGGACCCATCATCCCAACAATCGCCAGAATCATGACTTCACTGGGAAAAGATAAAAATACATCACATATTCTCATAATGAGTTCATCTACTTTACCTCGTGAAATCCCGGCGATCACTCCTAGAATGGTACCTATGATAATGGTTACTGCCATCGCTAATAAGGAAGTAAATACTGTGGTGCGTATCCCATAAAGTAATCTTGACAAGATACAACGCCCAAGCTGATCCGTACCTAACGGATAGGTCATACTCATCCCTGCAAATTTTTCTTTTACGTTGGTTTCAATCGGATTATGCGGTGCAAGCATAGGTGCAAATATTCCAGCTAAAATGACAACAAATAGAAAACCTATACATATCATCGCTAGACGATCATTTTTTAATCTATTTATTACCCCCACAGTTAAGCCTCTTTTCTAAGTCTTGGATCTAATAACATCGTAATGATATCAACAAGTAAATTACAGCCTACAAATAATACCGCCATAAGAAGTACATAAGCTTGAATGACTGGATAATCATGATTAAATATCGCTGTAATACATAATCGCCCTACTCCTGGCCATGCAAAGATGTTTTCCACGATAACCGTACCTGCGATAAGTTTAGGGATGGACATGCCAAGTGCAGCAATCGAGGATTGCAGAGAGTTTTTAAATATATGTTCAAAAATCTTTCGTTCCTTTAATCCGCGAGCCTTGGCATACAGCACGTAATTCTCTAGCTTGTTCTTCACCATGTTATTTCGAAGCAGTCTTACGTAGGTTGATATATAGGCAAAAGAAAGAGTAACAGCCGGAAGAATAACGGAGCTCGGGGACTCCATTCCACTCGTTGGCAGTAAATTTAGTTTTACTGCAAATAACCACATGAGGAGTAGACCAATCCAAAAGCTTGGTATTGCCTCCGATACAAAAACCATTCCTCTAATAAAACGGTCAATCATCGTGCCCTCATAAACTGTACATATGACTGCGGCCACGATGCTAACCGTCAAAATAATCGCTAGTGACACCAATGCTAAATGCAGAGTCGCTGGAATTGCTCGGCTCATTTCGCTAATGACCGGTTTGTTCGTAATATAACTGTTACCAAAATCTCCTTGCAGACTGTCTACTACCCATGCTGCATATCTTTCAATAAATGACTTGTCGAGGCCAAGTTCTGCACGCATTTCCGCAACCGCTGCTTCTGTCGGTGTTATTTCATTCACACGAAGTGCGACTTCAGCCGGGTCACTTGGACTTAAATTAATCAGAATAAAAGATAAAAAGGATATACCTAATAAGATGGGTATCATGCTTAGCAATCTTTTTATAATGTAATTTCCCATTTTGTGATTCTCCCTAAAATGAATGAAAAAGACAGATGCTTGGGATCTGCCTTTTTCACCTTAAATTATGATTGTTCGAAATACATCTTCTCAAATGGTATCTCGTATTGGGAAACATTAAATGTTACACCTTTTAACTCCGGAACATAAACCGCTTTTGTACGCGAATACGTAAGAGGAATATATACTCCCTCATCATGTATATAGGAGAGAATGTCTTTATACATCTCCTGACGCTTCTCTTCACTTGCCTCTATCATCACTGCTGTAATGGTGTCATCTAACCATTTTTTTTGATCCAGTCCAATCTGTGCTTGATAATCACCATGTGCCGGAATTCTCCATGAGGATAGATAAGACTGAGGGTCATACGGGGTACCCCATGATAAGGAGTACATGAGATCAAACTCACCTGATTTTTGTCGATCTAAAAATGCTTGTTTCTCTTCACCGATGATTTTTAAATCAGCCCCAACGTTTTTGAAATCGCTTTGGATGAATTCGCTGATTGTTTTTTCTTGGGCATTGTTAGAGTTGTAGTAAATAGAAAGCTCTAATTTTTTTCCATCCTTATATCGATAGCCGTCATTTCCAAGTACCCAGCCCGCCTCATCTAAAAGTTTGTTTGCCTCATCTGGGTCGAATGATCTTACCTCTAAATTCAGATCACTATAGGGTACCGTTGACGAGAGTAACGTATCTGCCACAGATTCCGAACCATTCAGAATCTCATCAGCGATGGACTTTTTATCAATTGCATATTGAAAAGCTTGACGGACTTTAACATCACCTGTAATCGGCTTGTTTGAGTTGAGTAGAATAGCTCTAGAAGCAACCGGTTTACTTATATCTGTTGTATATTGACCTTGTTCTTCTAATGCTTTGAACGAGTCAATATCAATCATATCGCCGTCAGCACCAAAAATGAGATCCACTTCTCCTTTTTGAAGAGCAAGCAAGATCGTTTGCGGATCCGGCATAACCTTCCACTTCACCGTAGAGACTTTTGGTTTTTCACCCCAATAATTTTCATTCGCCGTAAATACCGCATATTGTCCCTCTTTATGTTCCGTTAACACCCAAGGACCTGTCCCTGCATAGCTGCTAACTCCATCTTTTGTCTCCCCATCAATAAAAGATTTGGGCGAGATAAATCGGAATGGACGAGTAAGGCCGAGTTCAGTTAAAGCGGGATAGTAGGGATGCTTTAATACAAGTTTATATGTATATTCATCGACTACCACGTTTTCTTTGATCTCATTTACCATATCAAGCCAAGCATGGCGTTCACTATTTTTTAATATTGCATCCATATTTAACTTTACAGCTTCCGCATTAAAGGGCTCTCCATCGGTAAAAGTAACATCTTGTCTTAGATGAAAGGTATACTCTAACCCGTCTTCTGAAATTTCCCAACTTTCAGCTAGAGCAGGCTTTACGCCCTCGTCCGTATTGATAACAAGTGATTCAAACACCATATTTTGGGCTGACATTTCCCCGCTATATAAATGAGGGTTAATATCTCTTATATCTTTTGTGCTGGCATAGACAATTTCATCGCGTGAACGATCTTCCGTGCTAGCCACATTTCCCCCTTGACACCCTGTAACGAATACCATGAGTAAACCGAGTAATAAGGTCATACTAATCTGTAATTTCTTCACTTCGTGTGCTCCCTTTTTGTTATAAAAGTATGGTCCTATCCATGATGCTGTTCTACTTGTAAATCCATATGAAGTGTATTCCAGATTGGATCATCTTCAGCTAGTCTTTCTTCAAAACCTTTTGAGTTCCAAAAGGGGATCGCACCCGGTAGAAACGGATGGGTATGCAAATATAGCGTTTCATAGCCAACTTGCTTACAAAATTGCAAGGCTTCATCAAATAAAATCGACCCCAGACCGAATCTCCTGTAGTTCCGATCAACGTAGCATTTAACGATTTCTGCGGTTTTACTATGATGATAGAATCGATCCAGTTGAACAAATCTCCCATCATATGGAGTAATGGCGATGGTTCCAATCACCGTTCCATCCTCAAAAAAAGCAGCAAAAATCGCTGCATCGTCCTGCTCCATATAATATTCATTAAAATTAAGTAGGTCTGGCGGAAGCTCATCCTGAGTTAACATCGGGAAGATTTCTTTACGTACCCTCATCATAAATTCGACGATTTGGTCACGTTCATCAGCTTGCACTCTTCTTATACTATACGGCTGCTGTATTTTCATTTTCTCTCAAACTTCCCCTTATCCTAAACATTTCTATGGATTAATATTATTAGTCACAAAGCGAAAATTCAAGTTTTATGAGCGGTTTCTACAACACATGCACAAGAAAAGAACAAACCTTACAATATATGGTTTGTCAGCGATGTTTACAGTGACATATCGTGCCCATACCTCGCAAGATAGGCCTCTTTTTCTTTGTAATCCTTCATTATACTTCCGACTCGTCTCCAAAAAGAACGATCATGATTCATATGCAGCAGATGACAGAGTTCATGAATCACGACATAATCAATGACCTCAATCGGCGCCATCGCAAGACGGTAATTAAAAGTAAGTTGTTTCGCTGAGTTGCAGCTCCCCCACTTCGTCCTGGATTCCTCAATGACAAAGGATTTGGGCGTAACTTTGAGCTGCTTTTGATAAATTTTGATACGTTCGCTAATCACTTTCTTACAGCTTGTGAAGTAAAATTTCTTTAAATCAGCTCTTAACTCTTCTTCTGCTCGTCCCTGCGTTTCAATTAATTCGTGCAAGAAATAATACTTTCCAAGATGAAGGAATTTTCCTTCTTCTTCGTATTCTCTTATCTTTGACGGAGTACGAGCAGCTTCAATCGCGTGAAGTTGCTTTACAATCTTATCTCCTTGCTGACGTACGGCGTTCATGATTACCTCATCTTCTGTATGCTTTGGTGCTTTCACAATGATCAGGCCCGAAGGATAGATCTGAATCGAGAGTTTTTTGCGTGGACCGTATTCCACATGAAATTCAATTTGCCGGTTGTCTAGTTCAATTTTCATCATCAACATCGTTTCTATATATTTTTTCTCTATATTACTATAAACGCATGGCTTCCGAAATATTTCTTCGAAATTCATTAGGCGCGATGGCATATTCTTTTTTAAAAGCACGATAGAAAGATCGCAAACTATTAAATCCAGAATCAAACGCAATAGCGGTGACCGGTTTCGTAGTGGACGTCAGCAGCATGTAAGCATAAGCGGCCCGCTGGGCGTTAATATAATCTCGGAAAGAGATTTGGAACTGTTCGGAGAATGTCCGGGAAGCATGGAATTTACTGATCCCGAGCTCTTTTGAAAGGGTATCAAGCGTGATCGGCTCTAAGTAATGGAGGTCTATATAGGTAAGTATTTTTTGAATGATATTCATGTCTTTCGTATAATCTGCTTTTTGCAGAGACAATAACGGCATCGCATGTCCTAGAATCACGGTTAGGTATGCCTTAATCAAGCGTCTGTCTACTTGTTCATCATATAATTTGCACATCATGGTGAGGGCGTTCATCATGACCTCGTTTTTTGGGATGATCGGACTGTCTGGTATATAGTTTAGTAAATCTCCTGTATAGTCCCCTGGGAAGGTAGCATCAAAAAAGATCAGCAAAATCTGATTGTTTTTCATCGTTTTATAGCTATGAGGCTGGTTAGGAAAAACGATCGACATCTCTCCTTCAGACAAAACATAATCTTGCTGATTAATCGTAATATTAATTTCCCCTGATAACACCATGGTGATTTCGACGTTCTTATGCAAATGAAGAGGATACGTATTATTCGTAGAAATAAATAGATGAAAATCGTGATCGCGATGTTGGTATTTGATTTTCATACCTTACTCCTCCCCTATTCGCATTGAAATTCCCTAACGAACTCTACTGCACTACTAAGAACATAATATAGATATCCTCCTTAGTACAAGATCAAACTACAATATTTGGCACAAAAAAGTAGATTTATGGCATGTAAATACATAGGAGAAGATTTAAAGTAATAGCGTAAGCAACATATTAATGAGGGGAGGGAGTATAACAGGATTGCAGTTACGTCCTAAGGGATGCATTCATGTTATACAACAATCAGATGAAATGGAAGTTAAGAGGAAGAGGTTCAAGAAAGATGATGACCGTCTTTTTGAGTTTTTCGGTAGCGCTTTCATTTACAGGATTGCAGCCTTTTGGTCTTGAATCTGTACAGGCAGCGGAAGGAAGTCAGTTCAAAGGAGCTTTGATTCCCGCTTTTCCTGGTGCTGAAGGCGGCGGTGCCTACACCAGCGGCGGTCGTGGCGGCGATGTTTACATTGTTACGAACCTTAAGGATTATGGTGAAAAAGATCAACCCATTGAAGGATCGCTTCGATATGGGATTCAATCTACTCCTAAAGAAGGACGTACGATTGTTTTCAACGTTTCCGGTACCATTGAACTGAAAGGCACCCTTCGTCTGAAAAACATTAAAAATCTGACCATTGCGGGTCAAACGGCACCTGGCAATGGAATTACCATTGCGGGCTGGGATACAAACATCAGCGATTCGGAAAACATTATCATCAGGTATCTCTCCTTCCGCCCAGGTGCAACCAATGTCTATAATGGCAGTGATTCAATGGATGCCCTATGGGGAAGAGACAACAACTATTTCATTATTGATCACTCCTCCTTCAGTTGGAACACAGATGAGACCCTGTCTACTTACAGAGGTGAAAATGGAACAATTCAGTGGTCGATCATTTCAGAGAGTCTGACGCTATCGGGGCACTCTAAAGGTCGCCATGGCTACGGCGGTATTGCGGGTGGAGATAAAACAACCTTCCATCATAATCTGTACGCAAATCATACTTCGCGGAATCCAAGACTCGGCGGCGGTTATGCTGGTGCGGCCAACGCAGATCATGTCGCTGTCGTTCAATTCTCTAACAACGTCATCTATAACTGGGGATTTAATACTACATATGGCGGCGGCTTTACCTATACTAATTTTATGAACAACGTAGAGATCGCAGGCCCAGGCACCAGGGATAATGTAACAGACCGAGTCCTAGATGCTGGCGAATCTAAAAAGATTGGCGGTTTTTACATCTCAGGCAATCGGATTAATAATAAAACAACGGGTTTACTCGATCCTTCCTCAAAACATATCCAAAACTCAGGTGACGTCGAAGGTGATACAAAGACGACTTATGCAACTACACCTTATCTGTCCGCAGATAGCACAGGAGTTAACCATGGAATTACGAATCAAGCTTTTGATGATTATGTACAAAATGGTGTGAAAATAGCGAATGGTAAATTACTTGACGCAATCTTGCAGCAAGCAGGAGCCACCTATCCTCGTCGTGATGCAATCGATGCAAGAATTGTAGCTGAGGTAGAAAAAGGTTTAGGTAGATACATCAACACAGAACATGAGGTTGGAGGTTATGTCTCTCCTTTTGGCGTGATTGAGGAACAGCATCCTGCGAATTATGACACGAATCAAAATGGTATTGAGGATAATTGGGAAAAGAAAAACAAGATCTGGGATACCACAGATGCATATAAGACGGTGACAGACCAAGGTTATACCTGGCTTGAACTCTACATCAATAGTCTAGTCGATATGAATCATGTGGCGGAGAATCCCGAAGCTAAAATGACAAGACCAGATAATAATACACAATTGAAAGTAGGAGAAGCCGTCTCCGTGAAAATCAAAGCGGACTCCAAATTCGGACATAAAATTAGTAAGGTTGCTGTATACAATGGTTCGGAGTATCTTGGCGATGCGGTGAAAAAAGGGAATAACTACGAATACACGATTAAAGATCTTGCAGATGCTTCTTATTATATCTCGGCAAGAGTTACGGATTCGAAAGGAAATACAACGCAAACTACCGCTGCTAATATTCATGTAAACGCACCATCTCGTTCTCTTGCTAGTGAAGGTTATAAATCTGACGATGTTGGATCTCCTGATCTTAAGGGCACTGCAAGTATGACAGATGGAGTAATTACCGTGAAAGGTAATGGGAAGCTCGGGATGAGTGAAGGCAGCACAAAACAATCACGTGAGAATGATGCAGATAAGGACGATTTCCATTTCGTTTATAAGGAATTATCAGGTGATATGGAGATTACCGCGAAGCTGGAGGAGATTGGTTCTGTCGATAATCATGCCTTTACAGGTCTGATGATTCGAGATGATTTGAAGAAGGATAGCGCTACCGCTGCTTTAGGACTCTCTTCGGTGAAATTATCGAAAGATTACAGCTGGTCTACCTACCTAGCAGGAAGAAACAGCAAGGGCGCGGACTTTGATCGATTAACGGAAACGTTGGATAGCCCATCTGCAGCACAAGAAGCAGGAATTCAGCTCCTTCCTGACATTGCATTTAAACTGGGCGGGGTGGAACAAGGATACTGGCTCAAACTCGGACGCAAAGGTGATATCTTCTATGCTTATGGTTCAGCAGACGGCAGCAACTGGACAAAAATCGGCGAGAAAACGATCGCGATGCGAGATTCCGTATTTGTTGGCATGGCTGTAGACAGCAATGATGTAGCGAATGATATTGAGCAGTTGAATTATGCGAAGTTCTCCAATGTGAGCGTCAAGGATAGCTTTAATCCAATAGGTGAATAAGCTGCAGCCACATGTGTGAGTAGAAAACATCTTGAATAGTAAGATTACTTTATGGGGGATGCTAAAAATCCCCCATATTTTTGTGTATGGGGGATCAAAATGTGCCTGGTTACATAAACGAAATTATTCATCTACCAGGCTATGATTCTTTTAAAGATAAAGGTTTACCCTTCAACTACATCAGCACGAAGATCTGATGAAATTTCTAGCATTTTAGGAATGACTGCTTCATTTGCAACGGCTACGTAGATGTCTCCCATGTAAAGTCGGAACGGAATTTCAAGATCCCCATGCTTCCACATGAAAAAATCACCTTTGATCGACATCGTGCTCTCCGTGCCTTTTACGGTAAAGACTTCCGTGTAGGTAAAATCGGGTTTCGTTGCAAAGTATTCTTTGCACTCTTCCAAAGTAATCGCTTGTTCTGTTATGTTTTCTTGCATCGATCGTGTTATACGAAAACGCTGATTCATTGATATGCCTCCTATATCGACTCACTAAAAAATCTCTACATTTATTACATCGAAACCTATTTTCTCATTCCCCGAATCTTCTGTCAAAGAAAGTCCTGCTCATTCTTGTTTAATTACAAAAAGAAAAGCCCTATCCTAATGGATAGAAGCTTTGAATTGATTAATTTAATATTCCAGGACGTGGTACAACTCCAAATTCCTCTGCAAGTACGATTAATTCTTTGTTTGTTATTCTTTGCTTGATTTCGTGGTGTGCTATTAACATATAGATCTGAGCTGCTTTTTCGATCGTTTCGATAAGTCCTAACGCATCGTCAATAGAATTACCTGTACCAAAGATACCATGATGCGGCCATAACACGGCACGGTGTTCCGCCATCTTGAGTGCGGTCTCGCGTCCAATCTCACTAGAACCAGGTACCATCCAAGGAATGATTCCAATACCGTCTGGGAAAACAACGATACATTCCGTGCACATTTCCCATAGGGTTCTCGTAAACTTATCCTCATTTAATTCGTGAATAAAAGTCATCGCTATCACATTTGTCGCATGGTTATGTATGACTACACGATGATTAGGATCGATTTTTATCCTTTCAATATGACTCATGAAGTGGGCAGCCAGCTCGCTTGTTGGCTTCGCATCATCTGGTAATCCCCAAAGAAGCTCAAGGGTCTCCCCATCCTTAGATATACGAATCACACCGAGATTAGCTTCTGGATCATCAATAATGTTTTTGAAATATTTCCCGGAACCCGTTACGATAAAGTATTTTCCCGCTAGTTCGTTAACTGGAAATGCAGGCTTAAATGTACGGATCACTCGATCAATATCCATATAGGCAGCCACTTCTGATTCATCAAGAAGATAGCTGACATTGCCTCCATTTCGTTCGTCCCAGCCAAATCTCCACATATGCTGTGTTGCTTCAGCCATCACTCTCACAAATGGTATATCGAGTGCTGGAACATTCCCCTTCTTAAATCCATGAGTCGTACTCATCTTCGTCACCACAATCCTTTCTAGTATAAGTAAACATTACAATAGATCTTGTGAGACATTAAGAACAAAGCTTTTGGTTTGACTCTTAGATTACTGAAATCAATCATTTTACTATCCATCATATCTGTTATTTTCTTTGAAGTCCACATAAACAAAGATGCACCATATGAGATCGATAAGGTGTATCTTTGTTTACAATAGGTACGCTAAAATGAAAAATATTATTTTATAGTTAAAGTTAGCCGCGATATTGCCGCTATTTAGTTAAAAGCTGCTAGATAGAAATCTCCAGTGGCACGAATAAAAATGATGTACCGTTTAAATAAGCTTTTAATATGGCTTCCGCATAAGGTTGTTCTTCAATTAACCCATCCCACTCGGCAGAATCATCTGCATGAAAACTATAGGCTTCAATGAGTGCCATAATGAAGAAAGCTTCCAGCTTCGGTATGTATTCATCATGAAGTTGTCTAAATCTCTCATACCCTTTCATAAAAAGAACGCGTTGCGGAGGGAATAGTCCAAGAATGGACTGAGCTATATCATATAAGTGATAACCGAACCCGCACCTGCCAAAATCAATCGGATAAGGTTCACCTTCAAAAAACACGATGTTACCATTATGTAAATCAGCATGAATCATCCCAAAGTCATGTTCGTTACTTGTAAGTGTTTTAAGTAGTTCTGTCACTTTCTGAGCAGCCAGTGAATACAACTCTATTGCTTCATCTGATATAAAATGCCTGTGATTGAGTTCTAGATGAGCCCAATCTCTCTCAAAAGTATGGATGCCCCAAGAAGGACGTGAAAAGTCAGTGGATGGGCTAAAATCAGCGCTTGCTTCGTGAAGATGTGCCATCAATTCCCCCATCTTTTGTATCGTCTCTTCTGTATGCTCCCCCTTCTCTAAACGCTCACCTTCGACCCAAGTTAATAAAGTGGCATAGTACTGCTTTCCGTCATCTGTGTATGCAGTAGTAACTAAAGAGCCCTCCCTATTCCGTACGGCAACAGGCAGAGTTATGCCCTTACTTTTCATCGCTGTAGTCCATTCTAGTTCAGAGCTAATCTCTTTCGGATTTTTGCCTGCCGAATGAATACGGAGTAAAAACGATTCCCCCTGGTCAGCAGCAATTCGAAAAGTGACATGCTCCGATATTTGGATGAAGTGAATAGAATTCCAGTTAATCTCATATTTTTGTAGTGCATAGAGAGCAGCTTGCTTGGTTTGTTTTAGCGTATCTTTCCGATTGATCTCGGTATCCATCTGAAATCCCTTAGCCATCATTGGTCTCCTTTATCTGAAGATATCTTTACGTTATTATAATTGACCAGTAAATAGTTTGAGATATAATAAATTTTTTAAGCTGATTTTTACTAAGAATGAACGATTGTTCCTTAATCGAAAAAAAGCCGCCAATTGGCGACCACTTCTACTTGATGGACTTTTAGAATAACGGTGTATTTCGCCAAACTCAACGTTAGTAACTTAGTGATTGGATTTAATCCGAAAGATCGCTTCTTTTGCCTCTTCCCGATCATCAAAGTGTATCGTATGATCTTTTAAAATTTGGTAAGTTTCATGCCCTTTTCCTGCAATCAATATAATATCGCCTGGCCTCACTAAGCTGATTGCTCGCTCAATTGCTTGTTTGCGATCCGTGATGAGTTCGTACTGACCCGTAAAGTCATCACAGTCCAGCACCCCTTGTTCAATATCAAGCAGAATCTGATCAGGATCTTCAGAGCGTGGATTATCGGATGTCACGATAACCATGTCGCTGTATTCCGCTGCCAGCTTACCCATGATGGGGCGTTTCTTTTTATCCCGGTCTCCACCGCAACCAAACACAGTTATGATCTGCTGATCAGCAAATTCGTGTAATGTGGTAAGGGCATTTTCTAGACCATCCGGTGTATGAGCATAATCAACCAGTACAAGAAAATCTTGACCGGCATGAATAATTTCCATTCGCCCAGCGACACTTTTCAGTGATAACAAACCGCGCTTTATGTATTCTAGTGATATCCCTTCCACTATTGCCGAGCTGATTGCTGCAAGTGCGTTATAAACATTAAATTTACCAACCAGATTAAGTTCCATGATTTCCGTGCCTATAGATGTTTTGACGGTGAATTTTGTGCCTTTTGAAGTAAGCTGAATGTCTTCTGCCATCACATCGGCGTGGCTCTCTATTCCGTACGTAACAACTTGTGCCGGTGTCACTCCTTTGAAATCATGACTTGATTCCTCATCTGCATTCAGAATTGCATATTTCTTTTTTAGAGGATCAGCTGAAAAAGAGTTCCCCATTCGTGAGAACAACAATCCTTTGGCAGCAATGTAATCTTCCATCGTTCCGTGATAATCCAGGTGATCCTGCGAGACATTGGTAAGTACAGCGGTTCTAAAATCACACCCCAAAACACGTCCCATATGTAAACCTTGTGATGAAACTTCCATGACACAAAAATCGACGGACTGATCTCTCATTTTTCGAAGATTATATTGTAAACGATTCGGTTCCTGCGTGTTTATATCTGTTTCAAACCATTCAGACCCTATTTTTGTTCCGATATTCCCCATCAGTCCTGTTCGGTACCCTGCTTCCGTGAGAATCGATTCCAGCATATAACTCGTTGTCGTTTTTCCGTTGGTTCCTGTAATCCCAATCAATTTCAGCTCCGTACTTGGATAACCGTAAAAATGGTTGGCTATGACCGCCAGAGCGTACCTTGCATCGGATACTTTTACCGTTGGAACACTTACTTTCACATCCCGTTCTACAATGACTGCAGCAGCCCCCGCTTCCACGGCTTTATCAATAAAAAGATGCCGATCCTCCTGAAGTCCATTCACGCCCGGTATACAAATAAAAATGTCCCTGGCTTCAAAGTTTGAGAATGGATGCTAACCCCTGATACTTCCACATTTGTATCCCCATTTGTGTGTTTCACATGAAGCTGATTGATGAGTTCTTGTAACTTCAAGGTTACTCCCCCTACAATTTAGCTTTTAACTTATTGTATAGATGTATAATGAGCATCAGAATCCAGTCGATCATACTATAAAAAACGGCAATAGAAATGGCCGATGTAAAACTGTGGATGTAGATCCCATGAGAATAACTGGATATAAGATATATGAATATGCTGTTTATGACAATCGTAATCACGTGCTTTGTGTATTCTGAGATATGTAGACGCAAACCCATTCTTAGTAAGGTAATGATCATTGGTTTTAATACTTCTTCACATATAAAAAAACCGATTAGCATGGCTAACGAAAAATTAAATAGGCTTTGATGTGAACTCGCACTAAATATATTCGTGAACTCACTAAATGAGTAGAAAAAGAGGGTATAAAAAAAGGTGAACAATAGAATAGGTACAAAAGGAAGAAGGGCTAGTAATGGCACAAGCCCGATTCTTAATCCCCAGTGATTCGGCTTTTCACCCTGTTTAAGGTCATGAAATTTAATCATCTCGTTGATGAGCAAACAAATCACCACATAAAATATCAGTAGAAAGACAGGAGTACTCACTAGGCAGGCTCTCCTCTCTAATTGGAACATATGGAGCAGTTTCTAAACTGAACTGATTTTAGTAGAAAGAAGATTCCATCTCGATTAAGGCACAATCTATTCAATAATTTTACAAGCTTCCCGTACAATCTGATGGATGATTTCACCCGCAAACTGATCAGCAGTTAACATTCTAGTACCTTGACCCGCCCATAACGACATATACTCAGGGTTATTAAGACGAGCAGAAGTATTTCTAATATCTCTCGTGAGTGCATTTTGTATAGGATAAGGAAGTGGTTCAACATCACTAGCTTCGAATTGCTTTATGAATTCATTCTTTATCCCCCTGGCTGGTCTTCCGGAGAATGCTTTGGTAATAACTGTGCTTTCCTCTGTACTTTCAAGTAACGCATTCTTATAAACAGGATGCGCTCCTGACTCGTTAGCAGTTAAGAATCGGGTTCCCATTTGAATCCCTTGTGCTCCTAAAGCTAATGCTGCGACAAGCCCTCTTCCATCCATAATCCCTCCTGCAGCAACCACTGGAATTTGAACTAGGTCCACAATCTGTGGTATAAGTGCCATTGTTCCAATATTTGCCCCAGAAGGATCATTAGAGAGATCAAACGTCCCACGATGTCCTCCTGCTTCACTGCCTTGCGCAACAATCACATCACTGCCACTTTGTTCCGCTTGGATCGCTTCTTCCACCGTTGTTACTGTAGTCATGACCTTCATACCTGCTGATTTCACGTGTTGCATTTTGGATTCAGGAAGAATTGAAAATGTAGTGCTAATGACAGGAACTCTTTCCTCTAATAAAACGGTAAAATGCTCTTCGAAATAATCAGGTGTATTCATATTTTTAGTAGAAGGAATAGGTACTCCAATACGATCTCGTATTTTGTTAAGCTCAAACTGTAATATTTCAACATCTTTAGATGGGTTTGGAACCTCATGTAAGAAAAGATTCACAGAAAAAGGAGCCTGTGTTTGCTGCTTTATTTTCTTAACCGTACTTCTCATTTCTTCAGGAGTCATGTATCCTGCACCAAGGGTTCCAAGCCCGCCTGCATTAGAAACTGCGGATACTAGGTTCGCCATATTCGGTATCCCCGCCATTCCAGCCAGCACGATAGGGTAACGAATGTTAAGAATACTGCACAAATTGTTATCAAGTTGAATAGCCATAGTCATCGTCCCCTCGCTCAGTCTATTGATGTGTCTTTCCTTGACCATATGAAGTCGAACAAACCAAAGAGTAATGCGACCAGTATAGAAATAAATTCATAACTATCTAAAAAGGTGGGAATTACCATAATGATCGCCCCAGCAATGATGTATACGAATAGGCGCACCCAAATACTCACGTTGTAATATTTTAGGATTACAAAAGGTGTTGTAAATGCAACAACGAGAATAGGATACACCGCAAATAACGTAACGAATAAAACAAACGGAGCATATTCGTCCATTGATAACGTAAATGAAAGAGCATCCTCTTGCTTACTATCCATAAAGAATACAGTGAAGGTAGCAAAGAAAGCGAGAAATAATAAGCTCAAACATGAGGCCAAAATACGCTTTATTTCTTGTTTAGAAAACACAAATTTCACCTCTTCAGAGATGGACTACAGCTAACCTCTCAGCCGTCTCTTCTTCATTTCATTGAAAAGATTTCGTTCCACAAGCGATATGAAAAATCATCATGGCATATGAATCCGGGTTATGCAGTAAATTATCATGAGCTTTTTCAATATTATGAAAATCGTTTTCAGATAAGATACCTAGTCTATAAAATTGCTCAAATCTATTCGGATGAAACTGCTCCTGAAAACCCTCTAAACCAACTAAATCACTATGTACAGAAACAGCCTCCATATCAATATTAGAAAACCCTGATTCTTTCAGTAATCTCGGGAGACTTCGCCCAATTTCTCGATTACCGCCTGCTTTTCGTTGCATCGCTACTAATTTATCAAGAACGGAACGGAAGGATTCAATATTAGGTTCTACAACTCCAAATATGCCGTCATCTATATCGATGATCGCTACTTTCCCACCAGGTTTTAACACCCGGAAAATTTCCAATGCTGCTTTTAAGGGATCATACAAATGAAGGAAAATAAGACGAGCAATCACAAAGTCATAGTGATCATCAGGAAGCTTCGTATCGTATATGGAGGCTTGTACGTACTTCACTTTCGATGAATTATGATTCTCCTCCGCTTTTTGCAGTAAAGCAGAATCAAAATCCAAAGCAGTTATTTCACTATTAGGGAAGTTCTTGATAAGCTGTTCTGTCACATATCCAGGACCGCATCCTACTTCCAGCACGTTCATTCCATCTGACAAACCATACCACTGCAGATATCTACATTCTTTCTCCCATCCCATCAAAGCTTGAGCTTTAAGGCGGTTCAGCTCCGCTTCCATACCTAGACTTGTTTTACTAACATCATATGTTGAATCTGAAGTCTTCATATTTCAATCAACCCCCGTATCTTTATTTGAACGCCATATAACTTACATAATAAACATATATTACCACAAAGGAGATTTACTTCTTACTTTATAAGTAGATTTTATTTGTGAATAAACTAAAAAAGAGGCTCAGCGAGCCCCTTCTTTAAAGTGAAAATATAGTAATTGATCAGCACATTTTATTCGGTATAACAGCATCATTCATGCTCGATTCTTTTTTTACCCAACATACGTTAGTAATTTATTGTCGCGATACACCTGGTTAATCGTTCCTCCCCCGAGGCATTCTTCTTCTTGATAGAAAACAACCGCTTGCCCAGGCGTTATGGCTCGAATCGGTTCGTGGAAAGTCACTTTTGCTTTGGAGTCTTCCAACCGTGTAACTGTTACTTTGTTGTCGGATTGGCGATAGCGAAATTTTGCAGTACATTCGAATGTATCAGGTAAAGCTCCTTTTGAAATCCAGTTTACATGATCCGTAATGATACTGTCTGAGTATAGCATTTCATGGTGAAAGCCTTGTCCAACGTATAGTACATTCCTATCCATGTTCTTTCCAATGACAAACCAAGGATCGCCGTCTCCCCCGATTCCGAGTCCATGTCTCTGTCCAATTGTATAATACATTAATCCATCATGTTGTCCCATCACTTTGCCATCGATTGTTTCCATATTCCCTTTTTGAGCAGGCAGATATCCACTTAAGAACTGTTTGAAATTTCGCTCACCAATAAAGCAAATACCTGTACTGTCTTTTTTGGATGCGGTTGCCAAGTTAGCTTCGGCAGCTAATTCCCGTACTTTTGGTTTTTCCATATCGCCTATCGGGAACAGCACCTTACTTAACTGCTCTTCTGTTAATTGGTTAAGAAAATAAGTCTGGTCCTTATTATCATCCTTCCCTCTTAACATATGAACTTCCCCGTTTTCTCTGACCACTCTTGCATAATGTCCTGTAGCCACATAATCAGCTCCAAGGTCCATAGCGTGATTTAAAAAGGCCTTGAACTTGATTTCCTTATTGCATATTACGTCGGGATTTGGTGTCTTTCCTGCTTTATATTCTTCTAAGAAATAGGAAAATACCTTGTCCCAATACTGATTCTGAAAATTCACAGTGTAGTAGGGGATATCTAGTTGATTACAGACGCGGATAACATCTTCGTAGTCTTCCGTTGCCGTACAAACTCCAAATTCGTCTGTATCGTCCCAGTTCTTCATGAAAATTCCGATTACATCATAGCCTTGCTCTTTTAGTAACATTGCAGCAACAGAAGAATCAACCCCGCCTGACATTCCAACGACTACACGTGTATCTTTTGGTTCTTTCACCATTTAGTATTCTCCTATACTTTCAATAATGTTTTTTACTGCTTTTTAGCAAGAGATATTTGGAAAATTCAATACATTTATGTGCTTCTTCTGTCCGAAGCATGTTCTCATCCAAAGCATCCGGACCCAGACGGAATCGATCAAGTGCGTCAGCATCCTTAAAAATTTGATACAGTAGTATATCCTGCTCACTTAAATAAGGTGACTTTGCAATCTCTGACAAGCCGAGTGAATCATCATGGTCATGATAATAAGTGATATAGTAGGTGGCTGCATCATAGGGTAATTCATGCTCTAGACAATAGTCTTTATAATACTCTGCAGCACGACTTCCGTGTCCTTGATCAATTCCATCATCAAGACGGCGGGAATCATGAAAAACGGCTGCCATTCCGAGTGAATTCATCTCTTTATCACTCAGTCCTTTTTGATGTCCAATAACGAGTGCCAAGATAAGTACACGAGCAGAATGAGATTTGGTATGCCATACACTATCTGGCAGCCAAAACTCTATCTCTTCTTCCATGAATGCAACCATTTTTTCATAGTAATTTTTGATTGGCTTACATAGCGGATCAAAAAGCACATCTGTTAAAATCATCTTGATTCCCCTCCCCTCCTATTATGAAAAATTAGCTGATTTCATCTGTACGAGTTGCTGTAAAACTTCAGAAATATCACCGTCCATGCCCATTGATTTAGCAGCAATGGCATCTGGGATATAGAGTTCCCTGCCTATATTAAAAGTAATGTAGGAAGCGTATTCTTCAAGTTGAGTCAACTTCATGAAAGGTAATTTAATCAATTGGTTTTCTGCACCTACTCCGAACTCCAGAATAACTAGTTTTTTACCATGAGCTTTTTCAATAAAATCCTGATAAGCTTGATAACTTCTTTGCCAAGCCTCTCCTCTTAGAAAACTCCGATCAATTTCAATGTGGACTTTCATTATTCCATTGCACATAGGACACTTAGGAATCAAATCCAGAGGGACCTTTCCATCTTTTTGGGAACGGGCCATTGTACTTAATATTTCATCTCCAGGATAAATCTGATGATGACAACCGTTCGCACATTGTATATTCCGACAATTTCCTTCGATTTCAAAAAGACGCTCTTGCGGAACCCCTGCCTGTCTAAAATGATCATCGATATTTGAAGTAACCACAAAATAATTTTTATCCTTCACCAGTTCAAAAAGATTTTTCATTACCGGACTGGCTTCATTCTTATACAAAAAGTAATTGTACATCCGGCTGAAGAATCCCCACTTTTCTTCCTCAGAAGGATAAGGATAAAAGCATCCTTGTATAATACTTCGAATACCATATTTCTCACGAAAATCTCCAAAATTTTCTCTAAAAGCTGCATTGTCCGCAAAGATATGAATCCCTTCCGAAATAGAAAGTCCATTACTAGCACCGATAAGAATTGCGTCCGCCTCTTCGATTTTTGTTAAAACCTTATTATATTTGTGTTCCATTTGATTAACTCCTTTTATAATTGGGTCTTATTGAGCTATCTTTGCTTTTTCATTTAGAGCATCTTTTAATATACGAGCAATATCTTCATGAATGGCGAGTCCCTTACCCTCCAGTTCCTTCGGCATCAATGCGTCCATTGGATTAATGGTGATGTAATATGCATCTGGCCATGTGTAAGTCATGTTCCAGAAAGGTTCTTTGATAAACATAGGAGTCATTTGACCGACGCCCAACTCCAAAAAGAGGACTTTTTTGTTTTTACTTTTGAGAATAATTTCACGGTATTTATTCTTCTCGCTTCTATATTTAGTACCTTCTAGAAATACAAAGGAACGTACCCACAGCTCCATAGGACCGCCGCACACCGGGCAAAGCGGAATCATATCAGATGGAATTCTTGTTCCTTCCATGTGTGTACAAAGTTCCTTTGCCTGTTCCGCATAAGGATATATACCGTCGTGACAAGGTTGGCTACATTGTAAATGGGTCCAGTCACCCTGAATGGCACTGACTTTATTTTCCGGGAAAACCTGCAAAAACTGAGTGTCCTGATTTGTCGTAATAATATAATAGTCTTTTCCTTGCAGAAGTTGATACAGATCCTTATAAGGCTGTCCGATTGGAGCTTCTGCTACAAATTTGATCAAAGTGGCCAGATACGCCCACCGTTCTTCCTCCGTGCGAAACTTATAGTAAAAGCCCCCAAAGATGCTGCTAATCCCATATTCTTCAGCAAAAGCATTAAAATGAGCTCGGAACATCGCATCATCTTGATACCAGTTATATCCAGAAGCAGCTGACATTCCGGCGGCACCACCGACTATAATCATTTCTGCTTCCTCAATTTTTTTTAGCAATGTGTTGATACTGTCTTGATACTGCTTGGATAGCATATTTTTTCCCCCTATAACGTTCTTTATCATCATATCTATATAAATCGTTTTACTAGTTTACAAGTTGAGCCTGTTTCTCTTTCACTTTCAAGGTATCTTGTAACACGCGAGCAATATCTTCCTTAATTGCAAGTCCTTTATCCTCTATAGATCTGGGAACCACAGCATCTTTAGGATTAATGGTAATGTAGTAAGCATTCGGTAAATGGTACGTCATCTCCCAGAATGGTTCTTTAATAAACATGGGTGTCATCGTACCTACGCCTAGTTCCAAAAAGAGAATCTTTTTATACTTATTTTTCATAAGATAAGCTTGAAATTTATATAATTCGCTTTTAAAGAAGCTTCCTTCCAAAAACACACGCGAGCGAACCCATGGTTCCATATCTTGCCCGCATTTTGGACATGTCGGAATTAACTCTGTAGGAATTCTAGTTCCCTCTATGTTTTGGTACATATTCTCAACCAGCTCTTTATTCCAATAAACTTGATCATGACAACAATCACTGCACTGAAAATAACGCCAATCTCCTTGAATTGCAGACACTTTCTCTTCAGGGAATACCTTTGAAAACTGTGTATCTTGATTCGTAGTAACTGTGAAGTAGTCTTTATCTTGAAGCAGTTGTAATAAATCGAGGTAGGGCTGACCAGCATCAGAATCATATACAAACTTGATTAAAGTAGCTATATAAGCCCAGCGTTCTTCTCTTGTCTGAAAACGGTGATAAAAACCATAAAAAATACTCTTGATATCATACTTGTTTGCAAATTCCCCAAAGTACTTTATAAAAATATCGTCTGTCTGATACCAGTTGTATCCGGCAGCTGCAGACATCCCTGCAGCGCCTCCAACCACAACCGCCTCAGCTTCCTTGGTCTTCTCAAGTAATGTGGCTATGTTGTCTTGATATGGTTGTGATAACATACTCATTTAGCCCCCTGACATTTTCCTCATATTTCATAAAACATAGATTTAAAAGAATTATATAGTTGCGTATACCCCTGAACAAGTATGTACTTTTTTGACACATACTATCTATTAAGATAGTATTGACGATACATCTTCATACAAAGGGCTTTTCAATAAATAAGAAAACAACCTTAGTCCGGTTCAGTACCGAACTAAGGTTGCTTTAGATTTTTAGGTTACCTCCTTAACAAGGGTAAGCTCATTTAGCTGATTTTTTAAATTACCTATTTTGTAAATCGAAGTGCGATACTTCTTCTTACGATTTATCACCAATTTTAGCGGTTAGGGGTTCTCTAAAAGAGCCGAATACGCCTGTGATAAGTCCTATTAATCCAATGATAAATCCATAGATTGAAGAACTTTCAAAAGCGAATACGACAATGATCCCGAACAACGTTAAATGAACACCGAAAAGTTGAACTTGAAGAACACTTGGTCTGATAAAATCCAATAATAACCCTGCGTGAAAGATGACAGTAACTATTAGAATTAGAACGGTTAATAACAGTAATCCGAAATTAATCATAATGACCTCCTCTTAATCCAGACTAAGCATTCAACCATACAAGCTTACCCCAAGATTCTTCTTACATATATTTGTTTAAAATATCTCTTGAGACCTTCTTCGTTACTTCCTGTCTTTTTTAACGGAAGAGCATAAATGCTAAACATGTATATATAACACAAGTTAAAACTAACAAAAAATACCGTTTATATTCGCCCGATCTTTTACTCCATTTCCAATCTCTAAATCCTATATATCCATATGTTAATGCCATGAAAAGAAAGAACAAGAAAGAATATCTTGGATCATCTACTAACATCATCACTACTATAGAAAATAACAACAAAATTATTAACACTGTTATATCCAAAGTTTTTCTTTGCGGCAAGTATTCCTCTCTTGCTTCATCCACGACCCTTTGATCTACCGGAAAAAACTTTAGGTTAACCAATCGAATTATTCCTACTACAATAAAAAACGATATAAGCAAGGGAACCAAAACGAAAAATCCTCCTTTCTAATCACAATATCTAACTGCACGAACAAGCGATAAGACAACCAGCTAAGTGGCCGACTTATCACTTTTTTTGTCCGTAACAGTCACCGTTATTCCATTATTTAAAACCTGCATTAGCATCGTATACCGGGTGAGGTACATAGGAGTCTTCAAGTAGTGCTATTTCTTCAGAGGTTAGCGTAATCGAAAGAGCAGCTACTGCATCTTCCAGATGTGATATTTTCGTAGCACCGATAATGGGAGCTGTAACCGGTTCTTTCTGCAGTAACCAGGCAAGTGCAATTTGAGCACGGGGAACATCATGTTTCTGTGCAATGGCTGCGACTTGATCGATAATTACCCGGTCGACTTCCGCAGTCGCATCGTACTTCACTTTTTGCACTTGATCGGTTTCAGAACGCTGTGTAGTTTCCTGCCAATCACGAGTCAGTCGGCCTGATGCAAGCGGGCTAAAGGGAATGACACCGATGTTTTCTTCCTTACACAGTGGCATCATCTCCCTTTCCTCTTCACGGTAGATCAGATTGTAGTGGTTTTGCATCGATATAAATCGGGTCCATCCATTTTTCTCCGCAACATGTAAGGCCTTTTGAAACTGCCAAGCGTGCATTACAGATGCTCCAATATATCTTGCCTTACCTGCCTTCACCACATCATGTAGTGCTTCCATCGTTTCTTCAATCGGCGTATTGTGATCCCAGCGGTGGATTTGATATAGATCTACATAGTCGGTTCCGAGTCGTTTGAGACTCTTATCGATTTCACTCATAATCGCCTTTCGAGAAAGACCAGCACCGTTCGGACCTTCATGCATTCGAGAAAAAACTTTTGTTGCAAGAACAATTTCGTCTCGGTTTGCGTAATCCTTGAGTGCCTTGCCAACGATTTCCTCGCTTGTTCCCTGTGCATATACGTTCGCTGTATCAAAAAAGTTGATGCCAAGCTCGAGCGCTTTCTTTATTATTGGACGGCTGTTCTCTTCATTAAGTATCCATTTGTGAGAGCCAGGTCCAACTTCTCCAAATCCCATACAACCTAGACAAAGCCGAGAAACATCCAATCCCGTATTTCCAAGTTTACTATATTTCATTTGGTTAACCTCTCTCCTTATAGAAATGAGTCCATACTTTCATTTCCGATATGAACAAGCTGCTTTGAATGTATTGCATGAGAAAAGCATACCAAGAACGGTAATAAGATTCTTTGCTAATAAGCTCATTATGCTTGTCCATTCAGCTCATTTTGCGTGAATTGCTTTCGATATTCCGAAGGCGAGAGTCCAAACTGCTGCTTAAACACTTTGGAGAAGTGGGCGATATTTTCAAAACCAATGGTGTAGCATATATCTGTGACGGAGAGCGTCGTTTCTAACAACAGCTTCTTGGCTTCATTGAGCCTACGGTTGCGAATCCACTTCAAAGGGGACGTATGATACGTTGCCTGAAACTCTCTTTTAAACGTCGACAGACTTCTACCCGACATATAAGCAAGATCATGAAGCGAAACGGGATTCGCGAAATTCTCCTCCATTATTCTGCCAATACTATGATTTTTATTATTATTCGAATACAGCAGCTGATATAAAAAACGTTCATTTGAATCTGCCAGATGAAATAACAATTCCATCATTTTCACCTTAACCAGTCCATCACTGACGTTCTCAGGCTTTTCAAGATAGGGCTGTAACGACTCGAAATATGATTGAGTAAGTTCATTAACAGGAATGATGGATACGGGTATAAAATCATCTACAGGGGTAATTAGTTTCACATCAGCGAATTGGATGAATTCTTCCAGCAACTGCTCATTCAGGAAAAACATTATGTAATCAAGCGTGTAATCTGAACCGAATTCTCCCGATTTATCGTACTCAATTAGAGTCGATTGATGAATAAATATCATCTCATTGCTCCGAACAGTGTATTCCCTTTTGTTAAAGCGAACCGTATAAATGCCCGACTTTACGAACAGCAATAGATGATCCTTTAGAAAGAAGGCTCCCTTTTTACCTTGTGTATGCAAGCAGAAAGTAATAACGGTTAACCCGTTCTGATGTAAGCTTCCTTTTTTGTCAGGTGCTTTTTCCATTTCTTGCGGTGCCTTAATTGTCTTTCTAACTTTTATAGACATATGCAGAGTCCCGCCTTTTTTATCTTTTACCTATAGAATAACAAGAATAAGGAATAGATACTTAACTATTAGGCTCAAATTATTTGTTTATTTAGCTCAGTTGCTAATCATGTTCCACATCTGTAAAAAAAGAACTGTCCCTCCGTAGAAAATCTACATTAGGACAGCCCTCTAATCAGGATCTATTATTCAATTATTCAATTTTAATTATAGTTTGTTGATAGCCACTGAACCGTGCTCAAGGATAACTTACCTGCTCCTGCACCATCCGTAGCCGTTAATCTTGCCTGAAGTCCCGCAGGATCTTCTGCTGTGTAACTGTACGGCAATACACTAAAACCGTTCCAAGAAAAAGGGATTACTGCTGCTGGAACTGGTGAGAGTGGACTACCAGCATCCTCACTTCCACCTCTATACTGAATTTCATCCAGCTCATAGATCGTATCTACGGCTGTAATTTTACCTGTATATTTACTTTGAGTCGCACTCACCTGATTGTTACGAAGCGGGTACTGAACACCACGAATAACGGATTTTTCTAGTAACACTGAACCATTTTCAGTTGAGATAGCACCATTGCTAGTGATTCCAAAATGATACCCTTTAGCAGAAATGGCCTTAGCCATATCCGATGTAATGCTATTCTTCATTGTCCAAGCTTCCGCATTATCCATGACAATGTTGTATGCATGCACGTTACCTCCTCGTAAGCGAGGCATACGGTCCTGAATATCTTTATAATAATTGTGATGCAAGGTGACTTCTAGATCTGGATTATCTGTAGCAAACTCGTTAGCTCCAATGAGATGCCCTTTCTTCTGACTTGCTGCGACCGCGATAATCTGTTCTTTGCTCATTCCGACAGAACTGCTTCTCAAATAAGCGTACATCGGATAAGCTGTTTTATTCGCTTCAAGCGCATTGATCTGCTGCGTAACCCAGCTGTTCGAACTCTGATCATCCCCTACAAATGAAGACCAAGAGATCGTTACACCATTACTTCCTTTTTTAATATCGATAAGTCCGTCATAGGCTTTATGGAATGTCGTATGATCGATCCAGATATTACTGCTATTTTCAACCGTAATGTAATCCCAATCGTTCTTATCGTAATCGCCTTTCGAGGCTTCGTCCCACTCCCACAACTCGTCAAATTCCAAATTGCGAATAATGATGTTGTTACTCCGTTTAAAAGTAAAGGCAGCATGTTTAATAGTTGCTCCGCTCGACGAAAAAATCGTCAGTCCATCAAAACTATCGATGTTTATTTTGCTTACCCCTGTCTCCTTCAATACTGGGTGTGTCAGTGCTGCATTATGTGCGCTAAAAGGTGCTGCCTTAGCTGCATCAGGAATCTCATTCCAGCCAAGATCCAAATCATTCATGATCTCTATGACCTTATATTTCGAACCTTTCTTCAAGGCTAGAGCGAGATCCGAAGCATTGTATACCTTAACATAGCGAGGATCCGTGTCTGCAATTTGACCTCCACCTGTAGTTCCCGTTGCAAAGCCACCCAGATTGTATTCACTAAGTGCATATGTATCATCTGGTGTCTCCGCTGGCGGATCTACTGGTGGAACTACTGGTGGATCAACTGGCGTTTCCGTTGGTGGGTCGATCGGTGTGCCAGGTGAAGGCTCTGGTAAGGAAGAGATTACATCTGAAATCTTCACATTGTCGTACATTGCAGCAGATTTCAAAGTTACGAGCCCCACACTTCCCTGCGTTAGATCCGTATCTGTAGCGGAAAGCTCCAATACATCATTTACATACATATTAATCGTTGCACCGTTCATTTCAAGTTTAATGTGATACCACTCATTTGTCTTAAGCTCATAGTCAGCTTTGGTGACTAATGTCGTTGACGAACCTTTGACTTTTTTACGAATCTCCAGTTTCCCGCCAGCATTGTTAAACAGCGAAGCTGCATAGTAATTGTTTGCATCTGTGTATCGTCCAGCTACATAAGTACGGGTAGAACCATTAAAATCAGTGATTTTCACATCTGCTGTAACGGAATAATCCCTCCAATCCAGATCACCCGCAGAAGTTCGACCTTCACTACTACTTGATTGATAATACACCGCACCCCCCTGATCACTAACGACGGACCAACTCCCACTTGTGGCAATCCAATTTGAATCACCTTCCTCAAAGGTATCCAGAAACGGTTCACTGGCTAGAACTGGCTGAATTACAAAGGTGGTAAGCACAAGAATGATGCTCAGCGCCAGAATTACCATTTTGTTAAACTTTTTTCGTATACGCATAAAATAACTCCTCTCATATTCCATTCTTTTATCGGTCATAAGAACGCTTACAGATATAGGCTGGAAGTATTATTAATTCAAATCAACATATATTGCCAATTATCTTAAACTCAGTTTATTTATCACTTGAATTTAATATGCAAGTATCCAGAGAATAAAAAAGAAGAAATACAGATATCTGCATTTCTTCCCGATGGTCAAACTTATAAAAGAAGCTCATAAATATTGAATTATCAATAAAACGTAACTGAAAATTCTGTGGATGGATTTCATCACATCAGCGTATAAGTTCTATCTTATTACTGTCATTAAACTCACTTATAATAGTCTCAGCTACGAGTCCCCCTTCTTGGTTAAATCCTTTAATTTCTATAGGAGGAACACTAGACGAAGGTATATTCACAAACCAGATCGTTTTTTCCGAATCAATATCTACTAGTTTGGCCTTATGCACTCCACTTTCCTTGGTCTCGGCCGTTATACTTTTTATAGACGGGTCCAAAACATTGCCGATGACCATGGGGAAAGGGGTAGATAACTTATCTATTTTAGACATACTCATATAAATGAGAGCAGCATTTGATTTTGATGAACCAAATCCTCCGCCCCATACCCATTTCCATCCGAGCCCTGCTTTCCTTACAAACTCCACCTGAAGATTCGTTGTATCCTCTTTTTCGGGATGATTCATGAAAACTAGCACTCCCTCTTCAACAGGCTCTTGATAAATGACTCGGTTAGGTGAATCGTTCCCTCTGAATTTTTGGACAGCCTCTTCAGGAGTCTTGCCAAGTGGAATCTTGATTGAACTCGTCATTCCTAAAGCCTTGGATGTACGATAATCTGAAAACCCGCCTGGTCGATCATTGAGGAACATGATAAAAAAGAAAAGGAGTACGCTAAGAAGAACAATGGTTATTATCCAAATTAATCGTTTGTATCTTTTAAAAATTTCCATATCTCCGCCTCCAAAAACATTATTCCTTACTAACTAAAGGTCAAGGTCAGGTCAAGCTCATGCTTACTCTTGTTAAAACTGACATATCGTTCATTTAATCTAACGCAAAATATTGCGTGAAGTTACACAACAAAGGTTGTAAACATTGCGAAAATAAAAAAAGAAGAAATACAGAAAACCTGTATCTCCTCTTTTCATACCAATAACTATTTATTTTCTTTTGTATAAAGTGTTTCTTGAGCAACTTGTGCTAATTCCTCTGCTTTGTTGCTGATCTCCATAATTGTTGCTGAGAATTCTTGAATCGTTATAGCCTGGGTATCTGTTAATGCGTGGATATCGGAAAAAGCATGATTTAATAGCATCAGAAGTTCCTGAATGTTATTCGTAATGCCATTAATCTGATTCACATTCTCTTTAGAACTTGTCGCCAGTTTTCGAATCTCGTCGGCTACGACAGAGAAACCTCTTCCCACTTCTCCAGCTCTTGCTGCTTCTATAGCTGCATTAAGTCCTAACATGTTACTCTGATCTGATATCTCCTTAACCACACCAGAGATCTTACCAATCTGCTGCGCACTGGAACTAACGTCATCCATTTGGCTTGTTATGCCGCTCACCCGATCGTTAAGGTGGGTTACCGACTGACTGATGTCTTCGATAGATGCCGTAGTCTGTTCGACAATAGCGGAGAAACTTTCTGCCATTTCAAACAGTTTATTCGCTTTTTCTAGACTGGTACCCATTCCCACACCGCCAATAACATTCCCCTGTTCATCATGTAAGGGTATTGCACGGGCAGCCAGCGGAAATCCAAATAATTCTTTTGGAACAACCGCCGAAAGCTCGGTATTATCCCTAATCGCATTGGTTACAATATCCCCTTCTACCAAAGGGTCGCCAGGAGTGACATTCAGTGAGAACGTATTGCCTGGAATGTTAATGATCAGCTTTTCGGTATCATAAATACCAATCGTAATGTCATCATTGGTTAGTCTTTTCAATAGGGGTGCGATCTTTACGAAAGCTCTAATCAGTTCGTGCTGCGTGTGATCTTCTGATTCCTGATTCATGGTATCTCCCCCTACCCATTAATACGGAAAACTTCTTTGTCCGTAGTTGACTGAAATCCATTTCATCGTAGTGAATTCATCCAAGCTCCATTGTCCATTCAAACGGCCCATCCCTGATTGTTTCTCGCCGCCAAATGCTACAATCGGTTCGTCATTAATCGTAATATCATTTACATGAATCATGCCTGTGTGAACTTTCTTCGCCATTTCTACTCCGCGCTCAACATTGGATGTATGAATGGCTCCGCTAAGTCCAAACGGTGTATCGTTAGCTATTGCAATTCCTTCTTCTTCGGTCTCAAACGGAATAATACATACAACCGGGCCAAACAACTCTTCTTGAGCTACTGCCATATCCGTCTTCACATTAACAAGAACGGTCGGCTCTACCATTCTGCCCGTGATTTTGCCTTCTACAAGAAGTTCTGCGCCTTGTTCAATACCTTTTGCTATGAGTTTTTGAAGTGTCTCTGCTTGACGATGATTGATAACCGGACCAATTACCGTCTGCGGATCACTCGGATCACCAGTCGTTAACGAAGTGACTTTCTCTTTGAATTTAGCTACAAACTCTTTATATACTGAGTTTTGTACAACAATTCGGTTTGCACACATACAAATTTGGCCTTGATGTGTAAATCTGCTGAACGTTGCAGCTTGTACTGCATAATCAATATCTGCATCTTCCAAAATAATAAACGCACTGTTTCCGCCCAGTTCAAGCAGCGGTTTTTTATAGTTTTTAACGGCCAGTTGACCAATATAACTTCCGACTTTTGTCGATCCAGTAAATGAGATAATTCTTGGAATTGGATGTTCTACAAATGCATCGCCAATCTCTTTAATATCGGTAACAACCACATTTAATAGCCCTTTTGGTAATCCTGCTTCTTCGAAGATTTTACCAATGAGAGTTCCACCCGTGATTGGTGTATCCTCATGTGGTTTCAATACTACGCCATTACCGGCACCGAGTGCAGGTGCTACAGATTTCATGGACAAGAAGAATGGGAAGTTAAATGGACTAATTACTCCCACCACACCTGCTGGGCTTCTATACAATCTGTTTTCCTTACCATCTTCCGTAGAAGGTAAAATCTTGCCTTCCATACGAATTGGGAATGTAGCTGCTTCTTTAATCATATTTTTCACTAGGCCAATCTCAAAAGCTGCTTTCATACGCGTTCCACCCAGTTCTTGAATGATCAGGGATGTAATTTCTTCTTCATTTGCTTCTATGTATGTAACTGCTTTTTCTATAATATCTCTTTTTTTGTATGCGTTAACTTTATCCCATTCGAGTTTTGCTTGGTGTGCTGCTTGATATGCATCATCAATATCAGCGACATTCGCTATATGGAACGTAGTAATAACTTCATCATTATATGGATTGATATCAGGTAATGTTTTTTCACTCTTACCATCTCTCCATACCCCATTAATAAATTGTTTTCCTAAGTCTGTAAACTGCATTTTCTTCCTCCTATGTAAACTCTATTAAGTTAGTATTATTTATATATCGACATCATGCAGGTAGTTGTTAAGACCCATTTTAAAATTCATTTTAGAATGAGTTATATTATTATATTTCGATTAATGCCAAGTATATGTTTTTATTACCTTCAAATGTATATTGAAAGCTGTTTATTGAATATTAAAAAAGCCGCCGTGATGGCGACTTATCCAGGATTTCTCCATATAGATTTCATCTGAAGTCTTGTATTGTAATATCCATTTATAGTTTCAGCAGTTTTTCTGCATTTATATGAGATATCTTTTCTTTATCCAGATTACGAATTGGGGCATTTTCTATAAAAGCTCGTGCCTCTTCATTCTTGATGAAAGGGTAATCTACAGAATACATAATTCGATCTGCTCCCATAATCTCCATGTTCATCATCAGCTGTGGGATACTCCACATACCGCTTGGCGTAACGTACATATGGCTCGTAAAATACTCCGATACACTGCGCTGAAGGTGCTTCGCCGCCTCAGACAGAGTGGAGTCCATTCTATCCAAAAATGGAGGAATCATTTCTCCCCAATGACCTAGAATGATTTGCAAATTAGGATACTCATCAAAAATACCGCCAAGAATCATACGCATGGCATGAATACCTGTTTCGGCATGCCATCCAAAACCTGACGTGGCAAAGCGAGTGCTGACAAGCGGATCAAAACTACCATAATAAGATTCCTGTATTTCCTTCGATATTAACGAAGGATGTAAGAAGAGGGGAACGTCCAGAGCAGACGCTGCTTCAAGAATAGGACGAAATTTCACATGATCAAGAAACAGTCCATCCGTACGTCCATTTATCATAAATCCTTTGAAATTCAGCTGACGAACGGCTCGTTCTAATTCAAGTGCAGCCTGTTCCGGTGCAGCGGTAGGTAACATGGCAAATCCAACAAAACGATCAGGATGTGCTTTTATGGCGTCTGCCAAATAATCGTTAGCTTCTTTTGCGAAAAAAATAGCTTCCGATGGGGGAAGGATTTGTGCTCCCGGAGCTGAATACGACAGACACTGAATGTCGATGCCATTCGCGTCCATATTTGCTAGGCGAAGGCTTCCCATATCGATCAGCTCTTCCTGACTGGGTGAGCCTCCTAGTCCATTATTGCCATAAGCTTCATAAAAGTGAGGTGACAATTTTTCAACCTGTTTTTGAATATCTGCATTCAGTGCAGGGTTAGTAAAGTGTTCTTCAAGCGCAATGATTTTCAATTATCACACCAACCAGTCTATTAATGTATGTATTTCTATCGATGTAAGTAGCGGTAATGACCTTTATTCAAAAAAATTTTTCTGTTTAAATAATTTGATAAGGTAAATTGGAGAATTTGTATTTCTTATCATTATCTTTCATTTTAACGGTTACCGGGAAGATGGTAGCTTTCTGACTCGTTGGCAACCAGATCCGGTCTGTAACCACTACAATAAATAGTCCATGTTCATCCCCAACAGGCTGAAATATGGAGCGATCCCCTTTCCATAAAGGCAGGTTCATGTCTGCTTCTAATGCAGAAACTACGCTTTCCACATCCGGAACGGGTAATCCCACTTCACTAACACATAGAATATCTTCATTCGTAAATTCATGGGAAGAAACACTTTTACTCTTAATATTATGGCGAGCGATAAATTCAACAATGTTCCCTGCCGGATCACAAAAATAGACAGCGTGAGCGTTCCAACTTTCAAACTTGAACTCATCTTGCGACTCGTCTTTCAGCAAAGTAACCCGTTCTGACAAATATGCCTTGGCAAGTTTGAACTTGTCCTCATTAATATTCACTGCGAAGTGATAAAAAGGTTTCTCTTCCTCTGCTTCGGTTAGAACAAATGTGAGATTCGTTTGCCCAACAGCAACTGTAAAGGAATTGGTATCTTCTTTTACTAAACCGAACCCTAAGGTATGGACATAAAATGTTTTCAAATCCTCTAATTCGTGAGTATTCAATATAACCTCTTCAAAAATCAAGATTCACCACACCATTCCTATGATATTTAAATATTTCATATTTCTAATTTAACATAATTGGAGCGAGCCAGATGTTCTACTGTCGAACTTTTCTAACGAATACATTAAAAACATCAGATATGATTTGTCTTCTAGCGAATACGACTAAAACTTATCGTTCGAAAATCTGTATGATTGTAGCTTTGCCATTTCTCACCTCAACTTCAGCTGCTGCTCCGTTCACCAAAGTAATCTGAGGTGGCATATGCCCACAGTCTATATCGTAGACGATAGGGATACCCAGTTCTGCCCCAATTTCTTCGTATACATCCAGTACATCATAACCTTCTACTGGCTTATTCGCATGGCTTCGTCCAAATAAAATACCACTGCAATGTGCAAACCAACCTGCCAGTTTCATTTGAATAAGAGACCTTCGAAGGTCCGTTGCACTGAGTTCACAATTTTCTAGATACCAAAGAATCGGTTCACCATGTATATACTGACGCTGAAATGTCTCAACATCACCGTAAGGAGTCCCTATCAAATGCCGGATCACATCAATGCAGCCACCTAGTAAACGACCACGCAGAGTCACATCAGATCCTAAAGTTGTCTTCCACTCGGTAGGTTCTGTTAATTCGAAAATACAGGGTGAAGGCTCCTCATGTTTCCATTTCTTCTGATATCGTTCTGAAGAGATTTGCTGATTTGTTTTACCCGGCCGTGTAGCTAGAACCGTTTCCCACATGGCAGTCGTCTCGTCCGAATATATTCCTCTTATATCCATCAGATTTGTACCATGCGCTGTAGCAATACCCGTCATTAGCGTAATAGCCAGCAGCAACACACTAGTATCTGAGTAACCCAGGATCCACTTTGGTTGAATTCGTTCATATCCAATCTGATCCACGATCTCAATTAATAACTCCCCGCCCCAAGGCGGAAAAATCATACCGATTTTGTCATTCTGCAAAAAATCATTAAGTTCATCTGCACGTATGCTGGCAGATGCTGATTTTGCTTTGTGCTGAGCCCACACCGTTTGACCGCAAACCACGCGGTATCCTTTCCCCTCTAGACGAAGGACTGCCTGCTCAAGCAGTTTATGTAGTGTATTCTCAACTCCCGATGAAGGTGCAGTTACTCCAATGGTCGTTCCTTTTTCTAAAAACGGCTACTGAATCATCGGATTCCTCCCATTTCTATTTTTTAGTGGATTTTTAATTTTTTCGATATTATAATCTATCTTTTTTTAGAATAATATGTTTTTTTGTTTTTAATACTAAGTTAATGAGATAGATATCAAATAAGGTTGGTTATAGGAGGAGTAGATAGAAACGATATAGATCTTATTATTGTGAATTTTTCATATGTTGAAATAATAATATTAATGGTAGGTTATGCCTCTGAGTAGAAATCAAGAATTAACCTTATATGAAAAATTCATATAAAAAAAGCAGCCGACTATAGCGGTTGCTTTTTTTGATTTTCCTTTTAATCTGTTCTCTCCGTAGAAATATGTAGTTCTCTGTATTTGGCCGGTGTAATCCCTTCCTTTTTTCGAAACGTCGCCACAAAATGACTCACATCGTTAAAGCCAGTCTGTGCGGACACTTCTTTGAGAGTTTTATCAGGATTCATGATCATCATTTTTTTAGCTTGACGGAGACGCAGGTGGATCAGGTAAGAGTAAGGACTCATACCAAATGCATCCCGAAAAAGCTCATTCAAGTACGAAACACTCATATTCGCTTGTTCCACCATCTCAGCCAGTCCCACGTTCGATGAAAAATGCTCTTCCATCCATCGCACAACGGGACGAAGTTTATCATAATATTGAGATAATGAGGGCTGTTCGTCACGCATACCGTAATTTCTGAGCAGCATAAGAAAACGATAGAGTGCTGTAGATAATTCCATTCCAGAGAGCTCCGTACCCCAGTCCGCTTTATGAATCATCTCTTCCATGAGAGATACGAAAGATGCACCTTCTGAATCGATAGAATAAATTGCAGAAGTATTCATATCAAGCGAGTTCAGTACAGCTTCAGCAGCAGTGCCGCCGAATGTAATGTATACGGTTACCCATCGATCCGATGCAGGGGAATAGGAATGAGGTGTGAATGGGGTGAGCAGTACTCCTTGACCTGATGTCAGCAGGAAGCGTTCTCCCCCCATTTCCATACTTCCTTCCCCTTCCAAAGTATATAGCCAGTGATAATACGGGTATCCGTCTGTTCGTGTAAATATCCGTTCCCAAGCACTATATCCAATCGTTTCAACAAATAATGGAAGTGAGCGCTCTATTGTATTAAATACACATCTTTTGTTCTCGTCGCCCCAGTTCATCTTCTCCTCCCCCTTAAATAGATCCTTCAATATTCATATGATAACAAAAAAAATCCAAGTAAAGAGCTCAAAACAACTCTATACTTGGATTATTTCGATTCTTTTATTTTAGAAATACATCTAATGAAGCAAGCGCCTTACCCTCAAAATCGAACAATCCTTGGTTGGCCCAATGATTTCCCATTTCCGAGACATCGTTGCCATATTTCATACCGGCCAAACTTGCCCAGCTCGTCCCTTTTACCGGCAGCCACGCCGGCTCCCAGTATACAATACCGAGACCTTTTCCGTCAGGAACTTTACGGACTGTCTCCATTAAATCTTGAAGAAACTGCCCCTGGCCTTCCACTGTTGGCGGGTATCCAGCAATCTTGGACATTTCTTCTGTGAAAATATCTGCTCCAGACAAACTTTCCGTCGTATGTCCATAAGCCGTTTCTACAACAAGCACCTCTTTATTAAAGCGAGCACTGATATCTTCCAAATTAAACTGTAAATCTTCGAGACCGCCATGCCAGATCGGATAGTAAGATAACCCGATAATATCATAATCTACGTTACGTTTACTCATTTCATCAAACCATGTGCGGTATAATACATTTTGCCCACCGGCATCAAGGTGCAAAATAATTTTCATAGGTCCTGCTTCTCTCGCTGCCCGCACCCCTGCTTTCAAGAATGCTGCAAGAGAATCGTACGACTTACCCCACTCCGCTGCTTCTGTTTCTTCAAAACTTTGCTTCTCAGGAACATAGTTAGGTGTTTTACCTTCTGGCCAAAGCATGCCGTTTGTTGTCTCATTCCCGATTTGTACCAGATCCGGCATGACATCACACAGTCTGCATACTTCAAGCACTTCCCTGGTATAGCGATATACTTCCTCTTCCAACCTATCACCTGTATAAGACTGCCAAGCCTTTGGCTTGTCTTGTTTCTTGGGATCTGCCCAAAAATCACTGTAATGAAAATCCAGCATAAATTGCATTCCGTGTGCTTTTGCTCTTTTTGCCAGTTCAATCGTCGTCTCCAGATCATTCGTGCCGCCCATATATGGCTTACCTTCTTCATCATATGGGTTCACCCACAAGCGCAATCGAACCGTATTGAGTCCTTTTATTTGTAATATTTCGAATAAGTCTTTTTGTTCCTCACCTAGATAATATCTCCCTCCGAAGTCTTCAACTTCTTTCAGCATGGAGATGTCTGCACCTTTAACAAACAAACGAGTCATAAAGTTCTTCCCTTCTATGTGTCAATTCACATATTATAAAGCGTTTTCAGGTAGAGTTGATATATAAAAAACGATGGGTAAATGGTATAAGAATATGATGTATTCAAGATGTTAAAAAACATGAAAAAGGACGAAATACCAGGGTAGTCCCTGAATATTCGTCCTTATTTTCTTTTATTCAAAAAGTAATTCCAAGGCTCTCTTTCGAAAACTTATCCACCGAAAAAGAAGTCGATGATATTCGAAGCCTTCGAGGATTTCTTGTTATAGAATTCGGAATACCCGCAATTTTTGCAGTAAACTACAATAAATTGATTATTTTGTATATCAAACATTTTTGATAATCCAGTACCTGTCATCGCAACTTCTTTGGTGTCCGCTTCCAAACCTCCGCATTTAAAACAACCTCTTCCACTCATTTAAAATCGCCTCCTATTTATATAGTTATGAATACGAATTGGAATCATTTCAGGTTTCAATCTCTATCTTGGAAATTTGGAATAAAGAGTCATACATGACTCTTAAAAACATTTGACAATTCTATATATTGATATAAAATTATAAACACAGTCTATATATAGTATAAAATCAATGCCTTTTTTATCAATCAAGGGGGATAAGATATTGTTAATTGTTTATGATTCCATGACTGGGAATGTAAAAAGATTCATATCGAAGCTGTCACTTCCGGCGGTTCAAATTCAGAATCAAATGACGATTGATGAACCCTACGTACTCATCACATATACGACAGGTTTTGGACAGATACCTGAGAAGGTGTCTTCTTTTTTGCAAAAAAACTCAAAATACCTGATTGGCGTTGCTGCCAGCGGTAACCGCAATTGGGGTGAACGTTTTGCCAAAAGTGCAGATTTAATATCCGCATCTTATAACGTTCCTGTTATTAGTAAATTCGAATTATCCGGTACAAAAAGTGATGTTGAATATTTTAAACAAGAGGTGAGCCGCATTGCGTCATATTGAATTAAACAACATGTTACTACAGCGTGACTCTGATGGTTTCTTTCAATTACATAAAGACAAAGAAGCTGTAGAGGAATTCATGAAAGAAGTAAAAAGTAAAAGTCTGCAATTTGCGAGTATCGATGAGCAGATTAAATATATGATTGAACAAGATTATTACGAAGATTTTTATGCTGTCTATACCCTGGATGAAGTTAGAACCGTATTTGAAATTACACACGGCTATGGTTACCAGTTCCCTTCCTACATGGCAGCATCCAAGTTCTATACGGACTATGCACTTCGAAGCCGTGACCGAAAAACCTACCTTGAATCGTATGCTGATCGTGTAGCGGCAGTCGCTCTTCATCTAGGGCGAGGTAACTTTGATACGGCTTGTTTGTTGTCTCGTTCAATGATGGAGCAGCGCCTTCAGCCTGCAACTCCCACATTTTTAAATGCAGGAAAAAGTCGGCGTGGTGAACTCGTTTCTTGCTTCCTGCTTGAAATGGATGATGCACTCAACTCGATTAACTATGTACTGAACACTTGTATGCAATTATCCAAAATTGGCGGCGGCGTTGCGGTTAACTTATCCAAACTGCGTGCTCGCGGGGAAGCTATTAAGGGTGTTGAAGGTGCTGCTAAAGGAATTACGCCTGTTCTGAAACTGATGGAAGATGGTTTCTCTTATGCAGACCAGATGGGACAACGCAAAGGTTCGGGAGCAGCTTATTATAATATTTTTGGCTGGGATGTAATGGAGTTCCTCGATAGCAAAAAAATCAATGCAGATGAGAAAATCCGTCTAAAAACCCTTTCGATTGGACTTATTGTTCCGAATCGTTTTTATAAGCTCGCTCAAGATAATGAGCCGCTCTATGTTTTCGCTCCTTATAGTGTATATAAGAATTATGGAACACATTTAGATGATATGGATCTTGACGTGATGTATGACACGCTGCTGGCTGACGATCGTGTGAAGAAGAAAAAAGTCATGGGTGCTCGCGATATGCTGACCAAAATAGCGATGGTTCAGCTTGAATCCGGCTATCCGTATATCGTCAATAAAACAAACGCGAATCAAGCTCATCCGCTAAAAAATGTAGGACAAGTAAAAATGTCAAACCTCTGTACAGAGATTTTCCAACTGCAGGAAACTTCTGAAATTACGGATTACGGTCAGCCCGACATGATCCGCAAAGATATTAGCTGCAACCTCGCTTCTCTTAATATCGTGAATGTGATGGAGAGCGGCAAGCTCAAGGAATCAGTTCATGAAGGTATGATTGCACTGACCTCTGTCAGCGATATGACTCATATTGACAATGCTCCAGGTGTCGCAAAAGCAAATGCTGAAATGCATTCTGTCGGCCTCGGTGTAATGAATCTTCACGGCTATTTTGCCAAAAACAAGATTGCTTATGAGAGCAACGAAGCCAAAGACTTTGTGCGTACCTTCTTCATGACAATGAATTATCACTCCTTGGAAAAAAGTATGGAGTTTGCTAAGCAAACGGGGCAGCGATTCTATGGATTTGAAAAATCAGATTATGCGACAGGAGTTTATTTCGATCGTTATCTAACCACCGATTACCGTCCTGTAACATCCAAAGTACAAGCATTATTTAATGGAATCTACATTCCTACTCCGGAGGATTGGGAAATACTGAAGTCTGAGGTCATGGAACATGGTCTCTATCACGCGTATCGTATGGCTATTGCTCCAACAGCAAGCATTTCTTATATCCAAAACGCAACATCCAGTGTAATGCCGATCGTAGAGCAGATTGAGACACGTACCTATGCAAATTCAACAACGTATTATCCAATGCCATACTTGCAAAAAGATAATCTCTTCTATTACAAATCGGCGTATCAGATGGATCAATTCAAAGTGATTGACTTGATTGCAGAAATTCAGCCTCACGTTGACCAAGGTATTTCGACCGTACTGCATGTGAACAGTGATGTATCGACCAGATACTTAGCTCGGTGCTACGTCTATGCTGCTCACAAAGGGCTCAAATCTCTGTATTATACACGTACTAACAAGCTAACAATGGAAGAGTGTCTTGCTTGTTCTATATAAAAAGTAATGATCTTTTAGAGCTACTGAAGATAGGAGTTTGATATAAAATGGCGGCAATTCAAGCTGTAAACTGGAATCGTGCAGATGATGAATTCACACTGATGTTCTGGAATCAGAACATCATGCAATTTTGGACCGATGATGAAATCCCTTTATCCGATGACAAAATGACCTGGGTTACGCTCAGTGAGACTGAAAAAGATGCTTATATGAAAGTTCTTGGAGGCCTTACCCTCCTAGATACCATTCAAGGGGGCGTTGGGATGCCCCAGATTATGGAGCATGTTGACGGGCTGCAGCGTAAAGCCGTTCTTAGTTTTATGGCAATGATGGAACAAATTCATGCGAAGTCGTACAGCAGTATTTTCACAACCCTGGCATCAACGGAAGAAATTGACCAAGTATTTCGCTGGGTAGAAGAGAATCCTTATCTGCAAACCAAAGCCGAAATCATTCGTGAATATTATACAAGCATAGAAACTTCAAAAGATTTATATATGGCGATGTGCGCTTCTGTCCTGCTTGAGAGCTATTTGTTCTACAGTGGTTTCTTCTATCCGCTCTATTTAGCGGGGCAAGGAAAACTAACGTGCAGTGGGGAAATCATTGATCTCATTCTACGTGACGAGAGTATTCACGGCGTATATGTTGGTGTGTTAGCACAGGAGATCTATGCCACTTTAGATGCTCAAGAACAAAGAGAGTTGTATCAGAACCTCGTCGATTTATTACAAAAGCTTCATCTCAACGAATTGCAATACACGAAAGAGGTTTATACTCCTATTGATTTAGTGGAGGATGTAGAAGTATTCTTGCGCTATAACGCGAACAAAGCGATGATGAACCTCGGTTTTGAGCCGTTATTTGAAGACGAAGAAGTGAACCCGATTGTGTTAAACGGGATTAGCACTCACACCAAACAGCATGACTTCTTCTCCAAAAAAGGAAATGGTTACATTCGTGCTTTGAAAGTAGAACCTCTGACAGATGATGATTTCAATTTTGATGAATTCGATAAATAAGAAATCAAAAAAACTCAGCCAGTTCTTCACTGAACTGAACCCCGAATGGTAGACACTTAAAAAGTGACTACCATTCGGGGTTTTTCTATTTTCTTTCTAGAAAAGTCCCGTTATACTAACATTACAATTTTTTAGAACGGAGTATTTTTCATGAGTA
>NZ_BOSJ01000004.1 GCF_018403285.1 Paenibacillus sp. J45TS6 | reverse complement strand
TGTTACGAGAGTTCTTTCCAAAAGGAAAAGACTTCGCAGAGGTATGTGATGAAGAATTGGAACATGCCCTCCATCTCATTAACAACAGACCAAGAAAATGTTTAGGATGGAAAACAGCCCACGAATCTTTTGAGTATGAAGTGTCGCACTTGGATTGACAATCCGTCATTTTATAATGGATTAATTTGTGTACAATCTTATTTCTTTTCTACAATAATGAGTTCTTCTTCCGGGATAAAATCAAATGCTTCATTCACTGATTTTTTCACTTGTTCAACCAAATATACGATATCTTCTGCTTTTGCATTTCCTTGATTCACAATCATATTTCCATGCCAAGATGAAATAGATGCACCCCCGTGCACCGTTCCTCTCATGTTCAGCCGATCGACCACTTTACCCATGGGTTCACCAAAATTGTAGTTATTTTTGAACACCGATCCGCAAGAAGGATAATCAAAATGAAACTTACTTCCGCGATCCTGAATTACGCTTTTGAAAGATTCAGGAACCTCTGCCTCATGATCCTGTGCCCAAGTCTCGGCCATTGTAGTGTAGTATTTATAGAAATTAGGCAAGACAGATGGATTTTGATATTCTACGACTTGCTCTAGTCTTTCCACTTCACGTATTCCTTGCTCAAGCGCGCTAAAGTCAGGATGGTTTAAGTATGCCCCCACAATAATCCAATCATTATTCATAAAGATCGAATTTTTGTAACTATACCCGCATCCATCTACATGAATGGTCTGCACTTTGAATTCTGGGTCTTTTAAATCAATATAAAAGGCAGTATCAAGAATGTCACAAATTTGTCTGTTATAATATTTCGCGTTCATATAGATTCCTGCGCCAACCGTTCCTGGAAGCAGAAAGCAAAAATCAAAGTCAGCTGTTCCTGAAGCAAGGCCAATAAGCGACAGATGCGACATCGGCATACCGGCAGAAACAAACCAGCCCTTCTCATCAATATAAGTTTCTTTCAGTTCTTTAAGACTGATAAAGATCATATCTTCTTTTGGTTCGTCCGGAAATAGGATGTTCGATCCCATGCCAAACCAAAATGGTTTTAATTCTTTTTCTTTTGCAAATTCTAGTACAGAAGTTAATTCCTCTATTGTGGCAGGCGCAGCTAGATATTTAGCTTTGCCTCCGATCTCATAAGTAGAATAAGCTGATAAATCTGCATTACTTTGTATGAATTGTTTATTCACCCTGTGTCCCTCCTACTGCTGTACAAAACAAAATCGCTTCATGATGTCTAACCATTATATACAATTATATTGTATGTAGCCATTATGTATACGCGCCTATGGTAAGTCAAATAATTTCATGATCTTTATCCTATCGCTTCTATCGTAAAATGCTGATTTAGTTATGAATCTCTTCGCTTTCGTCCATACTATGAAGACTTATGAGACGACAGGGGAGGCAATAACACCAGTGAATAGAAAAATATCACCCGCTCGCGCGATCTTTCAGCCCGAACCGCTGCCCGTTCCAATTCACTTTGATCAAAATTGGCTTGATGAACTTACAAATAGACTAGACAAAGGCGGACCATGGGGCGACTATCGTCTTTTTCAGCTTGCCGTTGAGGCTGAAGAAAGAGGACTCATACCAAGTTTTGATGATATGCAGTGCTTAAAACATATCCCTGAGCTTACACCCTTGCCGCATCAGATTGACACTGCTCGCAGAGTGCTGTTTGAAATGTCGGGGCGTGCCATTCTTGCAGACGAAGTAGGTCTTGGGAAAACGATTGAAGCGGGCCTCATTTTAAAAGAATATTTAATTCGCGGACTCGTATCTAAAGTCCTTATTCTTGTCCCTGCATCACTTGTACTGCAATGGGTAAGGGAACTCAATTCAAAGTTTGGAATACCGGCTGTCGCACAGAAAAAAGCGTACTCTTGGCAAAATGATATTGTTGTCGCTTCCATGGATACAGCCAAACGCGACCCCCATCAAGAGATCCTCATGAGTACCGACTACGATATGATTATCGTTGATGAAGCTCATAAATTAAAAAATAAAAAAACATCGAATTATCAATTTATGCTGAAACTTCGTAAAAAGTATTGTCTTTTGTTAACCGCAACGCCGGTCCAAAATGATTTAAGTGAGTTATTCAATCTCATTACTCTTTTAAAACCAGGACAACTAGGACGTCAAGGCGACTTTGCCGCTAATTTTGTGGTTGATAAACGAATGGCGAAAAATGAGGATCAGCTGAAGGATGAGCTGGCTAAAGTCATGATCCGTAATCGCAGAGGCGAAGGGCCTGTTCAATTTACGAAACGTAAAGTTACAAATATTAATCTCACCCTCTCACCGGAAGAGCAAGCTCTTTATGATGGAGTTACCGCTTTCGTAAAAGACCAGTTCCATTCAGCGGGAGGTAATATGACTAGTATGTTCTCGATGGTAACTTTACAACGTGAGGTATGCAGCAGTCGTGATGCTGTTTTCGTGACTCTTGTAAATCTATCTAAGAAATTGGCTCCAGACTCCCCGTGGCGTGACCGAATCTGGGATCTTGTTGCTAATATCAAAGCGATAAAAGCGAACACCAAAGCAGAGAAAACGATGGAGCTTATTCGTGAAATGAACGAGAAGGTGATTGTTTTCACCGAATACCGAGCTACTCAGGAGTATTTGCTTAACTATTTCCGCGACCGCGGTCTAACAGCAGTACCTTACCGCGGTGGTATGAACCGGGGTAAAAAAGACTGGATGATGGATCTATTTCGCGGAAGGGTTCAAGTCATGATCGCAACAGAAGCCGGCGGTGAGGGAATTAATCTGCAGTTTTGTCATAATATGATTAACTTTGATCTGCCTTGGAATCCGATGCGAGTCGAACAGCGGATTGGGCGGGTTCACCGACTTGGTCAGCAAAATGACGTAAATATATATAATTTAGCAACGCGCGGCACCATTGAGGAGCATATTTTGCACCTATTGCATGAAAAAATTAATATGTTCGAAATGGTTATCGGCGGACTTGACGTTATCCTCGAACGTCTTGAGAAACAAGAATCTATTGAGAAAAGTCTCACTAAAATCATACTTGAATCCTCAAGTGAAGACGAAATCAATGAAAAAATGAATGCCCTGTCTCATAACATTCATTCGCTCAAAGAAGAGGTCAAACAGCATCCTGACGCTTCACTTGTTAAAGATGCGGTAGGCAGCGTTCTGGATCCAATGAAAATGCAGCAAGCTGGTTCTTCCACCAAAAGCCGCAAAAGGGGGAGCTCCTTATGACGATGTCTAAAGATGAGGTTCAGTCTTATGTTATGACATTTCTTGAAGCAATGGATTGCCAAGTGATTGAGAAATCTCCTGCTCATGTTACGGTGAAATTATCAGTAGAAGCGGATAAAGCACTCACCAATCGTCCTTATTACTGGGGATTCGTAGACCGGACGGGCACTCCTGCTGAGACGATGTCTTTTACGTTTATTTTTGACCAAGAAGCGCATGAAAAGGCTGAACAAATACAAAAACAGCAAGCCAGTTTAGAATCGGCTGCGGAACTCGGAACAACCGGAACCAATCAAGACGCAGTGCTGGGGCGCTACTTTGGAAACGTTCCTTCCCTCCCCGTTCTTGGCCCGGGGCGTGTACTTCGTGAACCTATAGTCTATGGCTGCCCTCGACTCAAACAAATTTTCACGGCTTCTCGTGAAGGTGGAGCTTACGTTAACTTGTTTGAGCTCCCTTCTAAAAGGCAGATCAGCGGTTCCATTCCAAAAGCCTACGAGCCATGGCTTAGTGTCTGCTTTAAAGTAGAACTATCTTGCGACCTTAAACGAGAGGAACTTCATTTTCTAGGAATTTCACTGCTGACGGGCAGAATTGCAGAAGACTTTGGACTCGTGCTGGATAAAAGAGAACTCAGTCCAAGACTCCCGGATAATATGCATGTTCAAGGGGGACGAATTCCGCTCAAGCAAGCAGCTGAGTCACTAGAAAAACATATCCAAGGCAAACTTCGATTACTTGACTATAGCTGGGCAGATGCTGCCAAAAAACGCTTAGAAGAAGAACTCGTTGTTCTGGATACTTACTATGAAGATTTACTGAAAGAACAGCCAGAGGAAGAACAAAAATTACCTATCCAGGAACAATATAACCGCAGACGCAGCGAAATGAAATGGCAGTATGAACCTAAAATTAACGTAAGTACGGTTAGCTGTGGAATTATGCATCTTAGGTAAAGGGCGAGGCTGTTTCCTCAATCTTCGGCACAGGAAAAGGAAACATCACTTTTTTCGTCAAAACTAGTGCATGTCTTTCTTAAAGTCTATTCCAGTAAACAGCACCTTTCTCGTTCTTTCATCGGTAAAATGTAGATAAGAACAGCAGGTGCCTTTTTATGCTTGCAGAAAAGAAGGTGTGATTTCCTTGAAACGAACAAAACTCATGCTGAGCATGTTGTGTACCTTAATTTTTTCTTTCGCCAGCCATACACCATCCTATGCAGGTCAAGGCTCTACTTATAATCATAATACCGCTCCTGCCCCCGTCTTTCAGGTTGCAGAGCATACCATAAAAGAGCTTTCACAATACAGCGAATTTGCTGATTTTATTAACTCCCGTCTTCATATTATGCCGCTTGGTCCCGGGACGCACAGTTATCTTGTGCATGTTTATCAAGGAAAAGAGATCGCCGGTTACCTCATTATTACAGCAGAACAATCATCCATAGAAGAAACGAAAGCATCTCAGATCAAGTATCTGGTTACTGAATATGGGGTAGGTACTTCCTCCGTTTTTGATCCCGAATTGTTATACTCACTGGGCCATCTTTCTCGCCAAGAACAGAGTGCGGTAAATTCTAATCTTTATGAAATGCAGTATACAGGAAAATTATCATATTGGGTGATTGAAAAAGAAGAGAAAACAATATATGTGGATGCTGGGAGTGGAGATGTACTTCCTGATAACCCAGAAAAGCTTGCTGAACCACTTACTGTAGATGGCCGTTCCGATTGGATTGGCACAAGCCATACAATTCAAACGATACAACAGACCTCTCCCCTTTTTGATTCTTCCGAGAATCTCAAGTGGCGGGTTTCGACTCCGGTACCTATCGTGTCTGAACTTATGCTTCTGAAAAAACTTTATACTTCAAACCAGCTCATCTTTAGTTCTTCTGATCACAATATGTGGTACAGCGGACCGCTTTCCATCTCAGGATACGCAACATGGGCTGGCCCTGGTACAACTACCGTCTCTTACGTTCGTGTTGGCACGGATCAATCCCTGATTAGGTATATCCCCATGAAAAGACTGATTGAAAACGGGGAATTTCATGAAAACATAAAATAAGCCCTATCCCTTCACGTAATGGAATAAGGCATTTTGAATTTAAGAATCAGACGCTGTATTCTGGTTCTTTTTTTTATTGCGAACTTTTTTCTTATCCTTTGCCCACATGGATACCCCAAGCGGAAGCATTCCAAACCATTTTGTCTGCCAAGGTTCTTTTCTCTTTTTTTGGGATTTACGTTCTTCTTTCGGCTTTTCCATATAATCAACCACTTGCTCGGTTATATATCTAATTAAATCATTTCCTTTAGCCATGTCCATTCACTCCCTTTGACCAGCAGCTATTTTTCTTAGTGTGCACGAGAACCTATTTAAATAAACATTATTAATATTTCAGCTGAATGAAACATTAAAATTTGCACAGTCTATGGTAAGGAGTTTGAAATGATAAGTAACACACGGGAAGGAAGGTTTAATTTAGATGCCAAGACGAATTTCGATGTGTTTTTCTGTACTATTTCTTTTTCTTTTCCTTATCGGATCTGCGAACGCAACAGCAGCGCCAACCGCTCCACAAAAGGAAGATGATCACGTATCGCATGCTGCATTTCGCCATCCAGTTATCATTATTGATGCAGGACACGGGGGGATTGACGGAGGAACATCGGCCGATGATTTACTTGAAAAAAACATTAATCTTTCCATCTCCCAAAAAGTGTACATGATGCTAAAATCTAAAGGTTATGCTGTCGTGCTGAATCGAAATGGAGATTACGCACTCAGCGATGACAACACTTGGCTAAAAAGCCGTTCCAGGCATTTAAAAGACTTGGCACAGCGAAAAGGACTTAGTGATGAACTTCCCTCTGAAATTATTGTCAGTGTTCATGTTAACTGGAGCAAAAAAGAAAAATCACATGGTCCTGTCGTCCTTCATCAGCGGGAAGGAAGAAGTTATATGCTGGCTGAATCGATTCAAAGCTCACTTAATACGATGTATCAAACCGATCGCCAGGTAGAATGGGGGAAACCTTTTTATTTACTCAATTATGTAAAGAAACCAGCCGTTATCGTTGAGGCCGGTTTCATCAGTAACTTACAAGATCGGGAGATGCTTAGCTCAAGCCGTGGACAAAAGAAAATAGCCGAAGCTATCAGTGCAGGCATTATTTATTATTTGTCGGTATTGTAAGATCTGGATTCCAGTTCCATACTTGTTTCACCATATCACTGATGCTGATTAATTCGACCTTCCCCGTTAATCGGGGAATGGCATCTCTAATGATGCCTGCCGTCATAAGCCCTGGCACTCCGACATGTCCAATCGTTACACAAATATCTTGTTGCTTCAATTTTTCTTCAGCAAGTCTCATCTGCCTTGATATATGGCTAATGGAGTACTGATCATCCAGAAAGATATCATTTTCCACGGGCGGCATTCCTTTTTCTGCGGCGAGTTCAGCCACAACCGAATGCTGATCGGTTTTACTATCCACAAAAAAGAGTCCTCTTTCTTTACATACATCCAGCACAATGGACATGATGCGCCGATCTGAAGTGACTTTAGATCCCATGTGATTGTTCATTGCAACTGCATAGGGAACCTCATCGATTGCTGCATTGACTCTCTTGCGAATCTCCTCATCGGACAAATCCGTCGTAATTGCGCCCGGACCTAACCAATCTCTTTTTCCTTTACGAGGTTCCATCGGCATGTGAACAAGCACATCAATCCCCTTTTGATGAGCAAGTTCTGCATCTCTTTTCGTTGTCGGTAAGAAAGGCATGATCGCCACATTTAATGTAGTCGGCATATTCAGCATTTCATCTGTACCTTTCATCCCATTACCAAGGTCATCAATGATGATAACCATTTTCTTCACAGGCTCAGCATGAACCGGAACCGCTCCTATTGTTGCAGCTATTATTATACTTAGCGTTGTCATCCATACAATTAAGCTAAGACTCCCCGGCCTAAAAGAAGTCAGCACTTTTTTCTTAAGTTGTCTTCGTTTTTGTTTGCGAGTTGCCATGTGCACCCCCTCCTTCCATATGAAATTTTTCTTATTATTGGAGATATATACATTATTGGTTTAGATCCAAAAAATTATGTGAGATTTTATAGAAACCTAATTTCTTATATTTAGTAAACGATTCATTGATTAATTTGCTGAATACAGCATAAAATAAGAACATAAGTTCTTATTTTAGAAAGGGGAGATTCACTTGAAGGCAAACACATCATATGAAGAACAAAACCTGATTTGCAGCTATTTGCAGTTATTGCTCGTTGACCGCATTTTTCACCGTGATCTGCAGGTATTAACAAACCATCCGCTCCTTCGAACTCCGGTTCTTTATATAGAAGTGCTGTCCAGTGGAATGGAGCGTGTAACTTTACTATTGTCAGAAATACAAATGGAGTTTGCTCGAAAGGATATACGGATTACGAATATTAAATCAAATAAGGAAGGATTATGGGCAGATGCCAAAATAAGAGGACAAGAGATGCGCGTTGTTTTTCCATTATCTCAGTATAAAAATGAATTATACTCTAGAATGAGAGTTTACCTTGGTGGAATGAATCACGAAATATAATAAAAAACCGTTCTCTCTCTTATGCCCTTTCTATGAAAGAGGATAAGAATAAGAACGGCGGTATAGTGCAAGTTATATGTCTGTAGGACTCCGTCTTGGCTCGCTTTCCAGCTGAATTAAATAATTCCGATCTAATTTTACAATACGCCGATTGCGTTTGCGAACCATAATTTGTTCATCACTCCAAGCCACGACGATACCAACCACATCGTTAACTTCCAGATTGTCTCTGACGACACGAACACGTTCACCCGACTCACGGAGTTCATTTAATCGTTCATCTGTTATCATTTATAATCCCCCTTCTTACGTCTGCGATCTTCGCAGCTTGTCTCTTCTAACATGCAAAAAAAGACCTAAATGCATGCATTTAGGTCTTTAGGCTAATCACTAGAAATTAACGTGAAGCATGCTCTTTACTGTCGTTCTTTTCGAACCAGAAATCAAGCACCTTCGCCGACATCACACGCTGTTCAACATATTCGACCTGGTGAGGTGTAAATTCGTCTTTCCATGAGAAGGACAATTCTTCACACAGGTTTACAATAGTGAGAAGTTCAGACCAAGCAACATACCTTTTATACCAGAAGAACTGTGGATGTTCAAGCATATAGGGATAAAGGTCATCAAACTCCGTATGCTTACAATCAAGGGCACGTTCAAAATGAACTTTGGACTGCGCTAACTTATCAAGGAAATACTGTTCGTTTGGTTCTTTCCCCATGGGTGTTGCCTCCTCTCCCTAACCTACCTTTATTATAATCCATAAAAAACGTGATGCAAAGGCATTAAACAAAATTAGGCAACCAGAATATAAATTAAAAAGAAAAATGTGGTTTAAAAAAATTAAGCAAAGTGGACCTTGCCATCGGACAGAGACTTGATCTTCGCAAGTGATTCTACTCTAATCCCTTGTTCACGAAGGGTGCTCGCACCGGATTGGAAACACTTTTCAACCACAACTCCAAATCCGACGAGTTCTGCTCCAGAACGTTGAATAATCTTAATGACACCTTTGGCTGCATCCCCGTTCGCGATAATATCATCGATAAATAGAATCCGATCCTCTGGACCAATAAACTCACGCGATACCATAATATCCGTTACAATTCCCTTCGTAAACGAAGGTACACGTTCGCAATATGCATCCGGATCGGCCAGCAATGTTTTCTTTCTTCGAGCAAAAACAAGAGGTACTCCCATTTCTGCAGCAGTAGCAAAAGCGACTGGAATTCCTGAAGATTCAACGGTAACGATACGTGTGACTCCATCTTCACTAAATTTTGCCGCAAATTCGCGACCCATCTGCATGGTAAGTGCAGGGTCTATCTGGTGATTCAGTAATGCATCAAGCTTCAGAACCTGATCTGAAATAACAACGCCCTGTTCCCTAATTTTTTGTTTTAGTACTTCCAATGTTATGACCTCCCAGCCCATCCTATGACGTAAAAGTATCATAAAATATGGGTGGCTTTCAATATGAAAGTTTATTTCTTCCATTGGTATGTAACTATATCTACCTTACACTTTCCTCTTCTTACTCTTTGTCATGTCCAGATGGACAAGAGCATACCTTGTACGAGTAGTTATTTTTTAGGACGACTATAAGCTGTTGTTATACAGATCGGACAAGGAGGAAACGCATGAGACAGGGTTTCAAGGTCTTACAGGTTGCATTCACTTATATTGGCACGATTGTCGGGGCTGGCTTTGCCACAGGCCAAGAAATCTTACAATTTTTTACGGAGTATGGAAAATGGGCCACACTCACCATCGTCTTGTCGAGCCTGCTATTCGTATGGCTGGGTACTAAAATGATGCTGATCGCACATGATACCGGAGCGAATTCATATGAGGACTTGAACGGGGAGCTTTTTGGAAAAAAAGCAGGGAAATGGATTAGTTTTTTCACTTTATTTGTTCTGATTGGGGTTAATAGTGTAATACTTGCAGGTGCAGGTTCTGTCTTCGTAGAAAATCTTCATCTATCCTTTCAAACAGGAGTTCTCATTACCCTCATCGGCACCTATTTACTGCTTGGACGAGGAATCAAAGCTATTTTGCAATTGAACAGTATCATTGTGCCTTTCATGCTTTTGTTATCGCTCATGATTCTCATCAGCACGGTTCACCATCCCTCAGCTTCTAATTTTATCCGCCTTGAGCCGGACCGCAGCATGTTTGCCACTTGGCTGTCTCCGCTTTTGTATACGTCCTTCAACCTAGCTATGGCTCAAGCTATACTTGTACCTCTTGGCAGCCAATTAAAAGATAGAAACGTAATCAAGTATGGAGGAATGATTGGGGGGATCGGGATTGGCTGCATGTTAATGACGGCCCACTTCGCTATGTCCGCCTACATGCCTGGAATTCAGCAGTTTGAGATTCCAATGGGGAGTATTGCCTTCGCTTTGGGGGCCGCCATACAGATCATCTATGTTATTCTTATCTTCATGGAAATTTTCAGTACGTTTGTTGCCGATATTTATGGAATTACACTACAAGTGCGTCAGCATCTTCAAGTATCTCCTAAACTTATCACCTTGTTTATCATGTTAACTTGTTATTTAGTAAGCCAGTTTGGATTCAGTTCATTATTATCGATATTATATCCCATTTATGGGATGCTTGCGGTAATTTGGGTCTTTCATCTAATCAAAAGCCCGCTTGGTTCCTTTCACAGCAAGCAGTAACCCTTCTCTTAACTGGATACTTGATACTGCAAATACAGCTTCTTAAGTAAATTAACAGAACGGCTTAGAGAGTATTCTGATTTAGCCTTCTCACTTGCCGTACGGGCCAGTTCATATCGGTACGATGGATCAAGAATGACTTTCTCCAGTGCCTCAGCGAGAGCAACAGGATCATTCTCGGGAACAAGCAGACCATTCACTCCATCTTCAATCTGTTCCGCTATTCCTCCAATATCCGTACCAACAAGTGCAAGTGAACTGAGGGCTGCTTCTGCAAATACCGAACCGAACGCTTCTGCTCTCGAGGGAAGAACAAAGATATCGAAGAACGGCATAAACTCCTCGGGATGAAGCGTGTACCCATAAAATATAGTTTCGTTATATATGCCAAGATCCTGTGCCAACTTCTCAAGCTCGGAACGGATCGGACCATCCCCAATAATATGAAGGACATAGTCATGCCCTTTCTTTTTGAGCTCATAACAAGCTCTCAACAGTATATCAATTCCTTTTGCAGGGACAAGGCGGCATACAGTGACAAGCTGTGGCACTTCATTTTCGTGAGGGACAGGCTTAAACCGTTTCTCATCAAATCCATTAGGAATAATATCAATCTTCTCAGGATGCTGTATATAAGGTCTCAAGTAGTCTTTAAATGATTCAGAAACGGTAAGAAGACAATCCGCTTTAGCTTCCATTTCTTTATAGAGCGAAGTCAGGAACTTATGTTCCAATCCCCCCTCTTTGATTCTTCCGTTGAGAATGAGTTCTCTCTCGTAACTAGAGTGAATGGTTTGAATGAGGGGAACCTCAGGAAATGCTTCTTTCATAGCAAGTCCGGCAATCGGATGATGTGCATGAATAAGATCATAAGATTTATGTAGCCTGAGCTTCACCCACCATAAGTAATCACGGTATGTTTGAATATATTTGGTGACCACAGGACTGTCCTGATAAAGAGTCCAATCAAACGTATCAAATACAACTTCTTCACTGCCTTTATTCCGAATCCGTTTTGGCAAGGAGAACAATTCCATTTCCCATCTTGGGCTGCTAAAACGTTCTTGCATATAAGGAATCATGGAGGATACCCCGCCCGGCTGTTCAGGAGGGAAAAATAATGCTTGGAGCAATCGCATGTATTAGAGCCCCTTTCTCGTAGTCATCTTATCAAGTAATTCTTTCATCATGATATCTTAGCTTATGTAAATTAGTAAAGAAGGTACCCCATTCTTTTCACAAAAACAGAGGATGGCTAAGCGTCTCTTCCTTTTTATACACATAAGAAAAAGGCACCCCTAAAAGGATGCCTTTTGTTTTATAACGTTATTTATTTTTAGTCTTCATCCGAAGTCAGCAGCATTTCATCAATAACGACATTTCGGTATAACATGGTAATGTGCAGCTGTTTTAAATCGATCTCTTTTTCAACTTCTTTGGAAAGGACCAAGACAAGATCATGTCGCTGTTCCTCCGAGGGTTCTATATAGAAATCAATGTATCCTGAAACGGCTGCTTCACTTATATCTACAGTAGCGGAAGCGACAGGTAATCCTCCGTGTTCCTGAAGAAATAGATCGTAGGATACAATCTCATGATCGTGACGAATCATCCTCACATAACAGGATTCTTCAGCTTCCTCTTCACCTTGATCCAAGATAGACTGCAGTTCTACTCCATCCTCATCCCAATCAGGACCATCTGCCTCATCTGATGCTGTGTAAGAGGCATGATCTTGTCTAACGAGTTCGAGGATTGTAATCATATTATCTTTATATTTCATCTCAATGGTAATGGTATCAATCTCCCCATCATCCACCTCGGCCACTAAAAGTTCTTCCGCAGACTCAAGCTCCTCTTCTAGCGGTTCCTTCAGCCAGTCTACTTCTCCCTGGATATCTGTACCATACTGCTTTAGAACCGCATGAGCTATCGTCTGTCCCTTCCCATTTTGCAGTTCAAACGAAGACACGAATCGTCCGGCAGATATTAGCTCAATCTGCATTTCACCGCTCTCATCTTCATATAGAAAAAGAGGCGTTGGCTCAGGAATAATAGACTCTGGGGCGGACGGCAGTGTATCTTCCTCGTAACCATCCTCATCTTCGAGGAAACTTTCCACCTCGCCCCAGGTTAACAAAATATCAATATGTTCGGCATCTACCGCATCACGATATTGCAGCAAATATTGCTTTACATAAGTAAGAATCTCTGCTTTGGCCTTCGGCGGAACACTTTTGGCATCCAGCTGAACACTACCTGCAAGCCGATGGCCTTCCCGGAAGACAAGAATAAGCGTGCCGGCATACCTGTCTTCAATTAAAATATCTTGAACTTCTCCATTTGCCGTTCGCAAATCGGGCCGCAGCCGAATATGATAGCTCATCTTTTGTTAACCTCCTGTAGACCATTTCACTCTTGCTTTAAGAGTATCTGATATCCATAGTAGTACCCTGGGACAAGGAAGAATATTACTTAACGCCGATTACAAATTTTTCGAGCGCATGATGAACTCCATCTTCATTATTAGACAGAGTAACTTCGTCAGCAGCTGCCTTTACATCAATAGGAGAATTATCCATCGCGATGCCCTTACCTGCAAATGTAAGCATCGTAATATCATTATAGTAGTTTCCCATAGCCAGAACGTTCTCCCGAGCAATTCCCTTGCTCGCTGCAAGACGTCTCAGCGCTTCTCCTTTTGAAGCATCCTTATGCATAAGATCCAGGAAGAAATCTCCACTGCGGACCATATAAAACGGGCTGTTCCAAGTGTTCCATTCTTTTTCAAGTTCATTCATCGTATCGAGATCTCCAAAAGCCGAGAATTTCACAACCGGTTCACTTAATTCTGACCAGTGGGGCAAATTCATTGGTTCTAGAAAAACTTCATCATACATACCACGCACTTTCGGGGACATTTGATCTGCTTTATCAATATATAAACCAAACGCCGTATTCACATCAAAATGAATCCCATGCTCTCGGCAATAATCTACATAAGGCTGTAGTCCCTCCGCATCCATAGGGAACTGGTATATCACTTCCTGCGTTTTTGTATCAACGGTAACGGCTCCGTTATGTGTGATCACATAACCGCTGAGCCCCATTTTCTTCATAAGCGGTATCGTACTAACCGGGCCTCTGCCGGTGCAAAGCACCAACTCTGCCCCGCGGCTAGCCGCTGCCTTGATACTATCTTTATTCTCTTCAGATAATTCATGATTATCATGTAGAAGAGTTCCATCTACATCTAGTGCAATCAGTTTATAATTCATATTTGATCCATCCTTTATTTCTTTATTATTTTGCAAGATCCGTCCCGGTGAGAATATTCAGTTCTTCCTCCGTCAGTTCACGATAAGATCCAATGGGAAGCAGTGGATCTAACTGCAAAGCACCCATAGAGATGCGCTTCAGATATAAGACTTTCGACTGAACTGCTTCAAACATCCGCTTAACCTGATGGAATTTCCCTTCATGAATCGTAACCAGCACGCGCGAAGTATCTCCCTCTTCGCCAGAATCGACAGAGATGATCTCTAGAACCGCCGGTTTCGTTGTGTATCCATCATCGAGGGTTACGCCCTGCTGAAAAGCATGGATTTCTTTCTCTCCGATCTCCCCTGAGACAATTGCTTCATATGTTTTGGGTACATGCTTCTTCGGAGACAATAAATTATGTGAGAGTTGTCCGTCATTCGTGAGAATCAGCAGCCCTTCGGTATCCTTGTCTAAACGTCCGACCGGAAAAGGCTGGAACAATGCGTATTCCGGATCGAGAAGATCAATTACTGTCTCTTCCCTTACATCCTCTGTAGCCGATATCACTCCTGGCGGCTTATGAAGCATCAGATAAATGAACTCTCTGTACTTCACCGTTTCACCGTCAATCTCAATCAAATCCTCATAAGGATCGACTTGCATCCCGCTGTCCTTGATCAGCTTTCCATTCACCGTAACATACCCATTCTTTACTGCTTTCTTAATTTCCGAACGAGTGCCATATCCCATATGACTTAAAATTTTGTCTATTCGCAACTTTTTCACCGTTTTCTTTTGATTTATTTGCTGACTCATACTAAAGTCCACCTCCATCCTTCTGGTTATTAGTTCATTCAAATAAGACTTCACAAATTGTTCATATTACTTAAAAAGCAAAGATTACATACGCTCTGTAGAGCGTAAAGGCAGTTATAACGCTATAAGATTACGATCATGTGGTTCTGTTATTAGAATATCTGTCGCAGTCTGTACCTTATCTAACAAATCTATCCCCGTATTTCTGTTCCACTACAATGCGTAATGTTGTATAATGAAGGGCATTAAACTAGTTCCATAATTTATCATATTGACGGGGGATGAACAATGAGTTCTAAAACACAAACCAAATCGAAGACAGGCTATACCGGTAGGAAAAACAAAAAATCGAACACTGCTATTATTGCCTTTATTGCTGCATTTGTCATACTGATCGGCGCACTTATCACCATGAATATGATCAATAACAAAAATATTAATGAAGTATACGGGCTTCCTCAGTCGCAGCTGAGTGCATCAACAATCGAAATATTAGATGACCCGAATTATCAGAATATCATCCTGCCAGAAGAACTCAAAGGAAAAATTGATAACAAAGAAGACTTTTTCGTATATTTCTTTGCTTCTGATTGTCCTCACTGCCGTGCAACGACACCGAAACTGATGCCGATTGCCGGTGATTTAGGCGTCGATCTTCCCCAGTTTAATTTAAGAGAATTTGACAGCGGCTGGAGAGAATACAATATTGAATTTACACCAACCCTTGTTTATTTTGAGAAAGGTGTAGAGAAAGAGCGTCTTGTTGGCGGCATTCAAGAAGAAGGTACGAATACCGGCTATACGGAAGAAGATATCAAAGCATTCTTTACGAAATATAAAGGAGATGCTGTAAATTGAAAACCAAATGGTATGGAACCCTCTTCGCCGGTCTAATCTTCGGTAGCCTTGCACTAAGTGCCTGTGGGCAAAAAGAAGCAGGACACGACCACACCATGCATGGCAAAGAAAGCGAACAGTATGAGGCAAGTGCCTCTTTTACTGAAATGCCTGAGTTCCTCACAAAATATACGGATAACACACAAGCGACCTACGCTCTTGTCGGACAAGTTAAAGAGGAGCTGAAAATGCTCAACTGTTACTGTGGATGTATGGATTATGAATCAGCTCATGATTCCCTTTACCGCTGCTTCATCGCTCTAGAAGAGAACGGTGAAGTGACCTGGACTGATCACGGTGCACAGTGCGGTATTTGTCTAGAAGAACTACGCGATACCGTAGAACTCACTGCAGCAGGTAAATCGATTGAGGAAATCCAAACCTTTATTGATGATAAATATGCTCCCGAAGGTGCTCCTTCTTCTAGCGAAGTACATCCCGGTTAATCCTGCCAAAAGCTAAATATATAATCATATAAACCCCCGATTTCTTTCACTTTCTCAGTGAAGAGTCGGGGGTTTATATGATTAGGACGTGAATCCGTTTTTACCCATTGCTTTCATCCGTTCCTCGTACACTTTCCCGCGTGTCGGACTTCTCCGCTGAGGTATACTCGGTTTTAATTCCTTCGACCTCTGGTATACCGCTTCTTCGAGTTCATCATCCCAAATCACAATTGTATAATCCTGATAAGGTACAGGACTTTGGTCCGAGTGCTGCAGTTTCTCGAGGGCACTACGGCAAGATGAGAGAAGAAGTCCAAGTTCTATACCCAGGATCTGCTCCGGATACGGTTCAAGAATCTGGATCGCGCTGGTAAGCATTAACCGTGCCCCGCGCAGATTCTGATTCCGATAATGATACATCCCTACTGCGACTTGCAACAATCCTTTATATACAGGCTCACGATCCTCAGCAAGCCACAATTCCTCGAGCACTTCATGACACTCAAAGTAATCCTGATCCCGGTTAAAATAGACCAGGTAATCGACATAGAGCGGATCGTATTTAGAACTCATCGGTTTCACTGCTTTTTCTTGCGTTATTAAGCAGCTCCTTTACTTCTCCGGATAATTGCTTTATCGCCTCGATATCGTGTGCTTGCCAATACGTATTAAATTTCTCTTGTGCTTCAATCGCCTCATCCACAAGGTGATAAAAATATAACTGATGAATGATGGCGAGTGTCTTGGAGATGATACTGGATTCATCTTCAAACGTTTTTTGTGCTTCCAGAATCTCTAGCCGTATTGCAGACATCTCATTGTCCAGAATAAAGGCGGCTTCAGACGTTTTCTTCAGTCGTTCTCTTACCATATCAGGCAGGTTGTCTCTAAATTTGTAGTTCAAGGAATGCTCAATGGTAGCCCAGAAATTCATCGCCAGGGTTCGAATCTGAATCTCAGCAAGTACATGCTTTTGACCAAGCGCTGTCTGGACAGGATATTCAACAATCATATGGAAACTACGATAACCGCTTTCCTTGAAATTGGTAATGTAGTCCTTCTCATAAAGAACTCTTAAGTCCTTTCTTTCCCGAATATACTCGGCTACTCTGCGAATATCCTCCACAAATTGACACATGATCCGAATACCTGCGATATCCTCGATCCCTGTTTCAATTTCATTCATGGGCACGGAAAGCCGTTTGGCTTTATCCAAGATACTTGAAATTTTCTTGACGCGACCGGTTACGAATTCGATAGGTGCATACTCTTCACGTTTTTTAAGTTCTGCCCGCATTGTTTTAAACTTAACCTTAAGTTCCTCTACGGCCTGTTCGTAAGGAAGCAAAAATGTCCCCCAGTCTCTTCCGTCCATTGCCTCTGCCTCCTGTCTTATGCTCATACCTAAATCTTAATCATTATAGTACCAGCCACTTATCTATGGTCAGCTCCAACCGCTTCGGAAATGTGACGATAACCATCCTTGCGAAGCAGTTCCCGAAGGCCTTCATGAAGACGTTGATTAATCTCAGGACCTTCATAAATAAGTGCGGTATAAATCTCAACCAGACTTGCTCCCGCTTTAATCTTGTCGTAAGCATCTTTAGCTGTAAAAATGCCTCCCGATCCGATAATAGGGAGTTTCCCATTCGTTTGACGATAAACCTGGCTGATGATTTCAGTTGAACGATCACGAAGCGGCTTACCGCTCAGTCCACCTGTTTCTTTCGCATTCTCATGAGTCAATCCTTCGCGGCTTATTGTTGTATTCGTAGCTATGATACCCGAAACACCGCTTTTTGAAATCGTATCCACCATATATTTCAGTTCAACCTCAGTTACATCCGGTGCAATCTTAACCAGAACAGGCTTCTTTACACCTGATTTCTGAGATTCTTTCTTCATCTGATCCATAACCGCGGCAAGCAAATCACTAAGTTCACTTCCATGCTGCAAGCTGCGCAGATCCGGTGTATTTGGGGAACTGATATTTACAACAAAAAAGTCAGCATGCGAATACAACATTTCGATACACTTGCGATAATCTAATGGAGCATCCTCATTCGCAGTGATCTTGTTTTTTCCAATATTAATGCCAACCGGTATCGGTCGTTCCTTTATTCCGGATAAAACCGTTGCCATGGCTGCTGCACCTTGGTTATTAAATCCCATTCGGTTAACAAGTGCTTCATCTTGAGGAAGTCTGAACAGTCTAGGCTGTTCATTTCCTGGTTGTGGTTCTGGCGTTACGGTTCCCACTTCCATGAATCCAAATCCAATGGAAGAGAATCCAGGGACAGCTTCCCCATTCTTATCCAGTCCTGCAGCAAGACCTATAGGTGATGGAAAATGGAGACCGAATAAATCAGTAGCTAGATCCGCTGTTTCACGTACACGATACATGGAACGAAGTAAGCTCACTCCTCCTGGTATTCGGCCTGCTTTATTCAGACTGCCTATAACAAGATGGTGTGCTTTTTCAGCGTCCATTGCGAAGAAAAAAGGTTTTCCGAAATTACGATACAGCAAATCATCCACTCCGTTTACTAGATCTATTTATGGGAGCTTACAAATGTATCAAAACACTATTGCTATATCTAGCTATATCGTATGTAAACTTACAACATATAGTATGAATACAGCTTGCTTTTTGATATCACCAGCTTCCCCTCTACTCTCCAGTTTAGCGTTTTTTGTTGCAAAAGAAAAGGGATAGAGACCCAACTCCCTACCCTTTTACGAAGATCTAGATAGATATAATACTTTGATAATTTATCCCAGTTTGAATACAATAGAGAAAGCTTATGATAAAACCTAACTTTTGCCGTGAAAGGAGCATCTGACATGTCTCAAAAGAGGAAGAAACCAAGCTTGCAGCAAAAGAAAGAGGAAGTAAACCGGAAAGCCTTGTTCTGGACTGCACTAAGCGTTTTGCTCCTAATTATCTTAATTGCTGTCTTCGTCATTATCGGCGAATCAACAAACCCTTAATGCAGCCAGAAATATCGTTGATCCGGATTCGTTCGGCCGTGGACAAGCCTCGCTCGATTCCTGTCCTCGGCCTATGCCGGAAAGCATAGATCTAACTGCTTTATTTTCACAAAAAAAACGCCCGGCACCGAAACTCGGCACCAAGGCGATCATCTGAAATGGATAGGATTAACCTTCCATGTTAAATGGTGTATCTGCAACTTTGATGGAATCTGTAGGGCATCCATCACAAGCATCTTGCATATCTTCATGAAGATCTTCTGGGATTTCAACGTTACCGTGGTTCGCATCCCCACTATAAATCACTTCTGCAAGACCTTCATCATCGTAATCATAAATATCAGGTGCTGTTGCACCACAAGCACCGCAAGCGATACATGTATCTTTTTCTACCCAAGTATACTTAGCCATTTTTTCTCTGCCTCCTATATTTAAACACAACAAACAGTAGGTTTTACCTATACTAACAAATAGTTTAATACAAACTGATAGCAAACACAAATCATTTTGACCTGTACTTAGGACATTGTCAAGTCCCTATTCTGGGAGAGAAAGATTATCTTTTTGTAATGATGTTCCACGTGATTTATAGTTACGGATCAGCGTCGATGGATCGTCTCCAAGCATCCCCGCAGTTACCACCGCATTTTCTCCAAATTTATCTCTTAGCGTGTCCATTACCTTTATAAGGGATTCTTTCTTTGGCTGTTCTTGATAATCGAATAGATCCAGCTGCACTACTGATTCACTCTTCGGAATTAGATTTTGCAGCGTAATCCCAAGCAGCCTAATCGGTTTCCCTGCACCAAACTGCCGGTAAAATAAATTCACAGCTTCTTTATAAATATCTTTGTCGTAATCAGTTGGTACCTGCAGCGCATGGGACCGAGTAATGGTTTTCATATCAGGTGTGCGAATGGTAATCTGAATCCCGCCTGCCATCATTCCTTGTCTTCTCAAACGGCGCCCCACTTGGTCACTGATATTCAGCAGTACTCGGTTAATGTCGTTTTCATTCGAAATATCTTCAGGAAGCGTTGTGGTGTGCCCGATCGACTTATTCGGTTCACGATCAGCGAGTACCGGTGAATGACTGATTCCATTAGCCGCTTGCTTCATCCATGTTCCAAGTACGCCAAAATAATCTTTTAGCATTTGTTCATTTGCCTTCGCAAGCTGTCCAATTGTCATAATGTTAAGTTTTCGCAATTTCTCTGCTGTTTTTTGTCCAATCCCAAACAATTCCGCGCATGGCTTACTCCATAGTATTTTTTCAACATCCCGCAACCTAAGAACGGTAATGCCGTTCGGCTTTTTCATATCTGAGCCCATTTTCGCCAGCAGTTTATTAGGAGCAATCCCTATAGAACAAGGAATCCCCAGTTCTTCATTAATTCTTCTTTGAATTTCTTCTGCAATCTGGATCGGCGTGCCGAATTGTTTTGAACCCGTAATGTCTAAATAACATTCATCGATTGAGGTGGCCTCAAGTTCCGGCGTATATTCATAGGCAATCTTCATAAATGCCTTGGAGTATTTGCGATATAGGTGAAAGTCCGGTGTGATAACGATAAGTTCTGGACATTTTCGAAGTCCCTGATTTACGACCATTCCTGTACTGATTCCTAGTTTACGTGCTTCGTAAGAACAAGTGACAATAACTCCTTTGCGCTTTTCACTGCTGCCCGCAACGGCTGTTGGTTTCCCTGCATATAGATCAGGCCTTTCCGCAGCATGAACGGAGCAATAAAAAGCATTCATATCTACATGTAAAATGACGCGGCCCTTCACAGGATAATAATCCTTTACGTTCTCCATGCGGATACCTTCCTTACTCTTTTACTCGTTAAATAGATAGAAAATCAATTCATCAAAAACTTTATTTTACCGTTAAAATCTCCTTAAGTATACCGGATTACGTCCAAAATAAATGGATTCATCTACAATAATTACAAAATAACATCTTACTTTCCAGGTAAGAACTGATATAATAGTAAAATTATAAAGTTAAGGGTGACTTCTTAAAAGGGGGATAATATATCATGTCTAAGTCCATCTCTATCTTCGATACTACACTTCGCGATGGCACACAAGGTGAAGGAATCAGTTTATCTGTAGACGACAAATTACATATTGCCAAGAAGCTTGATTTTCTTGGAGTACAGTATATTGAAGGCGGCATTCCAGGTAGTAACACGAAAGACATTGAATTTTTCAAGCGAGTTCAGGAGCTCGGACTTTCTGCAAAAATCGTAGCCTTTGGCAGTACACGCCGTAAGGGCAGTGTTGCTGCAGAAGATGCGAATCTAAATCGTATTATTGAATCAGGTGCAGATGCAGCTACGCTCGTGGGCAAGTCTTGGGATTTTCATGTGCATACTGCACTCCAAACGACACTAGAAGAAAACTTAGAAATGATTTATGACTCCATCCATTATTTGAAACAAAGCGGACTAGAGGTCATTTTTGATGCGGAACATTTTTTTGACGGTTATAAAAACAATCCGGCGTATGCCGTCTCTGTAATGAAAAAAGCATATGAAGCCGGCGCTGACTGGCTTGTGATGTGTGATACGAACGGGGGAACGATGCCGCATGAAGTACATGAGGTGGTCTCGTCCCTGACAGAGCAACTGCCAAATGCAAAATTCGGCATCCATACCCATAACGACTGTGAGCTGGCTGTAGCCAATACACTGGCAGCCATAAATAGCGGGGCAAGACAAGTCCAAGGGACGATCAATGGCTACGGAGAACGTTGTGGTAACGCGAATCTGTGCTCCGTCATTCCAAATTTGCAGCTGAAATTCGGCTATGAATGCGTAGAAGAAGAAAAACTTGCACAGTTAACCAATGTCGCTAGATATATCAGCGAGATTGCAAATGTCAATATGCCGGTAAATCAGCCGTATGTAGGTAACGCAGCTTTTGCTCATAAAGGCGGCATTCATGTATCGGCCATCATGCGTGATTCTCGTACTTATGAACATATTGTTCCCGAACAAGTCGGTAACAAACAAAGAATACTCGTATCTGAGCTTGCAGGACAAAGCAACATTATTTCCAAGGCCAAAGACATGGGAATTGAATTTGATCCAACCAGTGAACAGACAAAAAACGTAATTAATAAAATTAAAGATCTCGAACATCAGGGCTATCAGTTTGAAGGAGCAGATGCTTCTCTTGAACTCCTCATTCGGGAAGCAAACGGTGATATGCAAGAACTATTCACTTTTGAGTCTTTTAAGATGTTGGTTGAAAAAAATGTCGGCAAACCGGTTGTTTCCGAAGCTTTTGTCAAAATAAACGTTGGTGGACGCAGTCACTATACTGCTGCAGAAGGTAACGGTCCGCTGAATGCACTGGATAATGCACTTCGTAAAGCACTCATTACTTACTATCCATCTTTAAAAAATATGCATTTATCCGACTATAAAGTTAGAGTCCTTGACGATAAAGATACGACAGCTGCCAAAGTTAGGGTTCTTATCGAATCCAAAAACTTCACTGATTCCTGGAACACCGTAGGCGTTTCTGAGAATATTATTGAAGCCAGCTGGGAGGCACTCGTGCACAGTTTCCGGTATGCACTTCTCGAGGAAGATCCTTCCGAGTTCATTGAACCGGATGCTTTGCCGCAGCAAGGATTAGTAAACCATTAAGCTCTGATCTTATATATGCAAAAGAGGCTGCAGATCTCATCATCTGCAGCCTCTTTTTATTTTTTCACAAGTGCCCGGACTTTCTTCTCTAGTTCTTCCTCTGTCAGAATACCCAGAATAATTTCTTGGATCACGCCGTTTTTGTCAATCAGAACATTCGTCGGAAATGCCATTCCTTTATATAAATCATAAACAGCTCCATCTTCATCCGTTAGGATTGGAAATTGAAGTTTAAATGTGTCAACAAATTGTTTAGCGTCTTTTACAGTATCATATTTTGTTACATTAACTCCGTATACATCAAGCCCATCTTTGTAGTTTTTCGCAAGCAGATTTAACGATCCAGCTTCCATCTTACAAGGATCACACCAAGAAGCCCAAAAATTAAGCAGGAGCGCTTTTTCTCTTGTCCCGCCTACTGTATAAGTTTCTTTATTCTCAAGTCCCTTTAACTCAAAAGGTGGAGCAAGCAGTCCTGCTTTCGCACCCGTTTCTGTAGGAATAGGGTTGTCCGTTTGGAATACATTTTGAATAGACAGACCCCCTTCTTTATTACTCGTTTGCCAAAAAGCAAAACCGATCAGCAGTAGAATCCCAGCCCATATATACAAGTTACGTTTCATTTGCCCATCCTTTTTCATTGTTATAGACTATATATGCTTTCATAATTGATTTCCTATTGATCTCATTTTACCCCTAATTTTGGTTAATTATATCACAAAAAACTCCTTTTCTAAAAAGGAGCCGCATGTTTCTTATCTATAAAAAGAAGAAGGAGCTTCTTAACATGATCATCCGAATGACGGCTGCAACTAACGAACAAATAAAAAATCACTTCCATACATCTTGGCCTTCTGAAGGGTGCGGTTTACTGCTAGGAACTTCGTCAATTGCTGATTCTGTTGACATCCATTCCATTATACCTGTCAAAAACGTGGCAGCAGAACCCAATCATCACTTTGAGCTCGAACCTGAAGTGTGGGTCCATCATTTACTGACTTCTCCTGATTTAATAGGTCTATATCACACACATCCTATTTCCGCTCCGTTTCCCTCAGCTGAGGATCTTCAGAACTTGCAGTCTTACGGACAATTAATGAAGGTGTATCTCATTGCGGGAATCAATCCCAATGCGCAGCGATTAGAAGTTAAAGCTTATGAGGTGGTACAACAAGATCATGGGTACAGCCTTAGGCATGCCGCACTATGCGTGACTTAGATGATGATATAAATCAGACAAGGTTACCACATTCATTTTCGAGATATCATCGAGATAGGCTCCCCATAAACGCGCTGTCATCATCGCATCTTCTAATGCATGATGTCTCCCCTTAATTTCAATATTTCTTGATTGAAGCAATTCATCAAGTCCATAACCAGATCGCTGCGGTTCAAGCCATCTCGCCAGCATCATGGTATCAATGACGCGGTGGCTTAGTCTCACTTTTGAGGTTTTCCATAAGGCAGCATTCAGAAAAGATTTGTCATGTGCACTCGCATGAGCTACAAGAACCCGCCCGCCTACAAAAGACATAAAATCATGCAGTCCATTCAAAAGCTGAGGAGCATCCTGGGTCATTTCGGTTGTGATTCCAGTAAGCTCGGCTATGTGCTCCGGGATCCTGTTCCTCGTTTTAACAAGAGTATAAAACTGTTCTTCTTCTATCACTTTACCTCCCATAACTCGCACAGCACCAAAAGACAAAATCTCATCTCCATGCTGGGGAGCAAAACCTGTCGTCTCTAAATCAAATACAACGGCATCCAGTTCATTAAGCGGCGTCCGGAGGGTCTCCGGCCGTCGATTTTCTCTCATGAGAGATCGTAAAAAAGCCATTTGCTGTGCCGTAGGAGTCCCCATCATAGAAGCAATCGCAGATGGTACTCCGCCTTGTCTAAACGAGTTCCAAAAACCGTTATTCCCCCTGCTTGGCTCTTTCATAGACGGCCCCTCTCGACAAATCGAAGTTGTCTTTGCAGATTCCGGTGAATTTTCTTGACAGCAGACAGCCCTAGTCTCAGTTTATCTAAAGTGTTCCTCTCTTTTAACTGATCCTGATCAATATATCCGCTGCTTGATAATACCCCATGATCTTCCTTCATCTGAGCGCTTCTTCTTAAATGCAGTGCAATCAAGAATGCTTTTTCACAGGATTCAATGAGATTGGACGGAGCTGCTTCAAGAGTCGAAAGTTTCTTTAGGCGCTGAAGTGTATTTGTCTCTTTTAGACCGTGCTGTAAAGCGTAATAGCGCCCGCTGTTCACAAGCGGAATATACATACCGTATTTCACATCAAATCCCCCAGCATGTTCCCCAAAACGTTCCTTCACTACTTGACCAAGGATATTTAAGGTAGCCTTATGCCTTACCGTGTTACGTAATACAGCCGCAGCCAGATCAGGCGTGGATTCAAATAGGAAAGAAAAATATTCCTGAAACTGATGGGATAAAGTGAGATCTCCCTCAACATGCCTCATATCAGCAGCAATAATATAGTAGCGTACCGGTTCCCATTGTAAGTCATTCGACCATTCACTAAGCTGCTCCCTCCAGGAAGAGAGCGTTCTTGCCCATAATGCTTCAGAACACATTACTTTTCCTTCACATTTAGCATAACCTGCTGACTCCAGCATATTGCTTAGTCTTATACCAAACTCTTTGAAAAAACGTTCTTTGTCTGGATGCCTTTCATCACTGATAATAAGTCCGTTATCCTGATCGCTCCACAGCGTAGCTTCCCCTCTTCCAGAGCTGCCAAATACAACGAAAGCATAAGGAACGGGTGCCTGACCATAACCCTCTTCCCGCATTTCTTTTTCTGTAAGTTCTATCGCTTTCTCCGCAATGGCATCATGCAAATCATTAACGCGTTGATACCAGTCCAGTATATTTATTTGATCTATATCATTTTGTAATTCCTCTTGTTTCTTCATTCGAGCTTGCTTCAATGTAAAGGCGGAATCCACATTTTCCAGGTTATCCATATTTCCTGCCTCCTGTCCTTTTTGCATAGAGCCCTCATTCAAAAGTTGGTATATATATGTCATATAAATTAACATCAAACAAGAAATTATTTATCATTAAGATTATAATCATCACCACATCATATTTACAATGTATATCTCTAAATGAAATCGTTTCCATTTTCGTTTATTTTTTTGACTAATTATGAGAGCAAGTGTATATAATGACCTAAAAAGTGTAACGTTTGACTGTACGGTTCTTCATCATGTATCATATTGTTTATTGAATAGGGAAAGGTGAGTGTTCTCGATGGGGATATGAAGCTGTATCGAATCGGTGAATTGTCGAAAGCTGCCGGTGTCAGTGAACGTACGATTGACTATTACACGAAGCTTGGGCTGATTACGCCAGAGCAACGTACACAAAAAAACTATAGATTATACAATCATGAAACCTTGTCTCGTCTAGAACGTATTATCCAGATGAAACTAGAGAAGTATAGTCTCGATGAGATTAAACAGTCTTTAGAAAAATGGAGCTCTGTTTCCTCGAATGAGCAGGTTACAAGCAAACTTAACAGTCTGGAAATTCATGTACAGCAGCTTGAACGAGAAATGAATGAACTAAAACCTCTCCTTCAAGACATGAAACCTACCCATCAGCGCAAAGTCGTTGCAGGGTTATTAACGAAAAGTGCCGCTTGTATGGAAGCACTGAAGATTTTGCTTGAAAGCTCCATGATGTAGTTATTCATAATAGTATGGAGGTAAATTTATGGGATTTCTGTATGTTCTAATTATCGTTGCATTTATATTGTCACTTTGGGCCCAATTCCGAGTAAAAGGTACCTTTAACAAATGGGCTAAAGTGGAAAACACAACAGGAATGACGGGCTATGATGTTGCAAGACGCATGCTCGATCTCAATGGACTTCATGATGTACCGATTGAGCCTGTGCGGGGAGCTCTTTCTGACCACTATGATCCGATTCACCGTGTGGTTCGTCTGTCAGAGCCAGTGTACTACGAAAGATCGATTTCAGCCATCTCTGTTGCATCTCACGAGGTAGGTCACGCGATTCAGCATAAAGAACATTATCCAATGCTCGTATTGCGTCACAAAATTTTCCCAGTCGTGAACTTCGCATCCGGTATTGCACCATTTCTTATTTTGGGTGGATTTCTCTTTAATGCATTTAACTTAATTGGTATTGGTATCATTTTCTTCTCGGTAACGGTAGCTTTTCAATTGATTACCCTTCCCGTTGAATTTAATGCCAGCAACCGTGCTCGCGACATTATTGTACAAGAAGGATATATCCAGAGAGAAGAAGAACGTGGCGTTGGTAAAGTTCTTAATGCCGCAGCCCTGACTTATGTTGCAGCTGCTCTTATCTCACTGCTTGAGCTTATTAGATATATTGCGATCTTCACAAGCAACCGTGAATAGCGAATATATAAGAACCCCAGTCTTAATTGACTGGGGTTTTGTTATTTTCTAAGCCAAAGTAATCAAGTAAAAATGACCGGAAAGACTGCGCAACGAGCGGTAGCTTCTCATCATTTCGATGAATAAGTCCGATGGAACGAGTTACTCTTGGGCTTGATAACCTTACTCTAGCAGGTTGAAGCGGGTTAGTTTGAAATAAGGCCATTTCCGGAAGAACACTCACTCCCATCCCAGCTGCTACAAGACCACGTATTGCATCGGTCTCTTCTCCTTCAAATGCAATCCTCGGAGTAAATCCTGCTTCTAAACAAGCATGCCATACGATCGGCCTTAGAGAATAACCTTTGCTAAATAAGATAAACTTATCTTCCTTTAATTGTTCCAATCGAATGCTTTCTTCTCCAGCAAGCGGGTGGTTTTGTGGTAAAATGGCATACAACTCTTCTGTAAGAACGACATCCCCGCCGATCTGCTCATGTTTTTCAGGAAAAGGAGAAATAAACGCTAGATCTACTTCTGAAGATAATACATCTCTAATCAATGTTGGGTACATACCTTGTTTAAACTTAAACTTCACATTAGGATAGCGCTTTCTAAACTCCGAAACGACAGAAGGAATAAGGTGGATACCAAGACTATGCGGGAAACCAATACGAATTTCCCCTTTTTCAGGGTCCGAAAATTCATGCACCTCACCAACAGCCCGATCCAAATCCTTAAGAATCCCCTCAACTCTTTTACAGAATAATTGTCCCACAGGAGTAAGTTGCAAATTTCTTCCCTTGTGCATAAACAAGTCGACTCCGAGTTCCTCTTCAAGATGATGAATCTGGCGACTTACTGCGGACTGAGCTACATGAAGCTCTTCCGCAGCTTGAGTCACGTGTTCTTTCTGTGCAACCTTTAAAAAGTACTGCAACTGTCGTAGTTCCACTCGTTTAATCGCTCCAATCTACTAAAACCATCCAAGTATACCAAGGATACTCTTCTTGACTCTACTGTATCATGCAAGCACAAATGAATCAACGATGCTTCTGTTTAAATAATCTAATTAGTAACCCGTATATGAAAAATCCAGCAATCAGCCCGCCAAAGTGAGCAACTAAATTAATATTGGCTACACCCAAAGAAAAAATAATACCGAATCCTAAAATGGTAAACATCACTTTCCTTGAGGCTTCATCCATCTTGTTACGCTGGAAAATAGCTATATATAAAAATGCACCATAGACACCATAGATTGCACCTGATGCTCCCACCGCATACGTTGGTGACGATAGGTTATTATAATAACCCTGTGTGATTAAATTACCAATAAAACCACTTGCTAAGTATAAAAAAGCATATTTCCACCAACCGAGTAATCTCTCCAGCGGCGGTGCAAATACCAGCAATGCAAAACAATTAAAGAACAAATGACTAAATCCAGAATGAAGGAACATCGAAGCGAACAAGCGCCATACTTCCTCATTCAAAGGAGGGATATTAGCTAAAGCTCCAAACTTTAATAAGGTGTATGGATTCTCCGATCCGCCATTAAAGACTAATACCATAAACATAATGACGTTAGCTGCAAGTAGTAACGTGGTTATCGGATAATACTTTATGTACCCTTTCCAGTTTTCATAACGCAAAAAAATCATAACTACACCCTTTCTTAAATGCACTACATTGGACATAAACTTGTTAATACGATTATAATAGATAAGTATGAAGATAACCAATTTCAAGGAGGTAGACATAGATGTCCCAAGAACGTAGTGGCGTAGCCACATTTAAAGGTAGTCCTCTCACACTGATCGGACCTGAACTGAAAGTGGGGGATCAAGCTCCCGACTTTACACTAAACAAAGACTTGCTTACTGAAGTAAATCTTTCGGACTATGCTGGAAAAGTCAAACTGATCAGCGTCGTTCCTTCCCTTGATACGGGTGTGTGCGATGCACAAACTCGCCGTTTCAATGAAGAGGCTGCTTCTCTTGGAGAGAATGTAGTCATTTTAACAGTAAGCGCAGATCTACCTTTTGCTCAAGCTCGTTGGTGCGGTGCAGCTGGCGTGGATAAAGTGGTAACCCTTTCGGATTACAAAACGAACTCCTTTGGCAAAGCATATGGTGTTCTCATTAAAGAATTCGCACTTGATATGCGTTCTATTTTTGTTATTGATGCAAACGACAAAATTACATATGTTGAGTATCTGGCAGAAATGACAGAGCCACCTAACTATGAAACAGCAATTCAAGCAGTGAAAGAACTTTTGTAATTCCTGTCACACAAAAAAAGCGAACGAGGACTTGTCCTTGCTCGCTTTTTATTTTATTCTCCGGTTACTTTATACCTGGAGAGCTTCTTATCAATAATATCAAAAATTTGAAGTATAATTCGATAATTCGCTCCAAGATCCCCTAATGAACCTTTTGAAGCAGAATAAATATCAACCGCCGTACGGACAGGTGTCACTTGAATTAAAGTCACCGTAATATCTAATGTACGACCAAATGTAGTGCGTTTCTCCATCGTAATTTCACCCACAGAAGGAACCTCGTGAAGTACTTTGTAGCCAGGTATCTTCTTCATTAGAGAGGAAATTTCATCCCATGCTTTGTCTCTAGACAAGTTATAGTAACGCGTTTTCATTTTGGGATCCTTAGCTCGATCGCTTGTTCCTTCCATACTGCGGATAATACCGACAAGTGTTCTTTTGAGTGACAAGACTCTTCCCCCTTTATATATAGCCGCTCCCTTTTTTCTTTAGTCTAGTGTAACATTCTCTATCGCAGAACAAAAGTGAGCAGAAACAACCTATGTAATTATAATAAAATCGATTCGTAATTAGAACGGGAAGACTGATGAGCTGCTGTCTATTCACCATTTCTAATAAAACTAAAAAAACATCTCAAAGCACCCTTACAGAGTACGTGGAGATGTTTCTTAAATCCTGAAAAGGATTCCCGCAAATGCCGTCCGATTATATTGTCTTCTGAACCTGCGATAGCAGGTGGGTGATCTCAGAGCTGGTTATGAAGTCCCCATGTCATATAGACAGGGCGTTTCAGCCGCACCTCGTTTGATCTCCCGAGACATAGTCATTGGTTCAAAAACAACGAATAACCGATACGAACATCGCAGGATGTAGAAACAATTATAGCGCTATTCCATGTAAAAGTAAATAAGAAAACAGAATATGCTAATCATCACGACTCTTCTTATTTCAATTCTGTGCGTGACTCAGAGGATGATTCTTCTTGAATTCCCTCTTCATCTGCCTGATCTGCTTGCATTTTCTCTATTTGTTCCTGCATTTTGGTGAAAGTAGCGTAGAAATTAAAGAAAGCAAACCATGCAATTACGCTGCCAATAAAGAAAAAGAATAATGCTGGATACTGTGCACCAATATAACTTACTAATCCCGCTCCAAGCAGAGTTGAGAATACGCGGAAGGGACGGATTAACGTAATGAGCACAGCATTCTTAATGATGAGTCCAATCGACATGTGATAATGAACCACCATCGAAAAGAAGTTAAACATAGAAACACCAAGTAATAGTAATAGAATCAGCATAATAATACCAATTAACTGCAAATTCTTAAATTGTGTCATGTATACGGTATAATCCAAATACATCACAACAAATAGAATGGTATAGAAAATACCGCCTATCATACTTTGCTTAAAGTTATCTTTGTAACCAGCAAAAAAGGTTTTGAATACAGGGACATCAGCATCCCCCATGACCCATTTACGAACTACATTGAATAAGGCTGCTGTCGCGGGAAAGAATGTAAACGGTGCCACGATTGCGATGGCCCAGTTCATTTGTATCGATTCATTCGCCATCCCTTGCCCCAAAACGAGAATCTTCACAATCGTAAAGAAAAAGAATGGTGAAGCACAGAGTACCCATAACAGGTTAGCCCCTGCAAATCTAGTGATCCATTCCGTAAGGCGATATATGCCTCCCATTGCTCCCTTAAACTCCAAATTTTTCTCCTCCTTACACACAGGAAAAATTCCAATTATAACGAAATTCAGCCCCATGTATCATCTTAGATGCGGATTCTCGAATCCGAGTAGTGCTTTATATTATGTATGAATACAAGGCAAACGCAGCTCTGTTAGCAAAGAATATCCATTCATAATGTAAATTGACCGCTCAAGAAAATCCAGAGTTATTCGTGATCTCTACTAGTAACTATACCGCATAACTATAATGAAAAGCTAGCATCTCAGGCAAATACGAGGCTTCCCATTTATAAAAAAATGTATATTTTGCTGAAATATAAAGGTATAAGCCTATTTATTAGACCTTTAGGCATATATCTAGTCATTTTTCTTGATTCGTCCATAGGATAAAGTGTAGTAGAAGAGCAAAGCAAGCTTCTGATCGTAAGGAGGTGAACGCGATGTCTTACGGCTGTGGTCCTGTTGTTGGTGGTTGTGGTACAGGTGGTTTTGAATGGTTCTCCACAGGTACGATTCTCGTTTTATTCATTCTGCTTGTCATTATTTCTAAAACATTCTTCTGTTAAATAACAGAAAAGACGAAGCATCATATGCTTCGTCTTCTTCTTTTTGTATCTTATTCAAATGAAGAATCTTCACGACGAGGTCTACGCTCACCGCTGTTGTTATTGCTGTTGTTGCCAGCGCTGTTATTACTGCTATATGAACGCGGTTTGCGATCACGATCACGGTCGCGATTATATCCGCCTTCTTTACGTCCACCACTGTTGTATCCGCCTCTGTTGCTGCTTCCACTACCGCTACCACCGCGATTGTATCCGCCGCTACGATTACCACCGTAACCGCCAGAAGGCTTACGTCCACTAGAACGAACATCTGGTTTACGACGTTTAGCACGAATCGGATCCTCAGGTGTAAGTTCGATCGCTGCATCTTTTTTATCTCCTGTAAGGAGTTTAAGAGCTGCAGACAAAAGTTGTACAGAGTCGTACTGCTCAAGCATTTGAATCGCAATTCCTTTGTACTCGTTCAATTCACCATCTTGTACAATTTCAAGTAGACGCTCTGCTGTTACACGTTGTTTACCTTCAATTGCTTCTGCAAGTGTAGGAAGCGGTTTACGCGGAATACGGTGACGAGTTACACGCTCGATGAAGTGCAAATGATCAATCTCACGCGGAGTCACGAAAGAGTAAGCTGCACCTTCTTTACCTGCACGGCCTGTACGACCAATACGGTGAACATAGCTCTCAGGGTCTTGCGGAAGGTCAAAGTTTACTACATGTGTTACACCAGAAACGTCAAGTCCACGAGCTGCTACGTCTGTAGCTACGAGTACATCAATGCTTCCATCACGGAATTTACGCATTACAGCGTCACGTTGATTCTGAGAAAGGTCACCATGCAGACCATCTGCAGAGTATCCACGTTTTTGCAAAGCTTCTGCAAGCTCATCTACACGACGTTTTGTACGACCGAATACGATAGCAAGCTCAGGAGATTCCATGTCAAGCAAACGGCTCAGCGCGTCAAATTTTTGACGTTCAGGTACTTCGATATAAGATTGATCGATAAGCGGTGCGCTTACTTGTTTAGGAATAACGGATACGTGCTCTGGGTTTTTCAAGAATTGTTGTGCAAGTTTTTGAATGTTAGGAGGCATTGTAGCCGAGAACAACATCGTTTGACGCTCGTCTGGAACTTGTTTCAGGATCGATTGGATATCTTCCATGAAACCCATATCCAGCATTTCATCAGCTTCGTCCAGTACAACAGTTTGTACATCTTCAAGTTTGATTGTTTTACGGTTGATATGGTCAAGCAAACGACCTGGTGTACCGATAATCACTTGTGGTTTCTTTTTCAAAGCGCGAATTTGGCGAACGATATCTTGACCGCCGTAGATTGGAAGAGTGCGGATCCCTTTAAAACGAGAAAGTTTCTCGATTTCTTCTGCTACTTGAATAGCAAGTTCACGGGTAGGTGCCATAATCAGTGCACGGATTTTTTCGTCAGTTTTGTCGATTTTGCTGATGAGTGGAATACCAAAAGCAGCTGTTTTTCCTGTACCTGTTTGTGCTTGTCCAATCAAATCACTTCCGCCAAGTGCTAATGGGATTGATTTAGATTGAATGGGTGTTGCTTCTTCGAATCCTAGTTCTGTAATAGCTTGTAGAACCTTAGGTTCCAAATTAAATTCTGAGAAAGTTGTCAAATTTTTTCAAACTCCTTTTATATGGTGGACATGTGGACAAATCCACTTCGTTATCTGTATTCTTAAGTAGCGTTACATTTATTGGCTGTTGGATCATGCGAAGTTTTCTGCACGATTTCACCTTTTTTCAATAATGAAGAGAATACTTTCCCTCTATTATTGACTAAACTACATATGATGTTTTTAATTGAAACTTGCTGAAAACAAAACATGCTTTTTCCGAAAAAAGCGACCTACTCAAGAACATCTAAACAATATTATATCACAAAACGATTTACAATTACCAGCTAGCATTATAATATGAATTATTGTTGAGGTGAGAAAGTGTTTAAATTACTAACAAAATCCGCACTTGTTTTTATAGGCGGTGCCATTATTGCAGCAGGCTTCAATCTTTTCTTAATCCCTCATGAGCTTCTTAGTGGGGGTATTTCTGGTGTATCCATGCTTATCGGATATTTCACCAGTCTGGATTTTAACTTCATGTACTTCGCTCTTAACATCCCACTCCTTATTGCCGGTTGGTTTATGCTCGGCAGGAGGTTTATCACTTTTAGCATATTGAATGTTATAGCAACGACATGGATGTTAAATTTAGTACCTGTAACTGCCGTTGTAGAAGACCCCCTCCTCTCTTCTGTATTTGGCGGGGTACTGATTGGGGTAGGAACTGGTTTGGCATACCGGGCAGGAGGATCATCTGGAGGGCTAGATATCGTTGCTTCCATTATTACCCGGTACCGAGATTTTCCTATCGGAACGATTATGGCGTGTATGAACGGGATTATTATTATGCTTGCCGGATATTTGAATAATGACTGGAATATTGCCTTAATCTCTGTATTATCCATTTATATTACAGGCAAAATTATAGACCTTATTCATATCGGGCATGTGAAAGTGACTTTATTTATCGTTACCAACGAGACAGAGATCATGCTAAAAAAATTATTACCAAGACAGCGAGGGGTCACCAAAATCAAAACACAAGGTGCCTTCACTGAGCATGAAAAAGATATGCTGATGACGGTAACGACGAAATATGAACTCGACGAAATAAAACAAATTATCAAGGATACCGATCCGAAGGCGTTTGTTAACATTGTAGAAACCGTCGGGATCATGGGTTCTTTTAGGAAGAATTAGGGTGTTTGTCAAGTGTAATATTTAAGGTCCTTGTGGTATACTATGAATGCATACTCGTTATTGCAATGATGTTCTCAAGAGCTTATCTTGTCTATCCGTAATTTCACCAAGCACAAGGCTTTTCCAGGCAATGAATGATTCTTTGCTGAATGATTCTAAGTGAGGAAAGGGTGATTATTTGTGGAAATGGAAAGGGTAAAACTGTCTGATATCGTCTCTAAATGGTTTCCAGAAATGCTCCCCACTTTAAGGCAACATGAACTCAATTCGTTAATTGTGCTTCGGGATGGATTCGGGATTTTGGAACCAGAGGATGCTATGGAAATCATTCAGTACAGTATTTGTGAACAGCAAGACAATATGTATTTACAATAAAACCGCACGCCGCCGCTATCGCCGTTTCTCGGCATAGCGGTTTTTTTATTTTATTTTGAATTCTCTTCTCTTTTTTCACTCGTATAGAAAGAAATTACTCTGTTCATTCTCCGGTACTTCTATTAAAATATTTCTTTGTGTGCATTCACAAATCTTATACAAAGAAATAAATGGAGAATCGACATGAATCAGACATTTACTACTTCCCAAAAATGGAAGCAATTTCTTATCATTTTGCTCCCCATCCTCATTACGCAGATTTCGTTATCGGCAATCACTTTTTTCGACACCAATATGTCAGGCCACTATAGCCCACAAGATTTAGCAGGTGTAGCGATTGGAGCGAGTCTCTGGATTCCCATCCAAACCGGACTCAGCGGTATTCTCATGGGAATTACACCGATTGTATCTCAGTTGATCGGCAGCGGTCGCAAAAGTGATGTGCGTTTCAATGTAATACAGGCACTCTATTTTGCTGTTACAATCGCGATTCTCATTCTTCTTGTGGGAAGTTTCGTCATTGGCCCTGTTTTGGAATTTATGAGCCTTGAAGATCGGGTTCAATCCGTTGCTTATTATTTTCTTTGTGCCATTTCATTTGGGGTTATCCCGCTCTTTGGATATACCGTACTTCGTAACTTTATGGATTCTCTTGGCCAAACAAGAATAACGATGATCATTACGCTCATTTCCTTGCCAATTAATATCTTACTGAATTATTTACTGATATTCGGCCATTTTGGCTTCCCTCGTCTTGGCGGGGTTGGTGCGGGTGTTGCTTCCGCATGCACTTACTGGATTATTTTCTTCATTTCCATCGTTGTAGTGCATCGTATACGCCCTTTTGCCGAGTATGGCGTATTCCGGAAGTGGCATGGTCCTTCTATTCGTAAATGGAAAGAGCTTTTGACTATTGGTATACCCATTGGATTTGCGATATTTTTTGAGACCTCTGTATTCTCAGCGGTTACCTTATTTATGAGTAGATTTGATACAGCAACGATTGCAGCGCACCAAGCTGCGCTGAACTTTGCATCTACCCTATATATGATTCCTCTTAGTATCAGTATGTCACTCACGATTTTGGTCGGTTTTGAAGTCGGAGCAAGACGTTTACAGGATGCCAAGAAATACAGCATCATTGGAATCGGCAGTGCTGTAACGTTATCTTTACTCACTGCTGTGGTGCTTATTGTATTCGGCAAGCAGGTTGCTGGTATTTATTCTACCGACCCTATTGTCATTGATCTGATTCAGCATTTTTTAGTATATGCCATCTTCTTTCAAATTTCAGATGCGGTAGCCACACCGGTACAAGGTTCATTACGAGGATACAAGGATGTTTCCCCTGCTTTTATCATTACTTTTATTGCTTTTTGGGTAATTGGACTGCCAGTCGGGTTTATAACAGCTACTTATACAACTCTCGGACCTTACGGGTACTGGATTGGTTTAATCGTCGGGCTTGGATGCGGTGCATTCGCTCTGTTATGGCGCCTTGTAAGAATACAACGTAAATACAATCAAAAATTAACGAGTAAGTAAAAAAAGCTGCTCAGTGTACCTAAAAGGTATTCACTGAGCAGCTTTTTGGTTAATTTATATAGGTTATTGGGAAAGGCGAAGTGCAAGATCATACAATTCCATATTAATTGGTTTTTTCGTGTTAACTACAAGGTCGATGTCTGTAAGTGTCAACTGATTATTAATAATTCCGCAAGCTTTATCGGATTCACCTTCAATCAGTTTACGAACAGCAAAATCACCTAGACGGCTGGCTAAGTTACGATCAAAAGGAGTTGGCGTACCACCACGTTGAATGTGACCTAGAACCGTTACTCGCGGCTCATACGCTGGGCAGCGCTCCATAATTTCTTTAGCTACGTCTTCTCCCTTGCCAACACCTTCTGCCACTACAATGATACTATGACGTTTTCCGTGTTCAAAGTTTGATCTCATTCGATTTGCAACTTCATCCATATCAAACGGAACTTCTGGAACAAGAATAGTCTCAGCACCAGACGCTAGTCCTGCATGAAGTGCGATATCGCCGCAATGACGACCCATAACCTCTACGATGGATGAACGTTCATGAGAAGACATGGTGTCACGAAGTTTGTTAATGGCATCTACTACAATACTTGTAGCTGTATCGAAACCGATCGTATAATCCGTATAAGAGATATCATTGTCAATTGTACCAGGAAGAGCCATCGTATTAATTCCGAGTTTACTCAGCTTGTTAGCCCCTTGATAAGATCCGTCCCCGCCAATAACGACAAGACCGTCGATGCCGTGCTCTCTCAGAATGTCTGCACCTTTTTGCTGACCTTCTGGTGTCATAAACTCCTTACAACGTGCAGATTGAAGCACGGTTCCACCGCGCTGAATAATATCTCCAACACTGCGAAGGTCCATTTGACGGATATCGTTATTTAAGAGACCTTGATACCCACGTTGAATACCAAATACTTCAAGCCCATAGTAAAGCCCACTGCGTACCACGGCACGAACAGCGGCGTTCATCCCCTGAGAGTCTCCTCCACTAGTTAACACTGCAATTTTTTTGACTGCTGACATTATGATTTCCTCCTCTTATTTCTCATACATATGTTTACGAATCCATTTGGTATTGACCAAGAAAAAGCGTCTAGTTAGCGGGCTATTTCTTAGTAACCTTTTGGAGACGGAACGAACCTCCTGCTGCTCGCTGACCTTAGGATCAGTCAAGTATAGTGCAAGCAGTCCTTCAATAATCATCCGGTGAAAAGAGCTTGCAGGCATGTGCGAAACGTCGTTACGAGCCTCATCAACAATATAGGCGAACCGTTCGATCATTTCATTCTCGCTTTCGTAATAATTACAAAAGTTAAGATCTCCACCCTGTCTGTCTTCCTCCTGATCGATTAAGTAATCGAGCATGATGTGTAGTCCTGTCACATGCGGAAAATAGGATGCATGAATAGAGGAAGCTTCAACATCATCTAGATGTGGGTCTGTAGCAGCAAGGAAAAGCATGAATACCCCTAGTGTTGAACCCGTAGCTGCTGCAAACTCATTCCATTGTAATGCCGGCGTGCGCTGCTTATGAAGTTCCCACCAATCGAGTAAAGCTTGTTCACGAAGTTCAGGCTTAATATGCTTGTACACTTGTAAGTCAACATAGAGTCCTACCAAATCCTGAACATGAGATTTAACAGCCGAATATCCGGGCAACCTCTTTAAGCAGGATTGACAAGTAGATACAAGACTATGCAAATATCCATCATCTTCTTGTTCTTTACGAAGTGCATAATAATTTACTAATTTCGCGTCAGGATTAACCGCGTCAAGCATCGATTTATGTAGCAGCCTAAAATCATCGGCATCCATGGAAGTACTTCGATCGCATAAATTATCCAAATAATCACTGATCGTTTGGTACGATACGATGAGTGGAATAAGGACTTCCTTCATCGACAAATTGGCAGCTGCATAAACAGCGCCTCCTTCACAGTGAAACTGTTTGCTTGCAATACTGGCAAGTGCCTGTGTTCTAAGCTCCGGGTCTGGAATCTCTTCTGCTCTCATTTTAATGCGACTAAGTTCTTGTCTTACACCAGGGAAAATATGTCTGTATACCCGGTTCATTAGTCCAATGGGCCCCCGTGGAACATTACGATAACTTTGTTTTTGGTTAATCAAATGACGGTGCCTCCACTTTGTTCTTTACATATTCATACCTGTTCAAACCAATACCCATTATAATATGACATGCCATTTTGTACAAATAATCTAAGTCACTTATTTATATTATCAAACATTAGCCCTCTATCCATTTTTTATCATATTTACATTATAGCATGTGTGAATATAATCACAGAAACAATCAAAAAAAGCGCAGCTCCCCTAATCGGGAAAACTGCGCTTTCAATACACGATTCAAACAAACTTGTATAAGAAATCCGATAAGTACGGAAAAATTCTTACAGTTTGATTACGTTAGCTGCTTGAGGACCACGGTTTCCATCAGTAATTTCGAATTCTACCGCTTGACCTTCTTCTAGAGTTTTGAATCCGTCTCCTTGAATAGCGGAGAAGTGAACGAATACATCGTCGCCGCCTTCAACTTGAAGAAAACCATAACCTTTTTCTGCATTAAACCATTTAACTGTACCTTTCAAATGAACAACCTCCTAAAAATACCGCCATCTATGGCGAATGTCTATATTATACTGCATAAGTTTTTACAATGCAATTACTGTTTTGATCAAACCTATAAAATAATTTGCTTCTGGAACTCGGGTAAGGTATCATTTTACCAAAACCGCAAATGGAGAAATGCACATGATTAAAAAACATCAAATATATAAAAAAGACAAATGGAATATGATGACTGTAGAAGTACAAGGTCGTTATATAGTGCTTCGTGAAATCTCTGATCAGTGGGGAGAAGATACTCACACATTTATGAGCAGACCAGCTCTTATGCAGTGGGCAAAAAACCGATTCCCTAAAGAAGACTTTGTAGACAGAGAAGAAGAATGGGCTGAAATTATGGCTGCTTTCAAAGAGGTATAAAATATATGGATGTTAGCAGTAACATACTTATTTTTATTGTTTCTGCCTTCCTGCTCGGCGTTGTCGTTATTGTGAAAAAAGACTCGCTTCCACAAAGACTTCGCAGGCCGCTTGCTATTATTTCTATTCTAATGATTGCGTTTGCCTTCTTCCTTATTATGTACAGCTTGTTGACAATGGGCAGCTAACCGCTCACCTGGTACCCTGGCGGTTACTTCCTTTCAAATATTTCATTACCGGAACGGTCATACTATGCATTAGTGCCTTACATGAAGGAGGAACCGCTATTGTATGCCCGAAAGACATTGCTCTTTGTGCTTGCAGTTAGTCTGATGTTTACAAATGGTGCCGCTCATGCACAAGCTGACCGTTCCGGCCCGTCTTTATTTAATGATCATCAAAGGAGGATGAATATGAGTAAAGTAGTGAAACGAAGTGAAGTACCTTTAGAAGATCAGTGGAACCTGCAGGATTTATTTGAGGATCAAGCTGCATGGGATAAAGAGTATGAAGAGGTCAAAACCTTGACCAAAAAAGCAGCAGAATTCCAAGGTAAACTGAGTCAAGCGGAAGCTGTAAAATCCTGTTTTGAACTCGAAGATGATATTTCCCTCAAAACAGAACGTTTATATGTTTACGCTCATATGCATCATGATGAAGATACGGCAAATCCTACATATCAAGCACTTTCTCAAAAGTCGAAAAAGTTGAGTGTGCAGGTTAGTGAATCTTTATCTTTTGTGACTCCGGAAATTCTCGCTTTACCGGATCAGGAACTCGATGCTTTTATTGAAAACCCTATTCTTAAGCCTTACCAATTCACATTAGTAGAGATGAAACGCGAAAAAGCACATGTTCTATCAAAAGCGGAAGAAGCATTACTTGCTCAAGTTGGTAACTTGTCTCAAGCTCCGCAGACGATTTTTGGCATGCTGAATAATGCCGATCTCAAATTCCCGAAAATCAAGGATGAGCATGGAAACGAAGTTGAACTGACTCACGGCAGCTATATTCAGTTCCTGGAGAATCCAAATCGTGAAGTGCGTGAGAGAGCGTTCAAAGCAGTCTACAGCACTTACGCGAAAAATAAAAATACGATCGCTGCTACGCTTAGCGCGAGCGTAAATAAAAATATTTTTTATTCAACTGTTCGTAAATACCCTTCTGTTATGGAAATGTCCCTTTATGGTGATAACATTCCAACCGAAGTGTATACGAACCTCGTTGATACCATCCATGAAAGCTTGCCGCTGCTTCAGCGTTATATGAAACTGCGTAAAAAGCTGCTCGGAGTAGATGAACTGCATATGTATGACCTCTTCGCTCCTCTCGTTGATGAGTACAAAATGGATATCTCCTACGATGAAGCGAAAAAGACCGTTAAAGAAAGCTTGAAACCTCTTGGTGAGAAGTACCTAGATGCTCTTCAGGAAGGTTTCAACGACCGATGGATTGATGTATACGAAAATGAAAATAAACGCACAGGAGCGTATAGCTGGGGCGCTTACGGCACACATCCTTATGTACTCCTGAATCATAAAGATAACTTGAACAGTATGTTCACGTTAACTCATGAGATGGGTCACGCTCTTCACTCTTATTTCTCAGACCATGCACAGAAATATAGAGACGCGCAATACACCATTTTCTTGGCAGAAGTTGCGTCTACTACGAATGAAGCTCTGCTGATGGATTATATGCTTAAAAAATCAACAGATCCAAAAGAGAAATTGTATCTACTCACCTATTATGCAGATCAATTCCGTACAACCGTATTCCGCCAAACGATGTTTGCTGAGTTTGAGAAAATCATTCACGAACGTGCAGAACAAGGAGAATCCTTAACACCTCAGCTTCTCTCCGAAATCTACTATGAACTGAACAAAAAGTATCATGGAGATGATATGGTAGTTGATCAGGATATCGAAATGGAATGGGCACGTATCCCTCATTTCTACAACAGCTTCTACGTTTACAAATATGCAACAGGGTTCTCTGCAGCAACCAGCTTCTCCAAACAGATTCTGGAAGAAGGTCAACCTGCCGTAGATCGTTACCTTGGCTTCCTGCAAAGCGGTGGAAGTGACTACTCTATCAATATCCTGAAAAAAGCAGGTGTCGATATGTCTTCCCCAGAACCGATTCGCGAGGCGATGGCCGTATTCGAAGAGGTAATCACCCAAATGGAACAACTTACGAAATAAAATATTATACCTAGAATCCCTTGCCAATAGCCGGCAAGGGATTCTCCATGATTTACAGCAGTTTCAAGCGGGGTCAGATAAAACACATGACAAGGGAGATTGAACGATGAGCATTCAAATCAACGAGGAATATACTTTACAATTACTAGATAAATTACTTAACACTCCGAGCCCTAGTGGGTTTACTCATCACATTATGGAAATCATCGAAGCAGAAGTGTCAAGACTTGGCTTTACGTATGAACGCAATGCAAAAGGCGGCACCATTATCACGCTTCCAGGTGAGGACAATAGTAGAACGATCGCGTTAAGTGCTCATGTCGATACACTAGGTGCCATGGTTCGTTCTATTACCTCCAGCGGAACGCTAAAACTAACATCCATCGGTGGATTCATGATGAATTCGATCGAAAATGAATACTGCATCATCCATACTCGCAGTGGCAAGTCCTATACAGGTACCATTATGTCAACGGCTCCATCGGTACACGTCTATGCAGGTGCCAGAGAATTCAAACGAGAAGAAAGTCATATGGAAATTCGAATTGATGAGATGGTAGAAACAAAACAAGATGTTTTGGATCTAGGAATCGGAGTAGGCGATTTTATTTCTTTTAACCCACGTGCCGAGTTTACAGCCAGCGGGTATATCAAATCTCGCCATCTGGATGACAAAGCAAGTGTCTCTGCTCTCTTTGCTTTACTAGAATCTGCTAAAAGTAATCAATGGAAGCCTAAACATCAAGTGAAACTGTTAATCAGCAATTATGAGGAAGTTGGTCACGGTACGGCTTATATTCCAAGTGATATTGATGAAATGATTGCTGTGGATATGGGCTGTATTGGTGATGATCTATCTTGTAAAGAAACCGACGTATCCATCTGCGCAAAAGATTCTTCAGGACCTTATGATTATGAAATGACATCAAGGCTGATTGAGCTAGCAAAAGCATCTGACATCGACTACGCTGTCGATATCTACCCTTTCTATGGTTCGGATGCTACAGCTGCACTACGCGGCGGTAATAATATTCGTGCGGCTTTGATCGGACCGGGTGTACATGCTTCTCATGCTATGGAACGTACGCATAAAAAAGCTGTAATCAATACAGCTAGACTGTTAGCTGCTTACATCACTGCGTAAATCTCTTTTGATTGAAAAAGCATTACTTACATCACGAAATCACATCATAAACGAATCCTGACAGAAAAAAATGATCGAACTTAATATTCTTCTTAAACAATAAAGACCCCTCTCGGGGTCTTTATTTTCTTATCATATAGATTTCGTCCTTACATTTAAAAAACAGCCCTAGAATAGGGTTTAGAAGTCCCTACGGTAAAACCAATAACCTTCCCCGAATTACACTTCATAAGCTGGGGTTTTACAACCTCAATAGTAACGACAAAAAAGTTAAGCTTCTTCTACTGCTCTCTTTCGCTTGTTCTCCCAATTCATAAGTTCACCGAGTAGTTTCTGCTTTGTGGAATCAAGTTTTATTAAAACTCTACCCACCTCTCCCATACCTTTGCTAACACGGTCCTGGGCGTCATGGATTTTATTTTGTACCAACCAGTCACTAAAAAATCCATCAAGGAAATAATCCGCAAAAGTAAGCATACCTTGAATTTCAAAATCACTATCCAGGATTACATTGACATCACGAAGCTCTTCCTGAAATTTACGAAGATGGAACTGAGCTTCATGGACATGATCTTCTGCATCTCCAATTCGGCTATGTTTAATATGTGTGGAGATCATTCCTCCACCAAGCATATCGTAGGTTCCCCAATTTCCCACTGATTTTAGAGATTCGGCAGCCTCATCGAGACTATCGAGCACTCGATTGCCTGCGCCCATCGCTTCATCGATCTCTTTCAGTTGTCCTTTGATCTTGACCTCATTTTCCAAACACTTCTGAATAAAATCATCTGAGTCTGCCAAGCTTTTCTGTTTGTCAGCCATAAGTTCATCGTATTCTTGTCTCCAGTGTTGCCATTCATACAAAGCTGCAATCTCGCTTCTCACCTCAGAAAGCTGTTTGCGAATATCCTCAAGAGCACGGGATGCTTCGTCATACAACGCTTTGCTCTCTAAAAGTTCTTTCTCCTCTTTCTCCAGCTTCTCTTCTTTTCTCCCCACCACACTGTAAAATAAAGAAGACAAAGAAGTCTTAAGAAGCTGATCTACATCCTTTTGTTCTGCACGCAGATGTTCTTTTCGAACATAAAGGAGTTCTTCTCCCCTTTTTTCAAGTTCCTGTAGGTTTTCTTCTCGGGAAGTCCATTTGTGAAGCAATCTGCCTTTTTCCTTCAGTAGTGCAAGGCGTTCATTCATTTCCTCATACACAGACATTCTCTCCCTTCTCGTCCTTCCAAGACTTACGAAGATAAATGTTATTTACTTCTTGTTCTGTTCGATCTGCTCTGCTAGTTCATTTAAATAAGTCCATCTTTCCATTAAATGTTCCAGCTCTAACTCCGCCTCTGTCTGTTGCTTCATTAATTCTTGGAGTCTTGATGCATCCGCAAAAGCTTCTTCCATTTGAGAAGTAAGATCTGCTATCTTCTGCTCTGCAGCTTCAATCATTGTATCAATCTGCTCATATTCCCGCTGCTCTTTAAAACTAAATTTCAGTTTCGTTTTAGGCGTATCTTCAGACTTTACAGAGGCAACTGGAGAATCTTTTTTCTCCACACTTGATTCTTTCTTATTCATTTCTTTCCCGGGCTCTTGCCCATTCTTAACAAGCCACTCTGCGTACTCTGAGTAGTCCCCTACATGTACTCTCACCTGACCCTCGCCTTCAAAGGCAAGCACTTTATCAATCGTACGATCAAGGAAATACCGATCATGCGATACGACAAAAACAACGCCAGGGAAATCCTCCAAGTAGGTTTCGAGAACACTAAGGGTACTGATATCCAGATCATTCGTAGGCTCATCTAGGAGAAGTACATTAGGTGCAGACATAAGGACTCTTAACAAATACAGACGGCGCTTTTCTCCCCCAGACAAGCGGGAAATATACGTCCACTGCGCTGCAGGAGGAAATAAGAATCGTTCGAGCATCTGAGCCGCAGTAATGGTTTCTCCATCTCCTGTGCGAATCACTTCTGCTTCTTCTTTGATATATTCGATGACCCTTAGGTTCTCGTCCATTTCTTGATGTTCTTGTGTAAAATAACCCAGTTTAACGGTAGGTCCTACTACAATCTCACCGGAATCTGGCTGAATTCGACCTGCAATCATATTGAGCAGTGTTGATTTACCGCTGCCGTTTGGCCCTACAATACCTACACGGTCACCAGGAACCGCAATATAACTTAGATCATCTACCAAGGTGCGATCTTCGATTTTTTTTGACAGATGTTCTATTTCTAAAATCTTCTTGCCGAGTCTAGCAGAAGCCACTGACATTTCCAGATCTCCAGACCGATGAAGATTGTCCTGATCTCTCAATTTTTCAAAGCGGTCAATTCTCGCTTTTTGTTTTGTCGTCCGTGCTTTCGCGCCTCGGCGAATCCAGGCAAGTTCGCTGCGCAATAAATTTTGCCGTTTTTGCTCTGAGGACGCTTCTCTCTCTTCACGTTCTGCTTTCAGTTCTAGAAACTTAGTGTAGTTTGCTTCATACCGGAAAAGACGTCCATGATCAAGTTCAATCATCACATTCGCTACTCGGTCCAAAAAATAACGATCATGCGTGATCATAAGAAGCGCACCGCGGCGTTTTTGTAAATATTGTTCCAGCCAAACGACAGAATCGTTATCGATATGGTTTGTAGGCTCATCCAGTATAAGAAGATCCGATGGATGAATGAGTGCAGCGGCAAGCGCAACCCTTTTTCGCTGTCCACCCGATAAACTGCCCATTTTTGCATCGAACTGCTGAATGCCTAGTTTAGAGAGAATTGTTTTTGCTTCACTCTCTAGCTGCCATACATCATGCGCTTCCATCTTTTCACTAATTGAAGTTAGCTTTTGCAGCAGCATTTCATCACTTGGCTTTAGTTCTAGCAGTTCCATAATTTCCATATAGCTGCGAACGGTCTGCATTTCGGGTGAGTCGCCTTGAAATACTTGCTGTAGTACCGTGATATCAGGGTCATAATCCGGATTCTGATCTAACATCTCGATCCGTACATGGTTACCGATTGCCACGTTACCTTCGTCTGCTTGTTCCTTACCTGCAATCACGCGAAGAAATGTGGATTTGCCTGTTCCGTTTACACCAACAATACCGATTTTATCTTGATCGTTCATACCAAACGACGCATCTTTGAAAAGAATCTTTTCTCCATAGCTTTTGGAAATATGTTCAACTGTCATTATATTCATTATGAAATTTCCCTACTTTACTTCAGTTTAGATACATCTTATATGTGTTTTTTATTAGATGAAGTACGAACTTGCAAGTTCTTTACCACAACCATTGATGAATAAGTTGCTTGCAAACTTCACTCTGTTCTCCAGTTCCTCTGCCCCAAAATTTGGTTTGACCATGATATCCATTTTATGCCGGTCTAAAATACCAATATAAGATACAGCATAAAGTTCCGGCTCTGGTAATCCGCCTTCCGCGAGCATTTCTTGCACGATATACATATACTCTTGTAAAAAACGCTTCATATATTCTATGAGCTCAGGATCATTATTCGGCGTCATAAAGAACAGCTTTGTGTGCTGACGCCGCTCATAATAGTATGTTAAGTGATTCCGCGCAAAAACGATTAATTTATCTTGCATGTTCATAGAAGAGTCTTTTAAAATAGCTCTGGCTGACTGAAGAAAACGTTCACAATCTCTGCGGGTAACTGCTGTAAAAAGGGCTTCTTTATTTTTAAAATATAAATAAATAGTCCCTTTGGCGATGCCAGCCTCTTCCGCAATTTCGGACATTTTGGTTTCATAAAAACCTTTCATCCCAAATAGATGATAACCCGCGTCCAAGATCGCTTCCTGTTTGTCTATTGGATCCATACTTATCACCACCCTACAAATCTAGTCATTTAAAATATAAAGTGCCCCAGAATACCTGCCAGAGCTCCGCCGAACAAGGAACTTAGTAAATTCACAAGGTCATTGCTCATCCAGCCTAAACCACGGCTTTTTATCGTCCTAACGCCGCAGTGCTCATGCACTTCTACTTCTTTACCGCATATTGTGCAGCAATACATTCGCTGCGCCGTCGCTCCTAACAGAGAATCAAGATAAGCCCCAGCAAAACCAGAGATAAGCCCAATTAGTGCATATGCTAATAAGGAAGCCTGCATCTCTTGCCCTGTTACTTGTAAGAAAAGGTAAGCTCCCACACCAATAAGAAGCGCCCCTGACATGGATGCAATATTACCCGTCAATGTCACTCCCCCAGAAGCCCCAGGAGCTACAGGTTGCAGTGTAATGACTGATCTCGGTCTTCTATGGCTAAGACTTCCAATTTCAGTAGCCCACGTATCAGCAGTAACCGTTGCCATGATTCCAATGAAAACATACATCCACACGGGATGCGGAAAAAGAGCATTTAGAATGACTAATATCATCCCAAGTCCGCCATTTGCAAACACTTGAGCAGCATCCCGGTTTCCAGTCTTAGCATAGGATTTTTCTAATTCACGCTTCTCACGTTTCTTATATTTCGAGAGCAGGGTCGAAGTAATAAAAAATAGCAGCAAGGTGCCGAACCAGAATAAATTACCTGCTCCATAGTATACTGCACCCATCACAACAGCTGCAGCAAAACCCGAACCTGTGAGTGATTTCTTCCTATAGGCAGCACCAGCCACGAGGAGTGCAAATAAAGTGCCCCATATATAGTCCATAAGTGTCAGTTCTCCTGTACATCTATTTTATATTTCAATAGTATAACACGCGGATCCATGCCGAGTCAGTCCAGCTATTGAATCAGACAATATAAAAAAACACGCAATCGCAACTAGCTGATTCAGGATAGTCGCAAAAGCGTGTCCTTATTTAGTTCCTTTTGTCTTTCATCAGGTTATTTGATCGTAATACTGCCTATATCTTCACCGGCAAAGCTTAGTTTTAGCATATCCCCAGACTTGACTGGTCCAACGCCTGCAGGCGTTCCTGTAAATATAATATCTCCCTCACCAAGTCCATAATGCAGTGCTACATAATCTACAATGTCCTGGAGACTAAAGATCATGTCCTGAATATTGCCCCGCTGCACTTCCTCATCATTCTTATTCAGCGTGAAATCGGATGCCATAAGAGCGTCTATTCCTTCAAAAGGCTTAAACTCACTGATGGGAGCAGAACCAAGGAAACCTTTTGCTGCTGTCCAAGGGTGTCCCTTGCTTTTTAGCTTAGACTGTACATCACGCAGGGTAAAATCAATGCCGAAAGCGTAGGAGTCCACTACTTGATTTATAACCTCTCCAGGACAAACCTCTTTTCCAATTTTGATGACAAGTTCTGCTTCATAATGGATTTCTCCGCGTCCTTCGGGTAGTGCAAGAGTCTGTCCATTCATCATTACAAGTGCATGAGATGGTTTCATAAAAATCATCGGTTCTTCCGGAACGGCATTCCCTAGTTCTTCAGCATGAAGTCGGTAATTTCGCCCCACACAATATACATTTCGAATTGTTCTCTGCATATCTCTTCTCTCCTCTAGTCATGTCTACTTGGATGAATTAGGTTTGAATAATTTCGATAACTTCCTGGAGTTCGCTTTGTTCCACAATTCAGGCCGATTCGTGCACAGCATAATACTTGGGTCAAGCGCCGCAATATTACGCATGATACGCGATGAATCAATCGTCCATGCCATGACTCTAATATTTTTACTATTCATCTCCTTTATAAGCGACTTCGTGACATAAGGATATCCAATGGATAGAAAATGACATCCTAGTTCTTCTAGTTGCCTTGCAAGGTCTGCAGGAGATGCATTAATAATCAGCCCTGTCGGAATATCGGGATGAATTTGTTTTACCTGCCGTAATGCCTTCTTCTCAAAAGAGGTAATAACATAATCACGAGGTTTCCATACGCCATACAGTTTTCCAATAACAGAAGCTGCCAAATCAGGATACATATTACCGACCGTTTTCAGCTCAATATTAAGCTTTACTTTCCCCTTGGTAAGTTCAAGCACTTCAGTCAGTGTAGGAATACGTTCCCCCGCATACTTTTTCGATTTCCAGCTTCCAGCATCCAGTTTCTTTAGTTCAGCAAGGGTATGATCTCTTACATTGCCGCTGCCATTTGTTGTTCGTTCCAGACGAAAATCATGGATTATCACAGGAACTCCATCACGAGAGAGCTGCACATCAAGCTCTATCCAGGAAACCTGCTCTTGCTCCATAGCCAGTTTGAATGCAGCGATTGTATTCTCGGGAGCAAGGGAAGAATAACCGCGATGTGCTACGCATGGATTGTCCATCTAACTTCACCCTCTTTGCAGGAACGATTTATTTTATGGATGAGACCGTCCCGTCTTCGCTTATTTTAGCTCCAAATGATCTATTCTGAATCTCACGCAGCAGTGCTGCTCCCTCTTTCTTGTTCATCGGAACGGGCTGTGCAAGCTCCGCATGATAAGGTAATAATTTGATACCGCATTTCCCATCTTTTTGACATGTTGCCTCAAAGATAGCCGTTTTCCACGTTTCCGCTGTAGCTGATCTTGAAAAAATAAAATTACCCGTGCTATAAGCGATCCATTTCCCTTTATAGGACTCTAATCCTTGAAGTACATGGGGATGACCGCCAATCACAAGATCTGCGCCTGCATCAATAAATTCATAACCTAGTTTTTTTTGATTCTCATCCGGTGTTGTATGCCGCTCTTGTCCCCAATGAGCCATCACAATCACGAGATCCGCCTTTTTATGAGCTTGCTTTATGGCTTTTACCGCTTCCGTGCTATTATATGCGTCCGCCACACCAGGTTTCCCTGCTTCTGCCCGCCAACTCGCTTCAGGAATAACTCTTGTAAAACCTAATAATGCAATTTTGATTCCATTTTTCTCGTAATAAACAGGGCTATAGGCTTCCTTTCGATTCAGGCCAGCACCCACATAGCTAAGTTTATTGTTTTTCAGATGCGTAAGTGTATCTGTAAGACCTTTTACTCCTTGGTCCAATATATGATTGTTGGCCAAGTTTACGACATCCACACCCGCAGCAGCTAGTGATTTGAGAGCTTTCGGGGATGATTTATATACGAAGCTTTTATTTTGAGCTGCTACTCCACCTGTAGTGACAGGTGTCTCCAAATTAATGAATGTGAGATCGTCATTTGTAAATAAGGAGCCCAAGTGTTGATACGGATAGTCGAACCCTTTTTTTAATAATAAATCCTCTACTTTACCTGAGAATTGAACATCCCCTGCAAAGTGCATAGTAATTGACTCTTTAGCAGCCGTATTTATTAATTCTTCTTCCTTTGCTGATTCTTTGGCCTCATCTGATTTATTCGACTCATCATCAAGTTTCTGATCAGGTTCGTTTATCAAGTCTTGCTCTTCTTGTGATGTAGACACCGATTCCTGCTTCCGTTCCTCGCCTTGGGACAGATCGAGAGCTTGTCCTTGTCCTTCACTGCCCTGCTGCTGTTTATCATCTACATCTTGTTCCTTATCATCAGTTGCCTCTTGTTCCTTATCATCAGCTATATCCTGCTCGGTATCATCAGTAAGTTGCTCGTTACTCTCTGGAGCTGAATTTGATACATCGGAATTATCCACCATATCGGCTTGATCCTGGTTATTGCTTAAGATCCACGGCATGTTTCCTGTCCTAATCGCAATCATAAAACCTGCAACCAGTAAAACCAACACCATATTAATGGTTATCCATTTCTGGGTTCTCTTCCGTTGTTTTTTCTTTTTGGCTGCTTTACTTCTTTCTGTTCTTGAGGGTAGCATAAAATCTCCTTCTTACTATAATTGACTAGTAAAGTAATCTTAACGAGTCTATGAAACGAATCTATTATACCATTTAAAGGATATTTGGTGTGAATTCATAGAGACAAATAGAATTATAGGTAAACAAAAATAACCGCGAAGCTGCGCTCCTATGAAGAGCTGCTTGCGGTTATTTCAATGGAATGTAACACAAATCACACGTTATATAAGATTACTAATTAAGCGTTCCACTTTTCATCAGCACGTCTAATAATAACATCACTCAGTGCTTCCATATAAAGCGGGTCACTATTAAGTGAATCGATGCGCATGAGTCGCATATCCAGTTCTTTAGCGACCGCTTTTGCTTCAATATCCAGATCATACAGTACTTCCAGATGATCGGATACAAAACCAATAGGTGCTACCAGTACATCCTCAACCTCTTCTTTGCTAAGTTCCTGCAGTGTATCAAGAATATCCGGTCCAAGCCAAGGCGTTGCTGTACGACCTGCACTTTGCCAAGTGAACTGCCAACGTTCTACTCCAGCTTGTTTTGCTACAACCTTGGAAGTTTCAAGCAGTTGCTCCGGATATGGGTCACCCATCTCTACGATTTTTGCCGGCAGACTATGAGCACTAAACAATACCCGAACATCTTTGCGGATCGCTCCCGCCTCTTCAAAATCATTCAGCTTAGCAACCACTCGCATGGTAAGTGCCTCTATGAGCTTCGGATGTAAATGATAGGATTCAATAAAACTCATCTCTATCCCATGTTCCTCTGCCTTTGCCTGTGCTCTCTTAATATATGAACCAACACTCATTGTAGAGTAATGAGGAGCAAGTACGATTCCAATTGCTTTTTTAATACCGTCTGCCGCCATCGCATCTACTCCATCTTCGATAAATGGGCTCGCATGCTTCAAACCTTGATAACAACGATATTCAGTACCTGCGGTTCTAGCATCCTGTTTCAAAGTTTGCTCTAATGATTCCACTTGCTTGTTTGTATTCTCGCGAAGCGGAAAAACTCCGCCAACGATCGCTTCATATCGTTCGGTGAGTTCAGCGAGTTGCTCTTCCGTTGGCTTATTCCCGCGTCTAATATGTGTATAATATGCTTCAATATCCTCCATACTTTGAGGAGTGCCGTACGACATGACGAGTACACCTATTTGATTCATTATCTCATCCATCCTTGTTCGTCTTATTTAAAATACAGTTGACTTCTGTGCACGAATGGCTTGCTCTGAATATTCATGAACATAATCTGTAAGTTCTTTCAATTTATCAATCGAAGCCTCTGGAAATAAACCATGCCCCAGATTGAATATATAGCCAGGAGACTGAATGCCTTGATCAATAATATCTTTGGCATATTTCTTAATCGTGTCCATTGGGGCAGTCAGCACATAAGGATCTAGATTCCCTTGTACGGCAAACTTCTCACCGAGTCGCAAGCGACCTTCGGTAATAGAGACTCTCCAGTCAAGACCAATAATATCTGCTTTGACCTCATGCAGTGTAGGAAGCAGTTCACCTGAACTCACGCCTGGGAAGTAAATTTTAGGTACTTTTAGATCCGACAGCTCATCAAAGATACGAGTAATGGTAGGCAGTACATAGTATTTGAAGTCTTGCGGGGCAAGAGCTCCTACCCAGCTGTCAAACACCTGAAAAGCTTTTCCTCCATTTTCAATTTGATGACGAACATAAGTAATTACCATATCTCCAAGTTTGTCCATTAATGTAAACCAAAGAGCGGGCTCGCTGTACATCATTTCTTTCGTTCGTATGTAACTTTTCGACGGACGGCCTTCGATTAAATAGCTTGCTATTGTAAAAGGCGCCCCTGCAAAAGTAATAAGCGGAACCTGAAGTTCATGATCTAATATTTGGATCGTCTCCATGATGTGGGATAGATCCTTATCGACATCAATGGGTTTAAGACGATCAATATCAGCCGCTGAGCGAATTGGATTATCGATGACAGGCCCAATATCTTTGACGATATCAAAGTCAATACCAAGAGAAGCTACCGGATTCATAATGTCGGAATAAAGAATAGCTGCATCCACACCCAGCTTGCGTACGGGCAACATCGTCACCTCAGCTGCAAGTTCCGGCTGTTTACAAATCTCCAAAAGTGTGTATTTTTCTTTTATCTTCCGATATTCAGGGTCATAGCGCCCCGCTTGTCTCATGTACCATACAGGCAACCGATCTACTTGTCTTTTGAAGCTGGCTTCTATAAACGTATTATTGTATGCCATTTTGGGGCCTCCCCTATTGTAAAGTCTTTACTTCATTATGCCCTTTTTATGAGTAGGTAACAAGGATAGGAAACCGAACATCCCTTGACAATTAGATGAAGCTTTTCTGCCTAACATGAAAGACATCTGAAGAAGTTGTAAAGAATTTCTGTCATTAAACTGCTTAACCGATAACAAAAATTCAGTGTGCTATACTGAAGTAATGGAAACACTCAACTTAAGAAACGGCAGAAAGGAAGTGAACTGGCGCCTTGAAATCATGGAAAGTCAATCTCATTGTGCTCTGGTTCGGACAGTTTCTCGTTAACGCAGGCATGACGATGGTAACTCCGTTTCTGTCCCTTTATCTCGCTCAAGACCTTGGTGTAACAGGTGAACGAGAAATCGGACTATGGGCAGGTTTTATTTTTGCTGCTAACTTTCTGACATCCTTTATCTTTCAACCTCTATGGGGAAAACTCGCAGATAAATATGGCAGAAAAATCATGTTGCTTCGCTCCGGATTCGGGATGGCGATTGTAATTGCCCTTATGGGACTCGCTACGAGCCCCTGGCATCTGTTGTTCCTTCGCTTATTAAACGGTACAATATCTGGCTTTAACCCCGCCGCTGTAGCACTTATTTCTGGAACGACACCGAAAAAACAAATGGGTTTTGCAATGGGAACGGTTCAATCTGGACAAGTTGCAGGTACGATTCTTGGACCCCTCATTGGCGGAATTCTAGCTGATCTGGTAGGGTTTAGACCTATCTTTTACATTACGGGATCACTTATATTTATTGCGTCCATGCTGGCACTCTTTTTGGTTAGAGAAAAATTCGATCGGGAAGAAGCTTCACATCTGCCCCAGCAGTCCGTTATGGAAGGTTTACGTGAGCTGACAAAAGCGCCTCAATTACCTGCGTTATTTGCAGTTACATTTCTTCTGCAGTTTGCAATGGTAAGCCCCATGTCACTCTTGCCGCTATATGTACATAAGCTCCATGGTACAGCAGAGAATCTTGCTTTCTTTGCAGGAGTGGTCAGTGCAGTAGCAGGTATTTCAAATATGATTACTTCTCCACTACTCGGTAAACTGAGTGATAAGGTTGGATCCCATCGAATCTTGACTTTCGCACTGATTGGAGCGGCCTTAACCCTGATACCTCAAGCTTTCGTCCATAGTGTATGGCAGCTTGTCGTGATCCGGTTTCTCATGGGCGTATTTATGGGAGGACTGCTTCCGAGCGTCAACTCTCTAATTCGCAAGTATACCCCCGACGGAATGGAAAGCCGGGCCTTTGGATTTAACAGCAGTACACTGGCTTTAGGAAATATGATTGGCGCTGTAGTCGGAGGGTTCTTATCCGGTTTTATTGGGATTGAAGGTCTCTTTATTATTTCAGGTGTGCTTCTTCTCATTAATGTGGTTTGGGTACGGACAAAACTCTATTCACGAAAGTCTATTAGATCACGATAACCATATTTATTTATATCGATCTCGTTGCCTCGTTTGTAAAAAGGATTTTCTACAAGCTCTTCTATGATGCTTGATAGAAAGTCCTTTTTACTTTTTTCGTAAATATACTTAGCTCATTCTATTAAGAATAAATATGATCAAATATTATAGAAACCTTAGCATAGTATCCTAGAACTATTTATAATATAATTAATCCATCAATTCCAAATATATACTGGAATAACCAATTGACCGAAGGAGACTTCACTCTCATGATCATTAGTACAAATGAATTATATCTGCCTGTGTATGAGGCACTTGCAAGTGATGTCAGGCTGCGAATGATTGAGCTGCTGTCACATCAAGATATGAACGTAAAAGAACTAGCACAAGCTCTAAACTTAAGCAGTGCGATCATGACGATGCATGTTAAGAAACTAGAGAAAGCAGGAATTATTACATCCAGTCTTGTTTCGGGTCAAAATGGGACTAAGAAAATGTGTAAGCTGACTACGGAAGGTATTGAAATTGTCTTTCCTCAAAAAGAAAGAACACGTCGTAGGTTCCACGAATACATCGTATCCATAGGTCATTATAGTGATTTCGTTGTTGAGCCAACCTGCGGCCTTGCAACAACCACAAAAGTAATCGGTATGTTTGACGAACCCAGATATTTTCTTGATGCAGAAAGAGTAAACGCAAAAATTTTATGGTTTACAAAAGGTTATGTAGAGTATCGAACTGCGAATTTTATTCTAAAAAGCGAAGAACCTACGGAACTTGAGATTTCCTTTGAGATTTCTTCCGAAGCTCCTTCGGCTAATGATAATTGGCCTTCCGATATCTCTTTCTTCTTCAATGGGATACGGCTTGGTATTTGGACGAGCCCTGGAGATTTTGGTGGATCGCGCGGCAAATTCACACCCGAATGGTGGTGGGATGAGATTAACCAATATGGACTGTATAAGGTGCTACGTGTAAACAAAGACGGCACCTTTATCGATGGACATAAAATCTCAGATATAACACTAGAGGATGTGGATATTCGCTCAAAACAGTGGACGTTTCGAATTGCCGTGGAAGAAGATGCCGAGCATATCGGAGGAGCTACTTTATTTGGAACAGGGTTCGGCAACTATAATCAGGACTTGGTATTCAAACTATACTATGAAAAAGTAGACGTATAAACAGCAGCACCCCCGGGCTCATGTAATAGCGGGAGTGCTGCCGTTTTAAATTTAACATGATAAATCCATATAAGAAATGCATAGTATAACCGTCGCCCTATTCCCCTGCGATACCGCTTCGTTCCACACTTTCTACAAAATATCGTTGTGTAAACATATAAAGAATAAGAACAGGAAGTAGTGTAAGTACAGCTGCCGCCATAATTTGATTTTGGAGTGTCGGAGCTAGACCAATTGCACTGCTGGCAGAAATACTTTGAGTTGCCTGTTGAAATTCAAGATTTGCGTTTCCATTAAATAAAGCCATATTTTGAGCAAGGTTAAAATATTCCGGTACCAACAAATACATATTCGGCTGAAATAAGTCATTCCAATGCCATACGACTGAAAATAGAAATACAACAAGCATCGCAGGTTTGGCTAAAGGAAACATGATCGTCCAGTAAGTTCGAAACGCCCCTGCCCCGTCAATACGTGCTGCCTCCTCAAATACCGTAGGAAGCCTGCGGTAGAATTGAACAAAGATTAAGACAAACAATGCTCCCTTCAGTCCATGACCAAGTGCAGAAGGTACGATAAAGGGTAGATGAGTGTTCACCCATCCTAAATCAAGAAAAAACGTAAACAATGGGACTACAATCGTTTGCGGAGGTACCAAAAACGTAAATACGACAAGAGCCATCCATAGAGCTTGCCCTGGAAACCGATAACGTGCAAAGCCATAACCCACTAATGAACAACTTAATACTTGAAGTACAGCACTGCCAAACGAAATAATGGAGCTGTTGAGAAGTCCTCTCCAAAAATTAATCTCGTTCATGGCAATACTGTAATTGACTAAGCTGAACTCTTTAGGGATCCATCGTATGGTTGCATCTGCAATATCTTGCGGTCGCATTAGTGATTTGGATACCATGTATAGTAGTGGGTACATGAAAACAAAAGATAAGCTTAAAATGGTGAGATAAAAAAGGATGCCTTTAATGGTTTGTCCCGATTTTCGTACAGCTCGAATTTGCCAACCCAACTCTTGCTTATCAGATAAAACAGTAGAAGGCATTGTCCATCTTCTAATAACGGATTTCAACATATCAAGCCCTCCCCTCTGTCTGCAGCAAGCTTTTTCTGAATAAGAAGAAGATTACAGCCAGTACAATCGAAATCACGATAAAGTAAATCCAACCCATTGCAGAACCATAGGCATAATTATTTGTTTTAAATACATTATTCATAATGTGGTTCATGATATGGTTATCCGTTTTCGTGAACGAGTTCACTACACTGTAGAGTGTATTTACAAAGATCATCGGCATAATCATCGGAAAAGTAATTTTCCAGAAAGCCTCCCATTTGGTCGCTCCGTCACACTTTGCTGCCTCGTATAAAGAAGGAGAAATCGTCTGTAGTCCAGCAATAAAGATGAGGATCTGTACACCGGCATCCCACATGACCAGGGTAAGAGAGTCTGCATATTTTAATAAGGGACCAAGAACAGCACCGGGAATAAAATCATTCAGCATCCCAAAGAGTCCATATTGATAAAAAATAGGAAGCTGGGCCGCTCCTTGCTCGAGTAGTTCTCTTAAAATGGCACCCGAAGCAATAATCACGGGCAAAAAGAAGATTCCGCGAAAGATCACTCTGCCTTTAAAATTCCGATTCAGCAGTAGTGCACTAAACATGGCAAAGATAAGAATAAGTGGTACTTGTGTAAGCATGGTGGTCATTGTTTTTTGGAGTAACGGTAAAAAATCAACATCTGTCGTAAAGGCAGCTCGGTAATTTGTAAGTCCAGCAAACTCTGCAACGAGCCCCTTTTCAGTGACCGTAAGATGATTTAGGGAATAATATAAGGACTGACCCAAGGGGTACGCCATAAACAGCATGAAACCTATGATCCATATCGAAATAAACCCATACCCCTCTAGAATGTGTCTGCCTCGCATGGAGAGCTTTGATTTTCTCATCTCTTATGCTCCCCCTCCTTCTTGCACGATGTATCCAAGCGCAGGTACAGTCAATCCTTCTATCACAGCTGCTTCTGTACGATAATTTACATATACAGAGATATCATTACTGTAGGTAGTAACATAGACCTCGCTTTCAATCTGCTTATGATCTTCAATGACTGCTCCCTCAAGCTGCTTATATAACTCCTGTAACTGACCAAATTCTTCAGCAGCCACGGAAGACCAGTACGTGTATTCGGAGCTCCACAGTTCATCTTCCATTGTTCGCTGCAACAGGTTCGTTGGCTGAAAAGTGAGTCGCATACTTGGCAGCGCACCATATTCAATCATACGAAGTTTCTCATTAATCGCATCATCTCGCAGATTGGTTGGACTAGCGCTGTACGGTATGAGGCCACGGAGTACAATCTGGTAGAAAGGAACGGTTTCATCTGTATAAATAAAATGGCTGGAATCAAGCGGTACATTATCAATGGTATCAATATGACCGTAAGTATACGCATTCCCGTAACTAACTCCTGATTTTAAATCGGAGCTTCGCACGGTATCCATTGCTTTTATCCATTTCTCTGCAATGCTTTGTCTTGTAGAGATACTTTTCGGATCCAGATCAGACATGAGTGTCTCTCCCCAATAGGAAAACTGAATACCCGAAGCACCTATTTTTTTGAATTTTTCTTGTTCTTTGCTTACGAATTTTTCAATGATTCGATCGGGTTTGAGCCAGTAAAATACTTCACTGTCATCATTCCATCCACTGGAGACTTCGTATTCCGAGCTTACGGCAAGTTCCCGATCCATTCCTCTAATGCCGTCTCTACTTTTCCGTATTCCGCTGCTATCCTCATAAGCACGAGCATAGTTCGCTTCTACATATAAACTAATACCGCGGTCTTTTGCGTAAGCAGCAAGTTCTCGTAATTCCTTTTCTCCTCCAAGCTTTTTGGAAATTGGGAAATGCTTAGGCTGATCTCCATATAAACCGTTCTTGCCATACCCTTCCAGTGTAATCCTTATATTTGTCATGCCTTCTTCAGCAAAACGATCAATGATCTCCTGAGCTTCACGGAAAGTAGTCATCTCAATAAATGTACTCCCTATGATCTCATCCCTCATGATTCCTCCGACCAAACGAATCGACATGGAAGAAGCATTTTCCGTAATTGGGGTAACTCCTTTACTTGTCGTCAGATACTCACGATAGGCTTTTGCCATCCCTACATAATCGGCTTCATCGCCTTGGAGTAATATGAACTGAGCCCGTCTCTCTCCCGGAATCCGTTCTCCTTGATAAAAAGGGATTTGACCGGATGACCCGATAAAAATTACATCGTTTTTGCGGTAAACAAATTCAGAAGAAACGCGGTACAGCGGAATATTCCGTATACCGGAAGGGGTGGCATTGATCTTGGCATCATAATCCCCTTCTGTAACGATTCCTAAAAACCCAACATCACCGCGGTAATTTCCAAATACGGGCATTGCAATTTTTTCTTTGGGTGGATTTGCTTTACGGAAATTCGCCTCGATATTCGTATGCTCCGCGCTTACATAGATGGGGTCTGCACCATATACATATTCTGAATACCCTGAGTAAAACATCGGATGTTCTTTTTTATAATGAATCAGCGCTCCAGAACCGTCAGGAATAAAGATAGCTCCTTTCTCTTCTCCCGCAGCTGCATTAAAAAAAGGCAACGGTTCTAAACTTACAATTCGAGCTGTACCCGTTTCTTTAATAGATTCTTCAGGTATAAGAACTTCGAGACCATTACTAAGAAGTTTATATTCCATAGTAATTTCGAGCTTTTCTATAGGAAGCAGGAAGCTTAACCTGGCCCCTAGTTCGGTATACTCGATCGACAGTTCATTCTCTTTTTCTTTTAGAGTGTGCGTCTGAACTGTATCCGTCCCTTCGGTGTATTTAATATGAAGTGGAGAATCCATATATTTTTTATTATTTGGCATCGTAGTCCGGTCTACTTGGGGTGCGCCAAGCCATTCTTTTTTTGTTAATTTATCGACCAGCCTAATATTCCCGTTCTTCTCATCGATAAAAAGCTCGAGTTTATCATTCTCTGTCACTTTTTTTGTGGCCGTAATCGGATAAGGACCGAGAGATAATATTGGGTTTGCTGTGTCTGTTCCCTCAGAAACTTCTTCTTCAGCAGCTACTTCCTGTTCTTCCTCGTTCTTAGCCGATTCCTCTGCTTGATCCGCTTCCTGCTCCTGAGTATCCTCACTAGGTTCATTTCCAGTCTCCTCCAAAGACAGATCCGTCTCTTCTAAGGCAATTTGAATGGAATTACCCATCTCTGCACTTGATCGATTAGACTGGCCTGATGCTGAACCGAAGTAGGGATTAGAGCTGAATCCGAGCACCAAAGCGAGAATAAATATCCATTTGCTTTTCATCCGCATGATTAACACCTACTTTCGGAAGTTCATTTCTCTAAACAGTTCAATAATGAACTGAATAAGCTGATTGATCAGACCAAACATAAGTATGCCGATAAACCATAAAATTGCGATTCCAATCATACTAAGCAGTGTAATAAACACTAACTTTCCAAATTCAAAATCATGAATTTTTTTCACTTTGAGAAGCAGGAGCCATGCAGTCCATATGAACACGACTTTGACTAGGACCGAATACGTAGAATATTCTTGTAAAGAAAATACAAAGGTAAGCAGTGTTATAGGAACGATGAAGACGATATAGGGAACCAGTGCAAAAGCGCTGCCTACAACCACTTCTTTAAATTTTCCCTCTCCATCAAGGATAGCGCTGACTCCCCAGTTCGATACACACCAGGTAAACCAGGGAACCACAATCCAGACAAACTCATGAAGGTATGATATTTCGTACGGCTCTCTTGTTTCAAATGCGTATCCAGTTAGTACAAGTGACAACATACGTGCTATATATGCCAAAAGTACAACAATGACAGCATCACGCCATCGAATGCGATTTGTTTTTTGAATCTCCTCATAAAAATCAAAAGGATGCCTTAACACACCAAACATCATTTGTGCTGTTGTTCTCATTTAGCCTGGCCTCCTTTCATTGTGCGATCGCTATGAGGTTGTGGCAGCGGATGCTTTTCTTTCTTACTGTAAGCTCGAAAGCCCCGCAGCATTTTTCTCATCATTCGAGGCAACAGATATCGCAGGAAGAGAAATAGAACAATGATCCCACCGCTAATCCAGGCAAAGTACTCTCTTATCCATTCTTTTCGATACTCGTAAAAGGCATCAGAATACTCACCGCGAGCACCTGCTAGTTTAAAGTAACTCATCGCTTCTTGATAACGTTGTGCTTTATAAAGAGACTTGCCAATTGCAAAATAAGCTAAATCGAAGTTTCCATTTTGCTGCAGCACTTGCTGCCACAGCCCTTCTGCCTCTTCATATCTTCCATCAACGTACAACTTAGAAGCTTCATGGACCGTATCCGCAAAAGGAGTGGTACGGAACAGATCGACCCGATTTCGGCCTTTATCCACGACATAAATCGTACCTTTACTAGACTGAGCAATGCTCGAAGGTGTCACAAAAAGTCCGTTCTGCTCTCCTAGTCCTCCAAAAACAAAAAGCAAAGTGCCTAATTTGTCATACTGATAAACCTTGCTATTCATTAAATCCAGCGCCGTCATTACCCCGTTCTCATCTACCGTAATATCAATAAAAGCAGGGATAGAATCGAATGATTGATCTCCATATACCTTTACTCCGGGATTCAGTGTATCTACCCCGACAGGAGACAATCGTTTCACCTGATTTGTTTCCGTACCAAGGGTCGTTGTATAGATAAATCCTTCCTTATCCTGAACTGCATTTGAAAACTCTAGCGGCTTTGTTGTCGCAAGTTTTGCTTTTTGTTCATCCGTCGCAAGCATTCTTACAAACAATCGACTCCAGCTAAATCCGATATGATTGGCTCCATAAAATCCTCTAAACTGCCCATTCGGATCAATCTGAATCAGCCCCTGTGTATTCCCATCACTTACAACAAACATATAGCCCCGCTTATCAACAAGCAGCTTCGAAGGTGAGTAGGAAAAACTGGCACCGAGCAATGGACTTTCAGGTTTTGCGAATTCTTTTTGATACGTACCATCCGCACTGTAAATGACAATCCGCTGATTTTTGGTATCCGCTGCATAAACGGTGCCATCACCGGTTACAAATACCCCTTTCGGTTCGTTTAGTTTTCCTTTTCCTTCTTCTGCACCCATTACTTTTATCAGCTTACCGTCTTCTGTCAGATGTAAAATTCGGCTGTTACCGGTATCTACAATGTATAGGGAATCATCCGAACCTACAAAGATATCTTCGGGGGCATTCAGTGGACCAGATTCAAGTTCCACTCCTTCAATAGAACGTTCATAAAAATACCCGTTAATGGAGTGAACACGATCTCCATGCGTATTTTCGGTATATCCGTGATAAGGTGCGTCTGCATAAGAGAAAGCAGGTTCAACAGTAACACTCGCAAAAAGTACAGCAATTAGTAGCGATCCGTATCGAAGCCAACGTTTCATATGCTCCTCCCTATTCCTTCAGCCCCGAATGGGCCATCGTCTGCAGCACCATTCGCTGTGTAATGATAAATACGAGGATCGTTGGAATAATCATAAGCAAAGATGCAGCTGCAAGCGTACCTACCCTGGCTACAACGCCTGCCCCTCCGCCGATCGTCTGAATTGCCAGGGGCAGCGACTTCATATCTTCTTCCGTTGTATAGACCATCGCTGGATAAGGATCATTCCAAGCGGAAATAAAACTGAATAAGGCAAACGTAGAAATCGCCGGTTTTAACATGGGAAGAACAACACTGACAAAAACTTTCCATTCCGATGCCCCGTCCATACGAGCTGCTTCAAGAAGAGCATCCGGCAGTTGACGAAGAAACTGTGTCATAAGAAACATTCCCATCGGTGCTGCCAAATAAGGAAGAATTAAAGCCCAATACGTATTAATGAGCCCGAGCTTGCTTACGAGCAAATACTGCGGAATCTGCACAACAAGCGGTGAAAACATAAGGGCAAGCACAACCATATTAAAGATCGCCCCTCTGAAAGGCATATTGTGCTTAGCAAGCGGATATGCAGCCATAGCGGAGATCATAACTCCAAAAAACACAATACAAATACTGATAAATAAACTGTTGAAGATATAGCGTGAAAAAGGAACCGATGTCGTACCTGTAACTAAGAGCAAATCCCTGAAATTCAGCAGGGTTGGATTATTTACAAAAAAACGAGGTGGAAATAAAAATAGTTCACTAACTGGTTTGAACGCTGTAGAGATCATATAAACTAGAGGAGCCAGCATAAGCAACCCGAGCAGCGTCAGAAAGATATATAGGACGATACCTCCAACATCCCTTTTCTTGCCTTGGTATGTGCCAAACATTACGAATCAGTCCTTTCCCAGCCAGTTAAAAATCAGTCGGTTCAGACCGATCATCATGAAGAAGAGTACAACAGCAATGGCTGCGGCATATCCCATTTCAAACTTAATAAATGCATAGTCAAACAAATGCGCAAGAATCGTATGTCCTGCATACAGCGGGCTTGGTAAACCCACGAGCTGCACACTGATATCAAATACGGTCAAGGAACTGACAACCTGCAAAACAGCACCGAATAAAAGCTGAGGTTTGACAGAAGGAAGCGTAATGTACCAAAGCTGTTGCCACCTGAACCTGATGCCGTCAATAGAACCTGCTTCATATAAATCTTTGGGAACATTCTGCAGACCGGCAAGGAATGCTAGGAAGCCAACACCCATTGACATCCATAAAGAAACAATAATAATAACAGGAACAATTGAATTTACATTTTGTAAAAATAAATAAGGCTCGTTGATGATCCCAAGTTTACTTGCGTAGTAATTAAGTAGACCTCTTCGATCCCCAGCGAATAGATAGAGCCATACGACGGACATTGCTGTCGCACTCGTTATTGATGGAGTATAGAAACAAAGAGTATAGAAAAAACGGTATTTTTGCGGAACTTGACTAATCAGCCAGGCCAGGAGGAAAGCCATAATGTACCCAACCGGGCCCGTAATAAATGCGAATTTTAATGTAATGCCAATGGCTTTAAGAAAAATATCATCATCAACAAACAACAATCGATAATTAGATAACCCAATGAACTTGGGCGGCTCTAGAATATTGTAATAAGTGAAACTTAGACCAATGGAAGTAGCAACAGGAACGATGGTAAAAAGTGTGAACAGGATCAGAAACGGGGCCAGGAAGTAATAGGACACCCGATTCTTTTTTATTTCCCGCCAGAGCGTGGAACGATTATGAGTCATCATCTAGACCAAACTCCTCCCTTTTCTTCCGTAGTTCCTTGTCAATTTCGCGTACTCCCTCTTCCACAGCCTCACGGGTAATTTTGCCGTTTAGCACGATTTCGTTCCATATGTTAGCGATATGTCTTGTGGTGTAGTATCCACCAATGACGACTTCACGTTCTTTAAACCATTCCCATTGCTCCAAAATAGCGTTAATATCGTTCTCTTGCCACGGCAGACGTTTAAGCGCTTCGACATTGGCCGTGTTCCATCTTGCCTCTACTCCAAGCAGCGCTTCCAGTTCAGACCCGAACCGTTCCTGTGCATCTGCTGAAGTCCACCATTTTAAAAATTCCCATGATTCTTCTTTCATTTCTGTATCTTTAAAAATCATTCCCGTCTGTGCGAGTCCGCCAGTAGATCGATTAATTTGACCATCTGCTTCTTCCATACCTGGCATTGGCTTCATTCCCCACCAACCAGTAAGCTCAGGAGCAGCCGTAGATAACAGGACATAAGTCGAGTAATCAGCTACGCCAATCGGCATTTCACCAGAACGGAATCGGTTATAAAAATCAGCCTGTTTCTGAATTTTGTAATTCGTAAATAGTCCTGTCCACATCTTGAAAGCTTCCATCGCTTCTGGTGAATCGAGATTGGATATCTTACCGTCTTCACGATAAAACTCTCCACCATGTTGGAACAAGAACGGAGCAAATTCATTAATAGCAAGAGCAGGATTGTTAGGTGCATGAGGGTAAAAGAAATCCATTCCGTTTTGCTGCAAAATAGGAATAAGATCCATAACCTCTTCCCAAGTATCCGGCATCTCTTCTTCCGAATATCCAAGTTCCTCCATAATATCTTTACGATAAAAAAGCATATTAAAGTTTTGATTTTCCGGCAGGGCGAAACTTCCGCCATTATATTCATACGGTATGAGCGCACCCGGTCTAAACCGAGCTGCAATCTCACCATAATCAGAGAACTCCTGCAGATTGATAAGACCATTTCTGACCGCATAATCGATCGGTACTTCTCCATCGACGCCTAATGCTACGTCAGGAGCAATTCCCGAAGTGCTCGCCAGAAGCAGTACCTGCATTTGCTGGGCTGGTATCACATTCACATTGACCTTAATTCCGGTTTCTGGTGTGAAATCTTCATCAATCATTTGCTTGATGATATCTACCCAATCGCGTCCTCTGGCTACCCAAACTTCAAGTACCTCTTCCCCTTCATATACATTGCCTATCCCGCCGTAGTCTTTAGTAAACGACTGTACAAAATCATAGACCATCGTCCCTGTTCTTTTCACCCAGCCTGCACTTGGCTCAGGCCACTCCTGATCCGGGGACTTCACAATTAAATAATCCAGCAGAAGACTTTGTTTACTGAGCGAGTTCACCCATGTTCCCAGAGAAGCCTGAAGATCATTAAATTGTTGTATTCTTCCTGGTATGGTCCGGGTCTCCTCTGCCATACTGAGCAGTACGTCTCGCGCTTCATACAGTGTACTTACTTCGGAACTTCCTTCGGTAACCCCAAGTTCGTAAAGCGCTTTGATCGTATCATCAAACGTGCGAGCCATAAGCTGAAGCCTAGGCACAAGATTTTCAATATTCTGTTCAAGCTCCCAGTCTCCGTTCGGATCAGGATTCGTCCCTGTAACCTGAATTACTTCACGGCCGATTAAGGACATTTTGCGCGTCGTACTCGTAATGTCTTCAAGAATACTTCCCAGCGCTCCTACTTGAACTTCCATTCGCAAATGATGCTTGCCTTTCTCCAGATAAAATTGATAAGGCTTCTCCTCGGTACCAAATTTTGCGATCTGGAATTCTTGTTTATAAGGAAAAGCAAATCCATTCATTTCACGAAATGGCAGTTCCCCATCAATAGTCACTTTCCGTTCCACAGGTATTCCGTTCAAAAACCATTGTCCGTACCGTGCTCCGATCTCATAAAGACCGCTCTCCGGCACCTCAATCTCCCATTCAGCCCATTGCCCTCCATTTCGCCAGCTAGCTCCTCCGAATGTATTGAGGGTGATCGCATCTTTGTTAAAAGGTTCGGTCGCAGGTTCCCGGTCTTCTATTCTTTTTAAAGTTGGGTCAGATCGTAGACTAGATTCTTCTGCCTGTACCTTAATGAGCACACCTTTCGTCTGACTGTACTCTTTTGCTGTATATTCTTGACTTACTTCTTCATAAGTAGGAATCTCCTTTGGGGAGTGAATATAAATCTGTCCTATGGCCGCTGGTTCTCTCACACTTGTCATTCGCAAAGTATGCAACCCTTTTGTTAGATAAAAACGCAGCGGTTCATACGTTTTCGCTTCTGGATCCTGAAAATCTCGGTACTGCCAGCCGCTTACTTCTTTTCGAGCAGGATTAAATTCATTTCCTTGATTATCATGCCAGGGTTCTCCAGATTCAGACCACATTCTTTGGAATTCCAGTTTACGAGCCTGATAAAAAGGAAACTTGCCATCAATTTGTATACTTCTCACAATAGAAGACCGTTTTCCTGGCAGCGCATAATAGTCCATACCTATTTGGTAGAAACCATCTTCCGGTACTTCAAATTGATATTCACTCCAGCTATTCTCGTCTGTCAGCGCAAGAAAGGGACCTGTTTGTTCCCCAAGATTGCCTACCCATTCCGTACCTTGATCACTCGTCTTTACTGCACCCGTCATAAGCAATTTGATTTTTTCGCTCTGTGCATCTGCTGCCCCATGATTGCTGTGCTCTTTTATGTAATCCAAATACGAGGATTCTAGTTTGCTTCCGGCATCTTCCTGCTCCAAAATGGAAGTCTGCTCTACACCTGTTAAGACAGGAATATGAGCCATTGCATCATCGTCATACCCTCTCGAATCATTCCACCATATCAAGAAAATAGCGGCAGCTAGAATAGAAATGAGGGTTATTTTATATCGAAGCAGCCAGCGAACCACGTATGAAATACCTCCTTTTGCAAGTTCGTTCGGTATCCGTTACAGGCAAGGAGGATTCCTCCTCGCCCATGACTTACTTCTTACGGTTGAATCTGCTTAAGTAATTTCTCTTTATCCGCTTTCAGCTTCTTTTCTATGTTTTCTGCTGTTTGCTGAATAGCTGTCTTGGAATCTATATTTTTGTCAATTGCATTCAGCACGCCTTCAACCCAAAGCGGCCATGCTAAACCATCAAGAGGAGTGTATCTGCGAACAGGAATTTTATCCGTTAGAGAGGTATAGAATTTTTGATCTTCCTGGCCACCTAAATATTCACTTACGTGTGAACTGTACCATTCTGTACTCGTAATATTTTTCCAATCGGGTTGAACCGATTGTTCCATCCATACTTTCCATGCTTCTTCAGAAGTGGTCACCCACTCTATGAAAGCCCAGGCAGCATCCTTATTCTGACTCTGTGCAGGAAGAACAAAAGTAGAACCACCCATACCGACATTTAAGCCAAACGGCATATTCGTTGCTCTCCACTTTCCTTTTTGTTCTGGAAAGTTAATACTGAGATCCCTAGCTCCATAAGTACCGGTAACGTACATTGGGGACTCCCCTTTTTTAACACGCTGCTTTCCTTTATCGCTTAGAATGCCATCATGCGGAGCAATCTTAAGCTGATTTACACGCTTACTGATATCGAGATATTGAATAAAGTCTTCTGTGTTTCGAATATAGTTCAATTCTGTATCATAATAACCGAGAGAATCACCGTACCAGTGAACTGGAGAATCTCTCCATTCCATAGCATACTTACCATTTGCTTTTAGAATCTGAGCCAGTGTGAAGAAATTTTCAGGGTCCTGAATATACTCTCCGAGTTCTTCCGGATCAGATGGAAGACCAAGCTCTTCAAAAATATCAGCTCGATAATACGTTACCGCCGGCGTTATATCCCATGGCATGCCAAGTAGCTTCGTACCATCAATAGAAGACCAGCGATTCCAGTTGTACTCCGATACAAGGTCTTTATATTTGCCCGCATCATAAGGCTGCTCAAGCAAATCAACAAGTACGTTTGTTGTGCTGTATCTTGGGAACTGACCTTGTTCTACGAGTGCAACATCAGGCGCCCCTTTCCCTGCTGCTAGCGTTGTTTGGAGCTTGTCATGTAGATCGCCAAAAGGAACATAAACGGTTTTTAGCTTGATATTAGGATAGACCTTGTTAAAATCCTCTTGAAGCTTTGCGGACTTCTCTTTATCATCAAGAAATGTCCAAAACGTTATTTCCCCTGACATGTTTGGATCAAGGGTAGACGCGGGAAGCATGTCTTCCTTTTCTTCTGTCTCTTTTTCTGTGCCCGTATCTCCTCCGCCTTGGTCAACCGGAGTGACCGTTTCTGTTGTTCCTGAGCCTGCTTCCGGCGTGGCACCACCAGAACATGCTGTAATCATGGCAATAACGAGTACACATAAAACCAATAGAGTAAATCTTTTTCGCATGACAATCCCTCCTTAGAATGGCTTAATATATAAGACGGAAGTGGAAGTCAGCCAGCTGCAAGCAACAGACTGAAAACCCCGTTCATCTTCAAAAGGAAAATATATACATATCTTATAATATAAGCGCTTACATTATTGAATAGGAATAGATATGGTTTCTGTTACTTATGTTAGAAGGTTGTTTCTCATGTAGGAAGGAACCAAGTAATTTACAAAGAATGTATAGTAGTAGATAGATGGTTAGAAAGCAGATGAAGTCATGGCGGGAAAAGCAGAATTCGTACGAATGTTTAGCTATTGAAAAGAAACACTATCACTAAGATAAATGTTAATTGAATAACCAAATTATTACGGATTAATGATCTATTTGTCAAGAAAAATAAAAATAATAAAAAAACATGCTCTAATCATTCCTTCTAGAGCATGTTAAAGGTTTAACTTATTACTTTTCTATAGTACGCATGACACTCTATTTCACAATCGCCAGCGCAAGTCCATCATATGCAGGAAGCATGGTACTCATCAGGCGTTCATCGGTAGCAATGCTTTCATTAAATTTACGAACGGCTTGAACGGAAGGCCCATTTTTCTCTGTGTTCAGTGTTCTGCCGCGCAAGAAACAATTATCCCCCGCAATAATAGCTCCCGGATTTGCTAGCTGTATCGCGTATTCAAGATATACGGGATAATTTTCTTTATCTGCATCTATAAAAAAGAAATCAAATTTCTTACCTTCTTTTTTAAGCTCCTCCAGACTGTCTGCCGCAGGTCCAATTTTGTATTCCACTTTCTCCCCGTACCCTGCCTTTGTCAGATGGGCATGTGCAAGTGCTGCATATTCTTCTTTAAGTTCCAGGGAGGTAAGTCTTCCTTCTTCAGACATTCCTCGAGATAAACAGATGCCGCTGTAACCACCTAGAGCCCCGATTTCGAGCACTTTTTTGGCTCCCGATGTTTGTACGAGAAACGTTAATAATCGGCCATAGGCAGGGGCAACAGATACTTCTGGCATCCCTTTTTCCTTAATCGTCTGGATGACTTCAGCCAAGAGCGGATCTTCCTCATATAAATCATTTACATAATCGTCTGGATGAATATTCACTTCACTCAATTCCTCCTTCATTCTACTTTCCTTATGGACATAATTGTTCTATAATAAATGTTTGTTTTATATACCCTTGTTTTTGTCTACTCTAGACGAAAGACGAAAGGTGCGTATATCATTGTACTGGTCCTGATTCAATCAGGCAAGAACACACTCAAATATAAGAAAATATAAGAAAGGTAATCCTGCCGCTTCATTCATAAGCAGCAGTGATGACCAAGATGGAGTTGACGTTTCTTTATGCAACCTTTGCAATTAATTGCAACGACCCCAATGGGGACAGAAGCCGTCGTTTCAAGAGAATTGAAACTGCTTGGCTATACCGATGTAACCACCCAAAATGGGCGGGTAATGTTCTCCGGTGATTTTATTGATATTGCCAGATGTAATCTTTGGCTGCGCAGTGCCGACCGGATCCTGATTAAAATGGGTGAATTCAAAGCTACTACGTTTGATGAACTATTTGAAGGAACAAAAGCTCTGCCTTGGCAAGACTGGATACCTGCGGATGGTGAATTCCCAGTCCAAGGACGTTCCCATAAATCGCAATTATCCAGTGTTCCCGCTTGCCAAGGGATTGTCAAAAAAGCCATTGTAGAAAAACTAAAGCAGACTTATCATACGGAATGGTTTCCGGAAGATGGCCCACGTCTCGTCATCGAAGTCCATTTGCTCAATGATATAGCTATGCTGACGATCGATACCAGCGGAACTGGCCTTCATAAACGTGGTTACCGTAAACTCGTAACCGAGGCTCCACTGAAAGAAACACTGGCAGCTGCTCTTATTCAACTGAGCAGATGGGGCCCGCATCGCCCGTTTTATGACCCGTTCTGCGGTTCTGGAACCCTGCTGGTTGAAGCTGCAATGATTGGTTGGAACATTGCTCCTGGTCTGCGCCGCTCGTTCAGTGCTGAGCATTGGCCGATTGTTCCTACTGAAGTGTGGAACCAAGCACGAGAAGAAGCCTTCGATCTCGTGAAAGACGATGTACCGCTTCAAATCGCTGGCAGTGATATTGACCCGCAAGCTATTGAAGTCGCAGAAGCTGCCGTCAGAAGCGCCGGTTTTGCGAAGGAGATTAAACTTGATGTTCTTCCTGTTTCCCGTGTACGCCTAAAAGGCGATTATGGATGTCTGATTACAAACCCACCTTACGGGGAACGGATCGGTGAGCAAACGGAAATTGAAAGACTGATCTACTCCTTAGGGAGAGTTGCTGCAGAAGTACCAACATGGTCTTTCTTTGCCATCACCTCCACTACATCATTCGAAAAACATTTCAATCAAAAAGCAGACAAACGCAGAAAATTGTACAATGGACGTATTGAAACTCAGTTTTATCAATTTTTGGGACCATTGCCACCAAGACCCGATCGGTCGTAATACACAAAGAGGGAGTAAACGTATTGTTTACCCCTCTTTTTTATTTTCCCCTTAGTAAATCGTTATTACAAAGCGATATCTTTTCTTTTGCAAACCTTGACGTTTATTACTCTGGCTTAAGGCGATATAATAAGACAGGAAAATCAATATCTCAATCTGAAAAAGGCTCACTTGGAGGTTACCTATTGCCTAACATCTCAAACCCCATACTCGTTTCACATCGCAAAAAGTTCACCTGGCTCAGAAGTTATCTTCCTTATCTTCTATTTCTGATCATCATGATTCTAAAGCTCGGATATTTTCATGATGAACTGAACGCAAGAAATATAGATATGAGCCGGATTGATTATGTCATCGCTGTTGGTTCCTTACTCATCGTTTCATTTTGGGTATTGCTACTGCCCGTACGAATCCGGATCATCACTTTGTCGTTATTAAATCTCCTTCTAACGGGAGTCATCTATGCAGATCTTGTCTATTATCGTTATTTCGGCGATTTTATAACCGTTCCGGTATTGCTTCAGACAGGACAAGTCGGTTCACTCGGAGATAGTATTCGTTCTCTAATTTACAGTAGTGATCTATGGTTCTTTGTAGATCTTATCTTGTTAGCTATATTTGGGCTGCTTTATGTAATACATTTATATCGAAGAAGCAGGAGAAACCGCAGTTCTCTCCATTCTGTACAAAAACAAAGAGCAGATCAGCAAGCTTCTTTGCGAAGCAGACTCGTAAGCGGAGTGCTCGCTTTCGTTCTTGGCACCATACTCACAGTTGGTCCTATTCAGCATTCCAGCAAAACTTGGGCTGCAGGACTTTTTGAAGGAAACTGGTGGAATATGACTCTTTATAATGTCACGGGTTTGCTTGCTTTCCACGGCTATGATGTTTATCGCTATAACAAAGAACGTATGAACAGTCGGGCAGCGATCTCTGACGAGGACCTCGAAGAAACCGTTGCTTATTTTTCTGAAAAACAAGAAGAAGCAAGAAAAGCCGCCCAGGCCGAGACTTTTGGGAAATATAAAGGAAAGAATGTAATTATTGTTCAAGTGGAAGCTTTCATGAACTTTGTGATTGGCAAAGAAATCGGCGGAGAAGAAATCACACCTCACTTTAACAAATTAATGAAGGAGAGCCTTTACTTCGAAAATTTCTATCATCAAACTGGCCAGGGAAGAACTTCAGATGCCGATTTTCTGACAAATATATCGCTGCATCCTCTCCCTACGGGTTCTGTTTTTGTTAGATACCCGGATCACGAATATGACTCTCTCTCATCGATCCTGGGCAGCGAAGGATACCATACAGCCGCTTTCCATGCCTATGAGAGCAGTTTTTGGAACCGGTATACGATGTATAAAAACATGGGCTACGATGAATTTATAAACCGAAATAACTATATTATGGACGAAGCCGTAGGCTGGTCGCTGGGTGACAAATCCTTTTTCAAACAATCTGTCAATTATATAACGGAAGAACAAGCGAAAAATCCGGCTCCGTTCTATTCTTTTATGATTACACTCACCAGTCACCATCCTTATGTCATGCCTGCTTCTCTACAAGAACTAAACACCGGCTCTCTTGGTAAAACAATGTTGGCTGATTACTTACAATCCATTCATTATGCGGATGCAGCGCTCGGAGAACTTGTGGAACAATTAAAAAAAGAAGGACTATGGGATGACACCCTGCTTCTCGTCTATGGAGACCATGACAGTTCCATCAAGGAAAAAGAAGATTATGAAACGTTTCTCGGTACATCACTCAGCGATCTTGAGATGCATCAAATGATGAACCAGGTTCCCTTACTCATGCACCTTCCGGATGGAGACAAAGCGGGAATATATCTTGAACCTGCCGGACAAATTGATATAGCCCCTACTGTTCTACATCTGCTCGGCATCTCTACCGAAGATAATTACCTTATGGGATCGGATTTACTGAGTACCTCCAAGCGGATGACTGTACTTCGTACTGGCGCTTTCGCAAACAGTGATCTTGTATATATTCCTTCGGAAGACCGTCTGTTCGAAAATGGATCATGTTATGAAATGCCCGCAGGTGAACAAACCGATATCCATGCGTGCAAACCGTCTTACGAAAAAAGCAAATTAGAATTATCCATTTCCGATCGGCTTATTACACACAACTTAATCCATAAGCTTCGTGCTAAAGAGTGATGTTTCTACACACAAAAAAACCTGTTCGCACTTCGTGCGGACAGGTTTTTTGGGTGTGCAGGGTGATAAAGCCGTTGCTCACTGAATATTTACTTTTTGCTCACATTCAGGGATGAAAGACGTTCTTTCTCTTCTGAGAGAATCTCCTGTGCAAATTCTACTCCGCTATATGTGGTTTGCTGCTCAGCCGCTCTGACAGCATTCTCGGTACGAACCAATCGATTCTGTGCCTGCTGTATGAGCTCTTCTGTAGGCTGAGATACCGCCGCAGTTACTGCATGGTGCAGTTTCTTAACGGAACTCGAAGCCTGGGCAACCAAAGTGGAAGATTGCAAACTGGAATGATCGTGCTTCATTTTTGAAAACCACTCTCCTTCTCTCAAAATCCTGCTACAATCTTAGCATGGTTTGAAATTAGGGAGGTTATGCAGTGGTCTTTATTTTTTTATAAATGGAGCTGCTTTCGCAAGTACTTCATCTTCGGTAGGGGCACTGATATATCGTCCATTGATATATACAAATGCACGTTTACCGCATGGGCCACAGTAAGATTTACATCCGATCTTAATTTCGGCATCAGGAGCCATCTTCTGTAGTTTCGAAACCATACTTTTTAGTTTGATGTGCTTACATTTTTCACATACTCTAATATCGTTAGCCATTTATTCCCCTTCTTCTTTCACCAAAGGCTTAATGATTAATATTGTTCCCTTGTGAAGGGTCTGTAATTACAAAACCTTCTCTTGGAAAGTAAAGGTAGTCCACTTTAATATTTTCAAGCATTGGTTTTCCTTTTTCAAGCAAAACATCAATTTCTTTATCTGTGGAAACCAATTCATCATTTTCTTTTTGTGTATCAAAATCAATACCATAATGCACGTGATCGCCATGATCCAGCGTAATCAGAACGCGTACCAATTTCCCTTCATTCTCAGGCAAGTCCAGTTCGCGCTTCAATACTTTCGCTGCGTTACGAGTGATCTTTACTTTCATGTATATTCATCTCCTAGAATCTATAAATAGTGATCAGTGCTTCAGGCATTTATTGTGAAGATTATAAGCCTGTCCATTGACAATACATTATATTTTAATCAAGAACAGCTTAAATCGCAAGGAATAACCTCTCATTTTTACCGATTACTTAGATCACTAGGAGCATTAATTGAATATTTACGCTCCGCTCTTGTCACGAACCAGTTCATTAGCAGCATCGTCACTCCGATATCATCAATGGGCATGAACGGTAGCACATCTGGTAGAATCCAGTATAAAAGAGCAGGAACAAGAAATAACATTTTATCAAACATCGACACCTTAGAAGAAGTGAGCAATGCAGGTAAACGTCTAATAATATGGGACCATCTGTTTAATGAAAATAACCTTCTCCATTTCATTGTCATGTACTCCTTCCTAAGTTCAGAATATGATTATCATACCATAATGAAGGCATACGGAGGGCATGTATCATTTCCCTCCTGCGCCTTCTTCATCCTATTCACCGTTTTGTTTTGCACTCACCAGCATCATTGCCGTCACCATGATCCGCTCCACTTCCTGAGCAATTGTATCGTACTGTGATACGGGCAGCGGATTCACACCAAGTCCTGTTTCCACCGTAAATCCTGGTCTTCTAAACTCAAGAATAAACCAGTCTTTATATCCTGCGTCACTTCCGAAAAGTTTCACCGCTTTGTACCCGGCAGCATCAGCCAGTTGTACAGCCCAGTTCTCACTATATGCAGGTTCCGCATTACGATAATTCCAGTATACTTCTTGACCCTGGCTGTGAAGAGCAATGACCGCATCAAACTTTCTTTCTTTCGTGAAGCTTGCCAAAGCAATAGATTCAGGTTCGGACAAGGGGCTCTCCCCCCCAAAATCTCTTGGACCCGGCCCGGTTTTCTCTCGCCGGCTTGCCTCCTCCTGCCAGAAGGCGGGAAACTGGTCGTTTAAATCTACACCGCGAATGTTGGCTTTCCAGTTTGAAAAATTGGTGTCTCCCCCATTTAACTCCAGTAATTCCTTCTTCCAAGGATGATCTTCCTGAGGTCCACTCAGTACGAGCTCAATCCCATCTGGGTTTAACATAGGTAGTACCCACAATGTAATTTCTTCAAACCAAAGTTCGGGCGGATGGCCATGAAATGTTGTTCTTTCATTCAATGCTTTGATATAGTTTTTCACAAAAAACATCAGACACGGAACATTCAGCCATTCATTTGCATGCATCCCTGCATTGACATGAAGGTGGGTTTCCCCCCTCCCTATGGCAATATAGGGGATATCTTTCCCCATCACGCTTTTTCCGATTACACCGTATCTTATCCCAGGATTGCCCGAGCAGATTTCATCCAGGTCATGTAATAATTCCCGATATCCATACCGTTCCATCCTTATCCCTCCTATGAGAAAACGAAAACGTATGTTACCGCAGTATATGCATATGACTTTGTCCGCCGTGATAATCATCTATATCAAAGTCATGACCACAAACCACAAAAAAGCAACCTAAGCCCGAATGAAAATCAGACTAGAGGTTGCTTTTTTATACGAATGGAATGAAGTTATAGTTACAGCATTTTGGATACTTGCCATACAACAGGAGTATTCTTAATCTGTTCCCCTAGCCAAGAACGGGCTATGCTTTGGAACATCTCTGGATCTCCGCTGCAGAAAAACTGGTGAACCGGTGTATCCTCTATCGTAGCAAGCTTGCGTTTATCATATAAAATAGTGCTGGTTTCTCTCGCAGTTTCATCTGCTGAGCTAATCAGCTTCACGCTCGGCCCCATAACTTCTTTAATACAATCCGTCAAAAATGGATAATGCGTACATCCCAGAATGAGTGTATCTATAGGGAATTCCTTCATTCGTGATAGTGAAGTTTCTACCGTGTTTTTTGCATGTTCCGAGCGAAAATCCCCTTGTTCCACAAGTGGAACAAGGGCAGGACAAGCTAAGCTTTCCACATGAACATAAGGAGATAACTGTTTCAATGCTTCGGTGTAAGCCCCGCTGTTAATCGTACCTACCGTGCCAATTACACCAATGTTCGCTGTCTTTGTAGCGCTAATCGCTGCACGAGCCCCAGGATGAATGACACCAATAACCGGAATATCTACTTTTCTCTTAATATGCTCAAGGGCAGCAGCTGTAGCTGTATTACATGCAATCACAATCACTTTTGGGTCAAACTGAACCAAAAAATCAACAATCTGTTCTGTAAAATGTATTACTTCTTCGGACGAACGGGGTCCGTATGGTGTACGGGCAGTGTCTCCAAAATAAATCACTTTTTCCCGAGGGAGTTGACGCATAATTTCTTTGGCAACGGTCAATCCTCCAACACCAGAGTCTAATATAGCAATAGCTTGTTGCACGAACACACCGCTTCCTTCTTCAATAATTTCCCTTCTTTTCACCTTTACATTATGATTGATTCGGCAAAAAGGTACCTACATCTTACTCCATTTCACACAAGCCTTCAACAATTCCACAGTACAAAAAGGCCTGACTTCAACTGCTGTAAGGAACAGCAGGAAGAAGTCACAGACCTTTTTTCAGCTACGCAGCTGAATCATAGATTCTGATGGAACCCTAAATTATTAATTACTTGCTCTCATTAATTTTCTTGATTTCGGCTAGAATAGATTCCTCTATATTTGCCTCTTCTTCCGTGCTGAAGGATGATACCGTTACGAACACTGGTTTTGTTTTACCGATCGAACGGAATTCTTGAATGATTCCTTCCGTCTTTTCCACGACTTTAGCAGAAAGCTGAGAACTTTGATCCGTAATTTTAGTGGCCAAATCTTGACTTTTCTCTGTAACCAGCTTTGCACCATCTGAAATATCTTGACGTAGTTCTGCTCCTGCTTTAGGCGCGAAGAGCAGCGCAGTAATCGAACCTGCAATACTTCCAATTAATGTTCCCCATAGCAAACCTTTGTTTTTCTCATTCATGTCAAGCTCACTCCTTCTCACCCTGGGTCGGTTCACCGGACGCTTTGGAGAAACGCTGCCAGGTAGACCATAAGGTCAGCCCGGCATCAAGAGAACGAAACAATGGACTCATGCGCTGCTGATTCTCTTCATGAGCATGCTGTACATGCTGCATAACAGAACGGGAGATCGCAGAGCTGATGTTATCAACCTGCTGCGTCGTCGATCTGATCACCGTTCCCGCCGCTTCCATTGATTCCATGAAAGAAGCTGACTTCCGGATATGCTCTTGTAACATGAGCACCGTTTGATCCGTTCTTTGAAGCAACTGAATCGTATCCACGGTCAATAGACGCGCTCGTTCTTCCATCTGTAAGGTGGTGCCTTGTAACTGCTTAATAAGTCTTCGCAGATTCATAAGCACCGCAATCATGAAAGCAGAGAGGATAACAAACGCTCCCGCTGCAACAGCCACACTCCATTCCATCATGTTCCTTCCTCCTGCTATCCGGGCGAATGCCCATCTCTTGTTACCGCATTATAAGCAGGAGGAGCTTGACTTGACACACTTACGGAGAATTATTTATTTAAAACCACTTACGGTTCGATTTGACCAGCGTAATAGGGAGCCCCTGGATCGAGATCAATAACATACCTTCTAGGAGATACAATCGATTCCTGATGCTCACAGCGCCAGCGTTGGGAATCCGCTGTACCCAGCAGCTGACCATCGAGAATGACATCCCCTTGATCAAATAGATAATAAGCTGCACCAAACAGCGTTTGTGCTACTTTGTCGGGATCAAGACCCGCGAAGTGACACTGAAAATCTGGAACACCAAGTGAAGAAAGCCCTACCGTATCCATCACGAGTTCTCGGCGTGCCTCCGTTCCGCCCGCTTGATACAAACGAACATTCATCGCGCCGTAGAGGTGATCTCCGTTCTGCAGAGCCTGCGTATAGGCAGCAGGTTCAACAATCTTGTCACTGCCATAGAAGTAAAGCGCATCACAAGGGACAACCTCAAGCACAGCACGGAGTACCTCCTGAAAAAGCTGTAACCGTTCTTTGTGAGGCAATGCTGCTGTAAACAAGTCATGAATGCGAAGCTGATACTCGCAATCGCAGGTAACCCCCGCAGCTTCTTTCCAGTGCCATGACTGCTCTAATGATCCTTTAAATCGTTTTTTGTCTGTGATTTCCTGGACCGGTAAAATGCAAGTCTGTGCAGGAACCGTGCCATCCTCAAATGGTACCATGAATTCTGTATGCATAATGACCAGAGGTTCCTGCTCTTCTGTCTCGGAAGCTGCGCCTGACGAAGATGAAGTTCCTACAGAAACTGCCGCTCCATCTTTTAAACGTTTCTTAAGCACGCGGGCGTTCCCTGTTATTCGCCGCATCACTTCCATTAATTTTTCCTCACGAAATACAGGACGTTCTTTAAACAAAAGTTCGGCCATATATACCGGATGAAACCCTGAGTTCTGTTTTTGATCTGTATTTTGTGAAACTGACATGACGATTCCTCCTGAAGAAAGGTACTGCTTTTACTAGCATTAATAATTCTGGAATACCTTTTTTATTAGCTTCTGGCTTTCTGAAACGGTCCGAGTTCAAGCTCAAGATATGCACGAACCTGTTCTCCAAAACGGTCCAATACAGCAGGCAGCTGTACTGTCATCTCATGAAGACTTGTCCGATCCCAGGCATAATAATCCTGAACGAGCGGTTTACGAAGGGACACAAGATTCATAAATAAACGGTAACTCTCTTCGTCAAAAGCTCCTGCTTCATGAACAATTTCAACAATATCTTCATAACTGCTCGCATCACGAAGAATAAAACCATCAATGAGGTAACTTCCAACGTCTGTCACTGTCTCTATAGCCAGATGAAGTGCTCTTTCCTGAACCATGCCGTACAGCAGGCTTCCATCCCAATTCGAAGAAACTTCCCTAAGTGCAGCTGTAATTTCAGGAACACTGTTAAGGCGTAAATTAATTTGATCTATATTTACGTAGTACATTGAAGTCACATCCGTTTCGTATGTTGTCGGTTACGTTTGTTTTTCCGCTTTAACCAGATGAGCATGACAGGACATGCGATTAAAATGACGATCAGTATAAACATGGTTTCCATTACATCTTTTAAATCGCCCACTTGTAAGTTCCCTCTCTCTACTTGTTAAGATATGGTCTTACACTTCGTAATCGACTGCAACAGCAGAGTCTTTGACTTCGCTCATATGTTTGATAATTTCTTGGTGAACAGGATGAACTTGATAAGCCTCTAGATCCTCCAGGGAATCAACTACTGCCGTAAGGGAGATGTCAAAAGAACGCTCTGTTTTTAGGACATCTACGCCAATCTCCAGCGATCTTACAAATTCCATCTTTCCATCCATACTGCGAAGAATTTCAGCCGTACGCTGAATCGCTTCCTCTGAACGATCTTTTAGTTTGAAGAATACAATGTGTTTAATCATATATATCGGCTCCTTTGTCTATAAGTAGTTCTTATTTATCAGTTGTTTAGATACGTTACAAAAAATATATCATAAACACGCGAACATTGGAAAATTATCAGCCTCGTTTCTCTTAAGTAAATAAAAAAAAGGCTCCATCTACGAAAAGATAGTCCTTCACCAAGTCTTCGATCTTTACTTTTTGGAGTCTTCTTCCGATGCTGCTTCTATATCTTTATTTGTTACATCTTGCTCAGTGCTCGTCTTTCTCGTCATCTTTTCATTCGATTCTTTTTCATACGATTCTTTTTCTTTCTTTTCTTCTTCATCTGACTGCCATTTCAAAACATAAATCATTTTTTTCAAGATATTCGGGATAGGAAAACCAATACGAGAGTAATTTTCAGTGATCGAGATCAGTTCATTGGCCAAATAAAAATATATGGCTCCTCCTTTTATCATATCCGTATTCATCAACAGATCTAATTGATTGGCAATCAGAATGACAAGAAGTATGAGCCCTTTCCGGCTCAGTCCCCAAAATCCGATTTCACTGTTCAGTTTTTCTTTTGTTCTGATGGCAGCTGCTACACCTGTTATATAGTCTACAGCCATAGCAATACACAAGAAAATCAAGAGTTCAGACCAGCCCCCAAATGCATACGTAAACAACATTCCTACCAAACCTACATTAATCAGTGCTGGGTTCACTTTCAGCCCCCCTTCTTTCCTCCTTCCTATTAATCTATGAAAACAGATAAAATTTGACAGTACTTTCAACTACTTCGTATAGGAAAAGACAATAAATTTGATTTTCACGAAAGATAAAATTAGTATTTTAGACCTATTTTTTATGGGTAAAATAAAAAAAACGCATAAAAACATCCTATAAAATAGATATAATATACATTATATGGTTCTAAAAATAGTTCGATATTCATCTAACAAGGACTTAACGCATATAAAAAGGTTATTTATCCACTGTTAACTGTATACTTGAAAGTGAACATTACTTGTTGTAGTATTTGATTAAAAAATCGGAGGAAATATGCCTAAACAACAAGATCAACACTCAATCCAGGCCTGGTCTCTGATCAACCGCAAATATCTAGGAAAAGGCGTCCGCGTTAAGCGTTTCCGCAGACCGACTCGCTGTCAGGTCCGCAATCGAATTTTGCTTGCTGTCCTCATGGCTAATGACATTAAATTGTCTCAATTAGCAGAAGATTTATCTATATCTTCCCGCAGTGTAAGCGCATGGGTATATGAAGGTCGTATTCCTGGAAATACCAATCTCGAAAAGGTATGTCAGTTGCTTGGTTATCCGCGCCACATTTTGTTCAATGAAGAAGTAATTCGTACAAGTCCTGTCATTTGTCAGCCTGAAGCCTCTCGTTTTATGAAACGGACGGTGACCCGTTCTCCTGTGAGCAATCGCATTCTTACGGGACTCTGTATGGTACATGATTTGTCCGTAACGGACGTAAGTCACTGGATCGGCGTACATCCAGGAACCTTCCGCAAATGGCTTCATCAAGGAACTTTGCCTTCACCGGCATTTCAAGAGCAGGCAGAGCAATTTTTTAAAATTCCAAAATCCATTTTATTTGCGGATGCCATATTAAAACAAAATTCATAGACTGAATACATAAGGATGTTCCAAAGCAGATGATGCAACACTCTGCCTGGAACATCCTTTTTTAATCATTTGTACGTACAATATGACAATACTCCTTACAGAATTAGCGTATGTGTTACAGATGTTCATTCATTGATTACATGTTAGGAACAACTTTCTCATTTCTATACGTCAACCCCGTATAACGGGGTCTAAGGGTATGAGCGATAGCCATTGCATCTTTAAACTCAGATTCTGATACATTCATGTCTGCAAGTGTTGCAGGTCCGCCCACTTTGCTAAGCCAATCCTGCATCTGCTCTCTTTGTGGCAAATCTTTATATGCTTCAAAAGCAGAGACATTCTCTGCGTGATACAAATCGCGGTAGATGTCAGTTAGAAGCGCAGAAGCTACTCCTACCTTAGCTCCATGAAGAATAGCATGTCTTCCCTGCTCCATAAATCTCATCTCGAGACGATGAGAAATATGATGTTCTCCTCCTGATGCTGGGCGAGAATGATCGATCAGAAGCATCGAAATCCCGGAAACAATGAGCGCATCCATCAAGATAGATACACCTTTCTCGCTCCCTTCTGCAATATCATCCACATGAAGAACACACCTATTCAGTGCTTCCTCTGTCATTTGATAAGCGAGCGGGCAAAATGGTTCTTTCCCGAGATCACGCGACACTTTCCAATCTGCAAGTGATGTAAATTTACCCAGCATATCACCAAAACCAGCTGCCGTCAGTACCTGCGGAGCTGCAGACAGAACTTCTAGATCGGCAAAAATAGCATGGGGTGCCGTCGCCTGAAACGTTTGTTTCACCCCGCGGATAACCAGGGGCGCTCCTGCAGAAGTAAATCCATCGACGGAAGCTGCGGTCGGAACAGAAATGAACGGAATGTTCATTTTAAAACATACGATTCTTACCAGATCATGAATAGTTCCTGATCCTACGGCAAGAACCGCCTCACTGCTATGGGAAAGGGCCAGAAGCAGCTCTACAATAAATGCTTCGTCAGCAATTACATCTCCTGCTTTGTTAGCGTTAAGGAGTACTTCACTTACCGTAATGCCGGCATCTCCGAGAAGACCTGCGACTTTTCTTCCCGCAGCCTCTCCTGTATTTTCATCGTAAACGACGCTAACCTGTTTATAACCTTGACTCACCACATAGGGTGCAATCTTTTGCAGTGCCCCTTTTTCCATAGAAATCTGAATATTCACTTTATAATGTGCTGATCCACATTCACAATGACTCGCCTCTTCATTCCATCTTTCTATACGTTCATTCATATCCATGACTAAAACGCCTCCTGTAAGATGAATTCACTCTCCAGTGTCTAATATGTACGTACAAATTGTCAACTAAAAAGACTGCTCTAACACGGTTAAAGTGTCTGAACAGTCTTTTATCACCTTAATATGTTCCAAACTAGCTAAGGATCACTTATTTATATTCGGGAAGCCAATCTCTATGGGCCTCTATTAATTCATCGCACATATGGATGATATCATCCATAGAAAGTTCTGCTGCTGTATGTGGGTCAAGCATTGCTGCATGATAAATATGTTCTTTCTTGCCTGTCATCGCTGCTTCAATGGTAAGTAGCTGTGTATTAATATTCGTCCGATTAAGCGCTGCACACTGCGGAGGCAGATCGCCAACGAATGTCGGGCTTATTCCACTGCGATCCACGAGACAGGGTACTTCTACACAAGCTTCTTTGGGAAGATTGGTAATAAGACCTTGATTCATTACATTACCGCCGATTTTATAAGGAATACCGGTTTCAATCGCTTCTAAAATGTAGGAGGCATATTCGTGAGTACGCTGATGTCTCAGTTCCGTATTATTCACAATCTCATCCCGCATACGTTCCCAGCCTGCGATTTGTTCCACACACCGCCGCGGGTACTCGTCAAGCGGGATTTGGAATCTTTCAATGAGTTCCGGATAATTCTTTTTAATAAAGTAAGGGTGATATTCCGCATTATGCTCAGATGACTCTGTGATGTAATAACCAAACTTCAGCATCATCTCGTATCGAACCATGTCTCCATGAGATTCCTTTTGCTTCTCCGCTGCTCTTCGCTTAATCTCTGGATATAAGTCCTCCCCATCCCGCGTTACTTCCAGGAGCCATGCCATATGGTTAATTCCCGCGATCTTCGCCTGTACTCCCGTTTGATCTATGCCAAGGTGTTCAAACATATGAGGTACACATACCTGCACACTATGACATAATCCTACGGTTTTGATTCCTCCGTATGTATTCATTACATTCGTGAGCACAGCCATAGGATTCGTGTAATTCAAAAATAGTGCATCAGGACATACTTCCCGCATATCAGCAGCGATGTCCATCATAACTGGAATCGTACGCAGATTACGGAATATGCCGCCGATGCCAACGGTATCGGCAATCGTTTGACGAAGACCATACTTCTTCGGAATTTCAAAGTCGGTAATCGTACAAGGATCATATCCGCCAACTTGAATCGCATTAATCACATATTTAGCTCCGCTCAGCGCTTCCTTACGATCGGTGTAAGCTGTAACCCTGCATGTGCTGCCCACGCTCTTTTTCAAATTATTCAACATTTTCTCTGAATCGGTCAGTCGCTCTAGATTTATATCAAATAAAGCTAATTCAAAACCTTGCAAAGCAGGGGTCATCATACAGTCACCTAACACATTTTTAGCAAACACGGTACTTCCTGCCCCGATAAATGTAATCTTGTCCATCTTTCATTCCTCCTTAGCTGCAATTAAAAATATTCACTTGTTACGATGCAACTCATGACTCACTGTCGTTAAAAATCTAGTTTCACCCTGTATTACGGTGTTTTTATTGTATTCTTTGTTTTTTTGTTACGCTTTCAATATAAAACAATAAGAGAGAAATAAATATGGAGAAACACAAGACATATATGGACGTTTGTTGCATTATTAAAAAGAGAGATTCTAGATCATTGAACTAGAACGGGAGGAACTTATATGTACCAAGAGCATACTCATTTCGAAGTAGCTATCAACCCCAATCCGGATCTGAATGAACCCGCTGTTTTATTTTCAGGTGAAGGAAGACCTGAACCCTCTCATGGAATTGGTCCATCTGTACATGAATATTATCTCGTACATACCGTCCTTGATGGAAAAGGTATCTTTGAGTGTAATGGAGTATCCTACCCTTGCAAAAAAGGGGATACTTTTTTTATCTTCCCGGGTATTTTATTTCGTTATCAGGCCGACTCCTCTGACCCTTGGCACTATACTTGGGTGGCAATACAAGGGGTTACCGTATCCTCCTATTTAAGAAAAATAGGTGTAACGAAAGAGCGACCTGTTCTGCATACCACAGATGTGTCTACTGCTCATGAGTTATTCAGACGAATCCGTCTTTCTTTTCGGCAATCTGCTTATTCGGAGATGGAAAATTTAGAGGCGTCTGGCTGGATGCGACTGCTTCTTCATCATTTTGGTCTAGCTAATGCTGACTCGATCCAGTCCCCTGAGCGAGATCTCCCCACTATGATTGACCGCCAGGTTGAGCATGCCATACGCTGGATTTCCCTCCAATATCCTCAGCAGATCAGTATTCAGCATATTGCTTCAACACTTGGGTACCATAGAGCGCATTTATCTAAGGCTTTCAGAGCAAAGACGGGATACTCGCCTAAACAATATTTGATGAACGTCAGGCTAAAGAAAGCTCAAGAATTGCTATTAGGAAATCTGACCATTGACCAAGTATCCTCATCTGTTGGTTTTAATGATGCTTTATATTTCTCCAAGCAGTTCCGCAAAGAATTTGGTATGTCACCGACTGACTACCGGAATGCAGCAACAAGAACGCACGAAAAGAAAAATGGACAATAAAAAAGGCTCGTCACTATAGCTGCAAGAGCAAAGTGACGAACCTTTCTTAAGTAAGATGCGGCCGAGAGGACTCGAACCTCCACGGGGGTGAACCCACACGGACCTGAACCGTGCGCGTCTGCCAATTCCGCCACGGCCGCATAATCTATCATATTCCTGTATTATAATGGTAATTTTTGAGATTAGCAAGTATAAGTGAGAATCAAAAAAATCCCTCTGAAATGCTAATGGCTTTCTAAGAAAGCTCATTTCCGAGTAGCATCAGAGGGATGATTACATGTGGCTTATTGCCAGATTTGCTCTGCGATTTCTTTAATAAAAGCAAGTTTGTTCCATTGTTGTTCTTCTGTCAAAATATTTCCTTCTTCTGTCGAAGCAAATCCGCACTGAGGACTAAGGCAAATCCGGTTAATATCAACATACTCCGTTGCTTCTTCAATACGTTTGAAAATTTCTTCCTTGCTCTCCAGCTCCCCAATCTTAGATGAGAATAGACCAAGTACCACCTGTTGATCTTCTTTCAAGAAACGAAGAGGTTTGAAATCTCCCGCACGGTCCGTGTCGAACTCAAGATAGTAACCTGAAATGTTATCAATTCCAAGCAAAGTTTCAGCGATCGGTTCATATCCGCCTGAAGATGCCCATGTGGAATGATAATTACCACGGCATACATGTGTTGTAACGATAAGATCAGATGGCAAAGAGGAAACCGCCAGCTCATTAAGCCTTGCATACAGCTTAGCCGTGTCAGCAACGTTCACGCCTGCTTGCTGTTTTGCTTCCAGATAGTTTTTATCACACAGCATTCCCCATGTGCAGTCATCAAGCTGAATACTGCGGCAACCTGCTTCATAAAAGGCAAGAATGGCATCATGATAAGCTTTAGCAATGTCTTTTACAAGTTCTTCTTCACTGCTGTAGAACTTATCTATAGCAGCTTTATTCTCTGGACGATAAAGCTCAGAGAGGAACTGTGCCGGTGCAGGAATCGTTTGACGAGCTACCACATCATCGCCTGCTGCTTCTTTCAAAAATTGATAATGTGCAACAAATGGATGAGAAGAAGAAAATCCGATTTTACCCACAAGGCGTGCTGTTTCTCCTCTTGTGGTTTCCCCTTGGAATGGGTAGCCTTTGACATCACTTGCTTTCTCTACTCCATCGAGTCCCCACATAAAATCGAGATGCCACCAAGAACGACGGAATTCTCCGTCGGTAACAGCCTTTAGGCCCACTTCTTTTTGCTTTTCAACGAGACGAATAATCTCCTGATCTTCCACTTTTGTTAATTCTGCCTCAGAAATTTCCCCTGCCTGAAATTTAGCTCTGGCTTGTTTTAACGCTTCTGGGCGTAAGAAGCTTCCAACCACATCATAACGATAGGGAGTAACACTCCTCACTGTACCTGCTTTAGTAATTTGGCTCATATCATCGATCTCCTTTAATTGGTAATCCATAAGTTCATAATTGAAAGATACCATGATCGATCAGTTATAGTATAACTCCTATAAACTATAGCTGGTTATAACTTTAGACTATATCAAATTTTTGCGTTGCTTCCTGCAAGGCTTCTACATAGGCTAGTGCTAGCTTTGAAAGCATCGCATTTTTATGAGAGATCCAGCCTACATTTATAGTCTCATGATAATCCAGCGGTACAGGGATAATATCATGGCCATTTAAATCCGCACTCAAAACTCCAGTTGAAATCGTATAGCCGTTCAAACCAATCAAAAGATTAAATAATGTTGCTCTGTCATTTACTCGAATGCTTTTTTTATGTGATAACGTACTTAAAATTTCCTCTGAGAAATGAAACGAATTATATTCACCCTGTTCAAATGACAGATAAGGATACTCTTCTAAATCCTCAATGGTAACCTTCGATTGCCTTGCAAGCGGATTCTGCACACTAATAAAAATGTGGGGCTTCGCTGTGAACAAACTATGAAAATGCAGGTTCGCTGCATCGAGCAATTTACTCATCACCTTACTATTAAATTCATTTAAATAAAGAATTCCAATTTCACTGCGCAGCGTTTTTACATCTTCAATGATTTCATGTGTCTTGGTTTCTCTGAGTGCAAGTTCATATTCCTCCTGCCCATACTGCTGAACCAGCTTAACAAAAGCATTTACAGCAAAAGCGTAGTGCTGCGTGGATACGGCAAAATGTTGCGGCGAAGGTTTAGCGTTCATATACCGACTCTCAAGAAGTTCTGCTTGTTCAGCAACCTGTCTTGCATATCCCATAAATTCAACGCCTTCCATGGAAAGCGAGATTCCTTTATTGGTACGTTCGAAAATAGTAATGCCGATATCTTCTTCCAGATCACGAATTGCCTTGGATAAACTCGGCTGTGATATAAAAAGTCGTTTAGCTGCTTCGTTCATCGAACCTCGATTGGCTACCTCAATAACATATTTAAGTTGGGTAAGTGTGGCCATACCATCCCTCTTTCTCAGGTGAAAATTTCTATTCTCATTATACCAGTAGTAAGATTTGTTTTATCGCTAAAATTTCGGTATGTTTCACTATGTATCTACATAATCAATAAGTATTTAGATTTGTAACTATCTGAAAATGGGGTGAAGAATCTATGGCTATTGCACCGCCGATTCTGCGTAGAGGAGATACCGTTGGAATTGTCACCCTTGGGAGTCCGCTGAACCGTGCAACGATTGATGCGCGAATTGCGGTTTTGAGATCTACAGGGCTAAACACGATCGTGGGTGAACATGTATATGAGCAAGATGGTTTTCTAGCGGGTACAGATGAAGACCGAGCGGCAGATCTAATGGCAATGTTTCAAAATGATGAGGTCAGGTTAATTCTTCCCACTCGGGGAGGAACGGGGGTAGCAGGGATCCTTCCTTATCTTGATTTTGATATCATACGTAACAACCCGAAACTGATATCAGGATACAGCGACATTACCATTCTGCTTAACGCCCTTTATCAATATGCCGATCTGATTACACTTCAAAGCTTGATGTTAATTGACTTTACTCTCCAGACCCCTGCTTATAACTTTGAACAGTTTTTCACCGCCACTTCCATCCCCACTCCTACTCGCCGTATCTCTAACCCTCCAAGTATTCCGATGATAAGCCGCATCCCGGGAAATGTGACAGGTCCGCTTGTCGGAGGAAACCTCACTTCTTTTGTTGATACCTTGGGTACCCCTTATGAGATTGATATCAGGAACAAAATTCTCGTACTGGAAGAGACGCATGAGCCTACGAATACCGTCTACCGCTATTTAAATCATCTTCAGCTCGCTGGTAAACTAGAAGAGTGCGCGGGGATCATTATGGGCGAATGTACAGGTTGTCTGGAAGCTTACGGTGTATCCTATCAGGAACTCATTGAAGACGTTATTGTACCCTTAGGTAAACCTTTAATGACTAATGTAACGACAGCTCACGGTATTTATAAGGCTGCCCTTCCCATTGGAGCCGTTGTGAATCTGAATACAGAGGTCAATCAGCTGACTGTGGTCGAGCCCACTGTTCTTCCCTGATGCACATCTAACGGCTATGTTATACTGTCATAAAAAGGAATCTCCTTCGATTCACTATCTAGTAGTCATCGTATAAAAGAAAGGAAGAATTCTCAAGATGGAACCTGCCGAACTCATTGCCACACTTGCGGTTTTTTTATCATGTATCCTGCTGCTTATCGTAATGAAAGTAAAACGCCAAATCAAAGAAATTCAGCTTGAACTTGATCTTATCAGAAATCAAACAGGTCGAGCAGATTTTACTCCCTACTCACCTGTTTCTGATCCGAATCAAGGTCAAGCTGTCTCTTTTAACACGTCATCTGAGAAAATAAAAGTAACAGCATTTGATGAACAGCTCCTACTCATGGTCCAACAAGGTCAAAAAATTGCTGCTATCAAAAAGCTCAGAGAAGTAAAAGATATGGATCTGAAATCTGCTAAATTGTACGTAGACAAACTAGAAGAACAAATGTAGCTTAGATGATTTACGTTAAGATCACATTTTTAGTCTTGATTTCATCGCTGCGCCTCCAAATGCGAGCATAGCAGTCATGGCATTCGTAATCGGGTGGTAATCCGCCTTAGGAGACGGACTTTTCAAGGTACTATACAAGGCATTCCGGCGATCAAGCTGCTCATACCATCCTCCATGTTTATGATCGACAAAATGCGTAAAGCAGTAGTCAAATAAAGAAATATAGAACTCTTTATATTCCTCTGAGTCTGTTCTCGCTGCAAATAAGGCGGCAGCTCCTAGAGCCTCTGTCTGTACCCAATATACTTTATCATTATCGATAACGGACTTGTTATCGGGAGAGATCGCGAATACGATACCTCCATATTTTCGATCCACTCCCTTATTTGTCGCATGTCGGAAAAGAGCTTCTGCCCTTGGAAACAGCCACTCCTCCGGCTGATGTCGATCTAGCAGTTGCAACAGCTTACTCCACTCAATCGAGTGTCCAACCACAAATCCATAGGGACGGAATTCATTTTTTGTATTCCCTTTTTCATAATCCCAGTCAATCTTCCAGTTCTCATCGTAGTGCTCCCATAACATTTCTGTACCGGACTGAGGAAGTAACTTGAACATCACCGAATGTGCAATTGTTCTAGCTCGTTCATCATATTTACCGTCCCCTGTAGCTTCAAAAGCTGCCATCATTGCTTCACACAGATGCATGTTTGCATTCTGTCCGCGATAAGGAGACGTTAGCGACCAATCTGCCGTTATTTCATCCACATATAATCCGTCTTCCTCACGCCAGAAGTGCTGGTCAAGTATTTCGTATATATGCTCTATAATCGGTTTTGCTTCGGCAATATCGGCCTTATAAGCTGAAGCAGCAGCTAAAAGAGCAAAAGCATGTCCATATGCCATTTTTCTGTTGTCCTCTACTCTCCGCCCTTTGACTTTCCAATAATATCCGCCATATTCTTTATCACAGTGTATTTCTTCTAAGTAGGTTAAACCACGCTTCGCCAAATCACGGTATTTATCTGCACCCGTTAAAATAGCCGCAGAACTATAAATGTAAATCAAACGAGTTGTTCCTACGAGCGGTCTAATCTCAGCATCAGATACCGTTCCATCATCCAAATAAGTGTTAAAATAACCTCCGTTGATTTCGTCTTCTACATGCTCAGCATAAAAATCAACGGTATCTAAAATATGTTTCTCAAGGAAGGAAAGTTCCATAAATTGATTCCCATTAATGACTGCCATGACAAAACACCACCTATCCGTATTTATTGTAAAGCAGATAAATTCGTTCTCTATCTCCTTTACCCTAAATTTAACTAGATCCTTCACCTTATCACCTAGGAATAAGAAGGAATATTCGCAAGTATAAAATGAGCGATAAATACATAAAAACAAAAAAAAGACTGTAGATGAACTAGTAATTCAAACTAGTTATCTACAGTCTGAGACGGCGAATACTCGCCATCTTTAGATAGGATGGGTTCTGAGGGACTCGAACCCTCGACCAATTGATTAAGAGTCAACTGCTCTACCAACTGAGCTAAGAACCCATGTCGTTTTCATGTAAAAATCAATCAATGTGTCTATATTAACATATGAAATTCATTTTTGCAATATAAATCTATTATTTTCTTGCCTAGATCATAGATCGAACCTGCGGCGGATATATCTAGTTAGATGATATAAAACCGCGGAACACGTAAAAGTGTCCCGCAGTTTACGATTGTATTGAACTTAGTTACCTTGTGAAGAAACGTTGCAGGCCTTACTGTGGACTAACTGTCTACTAAGACATTTTTACCAAGCTGTAGTTTTTCTTACCTTTACGGATAATGATAAACCGACCGCCAATGGCTTCACTTGCTGTCACTTCAAAGTTCACATCCGTAACTCGCTCACCATTCATCGAAATTGCACCTTTTGTAATATCTTCACGTGCTTGACGCTTAGATGGCTCGATACCGAGATCAACAAGCCAGTCTACGATATTTTTCGATTCATTGGTTGCTTCAAAAGTCGGCATTTCTTTAAACCCTTGCTCAATCTCATCTGCCGTAAGGGATTTAATATCTCCGCTAAAGAGTGCAGCTGTAATACGAAGCGCTTGCTCAAGCATTTCCTCGCCGTGTACAAATCTTGTCATTTCTTCAGCAAGCTTCTTCTGAGCTTCCCGTTTATGCGGTTCTGTCTGTACTTTTTCAGCCAGCTCGTCAATTTCCTCTTTGGAGAGGAATGTAAAGTACTTCAGGTATTTCACTACATCACGATCATCTGTGTTAGCCCAGAATTGGTAGAACTCAAATGGAGTTGTTTTCTTCGGATCAAGCCAGATCGAACCACCCGCTGATTTACCGAATTTCGTACCATCAGCTTTCAGCATCAGCGGAATCGTCAGACCGAACGCTTTTGCTTCTGCTCCTTCTTTTTTCCGAATCAAATCTAGACCGCTTGTAATGTTACCCCATTGGTCAGAACCGCCGATCTGCAGCTGAACATCTTCATTCTGATACAGATGCAAGAAGTCAAGAGACTGCAGGATTTGGTAAGAAAATTCAGTAAAGGAAATACCACTTTCGAGTCTGCTTGCTACAACATCCTTAGCAAGCATGGAATTGAGGCTGAAGTTTTTACCATAGTCGCGCAAGAATTCGATGACATTGATCTTATGGGTCCAGTCATAGTTGTTAACCATGCGAATTTGGTTATCGCCTTCTGTAATGAACAGTTTTTTCATTTGGTTCGTGAGCGCATCCACGTTCGCTTGTACTTCTTCGAGTGTTTGCAGTGAACGTTCTGATTGACGCCCACTTGGATCTCCAATGGTTCCCGTAGCCCCACCGATCAGAATAACCGGACGATGCCCAGCTAGTTGGAATCGTTTGAGTACCATGAAGGGAATCAAGTGACCAATATGCATACTATCGCCCGTTGGATCTACCCCGCAGTACAGAGATATTGATTTTTGATTCGTTAATTCTCTAAGACCTTCCGCATCCGTTTGTTGATTAATGGCGTCACGCCATTCGAGTTCATCAATAATATTCACAGTCATAACACTCCTTCAGGTTCATAAGTTTTCTTATAATTAGAGATAGACCAACACGGCAAACATAAAAAAAAATCGTCCCTATGTCTATTGTAGACATAGGGACGATTGAACAACCGTGGTACCACCCAGATTGCATAAATGAACACCACACATCAGGTGTGCCATTTATGCCGCTTTTATCGCGAGGTATCGTTCGCCACTTCCGCTCGGCATTACCCGAGATACTCCAGAGTGTAATTCGCGATCTTAGTGTGTACCGGGTTCCATCAACCCCCGGCTTTCTAGAACAGGGACTAAGCTGCTACTGGGCTCTTTCAACGTATATCATATATAAGATTATTGACAGTATAGAGAAATAATTTTTTGATGTCAACCTTTGAAGTTGAGGTGTAAAATCGATAGTTTTCACAATAACGTTATAATTTACTCTGTCATCCCATTTTTTATCGTCCATGAGAATGTTAGAATGAATTTATATGTTCAAAATTTGCATTAGGAGTAAAAGAATTGCGTACACATCCAATTAATTATTTGCGTATTACAGGCCTATTAGATGGTTTTTCATTTTTATTTTTGTTATGTATCGCCATGCCAATGAAGTATATCGGCGGCATCGATGCAGCAGTCTCAATCATGGGTAGTATTCACGGTGCAATCTTCTGCTTATATGCTCTTGCGATCCTTTATGCTGCTATTCGGGTCGATTGGAGCATATGGTGGTCTGCTGTAGCATTTATTGTCGCTTTTATCCCGTTCGGTAATTTTGTATTTGATTTTAAGCTGAAGAAAGCTCAAACCAAATATAAGATGAAGCCTTTTAATCCTGCCCTGATTGTTTATAGTATTGTCTTCTTTTCTTTTATCGATTTATTTGCACAACTGCCCGTTATGAGTACATTTGCGGCTTCCGTCGGGGCAAGCACATTTATTGTAGGCTTTGTGGTAGGACTGTATTCATTAACCAATACGGTGGGCAATGTTTTATCTGGTATTCTGACGGATAAGATCGGACCTTTCAAATTACTTATGGCCGGTTTGCTATTAACCAGCAGTACGTTGCTGCTATATTATTTCGTCGAATCACCTACATTTTTGATTATAGTACGTATTTTTCATGGTTTTGTAGCTGGGCTAATTGTTCCTGCTGCGTTCACCTTCTCAGCAAATACAACGCTCAATAATGAACAAGGAAAAAAAGTAGCATTCACCGGTACCTTTGTAGGTCTAGCCGCCATTATCGGACCTGCTTTCAGCGGAATTATGGCAAACAAAACCTCGGTACCTTTCGTTTTCACTTGCATAGCCGTACTAGGGTTTATCCTAGCCGTACTATCTGCTATCTTTCTTCGTAAATATAAAGTGTCTAAGAAAGAGAAAGAGGTTACCGTCCACACTTCAGCTGGATCGTTCTTTAATATAGGGGTCATAAAAGCATATTGCGGGGCATTTTTCTTAATGTTCTCTCAAGGCGTAATCGCTTATTTACTACCCCTGCATGTGCAGACGCTTGGATATGATTCAAGATTAAGCGGCACGTTATTGAGTACGTTCGGGATCATTGCTGTTCTAATGTTTGTACTTCCTACGAATCGTATTTTCGATCGTGTTGCTCCTTCGGTAACGATGGCCATTGGAATGGGCCTGCTTGGAGTTAGTCAGCTGCTGATTAGCCAATCAACAACGACACTCGCTCTTTACATCGTACTCGGTTTATATGGAATCGGCTTTGCGCTCTTGTTCCCATCTATTAATACAATGCTCATTAGAGCGACCACGGCGGAACTGCGAGGCAAAGCTTACGGATACTTCTATGCCTTCTTCTCTCTAGGTGTAGTTGCTGGATCTTCTGTATTAGGATGGCTGTCTCTCAGTATTATCGGAGGGTTCTTATTTACGGGAGTAATCCTATTGCTTACTTCGGTAACCATTGCCTTTCACAAGAAAAAAGATCAGGTGCTGAATCATTAAGGAAATACAAATTTTCTTTACCCTTGATTACAAAAGTAGACAGGATCACAGGAACTTTACCTCAGGTAAACTCCATGATCCTGTCTTTTTTTTCACAAATAACATGATTCTTCACACGATGCACGGCCTACAGATACTCAACCGCACTAAGAGCCATGATGCAGGCACCCAGCGACTTAAGATCATCTTCAACAATAGGCTCTGAAACATAATAGGTATACGACCCATCACGGTAAGGCTGCCCTCCAAGCCCTGCGACTTTACAGTTCTGTTTAACAGACAGCATCCCTTTACGGTCCTTGTACAAGAACTTCGTTATCATCCCCTGGTAAGCACGCTTAGCAGCCTCAGCCATCTCCGGACCCAATATTCCAAGTACATTTCCTTTCTTTAGAGTATAGGTAAACATAGAAGAAGCTGAAGCTTCAAGGTAATTCCCTTGCCGAGTGCCCTGATCCATCACTTGATACCATAACCCAGTCTGAGTATCTTGTACGTTAAGAACTGCCTCGGAACAACGTTGAAGCATAGCCGCTACCTCTTCTCTCCCTTCATGTCTCTCAAGAAAAGGCAATATATCCACAAGAGCCATAGCAAACCAGCCCATTCCCCTCCCCCAAACCTGCGGTGATTGCCCAGTAACAGGGTTTGACCACCTCTGACCTCGACTCTCATCCCATCCATGATACAAAAGTCCGGTCTGTGAATCGCGTGCTTTGTCCTCCATCAATATCAATTGCTGCACTGCTTCATCAATATAACGCCTCTCTCCAAACATAGTTCCATACTCGGCTAGAAAGGGCATCGCCATGTAATGACCATCAAGCCACATTTGATGTGGATAGATTTTTTTGTGCCAGAATCCACCGGATTTTGTACGCGGCTGATTGTCCATTTGTACGATTAGCTTGTTTGCAGCCAGCGCATATTTTTCTTTTCCTGTGTACCGATAGAGCTGAAGCAGCATCTTTCCGTTATTGATTTGATCCAAATTATAATCCTGCTCCCGATAAGTACGGATATTCCCATCGTTGTCTACATAACGGTCCATATTCGTCCGGATATATTCCATAAGATAGTTCTCTCCCGTATACCTGTAAACATCATGGATTCCTTTCAACAAGCAACCTTGTTCATAGTGCCAACGATCGGAAACCCGGGTACAATGAATCAACATCGGATAGTTCTTGATCCAATGTGTTACCAGCTGCATCGCGAAATTATCCATTCACCTGCCCTCCTACACCCTTGCGGAACGCTTTGCTGGCTGCCACTGATCCAGGCCCCCCAAGACAAAATCAGGTGTGAGTTCGCTTGCTTCTTCCTTGCTCATGAGCTGTGCCCAGGTCACTCGCTCCATATCATTTGCGCCAGGTCCATACGATCCATATTCTGAATATCTAGATGTTTTTTCCTTCTCTAGATCACTCCAATTATGCCAACCTGAAGAATGAACGGACGCATCCATTTTTGTTCGGACCCACACGACCTTCGCATAAGGTCTCCATGGTCTTCCCAGATACACATTCTCTACCCCAGCGCCTCCTGTAACCACGCAATCAAGAAAAATGTATCCGTGTTTCTCGTTCTCCGGTGTGGATGCAGCCGTAATGTAACCGCCTTTGCGTTTACAGTGGATATGACAATGATCAAATACTGCTGTTGCTGGCCCAAAAATAAAATCGACGTCTCCCTCAATATAACAATGGTCATAATATTGCCTTCCCGGACCCGTGTACAGGGTATCTTGATCCCCCAAAAACCGCACCTTCCTAAACAAAGCCCGATCCGCATCTACAAATGCAGCAACCGCCTGACCCGTTCCTGGACCAGAACTGTTTGCAATCGTCATATTCTCCATCATGAAGTCAGGAGCATAAATAAACAGACTCGCACTTCGGAAAGTACCGAGCGGACTTCCATCATCCCCTAGGGTATGTGCATTATCATCGTAAGTGAGAATGGTGTTTTTCTGATCTTTTCCTAGAAAAGTAATAGCCGGCAAATGTTTATGGATCCTAATTTTTTCTTTATAGATTCCTGGCTCTACTTGAATTACCACAGGTTCTTTTCCCACCGAATCCACAGCCTCTTGTACCGTCATAAAGTCTCCTGTGCCTTGCTTAGAAACAACGATGATCTGTTTATTATCCATGAATTGATCAACCTCTCCTCTCTATTGTTAACGTTTACATTATTGTGTATAATCGTTCTAATTTACGATTGAATATGCGTGTTATTTATCATTCTTCTATTTATTCTCCTAGGGAGGGATATACTCTGAGTGATCGTATTGAACCAAAACATATGATCGGCGAACACGCCTTTTCGATTCAATTGATGAAAAAAAGTGGGATTTCCGCGATGAAACGACCTCATAGCCATCCTTATTATGAGCTCTACTATTTACTAGATGGAGAAAGAGTATATTTTATGAACGGTTCGGTCTATACTGCCCGAAAGGGTGATATGATGGTCGTCAATCCAGATGATTTTCATTCCACAGCAAGTTCGGATGTTCCGGAATTCGAGCGGGTACTTGTTAGTTTCTCTCATCAATTCTTTACGGAGGGTAATCCTCGTACTGGGGTGGAGCTTCCCTTTCGTGAATCCCTTCTTCTAAGATTCACCTTGAAGGAACAACCTTTCATTGAACATCTTCTGCGCCAAATGCTAAAGGAATGCAGGGAGCAGCCCCTTCATTATGTAGCTTATGTTCGTTCATTGCTGGCGGAGCTGCTAATTCACCTCGATCGCCATCTTCATAGTGACCAGACTAAAAAAGTCATGATTGAAGACAGAAATCCCATGCATGCCAAGGTATCCGAAATTGCAAACTATATCAATGAACATTATGCACAGCCGCTGACACTCGAGCAGCTCGCACGGCAATTTTATATTAGTCCATCTTATCTAAGCCGAATCTTTTCCAAGTTAACGGGATTCCATTTCAAAGAATATTTACAAGTCGTTCGCATCCGCGAGGCTCAGAAAAGACTTGCTGAAACACGTGATAAAGTACAGTCGATTGCGGAGCAAACAGGATTTGAACATATCAATCATTTTAATAAGACTTTCAAAAAACTGACGGGCACCTCTCCCCTGCGTTACCGAAAACAACACAGCAAGTAGAAAGTTTAATAGGAGAGTCTTTTGATTTCTTCTTTTAAAACACCTTGCCCCGTTATAATCTCCATGGATTCAGCAGCGGAACGCCGGACGGTAATATCTGCAGTTTTGGCTCCAAAAACAGCGATTTGGCGTTCTCCTTCCTCACGAGACTCTCCCTTCACTCCCGCCGCTGACACAGAACGGCATTGATGAAGTTCAATCAAAGGTCCATGATCGGTGTACAATTGTACATCACTAATCTGAAAATGTTGCGCGTGGGCAAGCTTTATTCCTCTGCGGCATTGGAAAATAGAACTCGATATGTCCATATTTGAAAGCGGCATTTCTGAAAGGCCCCCCGCATAAACAGCCGACTCGGCACCAAGACAAACAATGCCCTCCATTCGAATATTTCGGAAAATAGGCGTTTCATCGGATATAGGATATTTATCATCTGCCCAGATGCCGGAGCCTTCATTTCCGTTGTAGAACATATTCATAGATATGGCATCTCCGGCGATCTCTCTCATCCGAATATTCTGGATAATGATATCCTCGACAATGCCTCCTCTACCGCGTGCGCTTTTAAATCGAATTCCTATATCTGTACCGATAAATGTACAGTCTGTGATATGAACGCGGCGGACACCGCCAGACATTTCACTACCAATCACAACGCCTCCATGACCATGATAGACAACACAGCCTCGAACAATGATATCCTCGCAAGGAATTCCCAAGTCTCTGCCAGGTTTATCTTTACCGGACTTAAAACAAATCGCATCATCACCTACATCAAACATACAATTCTCGACTAAAGCCAAAGAACAGGAATCAAGATCCAGTCCATCTCCATTCTGAGCATACCAAGGATTACGAACCGTAATGGAGCGAATGGTCAGATGCTTGGAAGCCCATGGATGAAGACACCAGGCTGCCGAATTCTGAAACGTAGCTGCTTCGAGCAGGATACGATTACATTTCCGCAGACTTAGGAGCGCCGGACGCAAATAGTCTCTGGCAACCTCATACGACTGCTTATCTTTACAACCTTCCTGATCCAGCCGATCTACCAGGGTTCTGCCGTTCATTGCACCTACGGAAGGCCACCAAACCTCCTCTTCACTATCTACAACTCCTCCGTTACTTATGAGCTGTTCCCATTCCCGTGCATTCAGCTTCATCTTTTTGACTGGTCGCCAAACCTCTCCGCCGCCATCAAATATCCCTTGCCCGGTAATCGCGATATCTTCGAGTCCCTCCCCGTCCAGTGGTGATTGACATCGATAAGTCGCCAGTCCCTCAAACGTTGAATAAATAAGCGGGTAATCATCTCTACACTGACTAAAGCTAATTAGTGCTCCTGCCTCAGCATGCAGATTTATTCTGCTCTTCAGTACGATAGGTCCTGTACTCCATACCCCTGGAGGAATAACCACTTTTCCACCGCCTGCCTGATGACATGCTTCAATCGTTAAACGAAATGCTTCCGTATTGTCTGTCACACCATCACCTGCAGCTCCGAAATCTGTAATCACAAATGTCCGATCCGGTATAGCAGGCAGTTCAATATTTTGGTTCACATTTGACCATGCTTCAGGTATCATTTTTTCCATAAGTTCTTCCGCTCCTTTTTTCGCTCGATTTCAATCGTGAGTCTTTGTTTCTTATTCCGTCAGCGCAATATATTCAAACCAGTCAAAATCCGCTGCATTGTCGCTGTTCTTTCCCTCACTGCTTGCATACATACCTATATAAGCTCCTGTAAACCCGCCTGCCATATCTGTGCTGAGTATCGTACCAAGTACATTCTCACAGAGTGTAACCCATGGACCTTCTTGTTCCCGGTATAAAAAGCTGTAGTTCTGCTGGTATGCTTCAACTTTCAAATACAGCTTGGAAGCATCGAGAGCGTGAGCGGCTAAGGTCGTCTCTTCCCCACCGCATCTGCGAACAAGGCGAATTTCCTTATTACCTTCCCGAATCCCATATACAAATCGGAACTGATAATCCATATTTTGCAGCAGCACGAGCCCTGCAGACTCCTGTTCTGAACGCGGGGTAAACTCCATCACTGTACTTGAGGCAAAGCTGATATGTTGCTGCCTGCGTCCTACAAAGGATGGATTTTCAGGTTTTGTAATCGACTCTGGCTTCAAACGAAGCCGTAAATACCCCGGACGTTCTTTTAAACTCCAAAATTCTTCCCGCGGTGTACGAATGAAATTCCAATGATTTTCGAGCTCTAACGTATCAAAATGATCGCAAGCCGGAAGGGAGGGCCATTTATGTTCAGGAAGATCGGGGCGATTCATGACTAGCTCAATCTTACCGATTCCCGGTGCCACTACTGGCCAGCCGCTTTCCCAGCGGACAGGGACAAGGAACGTCTCTCTTCCTAAGTTGCGGTAATCTCCGCCGTAAGGGCGTGAAGCAAGACATACCATCCACCAATCCCCATTTTGCGTTTCAATGAGTTCCGCATGTCCAACGTTAACGATTTCGGCGTCTCTGCCAAGATGCCGATGCGTCAGAATCGGATTAGACCTGCATCCCTCATATAGACCTGTCACAGACTCACTGCGTGCTATGGTTACGGCATGCGTTCTTCCTGTTCCACCTTCTGCGATGAGCAGGTAATAATAACTTCCGATTTTGTACAAATGTGGTCCTTCCTGCGCATGAGCTACTTTCAGTGCTCCCTGCCACAGGCTGTGTTTTTCTCCAACCAGCTTGCCTGACGCAAGATCAAGTTCCTGAAGCCAAATGTCCATATTTTTAGCATGAATCTGTCCTTCCGGTGGAACCCTGTTCCCTGTGTAATAGACCTTGCCATCCTCATCAAAAAATAAAGATGGGTCAATACCTGGTGCATCTTCAAGCCATACGGGTTCTGACCATTCACCTTCGGGATCAGATGCAGTTACATAAAAGTTGTGCTGACTTTTATCATTTCCCACCATCGTGGTGATGACATAGAAAGTGCCTTCGTGATAACGAATCGTAGGAGCCCATATTCCTTTAGATGGCAGCAGCCCATCCAAATCCAACTGCGAAGGTCTGCTCAGTACATGACCAAGCTGTCTCCAATTCACGAGATCCTTACTATGAAAAATTGGGACCCCAGGAAAATACTCAAATGTAGACGTGACCATATAATAATCTTCATCAACTCTGCAGACCGATGGATCCGGATAAAATCCCGGTAGAATCGGATTTCTGAATGTATTCAATAGATACACCTCCATTTGGAATCGATTTCATTATAAAGTAAGGAAATTACCAATTCTCTCTGTTCACTTGTTCAAATCGTTTAAATTTATCTTTATTTGTCCTCTTTTGTTTTTTATTATCAATCTTCCTCTAAAAAAGGGACCAGCATAGCCGATCCCGTCGTAAAATAACTTTCTTTTTGCTAATTCAAATAAGCACTAAGTTCTGGATAATGAATGTATTTTATACCCCCAGCAAATGAGGACGCACCAGAGTATGCGTTCACAAAACCTTTTACATCCATTCCGTTTGCATTGTATGCATTAAGCGTCTGGAAGTTATAATTCGTGATTGGATTCCATGGGGATGGATTTCCGTTTGGTGCAGGAAGCGGGTAAGGAACCGGAAATGGCGGCGTCTCCGCTTTATCCGTATAGGAACCCATATCAGTGAAGAATCCGGCTGTGTCTACTGAAACTTCATTATCCCAATAGCCGCTGCTTTCTTTTCGATAGCCCTCAAATCGGTTCGCATTAGAATAGACTTGACCCCCGGCACCCACATTCAAGCTGGAATAACCGTCATTATTCGTTCCTGCATGTGTCCGTACCATAAAGTTGTTAAGGGCGTGCAGTTTACCGTTACCGAGCTGCGGTGTCCGGTGAATGACCGAATCAAATTTGTTGTATGCGGCAGTGGCTCTATCCTTATCTACAAATCCTGCTCCAAAGGCAACTCCCCAATAGCGATGATAGAAGTTGTTATACGATAGCGTGACAAAATCAGGATCCTGGGCTGCATAAATGGAACGATTCACCCATATAAACTTCCCAACTTCATCCTTATCCAGTGGCAGCGTTGTAGAGAATGATGAATGATCAATCCAGATATTGCGTGATCCATATACAGCGATGGCCACTACATCTTCGCGGTTTTCCACACTAATGTTCACATTTTTAATAATGATATTGTTGCTTACCGGTTGAACTTTGAAATAATCATCAGTCCGTAAACGGGGATCTACAAGTGTATTCGCTCCGTAAGAACCGATAATTGTTTTGTTCGAAGCGATTCGCAGATCATACACTTCATTTAAGGAATTGATGTTTGCCGCAATGACAATCGTCAGCGGATCAGGATTCAGAAGAGCATCCTTAAAGGAAGCGAGATCCGATACAAACACTGTTTTTCCGAGCAGACCACCAATTGTCCCGGTTTTCTCTCCACCGTCAGCATTGACATGCCCGGCAAAGCCGATGAGACCATCACTTACAAGCTTGAATTTTTGCTTAACATCTCCGGTAAAAGACGCGAGGATCACGCTCTGATTGGAAGTATCCAGCGTTAATGCCAACGATTCATCTTTTTTGCTTACAATTTTATAGCGTAAGGCATCTCCGTTAAGGTCCGTTTCTACACTGATGAATTTCCAGAGCTGCCCATCCTCACCTGCATCACTACGTAGAACTGCAGTCGTATTCGCAACGGTCCCGCTCGCTAAAGTCGATAAGAGCTTTTCAGTCCGCATATTAATAATTTTAAAGTTAATACCATCCATTGTACTTAGCCTCCAGCGTTCATTGCTCTCTCCATTAGAAGGCCAAAAATTAATCGGATCATTCTCTTTAAATCCTGTGATATTTATGTTTTCATGATTTGAGCCAACGATCTTAATCTCCTGATAAGGGTAAGCTGGATTTGCGAAAGCTTTGTAGTCCTGACCTACAGAAGGAAAAAATATTGCCATCATTACCATAACCGCCAGCATCATAGATACCAATTTCTTCTGATTTGCCATATACATCCTCCAGTTCATATCATTCGAGATTGATCTAACGTACCAACCTTCGTCATTCTCCAACCGTAAGAAAACCTTCACCTCCTTTCGGCCAATAACCTCATAGTAACCGTAAAAATGACAACTTTAGCTATTCCACGAGACCCGTACGTTCCACGCCTTCCACAAACCAACGCTGAGCAAACATATAAAGAATGAGCGGCGGAAGAATGGACAAAAAGGAAGAAGCCATTTTTAATGGTTCGTCAAAAATCGAAGGGCCTTCCATTGCAAGTCTCTGCTGAATTGCAGAATTAGCAGTTGAAATACTTAGGGAGAGCGGCACATTCTCCGATCCTGTTAAATACATACTGGGCAGATAAAAATCATTCCATGTCCATACAAAAGAAAATAAAAAGACGACCAAAATTGCGGGTTTAGCGAGCGGCAGCATCACCCGGTAAAAGATACGGAAGACACTCGCACCATCGATCTTCGCAGCTTCCTCCAGCTCCTTCGGCTGGTTTGCAAAGAACTGACGATAAATGATAACAAACACAGCACCTTTAAATCCGTGGCCAAACAAAGCCGGAAGCATGATAGGGATATAGGTTCGGATCAAATCCAGCTTTCCCGCAAAAATCAAATTCGGCAAAATCGTTACTTGAGGAGGAACAATAAATGATAATAACAGAAGAAAAAACAACGTCTTTTTAAAAGGAATCCTCAGTCTCGCAAAAGCATACCCAGCAACTGCGCAAGAACAGGTCTGTAAACAAGCGACCGAGAGCGAGACCATGAGACTAAGAGAAAATGCTTTGGGAAAGTGAAGGATGTCCCATGCATCTTGTAAGATGCCGAAGTAAACCGTTCGCGGAACCCAATTAACTGCGGGATCAATCAGATCCGCCTCATTTTTAAGCATCGAAGAGACCATGTAAAATACAGGTTTCAAGTAGATATATGTCACGGTAATGAGAATGAAATAGATAAAAAGCCGGTACAGAAGGCCTTTGTCGGCCTCTTTTCCCACCATGATATGTTTGATTCTACGAAGCCGCAGCCCCTTACGCCGGGCAGGATGATGATTTGGATTGACCGTGATGTCCGTTCTCTCCATGATGGACACTTCCTCCCGTTTTTTTATAAATCAGTGAAAGGATAAGCTATGAGGACGCAAATAGATTTTGTAATTATGCAGATGTTTTACGCGATGAAGTAACCCTTTTGAACAGAAGAAAGATGAGCCCGAGAAGAAGAAAAATGATGGTGAAATAGATCCAAGCCAGTGCACTGGATTGTCCGTAATTTGACGTATTCACCTTCGTAAGAATCGGGTTCGTCGGAAAAGTAAACAAATCCACCACCGTATAGATGAGATTAAGCATAATAAAAGGTGTCATTGCAGGCAGTGTAATTTTCCAAAAAACTTCCCAAGGATTTGCTCCATCGATTCGTGCAGCTTCATATACAGAACCTGAGATCGTTTGACGTCCTGCAAGAAAAATCAAAATCTGTACACCCGAATACCAGAGTACGAGTACAAACGAATCCATAATGGCAACAATCGGTGTAGCCAGTGTTTTTGGAAGATTCTCTGCGATAATTCCAGATATATTGTATTGGTCAAGAAAATTAAGTTTTCCTTCGCCTTGGCTAAGAAACTCCTGAACCAGCTGCCCCGATGCGAAGATCACCGGCAAGAAGAAAACTCCACGGAAAAATCCTCTCCCCACAAAGCGCTGGTTCAAAACAATGGCAATCATGAGCGAGAAAACAATAATTACAGGGAGCATCATCAGTGATTGAATAAGAAACGGGATAAGATCGTTGTATAAGATACCCCCGCTAGTAAACAAAATGAATTTGTAGTGATTCCAGCCCTCAAAACTGGTTTTAATTCCCGTAGCCAAAATTTCAACATTATGAAAACTCATGTACAGAGAGTAACCCAGCGGAAAAGCCATAAAGACCATGAACCCGATGAGCCAGGGAGAAATGAATAGCAGGCCTTCTAAGTACTGAATGGTCGTGCCGGATAGTCTTCGTCGTCGCTTCATGAGGCTTCCTCTCCTTTCACGAGCGTATAACCAAGCGCAGGAACAGATATCTCCTCGTCATAATAGACTTCATCTCCATAATTCACTAGAATGCGAGTTCCATTCTCGTAAACGGTCTCCTTCACCCTGTTCGTAATAGATCGGTGAGAGACAATGAACTGGTCCTGTACCGCGGAGAATAGTTCATTAAATATCTGGTATTCTTTTACTGCTTCCGATTCCCATTCCGAGAACTGGGTGCTGAAGTACCGGAAGGCATATGCGTCTGTCATTGCTGACGCAGGTACGTCTGTAAAAATAAAAGCAGGATACGATCCATACTCGATGTCTCTTAGCATATCTCGCTCATGCTCTTCGCGGTTGTTAGCGTATCCAGAGGAATAACTGATAAGACCATGAAGTGCCATTTGAGCGAAAGGTATAGGAGTATCTGTTAACAAATCATGAGAGTAATCATCATCGAGATCCTGAATCCGATTCAGGTAAGGCAGAGAATAAAAACCTGATCCATTCCCTTGCACATGTTCAAGCTGATCCTTAGCTTCTTTTAAAATAGACTGCTGCAGGATTTTCGCTTCACTACGAGTTGCCTTATGTTTAGTGTTGTAATCACTAAACAAATCACGCCCGATGGTGTTGACACTTATCCCATCTATGTCTAAAGCTCCGTAATCATCCCACTTGCCTCTCATTTGGGCCTCTACAAATCGGTTGCTGACAAGGGGTGCTTCCTCACTTTTTCCGAAAAGTTGGCTCAGCTTTCGACCCGCTAGGTTAACAATTCCATCAAAATTGCGTTTAAATCCTCCCGCACCGGTGTTATTTAAGCCATACTCGGTATCCAAATACACCGAAGCACCTAACTCATGTGCCAGCTTCACAAAGCGTTCCATACCGCGATTCCCGCCGATCCTATTATCCACGGGGAGTCCTTTACCGTAAGCACTGACTCCGTTTTTTTGCCAGCCCACATAGGTGACTTCCATACTTTTAACTCCTTGATCAGATAGCTGGCGCAGCATTTTTTCGGCTTGATTCGTTGTCGTTGCTTTAATGTAGCGATCAGTCAATATTCCTTTCTCCTGGTCACCGCCAAGAAAGGTAAGATAAAGCGGAATAAATGGTGCAGACTCCATTCGCTGTATTCCTTTATCCTCCATTAGATAATCCCGATAACGTCCTGCCATGCCTGAATAATTTGCTTCATCCTCTGGAAGCAGATAGTAACGTGTCGTTCGATCGCTTCCGAATAGTTCCTTCTCGTTATAAGCGGTGTACCCTTGATTTTGTTTTCGATTGGTTGTCTGGTAGAACATAGACCGGTAGTTCATCTGAGAAGTTACCCAATTGAAACTGGTGTATACGCCAGCAGGTGCAGCCACGATATCCGCATATTCTTCGCCTTCCTGAAGTACTGCTATAAATCCGGTGCTCCCGGACTTCATACCGTACACTGGCATCACAATGCGACTTCTAGTTTCCAAATTACTCTCATTAAGCCGGAAGGCTTTATCATGGCCGTATACGCTAGCCTGATAAATAGATGTTTGGATCGCGGACGAGACCTGCTCTTTAAACGTAATCAATGCCCCGCCACCATCAGGAACGAACATATACCCATCTTGCCCTGCCGACTCTACGGCTTCAAAAAAAGGAAACAGCCTTATCCAAATGAGCCCATTTATACTTTCTTTAATTCCTTCACGAAGCACCGTCGTCTCAATATAATCGTCTTTAATCGTGACCTGTACTGGAATTTCTAGTCCGGTGTTTGGAAGTTCATAGGTTAATCTGTACCCGTTCTCTATTTCTTCAAAGTCTTTGACAGTGCCATCGTCCTTCAGTAGATCCGATTCTTTTGGCTGAGCTTTACTATCATTAAAATTCAAGGTCTGGAACATGATAGGTGAAGCAGTATGCTGCTTCCAAAGCCCTTTAATCCCTGCTTTCTTCCACTGCTCAGGATCCGGAAATGTTGTATACTCATGGCCGTTTCGTTTATCCTTCGCAATAAAATGTCCGGTGGCTTGATCGACACTCAGCTGAATAATCTCCGTCTCAGCAACGGGTTTGAATGCAGCGGATTCAGGCAGTGCTGCTTCCTTACCATCGCTTTGTGCAGTTGATACCTTGGCTGATTCAGGAGATTCGGCTAAGCGCAGCTCGAACTTTATATTCATGCCTGCAGCTACGATGAGAATAAACACAAGTATCGCTGCTGTAATTCCTATCACTACTGCTTTTTTACTAAATCTTCTCATCGCAGGCTCACCTCCAGATAAATCTCCCTGATGAACGATAGCAGATCTCCGCCAAGCCCACCGATGACATATACCATGACCGCGATCATGATTAGCGTAAAGGCTGATAATAAGATATTGATTGATGTCTCGCCTACGCTATAGTTATGAATAGATTGAATCTGCCAAAAAAACAGCAGCCCGATCCATAAAAGCATCCCTTTATCAAAAAAACCATAAATAGAAGCTTCCGACATGGTCATTCCATTCGATAGAATGGCTAGTGGAAGTCCAATCAAAATAACAGGAAGTAAACAGTAACTGCTTCCAATAAAAACGTCCCGGAACCGACCTTCCCCCCGGTAAATGGAGCTGATTAAATAATTAGCCAGTACCCAGCCGAACCAAATGAGCAAAAAACGCAGCATAATAGAGATTACATCAATCTCACGAACAACGATTTTATTAAAGGAAAAACTAGTCATATATTCATTTGCAATCAAAGATACAATGGCACATGCTAAAACGATTCCCGCTCCCAAGTAGCTCGCCTTCGATTCATATCTGATCGCTGTAAAACCATCAATAGGATGGCGCAATAAATAAAAAGCATGCTTCAGCTCTGTAAGGAACGTTCTCTTCTCCGCATGTAATGGCTGAGAAGACTTTCTCTTCTTCCCTCGCGCCGCCCATTTCGTGACTCCCACATACAAAGCGGTCACAATCAAAAACAACATAACCAATCTAGAGAAGTTTTTCTGAAACCAAACCAGGCGGATTTGCCAAAATGAGTCTGAATAGCCCTCTTGTGAACCGGCTTGCCGGAACAGCTCTTTGGCCTCCTCATATTGACCTTTCTTGTAAGCAGCTTTCGCTAGTCCAAACACTGCGGGAGTAAACCCTGCATTCTGACGTAGTACTTCCCGCCATGGTTTCTCACTTTCCTCATAACGCCCATTTAGAGTTAACTGATTCGCTGCACTGACCAGACTTCCAAACTCCGTAAGACGAAAACCTTGAATCAGGTTCATTTGATCATCAAGCACAAACAACTCGCCGCGAGAATTGAAATCAAGTGCTCTTGGACTTTGCAGCAGCCCTAACTGATTAGAGGACGTAGGGGCTGGGCCTCCCCAAAAGTAGAGTAAATTCCCGGTAGAATCATAGTGACTGATATATTTAAACTGTTGATCAATCACTGCCATATTGCCACTACGATCCACAGCAGTGTCGATAAGCTGTACTTTCTGTTCAGCCTTCTTCACTTCTGAAATCAGGTACTCTCCGTAAGAGCCATCCGATGTTTTCCCAAATTCACTCTCCGCGGTAAGCAGGTTATCGCCCCGTGTATTCAGCTTCCGCAATTGATTCTTCTCAATATCTCCACCACTAACTGTATAGATGAATCCTTCCTCATCGGTAGTGACGCTATTGATCGATCCAGGAAGTTTGCTAATTTCGTTAGCATACATCTCTTTGCTGTACAAGGCTCTCTTAATACCATCCATTACAGTAAATCTTGCATCATTAGCCCCGTAAAAAGATTGAAATTCACCGTCAGGATCTAGTTGTAGAAGTCCTTGATACCCACCGTTGGTAGCAATATACAAAAATCCTCGTTTATCCACGATCAGCTTCACCGGATCATACTTGAGTGACTCTGGAATATACCTTGACTCAGGACGTCCGTATTCCTTTACTAACTGTCCATTCGCATCTAGTTTTATAACTCGCTGATTTCCTGTATCTGCAACGTAAATATCTCCGGTATCCGTAACGAATACACCTTCTGGATTATTTAGCGGACTGTCCGGAATGGTAATATAACGAGCCAACTCTCCACCAGCATTCAACTGAATAATACGGTTGTTGCCTGTATCCGCAATATAGATATCATCCTTTTTGTCAATGAAAATATCCTTTGGCCCCTGCAGTTTCGAGGGCAGTGTCTTGTCCGGGTGGTCTGGATCCTGAACGGTCAGATCATTCCCATAGACACTGTCCGGATAATAAACAGGCTGCATATATACCAGATCCGAATAACTGTTCAGGGTATAGGTGGGATATTTCACATCAGCCATTACTTTTGCCGGTGCCGCCGCAAGGATAATGAGCGAAAGAATAAGCAGGAATCCGGCTTTTCTATTCATATCTGACCCCTCCTATTTTAGGCGCTGTTATTACTTGATCCCGGAATGGGCCATTGTTTGAATGACTTTCCGTTGAAAGAAAAGGAAAAATAAAAAATTGGGCAAAAACAAGATTAAGGCTGCTACAGCGGCTGCCCCTTGACGCGCCACATTATTAGCCAAATTACTTGTGAGTGTATTTAGAAAAAATGGGAACGTCTTCATTGCTTCGTCCTGCATAAAGAGGGTTGAAGTCTGGGTGTCCCCCCAAACTCCCTGAAATGTGATGATCGCCACCGTTGCAATCGCAGGGCCCACCATAGGAAGTACTATGCGGGCAAATAACACATGCTCATTTGCACCATCCACCTTGGCTGCTTCGAAAAGTTCCTTAGGAATCTGATCAATAAATTGCTTGAGCAGGAAAACCCCGACGGGAGCAGCCAAATGCGGTAAAATGTGTCCGAAGTATTGATTATTAAGTCCAAGATTAACGGCAACAAGATACCTTGGAATTGCTACTGTTTCAGGTGCAAACATTAAGGACAATAGAATGGTCCCGAAAAACAGCTTATGTCCCGGAAACTGATGCTTTGAAATTGGATAGGCACACAATGCGCTAATGATGGTTACTAGAACAACGGTAACGGCTGATACCACAACACTGTTGAATAAATATCGACTGATCGGAACAATGGAATTCTTCGTGATATTGAGCAGTTCCTGTAAATTCTGTAGTGTAGGCTGTCTAACAAAAATCGTAGGCGGATAGAGAAACAGCTCATGATAAGGCTTTAACGCATGATTAAAAATATAAAAGATAGGCAGCAACATAAAGATTGCACCCGCTGTCATCACAACAAGCAGCATCTTTTGAAAAGGGTCCATCGCTTTCAGCTTTGAGGCTTTGCGGAACAGCAGCATTATTCATCCTCCTTCGTTCCGAACAGCTTGATGCTAAACCGATTGGCGGCGAACATGATGAGAAGCAGAAATACTGAGATAGCTGAGGCGTAGCCCAGTTCATATCGTACACCGCTGTAATCGTCAATAGAGCTGATAATAACGTGTGCTGAGTATTCAGGCGTCGGGAATGAACCAGATAAAGTCGTACCAATTTCGCCTGATTTTAGTGTTCCTACAATAGCCATTACGGCACCAAACAACATCTGAGGCTTCATTGATGGTATGGTGATATACCAAATTTCCTGAAGCCGACTCTTGATTCCGTCAAGACGCCCTGCCTCATATAACTCCTGATTAACATTGAGAACACCGGCTAACATAGCCAGAAAACCAATCCCCATACTTGACCATAGGGTTACACCGATCATCGACCCCATTAGATAGGCTTTGTCTTGTACCCATAAAATAGGAGAATCTATAAACCCAAACTTCATTAGGAAGCTGTTTAAGTAACCGATTCGGTCACCTGCTAGTAACGGAAGCCATACAATACCCATCGCAATGGTCCCTGTAAGTGAAGGTGTATAGAAAGCAAGTGCATACCATGTTCGCGCCTTGTTTGGCAGTTGGGCAATAAGCCAAGCGAGTAAAAAAGAAAGAATATATCCGCCTGGCCCAACGAAAAGAGCAAATTTGAACGTATTCGGCAGCGAATGCTGAAGAAAAATCAAATCTTGAGATAATAGATATTAAAAGTTCTTCCACCCAATGAAGCGTGGAGGTTCGATGGCATTGTAGTAGGTAAAACTAAGACCAAATGCCATCACAATCGGAATGAATATAAACGCCAGAAAACAGAAGGTAAACGGCGCGATATATAGGTACGAAATCCGGTGTTTATAGATCGCCTTGAGAAGCTCGCGCAACCTCGAGTTTCCTTTGACATGCCGCTGGATGTCCTGTGGATTCACCAACAGCTCATTTTTCGGCAATTCCATCCACTCCTTCCCAAGGTTCGTCGATTTGCGGCAGATCCAAGGTCTTCAGCAGATGTCCTTCTTTATCAACAAGCCCAAACTCCTGCTGCTTCCGAAGCAGCTCTCTGTTGATTTCCATGACAGCCTGCTCCAGCGAAGAACGATAATTCATCCCATCCAGAACAGTGCGATACCAGGCATTATTCAGTTCTCGTGTCACAAAATAAGAGCCAGGTACTTGAGGCACTCCCTTATACCACTTCCACTGTTCTAGAATGACTTTCAGTTCCTCCTTCGACCAAGGCAGTCTAGCAAATGCCTCAACATTAGAAGTATTCCAGCGGAATTGAACGCCGTTTAGCGCCTCCAGATCGGAGCCATATTTCTCTTGAATATCTGCAGATAACCACCACTTCATAAATTCCCAAGCTTCCTGCTGTTTATCTGATTTTTTAAAAATAACAGCTGCCTGTTCGCCTCCCTGTGCCCATCTCTCCACGGTGCCATCTTCACTTTTTTTCCCTGGAAGCGGAGCGATTCCCCATCTTCCGGTAAGCTCAGGAGCAGCAACACTCATCGTGACATACATGTTGTAGTCAGCTACCCCAACCGGCATAGAACCGTCTCTAAAATGTTGATAAAAACTGGGTACGCTTTTCTCGATGCTGTAGATCGTATAAAGATTAGTCCAATCCTTAAATCCCTGAAAGGCTTCTGGACTGTCAAGACCGCTCTTCATCCCATCTTCCGTAAAGAAATCCGCACCATTTTGATATATAAAGGTAGAAAAATCATTCGCCGGGAAATAAAAATCCATATTATCTTGCTGAAGAGTTGGCAGCATACTGATCACATCATCCCATGTATCCGGAACGGTAAGATTCAGTCGCTCCAAAATATCTTTACGATAAAAAAGTACTTTAAAAGATTGGGTCTCCGGCAAACCATAGATCCCTTTATCGTAATAATAGGGAAGAAGTGCACCGGGAGCGAATGCGCCTGCAGTCTCTTCATAATCATGAAATTGGGATAAATCGACAGCCGCATTACGAATCGCAAAGTCAATTGGTTTATCTTCTGACAAACCCAAAGCAATATCGGGTACGATATTAGCGGCGTTTGCGAGAACAAGCATATTCGGGTCATTCAGCAAGTTTACTTTTACTTTCATACCATTTACTGGCGTGTAATATTCATCCGCATATTGCTGTAGCAAGTTGACATAATCTCTGCCCCTTGCAACCCACACATTCAGTACATTTTCATCCATATCATTTAATTGATTTTCTTTCACAAAAGAATAGCTGAATTCGTCAAATCTATTTTTGGCCTTTGACCACCAGCCTGCTTCCATCTTCGGAAAAGAAGACTCAGCTGGAACCCAATAGATTTGATCAAGCTGCAGTGGAGAAGCACTGAGCCCTGACTGAATATTTCCAAGCTTTCCAAGCAGGTTTGTAATATCGTCGTAATGATAAGGGATTTCATCTCGATTCTTGCTGATGCTTCGCAGATCTTGAACTGCTGATTGAATCGTTTGAACATAGGTATCTCGCTTGCCATTGATTTTTGTAATTTCCTTAGCAATCTCAGTAAGCTCGTTTTGAATGATTTCAAGACGCTCAATAATGTCGGGATAATCTTTCTCTGCATTCCAAGTCCGATTGCGGTCAATCTTACTGCCCGTCATCGCCTTCACATCATAGTCAACCTCACGCAGTACACTCAGCACATCAAGTAGTCGTTCTATGGAAGGGGAAAACGGGGCATAGGTTGCTTCCATCTGGATCGTATGGCTGCCCTTTTCTAAATAAAAGCGGTATGGCTCACCTTCTTCGCTAGAGATGACACTACCCTTCCACTTGGATGCATAAGGAAACCGGTAATCAAGGAGTTCGTTAAAAGGTACCTTACCGTCAATATAAATGGTTCGAAATACGGCCTTGTTGGAAGTAAAACCCTGATAGGTCCGCATAGCAAGCTTATAGATCCCGCTTTCGGGTACATCAAAGGTCCAAGTCAATGCCTGATTGCCTGAAGACCACCTTTCTCCGCCAACTGAATTATAAACAATATGATTATTAGCTTTAGGCGTCATTGCCGGATCTTGTTCGGAGACAAGTGGAATTGCTACATCATTTTTCATGTCAAATTGTTCCGCCTGAATAACGATCGTTTCTGTAGAAGCATTTTTTTGCTGCACCGGGTGCTCGTAAGCTTCGGTTTGTACTGGTGGTACAAGTGCTATGGACTCAATAGCTAGGGATTCTGGACTTATGAGCCGGATCGTGTGAGTTCCTTTGCTAAAATGCCATAACAGCGGTTCTGTATAACGCCCATCGGAATCACGCAAAGCTTGCGTCTGCCACTCTTCGATCGGCTTCGGTTTTGGCCTCACTTCATCTCCTTGATCGTCTTTACGCACCTGCTTTTCATCCGCAAAATATCGAAATAATGGTAGAGCTCTCGCTTCCATGAATGGATAGGTCCCGTCAACGGTCATCGAAAGCACAATCGGCTGATAAGAGATTCGTGCATTCTCGGATGTATCTGAAATAACATGATACGTGATATGTAGTTCATACAAGCCTTCATCTGGTATATCCGTTTGAAACTCAATCCAAGAAGAATCCTTATTGCTATTCCAGACCAGTACATTCTCCTTTCCCTTATAACTCTCTGCTTTGACACTTGCCTCTGTGTCATGATGTACCAGCCGATCTGCTGTGATCTGAACCTGTTCTTGTCCAGTAATGATCTCCTTGTTCTTCCATTCCTGCCTCATTTCAGCTTGTCTAGGTTCCATGGTTTGTGTAAGCTCATCCGAATTCCCCTCTACAAGCGACTTCAAATCCGTAACCGGGCTTGCTTCGGCTGAACTGAGATTCGGCCTGGCAGCTTGAAGCGGATACATTAGGCCAATACAGATGAGAAGCATGAGCATGCGGCGAAGCTTGAATATAACAACATTCATGATTCATCTCTCTCCTTCTGTACATGCTTAATCGATGAGCCGTTCACCGGTATCCTTATGAAAATAAAGCGCCTTGCTCATATCTACCGTGACATGAAGCTGTTCATCCCTCGCATACTGATTTCGTGGATTCACTCTAGCAATGAGCCATGACTTAAAACCGATATCAAGGTATATATATCGATCTGCCCCCATAAGTTCAGTCAGTTGAATGGAACCTGGAATCTGACTACTCGGAGAAGTGTCATCCATCAATGGCCCTATACCCACATTTTCCGGGCGAATCCCGAGTGTCACCGTCTTATTCAGCATTCCGCGCTCCCTAAGTGCCTTCGCCTGGTCCCCCGGAATATCCAGATCAAACCGCCGAGTACGAAAAAAAAGATTACCGTCTTCCGCTTCCTGCAGCTTTCCCTCAATAAAATTAATAGGAGGCGAACCCACAAAACTGGCAACAAAGGTATTAACCGGTTTGTTATAAATTTCTTCCGGTGTATCCACCTGCTGAATGATCCCATCTTTCATAACTACAATCCGGTCTCCCATTGTCATCGCTTCTGTCTGGTCATGAGTTACGTAAATTGTCGTGACTTCCAGTTTTTTTACAAGTCGAATAATCTCTGATCGCATCTGGACCCGAAGCTTTGCGTCCAGATTGGAAAGCGGCTCATCCATAAGAAAAACTTTAGGATTACGAACTATGGCTCTTCCAAGTGCAACCCGCTGTCGCTGTCCGCCGGAAAGCTCTTTGGGCTTGCGTTCAAGGAAAGGTTCGATTTCAAGAACTCTTGCCGCTCTTTTTACCGCTTGATCAATTTCATGTTTAGGCAGCTTTCGCAGCCGGAGTCCAAATGCAATATTTTCATAAACAGACATGTTCGGATACAAGGCATAATTCTGAAATACCATTGCGATATCCCGATCCTTTGGAGGCAGGTCATTGACTAGTACATCATCAATGTAAACCTCACCATCTGAAATATCCTCAAGCCCTGCAATCATCCGCAGCGTCGTTGATTTACCGCAGCCGGAAGGGCCGACGAATACGATGAATTCCTTATCACAGATTTCCAAATTGAATTGGTCAACAACCGCCTCTTTATCTTTTCCGTACCTTTTGCTTACCTGTTGAAAATGAATTTGAGCCATCTTTCCTTCCTCCTCTCTTAAGGTGCGGCTATCCGCTCGTAAATAAAGGAACCGCCGATCCCTTTACTGTAAGCCAGGAATCGACGGCATCTACTTTACTTAGCCTTTTTCTCAGCCAGCAGTGCATTCACTTTTTCATTTGCTTCACGCAGTGTCGTGTTGATGTCTTTTCCTGCGTAATATTCTTTAAATGCATCCCATACAATGCCGCGGGCATCATTCTCATAGCTGGAGAAATAAGGAGCTTGAAGCGGCTCATAGATCATCTCACCGATATTTTTATCTTTTAGATGCTCAAGATCAGCTCCGAACTGTTTATTTAGTTCCGGGTCGTTAAGTGGGCTAAGCCGCGCCTGGTTACGCACCATTTCCTGCTGATTTTCTTTGGATGTAATAACAGAAAGTGCCTGAACAACTTGCTCCTTATGCTTGCTTGTTTTTGTCAATCCAAGAATACCGGCTTCTGTATATCCATGATTATCAGGAAGATCCGTATACACCGGGTAAGAGACAACACCCCAGTTAAAATCTACATCAGCTAATCTTCCTAGTACGTAAGAAGCGGAAGGAAGGATAGCTATATTTTTCTCAGTCGCGAAGTTATTAGGAGCGTCAAATGTCATCATTTTAGGAGGTTCATTACCCGGAATAGACCAAACTTTTTTAGCTGTCTCATAAATACGCTTCCATTTTTCATTATCAACGGATGCCTCTTCTGTTTTTCCATCGATATGCGAAGCTGCCAGCTGACTGGTCATTCGGCCCAAGTTATCAGAGTCAAGCCCACGATACTGGATACCATTCTCGTTTCGGGTCAAGCTTTTAGATAGTTCAATCATTTGATCCCATGTCATGTCATTCGTCGGATAATCCACGCCAAACTTATCAAAAATATCTTTATTATAAAATGTAATATTGAAACTCATGTTAAATGGTAGCGCATACAATTCGTTGTTAGATGAAAATTGACGAATGGTATCTAAAGTAGATGGCTGAAAAGCATTCAGATCAATTCCATGTTTCTCTGCTAATGGAGTAATATCTTCAAACAAGTCCAGGTTCGAATACTTTCCAAGATCTCCATTCCAGGTGAAAATGATATCCGGTACATCATTTGCTGCAATTAGTTCTTCGATCTTTTTACCTTCATCAGGTCTAACGGGTTCGATTGTAATATTGGGATATTTCGCCTTGACCGGATCTACAATGATCGAGCTAAGTTCCTCATCGCTGATTCCTGTACCAATGTAGAGCTTCAGCGTAACAGGATCATTATTCTCCTCAGATTTCGGTTCGACCGTCTCACTGCCGGGTTTTTGTTCCTCTGTTCCCTTCGCAGAATCTCCCCCGGAACTCGTACCTCCCCCAGAGCATGCGGACACAACAAGCATGAATACCAGAATCATAGCCGTAAGGAACGGCTTCATTTTTATACTCATTACATAGACCTCCATCCATTAATTAAGCTGTCTTTCTTAACGCTCTTCTGTAAACCCGCTTACACAGATAACAAAAAAAGAAAACTTATGAATTTACAGCCCCCTCTACAACCTCCTTGCCAATTTGATAACGCTTTAATTCTATCGCAGATAAAAACCAAACTCTCCCCCTTTTCATGCTCTATTTCGCGAAAACTAATTATTATTTGCTGTCTAGGCAATTAAATGTGATTCATTAATGAGGTGAAATAAATATACTTCTTGTGCTTCTGCAGAGAGAACTGGTACTATTTTGTTCGCTATATAAAAAATCTATCTTCCTGCTGACTGATACTTTTCTGATGAGTAAAAACGCAAAAAACCAGTGAAATCTGCAAGATTCCACCGGTGAATAGCAATCATTTTATACATTCATTGCCTGTGGTAATAATGTTCTGTACATCAAACTCTGTGTTCGTTCCCCATCCCAAACTGTTCTGCCATCCAGTCGTAGGCAATGTGTCCGCTGATTTCATGACCGCCAGTAAAAAAGTCGGCTGCGAGCTTCTCCTTTACCCCGGCTGCTTCATAAATTTGTTCGAGAATGGTGTATGCCTGTTTAGCCCCTGTTATAGGAAATACCTGATCCTCGCTCCCAGCTTCGATCAGCAATGGTCTAGGAGCAATTAAACCAATCAGATCCGCCATCCTTGCCTCTCGTAAGACACCAGGAATGTAATTATCGAGACAATGACTTCTTGATAGAATGCTGTCTTCAAATGTATTGGCATATCCGCTGATGACAGCTGCGCCAATACGTTCATCGAGCGCGGATACCAAAGAAGCAATCATGCCACCCCCGGAAATTCCCATACATCCTATACGCTTCACATCTGCCTCTTCTCTGAGCTCTATATAATCGAGCGCACGTATCGTTTCATAGACGCGGTAACCAGCTAGTGTCTCTCCTGCCATCAGCAGAGCCAAGGCAAGACGCTGACAGGAACTTTTTTTCGGATCATCTATAAGGTCTTCCGTGAGCCTGCGGTCTCCAAAGCCAAGCAGCTCAAGGGCAATAACAATAAATCCACGTCTAACCCATTCAAGCGCAAAGTCTTTGTGTAACCCGGGGGATTCGGTTCGTTCCGCACCATCCGCCTCCAGACCAACAATCTCACGACTTCCATATCCATGTCCATGTAAAGCGAGCACTACAGGCCGAGGTTCGTGCCTAGGCTCAAGTGGGGACAAAATATACATTGGCATGCGGAGCCCTTCATAGGTAGTGATCTCCACCCGTTCGCGGATATGGTCAGGACGTTCTGTTCGTTCCAACAACACGGGAGCAAGTGCTGCGGGAGATTCGGGGAACTTACCCAAAAGCGGTATTAATCGCCCTGTAAGTTCTTTTCTCCATTGTCCCCACTCTTTTTCTGATGTAAAAGCGCTCTTCGGCTGTATATTCTGACTATGCTGTGCAAAATAAAGATCGGGATTCCACCTTTCTGTTTCCATGACTTTCCTCCTATTTAATCATTTTTTATAATATACTTAATTTCTCAATCGCTTGTTGTTCCGTTGGCAAGAAAAAGATATCTTTTCCACTATTACATTCATGGATAAAATCCTTAAGGTTCTGGCTTGGATACATCGAAAAATCCCCGATAATAGCAACCTTCACCCGGTAATTAGTAAACTTTTGAAGAATTTCACCTGCAAGACGGGTTTTCAAATCAAAAAATTGTTCGCTCAGTAACGATTTATGTATTCCGATCCGGTCGCATCCTGCTTCATACTGTACAGTTGCCATCAAATCAAGTGCTGTCTGGACATCCTTGATTACCACCTCATCACTATTTAAGATCGCTATATTTATCCCATTCACTTCCGTCTTCATTATATCCATCAATTTACCTCCCATTATTAACTGCAAGTCCGAGCTCAACTATTACACCCTACCCATTTTATCCCTCTGATTTCAGCTCATATCCCTTTGTTTATAAAGCAATTAACTCTACTATAAATAATCACCATCTCTGCACGAGTAATAGCTGAATTAGTTAGAACATTCCCTCTTATTTATACCTAAGTGTATCTATTGAAAATGTGTACTATTACATCTTATATTCCCTGCTTATTCGTATAACACCTCCTATACACATCTCCAATTTCTACACATTCAACTAATCTTCAACTTTGTAATATACAATTGGCCACTAATAAAAATCGTGACTTCACTTTGAAATATGACTGTTAATCAAGTGTGTTTAAATCACACAATGTAACTAACACTCACTTTAGACCCTTTATTTATATGTGGAATATATGCATCCACAAAATATGAATGTACAAGGAGGCAGATATGATCGAAGAAGTTATGCTTAACCGACTGCGGCAAATTTCAGTTTAAGATCGGGTATTTGTAGAGAAATCAGAAGACCAGAAATTGTTGCAACAATGGAACGTGTCAGGTGTGAAATTTGCGGCTTCTGCCGAAAATCTGGAAGATACCTATTATTCAGCACTGCAGAAACTACTCGCTTGTATCAAATCTATGGGAGAAGACAAGCTTATTTTACTCGAAGGAGGTAGCTATCTGGGATGCTGGCTGGAGAGCACCGGTACGATCAACGATGAGCTGTTATCGCGTCTTAATCCATCTGTATCGGAAACGACCTTTCTTATTCGTTGTCATTATTGCAAGCCATCCTATGTCAAGCTTGTCCTTCATATAAAAAAAGCTGACGCAGTTTGAATACTGACGTCAGCTTGCAAGATTGGGCTTATTTGTTTATGTCTTTTCAGATAGTAGCGGCTCTAAGGAATCCACTCCATTGTTAAATAAAGAGGGGTATCACCCTTTAATACAAAACCTAATCTTTCATACAACTTGTACGCAGGGTTAACACTCAGTACATGAAGCTCGATCGAAATCCCCTTGTCCATTGCATATTTCTGATAACGAGAAATCAGTTCTGTCCCGAATCCCCTGTTGCGAAAGTCGCTAAGAAGGGCAATATCAACAATCATTAGCATCTCGTCCATTTCTCGGGTTAACATCCGGCCGATCCGTTCGCCCTTGTAGAAAATGATTTCTTCTTTCAGCGAGCCGGGATGCGAGGAATAAGAACGTGTCTGAGCATCGAACTGCATTCGCATAAACATTTCAACTTGATCCTCATTCCATCCCCACGAAGCTACCTCTGACTTTCGAGTATCGATATACAATTGAAAGAGAAACGGCCTATCCTCTAGGTTTGCCAAGCAGGTATTCAGTTGCATGCTTAGATCAACCCAGATTTTTGCAAAAGTCTTTGCATGATAACAGCTATTTCAGATCGGGTTAAGTCATCCTTTGGAGCAAGCATTTTCATATATTTACCGTTTATAATCCCCGCTTGCAAGGCCGCTGCCGTATGTTCTTTTGCCCAGATAGAAACCTTAGAAGCATCGGCAAACGAAGTTAGAATCTCATTGGTATTTTGCTGAGGTGAATTCTCCTTTAGGCCCGTAAGGGTCATAGCTTTGGACAGAATGACCATCGCTTGTTCACGAGTAATCTTATCTTCTGGACGGAATGTACCATCCTTAAAGCCGTTGATCAACTTATAATCGTAAGCGGTTTGAATAGAACCTGCATACCAAGATGATGCACTAACATCAGCGAATGGTGAAGAACCGTTTTCCAATTTTAGCCCCAAAGCTCGGACAATAATCGAGGCGAATTCTGCTCGAGTAATTTCCTGATTAGGACTGTATAAACCATTCCCCGTGCCCTCAACAATCATTCTGGACCCCATATCGTTAACTGCAGCTTTGGCCCAGTGATTAGCAACATCCTTGAACTCAAGTGGATGCCAGACTATCGAATATGTACTATTCGTCAAGCTGTTAATGACTGCAGAATAGACTCCATTCATTTCTACCACTTTAGTGGGTACATGCCGAACACTACCGTCTGGTTCAACGACAATACCCGTTGTGATCTTGTTAGGGTCAATCCCTTCAGGCAAAGTTACGGTTCGTTCTACATAAGCATTAAACTGGGTAATATCGACTTTCGTGTTCCCGTAAGAACCTTGAATGGAAAAATCAAGCGGCGGAATGACGATGCTAAAGCCTCCATCGTCCGCTGCATTTTGAGCTACCTGCTCCATTCCCGATTCAGGTACCGAGATCTGAATTTGAATCTTGATATCTGCGAGGGCAATCGATTGTCCCATTTGATTAGAAAGGGCATCAATATTTATTTGCTGTGCAGGTAAAGTATAAGTAGCGTTATTCGTTTGAATTTTCACTACTGCTTGCTTCTGCTCCATATTTTTGACCATTTGACCATTCAATTCCCCAATTATGATGTCAGCACCGCTAGTGACAGGAATGGTTACGATGGCATGATCGCCTTCAGCAGCCAGCTTTTCATTAAGCTTAACCGGATCAACAACAATGGTCGAGACCTTGTGATTATTCAAAGTCGAATTTACCAATGTTCCCGCCTTTTCAACCTTCCCATTCACCAGGACTTCCACTGCATTATCCTCAGATTGCGCTGGAGTCGCAGGTATTGATGGCACTGGATTTATTGGCGCCGGTATTGCTGGTTCCGGCGTTGTTGACTCCGGTATTGTCGGCTTCGGCGTTGTTGGTTCCGGTGTCGTTGGCTCCGGCGTTGTCGGCTCCGGTGTCGTTGGTTCCGGTGTCGTTGGCTCCGGTATCGTTGGCTCCGGTGTCGTTGGCTCCGGTATCGTTGGCTCCGGTGTCGTTGGTTCCGGTGTTGTTGGTTCCGGCGCTACTGGTGGTAAAGGATTGGTAGTAACACTTTGGGGTTCTACGACTTGGATAACCTGAAATGAAACGGCAGACAGGTGATCTGCCGTTAAGCTAACAGTTGCCCTATAGGTTCCAGTTGCTAAACCATCTTTCGCTCTTACAGTAAAAGTGTCCTCTTCTCCACTATCTATTTCCCCAGCGACTGGAGTCACCTCAAATGCGTCAACATCCCCTGCGGTCAATTCAGCTCGCAAGTTAGTTAAATTTCCCGTTCCTGTATTTGATACGGTAATGGACTTTGTTTCCTGTGTCCCTGATTCGTATGCTTCGGTCAGTGGAGTCATTGTTTGATCGGAAATTGTCCCTATGATGTATGTCGGTTCTATCGGTGCTGATGTAACTGTTATAACCGACAATGCGAACTTGCTAGTATCCTCGGTTGAGGTTGCTTTTATTTTATATTCGCCTAGCATAGCGTCTGAAGCCACTGTCACTTTGCCGGTTTCGTCAACGGCAACCTTTGAAGCATCACTACTTGTCCAGGTCACCGTCTGTTCTGCTCCGCCTACCACTTCGATGTTAGCCGTCAGCTGCTTACTTTCTCCCTGCATTACATTCGCACTGCTTGGAGTTACGGTTACACTTTTAACAGCAGGTGCTGGAATAACTGTAATCGTTGATGTACTCAATTTGCTGGGATCTACAGTTGAAGTCGCCGTTATTGTGTATTTCTCCGGTTTAGCGTCTGAAGCTACCGTTACTTTTCCGGTTTTGCCTACTGAAACCTTTTCAGAAGCATCGCTGCTGCTCCAGGTCACCGTTTGTTCTGCCCCGCCTACCACTTCTACATTAACCGTCAGTTGCTTACTTTCTCCCTGCATTACTTCTGCACTGCTTGGAGTTACGTTTACACTCTTAACCGCTGGTGTTGGAGTGACTGTAATCGTTGATGTACTCAATTTGCTGGGATCTACCGTTGAAGTCGCCTTTATCGTGTATCTCCCCGGTTTAGCGTCTGATGCTACCGTTACATTTCCGTTATCGTTTACTGCAACCTTCAAGGCATCGTTGCTGCTCCAGTTCACTGTTTTGGCTGCTCCTCCTACCACTTCTACAGCAGCAGTTAGCTGCTTACTTTCTCCCTGCATTACATTCGCACTGCTTGGAGTTACGGTCACACTCTTAACTGCCGGTGCTGGAGTGACTGTTATCTTAGATGTACTTGTTTTGTTGGGATCTACAGTTGAGGTGGCCGTTATGATATATTCGTCCGGATCAACATCCGAAGCTACCGTTACGTTCCCGTTCTCATTTACTATGACTTTTCCAGTATCATCGCTGCTACTCCAGATCACCGTCTGGTCTGCTCCGCCTACCACATCGACGTTAGCAATCAGCTGCTTACTTTCTCCCTGCATTACATTCGCACTACTTGGAGTTACGGTTACACTTTTAACCGCTGGTTCAACAGGTGCTTGCGTTACCTTAATCGTGGACGTGCTCGATTTGCTGGAATCTTCGGTTGAAGTTGCCGTTATCGTGTATTCCCTCGGCTCCGCGTCCGAAGCTACCTCCACGTTTCCGTTCTCATCTACCGTCACTTTTCCTTTATCATCGCTGCTACTCCAGGTCACCGTCCGGGCTGCTCCGCCTGACACATCGACGTTAGCAGTCAGCTGCTTACTTTCTCCCTGCATTACATTCGCACTGCTAGGAGTTACGGTCACAATCTTAACTGCCGGTGCTGGAGTGACTGTTATCTTAGATGTATTCATTTTGCTAGGATCTACAGTTGAAGTCGCCGTAATGGTATATTCCCTCGGATCAGCACCCGAAGCTACCGTCACGAATCCGTTCTCATTAACTATGACTTTTCCAGTAGCATCGCTGCTTGTCCAGGTCACCGTCTGCTCTGCTCCGCCTACCACTTCTACAGCAGCCGATAGCTGTTGAGTTCCTCCCTGCACTACATTCGCACTGCTCGGGCTTAATTCAACGCTAGTAACTGCTGGTTCAACAGGTTTTTTTGTTACCTTAATCGTAGACGTACTCGATTTGCTGGAATCTTCGGTTGAAGTTGCCGTTACTGTGTAATCCCCTAGCTTAGCGTCCTTGGCTACCGTCACTTTTCCAGTTTCGTCTACTGCAAGTGTTGTAGCATCACTACTACCCCAAGTCACCGTCTGTGCTGCTCCACCCACAACTTTTACTTCGGCTGTCAACTGTTGACTTCCACCCTGCTCTACATTCACACTGTCAGGGGTTACGGTCACACTCGTGACTGCAGGAACAACCGGGGCATCAGTATCATCGGGATCATTAATACTTCCAGGACCAGTTACTTCAAAAGAAACGTTGCCTTCAGCTCCGTTCCAAAATCCGGTCATAACCATATAATAGGTTACACCGGCCTTTAGATGAATATTGCTGATTCGAGACAAATTATTATCAACGTGTGAAATATCATCATTACCCGCTATTAAATTATGCAGTGGATGATCGGGATAAAATCTATCTTTATACACATATAGAACCGTATCCTTTAAAGCATTTTGATCTTCTTTATCTGGGGGAGTTACCAAAAAGTTATAATCACCGTCAATAGATGGAGTAATGGTTCTATAAAAATAATTTCGAAGGTAGGATTCTCCCTCGGGTTCATCATCTCTTACCGTCACTTGAAACGGATATCCTTTACCTGTGAAGTCCTGACTAACAAACCATGTTCCACAATAATTATCTTTTCCAGCTCCGCATTCTAAGCTATTACTTCCTTCTTGAAAATACCATGTCGGCTCCAGCAAATAAGGATCGTATATATCTTCATCATTCTTCTCATTAGAAACATCTAACGAAACATCACCCGGCATCTGCAGTCTTACAAAAGTAGAGTTCGTATCCAAGCTACCACTAAACTGGGTAGTTATCATATCAGCATTTCTAGTATCAGCATTAGCTGTAAGAGGTCCAGAGAACAATGACCCACTAATTAAAACAAAGGAAAGAAAAATATGCCCGAGGACCTTACTTTTAGAAGAGATTTTGTACATAAATCTGTCCTTTCATATAAATTTCTCAAAGAGAATTGAAGATATAACGTTCAAAATTCGTAATCCTTAGGATGTTTTTTCAGGAAAAACACCTTGCAAGGCTATAATAAAATTAAGCTCTGTATAAGGCTGCATATTATTGTGCGGCTGCGATTCACCCGTCGTACCAATCGCGAGCGGATTCATGGATACGGACGGCGTATTGGAATAATACTTTGGTGCTGCATTCTTCCCGATTTTCGAAGTTGGAGTCCATACCGCTCCTTCAGGACTCAATTCACTGCCCTTGAGCTGAGTTTGCGGAGTATGGCTGTGACTCGGTATTTCCGCTTCAAGAAGTGTAACCTGAGCTTCTCCATCCGGTTTTCCAAATGCTCGAGGGGTTAAACCGATGCCTTGACCCGAATGCATGGGTGCTCTTCCGCGAAGATCGGGAAGTTGAAAGGTTGTCTCTCCGTCTCCTCCAAACTGGTTTCCTATCACACTAAACAATACTGAATTTTCTTGAATTTGCAGGGTCTGTCCATTACAAAACTCCCAGTCCCTCGGTGCATAAGTGCCTGCAAATAATCGAATTTCTCCTACATACGGATCCATTTAATTCCCTCCTAATTAACTTCTCGGCGGAAAGATACCTATGGTAGCAATACAATAGTTCACTACAAGGTAGGGCTGCATATTCGAGTGAGCCTCACTATTTCCTGCTGTTGTTAAAGCTTCACTGGACATTGTTTTATCAGTCTGATCTGCATAAGGGGTTATACCCGAGGTTGTCCCCCAAGTAGCATTGTTCGAATTAGCAGTTACGCCGTCAGAACCGGCGGAAGCATCGTGTGTATGCTGCGGCATTTCATTTGTCGTTAAGGTATGCGTTTCTTCTCCGCCATAAGGGTTTGGAGTATATGGATTAATCGCCCCAAGAGGAACGCGGCCCTGAAGATCGGGAAGTGCAAACGTCTTAGGGGCTTCCCCACCGAAACGATCACCTAATAAAGCAGACAAAGCTTGATTTTGTGAAGTTTGAAGTATTTGTCCGTTACATTCCGCCCAGCCTTGTGGAGGGTTTCCATACGCAAAAGCGAATAGGCGAATTTCACCTATAAAGGGTTCTGCCATCTTTTTAATCTCCTACTCTTTATTAATTATCATTGTGACGGATATAGGCCTTGAAGCGCAATAATAAAGGAAACGGGTAAATAAGGCATCAAATTGTTATGCGGGCTGCTTCCACCGGTTGATGAAACGGATGCTGTATTCATAAGTCCAGTAGGATTCTTATCTGCCGAATACTGTTTTGACGCGCTAGCTGCCCAAAATGCATTTTTCGGATCGCCTATAATTCCTGCAGTAGATTCAGCATTAACAATGTGGGTATGCGCTGGTAACTGCGCTAAAGTTAAAGCGACCGTCTCCGTCCCTCCTGTTTGACCCATTGCATATTCGGTACCACTTTTACTATTTGTTCCTTTATGAAGCGGCAATCTCCCTCTCAAATCAGGCAATTTAAAGTTAGTTCTTCCATCCCCGCCATACGTTACTCCAATGATTGAGTAAAGACTCTCATTATCTGTAATCGGGAGAATCGCACCATCGCAAAACGCCCATCCTTTAGGAGGATAATTGCCTGCAAACATACGAATTTCGCCTACATATTGATCACTCATCCGAAATCTCCTTTTTCTATTCTGAGGCTTATAGTTCTATAACAATCGAATCAGATAATTTCTCCTGAACAGTGACAGCATCTGGTTCTTTTCCTGGCAGGCTAAACATTTCATTATCAGCAAAAATATCATTACTATTCATAGGCTTCGGCACAGCAAAAGCACTCATTTTGCCGGATGGAGTCTTAGGCGCATAAGCTTCCGCTTTTCCAGCCAAGGTCATTACGATTTTCTTAACATCACTTAGATTAACGCCTTCGTTCAGCTTGCAGCCACTTCGATCCTCAAGCGGTACCTCAATAGACCAGAGGGATAATAAACCTGGCATGATCCGGGTAGTCCCATCTCCTACTGCTCCGCCGGATTGATTGATTATTTTTTCAGCAGATTCGCCTGTAATTCCCTTTCCTTCTTCGGGTGTTACTTCATATTCATAGAAACCATGGCTTTTATTATGAACAAAATCAAACCGCTCACCATATAAATTCAGGAACGTTGAATGACCATAGTGGGTATATTCCGTATGAATACTCCCCGCCGTATGCCGGGCTCCGGGCAATTGAACATGACAATCACTAACCATCATGTGCGCTTTACCTGCAATTTTCTCCCGTATGAGTTGATTATCTATAGACAAAGGGAAAAAGGCCGGCTTGTGTTCACGTAACGCTACGAATTGTTCTGGGAAAGATTCTTCAGTGAAAATAATAGTTACATTTTTGAATGGCTGTACTGGATTTTCTGAAGCATTCAACGCATCTTTTAATTTCACTGTGATTTCAGCATGGATGCGACTGAGCTCAGCTACATGACTATCCCGAATCAATGGGAAAAGGTCCTTGCTAAGAACCAAATATCGATAAGCCTGATATTCTTGATATAGGAAATCAGTTAAAGCTAGCTTCAATCCGTTATAAAGATCTAGTATATATGTATGAAATAACGGCAGACTGGCATCCAGGTCATCACCAATCGCCTGTTTAATATGATCCTCGTCTGCTCGCCGTTGCTCCATTTCGGCAAACAGTCTTGCTTCCTCTAAATGTTTTGCTTTAATGGATTGGGTTTTACTTTGATAGTCTTCGACAACATTAAGATACTGATTAAAAGCTTTGCGGTATCCATCGACTTTATCCCCAGGCATCTTCCCATAGACCGGCTTTAGCATATCGTCAAACTGTTCACGCGACATTGCAAGCATCGATGAATTATAGCCAAATGAATCACGCGCCTCTTCGATCTGCCCTAGCAGATCAACCAGTTCGGCACCACTCTTTAATACACCGAGGCCGGAAGAGAAAACAGTGCTTACATTCTTCAGTGATTTAGAAAGTTCCTCTTCTTTTTCTTTTTTCTCTTTTGCTACGGTCTTGTCGCTTTTGAAAGTATCATCAATCACAATTGTTTTTCCGGTGTTCCAATAGTTGCTCACAGCGGAAGCGATGGCCCCGCCTGTTTTAAGTGCGGTTAGAGCAGGTGTAACGTTGGTTACCAGCGCAACTCCGTTAACGACCAGATCAAAGGTAGCCTTAAGGGAATCCATCGCAAGCTTTGATCTTAACTCTTCTACAAATTCTTCTGCTACGTTCTGTAGATTCTTTTCATTGGATAATATGCTTTCATATAGCTCGCTCGCTTCAGATACCAATCGTTCTCCATCAACAATCGATTTTTGCCTTTGATCTTCCAAGTCATTAATCCGTTTCTCTGCAACGCTCATAGCATCCCTTAGTATCTTCACTCGGCCTCTTTGATCATTGTCAGCCTTTAGATAATCAAGATATAGAGTTTCAGCTTGCTGAGCAGCATTAATGAGGTTGCTGCCTAGATCCTGATATTTGTCCAGCGGCATTAGTGGTACCCAGTTCCAAGGATGTCCAAAGTAGTCTAGCCCTTGTCCCAACTGTGATAGCAAGATGATCGCCTTATTACGCAAAGAGAGCCACTGAATGGAAGTATCCAGCATACTCTTTTGAAAAGAGGAATAGGAGTCCAAAGCTCGAACTGCATCAAACCAAGAATCATTAGGTGTTGTTTCATGCAACCAATTTAGAAGAATAGCTGACTCTTCGAGTTTTTCCTCACTGCCTGTAAGATAAGCGAGCCCTGCTTTATTGAGGGTTAACATCTGGCGTTCGAGAGAAGCACTTAAAGCTGACTCTAGATCGAGCGTCGAAAAATCCGTGTAAATCTCTGTTCTGTCTACTTTTATTCCATAAAATTGCCCATACTGTATTTGGAAAACTCCAGTGTTAGCGGGCTGACCGTCAACAGGATTAGCGGCGTAAATCCCCGGATCCCCATCTCTGCCATTTGAACCGCTTGGCTCCCTCTCTTGGCTTACTATTTTGACCGCTGTTGTTCTTCCAGTGACAACTTTAAATTTACGGCCACCTATTCCGCCCTTAGCTCCGGCACCAAATTTTCCTGGACGGGTAGGAGCTCCGGCAACTCCGGGTTGACTTTCCATTGTGATCTTTTGTTCTGCACAATCAATCACATACCCGACAAAAATATGCCCAGCGTCTCCTCCATTTCCTGAGTGCCCAGCATTACCGGCTTTGCCTCCATTACCTCCATCTTTACCGGGTTCTGAGGAATCATCCGATGAAAACCAATGGGTTTCCGCGTCTCTTCCATTCTCTCCATCACGGCCGTTCATGCCGTCTCCTCCGTCTTGTCCACGTCCCCCATTGCTGCCATTTGCCGAAAGCTTTAATTGACCTTGCAAGTCGAAATGCTCTGCTACAAGTACAATATGGCCGCCGGACATCCCGTCTCCCCCGTCAAAACCATTATCGCCATCGCCACCATTGTCTCCGTTTCTGACAGGCATATCTCCTGGATTAGCCTTAGGCTGGCTAACAAAGTTCTTTTCTTTAGGGACAGGGGTTCCTGATGTACTGATCGAAACGTCTCCATCCGAAGAGATCACTCTAGCATTCAGGGTCAGATTACGCCCTGGTAAATTCAATGATCCGGCAAAATGAATCGTATCCGCCTGAATCAAGTAGTGAGCTGTTACATCGGAAAAATAATCTTGATTTAAAGTTAAATCTGCAGCCGTTAAATAAATCCATTCTTCTTTTTTGCCTCGCTGCACACCGGAATACAAAGACTGTCCGGTAATTTCCATAACACCCATCTGCGGCTCTTCCTCCATATTATAAAATTGTGACATGGCCGCTCTTATGTAATCCAAAATTGCTGTCCTACTAAATTATGATCATTGTCACATTGCCATCTTATTGTAATGGTATTTTCTTCATAAAAAAAGACATTTTTTTCTCTTTTTCGACATTTTTTTATTTACTGTTTTATTTCTTATTTTTATACAATTTGTAATAGAGTTTTGGGAGAATAAAATCGAAATTTTATTATTGCAGAATGAAAAAATTAAAAATCCTAGAGAGAGAAAGGTGTTAAGTTAATGGGGAGTTTTACATGGAGGAAAACTAACTAAAATACAATGATAAAAAAGAAAAAACCCGCTAAAATAGCGAGTTTTTTACCTGAAATGGAGCCTAGGGGGATCGAACCCCTGACCTCATCGCTGCCAGCGATGCGCTCTCCCAGCTGAGCTAAGGCCCCTTAATTATGTAGTTGGCTATTAATCAACATTTGTGTCTGCAGTAACTTTCCGACTTAGTTATTATACACTCAGAAACGTATCGTTGCAAGTATTTTTCATTGAAATTTAGACTCACAAATAGAATAGATTGGAACTTGATTTCATGCCATAGCGTATTTACTTAAAAGGGGCTGATCTGATGTTCATTTTTTATTTTCTAATGGGTGTTTGTGTAATAGCACTTGGGATCCTCGCTATTAAGCGTCCTGATTCTTGGTTATTCAAAAGAATAGGTGATGATAGAGAGCCCATTGATACTTGGCTTTCCTATGTTAAGTTCGCTGGGGTAATCAGCATAATCATGGGGGTGATAATCATTATATTAGGCATGCAACATCTTTTCTAATGACATTCAACTTACCGCTCGATGGTGACTAGGATTCATTCGCTCAAATGATAATGCAGTCACAGACAACAATCGAGATAACACTACTCACCTCTCCTCCAATGATTAGTTAGAATACTGAATGATCCAACGAAAAGGATTGCCCGCTCCATGCTCTTTTCTGTGTCCAGGGTTCATCCGGCATTGCCCAAAATGGTTGATCACTTGATAGTCCTAGCGGCAGAAAAAAGGTACTGCACAGATATAAACTTCCTGTAGAAATATAACCTTCCGCTATATCGGGTTGATTGCCGTAAAATCCAATCTGAAGCCATCCATTCTCATCAAATGTACCTTCGCCAGCAATGGCTCTCTGCAATACTGCGGTAAGCGCACAGCGTACACTTGCACAATTCAACTTCTCAGGAAGCGTTTCCATCAGTGCAAGCTGAGATAACAGCTGAAAAGCACCAAAACGGTATGCAAGCGAACGACCTACTGGAGGGAATGTTCCTTCTGGTGAAATCATACGTTCAAGCAGTGCGCCATATCTTTGTGCTCGGGGCAGTACGAACTCGTAAGCCGAGTCCCAATCAGGGTACATCCCTTTAAATGTACGATGGATATCAATAAGCATAGGCTGAATGACAAAGCTATTATAGTAGTCCCAGTGAAAATTAGGACCATCTCCGTAGGTTCCATCCCCTAGATACCAATGCTCATGCTGTTTGAGAGCGTAATCGACTCTCATCACATCAAAGTCCTCTTCTCCCATCATATACAAGGCTGCCTCAACCATAGCAGAGAATAACAGCCAGTTCGAGGGGACGGCTTTTATACGACGAGTCTTCTTTAAGCACTCAATAAGCTGCTGCTTCACTCTCGGTTCCAGCTGTCCGTAAAGTTCCTGAGGAGCTCTCACAATCGCGTGGGATAAAAAAGCTGCATCTACCAGCGGCTGACCGCCTTCTGTAAAATTCATAAAATCTGGTGAATTCCGATCCGTTCCAGCATCAATCGCTTGTCTAGCCATTGCTGCATACTTATTTCTTAGAACTTCTTCTTCTCCATCCTGCTTACGTTCTAGCCATGGAGCTATTCCAGCAAGTAATCTGCCAAGTGCTTCGAGATGAGCATAGGTTTCCCTACCCACTAAGGGAGAATCCACAGGCATGAGTTCCTTTAACTTCCGGTTCGATAAAGCTTCCAATACAGGATCTGCTATTCGAAGCATCGATTCAAGCCATAATTTACGACTATGTATCATGAAAGTGAATTCTCCTTTATGATAAAGGTATGTTTACTCTTCGTAGGGTTCCTTGGATAATAACGTTTTTAGTTCTTTCATAAACATATTAATATCTTTGAACTGCCTATATACTGAAGCGAAACGTACATAAGCAACTTCATCAACGGGATACAGCTGTTCCATAACAAGCTCTCCGATGTCTCTGCTCTCTACTTCAGCAACAGCAGTATTTCGTAAAGAAGACTCTACGGCAGAAGCAATATGATCAAGCTGTTCAACAGATACAGGACGTTTCTCACAGGCCCTTATCAATCCTCTCAGCAGCTTTTCTCTGCTAAACTCTTCTCTGCTTCCATCTTTTTTAATGACGATCAGCGGTGTCTCCTCAATCGTCTCAAAGGTGGTAAACCTGCGGTTACATTGTTCACATTCGCGGCGTCTGCGAATGGACTTGTTCTCATTAGCGGGCCGAGAATCCAGTACTTTCGTACCTTCGTACGCGCAATACGGACACTTCACGGACATCACTCCTCTTATTGTATATACTTTCCAACTATTTTTCTTTTCAAAAGTGTAATGAAAATCACATATCCGAGACATAATACTTTTACCAACTCGCAAGGAGGTGAAAGGCAATGGCACAAGGTAACAACGGAAATTCAAACCAACTAGTTGTAGCAAACGCATCTGGTGCTCTTGAGCAAATGAAGTATGAGATCGCTCAAGAACTAGGTATCAGCATCCCACAAGATGGATACCAAGGTAACATGACTTCCTACGAGAACGGTTCTATCGGGGGTTACATTACAAAACGTCTTGTAACGATCGGTGAACAACAACTCGCTGGTCAATTTCAATAATAAGTAATTATAAAGTGCTGGACAGGTTAGCCATCAGGCTGGCCTGTCCAGCACTTATTCGTATTTTAATCTAAAAGATAATAAGAATCAAAACTCCTTATAGATATCTTTATACTGATTATAATAATAAATAACCCGCTGTACATAATGCCGGGTCTCTCCTACCGGAATTTCATTAATGGTATCGAGTTTCCCATCCCATAAGCCCTTCTTAATCCAACTGCCTACATTCCCTTGTCCTGCGTTATAAGCGGCGATCGCTGCTATTGGATTGCCATCAAAATGATCGGATAAGTAATCAAGATACCATGTACCAATTTCTATATTCGCCTCAGGTTCATGTTTCAGTTCATCCATCGTTACGTTCTTTTTCTGTTTTTTCTCCAACACCCAGTTCGCTGTGTCAGGCATCAGTTGCATTAAACCGATAGCGCCTTTTTTCGATTCGCGGCTCAGTTTATAATTGGACTCCACTCGAATAATAGAGGCTACGAGGAATGGGTCCACATCATAAGCTTCTGCTTGGGTACGAATCTCATCTTTATAATGAATCGGATAAAACCAAGACATCCAATTGGTATTAAAAAATAGAAGAAATAAAAAGGAAACAAGTATAACAAGCAGTACTCTTTTTTTACGAAGCCATCTCATGATAGACCCGTGTCACGCCAAAAGGCCAAAATTTGCTTCTTCGTTTCTTCAAAATCCCCGCTGTTATCTATAATAATATCTGCTTTTTGTTTCTTCTCTTCTATATCCATCTGTGCTTTCAGGCGAAGGATCGCCTGATCCTTGTCCAATCCATCTCTCTTCATTAACCGCTCTAATTGAACTTCCCTCGGTACATATACCAACATGATCTGTTCATACCCATCTTCAAGTCCTGACTCATAGAGAAGAGGGATATCAGCAACAACAAGACGGTCTGGGAACTGTTCTTCGAATTTATGCTTACGGTCTCTCATCTCCTGACGAATGGCAGGATGGGTAATTTGATTTAATGCTTGAAGCTGATCTGGATGATTAAAAACAAGCTCACCGAGCTTCTTACGGTTCAGTGATCCATCTTCTAGCAGAACAACTTGTCCGAAATGTTTTGCGACAGCAGCAAGCACAGGGTGCCCGGGAAGCATGACTTCCCGAGCGATCTGATCTGCATCAATTAAAATCGCTCCAAGGCTTACAAGAAGCTTGGAAACACTGCTTTTACCTGACGCAATTCCGCCTGTTAATCCAATATTCATGTATTCACCTCAAATTAAATCAGCTTCAATATTCCCATAATAATTAACATAATGGCAGGTAGGGCTGTCAGAGACTGTACAAAACTTGAGTTTGCAAAACGAAAACCTGCCTTTAAACCAAAGACGAGAAACATACCGCTGAAAAAAGCGATCATTACTGAGGTTAATAAAGGTGGTAAACCAAGCAGTGCAGCACCCAGCCCAGCGCCAAAGGCATCTAAAGATAATGCAATCCCAAGCCACATCGCTTCATATCCCGAAATACTTCCTGAATCGTCCATATCTGCAGCAGACGGTTTCTTTAATATTTGGATCACAAGACCAAACTTTTGAATCTCCAATAAAAAAACGGTTGTTTTTGATTCCGATTCGGACGATTCTCCCTCAGCAGTACTATGCTTTCCCGTTTCCCGAGATAAAAGCGTAGTATCTGAAGATAAGTTCGCTTTTTCCTTCCAAGGATCCGTCTCTGAATCCGCAGATTTAGACCTGAATGACTGAATGAGTGACCAGGTTCCCATAGCAATGAGAATCCCTGCTCCGATCCACGATGCTACATCGGGAGATACGAAAGCAGATAATAAAACTCCAAGCTGCATCGAAACTCCAATCACAAGACCAGAGCAGATAGAGATAATTACGATCGACAGCCAAGGAATTTTCATTTTGCGAAGGCCGTATGTAATGCCTATACCAAAGCCATCCAGACTAAGCGCAAAAGCAAGCAAAAATAACGTCAATGAATGAGGCACCCTTCATTCCTCCCAAAACTAGGCCACAAAGCTGCTTCATTAGCAGAAAGCAGGCTAATGCCTAAGACTGCGTTGCCCTAGCAGTATATGGGAACCGGGTTAAAAGGGTGCCTATTCATAAAGGCTCGCTTACCTAAAGGTTGTTTATTTAAATTCGTTACACCAACACCTGACATCTTGGGCAGGTATGGGTACCGCGTCCACCTACCACGGTCTTGACAATCATTGTTCCACAATGTTCACAAGGCTGATTTTGACGGCCATATATTTTGAACTGATGCTGAAACATGCCCACTTCACCTTGGCCATTGACATAAGATTTAATGGTAGATCCGCCGGCTTGTACCGCTTCAAGGAGTGTATCAATGATAGACTGATGAAGCAGTTCAAACTGCTCGTCAGTGAGCGTATTCGCGGGTTGTTCTGGATGAATCCCTGCCTTAAAAAGCGACTCATCAACATAAATATTCCCGATCCCTACGACATATTCCTGATTAAGAAGCGCAACCTTGATTTTGGTTGATCGTTTCCCAATTGCTTTACGAAAAGCTTCCAGTGTAAAAGATTCGTCTAGCGGCTCAAGCCCAAGCTTCATCAGCGGTTTGTTCGTAAGGTCTTCCCCCGTGCGGAACAAATGCATGGTTCCAAACTGTCTTACGTCCTTGTAACGAAGCTCTGTTCCATCAGAGAAATGAAATACAACATGAGTGTGTTTCTCCAAAGGCTCATCTTCAGGATATAAACCATAACGTCCTTCCATCCGGAGATGGGAGACAAGTACAAGTCCATCCAGTATAATTCTCAAAAATTTACCTCTTCGCTCCACACCTTGAATGGTATGTCCGACAAGTTCCATAGCAAATGCATCAATATCATCTGGCCGCTGAATGATTCGCGGTAAATGAACGGTAACACGATCTATATATTTTCCTACGATTAACGAATTTAATGTTCTTTTGACTGTTTCTACTTCCGGAAGTTCCGGCATGATGTCTTCACCTCATCCTCCATTATAGCGGATTTTGAGGCAATCTTATACCCTTTGACTCGGATTTACTTGGCCTCATACCAGTTTCTGCCGAAGCTGACTTCTGCTTTCAGCGGAACGGCTAATTCCAAAGCTTTCCCCATCACTTCAGGCACTAATTCCTTCATTGTTTCTAATTCCTCTTCCGGCACTTCAAATACCAATTCATCGTGTACCTGCAACAGCATACGGCTTTTCAGTTTTTTCTCCGTAAGTGCTGCATCCATGTGCACCATAGCCAGCTTGATAATGTCAGCAGCGGTTCCTTGAATCGGTGTATTCATCGCTGTACGTTCTGCAAAAGAACGAAGATTAAAGTTGCTTGCATTAATTTCTGGTAAATAACGGCGGCGTCCAAGAAGTGTAGTTACATACCCATCTTGTTTGGCCTGTTTCACGATATCGTCCATGAATTTACGAACACCTTTGAACACTTCAAAATACTGCTCAATAAACTGTGATGCTTCTTTTCTTGTAATGTTCAAGTTCTGAGACAGACCGTAATCGCTAATTCCATATACGATTCCGAAGTTAACAGCTTTTGCTGATCTCCGCATATTGCTGTCTACCGCTGATTCCTCTACTCCAAATACATCCATTGCCGTTTTTGTATGAATATCCATATCATGTACAAAAGCTTCTTTTAGATTATCGTCATCCGAGATGTGAGCAAGCACACGAAGTTCGATCTGTGAATAATCGGCAGCGAGAATGTACCAATTTTCTTCGGAAGGAACAAACACTTTACGGATCTTACGTCCTTCTTCGAGACGAATCGGAATGTTCTGCAGGTTCGGAAACTGACTGCTGAGTCTGCCTGTGGCAGCAATCGTTTGACGATAGTACGTATGCACTTTCCCTGTTTTATCCGAAATTTCTTTCAGTAACCCTTCTACATACGTCGATTGCAGCTTCGCAATCGAGCGGTACTCTAAGATGTGCTGAACAATTTCATGATACGGAGCGAGCTTCTCCAGTACTTCTGCATCTGTTGAATAACCTGTCTTTGTTTTCTTAATAACCGGTAATCCCAATCTATCAAAAAGAATTTCACCTAGTTGTTTTGGAGAGTTCAGATTAAATTCAGTTCCGGCAATCTCATAAATTTTCGCAACTAACGAAGATATCGTCTGTTCAAATTCAGATCCAAGCGCTTTAAGTTCGTCTACATTCGCTTTGATTCCTTGCTTCTCCATGTCAGCAAGTATGCGTGACAAAGGCATTTCAAGATCATAGAAAAGTTCATGCATTCCTGTCTCTTCTAAATCCTTCTGCTGTAAAGAAATCAGACGGGAGATCGTTTCTGCTTTGCGGCATAAATATTCACAAACAATCTTCTCTTCTGGAAGTTTATATTTAGCCCCTTTACCGAACACTTCATCATCTGACTGTAGACGAGCCAGACCATACTTCGATGCAACTCCCCATAACGTCTGGTTTGAATCTGTTGGATCAAGCAGATAACCTGCAAGATGCACATCAAAATCAGCACCCGCAAATGGCAGCCCGTTCGCATGCAGTACAAGGTCTACCCTGTGCAAATCATACCCCTGTTTCGGATAATCTGGGTTGCTTAACCACTCTCTTACCCCTGCGCATGCTTCCGTAGAGAGCATCTCTGGAGAAATAAAATAATATTTTTCACGATCCGTCAGTACAATCCCAATCAAAGCAGCATGATGAGGGTTATCCCCTCGTGATTCAACATGAACGATCTTGATACGAGGAAGTAGCGGCAGCAAGTCTGCTATGTTCTCTTCCGTTACAATAACGGTCTCAATCTCTTCTTCTTCCGGTGTATTCTCATCCGCATCTGCCTGTTTAACAGTAAAGGCAAGTCGCTCTAACAATGATTTAAATTCCAGCTTCGCGAGTGCGGGAGCAGCAGACTCTTCCTGAATACCGCCAAATACCATGTCATCCCAAGTTTTCTCAAGCGGTACTTCTCGGTAAATAGTAGCCAGCCGCTTACTGAGCCGTGCATCTTCTGCATGAGTCTCTATTTTCTCTTTCATCTTCCCTTTTAGTTCCGAGGTATTGCTTAATACCTCTTCAACTGATCCAAACTGATGAAGCAACTTCAGTGCTGTTTTTTCTCCCACTCCAGGAACACCAGGGATATTATCAGAAGGATCGCCCATCAGTCCTTTAAGATCAATAATTTGCAGCGGAGAAAGACCGTAGCGTTCTTCAATTTCTTTTGGACCGTAATTTTCAATTTCAGATACGCCTTTACGAGTCAATGCAATATTTACGTTCTCAGATGCCAGCTGTAACATATCCTTGTCACCCGTAACCACAAGGACTTCGCGGCCCGCTTCATCGGCACGTTTTGTGAGAGTTCCAATGATATCGTCGGCTTCATATCCAGATAGTTCAAACTGAGCAATACCGAATGCGGTAAGCAATTCTTTCAGTACAGGGAATTGTTCCGATAATTCAGGCGGTGTTTTTTGGCGTCCGCCCTTATATTCTTCATAACCTTCATGGCGGAACGTTACTTTCCCTGCATCAAAAGCCACCATCATATGTGTCGGCTTGTGTTCTTCCAGCAACCGAAGAAGCATGGTCGTAAATCCGTACACCGCGTTTGTATGTAATCCGCTCGAATTCGTCAGCGGGGGCATGGCAAAAAAGGCTCGATAAATAATACTATTTCCATCAATCAAAATAAACTTTTCCATAGATACACCTCTCTTGTTTCACTTCTCCCTATATGATAACACATGGGAACTCTGCTTCAAAAAACAAAACAAAATAACTAGTCACTCTCCTGCATTATCGGCCAAATGGAAGAAAAACAGTCCGAACCGAAGTCCAGACTGTTTCCTTTTACCGTTTTGCTATTTTAAATCGTTCTGCCAGTCTTCCAAGGAAGATATCAGCCAGAATGGCAAGTAAAGCAGCAGGGATGGCCCCGGCTAATATTTTAATATTATGCCGCTGATTAAGACCCGCATAGATTTCACGGCCAAGTCCATCGCCCCCGATAATCGGTGCGAGTGCAGCCACACCAATTGCAATGACCGCAGCAACACGTAAACCTGCCATGAGGAAGGGAATGGATAACGGCATTTCCACTTTCCACAGCAGTTGGAACCTGCTCATTCCCATCCCTTTTCCTGCATCCTGAAGTCCAGGACTTACTTCCTTCAAGCCAACATAAGTATTACGCACGACAGGATTTAAAGAGTAAAGGAATAAGCCAATAACGACACTTTTGAATCCGAGACCGAACATAACCATGAGTAGAACGAGCAGAGCCATACTTGGAAGTACTTGAATAATGTTTGTAAAGAACATGATGACTCTACCTGTTTTTTCATAACGAGCACTAAGAATACCAAGCGGAATCCCAATAACTAAAGCAAGTCCCAACCCGCAAAGCACCATTAAAATATGTACCCATGTTAAATGTAATAAGTAAGATGCATTTTCAGTAACGTAATAATAAAATTTCATGAATGAATTCGCATCTGGATGCATCGCTGATGCAGGAAGTTTTGATTCATCAAGTAATCCAAGCTCGACCAAATACTTCATCGCGACGGTCCGCGGTTCCATTTTTTCTACATCGACTTGATAACTTAGCTCTGTCATCGTATCTGCATCAATCGTTCCCACAAGAGAAGAAAGTATTTCATCCAGTTCAGGATGCTCTTCAATCAGCTCTTTACGAACCACCGTTGAAGCATCAAATGGAGGGAAGAATTGTTTATCATCCTCAAGGGTCACAAGGTTAAATTCTTTAAGTCCTGGATCTGTAGTATATGCTAGAACAACATCTACAATGTTATCAGCAACTGCGGAGTATACGAGTGAAATTTCCATAGGAGAAGTCTGAGCAAAAGTAAAACCGTACTCTTTTGTGAATGCCGGATATCCATCAGTCGGACGTTCAAGCCAAGTCGTATCCACTCCAATTCTCATAACTCCTGCATGTTCTTTTAAATCAGACATCTTGCTAAGACCGTACTCATCTGCAACTTCTTGTTTTACCGCCAATGTATACGTATTCTCGAAGCCAAGCGAATCATACCATTTCAGATTCCATAGCTTATCAAAACCTTCCTGAGCCTGACGGAGTACTTCATCTCGATCCCTTGTATCCTCAACTTCAAAATAACCGTTAAAAATTTCTCCTGAATATAAACTTCCCATATCCATTTCGCCTTTGCTAAGTGACCTTAGCAGCAGACTGGAAGAAGCTAGATCTGTCGTTACATCAACACTTAAATCCGTACGATCTTCAATTAATGCCTTATATATCTCAGCAAGCACTTTGGTTTCTGTAAAGGTTTGTGTACCTATTCTCACCCGGTCAGCAGCTTCTGCCTTACCAGGCAAGCTTACTGAAAAAATGGACAGAATGAGCATAAATAGAACCAGTGTGCGCGTGACTTTCAACGATTTTTGTTTAGTAACTCTCATTTGTACGATCTCCCTCTTTCCTTAGTAGCTTATGAGACTTGATCTTTTATATCTCATATGATTTCTTCAGACAATTAGGAAACCTACGCCTTTGCACTATTTTGGTTCGGTCTAATTGCTTTCTCAAGTGCTCCAAGTAACAAGTCAGCAAGCAGTGCAAAAAGAATAGCTGAAAGTGCGCCTGCTACAATAAGTTCGGTCTTGTTTACCCCAAGTCCCGACATAATTAACTGTCCGAGTCCACCAGCTCCAATAAGTCCAGCGAGAGTAGTCCAACTAATGATATAGACTGTCGTTATTCTAATACCTGACATAATGTACGGAACCGCCAAAGGCAGCTCGATCTGAAATAAACTTTGAAGTCTGCTATAGCCCATTCCCTTCGATGCATCTCTCAGTGCAGGGTCAACTGCCTGTAATCCAGCATATGTATTTCGCAAAAGCGGCAACAAAGAGTATAGAAATAATGCAACGATTGCTGGTGTCATTCCAATACCGAATAAAGGAATCATCAGAGCAAGAAGAGCTAAACTTGGGATGGTTTGAAATAGATTCGCCACACTGAATACCAGGGAATTCACCCATTTAATCTCTGAACTTGAGATCATGATCGCTACGGGTATAGCAACAACGATACCTAGAATGGTAGCAATCGCTGCGATTAAAGCATGCTGACCTGCGGCACTAAGAATATCTGGGTAACGTTCACCTATGAAAACAAAGAAACTTTTTATCGATTCAAATACCTGCATTCACTTCTGCCTCCTCTGGTTCTGGAGTATAGACGTCTGCAAGCAGTCTTACCACACTACCTCTCGTGATGAGACCAAGGAAAAGTCCATCTTCATCAACTACAGGCAAATTAGAAAGCTGGTTCTCATTCAGTATAGTAAGCGCAGTGGTAACCGAATCTCCTCTATAAAGTACGTGCTCTACAGGGTTCATAACATCGACTATTTTCTTATCTTCTTCACGATAATGTTTGATTAACTGATAGATCGTCACGTTACCAAGCAAACGTTTATTTTTATCCACAACCAGCAATGAGTCTACTTTACGTCTTTGTAAAATGGTAATTGCTTCTGCAATCCCTCTAGATGGGAACGCAGTAGCAGGATTGTTAATCATGACTTCTTCGACATTCGGGAATTCGGTGATGTCTTCTGACAGCAAGCGATCTTTACCAATAAAGCTTTCTACGAATTCACTTGCCGGGTGACGTAAAATCTGATCCGGCGTTCCTACTTGTTCTATTTGTCCACCTTTCATAAGTACAATGGTATCGGCGAGTTTGATCGCCTCATCCATATCATGCGTAACAAAAACGATGGTTTTTTTCACTTCTGTTTGAAGTCGAATTAACTCATCTTGCAGTTCTTCTCTGCTAATCGGGTCAAGTGCACTAAAAGGTTCATCCAGCAAAATAATATCAGGGTCTGCTGCTAGTGCTCGAATGACACCGATCCGCTGTTGTTGCCCACCACTTAGTTCGGAAGGATAACGATTCCCAAATGTCTCGGGTGCAAGTCTGACTTGATTAAGGAGTTCATCTACACGTGCATCGATTTTTGCTTTATCCCATTTCAGCAGACGCGGTACGACACCTACGTTCTTAGCGATTGTCATATTGGGGAACAAACCCACACTTTGAATGACATAACCTATGCTTCTTCTGAGATCTACTGCATCTGTTTTCGATATATCTTTCCCGTTAATCAAAATTTGTCCATGGGATGGAACATTCAAACGGTTGATCATTCGCATTGTTGTTGTTTTACCACAACCAGAAGGACCAATAAACACGGTAATTTCACCTTTTTTAATCGTAAGATCAATGCCTTTTAACGCTTCAAATCCATCATCATACACTTTCTTAACACCTTTAAATTCAATCATGAATCGTTTCCCCCTGTCATATTTCGTCCCTACGCCTAAAAAACTCCCAGCATATAGAAAAAGAGCCGATGTCAACAGCGGCTCATTTCACTATCTTTACGAAATTTGCTAGGTGAGTTGCTTAACTGACAGAGTATAATTACCCACTACTGAACAAAAAGAAACAGAATTACCCGAAAATTCCTAAAAAAATAGAAATTTAAAGATAATCCTGCCATTTTGAGGGGTCTAAAAACCCATATTTTACTACGCATTCCTATGCTTTTCGTCCTCTTTATTGATTCAGGTCAGGACGTTTACCTGTAACTAAATATACAGCACTCTCACCAATATTGGTTGCATGGTCACCAATTCGCTCGATATAGCGACCCACCAGCATAAGAAGCATGGCCTGGGAAGCATCTTGCGGATGATCCACCATGAGCGCATATAAGTCTGTTATCATATGGCTGTACAGTTCATCCACTTCATCATCCGTTTTTGCCATTTTGTAAGCCAAATCTGCATTTTCATCAAGATAAGAGGTAATGGAATCATCAATCATAAGCTTTACAATCTCCCCCATACGCGGGATATCGACAAGAGGCTTGATTAGTTTCTGACCTTCCATACGCAGTGTCACTTTGGCTACATCCAGTGCAAGATCACCCATTCGTTCTAGGTCACTTGAGATTTTGAAAGCTACGATAATTCTTCTTAGATCTTTAGCGACAGGCTGTTGTGTGATAATTAGCTTCGTTCCAAGTTCCATAATCTCTTCTTCCATTGCATTCAGCTGGATATCTTCCGATACGACCTTCTGGGCAAGTTTGAGATCACCTGACTTTAAGCTGCTAATGGCATCTACTAATGCTGTGTTTACGTGTTCCGCCATCTTAAGCAATAAATCCCGAAGCTGATTTAATTCCCGGTCAAATCCTTTTCTACGAATCATCCTTGCTGTTCCTCCTCATGTAAATGAAGTGTAGCTATTTTATTCGTACAATCCGTTAACCAAAACGTCCAGATACATAGTCTTCTGTTCTAGGGTCTTGTGGATTGGAGAAAATTTCGTTCGTTTCTGCCGCTTCGATCACTTCCCCATTCAGGAAGAAGACCGTTTTTCCAGATACGCGAGCAGCTTGATGCATATTATGTGTAACCATGACAATCGTGTAGTGATCTCTTAACTCTTGTACAAGTTCCTCAATTTTGAGGGTAGAGATCGGATCGAGAGCTGATGTTGCTTCATCCATAAGCAGCACTTCAGGTTGAACTGCCAAAGCACGGGCAATACATAAACGCTGTTGTTGTCCTCCCGACAGACTCATTGCCGAGCGTTTCAAGTAATCTTTCACTTCATCCCACAGTGCAGAACGGCGCAAACTTTGTTCAACAATTTCATCAAGAACTTTTTTATCCGTTGTTCCGTGAAGACGTGGACCATAAGCGATGTTATCATAGATCGTCTTAGGAAAAGGATTGGGTTGTTGAAACACCATACCTACCCGTTTACGAAGAGTCTCAATCGGCATGTTCTCACCATAAATATCTTGTCCATCGATCTCTACTTTTCCTTCAATTCGTGTACCCGTAATCATGTCATTCATACGATTGAGTGTACGAAGGAGTGTAGATTTACCACAGCCGGAAGGACCGATAAAAGCAGTTACTGTATTTTTGGGAATCTCAAGATTTACATTTTTTAGCGCATGAAAAGATTCATAATATAGATTCAGGTTTTTAATATTTATCATCGTGCTGTTCATCCCTGGTTTATCTCCTTTACTGCATAGTGAGGATCATCTTGTCCTGCGAATAACAAACCTCACAAAATAAAAGCTTAACATCATTGTAACGCCCCATTGTAAAGGCTATATAAACAATTGTTAACGCTATGTAAAATGTAAATCAGAAAACCCCGCTAATCCGCTTATTTTCAGCTTCAAAAAGCAGACTTTCATCGAAGCTGTGAAACCGTCTTTCGTTTCCCTGCTACAAGCTTATATCCCACCCCACGTATGGAGTCGATATGAACCGTTTCGGGATCCAGCTCCAGCTTTTTCCGCAAAGAACTTACATGAACATCTACGGTTCGCTGCCCTCCAATATAATCAAATCCCCAAACCGCATTCATCAAATCATCCCTTGTTAACACAACACCAGGCTTTTTAGCTAAATACAAAAGCACTTCAAACTCTTTCGGACGAAGCTGTATAGGTTGTCCACTCAGCGTCACTTCATACTTCTTCGGATAAATCTCAAGTTCTCCCAACACAATTCTTGATCCGTCCTCTTCATCAGGTATCGGCTGTTCCTCAATTCCAGATACCCTGCGCAGTACAGCATCCACCCTGGCCAGCAGTTCCGATACCCCAAATGGTTTTGTTATATAATCATCTGCACCCAGTTTTAGTCCTTGAACGACTTCATTTTCCCCATTTTTAGCAGTGAGAATAATGATAGGGGTTTTCACCCCCGTACTTCTAAGTTTACTTAGAATCTCGAGTCCATTCATTCCAGGGAGCATAATATCGAGCAGGATCAGATCAAACTCCTGAGAAGAAGCTCGTTCGTAACCGGATGTACCGTGATCTTCTACTGTTACATCATAACCTTCTTGGGTCAAGTTATAGGAGAGTAATCTTGCTAGTGTAGGCTCATCTTCAATAACTAATAATCGCTGTGCCATGGTATCCCCTGCTTTCTTTTCATGTTCATTCAGTTCATAATATCATTACTTTGTTATCGTGGTGTAAAATATGACCGTCTATATTATCTGCTATTCATTTGATAATCTATTCCTCATCCGCATGTTCCTGAAGAAGCGGTAAGACAACGGTAAATGTCGTTCCCGTACCCAGCTCACTCTCCACCATTAACGTTCCATGATGCAGTTCAACCAAATGTTTCACAATGGATAATCCTAGACCTGTCCCGCCAGAATTACGAGATCTTCCTTTATCTACCCGATAAAACCGCTCAAATACTCTAGGCAAGTCGGCTTTTGGTATACCGATTCCCGTATCGCTGATTTGGAAAGCTACTTTCTCTTCTCCATCATTTTTGTCAATGGATGCCTGAATTTTCACTTGTCCACCCTCAAGAGTATAGTTAATCCCATTACTAATTAGATTCAAAAAGATCTGTTTCAGTTTATCCTCATCGGCTTCCATAAATAATTCATTAGGCACGTCTACAAGAAGACGGATCTGTTTTTTCTCTGCTTCATTGCTTAACGTTCCGATCACCATATCAAAGAACGAATGAAGATGAACCGGAGAGCAATCAAGGTTAGATCTTTTAGATTCTATTTTCGATAATTCCAATATGTCACCAATCAAGCGGTTCAATCGGTCACCTTCATCATATATAATTTGCAAAAAGGATCGTACGGTCTCCTCGTCCTTTACTCCTCCGCTAAGAAGGGTCTCTGCAAAACCTTTCACCGCTGCTACAGGTGTCTTCAATTCATGGGATACATTAGCTACAAATTCACTCCGTATATTTTCTAGACGCCGAATGGCTGTGATATCTTGAAGTAAAAATAGCATCCCTCGATAACTTCCATCATTCTCGAACATCGGAACCCCGTCTAAACCAACAATTAATTCTTCAGGTGTATATAAACGTACCTCTTCATGTATACGATCTCTATGATCAATAGAAGATTCAATGAGTTTCGTTAACTCATAATGTCGTTTTTTGAGTTCATGATAGGGTCTGCCCATCACACGATGCTGTTCAACACCAAGCATACGCTCACTTTCTTTATTGAGCACAGCAATATTTTGCGTGGCATCAATCATAATAATACCGCCTGTCATATTACTCATTACACTCTGAACCAAATCCTCACTATCACGGATCATTTTCAGCTGAGTCTGCAGGCTGTCAGCCATACCGTTGATCGCTTTGCCCAGTTGACCGATCTCATCATCACGATTAAATTTAACTCTTGCATCATAATCCAGTTTAGATATTTGATTCGCTACCTTCGTAATGTGTTCAATAGGACTCGTAAGACTTTTCCCCACCCGATAGCAGACAAATGCCACTAATACAAACAAAATAATAAGAGTGATAAACATAAGAAACCAGCCTCGGCCTAGTCCTTCGTCTACTGCTTTCAAACTCATAGAAAGCCTGATATATCCATCAAAGTTCCCATCTGATGAAGTTACAGGAAGCGCGATATATAACATCTTATCGCCAAGTGTTTCGCTCGTCCGAATCGAATGTCCGTATGAAGTAGACCCTTCGGTAATGGATGTAATTTCCTCACGGTTTAAATGGTTATCCATTTTTGATGCGCTATGCTCCGAATCACCAATAACCGTACCATCTCTAAGAATGAACGTCGTTCTAGAATCGGTGAGTTCCTCAAGTTCTATGGCTTTTTCTGTATAATATTTGGTTACCGTTTCGGAATCCCCTTGCGTCTTCATAAAAGGAAAATGGGTTTGCAGTAGTTTAATCTCACGCACCATATTTTCTTCAAGGGCATTAATATGTACTTCTTTGAATACTTGACCCAGAGCCACACCTGCCGCTAAGACAGAAATAAAGATCAGCGTCATCATAATGGCGGTAAGCCGAAAACGAAAAGTCTTCATATGCGTTATTTACTCATCCTTTATATAGTTATTCTAAACATTGTATTTTACATTTCTTCTTTTTGAACGGGGAAAAAACGTTGCAGCAGCGCATGATGCAGTGTTGCAAGCGGCTGCTGAATCATAATTCCAAGAACAACAGGGATCGCTGCTTGCGGCGAAAAATAACCCATCGCAAGAACAAGTCCGAGTGAGATATTACGCATTCCAGCTGCATAAGACATCGTCACCCTTATTTCCCGGGAAACATTTCTCATAAGATAAGAGCCTGCAAATCCAATACAATAGCATAACGCAACTAACAATACGACAGCAATAGATGCGAGAATAACACTTGTTTCCAATGTTCTCATATGAGGAGCGATGGCTGCCGCATTTAGAAGCACGACTGCAGCGAAGAATATTTTTGAAATAGGCAATGTAACGGGAGCAGACCACGCTTTGAATTTTCCTTTTGAAATTTCGTAGATGGTTACGCCAAGTACAGTAGGAACTACAATAATTAACAAGAGATCCTTCATCAGTGAAACGGTATCAAATTTGATAGCAGCTCCAAAAAAAAGTTCAATGAGCCCTGGTACAATAAGCGGGCTAAGTGCTGAATCTACAACTACCATGGCAAGCATTAAGGGTACACTTCCATAAGACATGCCGACCCATAATACCGAAGAAACACCTAAAGGAATAATCGAGAATAAGACCAATCCCACCGTATAGTCAGAATCTGGACCAAACAGAGCTGCTCCAAGCGCAAAAGCAATAAGTGGTGTCAGTACATGAGCTAGAAGCAGCGTAATAAATACAGGCATCGGTTTGTACACTACATTCTTCAAATGAGTAAGACCACATCCCAAAGCCATGACAAACGTAACAAAGCCAAATAGATAGGGAACCCAAGAAACAAATGGTAAAAAGAGTTCAGAAAAAACAATCCCTACAATGAGGGTGAATGGAATAATAGCAAACATATACTTCTCAAACCAGGCTGCAAATCGAAGTGACCAAGATCCCATATATTATCCGATTCCTTTCCATAATTCTATCAAATTGATCATACCACACATTAAACGGTGTACTTCGATCGTTATGTAAATTTTATCAAGTTAATGTAAAAAGGTCTCATACGGACGTAAGACCGCACAAGACCTAATTAGTTAAGTTATAGCTAATATTAACCGTTCACTACTTCTCCGCCATTTACATGGATAACTTGTCCACTCACGTAAGAAGAATCACTAGATGCCAGATATACGTAAGCTGGTGCGAGTTCTTCCGGTTCACCTGGACGTTTCATCGGCTGTGTTGCTCCGAATTCACTTACTTTCTTTTCATCAAAAGTAGAAGGAATGAGCGGAGTCCAGATCGGACCCGGTGCTACCGCGTTTACTCTGATTCCTTTATCGGCCAAATGCATGGACAAGGAACGTGTGAAAGCAGTAATGGCTCCTTTCGTAGCAGAGTAATCAATTAAATTTTCACTGCCTCGGTAAGCGGTGATGGAAGTCGTATTAATGACAGCACTACCGCTTGTTAAATGAGGCATTGCTGCTCTTGTCATATAGAACATACTGAATATGTTCGTACGGAACGTTTTTTCCAGCTGTTCATCTGTAATATCTTCAAAGTTTTGCTGTGGATGCTGTTCAGCTGCGTTGTTCACTAGAATGTCCAGCCCGCCTAATTCATCTACTGTTTGTTTGATCGCTTCGCTACAGAATGCGGAATCCCGAATATCACCTGGGATCAGAACACACTTCACACCCTCTTGCTCTACGCATTTCTTCGTCTCCTCTGCATCGCTGTGCTCATCTAAGTAGACGATCGATACGTTTGCACCTTCTTTTGCGTAGGCTACGGCCACAGCACGTCCGATTCCGCTGTCACCGCCCGTAATTAGAGCAGATTTCCCTTTCAATTTCCCTGCAGCTTTGTAGGATTCTCCCTTGTACTTCGGTCTTGGGGTCATTTCCGATTCAATCCCTGGCTGTTTGCTTTGTTGTTGTGGAGGTAACGTTTTGTTTTGATTCTCTGACATGATCTCGTTCTCCCTTCCTTTTCTAGAATGTTTTATCACGTATTTTCATAATCAAGTTATAGGATGGCTAATCTTGCTGTCCTTATACGTCAATCTTTGAAACCTAACAGTAGACTATCAACCATCCTCTTCGTTATGATTTTACCCGTCCTCTGCTTAATGAAACTTACTTGCCCCATTCTATGAAAAGAAAACTCAACCTTTTACTATGGAAAAACGCAAAAAAAAGACAGAACATTTCGCAAATACTTGCGAATAATTCTGCCTTACTTAAAAATATATAGGTTGATGAATACTTTATATCGATATGTATTCTTACCTGGTTTCTACCAAGGGTAGACCATGATTCCAAGCATCACGAGCAACAATACAGCTAAAATAATACTGAACATACGCAGTTTATTTTTCTCTGCACTGATATCTCGTTTTTCTTGAATACCTGCAATCCCAAGACGAAGTGATTTACCCATGATTCCACCAATCGCGAGCATTGCGAGAAAGATCACAACAACTACGATCATCCAGGAAACAGCATAATCACCTTTGCTCATGATGTATCCGCCTGTAATCAGCTGAATGATCAAACCGTATTGAGCAATACGATTAAATGTTCTGACAGCAGCGATACTTCCCTCTTGTGCTGGTGCTGCTAGTTTCATAAGCGCACTAACCACGAAAGGAAGTAATAGATAATAACCTACCGATACCGCCCCGAGTATGTGTACAAAATAAAAAATTGAACCCATCTTTTCCATTCACTCCTTTCCTACTATTCTATTATAATCTTAACCGTAGAAATAAAGCTGGAATCAATCCATGGACAATTAATGAATGACTTTATTCCTATCTATCAAATTATACTGATTATGAAGCATAAAGAAAAGGAAACCCTGCTCATCTACAGGATTTCCTTATCATTCATTCACTATTTATTCATTTTTTTATTAGAATAAGTCCTATACCGATACGACTGACATGACATTTCGCACAGATTCAGCCGATTGATCAAGAGCTGCTTTTTCCTCTGTTGTAAGATCAAGTTCAAATATTCTCTCGATACCATTACCACCGAGGATCGTAGGAACACCAAGAAATAAATCATGGTAACCATATTCTCCCTCCAGATAAGCAATGACGGGAATAATCCGTTTTTTATCCTTGAGAATAGCTTCCGTCATCTGTACAAGGGAGGCAGCAGGCGCATAATAGGCACTTCCGTTACCAAGCAAGTTCACGATTTCTCCACCGCCAACACGAGTTCGCTGTACGATGGATTCAATCCGCTCTTCTGAGATCAGTGAGTCGATAGGAATACCGCCCACGCTGGAGTAACGGACGAGAGGAACCATATCATCCCCATGACCCCCAAGTACGAAGCCGCGAACATCTTCGACAGAAACATTCAGTTCTTGAGCGATAAAAGTGCAATACCGAGCCGTATCCAGTACACCAGATTGCCCAATAACACGGTTCTTAGGAAAACCAAGTGCATGATAGGCAGCATAAGTCATCGCATCCACTGGATTACTTAATATAATAACGATGGAATCAGGACAATATCTCTTAATATTTTCACAAACCGATTTGACAATCCCTGCATTGGTGTTCACCAGATCATCACGACTCATGCCTGGTTTCCGAGCAATTCCAGCAGTGATAATGACAATATCCGAATCAGCTGCATCTTCGTAGTCTGAAGTACCAACGATGTTACTATCAAAACCTTGAATTGGGCTTGCTTCGAGCATATCAAGCGCTTTTCCCTTCGTTGGGTTCTCAAGTTGAGGAATGTCAACAAGAACAACGTCACCAAGTTCTTTTTGAGCTATCATAAGTGCGGTAGTAGCTCCGGTAAACCCAGCTCCAACGACAGTAATTTTTTTACGCTGAATTGTCAATAGATTCGCTCCTTACAGGTTTTTTATAATCTCATTAGCAAATTCGGAACATTTTACTTCTGTTGCTCCGTCCATCAAACGTGCAAAATCGTAAGTTACGGTTTTGTTATTGATGGAAGTTTCCATACCTTTGTAGATCAGGTCAGCCGCTTCCTGCCATCCCAAGTGTTCAAGAAGCATTACACCGGACAAAATTACGGAACCTGGATTAACCACGTCTTTGTCTGCATATTTAGGAGCAGTACCGTGGGTTGCTTCAAAAATAGCATGTCCTGTTACATAGTTGATGTTCGCTCCAGGCGCAATACCGATACCGCCTACTTGTGCAGCAAGAGCATCAGACAGGTAGTCACCGTTCAAGTTGAGGGTTGCAATCACATCAAATTCAGCTGGACGAGTCAGTACTTGTTGAAGAGCGATATCCGCAATCGCATCTTTAATAATGATTTTACCTGCATCTTCTGCTGCTTTTTGAGCGGCATTCGCTGCATCCGTACCTTCTTTTTCTTTGATTTCATCATACTGAGCCCAAGTGAATACTTTATCGCCGAATTCAGCTTCAGCCACTTCATAACCCCAATTTTTGAAAGCACCCTCTGTAAATTTCATGATATTACCTTTGTGTACAAGTGTAACGCTCTTACGTCCATGAGTAATCGCATACTCAACAGCAGCACGTACAAGACGTTTGGATCCTTCGGAGGAAACAGGTTTGATGCCAATACCAGAAGTTTCAGGGAAGCGAATTTTGTTAGCGCCCATTTCCTGTTGCAAGAACTGGATTACTTTTTTCACTTCTTCAGAACCTTCTTGGTATTCAATACCTGCATAAATGTCTTCTGTATTTTCACGGAAAATGACCATATCAACAAGTTCAGGACGTTTTACCGGAGAAGGTACACCATCAAAATAACGTACAGGACGCAAGCACACATACAGATCAAGTTCTTGACGAAGTGCTACGTTCAGTGAACGGATTCCGCCACCGATTGGTGTAGTAAGTGGTCCTTTAATTGCTACAATATACTCACGGATTGCTTCAAGTGTATCTGCAGGAAGCCACTCACCGTATGTATTAAATGCTTTTTCACCAGCAAAAACTTCATACCAAGCAATTTTCTTTTCGCCGTTATATGCTTTCTCAACAGCCGCATCTAGTACGCGTTTGGATGCTTTCCAAATATCGCGGCCTGTTCCGTCCCCTTCAATGAAAGGAATAATTGGGTTATTAGGAACTTGAAGCTGTCCATTATCAATCGTAATTTGCTCGCCTTCTGTAGGGAGTACGAATTTTTCAAAGTTTGGCATAATATATTTCCTCCTTGTTTTGTAAATCTACAGCATCACATGGGCATAGAAGAGCCCTGCAACAAATTTCCTCCACGGAAACTATTGCCAAGGGCGCTTTCTTTTATTATACATGTTTCTTAGTAACTAGCGACGTTCAATCGGGATATACTTCTGATTCGTCGGACCGGTATACTCTGCACGAGGACGAATAATCCGGTTATCAGAAAGTTGTTCAAGGATATGAGCAGTCCATCCAGACACACGACTAATCGCAAAAATCGGTGTGAACAATTCTCTATCAATACCAAGCTGTGTGTACACAGAGGCTGAATAGAAATCTACATTCGGTTTCAGACCTTTTTGAGAGGTGATCAACTCTTCAATCTGAACTGACATCTCATATAGATCGGTATTTCCTTTTTGCTCTCCAAGTTCAAGAGACATTCTTTGCAGATGTTTCGCACGCGGGTCGCCATTTTTATATACCCGATGACCAAAACCCATAATCTTTTGGCGGTTATCCAGTTTGTCTTGAATGTAGGATTCGAGTTTTTCTACTGAACCGATCTCACTAAGCATCTTCATTACCGCTTCATTGGCTCCACCGTGAAGAGGACCTTTGAGCGCTCCGATAGCTGAAGTCACCCCTGAATAAATATCAGATAGCGTAGCTACCGTCACTCGGGCAGCAAATGTTGAGGCATTAAGTTCGTGGTCTGCGTGAAGCACGAGTGCTTGATCAAGCGCTTTTACAGATGTTTCGGACGGTTCTTCACCCGTCAGCATATACAGGAAATTCTCGGCGATGGATACACCCTGTTTAGGCGCTACGGGTTCATTTCCTTCACGAATTCGGGCAATCGCTGCAACGATAGTTGGAAGCTGAGCCTGCAATTTCACTGCTTTAATCTCATTTGCTTCCTGTGAATCATCTTCAGCATTCTCATCATAAAGTGCCAAAGCTGAAATGGCAGAACGAAGAGCCGCCATGGTGTTTAGTTTTTTTGGATATAATTTAATTTGAGAAATAAGTGCATCAGGAATAGGTGCATATTCACTTAGCTTCTGTTTTAGGTTATCAAGTTCAATTCTGTTCGGCAGTTTGCCAAACCAGAGCAGATAAGCAACTTCTTCAAAGCAAGCATTGGATGCTAAATCATCAATATCATACCCACGATAAGTGAGGACGCCGTCAACAATAGAACTGATTGAGGAAGTTGTCGCCACAATGCCTTCAAGTCCTTTGGTAGCTGTCATTTTACACCTCTCCTTTTGTACAAAATAGAGTTCTAATCAAAATGAAAACAGTTACATTATTAAATATTCGTAAGAAATTCTAGGCTCTGCAGACATCATGTGTAAAAGTATCACTTCCATCATCATACTGGATTTTGTCGATGATGTGAACAATTTGAAGGTTTCAAAGGATATCAAAGATTTCTTTCACAGGCATAAGTATTTTTTTGTAACCACTTTCATTGACAAATAAGGATTGCTATGTATATATTTACCTACCATAAAAAGGAGCAGGAAGAAATTATTCTCCCTGCTCCTATAAATAATCAGAATCGCCGATGAATTCTAATTTTTCCTTCTTTCAATTTCTTCTCCAGCCATTTTAATAAAAAGATTCGATATAATGGTCTTGTCAGCGGAAAGAGAAGAGTAAAGCCAATAATATCAGTTACAAACCCTGGAATGACAAGTAGCATGCCCCCTACAAAAACACAGAGGCCATCCAGCATCTTACGGCCAGGCACCTGGCCATTTTGCATTTCTCTTCGGGTGTCCTGCATTACTTTACGGCCTTCAAATTGCATCATCGCGATCCCGATCAGCGATGTTAAAACAATCAACAAAATCGTGGATCCAGCGCCGATTCTTTCACTTACCCATATAAATCCAAACAATTCCACACCGGGAATGATTAAAAGCGCAGCCCACATCCAATTTCGCATGTACGGTTACTCCCTTCCAAGCCTTAAAGCCTTACTTAATGCATCGTACAGGTTCGGAAAACTTTTATCAAGTCTAACAGGCCGAAAATCACCGTTTACCCATGCATGCTGCGTAGTGCCGGTAACAAGAAGTTCACCTGGAAGCTCCGCAGATGAGGTGATAGGGCCTAAGGAGATCGGGCTTTGCCCTTGTAATGACAAACTCTCATCTCTCCGCACTTCATACTCATAAGTAAGCCGAACACTGCTCATTTGATTGATTCGAGTCCAAACGGTGACACAATCATCATATTTGGCAGGTTTTTTGTATTTGAGATCGAGACCGATTACAGGTAACATCACCCCTGCTTCTTCCATACTGCGATACGTCAGCCCAAGACTGCGGATCATCTCGGTTCTGCCAATCTCAAACCAATTCACATAATTGGCATGATACACAACGCCCATTTGGTCACTTTCCTGATAACGCACACGAAAACAAGTACCGAACCACGCACTTTTCTCTTGCCCGTCCCTATCCTTTATTGGACTCATAGGTTTTCACATCCTTTACAGAGGTTCATTACTGTGAAAAAAGCAATGGGACCCATTGGCCCCATTGCTTTTTGTCGTCTTTTATTTTAATTATATCGATTAGATATGATCAATTTTGATGAGGTTAGTAGAACCAGAGCGTCCAAGTGGAATACCTGCTGTAATAACAACAAGATCGCCTTCTTCTACAATACCGGATTTTCTGCCGCCTTCTACTGCATTTGCAAACAATCCGTCCGTAGTATCACAAGGTTTACCTTTAACAGGAGTTACACCCCAAGTCAAAGCTAGCTTACGCATCGTACGGTCTTCATTTGTTACGGCTACGATTGGAGCTTCAGGACGGTATTTGGAAACCATACGAGCAGTATGACCAGATTCCGTTGAAGTAAGAATTGCTTTTGCATGTAGTTCATATGCACTAATTGCAACAGATTGGCTGATCGCCTCAGTTACAGTGATTTCTTGAGCACTACGTTGCTTTTTATAAAGTTCTTTGTAATTTAAAGCAGATTCTGCTTTTTCTGCAATACGAGCCATTGTTAGAACAGACTCAACTGGGTATTTCCCTGCTGCTGTCTCACCAGACAACATGATTGCATCTGTACCGTCAAAGATTGCGTTCGCAACGTCACTCGCTTCAGCACGAGTTGGACGAGGGTTACGCTGCATAGAATCCAACATTTGAGTTGCAGTAATTACTGGTTTACCAGCAATGTTACACTTCTCAATCATGCGTTTTTGCACAAGAGGTACCTCTTCTGCAGGAATTTCTACACCAAGATCACCACGAGCAACCATTAAACCATCGGAAGCTTCAAGAATTTCATCAAGGTTATCTACACCTTGTTGGTTTTCAATTTTGGAGATAATGTGGATATGGCCAGCGTTATGCTTTTCAAGCAATTCGCGAATTTCAAGTACGTCACTTGCTTTACGTACGAAGGAAGCCGCAACAAAATCGATACCTTGTTCAATTCCGAAAATGATATCGTTAGCATCTTTCTCGGTAATACCTGGCAGGGAAATGTTAACTCCTGGTACGTTAACGCCTTTTTTGCTCTTAATCGTACCGCCGTTAACGATGCGGCATTTAATTTCTGTGCCATTTACTTCCACTACTGTTAAACCGATCAAACCGTCATCAATCAAAATTGTTGATCCTGGAGATACATCTCCTGGCAGATCTTCATAAGTAACAGAAATACGATCTTTAGTACCGAGGATTTCTTCGGTTGTAAGGGTAACAAACTCATCTTGAACTAGTTCAATCGGTTCTACTTCAAGTTTACCTGTACGAATCTCAGGACCTTTCGTGTCAAGCAAGATTGCAACAGTCTTGTTCAACTCTTCAGAAGCCTGACGAATCGTTTTGATACGTGCTCCGTGCTCTTCATAATCACCGTGGGAGAAGTTTAGACGTGCTACATTCATACCAGCCATGATCAACTTTTTTGTGTTCTCCAACGATTCACTGGAAGGACCAATGGTACATACAATTTTTGTTTTGCGCATTTTTGTAGTTTCCTCCGTTTTCAAGACTCTCTTTATATATCCTTTTCCAACAATTAAATCTACTACAAATTTCGTCATTTGTATAGGAACTTTGTCATATTAATCTTTGCCGAAAGAAGAATCTTCTAAAAGAGGGTCTTTTATTTTTCTAAATTTTCTTGAAACTTTCCGATTTTGCGGAATTTGTTGTATCGATCTTGACGAAGTTCTTCCCCTGTCATACTTATTAACTCGGAAAGATGCTGCTCAATCATTAGTTTAATTGATTTGGCTGTCGCTTCGTAGTCAAGATGAGCTCCGCCTTTAGGTTCAGGAACAATGTCTTCAATAACTTCCATCTCTATTAGATCCTGTGCTGTAATCTTCATAGCTTCTGCTGCTTGGTCTGCCTTCGCGGCATCTTTCCACAGAATAGAAGCTGCACCGTTAGGCGAAATTACAGAATAAATGGCATGCTCCAGCATAAGTACCCGGTTTCCAACGGCCATCGCTAATGCTCCGCCGCTTCCACCTTCTCCAATTACGACACAAATGACAGGTACTGACAGCTTCGCCATTTCAATTAAATTGCGAGCAATTGCTTCTGACTGTCCTCTTTCTTCCGCTGTTTTACCAGGATAAGCACCTTTAGTGTCAATAAACGTAATGATTGGACGACCAAACTTGTCCGCTTGGCGCATCAAACGAAGTGCTTTTCGAAACCCTTCCGGATGAGCGCTCCCGAAAAATCGTGCAATGTTATCTTTGGTATCTTTACCTCGCTGCTGACCAATAACCGTCACCGGTCTGCCTCCAAGTTTAGCAAGACCTCCTACTACTGCGAGATCATCACCAAACAGGCGATCGCCATGAAGTTCCATGAAATCGGTAAAAACAAGCGTTATAAGATCTAGTGAGGTTGGACGCTGATGATGCCTTGCAATATGCATTTTCTGAGGAGCCGTGATGGAAGAATATACTTCTTCCTCAAGTTTGGCATATCGCTCTTCCAATCGGTTTACCTCATCTGTAAAGTCAATTCCTTTTTCAAGACCGAACTGCTGAAGCTCTTCAATCTTCTTGCGCATCTCCGTAAGGGGCGCTTCATGTGGCAACTCTCCCGCCAACTTACACCTCTCCCTTCACTTCATGCATATCTAGTAATTTGGCTAGAGTAGTCCGTAAATCTTTACGATGTACTACCATATCGAGCTGTCCATGCTGCAAGTTAAATTCAGCAGTTTGAAAATCATCCGGTAACTTTTGACGAATAGTTTGCTCAATTACAATTCGGCCGGCAAATCCAAAAATAGCTCCTGGCTCCGCAATGTTAATGTCGCCAAGCATAGCAAAGCTGGCAGACACACCGCCTGTTGTTGGATCAGTGATGACAGAGATATACAGTCCCCCCTGCTCGTCCAATCTTGCAAGAGCACTGCTTGTCTTAGCCATCTGCATTAAACTTAAGATACTCTCCTGCATTCTAGCTCCTCCGGATGTGGAGAAGATAATCAGAGGCAACTTTTTCTGGGTCGCTTTCTCTATAGCCCTTGTGATTTTTTCGCCAACCACCGAACCCATACTTCCCGAAAAGAAGTCAAAACTCATAACACAGACCACTACAGGATGACCATCTATGCTGCCTTCACCAGTAACTACAGCATCCTTCAGACCTGATTTCATGGTTTGTTGTTCAAGCTTTGATTTGTAACCTGGGAACTCTAATGGATCCACTGAGACCATATCCGAGTCATATTCGATAAAGCCTTCATCAAGTGTCATCTTGACACGTTCCATTGCATTTAAACGCATATGATAGCCGCACGAAGGACAGACTTTCAGATTCTTTTCAAGCTCTTTACTATATTGAATCGTGCCACATTTACTGCACTTGTTCATGAGCCCTTCCGGGACCTCACGTCTTGGGCGGTCCACTCCTTCAGGAGCATCATTCTGCCCTGTTCGCTCTGAAGGTATGGTCGCGTATTTCCGCTTTTTCTGGAATATATCTTTGAACACAACTACACCTCTTCAGCCGTAAATTTGATGGCTTGCTAGTCTAGATATGACCAGCCATTAACAACATAGCATGGGCAAACATAAAAAGTGCCTATACGCAAAAAAAAGAGGAGACAGACACACACAGACAAGGGAGTCGTTCGCTCTTTCCTTTAAATTCCCTGCCGCATAAAATAGGTCCGCAAACAAGAATAGAACTCCATTGCTTCATTTAGGAATGCAAGATGGAATTCAGTACTTCCTGAACCTCTTCTAACTCACCGGAGGGAACGAGAATTTCATACTGTTGCTTGGATAAACTGATGGGACGGGTCTGTACTAGAAATCCTTCATCCGCAAGCCGAGTTTTTAGTCTGTCAGCAATTTTCGCTGTCGGTGCAATATATATCACCGTCCACATGCCATTTCCGCCCCCTAAGCCCTATGATCAAAGCTCGCATAATGGCTTAATGATAACATAACTCTCTTTTTTTTCGCAAGAAAGGCTTGGAGGCAGAATGATTCATGTATTTTTACCTATTCATGTAACTATTGTTTTCGCCTATTTTTACTTAAGATAAACCTTTATTTATGGATTAAAAGGATAATTTTTGGCGCTGATGTTCTTATGAGCAATTCTTGCAGATGCGGCAGCGGCAAGACCTGCAACTAAATCATCCAAAAAAACATGAACTCCTGAATTTTTGTCATTCAGTGTTTCAATGATCCCCATTTTCTCTTTATCTAAGTAACCAAAACTCGTCAGACCAATCATCCCATATACACTAGTAATACCAAGTGCTAGAGTCTCGTCCACACCATAAAGGGGCTCATCAGCTTCGAGCAGTGCCTGAAGTGGCTGCGGTAACAGTTTTTTCTCTGCGAGCTCATCCAGTGCAATTCCTGTGTAAAGTGTATACTGGACCTCCCGTTTACATAAAACCGCACGAACACTCTCCACACACTCTTCTTCTTTCAGTTCCGGGTGAAACTTCTTCTGAAGGGTGAATACGATCTCTGCAATCGATTCAATCGTCACACCTCGTCGTTTCAGCATCGCTTCCACAATTTCATATGACATCCGCTGATTCCCCCATCCCTGTAGCCATGATTGTCTCATTTTGAAAAGGTCTATACCAAAGTGAGAGCAAACCATCTACTTAAAAATGCACCAAATGTTTGGTGTTCCTAAGTGTATGCAGCCGGGATGGAAATTGTTCGTAAAAAGTACGTTAAATGAATCATTTTCACAAGACCTTACTCTTGCTTAATCACAAGTATTACTTCACTACGACGGTTCCCTTACCCAGAATTTCTTCAAGCCCGGCAATCAGTTCAGGAGAAGGTTTGATACTATAAGCCTCACTTAATGCTCTATAAGACCTGTGCTCTTCATAGAATAAAACAGTTGTTACAGGTCCGGGATGTTGCTGTAATACAGCCTTCAGTTTTGTAAGGACACCTGACTTTTCTGCTGCTGATGTTATCTTCATATACACCCGCTGTTTTACACGCACGTTAAGTTTAGGTGTTGACTCGTTTCCTGACCCCGTCTTAGTTGTCCCTTTCGCTTTGTGAGAAGCAATAGAAGTCCCCCTAGGCGATGTATTCACTGTAGCACGGTTCGCTGCTTCGGGAGTTCGCTGCGACAGAGGAGACGTAGCTGTCTTCGTCTGAACAGAGGAACCATATTTTTTATCCTGCCGCCCTGTACTTCGCTGCTTTTGTAAGGCAAGACGATGTAGGTTCTCACTGGATAAAGGAGCTATTTCGTCAGCAAGGAGCTTAAATCCTTCATCCTGAAGCTGTACTTTAGCTCGAATCGCAAGTAACGCACCTTTGTCAATCAGTTGTGCGCTTTTTCGCCATACTTCTGGAAAAAGAACCACTTCTGTCCGCTCGATCTGATCCTCAAGCTCCATAAAGGCCATCGATTTTCCTTGTTTGGTCGTAATCTGTTTGACCGATACAACCATGCCTGCGGTAACAACCACTGACTCATCTTCGACATCTGCAAGTTCCATCAGCTTGCTTGCTTCTTCTGCCTCCAAAACTTCACTATAATCGTCAAGCGGGTGTCCAGAGAGGTAAAGCCCAAGCAGTTCACGTTCGAGTTCAAGTTGTTGTGACATGCTATGTTCAGGGATATTCGGATACTCAATCTCCCAGTTTGGCGTTTCTACAAAATCAAAAAGTTGAATCTGTAAGTCTTCTCGCTCTTTCCGCCATTTCAGTGCCGCTTCCACCACCTCATCCAGCATGGCAAGCAGCTGTGCCCGGTGGCCTGGAAGCTTGTCAAAAGCACCTGCCTGAATCAGAGATTCAATTACACGTTTATTGCAGACTCTAAGGTCTACTCTTCTGCAAAAATCAAGCAAACTTACAAATGGACCGTCTTTGCTGCGAACAGCAAGGATACTCTCCATCGCTTGAGTTCCGACATTTTTAATGGCAGCCAGCCCAAATCGGATACATCCCTGCGGCTTCTCTTCTTTAGCCGGATCATCTCCAAGAGAGTCTCCATTATGTCCTACGATTGGAGTGAATAAAATCCCGCTCTCATTCACATCAGGCGGAAGAATCGGGATGCCCATTCGTCTGCATTCGACGACATATTCCGCTACTTTCCGGTGATTTCCCATGACCGCAGTTAACATGGAAGCCATAAATGGTGCAGGATAATGTGCTTTCAGATAAGCGGTTTGAAATGCCAAAATCCCATAGGCTGCCGCATGCGCACGCGGGAACCCGTAGTTGGCAAAACGAACAATCATGTCATAGACTTGATCCGCTTCTTCCTTGCTATATCCTTGCGCTGCACTTCCTTTAACAAAGTGTTCTCGTTCACGATCAAGCACTTCTCTTTTTTTCTTGGACACAGCTCTGCGCAGCAAATCTGCTTCTCCAAGTGAAAATCCAGCCATGCTTGAAGCAATCTGCATGATCTGTTCCTGATATACGATAATACCGTACGTATCTTCTAGAACAGGGATGAGATCTTTATGCGGATACTCCACTTCAATGAGTCCATGCTTACCCTGAATATACTTAGGAATAAATTCCATTGGACCCGGACGATATAAAGCAAGTACCGAGATGATATCTTCAAAAACAGAAGGTTTAAGATCCTTCAGCACCTTCCGAATTCCTGCAGATTCCAATTGAAAAATGCCTGTCGTATCCCCATTTCCCAGCATTTCGTAGGTCTTCGGATCATCATCAGAAATATACCGAAAATCTGGAGCTTTGCCTTCCTGTTCACTAACCCAGCTCAAGCAGCGTTCGATGATAGACAGAGTTCTTAGTCCCAAAAAGTCCATCTTGAGCAAACCAATGGACTCTAGGTTTTCCATAGAGTACTGCGTCAGCGCTGCTCCTTCGCTGCCTTCCTGAAGAGGAACCACATCTGTCAGCGGATCTCTCGATATGACAACACCAGCCGCATGTGTCGAAGCATGTCTTGGCATGCCTTCTACTTTTTTCGCCATATCCAGCAGTGCTCTTGTTTTGGGCTTGGTTTCATAGAGTGCTTTGAGCTCAGGAGTGAGTTCGAGCGCCTTGGCAATATTCATGCCAATCTGACCTGGAATCAGTTTTGCTGCTTTATCAACTTCTGCATACGGAATGCTGAGTACTCTTCCCACATCCCTTACTGCTGCCCTCGCAGCCAGTGTTCCAAAGGTAATAATCTGTGCGACATGCTCGCGTCCATATTTTCTGGATACATAGTCGATAACTTCATCTCTTCGCTCATCACTGAAGTCAATATCGATATCAGGCATCGTAATCCGCTCTGGATTTAGGAATCTTTCAAAAAGAAGACGATATTTTATCGGATCGACATTCGTAATGCGTAGAACATAAGCGACAAGGCTTCCCGCTGAGGAACCCCGTCCTGGTCCGGTTGCAATGCCCTCCTGATGGGCATAGGCAATAAAATCCCAAACAATTAAGAAATAATCAGAAAAACCCATTTCTTCAATTACACCAAGCTCATAATACAGCCGGTCAAATAGTTCCTTTTTCCCTTCTTCACTGCTAAAGTGGCTTGTATCCTCATATCGTGATCTAAGTCCTTCTTCACATAGCTGTTTAAGATACTCGCCTGGTGTGAGTCCTTCTGGTATCGGTCTATAGGCCGGCAGAATATAGTTTCCAAACTCAAGTTGCAAGTTGGTACGCTCCGCGATCCGTACTGTATTTTCAATCGCTTCTGGTACATGCGGAAACAGACTTTGCATCTGCTCACTGCTCTTTAAATAGAGCTGGCTTGAGGGGATACGAAGCCGGTCTTCATCATCCACGGTTTTACCCGTACCAATGCAGATGAGTACGTCCTGAACTTCCGCATCCTCTTCAGACAGATAATGAGCATCGTTCGTTGCAACAAGCGGAATATCCAGCTCTTTTGATAGACGAATGAGTTCAGGATTCACTCGTTTCTGTTCAGCGAGACCGTGATCTTGCAATTCAAGATAGAAGCGGTCTCCAAATATCGTTTTATAACGAATAGCAGCCTCTCTAGCTTCATCTATACGTCCCATGAGTACATGCTGCGGAATCTCTCCTCCAAGACACGCACTTAAACAGATGATTCCTTCACTATATTCCGCGAGGCTCTCCATATCGATTCGAGGCTTATAATGAAATCCTTCCAAATGACCTATCGAACAAAGTTTCATTATGTTTTGGTAACCAATATGATTCTGAGCAAGCAATATCAAGTGATAAATGGGTTGATCTTTGCGGTTTCCCCGTTCATGACGAGAACCTGCTGTTATATAAGCTTCACAGCCGATAATTGGCTTGATTCCTTTTGCTACACATGCTTTATAAAAAGGGATTGCTCCGTACATGACCCCGTGGTCTGTTAAAGCAAGAGCCTTCATCCCGTCGTTCGCTGCCTTGTCCACGAGCTCTACAATCCGTGCAGCACCGTCAAGCAGGCTGTATTCGCTATGAACATGTAAATGCACAAATGAACTCATGACCGTTACATCCTTCCCTTAATCATATTTCACGTATTTTATCTTTTCTATTTTATCATAACAAGGCAGGCTCCGCCCATAGAATAGAGTACAAGCAAGCTGTGTCCTTCCTTTCTAGTATTCAAACGAAGGAGGACAGAAAGGAGCCGGACCACATTATGAGTTTCATGTCTAAGATTATCCTTGATTTCTTTATTGCGTTTGGCATTGTACTCGGCGGGGCAATGCTCGGCGGAGTCGGTGCGGTCGTTTCCCTTCAGCCTCCTACCCAGACGATGCTGGATGTTGCAGGCAGAATAAAAATTTGGGCCCTGGCCGCTGCTGTCGGTGGAACGATTGATCCCATGCGTGTCATAGAAAGTAATATGCTGGATGGGAACTTATCTCCTGCGATTAAACAAATCTTGTATCTGATTTTTGCTTTTTTAGGTGCTCATATGGGGACAGAGCTAGTCAAATGGATATGTACAACACGAAACTAGGAAGGAGGTAAACGTCTCATGCGTGTACCGCCAACCTATCTTATACGTCCTTTTATACAATTATCCGGTGTCTTTGTGCTGGGTATGATTATCGGATGCGTCGTCTACAATGCTGTGTTTCATGCAAGTTACAATGAGCTGTGGCTGGAGAACAAAGATTTAAAGATTCAAGAAGAACAGTATATTGAAGATATAAAAACCTTAAAAAAATACAGTAAACGACAAACCGTAATCAAAGAAATTAATATTCGTGCAGAAGAATCAGACAAGATCCCCGACTCGGTTTCTGTGAAGGAGATTATACAACTGTTAGGCGATGAACTTGAGGTGCTGCGGGGCAGAGATGTATATAACATCGATGAGTATAGTAAAATGACCCGAATTATGATGGATAAAAAAACATACACCGTGAGAGAGAAGCCCTACTCTGTCAAAATTACAACCATGCTTGTTATGGAAGGTGTGCTTCAAGTATGGGTCGAAATCACGCCATCCTTTCGTTAAGGAAGCCTAAATCCTATGGGAATTTTTTCAATATACTAGAGGAAATTCATGATACAATGAGGACGACATGTATATTTTTCCCAAAAAGGAGCTGTCTTACCAACCATGCTAGATATCATTAGATACGTTTTATTCGCACTGCTGCTCATCTCTACGATCACCGCGGGTATCTCTAGTGTTCGCAGCAGACGGTCACGTGATCTGCAGCAAAGAGGCCTTTTACAAGCGCTCAGCAATATTTCGATGGGTATCATGCTGATTGTACTGGCATGTATCCAGATGTTCATGTTTCAAGGGTCTACGGTTGCCGTCATCATCGAAGCTATCTTTCTTGTTCTTGGCGCATTCCATGTATTTTCCGGTATTCGTAACCACAGTTACTATGCGAATCAAAAAAGCGAAAAGTCCCCTGTATAAGGCGGACTTTTCGCTATAGTTTATACCCGGTCAATCGCTTGAAGGGTCATGATTGCTTTACAGATTAACTTATGATCTTCATGGATAATATCAATATCCAATTTACAGTTAAGTCTGCTGACTTCAAGAATTCTCGGCACAATACTAATCTTGTCTTCAATCTGTACAGGCCGGACAAAATAAGTTGTTATATTCTCCAGTACATGATCACTGCCTGTCTTCTCCTGAGCAGCTTTATAACCCGCCTGCGTCATTAAGTTGACAAGCACACCTTCCGAGATCGTTCCTAAATCCGTAGCCATCTGCGGAATTATAATCCCATTATATCTAGTGTCTCCTTCGGGACCTCGCTCTTCTACAAACCCATTCCATATCAAATGATCGAACGTTTCACCAAGCTGCGGTTGTTTCTGCGCTTCTCGCATGGCATCCAGCACTTCTCTGCGCTTGACGGAGGTAATGAGCTTCCGATTCCGATCCACAATAGGTAAATAATCAATCCCCTCCGAAGCCATTAACTGAGCCGCAGAAGCAAGAGAAGTTTTGAGGGTTGCTGTAACTGGCTTGCGAACCACACATTTCTCTATCACCTCGTTCTGATCGAGTTCGATGACATCTTTGCGAGTAATAATCCCGATGACCCGATTCCATTCATCTATAACAGGAAAACGGAGTTCTCCTGTTTCCAGAACCAGCCTGCTGAAATCGGAAACCGTACTGCTAAGTTTAAGATAATATGATCTGGGCTTGTCTCCTACGATATCTTCGAGGAGCATAATTTTTTTCTTAATCAGCCGATCAAAAATAGCCCTGTTGATCATAGATGCTACTGTAAAGGTGTCATGTCGGGATGAAATAATAGGAAGGCTCAGCTCATTCGCAAGCTGGATTACTTCTGAACTCGTCTCGAATCCTCCTGTAATCAGCACCCCGGCCCCCTGATTTAAAGCCAGCAAATGGGCATTATCCCGATTTCCTACGATGAGCAAGCTGTCAGCATCAATGTATTTGGCCATTGCTTCTTCTTTCATTGCACCGATAACATACTTGTGGAGTGGCTTAGAAAGCCCCTCTCTGCCTCCCAGAACATACCCTTCTACAATCTCTACTACATCTCCAAACGTCAGCTGTTCTGAAGCACCGCGCAATCTTTTCTCTACTCTTATCGTTCCTACTCTTTCTCTCGTAACAACAAGTCCCGCATTTTCTGCTTCTTTTACAGCCCGGTATGCCGTTCCCTCACTTACACCAAGTTCTTTTGCCAATCCACGAACTGATATTTTGGTTCCAATTTTTAATTGCCTTATGTATTCAAGAAGCTGCACATGCTTCGTAACCGTTTCTTCGTTCCCTTCCAATCTGTTACACCCCTTTATTTCGGAACTGTACTAGTCTGTACTCATTATATCATGAACTACATAAAATAACCAAAAATAGGTTTTCATAGAAACGCAAAAAAGGGCTGTTCTGAAGCCATTTCCAGCTTACAGAACAAACCCTCGCGCGTGAAAATTCACTGTGAACGCTCCTTAGCAGGAACAATTTTCACCGTTTTCCCACTCTCCTTATCTTCCATCCACTTCAGTTCCCACTGACGAAGTTTAGATTTACGTACCCGGTCAAGTGCTTTTCTCTTCTCCTCGTCTACACCCAGAATAAAGTGTAGATTTGCACCAATAACAAGAAGGGCAAAAGCTAACCAAGTAGCACTGAATGCAGCACTCCATCCGGTAAACGAAAGATTAGGCAAGGCATAAATCGTCATTCCACCGGCAATAAGCATGTAGAAAATATGTTTTGCCTTCGATAATTTTAATTTTCCTACCACATTTCTCACTCCTCTTTCTCATGAATCTATATATCTACTCTATGAATGAGAAGTGGTAAATATGTGGACAAATTAGGAAGCGTGAGAAATCAGAGAATTGATCCTACTGATTTGCAGGTCCGCCATATAGATGTTGCAGACTTTCCATAATAATTTTGTTCACGTCTTCAATGATCACACTCAAGCGGCGTTCAGCTTCAAATAGTCTGCGGATATTAAGATTCAGACTAAGAACTTCAAATGATTTTTCCATTTGTTCCATCTCTTCTTGAGCCGGCATATCACCTGACATCATGCGCTGCTGAATTTCGTTTTGGCGTCTGCGGAAGTCTTCGAGCATACGTTTGCTGTCTGGATCTGCATCCACCAATTTCATAGCTGCTGTAATTTCCTGTACTTCTTCGCTTTCTTTCAGTACTTTTGCAAGTTCGTTAGCTTTGTCATGAACATTCATTAATAATTCCTCCCAGCTGATTTTAAATAATACTTCATTTTTAGGTTAGGTTTCAGGCAAGTTAAAAACAATTTTAAAAAGCAGGTCAATCACCAAGGGATATATGTCCTCATATGATGAATCACATGCATTGTTCTATTACCCATTCCACCCTAAAACAGACATCTTGTTTGCCCCCTGGAAGGAGATCCACGATGTCAAAGAAAAAAGTAGCGATCCAAATAAGCGGATCTGGCCTTCTGCAGGATGACGTCGTGATGCTCGGGGATAAATTTCTCAAGCAATGGAAAATCCCCACTGGACGTCCGTTAATCCTCGCATTCGGAAGTTTCAATCAGGAAGTAACCGTTCTTTCCGTCCCGAAATACGAAGGGATGCGGATGAGTCCCTCCTTAGCTAAGAAACTGGGTCTCATTAACCGTTCTGTCCTTCAAATTCGTTATCATGCCGACAGCCGTACACTACGTATTGGTCCGCTCATTAGTGTTCTAATCAGCAGAGACTACCCGGAACAGCTTGAAAAACCTTTTGGTTCAATCACCATGTTCTGTAGAGAACTGGTCGGTGCGTGTCAAAAACAGGGTGCGTATGTGTATTTCATTACTCCAAGTCACGTCGAAACGGTAACTGGGCAAATCGATGGCTGGATTTACGATGATGGCTGGAAAAAAACAGTCATGCCAGTAGCCGACGTCATCAATAATCGGCTTACTTCACGCAAACTTGAGAATAAACCTAGCGTACAGCATTTTGTGAAGGAAGTAAAATCCCTGTACGGAACACAGATGTATAATGAGAAATTTCTCGATAAGCATGAAGTATTCGAAGCGCTGAAAACAAATGCTGGACTTAAACGATATTTGCCTGAATCCCACTTACTTAAGTCCTTCTCTAGATTTAAAAGTATGTGTTTGGCTCATCCCGTTGTATTTCTAAAACCTGTACGGGGCAGTCTTGGCAAAGGTATTATTCGGATTTCACGGCAAACAGACGGCTCCTACCTGACTCATGCCACCTTAGTAGGCGGGGTACAGAAACAAACTTATCCTACTCTAGCCAAACTTTTCACAGGATTATCAGGAAAGATGAAAACAACAAAATTTCAAATTCAGCAAGGGATTCCGCTTATTGATATTGGGAAAAAACCGGTAGACTTCAGGGCTTTGGTCCAGAAGAATAACACAGGAAAATGGAAGGTTACCTCTATTGTGGCGCGGATCGCCGGAGGAAGCCATTTTGTGTCGAATCTGGCTAGAGGCGGCTCACTTAGTACGTTAAAAGAAGCGGTCAATAAAACGCCGCTTCCTCCGGAAGTCAAAAAAAATGCCCTTGCGCAAATGCGCCGAGCGGCTCTTGATATTGCTGCAGCCATTGAAGAAACCATCCCAGCTCATTTTGGAGAACTCGGTATTGATCTTGCTATGGACACGTCAGGAAACATTTGGCTTATTGAGGTGAATTCCAAACCTTCCAAAAATGATAACACACCGCTTTCGGATAACAAGATACGCCCTTCTGTAAAAGCAATGCTTGAATATTCTGCCTACTTGGCAGGCTTCTAAATCCATACATCAGAAAGGAGGAACATGAGATATGCAAGGAACACTCGGTACTCTCGGAGTTCTCGTTAATGAACGAGAAGGTTCACCTCCTTTTGCGGATGAAGTCTTTTGCCAAAGGTTATGTCAGGAAAGTAATAAATTTGATATGGACGTCGTGGTTATTACTCCTAAAGGGTCTGCACCCAATGGAAAATATCAAGCATATCGCTATGTAAATGAGAACTGGACTCAGGAAACGATTGATTTGCCTGATCTGATTTACGACCGTTGTCTCACTCCAGTTCCTGGAGTATTTCGGCGCAGATTACGCCAGGCAAGCAAATCTGCTTCCCGCAAAATCCGGTTTCTCTCCAGAGCACTGCCAGGCAAATGGCATGTATATCAGACACTAAAATCATATGAAATACTGCATAAACATTTACCCGAGACTGAACTTTACACTTCTAAAGATCAGTTGAAAACATGGCTAAAAAAACATCCGGATGGCGTTTTTCTGAAACCGCAAGCAGGATCCCATGGCAAAAGTACCGTGAGGGCTCAGTGGATTTCAGCAGAGCAAACTCTATACATTCAGGGACGAAACCGGTACAACCGGAGCTTCGAGAAACGATTCTCTCATCTCTCTTCCGGCCTTGCACAGCTGCATCGTATTCTCATCACTAAACCTTACATTATCCAGCCATTTTTGCCGCTCATGAATAAAGATACGAAACCATTCGACCTTAGAGCTTTGGTACAAAAAAATGGTATTGGACAATGGGACCTTAGCGGGCTGGTTATTCGGGAAGGCACGGCGGGCAGTCTTACCTCCAATCTTCACGGCGGCGGAACAGCAAAGATTGCCCACACCTTTCTTGAACAAGAATACGGAAAAGAAACTACCTCTCTCCTTTTCGCACAAGCAGCAACACTATCTGCTCTCATTCCGAGTATTCTAGAAAGCCGCTATGGAAGACTGAGCGAGCTTGGCATTGATTACGGCATTGACCGAAACGGTCATCTATGGATTCTTGAAGTGAACTCTAAACCAGGGCGCGCCGCCTTCCTTCTCTCCGGTGATTCCGAGAGTATAAATAAAGCTTGTAATCGACCGCTAGAGTATGCTCGTTATCTGCTGCTCCGTTCACAAGGATCACCTATTCATTAGAGTAATCACAAATAAGAATGGAATAAATCCCTCCAAAGCAAACTGCCAGTTCTGTAAATATACACATCAATAATCCTTTGCGTTTTTGGGATAGGAGGATAAAAATAAATGAGCCTGACATTGTGCAATCTGCATTTTACGAAGCGGCCGGAGAAAATCATCTATCTATCTAATGCCCTCATTAAAAATTTTCAATTATCCGGTAAAAAAAATGTTCATATCCGGCTAGGGAAAAATCGGATTCAAGTAAATCTAAAGCCAATGAAGAAAAGCGGAAAACATATCTATCTTTCAAGTGGTGTTCGCAGTGCGATTAAGGTACCAACAACCGGCGGCATCCTTGTAAAAAATGTCGAAGGAGACGAAGTGCATCTCGGACCACTAATTGGGATTTTATCGGATGGCCCCCCCTCTGCTACCAAACCCTTTGGTTCAAGAACCGGCTTTGTGAAACAGTTACTCAGAGAAGGAAATCAGAAATCGTACACATTTGGTTTTACACCTCGAGATATTGACTGGAGCAGTGAAACGGTAAACGGGTATTTCCTTAACAGCTCTGGCGGATTTGTCAGAAGGCGTGTACCGCTTCCTGATGTGATTTATAATCGTCTGCCGAGCAGACGATCTGATTTCTCGTATTCTACTAACCAGCTCCGAGATCGTTTTGAACGTAAAAACATCCCTTTCTTTAACTGGAGTTTCTTTAATAAATCAGATATATACAAACTCCTCGAAGATGATCAAACCGTCAATGGTTATGTACCCGAGTCCCATCTGAATCCAAGCATGGAGCTTATCAATGAAATGTTAGAAAAACATCAAATTGTGTATTATAAACCTTCTTCCGGAAGCCTGGGTCAAGGTATCTATCGATTGACCTATTTGCCGAGCCGCGGATATTTTTGCCGTTATCGTAAAGCAGGCGGTAATGTACTTTTGCGCTTTAAGACGTTTAAAAGCCTTGCCCGAATGTTAAAAACAAAAATTGGCTCGGAGTCTCATGACTATGTTGCACAGCAAGGAATTAGACTCATAGAAATTGACCGTTGCCCTATCGATTTTCGATTTCACATGCACAAGAATGGAAACAACAAATGGGTTGTCGTGGGGATCGGGGCTAAAAAAGCCGGAAAAGGATCCATTACCACCCACATAAAAAACGGCGGTTCTTTAATGACACCAGAACAAGCGCTCAGCAAAACATTTGGCAGCAGATCATCTGAAGTTTTGCAAAAAACAAAAGATGTCGCTATAAAACTTGCAGAGGCCATTGAATTTCATCATAAGCACGTTCTTGGTGAAATCGGATTTGACCTTGGCATTGATCAGGAGGAACACGTATGGATGTTCGAAGCGAACGCAAAACCAGGGCGATCGATCTTCCGTCACCCTCAGCTCAGAACAGAGGGGAAAGCATCGGTGGAACACATAGTAGACCACTGTTTATATCTAAGTCAGTTCCATCAGAGGGAAGATTTGTGATTGGCGAGATCCGGGACACGAAGCCTACTATTGCGATTCTGACCATGCATGATAAGAAGCTTCTCTTTCGAGGAAATCGCAACAATTTTCGTGACATTATCAACACCGGTGAAGAGCTTGGTTGTTCCGTATACATCGTAACCGTTCGCGACCTGAAGCTGTCTTCTCGAGAAATTAAAGGATATCGTTATGATGAACACGTAAAGGAATGGGTCCAAGACCTGTTCCCCCTTCCTCAGGTGATCTATAATCGTATTCCTCAGCGGGAAGATGAACAAGATCCATTGGTAAAGAAAAAAATACAGGAGTGTCTGGATCATCCAGGCATCACTCTGTTCAATCCTTATTTTTTTAATAAATGGGATCTGTTTGAATGGCTTAGTAAAGGAAAGTCTACCCGTGATTTTATCCCTTATACCAAAAGACTTCGAACCCGGCGAGGATTAGGAAAAGTACTGGAGCAATATCCTTATGTTTATTTAAAGCCAGAAAATGGGAAAGCAGGCAAAGGAATTATGCGGCTTACTTTTCAGCAAAAAGAAAAACTGCCTTATATACTTCGGATACAAGATAACAAAAAAAGTGTGACTTACAAGGCAGCTACTCTACAGAAACTTTGGAACAGAGTCCAATTAGAAACGGAAGATTGCAAATATATCATTCAGCAAGGAATCAAACTCGCCACCTATAAAGGCCGGCCTTTTGATCTTCGCGTACTGGTCCAAAAGAACAACAAAGGCGTATGGAGCCTCTCGGGAATTGGAGCTAGACTTGCTGGACTAAAAAGTATTACCACACATGTTCCCCGCGGCGGCAGCGTGGAGGATCCATATGAACTGTTGTCCGAAGTATTCGGTTCAGAAAGAGCAAGCCAAATTATGAATCATGTGAAAGAGACCGCCATCACTATTGCAAAACAAGTGGAAAAGGCAGCAGGTCATAAACTTGGCGAGATGTCTATGGATCTTGGTGTTAACCCCAGCGGAGGCATCTGTTTCTTTGAAGCCAATGCAAAACCGATGAAATTCGATGAGCCTTTGATACGCAAGCGATCACTCGAGCGAATCATTCATTACTGTACCTATTTAGCGAGACAAATAGAAAATTAGAGAAGGTGATCCTTTTATGCCGTCACCTGTCCTAGGCATACTCACGCTGTACCTTAACGATAAAAAGCATCTTGAAGAGAAAAAAGTCTATGAGAAGATGATTGAAGAAGGCCAAAAGCTAGGCATTGACGTGTATGTATTCACTCCTTCCGATGTAAATTCCAGTAAAGAACTGATTCATGCCCTGATGTATTTACCTGAGCAGAACCGCTGGATACGTAAATGGCGTTCTTTTCCGGACCTTATCTTTGATCGTTGCCGGATTCAGCGAGGAGAACGATTCCAGGAACTGCTTCGTTTTCGCAAAAAATATGCACATCTTCTATTTCTAAATCGTCCGCTTCGTAATAAGTGGACCTTGCATCAAGCATTGAATAAAAAAGCACTCTTTCGCCCTTTTTTACTTGATACTAAACTGTATGGAAGCACGGCCGATGTCAAATTAATGCTAAAAAAACACAACCTTCTTTACCTGAAACCGATTAACGGTACGGGCGGCCGTGGAATTTTACGTATCCAGCGCAGCTCAAAAAACGTTAACATCTTACTTGTACAAGGACGGGATCAGCAGAGACGTATCCTGTCACCTAGAAAGATCGAAATAGAAAATATATTCACGTTACTTCCTTCCGCAGATACGGAAACTCGTTATATCATCCAAGAAGGTGTTCAATTAAAACTTCCCAATGGTCGCGTTCACGATTATCGTATGCTCGTACAGAAGAATAAATATGGGCAGTGGGAGTGTACCGGCTGTGCAGGACGAATTGGTGCAGAGCGAAGCGTAACTTCTAATCTGCATGGCGGTGGCAGAGCTGCAGAGATGAACGAACTTTTATCGAGATGGATCTCCCTTCCCGAAAAACGAAACGAGGTTCGAGAAACGGCAGAAGAATTCGGTATTGAGGTTGCTAAGTACCTGGAGAAAACCTACGGCGATTTATGTGAACTGGCTCTCGATCTGGCTATTGATAAGAAGGGCCGTATTTATCTTATTGAGGTCAATCCTAAACCTGCACGTGAAGTATTTATTGAGATTGGTCAAGATGAGGTATACCGTCAGGCCATTATTAAACCTCTTGAATACTCGCTGTGGCTCTATAAACAAAAAAACAGATCATTCTTATAAAGATATGCTAAAAACAAGCCGCATATGTTATATCTGTCCACTGTAGGAGTGTTCCCTCTTTCATGTAGGAAAGTATATAACAAATAGCGGCTTGTTTTATTTTTATTATGCAGACTTTAATAGGTATTCCTGATTTATCTACTCGGCTTTGTTGTACAGCTCGAGCAGCTCTGTGAAATCATTTATAAATGCATTTGAACCCTTCAGTTCATCTTCGTTACCAAACCCAGCATAGGCGCAGCCAATAACGGTCTGACCATTCTCGGCCCCCGCTTCCACATCGGAAGAACGATCTCCTACCATCCACGCATTTCTAATTTGGTGCTTATCTAGAAGCAGCTTCACCAGATCTACTTTTGAAGCAGTACTGAATTCACCTGCACTGTAAAGATCGTCAAACCATTCGGCGATTCCGTGGATTTCTGCTATAGCTTTTACATAATGTTCTAGTCCATTACTTGCCACAAAAAGTTTGACACCCCTGTTATGAAGCTCTTGAAGTGTTTCTTTTACTCCTGGATAAAGGACTCCAGATCCTGCTTTTAGATCTTCTAGTTCAAGCTGCAGAAGAAGCTCATCTGCACGAGCCTTCGCCTCATCTGTCGCATTCGGAATTACTTTATTCCATATATCCGGCAGCAACATCCCGAGACATCCCAGCATAAGTTCATCAGGCGGAGTCGGACCCTCATGATGCCCTTCCTCCCTCAAGATATCAAACAGGCGGTGATATACGGGAATGAGAAGTGATTCTGTTTGAAAAAGAGTACCATCCATATCAAAGATCATGGCCTCCGGCTTTTTGAGGGTAACCATTTGATTCATTATTGCAGCATCCTTTCCGTAACAACATATTTCGAAGTATATAACGATCTATATATATGATACGCATTTTTTAACAGCCATGTAAACCGGAGTTATGTAAAATATAAATCGATTGAATCCATTCCATCACTCATTTGAAATGGATTCGATTCACAAAAGATATATATTTAACTGAAAAAATGGGGTGTCTCCGCTTATTTAAGCGGGTAATGAACAGAGTATTTATGATTCAAGCATAACAAGAGGAGGGTGTGGAGAAATTACACGGAGAGAGATCATTACTTTCTTTTGCTGATGCTTGAAATATACATAAGGCAAAAGAGAATGCAGGCCTAATTGAAATCTTTGGCAGCCAGAATAACAAGGGAGGGAAATTCGAATTGAATTACTATCAACAAAGTAAAGAAGAGGTTCTCAGCAAAGTAAAAAGTTCAGAACAAGGAATTTCCAGTACAGAAGCACAAAAACGACTGGATTCAGAAGGCTATAATGAACTGAAAGCAAAAGACAGAGATCCCATATGGAAACTTTTTTTAGAAAACTTTAAAGACCCCATGGTCATTGTACTTCTTATCGCAGCTGCTGTTCAGCTTTTCCTCGGGCAATATATTGAATCTTTAATTATTTTTCTTGTCCTTGTTCTTAACGCCATCGTTAGTGTGGTGCAAACAAGAAAAGCAGAAAGTTCACTTGATGCCCTGCGTAACCTCTCTGCTCCCGAAGCGAAAGTCATTCGAGACGGTGCACGTATAACGATACCTGCCAGAGAACTTGTACCCGGCGACATTGTGCTGCTTGAGGCAGGAGACAATGTGCCTGCAGACGGACGTATCATTGAATCCGGCAGCCTAAAGGTAAACGAAGGTATGCTGACCGGTGAATCGGAAGCTGTTGAGAAGCATACCGATCCTATAGAAGGTGAAGCTGCTATTGGTGATCGCCTTAATATGGTATTTAGCGGTGCTCTTACTGTTTACGGCCGAGGAACGATTGTCGTTACGGCTACCGGAGAACAAACAGAGATTGGAAAAATTGCAGGTCTGATTGAAAGTGCAGAATCTAAGCAAACACCGCTCCAGCGTAAATTAGATAAATTCAGTAAAAAACTAGGGATATTCATTCTCATCCTGTCCGTTATTATTTTCGGCGTAGAAGCAGCGCGTATTTACTTTAACAATAATTCAGTTGATATGACTGCATCGATCCTGAATGCTCTTATGTTCGCTGTTGCTGTTGCCGTTGCCGCCATCCCGGAAGCTTTATCATCCATTGTGACGATTGTTCTTTCCGTGGGAACGAATAAAATGGCAAAACAGCATGCGATTATTCGTAAGCTGCCTGCGGTTGAGTCTCTAGGTTCAACAAGTGTAATTTGTACAGATAAAACCGGTACACTGACTCAAAACCGAATGACCGTGGTCGATTATTATCTGCCTGAAGGAACCAAAGAAGAATTTCCAGATGATCCAGATACGTTAACCGCTGCAGAACGAAGACTCTTGCACATTGCTGTACTTTGTAACGATTCTCATATCAATGAAGAAGGAAAAGAACTCGGTGATCCAACGGAGATTGCGCTTATTGCGTTTAGTAATACTAAAAACAAACATTACCGAGAAATTCGGGACCAGTTCCCACGAGAAGCTGAAATTCCTTTCGACTCAGATCGAAAACTGATGTCTACCATCCATACCTTTGATGGACAGAAAACAATTTTGACAAAAGGCGGACCTGACGTACTCTTCAGTCGTTGTAATCGTGTCTTCATCCACGGCGAAGAACAACCGCTCACAGATGAAATGATCGAACAGTTCCGTCATCAAAATGAAGAGTTCTCTAAACGAGCGCTTCGTGTTCTTGCCTATGCTTATAAAAACATTCCAAATGAAACAACGGAGATCAATGTAAGTGACGAATACGACCTTGTCCTTGTCGGTCTTACCGCAATGATCGATCCTCCGCGTGAAGAGGTCTTTGACTCAATTGTGGAATCCAAAAAAGCAGGAATCCGTACGGTAATGATTACAGGCGACCATAAAACAACAGCTCAGGCTATTGGACGAGATATCGGACTCATGAGTGAGGGAGATATTGCGGTAACAGGTCAAGAACTTGATGCCATGTCTGAACAAGAACTTGATCAGAAGTTAGAACAAATCTCCGTCTACGCTCGTGTATCACCAGAGAATAAAATCCGAATTGTTCGTGCTTGGCAGAAAAAAGGCCAAATCACCGCTATGACGGGTGACGGAGTTAACGATGCTCCTGCATTGAAACAAGCTGATATCGGGGTTGCAATGGGCAGTGGTACGGACGTAGCTAAAGATGCGTCGGCCATGATTCTGACGGATGATAATTTCGTTTCCATAGTTAACGCCGTTGAAGTAGGTCGTACTGTATTTGATAACATTAAGAAAGCGATCGCTTATCTGTTTGCGGGGAATTTAGGTGCAATTATAGCGATTCTCTTCGCTTTGATTGTGGACTGGATTAATCCATTTACAGCGATTCAGCTCTTGTTCATCAATTTGGCGAATGACTCGCTTCCTGCCATCGCACTGGGGATGGAAAAAGCAGAACCGAATGTGATGTCGCGGAAGCCGCGTGATATTAACGAAGGTATCTTTGCCGGTGGAACACTCACAGCGGTGATTACCAGAGGTCTCCTTATCGGGATCGCTGTTATTATCTCCCAATATATTGGCCTTCAACATTCGCCGGAGATGAGTGTGGCCATGGCCTTTACAACGCTGATTCTAGCACGTACCCTGCAGACCTTTGCAGCACGTTCCAGCCAGCAAACGATTTTCCAGGTTGGCTTCTTGTCCAATAAGTATGTTATTGGAGCCGTCCTACTATGTTTCGTTCTTTACGGAATTACGTTGCTTCCTGGCGTGCGCGGTATCTTCTCCATTCCAGCAACGTTTGGATGGAATGAGTTCCTTATTGCCGGTGGACTTGCCCTCGGCTCCGTACTGCTGATGGAAGTAATTAAATTTATACGAGTAAGCATGCGTAAAGATGATCAGGCTACTTCCTAACGAATAAATCTAAAAAGAGGCAGTTACGTATATGACGTGACTGCCTCTCCTTTATGAAAATTCTTCTTGCCTGACGATAACCTTATATTTACTTAAGTTAATTAGGTTAGACGATATCAGAGAATGCTTTTCTAGTTTTGAAATCTACATCCTTATAATACATATCTGCTACAAGCAGGTTAGGTCCACAGCACTGAGCAGCATCACAAAAACAGTTTACGGTCTGATTAAGTGGATGATTTGTCGTCCATTCTTCAAAAATATCATCAAGCTTCTTATTTTTAATGTTGCCGAAAGCAGGGATATCTGCAAAATCTGTCACATACACATTACCGGTAAACATGTTCACATTAACCCGATTGCGACCATCCGGATCATTACGAACCGTTACATTTGGCTCTTTATGCAGTCTTGAGATAAGCTTACGATCTTCCTCTCCCCCATTACAAGCGTAAAATGGAAGGGTTCCAAACAACATCCACATGTCTTTGTCTCTGGCATCCAGCAGTCCATGAATACTGGCCCGCATGTCATCTAATGAAAGTACCGGCAGAGAAGCGGCAAAATTAGACGCATACATCGGGTGCACCTCATGACGTTTTGCTCCCATCTGTCCAATTAAACGATGGATACCCGCTAATTTATCATGCGTGCGATAATTGATCATGGATTCGGCCGATATAAACATTCCTTGCTCACTGAGTTTCAAAGAATTCTCCATCATTTTATCGTACATTCTTGCTGCTACTTCATAACTCACCGGCCGCGGACTGTTTGTAAATCCGACCTCATGCAGATCCTTAGCACTTAGATAATTAAAAGAAATATGCATAACATCAAGATAAGGCAGCATTTTCTCATAACGACTTAGGTCAAGTGTCAGGTTAGAGTTAATCTGGGATCTTATCCCCCGTTCTCTTGCGTATTTCAGCAGCGGTACAATCATTTCATCTACCGTTTTTTCGAGAAAACTTGGTTCTCCGCCTGTCAAACTAATCGTTTCAAGATGCTCCACCTGATCCAGGGCCTTGATCATTTCAGAAACAGGCAGTGCAGGCGCCTCTTTCATGACAAGCATGTCTCCTACGGCACAATGTTCGCAGCGCATATTACACAAGTGAGTCACTGTCATCTCTACACTTGTCAGCTTATGCTGCCCGTATTTTCGCAGTGACATAATAGGGTCCCAAGGATCATAAGACGGAGAAATAATTTGCAAAGAATTTGATTCATGATTTAATAAACTCATTTTAATTCACCTTACTTCCTAAAATAAACGGATAGCATAAGCAATCCTTAACATTATTCATTTCGTATATCACATCTGTTTACCGAACAAAATACCTCGTTATGTAAACTGAGGCTCTTCCGAAGTCATCATAACTGCCTCCCCGCCCACACCCGCAATCATAACGGATAAATGTTCCATTAAGTCGAGATCATAAGGGGTATGCAGCTGCCTGCCTTCCGAATCTTTAATAATTCGAACAACGGGACGATGCGGTGCTTCGGGATGGATACGAACAACGACTGCCGTGTCCCCCGTGATAAGCTGTACGGTAAGACCGACCGGATAAATAGCTACATAATCTCTAAAAACCTCCAAGATATGCTGATCATAGAGTGTTCCTGTACCCGCGAACAGCATTTCTACTGCTTGATGAGGCAGCAGAGCATTCTGATATACACGATTCGTGGTCATGGCATCATAAGAGTCTGTAAGTGCAAGCAGTTTGCCATATTCGTGAATATCCGATCCCTTTAGCCCTTGAGGATAACCTTGACCATCCATTCGTTCATGGTGCTGAAGTGCACAATGTGCCGATAATAAAGGGATGCCAGGTTCATCTTTTAAAAGTTTGAATCCATATAACGTATGATTCTTTACGATTTCATATTCCTCATGAGTTAGCTTTCCTGGCTTTTGCAAAATATGAGGAGGGATTTGAGTCTTGCCTATATCATGCAGCATCGCACCAAGACCGATCTCCATCAGTTTATTTTTGTCATAACCGAGTGCCTTACCAAGAATCAAAGAATGAATACATACATTAAGCGAATGATCATACAAAGTGTGATCCATGGTATGCATTCCCGTCATCATAATCATGACACCTGGCTGAGAACAAATATCCTCAAGAATCAGCTCCATCACACCGGTAAATTTTTTCCCTAAATAAGGATATTTATGTTTCATTTTACCGCCTGCTAGACTGGTGAACTGCTCTTTAATCTCCTTCATCGCTCGGATCCTAGTTTCTTCTCGTAACATAATAGGAAAATCGATATCTTCCATTTGAGGGTCCTGAATATATACATAACTAATACCCAACTGAGAGATTCGCTTGATCAGATGGGTTGTCAGTTCAATTTGTTCACTGAGTAAAACAATACCCTCATCATTATATATTCGCTTGCCGAGTTTCATCCCGGGCTCAAGCATAGCAATGGGTACAAGACGCAAGGTCACCCTCTCCTGCCTACATTAAAATGCTCTCTAACAGTTCCTTTACCTCGATATGATCGGATGCCAACGGGCTAAAGAACTTTCTTCTAGTGACTCCGGTCTTTGCAGTTCCATACCAAGCAAATCTCTAATAAACTCGGGTAATCGATAGGATAGGTCGGTACCTAAAGCAAGACTTTCATAACCAATATTAAATGTAAACATATCAAGCGTTCCTACTTGATAAAGCTGCTCATCGCTTAGAACAGTTCCCTGAACACGAATCTCCGTAATCTTATGATATGGCGGCAGCGAATCATCATAATATACTTCAGCACCATCGAGACACAAATTCCCCATTTGGTATCCTCGGAAGCCAAATCCTTTGAATACTAGCTCTCTATATTCAGGAAGCAGACTTTGTTCCAGCGCTCTGCGCAAATCTGACCCTTTTAACTGAATTGTACACGCATTTATGGGAGATGGACATAAAGAATGTAACATACCCTCCGTAATATTTCCTGCTGGAAGCGCCCCTAAGAGCTGACCTGCATTCACAACAGAAAGTTCTGCCCCTGTGAATTGTCTTACTGCCTGAGCTAACATATTACCAAAGGGGGACTCCTCATTCCAAGAAATAGGAAGTTCTTTGTCTGTAATTGCTACGGTCCGGCTCAGTCTAATCTCAGCCTGCTCACGATGAGCAAGAATGGCCGCAGTTACATTTTCATCTAAAAGCATCTCATTCACCGGATAACATCCGCCAGAAACCAAAGAAAAACGCTCCTGTCCAGGATGACGTTCAAGGGTTACTTTCCCCAAATACTTACCATATTTTCCCGCGCCGCAAACCACAGTACGATTTATGAGCAGCGGTTCTTTAAGCACATGGTGTGTATGTCCCCCTAGAATCACATCAATCCCTTCTATTATTTCGGCTATTCTCTCATCCATCATAAGACCTAAGTGAGACAATACAATCACAATATCAACCTGATCCCTTATCTCGGCAACCTGACTTCGTAATGTATCCATCGGATCAAGTGCTTCGAGTCCAAGCAGTTCATAAAAAGAGTTAAACGGAGCAGTCGCTCCGAGGAGTCCAATCCGAATCCCGCCTTTATTTATGATATGATAGGGTTCCATCCATAAGGGAGGTTTCCCTGTGCTTTTTAATAGGAGGTTCCCACATACAACGGGGCATAAAATCCCTGCATATGCTTGATCAAGAATATCTGCTGTAAACGTTAGACCTTCATTATTTCCGATTGTAATCGCATCATAGCCTGTCATATTAATGATATCAATATTTGCGCCGCCCATCGTGCCCTCTGTCTCTACGGCCATCCGGTCCATATGATCTCCTATATCAAGGACGAGCACTTCTTCTCCGGATGAAGATTGTTCTTTAGCTTCATGAATCATCGCTGCAAGCGAGCCCATTTGTTCAAAATGACTATGGATATCATTCGTGTGAAGAATGGTGAGTATTTGTTTGTGTGAAACGTTCATCTTCGTTCCCTCCTCCGGAAAAATGATACAGCCTGGTCCTTTTTTTCCGTTTCCTCTAATAGATAAGCATAACATTTCTATGTTAGATATGATATATTAAAAGGGTTTCCCAAGCAAAAATGAGGTGAAAAAATGAAAATAACTGTTTTATTATTTGCAGGAATAGCTGAGAGAATTGGCAAATCCAGAGTCGAACTTACATTAGCAGAATCTACAACAGCAGGGCAAGTAAAAGAAGAACTCATTCATCAATATCCCGATGCTGCGGGACTGATAGACAGTGCGATTATTGCCATAAACCAAGAATACGCACCCTCACACTCGCTACTAAACACAGACGATGAAATTGCCCTCATCCCGCCTGTTTCTGGTGGAGACGGAGCCACTTCGGGTTCCGCTGACAATGAAGAGATCCACACCACGTCAGATGGGTTATATACAATTGGGTACTCTCCACTGTCTGTGGAACAAGTAACCGATAAAGTCATTACTCCTAATCATGGAGCTGCCCTATCCTTTGTTGGTACCACACGAGAAATGACGGGAGATCAGCGGACTATTCTTCTTGAATATGAGGCTTATGTTCCTATGGCTTTATCTATGATGCAAACGATAGGACAAGAAATAGATCAACGCTGGCCTGGAACGCGGTGTGCCATCTCCCATCGACTGGGTAAAGTAGGAATTGCAGAGGTAAGTGTAGTCATCGCGGTTTCTTCTCCTCACCGAGCCGATTGCTATGATGCCAGCAGATATGCTATTGAACGTCTGAAAGAAATTGTCCCTATATGGAAAAAAGAAATATGGGCAGATGGATCCGAGTGGAAGGGCCATCAGACCGGACCGTGGAATCCCAAAACATGACCGTTTCCTTTAACAGGTCATTGTCATACCATTTTTTTCTTGTTATGATATTTTTAAATTCAATGCTTAAAGGTGGTTTATTTGTTTGAGATTACATGTCACCGATCTTAAGCCCGGTCAGTTACTGGAAAGTGATGCATTTAATCATTCCGGTGTGCAGCTGATGCCAGCAGGCTCTCTCCTTAACGATTCCGATATTAGTAGACTTAAATTACATGGTATTGATTATGTAGACATCGCAGATAGTGTACAGTTGCCCGATTTTCCTACCCCTGTTGTCACTTCGTCCCCCGGGGAGTCACTTATGAAGCTGGTTCCGTTGTTTGATACAACGATGGCAGGAACAGCAACTATTTTCAAGCAAGCGATGAACTCTGGAACCATTGCCATGAACGAGGTTGATGAACTGCTTCAACCGATGACAGAGCAACTTGTTGAACAGAAGGATGTTGTCTCACTGCTCCTGCTTTTAGACCGGGATGATGAGTATACATATAACCATTCAGTCCAAGTAGGCATTCTCACGTATTATATGGCCTCTTGGCTCGGTTATTCAGCAGAGGACTGTTATAACATCTCTAAAGCAGGATATCTCATTGATATCGGGAAATCAGTAGTCCCACAAGAACTATTGCATAAGCCCGGGAAACTCAGTACCGAAGAATTTCGAATCATGAAAAAACACGCAAAGCAAGGACATGACATTATTCTTGCATCTACAGGAAATGAACTGCTTGCCCTCCCTGCACTTCAGCATCATGAACGTGAAGATGGAAGCGGATACCCCTATGGGCTGCGCAAGGATGACATCCATCCTTATTCGCGTATAGCGGCTGTGGCAGACGTCTACAGCGCCATGACTACCACTCGCGTGTATCAATCCAAACAAGAGTATATCTCTGTCCTATGCGAGCTGTACGGTCTTAGCTTTGGTCAATTAAATGCAGAAGTAACCCAAAGTTTTATCAAACATTTGCTGCCGAATTTTATTGGTAAAAAGGTCCTGCTCACTACCGGAGATACTGGCATTATTGTACTGAACAATCCAAATGATTATTTCAGGCCTCTTGTAAAAAGCCCTCATGGGTTTATTGATCTTGCGAAGCATCGTTATATCGCAATTGTAGAAATTTATATTTAACAGTACGAACTAGAACCTATACATAAAAACCCTATCAAGTTACCTATGACTGATGTGGTGTCCCCTTTAGATCCATTACATGCGTTGTCTATAACCAAGCAGGTAAAGATAACAAACAGGCTGAGGAATCTTTCCTCGGCCTTTTCTTATTCTTTAAATCAGATAAATTATGATCAAAAAGTGGTGTTGGAAACTCAAGATATTAAGGAAGTGAAAGCATTTTCAATAAACTAATAAAAAAAGAAGAAGACGAACTTTAAAAAGTTCGTCTTCTTTATTGGATAATGCTTTTTGAATCGTCCACAAATGTGTCGCGTTAATTCAAAAATTCTCTAAAGTCCTTCAATAACTGGTTTAACCGATAGAACCTTCCATCTCGAATTTGATGAGACGGTTCATCTCTACCGCATATTCCATTGGAAGTTCTTTCGTAAACGGCTCGATAAAGCCCATAACGATCATTTGTGTAGCTTCTGCTTCTGACAAACCACGGCTCATCAGATAGAACAGCTGCTCTTCCGATACTTTGGATACTGTTGCTTCGTGTTCCAAAGTAATGTTGTCGTTCATGATCTCATTATAAGGAATCGTATCCGAAGTGGACTCATTATCCAAAATCAATGTATCACATTTGATATTGGATTTCGCCCCTTCTGCGTTACGTCCAAATGATGCCAATCCACGATACGTTACTTTACCGCCATGTTTACTGATGGATTTGGATACGATCGTAGAAGTTGTATCTGGTGCAAGGTGGATCATTTTAGCCCCTGCATCCTGATGCTGTTCTTTACCAGCAACCGCAATGGAAAGTACGGAACCTTTAGCACCGCGGCCTTTTAGAATAACTGCTGGATATTTCATCGTCAGTTTGGAACCGATGTTACCATCGACCCATTCCATCGTTGCATTTTCTTCAGCAACCGCACGTTTTGTAACCAGGTTATAAATGTTTGGTGCCCAGTTTTGGATCGTTGTATAACGAACACGAGCGTTCTTCTTGGCAATGATCTCAACAACCGCACTATGCAGAGAATTTGTGCTGTATACAGGAGCTGTACAGCCTTCTACATAGTGAACGAAGCTATCTTCGTCAGCAATAATCAAAGTACGCTCAAATTGTCCCATATTTTCGGAGTTAATCCGGAAGTAGGCTTGAAGCGGCACTTCACATTTTACGCCTTTTGGTACATAGATAAAGCTTCCGCCTGACCATACCGCACTATTCAGTGCAGCAAACTTGTTATCCGCCGGAGGAATAACCGTAGCGAAATACTCTTTCAAAATTTCTGGATGTTCTCTGAGTGCAGTATCCGTGTCCATGAAGATTACACCTTGATCTTCCAGTTCTTTCTGCATGTTGTGATATACAACCTCAGATTCATACTGAGCAGATACACCGGCAAGGAACTTTTGCTCTGCTTCAGGAATACCGAGTTTATCGAATGTTTCTTTAATTTCTGTTGGTACTTCTTCCCAAGTTTTACCTTGTTTCTCAGAAGGTCTTACATAGTACTGGATATCGTTGAAGTCGAGACCGTCAAGGTCTCCACCCCATTTTGGCATATCCATTTTGTAAAATTGTTTCAGAGACTTCAGACGGAAGTCAAGCATCCATTCTGGTTCTTCTTTAATACGGGAAATTTCTCTTACTACTTCTTCAGTCAGACCTTTACCCGTTTTAAAAATGGATTGGTGTTCGTCACGAAAACCATATTTATATTCTTCCATTTCAGGAGCTTTTTTAGCCATCGGGGTCTACCTCCCTATCGTTATTGTGATTTGTGATCCTCATCAATCCCTTTACGCAGTGCATTCCATGCAAGGGTTGCACATTTGATACGTGCGGGGAATTTATTTACACCGGATAGGGCTTCAATATCTTCATATTCGTCAAATTCTTGTTCCTCTCCTTGCATCAAGGACGAGAAACGTTCTGCCAAGTTCAAAGCTTCTTCCATCGATTTGCCTTTAATAGCCTCAGTCATCATGGAAGCAGAAGACATACTGATCGAACAGCCATCTCCTGAATACTTTGCATCCTCGACAATTCCGTCTTTAACTTTCAGCTGCAATGAAATCCGGTCACCGCATGTCGGATTGTTTAAATTTACTGTGACTGCGTCATCAGCAAAAGTACCCCGATTTCGCGGATTTTTATAGTGGTCCATAATTACGCGCCGATACAGATCATCAAGTTGCATCACTAAAATACTCCTTTGTCTGGATTAAGGCGCTGACAAGACGATCAATGTCTTGCTCCGTATTATATAGATAAAAGCTAGCTCGTGCAGTAGAACCTACTTCAAGCCACCGCATAAGCGGCTGACAGCAGTGATGTCCTGCACGAATTGCTACTCCGCTTGCATCAAGTACAGTCGCTACATCATGAGGATGAACACCCTCTAAGTTAAACGTTGCAAGGCCGACATGACGTTTCTTAGGACCATAAATGGTGATTCCTTCAATCTCAGATAAACGATCCATAGCATAATTGGCTAAAACACTCTCATGTCTTGCAATCTCGTCCATGCCAATTTCCTCAAGGAAATCAATAGCCGCACCGAGACCTACTGCACCAGCGATAATCGGAGTTCCTCCTTCGAATTTCCAAGGGAGTTCTTTCCATGTGGACTCGTATAGTCCAACATCATCAATCATTTCGCCGCCAAATTCGACCGGCTCCATGGACTCAAGCAGCGCCTTCTTGCCATAAAGTGCACCAATACCGGTCGGACCGCACATTTTGTGTCCAGACAAAGTATAGAAATCACAGTCCAAATCCTGTACATCAACTTTCATATGAGGAGTACTCTGAGCTCCATCGATGACCATAACAGCGCCATGACGATGAGCAATCTCAGCAATCTCTTTCACAGGGTTGATTACACCAAGGACATTAGATACATATGCCATCGATACGATTTTGGTTTTTGACGTAATGGTTGATTCTGCATCAGCCAATGACACACTGCCATCTGGCTGAAGCGGAATATATTTCAGAACAGCACCTGTGCGTAACGCAAGTTGCTGCCAAGGAATCAGATTACTATGATGTTCCATAGGAGTGATCACAATTTCATCACCTTCAGAAAGTACAGAAGGACCATATGAGGATGCAACAAGGTTTAGTGCCGTAGTTGTACCTCTCGTAAAAGTAATCTCTTGTGTACGTCTTGCATTGATGAATTTGGCCACTTTTTGACGAGCACCTTCATAAGCATCTGTGGCACGGCTGCCTAGCGTATGAACTCCGCGATGCACGTTTGAGTTTTCCCACTCATAATAATGTTTTACGGCTTCTATTACAGCAATCGGCTTTTGAGAAGTCGCTGCATTATCTAAATATACTAACGGATGCCCATTGATCTCTTGATCCAGGATGGGAAACTGTTTCCGAATCTCTTCGGCGTTCATTGTCCTAATTTCCTTTCAACGAGAGACTGCAATTGATCTTGCAATTCTTTCAATGGAATATCAGAAATAACAGGAGCCAAAAATCCGTAAATGATCAATCTTTCCGCATCCGTACGGGAAATACCGCGTGACATCAAATAGAAAATTTGTTCTTGATTTACTTGACCTACAGAGGCAGCGTGGCCCGCTGTAACATCATCTTCATCAATGAGGAGAATTGGGTTCGCATCTCCACGTGCTTTCGGGCTAAGCATAAGAACACGTTCTGTCTGCTGACCATCTGCTTTGGTTGCACCCTTTTCAATTTTGGTAATACCATTGATGATTGCTGTTGCTTCTTCTCTCATAACAGCGCGAGTAATCATCTGACTTGAAGAACTCTTACCAAAGTGTTTCGCTTGTGTGGTGTAATTCAGTTTTTGAGAACCAGCACCTACAGCAATTGTTTTTTGATCGGATGTTGAACCATTGCCTTTTAGCACAGAAAGCGTATCACTTGCCGTATTGCCAATGTTCATCTCTCCCACGATCCACTCAATGGAACCATCGTTCTCTACAACGGCGCGGCGGAAAGATACATCCGTCACTTGGTCGCCAAACTGGTGAACCGTTGCAAAACGAACTTTTGCCCCTACTTTTACAAATACTTCAGCTACCCCGATATGAGACACTTCAGCATCCAGTTGTCCAGATACATAATTATCTACATAGGTTACTTCGCTGTTCGTATCGGCAATAATTAGAATATGTGGTGCAAATGCTGCAGTACCATCATCAGACAACAGAATTGCCTGAACCGGTTTGTCGAGAACCACATTACGAGGAACATAGAGGAATACTCCACCGTTCCAGATTGCAGAATGAAGCGCAGCAAGCTGGTGTTCATCTGATTTCACTGCTGTATGAAGGTGTTTTTTAACAAGATCTTCATGTTCACGTACTGCTGTTTCCAGATCCATGAAGATAACACCTTGATCTGCTAGCTCTTTGGAAAGATTACTATACACAACACCGGAATTACGCTGAATCAGCAAAGTTCCGTCTTCTTCTTCTCTGATCAAAGAATGAATGGTTTCAGGAACCTCTTCCAGAGAGATTGCGTTAGCTGCTTTATATTGACCGTATGCTGAAATATTCCAACGTTCGATTTTTGTTTTTTCCAGTTTCGGAAGCTCAAGGCTACCAGCAAGTTCAAGCGCTGCTTGGCGCTGATCTGCGAGCCAAGCCGGCTCATTTTTGCTTTCGGATAACGCACGAAGCGCTACGGAATCAACCGGAAGAATGGTTTGTGTTGTCATTTACTTTTGTCCTCCTCCGTTAATCTTTACGCTTCTTGTCCTACAGTTTCATCTTCAATACCAAGTTCTTCTTTAATCCAGTCATAACCTTCTGCTTCCAAACGTTCAGCAAGTTCAGGACCACCGGATTTTACGATACGACCTTGCATCATAACGTGAACATAATCAGGTTTGATGTAGTTAAGCAAACGTTGGTAGTGAGTGATGATGAGGAATCCGCGATCTTCGCTCTTCATTGCATTTACCCCATTGGCTACAATGCGAAGTGCATCGATATCAAGACCCGAGTCAATTTCATCAAGAATGACGAGTGATGGATCAAGCAGCATCATTTGCAAAATTTCATTACGTTTCTTCTCACCGCCGGAGAAACCTTCATTCAGGTAACGATGAGCAAACTCAGGATTCATCTCGAGTTCTTTCATTTTACCTTCCATTTGACGAATGAATTTGATAAGAGAGATTTCGTTGCCTTCTTCACGGCGTGCATTAATCGCACTACGCAAGAAGTCGGAGTTTGTTACACCGGCAATTTCACTTGGATACTGCATAGCCAGGAACATACCTGCACGAGCACGCTCGTCAACTTCCATTTCTAGTACATCTTCACCGTTTAATGTTACCGAACCGCCAGTAACTTCATATTTCGGGTGGCCCATAAGTGCGGAAGCTAAAGTACTTTTACCTGTACCGTTAGGACCCATAATTGCGTGGATTTCTCCACCTTTCATGCTAAGGTTAATTCCTTTCAGAATTTCCTTACCTTCTATTTCTGCTTTAAGTCCTTCAATGACGAAATTTGTAGCCATATGTGCCTTAACCTCCAATAAAATAATTTCATAGTCGAAATCATATTGTTTATCTAAATAGGGTCGCCCCTTGATTTCCAGTTTCGCTTTATAAAGCATCACTTTATAATAATTCTAAACTGATTCTCAATGATTCTCAAGTCATTTATGTTAAAAAGTTTACAGACTGCAGAAAGAAAATCCCCTTCTCTCCCTAAAACTCTCCACAACTTGACAGCAACACTGCACTGTAACCACTGATACATATGAATTCTATATGAAATAGGGTACCGAATCAAATGAGATTCGCCTTTTTCATAAATTCATTATGATTCCTTCATCGTTAACCAAAAAGGCTGACCTTATAAGGTCAGCCTTTTTGTAATCTTTATCTTTCCTTTATAATTAAGCAAGGTAAGAACGAAGCATCCACATATGTTTCTCAAGATCAGCTTGGAATCCAGTTAGCATATCTGCTGTAGGCTGATCGCCTGCTTCGTCTGCTGCTTCAATACCTTCAGCATACTCCTCGGACAAGGTAGCAAAGTCTTCAATAATATTTTGCACCATTGTTTTCGTATCTTCGCCGCCAGCTGCTTCTTGAATAGAAGCAAGCTCAAGATATTCTTTCATTGTTGCGGCAGGGCTACCTTTAATAGTAAGGAGACGTTCTGCAATTTCATCCATTTGAAGAGTAACTGCATTATACAATTCTTCGAATTTTACATGAAGTGAGAAGAAGTTTGGACCCGTAACATACCAGTGATAGTTATGGATTTTCACATACATTACATTCAGGTTCGCAACCTGACGGTTTAGAATTTGTTCTACCCCTGTTTTTGTCTGTGTTTTATTGGTTGATTTAGCCATTGATATCCCATCCTTTTTTTTAATTTAATGTAATTTTCCAATCTTTATGTAGATCAGAAATCCTTCTATTTGGTGAAGATCAGATGCTGCTGTTCTTCTCTTCGCTACTATTTTAAATTTACCCTTTAGCCTAGTTAATGAAACAAATCTATCAACTGACCTCTAACATAAATCAGTTTCCCTATTCGGATAATTGTTCCAAAAAAATGCTATAAAATTGAAGAGTAATCCGATATACTGATATACCAAGTAAAGAAGTTGGTTTTATTCTTTATCATATACTTTAGCGGAGGTGCCTACCTTGTCTTCATATCATCCTTTAACTCTTGATGAAGCAATGCAACTGTCTCAGAAAGTACTGGATCTATTTGATGCAAACAGTAAACTGACCTGCCAGGAAATTGGTGATGGTAATTTGAATCTCGTCTTTCATATTACAGATACGAATTCCCGCAACAGTGTGATCGTTAAACAGGCATTGCCTTATGCCAAAATTGTTGGTGAATCATGGCCCCTATCGCTAGACCGCGCAAGAATTGAACGTGAGGTACTACAGGAAGAGTATAGAATCTGCCCTGGCTCTGTTCCGCAAGTATATTATTATGATGATGAACTTGCTTTAACGATCATGGAAGATCTCAGTGATCATGTCATCATGAGAAAAGGATTAATTGAAGGAAACCACTATCCTCTGTTTTCCAAACATATCGGAGAATTTATGGCTCGGACACTTTTTTATACGTCCGATTTAGCTATGGATCAATCTCTTAAGAAAGAAAAAGTTAAGAAATTCGTAAACCCAGACCAATGTAAGATTACAGAAGATCTTATTTTTGAAGAGCCTTATCGTATATCTGAACGAAACAATTACTCTCCTTCTATTGAGGATGAAGCAGAGGCGCTTCGTACGGATAGCGAGTTGCATTTGGAAATTGCGATTTTAAGAGAAAAGTTTCTTACTGAGGCGCAAGCTTTGCTTCATGGTGATCTTCATACAGGCAGTATTTTTGTTACATCAGAATCTACAAAAGTAATCGACCCGGAATTCGCTTATTATGGACCCATGGGATTTGATATCGGTGCCGTTCTTGCCAATCTGCTTCTGCACTATGTATCTATACCAGGATGGATCACAGATGAAGCTGCCGCCTCCGCACGTGCAGAAGAACTGCTTCTAATGGTTCAGAATGTATGGACTGAATTTGAAAGCAGTTTCTGCGATCTATGGAATCAAGATGTCCAGGACTACATGGCTCGTACCAAAGGCTATCAAGAGTTCTATATAACTAAACTCCTTCAAGACAGCGCCGGATTCGCTGGAAGCAAAATGATTCGCCGGATCGTCGGACTTGCGCATGTAGCCGATATCGATACGATTAACAATGAAACAATTAGAGAACAAGCTGAACGAAAAGCACTCTCCATTGGCAAAAACCTGGTGAAAAATCACCGCCGGATTACATCCATTAACGACTTTATGAATCTTGTTACAGACGCTAGCAAAGGAAAGGTAGGACAACGATGAGCAATTTCAGCACGAATACGGAGTTTAATCCATTAATTTCACTTAACTGGAGAGGAGATCACCTTGAACTTCTCGATCAGAGACTACTGCCTGAATCCATTGTTATGCTTGACCTCTATACTCCGGAAGAGATATGGGATTCCATTCATTCCATGAAAGTGCGGGGTGCTCCGGCAATCGGTATCGCGGCAGCTTTTGGCGTGGTACTTGGTGCAGGACAGTATCAGAAGGATGATATTGCAGGCTGGCTTGAAAAAGTGAAGGAAGTATGCGATTATCTCGCGACATCAAGACCTACCGCAGTAAATCTATTCTGGGCGCTGGACCGTATGTATGCAGCCGCTGTACAACTTAGCGAGGACCCTAATTACCTCTCTATCTCTGCATTAAATGAGGGGCTTACACAAGAGGCTATTGCGATCCGCGCAGAGGATGAAGAAGTATGCAGAATGATTGGTGAAAATGCCTTGCCTTTATTCCAAGACGGAATGGGCGTACTGACTCACTGTAACGCAGGAGGATTAGCAACAGCAAAATACGGTACCGCTACAGCTCCAATGTATCTTGCCAAAGAACAAGGAATTCATCTCAAAATTTTCGCAGATGAGACGCGTCCCGTTCTCCAAGGTGCTCGTTTAACGGCTTTTGAACTGCAGCAAGCTGGAATTGATGTAACACTCATTACCGACAACATGGCTGGAATGGTGATGTCTAAGGGCTGGATTCAAGCTGTTATTGTAGGTACCGATCGTGTAGCTGCTAATGGGGATGTTGCGAATAAGATTGGTACTTATAGTGTTGCTGTTCTTGCTAAAGCACATGGGATTCCATTTTACGTAGCTTGTCCGATGTCAACCATTGACCTGAATACACCGACAGGTGCACATATTCCCATTGAAGAACGCGCACCGGAAGAAGTGACTGAAGGGTTCGGTAAGCGTACTGCTCCCCAAGGAATCAAAGTATTTAATCCCGCATTTGATGTGACACCAAACGAATACGTAACCGCTATTATTACGGAAAAAGGAATCGTCCGCGCTCCTTTCGACCAAAACTTAAAAGCGTTGTACTCTTAAATTTAATTCATAACGTTATTATGAGATATGAAATGGATTCACTCTGTTAGCGAGTATGATTTAATCTCATTTATATTGTTAAGCAGCCCCCATTTAGAAAGGGCTGCTTTGTTTTTGAAGAGCTAAGAACCCAGCTGCTTTATTCACATCATTTTAATCAGGGCTTCTACTCCGGTCATACCAGGTACGATCCCTAGTTTTTCGGCTTCATGTGTTACAGATTCCATTGGTGCTGCCAGCAGTTCCGCAATGGTTTTAACCCCTACTGCTCTAGCTGCAATAATCTGTCGCTGCCCCAAACGCTCATTAAGTAAACCTACATCGAGCGCTCCGCACATAATATATCCCTTTGATGTCGAAACAGTAATGAGCGTCGTTTTAGGTAACTTCACTTCCACGGCAGTAAGGGTATATTCTCCAACTTGAACCGGTTCTAATGTTACCATTTGCGTAAAACACCCCCTTCGCTTTTACGTCTCGACATCATATTCCTAGGTCTTACAAACGGTGTGGACAGTAGCGGAGCACCGAATTATTGATAAAACATGTCCTATAACCTATGAAACTACCGAATTTGATATCTTACTATTCGTTCTTTTGTAATTTTATATGTCTATTGTACTATTCATCCTTGCATTTTAATGATATAGTTATGAAATACATATCCAAAAATTGTAACAGAAATCTGCAGCGTGGGGTAATTAAAAACATGAACAAGTCCATATCATCAAACATAAATCATGAACAAGCTTTTTTATTTAATGTAGATATCATGATTCATAGCCGTACCAATGCCCTTGCCTTGCAAGCTTTGCTTGAAATTCTTAATGAACCGGAAGGAATCAGTGACTTTCGAATACAGTCCGGCATCGAGCTGGGTACAAAAATCAAAGAAGCTTTACACGAGTACCCTTCTACTGAACAGAATGCAGCTTCACCGAACAAACTATCTCCTAAAGAAGCAGTTGAACCTAACAAGCAAAACAACTATCCAAAAACAACGAAACTGGCCGAAAGACAGCAATCCTTAGCTGTAAATCAACAACACTCCATACCTGCATTCATGTGTCCTTCTGACGATTGGATTAATTCTGCGATGCAAGCAGGCAGACTCATCCGAATCCATATTCGAGACAACAAGGGACAGCAAAAAAGCATCCCCTGTCGTATATTAAATTATGATCAAGGAACCAAGTTAGTAAGCATTTATCACGTTGACGAGAAACAGGTGTACTCTATTCATACCTCCGAAATCGAAAAATACGTATAAAAGAAACGGCTTCTCTCAGCAATAGAGAGAAGCCGTTTCTTTTTTATACTTTCTTCAAAGTCGTAACCGCTAGACATATCCAACCAGCAATAAAACTCACACCGCCGAGAGGAGTTATAGCTCCTAATGGACCAAGACCACTTATACTTAGCGCATATAAACTTCCAGAGAATAATATAATACCAATGAATAATAGCCTAGCTGACCAGACAAGTAACTTAGCTTCACCGAAAACTTTTGCAATAACTCCAATTAAAATGATGCCGAGTGCATGGATCATGTGATACTGAACACCTGTTTCATATACTGAAATCTTGTCCTCACCAATGATAGGTTCTAACATATGTGCACCAAATGCACCAATCATAACAGAAAGCATGACTAGAATTGAACCGATGCCTATCCACTTTTTTGCCACTTCCATTTCACTCCTTGTTCCTGTTGTCTTTCTATTATCTTACCTCAATTGGTTTCCCCTAAGCTATCTAAAGTGAGGTTTGTCACTAAACTGCAACATTCAGAGCTGTACTCATTTTCTCCTTTCTCTTGCTTTTTTGAAAGATTTATGAAACATTAAATGGTAAAACAGAAAATAAGGAGTATACGGATGGATAAATTCGAGCAGGTTCATGAAAGGGATAACACAAAACAAGAAGAGGTAACAGAAGTGAATAATCCTTACGGAACATTTCAGCCGCCAGTAACTCCGCTGAAACACTCAGGTCCTGGAATTGCTTCTCTTGTATTGGGAATCCTATCTCTTATCACCTACATTACTATTCTTGCTTTATCACCGGCAGCAGCAAGAGATATTTTACAGAGTAATTCTCCTGAAGCAATGCTTGAGAGTATTTATGTAATCATAATTGGCGTTCTGGTCCTTGTTGGATTACTTCTTAATCTAATAGGTATGATTTTGGCGATTGTTGGCCTATCCCTTAAGAATCGAAAAAAAATCATTCCTATTACCGGAATGATTTTTCATGGGATCATATTACTCATTACTGTAGGCTTCTTTATTCTAGGTATGATCTGATCATAACCTCAGATCTTTTTGCTACAAATGTCTATATGCATTATAATAGAACTGTATGTTATAAATGAATTTTTTCTAAAAAGGGGATTAAGATGTCGCGAATTAAAATTTTTGCGGACAGCACCAGTGATTTACCTAAGACTTGGGTCCAGCAACATGAGGTTGGTATTGTTCCACTTTATGCCGTGTTTGGCGATGAATCGTTAAAAGATGGTGTTGAAATTAGCCCCGAACAGCTGTATGCAAGGGTAGATCGTGAAGGCCGTCTTCCAAAAACGGCAGCACCTTCTCCTGCTGATTTTATGGCTTCTTTTGGTCCTTACATAGATCAGGGCTATCAAGTTTTATTTATTAGCCTTTCATCTGAGCTTTCTTCTACGTATCAAAATGCACTCATCGCTTCAGGCGAATTTCCAGATGGCAGTGTTACTGTGTTTGATTCACTTAACTTAACATCCGGAATTGGTGTACTCGTAATGAAAGCAGTTCAAGCTGCTGAACAAGGAAAAACCATCACTGAAATTGTTGACCTGTTGACTGAGATGAGACCAAAAGTAGAAACCGAGTTTGTCATTGATACACTTGATTATCTATACATGGGTGGCCGCTGTTCAGGAATGCAAAATTTAATCGGCAGTCTTCTCAAAATCAGGCCTGTAATCAAGGTGGTTGATGGAAAGATGACGCCCGCATATAAAGTTAGAGGCAAACGCGAAAAAGCCATTGACCAAATGCTGAATAATGCACTTAGCAATGTCGATGTGATGGATAACGATACCATTTTCGTTGTACATTCGATGTGCGAAGAAGATGCACTTGCCATTCAGAAGACTTTACACGAAAAGACCAAAGCAAAACATATTGAAATAGCTACAGCAGGTTGTGTTATTTCAAGTCATTGTGGACCTAAAACGATTGGACTTGTTTACGTAAGAGCTTAAGTCTAAAAGAAGAAGACCGTTCCTATATGGAATCGGTCTTCTTCTTTTTGTATTTTGAGATAACCTGAAAAAATCATGAATTAACATTAATATGTTTTTGTTTTGAGTTCATCCAAGCTTTTGAATGTATAACCCTGTGCTCTAGCCGCATCAATGATCTGTCCTAAGGCCTCTGTGTTATCCTTAGACACTGAATGAAGTAAAATCACTGCACCTGGATGAAGCTGTTTCATCACTTGATCGTAGGCATACTGAGCACCATGCTGTACCTTCGTATCCCAATCTTTATAAGCAATAGACCAGAACACATTAATATAACCTTCATTCTTACTGACAGTAAGAGAACGTTCGCTGAAAATCCCGCGTGGCGGACGAAGATAAGGAATTTCCTTGCCCGTTAGAGCAAACACTTCCTGTTTGACTTTATCCAGTTCTTCTTTAATTTTGGCATCTGGTGTTACGCTCAGATCGGGATGACTCCAGGAGTGATTCCCTACAATATGGCCTTCCAGACTCATTCTTTTGACCAGATCAGGCTGATCTTTTAAATAATGCCCTGTTACAAAAAATGACGCTGGCACTTTCTTGGCTTTAAGCACATCTAGAATAGCAGGTGTATATCCGTTCTCATAACCATTATCAAACGTTAGATACAACTCTTTTTGTGAGGTATCCCCAAGGAATATCGCTTCATTTTTTTCGAGAATTCCTTTAAATCCTTCCTCATTGATGGATGCAAGCCCGCCATCTTTACTTTTTTTGAAACCAAAGTGATATGCATCTTTCACAGGGGAAGCCTGTATATAGTGGACACCGGCTCCAGTCATGATCAAGATGATCATGATGCTGACCATAAACCACTTTTTCATCATGAATCCGCTCCTATCATCTACACAGTTATGTTACTTAAGATAATATGAGCAAGAATCCAATTTTTTATGTCAAACATTCAGATTTATACTGTTATAATCGGTACCCCTTCTTCCCTTCTTGCTCAGAAATGATATGTAAAAGTTCATGGACAACATTCGATTTATCGGTATGAGACAACCAGCTTCGTGCTGCTTCAATGGCCTGAATTTGACCGCGCCCTTCATCCTTCCATGTCAGCAGTTCCACAATTTTGATCAGTAGAGCCATCATCTCTGTGTTATCCAGTTCTTTTTTTTCGGCACGCATTTTATGAAACAATGCCTCTTGTTCCCAGTCTAACAAGATTTCCTGACCAATCGTTGGTCTCATTAGTGTATATCCTTGTCGGCAACTCTCACAGCGAACGGTGAGCACCTGTTCTTCTACAAAATGTACTTTTACTTCTTGAGTACACGTTGGACATTTAAACTGTACATCTATATGTAATGGTTCTTTTTTCTCTTTCATGGTGGTGCCTCCTATATTTTTCTTTTAAACATTTTGACTTAACTGATCATGTTTACCCCGAAATAAAACGTTTAAATCGGATGATCCTCTTTCTTCATGATATAATTAAAAATAAATGAAGTTTGTGTTATGTTCCGTCATTTTATTTTAGGAGGATTACTGATTTGGAATCAATAAAAAAAATCAATTTCACTAATCCAAAAGTGATTTGGCTTACCGGCCTATCAGGCTCAGGTAAAACTACTCTTGCCACTCACCTGAAGGAAGTATTAATGGAGCACGATTATCCGTGTTATATTCTTGATGGAGATCAGGTACGAAAAGGCCTTAATCAAGATCTTGGTTTTAGCCCGGCAGACCGCAAAGAAAATTTACGCCGCATAGGCGAGGTTTCCAAACTTTTTCTCGACGCAGGTCTTTTCGTAATTGCTGCTTTTATCTCTCCTCATGAAGAAGATCGCCAGATGGTAAAAAAAATGTTTGAACCTGGGCAATTTGTTGAGGTTTATGTAAATTGTTCACTTGAGGAATGTGAAGCAAGAGACCCAAAAGGCCTATACCTCAAGGCAAGAAAAGGAGAAATTCTCCATTTTACAGGTGTCTCGGCACCTTATGAAATACCAAATAAGCCCGATATCATCATTGATACCGAGCTTCTGGATATTAAAAATTCCGTTGCTAAGTTACTGCAAGAATTGGACAAGCTATAAAAACTAAAATTTCAATCTACTAACGAAGGGTGATCGTTTGAATTATAAAGACACCCTCGTCTGGTAGGATAACAACTGTCCGAATACACCTTCCTCATCGCTTGCAAGTCCCTCATACTCTCCTTGCTGCATAACCTTGCCATCCTCAAGAACAATCACTTGATCTGCGTTACGAATGGTCGATAACCGATGAGCGATTACGATAATCGTCATTGATCCTTTCAGTCTGTCCAAAGCCTCCTGAATTTGCAATTCGTTTTGGCTATCCAGGGCGCTTGTAGCCTCATCCAAAACCAGAATAGAAGGATTTCGTAAAATTGCTCTTGCCAGTACAATCCGCTGCCGTTCTCCCCCAGATAAACGTAACCCGCGGTCTCCAATCACTGTATCTAGCCCTTGTGGCAGCTTTTTAACAAACCCAGCAGCTGCAAACTCTAACGATTCCCATAACTCTTCTTCTGTGGCATAAGGCCTAACTAGAAGCAGATTATCACGTATACTCGAATGGAACAAAAAAGGATCTTGTGAAACATAACTGAGAGACTGCCTCCAGTGCCCCCGCTGTTCTTGTTGCAGAGGAAGCTGATCAAGCATAATTCGTCCTGCTGTCGGCTCTATAAGTCCCATTAGAAGATCAATGAACGTACTTTTCCCTGCTCCTGATCGTCCTACCACAGCGGTCATTCCATTAACAGGGATAAAAGCATTAATTCCGTGAAGGGCATCCTTTTTTTGCCCAGGATAACGATAAGAGAGCTGTTCATACCGAATACCTTGATTTAGAAGGATTGGCATTTCATCAGAATGAAGTGGTTGGTTTACTACGTGCAAATCAATGTTTTCTTTCGATTGTTCGCATTCGCTCTGCAGCTGCATCAGGCTTCGAAAGGCAGGAATCATTGATACAATATATTCGATACTTGTTTGTATCATCGAGAATCTCGGCCATAACCTTGAGAAAATGACGATCAATAGCAGCATTGACTCTCCTTGAGACGCGAACAAATGCAAAGAAGAGTATACAAATAAGGCAATAATAACGACCGCACTAATCTGATAGATGAGCTGGGTAGCGGAATTTAGTTTAATGAAATCAACCATGTTTTTTTCCATCCGTAAACACAGTGCCCGAAATCCCTGAATATGCTGTTCTTCAAGGCCATTGCTTTTTATATCTTTCATCCCATTAAAATGTTCTACGATTTCCGTCATATACTGCTGTGACAAATCCGAGGTATGATCTCCAAGTTTTTTTGCCTTATGCACAAAAGGCCGAAGAAGAAAGAATAGCACGGTAGCACTACCAAGCACCATCAACGTTAGCAGTGGAGACAACCAAAATGCAAAAGCGATTTGAATGATAGTAAAAATGGAGGCTGAAGTCAGCCGTAAAAGAAGTGTTGTGCCCTGACTAACACGCGCGAGTTCTGAGGTTAAGATATGACTAAAATCAGATTTACGCTTACTCATAAATAGCTCCCACTTCGAATGAAGAAGAAGCTGATAGGTTTCATAACGAAGCGTATGTACAAAATGCTGTTGAATTTGTGAACTGAGTATCGTCTGGTTTCGTTGTAAAAACGCTTGAAAAGCTACAATGCTGATAAACACAACCAAAACCACTGCAAGCTTAGAGTCTGCGGGTATATGCTGCATTATAGATTGTAACCATTCTAGTGGTAGTGATCCACCGAAACTAGTGTCAACAATACCAATAGCAGCGAGCATCGGGATGAGCATGTAAATACCTGCTCCCTCTAGAATGCTGATTAAGACCATACAGATAACGTTTACAAGCAGTTTACCGCCCGTAATGGCGTAGAGTTTCTTCATGTAGAGCTTTAATTCTTTCATATTCTATCTCCCTGCTTCACGGTTTGGCACGACGCCAGATCCATAAGAACGGGCGTAAAGGTACATATAAAAAATGCAATACACGAGGCAATGGCAACAAAGCCGCGTCCTGAGGACCCGGATACAAACGCCCCAGCAGCATATATAATCGTCGTTTAGGGGATTTAATATGATGTAAATATGATTTTAGCTTTTCTTTATGCGGAATTTTCCCGTCATTGATAAGTTCAAAAGCATAAGCTGCCCATTTAACTGATATTTTCTCTTCTGCCACCAGCTTCATATCACTCCGCAGCGGTGTATTCAGGAGTTCAGAACATAGATAAAAAGTTTGCCCTGCATAATGTTTGGCTTCATGTTCATCCATAAAAAAGGTTAGATCATCATTTAACTGCTGATTACGAATAATACGGTCAATGTCAGTCAGCCAGCGTAGGCGAAACCATCCGTGCCTAGCTCCATGGCTGATTAAATATACAAATAGATCTTCTTGCCCTAGATAAGAAACCTCACGATTGACAATTGTCGTCGTGCGTCTTCTTTCCCATAATTTCGTAAAGGGTACATTCTTCGCTCCCGATGGATTCAGACTCCAATGAATTTCAACTTGTATTTTTAGCGCAGGATGAATCAAAGGAATATGGTGGTCCTTCCATTTCCAGCTTCCAAGGATATGCGGTTGTTCATACTCTTTAATATAACCCAGTCCTTCAAGCAGGGAAAGCGTGGCCTCTACATCATTATAGTTCACAAGCAAGTCCAGATCTTTGGATGTCCGATGAGCCAGATCCCCATATAATTCTTGCGAAAGAATAGGTCCTTTTAAGGTCAAAACCTTGACGCCAGCCCCCTCTAACGAGGAGAGTAAACGCTCTAATTCAGCAGTGAGCTTCATCATAAATAGGGTATTCGTCATGACACCGTGTGCTAATTGCTTCATCACATCAGCAGGAACCTTGCTGCTGATGTGATGTAACTTTGGAAAAATCAGCGGATATACTCGGTGGTGTATGATAAGTTCAATAAACTTTTCCCAATTAACTTGAGTAAAGTGCTCTTCTAATGGATTTGACTCACCGTGATCTTCTCTCTGCAACAACTCACACATGAATTGAAATTCAACGGTGGAAGCTTGTTTTAGCAGACCATTTTGCTCATTCTTCATTTTCTATAAACCACCCTTTTGTTACATGCTAGGATTGTTTGGCAAACTTGTTTACAACGGTGAATTTCTCTATACCTTCCGCACCTGTTACGTATAAAGTCCCACTCCGAAGCCAAGCGTGTGCAATTAACTGCTGATCATCATTCTTTGCAATACCAAAATAAAGTGTGCTTGCAATCCTCCGTCTTTGCAGCATCTTCATTGCCGCAATGCCAATGACCATACATTCGCTTTTCCACGGGGTATGTTTACTAACCTTGTATATCACTTTGGCAATATGAAGCGCCGTTTTTTCTTTTATTGGATGTCTTTCAAAGGTTGTTTCTTGCTGTTCAGCGCCTAAAAATGGAGCAATCCTAACGAATGGTAAATAACTCAGCACTCTCGCATAGGCCAGATATAACCATGCTTCTACGATCATTCGCTTTAAAGCAGGCTCTTGTCTGAGAAAAGACCGAAAAAGAGCAGTTCCCATGATTGATTTCCTAGCTTTCTTGTATTTTGATGAGTCCTTCCTTATATAAATGCTGCATAAACGTTTGGACGTGTTTCTCACATTGATCTGTCGATACCGCGAATTCTGTTGTGAGCGTGTGTACTAGATTTGGAATCGTGTTTCCTTCTGATAAGAGCTCCCAGATTCGTCCACCTGTTTTGCCGAGATTATAGTATTTACCGGACTGAATAGACATCATGACTTTATCCCCATTCATATCACTAACCACATAACCTTCTTCTTGAATGTAAGTCTCAGTTAACAAAACCACATTGTCTGTCATATCGATTGACTCACTCCTTTATTTACCGTTTGTAACACGGTGTCGACTAGATTATGTACTGTTCTTCCATCAATAGGACGTAATATCCGTTTCATCGGAAGTACTCCAGCAAGCTGGGTAACACTTGAAAAATGCCACTGAAGCATACTCATTCTTTTAATCAAAGCTAGCCGGTAGGTGTGCGCTTGGAGCAGATGAATCCCTGACAAGGCATAGATCGGTTCAACGGTAATGTTATTTTCTGGTGTTGGAAGTAGTTCAAACACACCTGCAAGTGGAACATCATCTACATAAAATTGGTCTCTTCTAGGTACGGCGTACTTGAATTCATCCATGATGACTTCGTATCCCGCTGACTCCATTTGTAACATATCCATGCTGTATGCGTTTAGTTTTTGCTGTGGATATGCTGGAGAAACAATAGGCTCAGCAGATCCTTTCGTATAATGCACGGCAACTACATCATCACTAAGCAAGGGATATCCCTGATTTGCTAGCGCTGCTGAGAGTGTTGATTTCCCTGCTCCTGAATCTCCTAAAAATGCATAAGCAGATTGGCCGATCATAACCGCACTCCCATGAAGCGGCAGTGTCCTGCGCTGCATAAGAATGGCTCCCATACAAGTTCCAAGCAGATATAACCTTATCCGCGCCATGTTTACTCCGTATTTAGGTGAAATAGTAATTTGTCTCCCATAAGACACTTCAAAAAGAGCAAGATCAGGGATCTCAAATAGTAATGCTTCATCCCGATATTGAAAATTATGTCCAGCAATGTTCCATTCCTCTGCAATATGCTCTAATTTGGCAAATTCAATATAAACATCAACTTCGCCTATAGAAGTGATCTTCACTTCTGTTAATTCAGGCAGAGGAATCTCGCTCCAGATCTTAAGACCAAATGCTTGATAAAGATATTTCTTATTTCCACTATCCACCACACCAACCTCCTTACTCCTAACGTGACCACTCTTCGCTTCGGGTAAAGCCTCTTCTCTCGCTTTTATATTGTCTAAGCTGATAAACCCCAAGTTAATTATCAGTAGAGAAATCGTAGATTCATTCCTCTACTGATAACACCGACGCTATTTACTTATAAGTACGATAGCTTTACGCCCACTCAGCTAGGTTTAACTGGATCATACTGATCGGCATCATGCTCAGTTACCCAATCAATTTGTCTATATCCTTTTCCTGCTTTTGTGCTGCTTACATCCAGCACTTCCAAACTAGGAACCTGCCATTCTTTTTTCTCTGTCAACATACATTCACCTCCCTTCCTAGCAGGAGGAACAACCTGCCGCGCTTATTAGTAACTAGTAATCTAGAACTGATTTAAGAATCGGTATACGATCAGGCTGTGCATTAATAATCGAACCTCGGGATCCCAAGCCATTTCCGGCCGGGGTTCCTTGATTTTTGCTAGTCCTTTCTCAATTTGAGGAATGTTCAAATAGCTTGATACACTGCTATCCTTGCTTATTTTTACAAGTTCAGATCTAAACTCATCCCACTGTGGGCGAATACGATGAATCCAATCGGCTGGTTGAACACCGCGTACGCTCTGGTTTAACCTTACATTATCAGGCAGACGTGTATTCATAGCTCTGCGTAATAATGCTCGATCTCTACCTTTTTTGACATACTGCTCAAGGGGAACCGACAAACAAAAACGAACCACTCTTGGATCACTTGTAGGGTCCCTCTCAAGCAGGCCGTAACGAAGAGAAAGTTTCGTTGAGGTGGCCCCATTTTTATTCGCTATCGATAAATTACTGAATTTTTCTTTTCTTGTTTGAACTGCATCAATCATGTTTGTATTTGAACTTGTTATGTACTGCTGACTGCCGCGGTATATCCCCATTTTTTCAGCAAAATCCGGATGGATCAGCTCAGGTACCGCGTCTCTTTCTTTCTTTTTATGAAAAAAATTATGAATTGAGGGAAATGCTTTACTTCCAATCATAGGAAGTAATCTTGATCTCGGAACTTTGGCTTGGCGGCTGTATAATTGCAATTCTCTTGCCAAGTGAAATAGTCTTCCTTTACGTAGAAGCTGAGTGTAATACTCTAGAGCCGGCCCCCAGGAGATCGTAAAATTGCCTCTTCCGCCTGTAAGCAGAACACCTACATTCTCCTTTTGAGCTTGTTCATAAAACCCACGTATCCAAAAAGAATTATCAAAAAATTTATAGGGCATCTCCATAAGACCGAGCCACTCATTCACTTCAGACAGCGGATTTCTATCAGAAAAATCCATATAATGTTCTTGGATATTCCCGATATGCTCCACCGCAGATCGTATAAAAGGAGTTTCATCTGCAATGAGTCTGCTTGATGTCCAGTCTACAAAATCTGAAATCGGAATATAGCTGTACGCTTGAAGTGTTTTCCCCTGTCTCTCCAGTAAAGGAGAAGCAAAACTTGCTATTGTTCCGGAATCAAGTCCTCCGCTTAGTGCAGCTCCTACCTGTTTGAATGTTCGGAGACGACTGGACACTGCTTCCTCTACTACCTCACGAAAAGCTTCTTCGTATTCCCCATCCGATTTTAGATATAATGTCTCCACTTGATCGATTTGCTCATATCTGTGGAGACTCACCATTCCGCCAGAATGAACAGTAATACTATGTGCTGGAGGAATCTGTTTTATATTTTGATAGGCGGTAGCATGAATGTCATACGATTCATACATCCCGTTAATCGCTAAAAATTCAGCCATCCAATGTTCGTTCAGCTGTTTACGGAAAAAAGGCAGCTTAAAAAGTGGAGTAATCCGGCTGCAAAAAGCAAATCGCTCCGAATCTGAAGTATAATAGAAGGTTCGATGACCTGATACATCCCTTGCTCCAAAGAGCTGTCTCTTTTTTTCATCCCAGATCATGAAGACGAAATCTCCAATAAGCTGTTTAGGGGTGAGCTTCCCCCATTTCTTATAAGCTATAAGTATCAATTGACTGTCCGTTACTATTTTTCTTGCTTCGCGGGGAACTCCCAGCCTTTCAAACAACTCTGATCTATTATCCAAAATCGCATCTGCTGTAATAGCCAGTCCTGTTTCTTCCTCATAATAGGGAAGCTGCTCATGAATCGACTCAGGCGTAACCCACTGTGCATGACAACTCATAAAAATATGTCCATCACACCAGGAATCAATACGATCCCATGGATAGGAATCAAATGAACGCATGACAGGTTCCATCTCATCCAGCAGAATACTCTGGCTATGGTATCTACATCCTGTTATTGCACTCATGATTTCTCTCTCCTTCCGCCTAGGTATCCCTGTACGAGTGACGCTACCTTGTTCCCAAACGGGAGTAAAGATTTCAGCTGATTTATTTTCTTTCTGATCTCCTGCAACTGGTATTCCAACCGTTGTTTATCCCTGTAAGCCTTAGTGAGTCGATTCTCCAGAAGTCTGACTCTTGTTTCCAACTGAGAGATTTGGGTGAGAGCAATCTCGTAATCTTCATTTTCTATCTTGATACCTGACCCGTAATCTATAGAAGGAGGTGTAGGGCTAACAGCTAACGGCTTGTTGTATAACATTTCATACTCAGGCTGCCAGCGATATCCGCTTATTTTTGCAAAATGGTTTTCTATCTGCTGAAGAAGAGTAACATCAGGCTCTACCGAGTATTTTTCACCTGTGATGCGTTCAGCTTCGGCAAGTTCTTCTTCGTAACCTAATGCTGTGAAAATCCCCGATCCAAGCACCCTGCAGTAGGCATCAATCTCTTCACTTGTGAGCTGTTCTTTCCAAATATCAATCGAGTCTGCATGTGCTTCCTTATGTTGCAGTAAAAAAGGATCGCCTACCCCCATGCTGTAGAACAAATTGGCTTTCGCCTCACTTACTGGGGAACCATATTTCTCCATACCGTCTTGATAAGGAATTCCCGTAAACTGACATATTTTACGTAATTCATCGGCTGGATTCCTTGCCATATCTTCATATTTTAAAATATAAGTATTAACGTTTTTTGACTTGAAATAATGGTAATAACGGAAAAGGCCAACAGTAAGATCAACGATCTTCATACTGGGCTCTGACTTATTTAAATCATGAACTAACGAGAAATGTTCACCCGTATGCTGGTTTACTTTTTTGTAGGAAGCCGCGACTGCAAGAGGATTACGAAATAAACCTATGCGTTTTGATCCGGGGAAAAGCACATCCAGAAATTCAAGGCATATATAATATCTCGGGGATTTATCGATAAGATAGTGTGCTCTATTTTGTTCTAGAAGGCTACCATAGACTTCCGTTGCAAATGCTCTGGCTGCTTTATTATAAACACCTGTCGGTAAAATTCCATGAACGAATTGTCTGACAATGGCGCTACCGCCATAGGGTCGAGATGGAACAATGTTCAGATCAGCTAGACTGAGTAAATACCACATTTCTTGAGCAGCATATACTTCGGGATGATTCTGGATCATAGCTGTGGCTAAAGAACTACCGCTTCTTGGGGTACATAACAGAAATATAAGCTGATCGTCCTTGAAGTCTTTCAAAAAAGTGCATCTCCTTTCTGACAGAAGACTTACAAAAATCCTGAAGATGCGAACAGAGTTAAAAACATTGTCGATACATTATGTATGTTTAACAATACTTTAAGATACAATTTGTATCATGTCAATGACTGTTTTCATTCTCTTTCATAAAATAACGGAGCTGGATTTTCCAAATTTCCTTTAGCAAATGATAAAGATAGTCTATTCTTCACTCGAAAGAAACAGTACCCTAAATAAAAACACAAAAAACCCTCTAAGATGTAGACCAGCTCTTCATCCTAGACGGTTTTTTGTATTAAATTTCGCTTTTATTTCACTTGGAGACGATGGTAAAAAGGAAGGAGTTCCGCGACCACTTGATCCATCGTTCCTTCTACCTCCGTTTTACGAACAGGCATATCATACAGTGCTGAGATTTGCGGCGGGAATTCCTGCTTAATCTCACAAAGTTCAATAGATTCATTGAATTTTGCAGGATGCGCTGTAGCTAATGAAACAACAACTTCACCTGCAGGAAGCGTACGTTCTGCTGCGGCAACTCCGCAGGCGGAATGAGGATCGAGCAGATATGCTTTTTCATCGTTATATTTTTGAATCGTTGCGAGGCACTCTGCACCAATCACACCGTAAGCTGCAAATTCGGATTGGACTTTGCTTAACAGCTCTTGTGGAATTCGAATTTCACCGCTCTCCTGAAAACTCTTCATATAGCTTTCGGTTTGCTCTGCATTCTCATCCAAAACGTAATAAAGATATCGCTCAAAGTTGCTGGCAACCTGAATATCCATAGAAGGGCTGTACGTCGTATGGAATCCATCAGGTTTATAGACCCCTTCTTTCACAAAACGCTCTAATATATTATTCTCGTTCGTTGCAAGTACCAGCTTACCAACAGGTAAACCCATACGAGAAGCCAGATATCCTGCAAAAATATCTCCGAAATTACCTGTAGGCACGCTGAAATGCAGCGGTAATCCTGTTAGTTCAGGGCGCTGATCTGTGACCCGGAAATAGGCGTAGAAATAATAAACCGTTTGAGCAAGGATGCGAACAATATTAATCGAATTAATTGCGCACAGATGATGCTCATTTTTGAAATTCACATCCGCAAAAAGTTCCTTAATCATCCGCTGACAGTCATCAAAATTGCCTTCCACTGATAAATTCAGCACGTTCTCATCTTGTACTGTAGTCATCTGAAGTTCTTGCACTTTACTTACTTTTCCGTTTGGATGCAAGATACAGATATTAATTCCTTCTTTACCTCGAACACCTTGAATAGCAGATGCCCCTGTATCGCCAGAAGTAGCACCCAAAATATTAATCGGGCGTTTATACTGTTTAGCTACATAACTATACAATTGCCCCATGAGCTGAAGCGCAATATCCTTGAAAGCAAATGTTGGACCATGGAACAATTCAAGTAAATATATATCATCCGTAAGTTGATGAACGGGAGTAACGTCTTCATGCCGGAAGGTACTGTAACTGGCATAGACCATCTCCTTCAGCTCATCACTCGGAATTTCTTCATTCAAGTAATAAGAAAAAATTTCAAGCATTAAATCCTGAAAGGAAAGAGTTCTCCACTCTTCCAACTTGTCGCTAGATATAACAGGAATGGTACTTGGTACGAGCAAACCTCCATCTGTAGCTAGCCCCATCAGAAATGCATCAATAAATCCTACTTCACTAACCTGTCCTCGAGTACTTTGATATTGCATGCGCTATATTCCCTCCTGCACTTTTGACCATGCACGAAAACGATGGTCCTATCTTCTTCTCTTTTAAACCATCATACACTGAACCGCAGCAAAAGCGAATCATTTTCTGTAAGTTAACGACAATAATAGGAAGATAAATGTTCCACTTCTCTATTTTATATCGATGTCATCACATATCATCCCTGCCCGTGAATATACTTAATTTACAGCAGGTCAAACTGTGCCGCACAATTTACAGGGGAGGTGCCTAAAATGCCGGATTCTCGCCAGCCTTACTCATTTGTCGTTTCGAAAGAAGATTGGTCTCTTCACCGTAAAGGTTACCAAGATCAGCAGCGCCATCAGCAGAAGGTGAAGGAAATCATTAAGCAGAACCTGCCCGACCTTATTACAGAAGAAAATATCATTATGTCCGATGGTAAACAGATCATTAAAGTTCCGATTCGGAGCCTGGATGAATATCGATTTGTCTATAATTATCAAAAACAAAAGCATGTCGGCCAAGGAGATGGAGATAGTCAGGTCGGCGATGTCATTGGACGTGATCCTGCGAGTCAAAAACCAGGTAAAGGCGAAAAAGCAGGCGATCAGCCAGGTCAAGACGTTGTAGAGGCAGAGATCAACATGGAAGACCTTGAAAATATGCTGTTTTCCGAACTTTCCTTACCTCACCTCAAACAAAAAGACAAAGAAGAAATTGAGACACAGAGTATTAAATTTAACGATATCCGTAAAAAAGGGATGCAATCCAACATCGACAAGAAGCGGACCATCTTAGAAAATTTACGCCGGAATGCAACTACCGGGAACCCAGGAATCCATCATATCAGCCCTGATGACCTCCGCTACAAAACATGGGACGATACCGTCATCCCTCACTCCAATGCCGTCATTATTGCCATGATGGATACATCCGGGTCCATGGGCTCTTTTGAAAAATATTGCGCAAGAAGCTTCTTTTTCTGGATGACCCGGTTCTTACGTAAACAATACGAAAAAGTAGAGATTGTCTTCCTCGCCCATCATACGGAAGCAAAAGAAGTGAGCGAAGAAGAATTTTTCACTCGTGGTGAAAGCGGCGGTACGATCTGTTCATCAGCCTATATTAAAGCGCTTGAGATTATAGATCAGCGTTATCCACCTTCAAGTTACAATATCTACCCTTTTCACTTCTCTGACGGCGATAACCTAACCAGTGATAATGAACGCTGTGTTAAATTAATCGGCGAACTGCTGAAGCGAAGCAATATGTTCGGTTATGGTGAAGTCAATCAGTATAATCGAAGCAGTACGCTGATGTCTGCCTACCGAAATATCAAGATGGATCAATTCATGTACTACGTCATCAAAGAAAAGGGCGAAGTATACAAGGCCCTGCGCACCTTTTTTCATAACAAAGAAGGAGGCAGCGTTTCATGAGCAGTTCAAGTGAATTAAAGGACCTGGAATATGCTATTGACGAGATTATGGAGATCGCAAATGGCTTCGGACTCGATTATTATCCAATGCGATATGAAATCTGTCCTTCTGATATAATTTACACTTTTGGTGCGTATGGCATGCCGACTAGATTCAGTCACTGGAGCTTTGGGAAGACCTTTCAGAAAATGAAGATGCAATATGATTTCGGACTCAGCAAAATTTACGAATTGGTTATTAACTCTGATCCATGTTATGCCTTCTTGCTGGACGGCAACTCTCTTATTCAAAATAAGCTGATTGTAGCCCATGTCCTTGCTCACTGTGATTTCTTTAAAAATAACGCCCGCTTCTCGAAGTCTAACCGAAATATGGTCGAAAGTATGGCAGCAACGGCAGACCGGATTAAGCAGTATGAACTGGAGTACGGCACAGAAGCCGTCGAATCTTTCATTGATGCTGTCCTCGCCATTCAGGAGCATGTCGATCCGCAGCTTATTAAACCGCAGCATCTCGATAAACAGCGCTATATGGAGCTGAAAATAAAAGAACAAAAAAATCCAGACCCCGCTGTTCGTCCTCCTGGGCGATATGACGACCTATGGGATATCGGAGTTAAAGCTCCTGAGGGTCCTGATCCAAATACACACCAAGTCTTTCGCTTCCCTCCTGAACCGGAAAAAGACATCATGTGGTTCGTTCAGGAGTTCTCAGAAGTTCTGACTGACTGGCAAAGAGACATTATGAGCATGCTCCGTGAAGAAATGCTTTACTTCTGGCCGCAAATGGAGACCAAGATTATGAACGAAGGCTGGGCTTCGTATCGCCAAGGTGCTTAAAATTCATACAGCAAAAAACCGATTCCTAATCGAATCGGTTTCATTTATCTAATACAGTTTACGCTTCATCGCACCGTGTTTGAATGAAGTAATCACATATCGTTCACCATTCTCCATTACTTTGTAAGATACGATATAACGATCAACGATACAGTAATACGTGTTAGGATACTCACGAGATGGCATCGCTGTACCCATATGGACCACCTTAGCTTCAATACGCCGAATAAGATCAATCTTATACTCCATTGTTTCCTGCTCTGTATAATGCTCGCTCTTGATCTGGTGAAGCCGCCTTACAGCTGTGTTGGTCCATTCGACAATCAATTACCAGTCACCACGCTTTATCGCTTCAACCAGATCATCTGTGGAGTATACTTTCCCTTGCTGAATATCTTGTTCCGAAGCTTCTATCATCTCTTTAATCTCGGGATCTGCATCCAATGCTTCAACAGGATTATAGATCTCATATTCAAGCCCTGCTATTCGAATATACTCCCTGTGATCTTTATGATACGACTCAATTACCGTTCCATCGGGAGCTTTGAGACTAAAATTCATATCCTCACCCTCCTTTGTTCGAGTATATCATACCGTATATTGCTTCACATCAGCTAAAATATTTCATGTCGCAGGTACAATTTTGAATTCGGATACACTCTCACGTTTCGAATCCAAATGCTCAAGCCATAACTCAACAAGCTGATTCCCATCGATCAAATCAATATTAAGCCCATTTGCATAGTTATACGCATTTGCAGTAAATTTACCCGTCGTTATTACGTATCCTCCAACGGCTCCTTGTTTCACCATTTGTGAGTGAATGATGGCAATAGGATCAAAACTAACAGGATTATAATCGTTGTAACACTTAACTTGTCCAAGGTATAAACCTGCATCTGTCTCTTCTTCTATATCAACGCCGTAATCACCAGAACCTTTCGTTACATAAGTGCTTCCTCCCCGGACAGAAGTCATAATCTCAGCAACAAAATGTTCAAATAAAAACGGGTTTTCAGCTTTGTCTTCTTCAAGATCTCTTTTAAACCGATGGTAAAGACCAATACGCAATGTTTCCTTCATATCTTCATGTGTAGTTATAGCTTCAAGTGCATTGTCACGGTAATTTTCAATGGTCTTTTTTTGACTGGTATACATGTGAAAGAAAATAAAATTCAGCACCAATAACAGGCTGACAATCAGTATCATATGAACACTCCTTTTGACTTCATCCTGTCCAGTTCAGAACAAATTTAAAACTCAAGAGCAGTTCAATCGTTTAGAGAAAATATGAGTTGGAGGGCTTCAATATGATGTCTCAAGAAGATATAAAAGATCTTGAATACACCATTGATGAAATTACTGAAATCGCTACGGGATTCGGACTCGACTTTTATTCGATGCGCTATGAAATATGCCCTTCCGATATTATCTATACTTTCGGAGCATACGGTATGCCTACACGTTTTAGCCACTGGAGCTTCGGTAAGACGTTTAACAAAATGAAAATGCAATATGATATGGGACTAAGCAAGATCTATGAACTGGTCATCAATTCAGACCCTTGTTATGCATTCCTTCTAGATAGCAATTCTCCCGTACAAAATAAACTGATCGTCGCGCATGTCCTAGCCCACTGTGATTTTTTTAAAAATAACGCCTATTTCTCCAAGACCAATCGTCAAATGGTCGAAAGCATGACCGCTACGGCAGAAAGAATACGAGAATATGAAATCATTCATGGTGCTCTTCAAGTGGAGAAGTTTATTGATGCGGTACTCTCCATACAAGAACATATTGATCCTCATAAAGTGAAACCATATCAAATGGGGAAAGATTCTTACGTCAATTCTCTAGCTAATAAACAGCCTGTAATTGATCCTGTAACTCAAAAAACACCATACGATGATATTTGGTCACTTGAGCCCTCAGAAGCTCCAGAAACAGCTCCTGAGGATCCTGTTTGCTTTCCTCCGCAGCCTGAGAAAGACATCTTATGGTTTATCGAGGAATACTCTCCTGTTTTGCAGCCATGGCAGCGAGACATTCTAACTATGCTACGAGATGAGATGCTCTACTTTTGGGCACAAATGGAGACAAAAATAATGAATGAAGGCTGGGCAACCTTTTTCCATCAACGGATCATGAGAGAACTCGATCTGACAGAAGAAGAAACAATTGAGTATGCCAAGTTAAATTCTTCTGTCGTACAGCCTTCAACGAAATCACTAAATCCGTATTATCTAGGACTTAAGATGTTTGAGCACATCGAGAAGCGCTGGGATAATCCTACACCTGAAGAAAGAGAACGTTTCGGGAGAGTGCCTGGGCGTGGCAGAGAAAAGATTTTTGAAGTTCGCGAAGCTGATCATGATATTTCCTTTATTCGCAACTACCTTACAAAGGATTTGGTCAATGAACTCGATTTATATGTATTTGAAAAGAAAGGTCCTGACTGGAAGATTACAGATAAGTCATGGGAGAATATACGGGATCAGCTAGCCTACTCTAGGGTAAATGGCGGATTTCCTTATCTGGTCGTTAAAGATGGAGACTATATGCACAGAGGGGAGCTTTACTTACTGCATCAATTTGAGGGTGTCGAGCTGGATGTAAAGTATGTGGAACGAACACTCCCTTATGTTTATCAACTATGGGGGAAACCAGTTTATATTGAGACAGTTGTCGATGATAAAAAAATACAGTTTACCTATGATGGGAATAAGGTGATTAGGAAGAGTATATAAAGATAAATGTAGATAGAAAAAGGAGAGCGGATCAGCTCTCCTTTAAACTTTATTTAGTCTTAAACTATCAGGTCTGTTTATACTAAGAGGAGGTTGTAAAAGATAATAAAACGTTATTTTGTTGTTTATGTATGGTGAAAAGAAGATTAGTCGGAGTTTTCTACAGATCGAAGCCCGCAACTATTGCAGGCTTCGTCATATAAATCATTTATCAAAACTATTCATTAAATTTTGAAATGCACTCTCATCTTCAGTGTTATTAGTGCCTAATTCACCTTTAAACGCTCTAGATAGTATCGAGGCTTCAAGAATCTCAAAATTTTTATTAAGTGAAACATCAATTAATTGTTTGGCTTGATTGATTTTGTCCAAGAGTCTTTCGACTTTGTCAGCAATTCGTTTTTGTTCGGTTAGAGGAGGGAGTGGTAAAGCAAGACCTCCTAATATTTGAGCATTGGCTCCTGGTTGTGCACTTCCTTTCTTTACTACGGTTATTTGATTCCAATACATTGGACTCTTCATAAAACTCCATAAATATTCTGGCATTATAACAGAGTTTGTCCTCAAACGAATCAAATACGATGCAAATACAGAATGCGGTGGTTCCTTTATCAAAAAACTCTTTCCAGTAGTAGCTCCAGTTCTAGCTACAACGATATCATGAGTTTTAAGTTGATATTTCAGATTATCTTTTTCCGATATCTCACAATAAGGTACAGTATTCCAGTCAACATCATTATCCTGAATGTCAGTAATTCTAAGGAAATGTGGTCCTACCTTATCTGTTGTTGAAGACGCTGTATACCCATATTCCACTTTTTCAAGGCATGAAGCAAGCTTTATCCAAACCCAATTTTCTGGCAACTTATAAGGCTGCTCTTCAACTTGTATCAACGCTTTCTCCAACAATTCTTCCTGCGATTTTACATTTTTTCCGCTCATTACCATACGTGATTCTGCTACCAATGACAAATTAGGTTTGTTTTCCTCATAGCTATTCCGATTCCTTTCAACTGCCCGTAGTTCAGCAACGACTTCACCAAGCAGAACCAATGCCTTCTCCAGCTTCGCCATCGCTTCTTCTGCCGAGTCGATTGGGTCAGGAAGGTTGTTATAATCAGACAACGACTCATCAGCAATCAAGCCGATATCCAAGCTATCGCCCTTCTTCAGAATTTCCTCACGCGTGAACACATTCCAGCGCTCATCTTCCACTTTCGTGCGATCCTCAGCTTTATAAGCCTTCTCAAACCCGTCAAAATGAGCCTTAGTCAGCGGAGTACGTTTACCGAAGCTTGGCATGTTGGTACGCAGATCGTATACCCACACTTCCTTCGTACTGTCCTTATCTGTCTTCTCGCGTGTGAAGAACAATACGTTCGTCTTAACACCTTGGGCATAGAAAATTCCAGTCGGCAAACGCAGGATTGTATGCAGGTTGCACTTGTCCATCAAATCAGCACGTATCTTCGCTCCTACACCGCTCTCGAACAGCACGTTATCCGGCAAAACAACCGCCGCACGTGCTTTGCCGTTAGCTCTTAATGCACGATAAATATGTTGAAGGAAGTTCAGCTGTTTATTTGTTGTCATGAATGTTAAATCATCACGTGTCGGGCGTTCGCCACCTTGCTTTGTTCCGAAAGGTGGATTCGTCATGATGACGTCAAAGTTACTGAGATTCTGCCCATCACTAGTGAGAGTATCCCCATGCAGGATTTCGCCATGAATATCGTGCAGCATCGCATTCATCATCGCAAGTCGATGTGTATCCTTAACGAGCTCCACACCAGAGAATGCTTGGTACTTCTGAAACTCAGCTTCTTTCTGTCCCAAATCGAAATAATCATCCGTCTTGCTACGCACATGACGATCTGCCGCAATCATAAAACCGAAAGTACCAGCCGCTGGGTCATTACAACGTTCGCCTGGCTGTGGGTCCACAAGCTTCACGATGACATCAATCAACGGACGAGGTGTAAAATACTGCCCTGCTCCCGATTTCGTCTCGCTCGCATTTTTCTCTAGTAATCCCTCGTACAAGTCACCAAGTCCTTCTTTATCGACAGTATACCAGTTGAGTTGATCGATTGACGTAACGATCTTCTCTAAATTCTTCGGCTCTTTAATGTTCGAAGTTGCGTTTATGTAAATTTGCTTAATAATCTCGTTTCCTTGATCTCCAAGATCAAGGAGCAACTGACGGTAATGCTGTTGCAAGGTCAAACCATGCTTCTCCGTCAATGTGTCCCAGCGAAACTCCTCCGGCAATATAGCTTCATTGTTGGTTTCCTTCATCATTTTTAAGAAGAGCAAATACGTTAATTCCGTTACATACTGATGATACGTGATGCCGTCATCACGCAGTACATTACACAAATTCCACAACTTCTGTACAATATCCTTATTAACCATTTATGCAAAATCCCTCTTTCTTGGTGTGTATAGCGCAGTATTAATTGTCGTTACAATGGTATCAATCTCACCGTTAAAAATCTTATTCAACTGCTTATAGCCGCCTTTACTCTTAAAAGGCTCGACATCGAATGCCTGCTCTGGGTTCGGGTCTAGTACCGATTCCTGTAGCAGTTGCTTCTCGATCCGCTTTAGCCAGTCCTTCTGAACCTTTGTCCAAACCTTACTATCATATATCTTTTTCATCGCGCCTACAATGCGCTCTTCATGACTAATTAATGGATCTCCCAACGTTTGCTGGCGGATGAAGCTAATAATATCAGCTGCGATATCTTCATTTTTCGCATCTCTCCAAGCCGCTTGCAGCATTTTTTCAGAATATCCTTTCTGATCTAATGCTACTCGCAGCTTACGAAGTTCGTCACGAGTCAAGTCGTTTGGACGCGTACAAATAATAGTAAGGGCTGGAATGAGGTTCAGATTCTCTGTTATGAATGAATGGAACCCTTCCAAATAATCTTCCGGCTTCTCCGCATTGCCATAACCTCTTGTGGTTGAGAGCAATTTATCTTCATGCTCAGATATATAGATCCGATGCGCTCTGCCACGATTCTCATCTATGAAAGCAACAAGCGATTTCTTCATCTTCAGGTCAGCACCTGCTTGTAGTGCACTCATGTTCTTTAGATCGGTGATAAATTCCTCAATTTTCTTGCCGCCGGATAACGCCTCGAAATCCTCGTGATCTTTTGACGTCCAAGTGCGCTTCTTCCGTTGCATCTTCGCCACGATCTCATCCTTATGTTGTTTCCCCTTCTCTTCGCTCTCGATCTGAGCAAGCTCCTCGGTCAGTACGTCCAGTGTTACTGTAGGTTTAGTCACAACCGGTTTCATATCCGTGTACGGTTTCAATGTTTCGTAGATCCCTACAGCGTCATAGATCATAAAATGGTCCTTGCCAATCTCATCGCAGCGTCTAGTCGCTCTTCCCAGCATCTGCTCGTACAAGATACGCGAACGAACGCGTCGCAGAAATACAAGGTTTGTAATGCTTGGAATATCCACACCAGTTGTCAGTAAGTCGACAGTTACTACTATGCTCGGAAGACGCTCATTTCTGAACAACTTGATAGCATGTAATGGGTCTTTTATCGAACCTGTTATCTTAAGCACCGCGTTGTCGTCTACTGCACCGTACGCTTTCTCAAGCTCTTCCTTGAAGATCCGTACAACCATATCTGCATGATCATCTGTCGCAGCGAAGATGAGTGTCTTCCCTTCTGATTCAGGATCGATATACTTCGTCAGCTCTTCCAAAATGACGCGATTGAAATTTTCTGTAATGACGGTTTTGTTGAACTGAGTGACTTCTAGATTTATTTCGTCCTGAAGGAGCTCCTTGTCCACATTGCCAGAAGAGACATCGTAGACAGCAACTTCTTCGCCAATCTGCCATTTAATCCCGTGTTTTTTAAGTTGAGTCTCAAATTGCATTGGCGGTTCATGATCGATCAGATAGCCGTCAATTACCGCTTCTCTATAAGAATAATTGAATACAGGACGTCCGAATATTTCAACCGTATGTAAAGCTGGTGTAGCCGTTAATCCAATACGTACTGCATCAAAATAGTCCAGCACCTTGCGATACTTACTTACGTAATCCTCGTGATCACGGAACTCAAGCTCCAGCGCCGACATTTCTTTGTCCAGTGTATAACCACGGTGTGCTTCATCGACAATAATACAATCATACTGGTCGACTGAAGGAATGTCCCCATCCTCTGACTCATTGTAAAATAACCTTTTGACCATACCCTGTACGGTAGCGATCTGGACTTTAGTTTCTTGGTTTGGCTTCTTGTCGTCTAGTGTCTGAAGTTCAAAAATTTCTGTAAATGAATGATAGCTTTCTAGCTTAGAATCTTTAAATGCTGCCTCCGCTTGACGACCAAGCGCCGAACGGTCAACAAGGAACAAAATACGTTTGAATCGATTATGCTTAATCAGACGATAGATGAGCCCGATCGCCATTCTAGTTTTCCCTGTACCTGTAGCCATAGCGAGCAGCATATTGCGTTCACCAGCTTCAATCGCACGTTCAACAGACAAGATCGCATCCTCTTGGTACGGACGAAGTTTTAGGTATTCGAGCGTTTCGTCATGCAAATCTTTAGAGGCTTGATCAACATCCTGCTGCAGCAGAGCCTTGAGCCCCTGCGGCGAATACCAAGCTTGCAGAGGACGTGGATGATTGCTCGGCTTGCGAGCATCAAGGAACCAGATACCAGACATATGTTTAAGTTGTTCTAGGTAGGGACGACCATTCGTAGAGAACAGGAATGGTACTTGATAATTGCCCCAAGGTCCGTGAATAATCTCATCACCGTGACGGACGACCTGCATTGCGTATTTTTTTGCTTGCGCAATATCCGCCTCTACGTTTCTGCTAATCCTTTTGGCTTCCACAATACCGACTAGCTCTAAACCACAAAATAAAGCATAATCCGCAAATCCAGTTTTAAGTGCCCATTCCGCAATCGCGAGATTTCTCCCTTTCTCTGGTCGAACACCAAGTCCGAAACGAAGGGTCTGCGAATCTACTTCCCAACCTGCTTGGCGCAGCTTTTCATCGATAATGAGTCTCGTCTCTGCTTCCGTTAAGGCGAAGGCGCTACCTGCTTGTTTAGACTTCATACGACGTTTCTTCTTGTCCTCATTCGTAATGATCGACTGCTGTTGTCTAAGCGCAGCAAGTTCTAACTGAAGGCGCTCCATCTTCGCTTCATAAGATTCTGCTAATTGAGCCAATTGCTCGTCATTACTTACAGTTTCCTCCTGTACCGGTTCTATATACTCAGGCGCTTGGAAGTCCCAATCACCGTACACTTGCATAAACCATACGCTGAGCCGAAACGCCAGATGCGATAATGCCTGCGCCTCTCTCGTAGAGCCGTATCCCGATTCATGAACAGCTTTGTTGCCGATTTTGCGAAGGGTATGTAGATAATCTTCAATCTCATCCGTTATAAGATCATCCCGTTTGAGTTGTGAAAGCCGCTCAACCTGCGTTAGTTCTTTCGTCTCGTCTATTTCTTCTAAGGCACAAATAAACTTAGTCATCGTTTCGCCAAACATTCGGAGCTTGATTATTGATGTATTTGGATCGATAAAGAGATTTCGTTCAGCCATCTCACCAAGGTTTGATAAAATATCCCATCGATTATGTAAAAAACCAAAATTTCCAGACATCTATTGTTGACCTCCTGTAACAATCAGTTAGTTCAATAGTAACAGTTTATTAGAGTTTAATCGACATTGATAGACATAAAACCTGCATAGTTGTAATTTTCAGTGACATCTTGGTTAACAAATCAACCTTTCAGAGATAAAAAAGATAGACTGCTTATCAGAGTCTATCCCTCTATTTCCACCGAATTTACTGTTCATTCATCGTCTTGCTGCTTCGAAAAAGCTTGTTTGATCAAGCTCATAATATATTCGAGATCATCATAAGAAGATAATCCAACTTCTACATCGCCATTACCCCATCTACCAACATTAGTTACGTCTTTACAAATCCCCTTAGGATCTATAATTTCATTAAATGACATATTCAGACTTAAACGGAGTCGGCTTCTTTGCGGTACTACGTCTACAAAGTTTGTTACTGCCTTATATGCTATATAAAGCTTCTTGAACTCCTCCCTTACTGAGCTATCTAGGTTGCATATCCTCCTTCTTAGTTCTTCGAACAAGAATAGCATCTCTCCTTGAAGATAATCAGCATGATCCTCAATGCTATACGTACGATCCTGAGTGACTGCTGAAGTATTGTATTTAGACAACACATCATCTGTCAGTCTAGGAAACTCCCAAATAGAAATGGCTAGATCTGCAAGTGTTTTTGCTCGAATTTTAATTTTTTCCTCATCCCATGTATCTAATTTTGCTATTGCTCGGTTTAGGCGAATTGGGCTATCCGCAAACCCACCTTCTAAATCACGTTTAATTTTAAATGGCTTATCACTCAACTCCGAATTGTAACGAGTTAACGTCAAATTACCTAAAGTGTGTAGATATGTCTTTTGCACTTCTTCCCAATTCGGACCCAAGTCTTGTCTCCACTCAATCGATAGATTCTTGTTTTGTGGCATGATATGTTCTATCGTGTAACTTTCAATATTTACAACCTCTTTGCGATTATTATTTTCAAGTTTTCTAAGCAAATAATTTCGATTTCTAAAGTTGTAAATGTCCTTAACCATAATTTCACGGGTGAACTCTTCATCATTCGGAAATCGTTTATAAGATTCTTTATTAATAAATGCTACTTGAGCACTTTCCAAATAATTTGTTTTATCAATTTCCTTTGATAGATTGGAGAAAGTTTTATTCAATGAGTTTGTTGGAACCCCACAAATCGCTCGTCTGAAAACATAAGATTCAACTAACTTTAATATTGAAATAAAATCTTCTTTCGTTAATTTTCCATTCTCAAAATCATCATAAACCTCTAACAAAAATGGGTAGGATACGTCTACTTTTAAAGTGTTGATGTCAGATAATACTTGATTAATCTCTAAATCAACTTCCTTTTGAAAAGCCAGTTTAACATAATACTTTGAGTAGCAATATATATCCTCAACAACTTGTTCGATAGATACTTCCTTCAAAGCAAAAATGTAGCTTTTAAAGCTGGAATAAACATTATTGATGTTAGGTATCCGACCTGTTTTTACTGTCAAGTAATCACGCATGAAACGGTCAAATACATTAGAATCGTTAAAATTACTAAAACTTCTCTCCATTGGATACCAGTATGACCGATACACATGTTCCTGCTCTTTCGGCTCTAACCCCATTAATACATAGTTTCGAATCAAGTCCGCTTGTGACAAATCAAGACCCGTCGAGTTCAAACTTTCAAAAATCAGTTGAGGATTGTCATGATCTCGATCTAAAGAAATATCTACGACAATTAACTTGGATAAACCTCTATATATTCCATTCAGATCAGTATCTGATTTTCTCAGATTTTCAAGAAAGTAGTTATAATTTTCAACCAAGCGTTGTGAATACTCTTCGGGTAATTCCTTATCTAAAACCAGTCGAATTAACGTTTCATTATCACTTTGTGTTAACAGCAGCTTATGGTAGTCGTCCCCTTCTTCTTCGCTGTTAACCAGATAGTAATTCATTATTTTCTTTCTGGTTACCTCATAACGTTCCTCCCGCTCCTCAATTGCTTTTCCGAGCGCCAAGAGCAACAAATTCAAGGTTGTCATCCTCTGCTGACCATCAATCACGAGCAATTGCGGAACTGATGAAATTTGATATAATCCCTTTTCAATATACACAATTGATCCCACAAAGTGCCCCTTTATTTGTTCATCAGAAGATGCACGAACAATGTCATTCCATAATTGTTTACACTGATGAATAGTCCAACTATATTTCCGTTGGTAAATAGGAATAATGAATTGTTTCGTACCTTGTAGAAATTTTAGGAAATTTGTCTCTGATGCTTTCAATGGTCTCCCCCATAATCCATTATTTTCACAAGCATCTGTTCAAACGTTCTGTTATATCAACTCGTTAAAGTTATACAATATTTAAATTATCTAATACTCTATTTATATTCTTTAAATCTAGTTCAATAGTAACAGATTTGTAGATTCAATTCGATATCTTGTACTTAATAACCTTCATATTATGAGAATTCCATGCATATACATATGACGAGAAAATTGACTTCACAGTTAACTTCAAAAACCGGTTAACCTCAGTATATTCATGGGTTATCCAGTTAACCAATCCAAGGAGATGTGAACGTTATATGTCAGATGTAACCTTCGGAGTAAAAGTCACACCTGAACTGAAAGGGAAAATCGAACAACTCATCAAGGATTCAGACTTTGATACGAACAAGGAATGGTTCCAGCATCTGCTCTCGATCTATGACTTATACCATCTAAAACATGAGGACGGGACGAAACGCTATGCCAGCGATCTGGAGTATATCGAGCAGAACCTGACACGCATCCAAGAAACAATCGTTCAGATGATGAAGAAAATGGCGGATGAAGCAACACATCAAGAAACCGAATGGACGAAAACATCAGACGAGATACAGCAGCAACTCCAGCAAAGCGAGCAACTCCGTAAGGAGCTAGAAACCGAACTCAATGAAACTAAAGAGCAGACAAATCAGTATAAAATCAATCTTACGGAGTTACAGAAACAAAGCACCGTTCTAGAAGATCTATGTACTACGCTAAAAAAATCAATGCAAGAAAAAGAAGCAGAGATCGAGAAGTTGAACCAAGAACGCTTAAAGTGGCAATCTTCAGATTATCCCGCTATAATCCAGCGATTAACTGAAGATAATCAAGCCCTTAAGCAACAAAGCCAGATGCAACAGCATCAGATCGATCTATTGCGAATGGAATATGAAAAGAAATTAGAAGTTGAACAATTGAAAACGGATTTTGCTAGAAAAGAAGCCGAGTTACTTCTAATAGCACAACGCAAACCAAGTAAAGAAGACCCTGATGCACCACCTCGTAAAAGAGGACGCCCTAGAAAAGATGAAGCCGCACTGTCTGTCAGTGGACAACAACAATTATTCACTGATGTTTATGATGACGCAGAAGACGAGCAGGAACAGGATAATGACCTACCTGAAGATCCCGATGATTTGCATGAAATGCTAGGCGATGAACCTTCTCAGAACCAAAAGGAATAAGCATAACCCCCGACCATTCGGCGGGGGCATTCTTCATGATGTTGTATAGATTCACAGAGGTTGTAATTTTATTTCGATATCCTCGTCTCCGTGAACGACTACATATTTTATCAATGTTTGAATAATTCCTTTTGCTTGCTCGACGGGAAGCAACTCAATTGCACTAATTATATTATTTACTTTTTTGTTTAACTCTGTCTGAATCTGCTCAATATCCATATCTATCGCTTCGAATTCCTCATGATCCATCTTCTCAAGCCCAGCTAGTATCTGATCTAGCCTTTCCTTCTCTTCATTTAAGTCACTCAGTTCAATTAAGCCCGAGGTATAGGCTTCAATTTTTCGCTTATATCTGGCTTTAGCAGTGTTTGCCTTTTGCTCAAGCTGATCCTTCTGCGACTTTACAACCGCTTCCTTCGCCATAATTAATAGCATACCTGGAGTATTTCCAACCATCTGCTGCAACCCATCTTTAAACCATTTTTCTACCAGATCGGCACGATATTGCTTACTTGTACAAGTTCCTTTATTCTTATTCGCTGAACAACGATATACACGATAGCGTTTATTAGGAGAACCTGAGAAACCTATACTCATGCCCGACCCGCAATTTCCGCACCTTAGCATACCACCCAACAGGTGAGGACTTGTCTGGGCTCTTGGAGCCATAGTTGTCTGTCCCATTCGCCTTTGCACACTTTCCCATATGGGCTTCTCAATAATAACTGGCAGACAGTCTTCCACTTTCACCCACTCCGATTCATCTTTATCTTTACGCTTCGATTTGCTCGAATCTTTCCGATTCCAGACCAATGTACCTTTATAAACGGGATTCGTTAACATCAACTTAATTGCCCGAATGGACCACTCTTTCCGCTGCCTGGATGGGATACCCTCCTCATTTAATCTTTTCGCAATGGAATAAAAACCGAGCCCTCCATTCAGATACAAATCGTATACCCGCTTTACTATATCTGCTTCCTTATCATTAATAACCAAGGACTTGTCCAATAGGTCATACCCATACGGACTTTGCGTTAGCCATTTTCCATTAGTAGCGGCGTGAAGCATATTTTCAAACACACGTTCACGAATACGTTCTCGCTCAAACTCAGCAACTGCTCCCAGAACCTGCAAAGTAAGTCGACCTGAGGGTGTGTTGGTATCAAAAGATTCACTAATGGATACAAAAGAAACCTCATAGTTTTGAAACATGTCAATTAGATTCAGTAAATCTAGCAGTCGTCTGCTCATTCGATCGAGCTTGGTAACCATGATACGAGATACGTTTCCGTTCTTTACTGCCTGCAACAGCCGCTTTAACTCCGGTCGATCCAAATTTTTAGCTGAATAACCATCATCGATAAACAGCTGAACCTGATCTGTCCAACCCATTGCCCGGCAATACGCTTTTAACCGTTCCTGCTGTTCATCCAGAGAGACACCATCTCTTGCCTGCTCATCGGTAGAAACTCGGCAGTACAGAGCCACAGAACGGATATTGTAAGTTTCATTTTTCCTTTGTTTCCCGCTCATGACTTCCCCCCTTGTCCATACCTATGCCTGTCCTCTTATATATATGATAATTCACAGGGTTGTCCCTTCGACCTTGCTGCATAGATTAGATCGAGGTGATGTTATGGGACAACTCAAAGTACGTTTTACAATGGAACATCAAGATGAACAGAGCAGTTTCACGTCATTATCTAGCTTGCAACAGCACTCATTCTCAGAGCTTCTAGTGAATCGCCTAAATGATTTTGAAATTCGTCTAAAACGTGCAGCAGCAGAGTTATGGCTCCAGCAGAGACTCGGTAGAGATAATTATTCAAACTATCAAATAATGGTGGCGCAGAATCATACAACCTCAGACATAACCGACGAAACGCCAAAAGCCTAACTCCATCTGCAGGAGTTAGGCTTTCCTTATCGTCATCTGGTTATTCATTATAATAAACAGTCATTTATGTTGGTGAATACTTTTCCAATGATTAGGACAACTTAATGGATGTCGGATGATCCAGCTGTGAATAGCTCAACTCCTTGCTCCACCATCGTCATTAAGTAATCAGCAGCAGTGGGATTGGTATGTTGTAGATATAACAGCAATTCACTGATGCGGTCTGTACGCCACACTGTAGGATCGTCATTCCTGGAAACATCCTTAGTAATGATCATATGTAGTTCTTGCTGCAGCTTGTTTAATACTTCTAGCTGGATGGTCTGTGTTTTTCCCGTTTCCAAATTGCTTAGATAAGCGGGTGAAACCCCTATCTCTTTTGCAAATTCATTGAGCCCAATCCCTTTCTGCTGTCTAATTTGCCTTAATTGTTGACCAAAATTACTCATCTTCTTTAACACCACCTTAGGAGGAATAACATCTTGACTCGCAAAAAAAATCGTACTACTGAACTTCAAATTTCGTCCATTAGTCATATTCACGATCCGCTCTCCGCACGCAAATGGATGGAACTTTACGTCACCTTGCTAAAGAAACAACTTATCTCTGAACATGTTAATCAAAGTCCTGGAGAGGAGTAAATAGCTGATGAAAACAGTGTTGTATGCTCGATCTTCTATTAAAACCCAAGAGCATTCTATTGATATGCAAAAGGCTCTTGCGCTAGAGAAAATCAAAAAGAAAGGCTTCTTATTTGACGATCTATATCTGGATGAAGCCGTATCAGCAAGAAAGACCGATATACACGAAAGACCACAGTTAAGTCGTTTAATTCACGACATCGAAAACGGACTAGTAACAACGGTTTACGTTTATAAGCGTGATCGTTTAGCTAGAAATGTTGTACAGTCAATGGAGATATTTGAACTGTTTCGTTCAAAGCAAATCACAGTTGTATTCACTGCCGACAATGAAATCCCTATCCAATACTCACCAGCCGGAGAATTCTTCGAGCTGATCATCGCAGGTTTCAATCAACGTGAAGCCAATCAGATTATTCAGCGCATCAAAGAAACTAAATATACGATGACGAAACAAGGAAAGCATGCTCAAGGTCCGATAGCTTATGGCTATGTAGTTAAGGACAAACACTATGAAAAGCATCCAGATCAGGCTCCGACGATCTATAAACTGTATCATGCAATCATTGAGACCAAATGTAAGACTTTATCTGACTTTGTTCGAGATATGAATCAACATAACTGGTTTCCATCTGAGTGGAAAAACAATCGAATCCAAAGTTTGATTGGAAATACCATTTATAAAGGCATTCGAAAAATCGAGGAATTTGGTAAGTATGTTGAGATAGAAAATGAAAAACTTCGTATTGTTGACGAATTAACTTGGACTAAGGCACAGGAACGAATCAAAAATCTTATCCAAACTCGATCCCGAAGAACTAACCGAAGCCCTATGATTCTTGACGATCTTCTATTTTGTGGAAAGTGCGATCAAGCTATGTATGGCAGAGAAAAAGCGGATATAAGTGCAAGAAAATATTACACTTGTAAGAAGCATAGTTATATCCAAATCGCTCCTGATCTACTGGAAGAAATGATTCTAGAAGAGTGTGCAAAATTCGTCACAGTACAGTTTCAGACCTACTTTCCTGAACTATATCAACTGACACACGGGAACCTGATTAAGTTTTATCAAAGTTCTATTTCTGAGAGCCAAGAAGCGTTGCAATTATATAAGCAGAAACTCTATGAAGATACCTCATTATGGCTTCAGTCCCCAACGGCAAACTTACAAACCGAACTTGTACACCTAATCAATTGCATTCATCGAGAAGAGCTGTTACAGCAGCACTATCCCGTAGAATTAAAAAATCTAAAGAATCAGTTCAAACTTATGGAACGACTACAAGATTCACTTGATTTGGTTGCCGAAGTAAATTCCTACAGTGAAAGCGAAAGAGCAACATTTATTCGGGACATCGTTCATCGAATCGAGCTTAACTCCCCTACACTTTGTATAAAATTTCGATATCCTTTCAAAGGAAAGGCGGTGGTCGAGAATTTTGCCACTAGATAATATCATACAACCTGGTATGAGAGGAGCTTTCTATGGGCGTCACTCAACCGATAAACAAACGATGGAAACCCAGCGGACCATGGCTTATGAATTTGCCAAGAAATATGGATGCACGATTGTATGTGAATACGAAGATGCTGGCGTATCCGCTAGAAAAAAGAAGTTAGATGACCGTGAGGGAATCTCTCTTCTTCTTAAAGAAGCAACTGATGGCAAATTTGATTTTGTCTTAATTAATCATCACGACCGTATTGCACGAAATCCGATGGAGCATCAGAAGATTCGAATGACCTTAGCCGGTTGCAATATTCCCGTTGTTGTTATTAGCTCTGAGAGTCTGTATGTCTCAGGGGATTTTATCGTCGATCTGATAAAAGATGGAACTTCCAAAATGGAAGTCGACAACACTCGGATTCGTACACGCGATACCGCTAAGAGCATTTTATTAAAAGGAAAATGGACTGGCGGTAAGGCACCATTTGGTTACCGCTATGACAAAGTAAACAAAACTTTTTCTCAATGCGCAGAAGAATTAATAATAGTTCGGCGTATGTATGAATTGTACCGCAATCGAGAAGGTTTCCAATCCATTGCCCATCTGATCACCCATGAATACAGTAAATCCATTGGTAAGGCAACAGTACGATGGATTATAACAAACCCTTTTTACGCTGGTTATATGTCTCACCATCGAAAATCTGAACGCTCAAGAAATTCAATTACTCCTATCGAAAACTGGTTGATGATTAAAAGTGACTTAATCCAGCCCATTATGAGCTTGGATGAATGGAAAGAAACCTGGGCGATCTTCGAGCAGAGAAAGACCGGAAAACTCAACCCGAAAATGTACAAAACGAGTTTCTTTCTTAGTAATCTAATGAGATGTTCAGTCTGTAATAGTATTTTGATTGGTAACGACCAAACCACATTTGATAAAAAACGTAACAAACATTACGGAGAGAAATGGTATTGCTGCCCGACTTGTAAATATAAAATCGAATCCTATCGGATGCATTCCGTCATTGAGGCTGTATTAAATGACTTGAAGACCCAAAATCTTGAAGACGTTAGTCAGAATGTATATAACGAGTTATTAAAAGAACGTTTACTCGTCACTGATAGAAAGACTAGGAGCATGAAAAATTTAACCGAAGCAGAACACCAATTACAAATGGCAGAAGATCATTCCAAGCGCCTCGCGTCATTAGTAAAAGATCTTGAAAACATTGACGATAACACGAAGATGATCCGAGTTTTAACTCTCCAGAAGGAACACCTCACTAGCCAAATCAATAAACTTAAAACAGAAATTCATCAGTTAGACAAGAAAGTTCAGTATCTCGAACTGATTGAGGGAAACGAAAATGAAATTACGCGCAATATTAAGTCCATGAGTGTTATGACTAATGGTAGCAATAATAATGATATCCGGAAGATGATTACCTATTTAGTTGTTGAAGCAATATTCACTCCAAAAACCATTAATAACAAGAAAGTAGTGACTTATGGTGATATAGCTATCCAAACCAGAAGCAGTCTTGTAAGAACAACAATCTGTTAACCTTCCGTCTTAACTAAGACGGAAGGTTTTTTAGTTGTCACGGTTAACATTTCTCACAGAGGACAATTTCTCGGTTATTAGGTCAGCTTGTCCTTCGTGGGTGCCAAAATCTCGGTAACGAGATAGGCACCCGATCGGTAGCCTAACCGGCTACCGAGATGAAGTGCTTAAAAAGTGCTTGTCCCATAGGGTTTGTCCGGTTTCTATGTTCATCAGTTTGGACAGAATTTTAGGATGGTAAACGTTTCTCGGTGATTGGGTAACTCAAAAATATAACTATTAAAAATCTCGGTTATTAGATCTGTTATATAAGAAGGAAAATTGTAGGGATTTGCCGAATATTAGTCCTCAGTCTTTAATGTCATTTCGTAGCGAGGAATTTATGAACTTTGAAGAAGGATTACTTCACTTGCAAGATTTCATTAGAAAAAAACCAACAATCATTGTAGGTACAGGCTTATCCCTATCCATGAGATTACCAGGTATGAGCGAACTACTTGAACATCTGAAATTTATGATACCTCAACGTTGTAATGAGAATCGTGAACTTTTATCTGAGTGGGATGATTGCATTAAATTAATCGAACAACATGGTTTTGAAGATGGACTAAATAAAATAACTATCTGCGATGAACTACTTGATTTCATAATACTAGAAACAGCCAGAATAGTTCAAAGAAAAGACTCTGAAGCACATAAGCTGATTCCTCAAATGCAAATAAGTGATTATCCATTTGCTAAATTACTTAAACATCTAGTTGAAAGCCTATCCCCCAGTAATCCTACACTCAATATTATTACTCCAAACTATGATCATCTGGTGGAGTATGCTTGTGATCTAATTAATGTGAACTGTTGTACTGGCTTTAAGGGCTCCTACATATTAAAGTTTGATTTAAATCACTTAAAAACAGATATTTACAGAACAACGTCTTTCATTGACCGGCGAGGTCCAAATTTCAAAAAGGTGCCTAGGGTACGATTATTAAAACCTCACGGTTCACTGTACTGGCAAAGAATTAATGACGAAACCATTGAATCTTATCAAATCATTGATGGAGCAAAACCTGTAATCATCACACCTGGCAGCACAAAATTCAAAACGAGCCTTATTGATCCCATAATGAACGCTCATAGAGAAATGGCAAATGAGTGCATTCAAAAATCGGATTCAATTTTAATCATCGGTTATGGATTCAATGATGTTCATTTGCAAACTGTCCTAATGGATAAGTTAAGAGCCGGCGTGGACTGTTTAATTTTAACAAAATGGCTTTCTCCCACGGCAAAAGAGCTAATTGCTTCATTCAAACAGATAATAGCACTGGAAGAAGACGGTCACTTAAAGACAAGATGGCATTACAACCAACAAGAAGGGGTTTGGGATGATCCTATTTGGAGCCTCGATCAATTTGTAAAGAGAGTCATTTGAAGCCAAACAAGGAGGTTATTATGTATGTCCATATTTGCATTTGAGGAACAAATGGCTATCGGTGAGGTAAGAGGAGTTGATACATCGCAGATTTTTATTAGAGTAAGTTCAGCAGAAAAGTTATCAAAAGCACGTGTGGGACGCTTAATATATATTCAAGGACAAGATGCTAACGAATGGGTTATTGGTCTAGTAAATAGGGTGTGGAGAGATCCTGTTGAGCAAAAGTTTCAAGATCCATTATCAGAAGAAATAACTTATGACCAAATACCTGATGAAATGAATACCATTCAAGTAACTTTGATTGGAACATATTTAACTCGTCACGGTACCAAATACAATCATTTCACTAGAGCTGTGTTAAGTTTACCTGATATTAATCGACTAGTCTTCCCATTAGAAGGCACTGCACTCGAAAAATTCATGAGTATTATTGGCAATGCTGAAAATGAAGACGATACTCTACCTCTCGAAATAGGCGTTTATGCACTTGATAAAAAAGCAAAGACTTATCTTGATGCCAATAAATTATTTCAAAGGCATGCTGCACTACTTGGAAGTACAGGATCAGGAAAATCATGGTCTGTGGCAACCATCCTTGAACAAGCCGTAAAGCTTAATAACTCTAATATTATTTTGTTTGATCTTCATGGAGAATACACTAAATTGCCTTATGCTCAACAACTGAGAATCGCCGGTCCAGGGGACTTATCGGCTCCAAATAAAGATGCAATATTTCTACCTTTCTGGCTAATGAATTTTGATGAAATCCAATCAATGATCATTGATAATTCAGAACAGTCAGCACCAAATCAGTCGATGGCTGTACTTGAAGCAGTTACAGAATTAAAAAAGGAAACCTTGTTATCGTTAAATAAAAGAGATGTATTAGAGCGCTTTACTGTTAACAGTCCTATTCCATTTCACATGGAAAGTATTATTAGCTTATTAGGACAGAAGAACAAGGAAGAAATTGAAACTGGAGAAGTTTATGCAAGTGGCGATAAGAAAGGTCAGGCAAAAACAAAACAAGGACCCTTATTTGATAAATTAACCAGAATGCTGATACGTCTAAACAATAAAATTGAAGATAGGCGCTATGGTTTCTTATTCCAGGCACCAGAAGAATATTACGAGTACGAATCATTATTTAAGATTGCAACGACTCTTATGGGACAACCTGGGATATCCGAGTATGAAAAACCCGGAATTAAAATAATTGATTTTTCAGAGGTACCCTCAGATATACTTCCGATAATAGTCAGCTTGGTAGCAAGATTAGTATATCAAATTCAATTTTGGCTTGAGCCAGGCAATGATAATGAAGGAAGACATCCTATTCTGCTCATTTGTGATGAAGCACATTTATATTTGCCAAATTCTCCACAAAATTCTACTGAGCGAAAATCACTCGAAAATTTCGAACGCATTGCTAAAGAAGGACGCAAATATGGCGTTGGTCTATTTGTAGTAAGTCAACGACCATCCGATGTTAGTACAACGATATTAAGTCAATGCAACAACATTATATCTTTAAGACTAACGAACGAACGTGATAAAACAGTCGTTAAAAATTTATTGCCGGATACTTTGGGTGGTTTATTAGAAATACTACCTGGACTAGAAGTAGGAGAAGCAGTTGTAGTTGGTGATTCAACTTTACTACCTACAAGAATAGTATTAAATAAGCCAGTTCATCCGCCTAAAAGTAATACCATCGACTTCTGGACGAGATGGAAAGAGAGCGGCGACAAAGTAAATTTAATGCAAGCAGTTGAGAACTTACGAAAACAAAGTAGGATTTGAATCACATTAGAAAACCACTCCGCTGAGTGGTTTTCTTTAAATTACCGTTCAAGTTCCTTTAAAATCCTATAAAATATTTCATCTAATACTTCAGTGTAATTCGATTAAAAAGGGGACCTAAAGTGTAATTATCTGCTCACCGAGAAAAATTAAAATTTATAAATTCAATCTACCAGTTATGATTGTTCAATTACTCAAACAAGTGTATGAGAGATAATGGAATAAAGTTATGAAGTCAATAGTTTACTGGAGGAGTAAATAATGAGTTGTATTATATCTGTAAGTTTATAAAGAAAGATTCTTTATAAAAAGATAATTGTTAGGTTGGATTATTAGTTCAGATTCCCATAAAAAACTATTCATATCATCATCAACTAACGTATCCAGTAGTCATAATAAAAAAACGAATGAATATTTTTCAATACTTCAGTTTAGATTTTTAGTCGTATCTTCTCTAATGAAATAAAAAAAAGATTTTCTTGTTCTTCATCTAGACTTATGCGTATATGACGGTGACGCATATAATTATTAATTCGAAGGCTATCCCTTTTTGAATATGAAAAAATGAGTTTTTTTATTTCTTGGGCTATAGGGTTTTGATCCCATTCCTCTGTGTAAGAGTCCATTTTTTCACTATAAGTAGCAACTTTAATTGGATTAGAAAAAATAACTGTTTTGCCGGCACTATTTGAAAATATTACATAATTTGAATGCACATCAAATGCATTAGGGATAGTTTTGCTTTTCTTAGATAAGGATAATATCCCCTTTTTCGTCCCCTTTTTTCCACTTGAGATCTTCCATAACCATTCTTTTCGATGGTCATATTTTTTAAGTATTTTTTCTTCATAACAAAATTCGTTATTGACTTTTTTATTGATTAATAAATTACTATTTTTTTGGAAACAAAAATATCTCTCGTCTATCCAAATATCTGTTTGTTTGATTTTCTCTAAAACAGTTGCCCATCCAATAAAATAATAATGCATTTCATTCGTTTCTTTTTTTGCACCGAAGAAAAGTACAGTATCACTTTCTTTAAGAGAATTTCGTACATCCAGCCTACAGATTCCCCAAGTAATATTGTGATTGAATTGCTTTGCTGCAAAAAATGATGGATCATCTCCTACATCCATGAATGCCCATTGGGTAAGTTCATCTGCAAGTTTATCTACTTCCTTTCCAGTTGAACCACTATAGTTTATAAGAATCGGGTCCTTGTTCGAAATATTTCCAATAAGGTATGTAACAATAAACACTGATTTTTTTTGTCGGTTAATAATTTTTTCCCTCCCATAGCTTATCCTAGCTGAGAATAGGTTACCGATGTTGTATGTTAGTGAAAATTAAGACCGTCTTTTTGACGTTGCTTCGTAACGATTCTTAGTAGCTTCTGATCGAAGATAATCATCATTAAGTGCTTTAAGAAAACGTAATGCATTCTCCTTAGTAAGTTCAAACCGCTGATTGTTAACATCTATATTAATTTGAAGATTATAATTGACAATTGTTTTCCTAATTTTAGAAAACCCCATGTTTGGAATGAGATTATTTCGTTGAATTGCTGCTAACTTCCTCTTTTTTCGAGAATCGGTATCTACAAAACCAGTTAATTCAGCTATGTCTACGAAATTATGAGTTGCTGAAATTTGTTGTAATGCTGAAGTTGCAGCTGCTTCGTATAACTCTTCATATCCGAAAATACGTTCGAAATTCGTCATATGTAGAATAATGATTTCATTGTTGTATGTAAATGCATCTATCGTCGGATCAATCTGGAAAACATCTTCTTCTATTGCAGAAAAAATTCCATTTCGCAACATTATCGCATCAAACGTATTGCGAGATAAAATTTTTCCATTGCTATATTTACGATAGAAAATAAGCTCTTCACCATCAAATTGAATCTTAACAGCATACGCCCATATCGTTTTAAAGAAATCATTATCAACAGCTTGGAGTTGTGTTACATTGGGATTTGCAATTTCATTATTAATAACAGCTGCATTTGGAACAGATGCACTATCAATATATTGAATGTAATCGTTGGAATCCAGGTTAATGTCGTAAGGCACAGTCTCATCATCTTTTATTGCTTTGTCCAAATGCAACAAAAACAATTCGATAAAAGCAGTTGCAATTGCATTTGAATTCCTAGCTCTTTGAACGATAAAGGGAAACTGCGGATTACGAGTTTTAGGTTTTTGAATCATATATAAATTAGCACTTCTGTTTGCCGCATTCTGAATAATAGTTTTAAGTTGAACGAGTTCTGCTGTTGTCGCCATTATTTTTTCACTCCTATGTAGACATTGTGATCAATCAAATATAAATTTATAGGGTCACCGGTAACAAACTCGCCTTTACATATCGTAATGTATGTTCCATTAATTTCAACGATGTTGTATCGCATTATAGTCAAGAATGGATTAATAAAGTAGATGTTAGCATTGATGTATACGATAGTTAAGATAATCATAAGCAAAATAAATGCAAGCAGATCATTAATTTTGTCAGTTTTAAATGAAACAAACGGAATCAAATAGGTAGCGATATAATTAAGTACGTCACCGTTTTTAGAAGCAACTTTCGTAATAGTCGCTTGTACTGGCGCATGTGTCTTAAAGTAATACATCATGCAGAATAAAAGTGCATTAGGTAATATTATGAGAACCAAAAATGCTAACGCAATATACGGTTGAGTAAATATTTTCGCAATAAAATCCCAGTCGCTAAATTTACCAGTCCAATATAACTTCTTAATATATTCAAAATCAATCATTTGGACTAAAAGAATAAAAAAAAGCGGAGAAAGGGAGCTGAAGAATAATGTAGCTTTTACCCAGGCTCTCATATTGCACTCCTTCCTTCGACCTATTTCTAGTTTCATTATAGAACATTTACATAAAATTGGAAGACTCATGATTTTAGAACACGCTCAATCACAGTTAGAATGTAACTTGTGATCTCTATTCGATTAGGCGAAATGAATCTAATTGAATTACATCAAGAAGAGGAAGCACAAAACCTCATTGATAATATTTTCAATAAATTTAATATATCGACTACAAAAGATCATTTAAGCTGACAATGGTCGGACTAGCATTAAATAATTCTCCTTATTGATTTACCAAATAAAAATCATACAATTATTCATTAAATAATATCAATCCAAAGACTTGGGATTTTATATAAATATAAATGCTGTTTAAGACATAGAACGCTGACTCACTGTCAGTTAAGATCACTCTTTTCTTATTAATTGGTTCCTCCCCTAAATAAAAAGCGTTAACCTGACAATTAGGTTAACGCTGCTTTCGCTTAATATGAAATACCACTTAATATATTTTTTTAATACACTGGGTTTTGTCGGGTTTCTATATTCACCAGTATGGACATTATTTTAGGATGATAAAGGTCTCTTGGTTTTATGGGTAATATGGAGAGACTGATTTAAAATAATTATTGCCTCTCCCAAGAAAGTTCGTGTAATCCATCTGATGTATCATAAGGCATTAAAATATAGCCATAATTTTTAGGAATTGTATCAATGGCATGTTCCAATGATACCTTAGTTACTTCAGCTACCTTGGAACCTACACCTCCTTTTTTCTACATATCTTTGCATTATTTTCTAAGCACCTTAGCAAAATGATGTCTGGAAGTTTAGAGTTGAAGTATGTGGAGCGGACACTACCATATGTTTATCGGTTATGGGGAAAGAGCGTTTATTGAGAGACAATCTGTTGAGGGAAAACCATTGTTGGGTGAGTCGTACAAGGTTGTTTTATATAAGAAATGACTTCCGTATTTAGGAAGTCATTTCTTATGAGTAGCCAGCTATGAAATTTTAGTTGCTACTTCTTCTACTCTAGAATATCTATAATCATTCCTTAATACCAGATAAGGGGAATTATGAGTTTCCCAATTTAATATTGCAGAATACAGTGCAGTTTCTGAAAAGTAGGCACTCTCGTATGCAAGTGACAACCATTTTATAACACTAGACTTATTTGCTGGAGATCCAAAGGACCCAAACAGTTCAACTAAACCTATACTAAATATCTCAATTAGATCATGTCCACAACATATTTGCCAAGGACTATGAGTAGAATTTTGAAGCGCATACTCTAACATTTTTTTAAGATCCTCATGTTTATACTTACAATTATTTGTATTTTTGATTACCTCAATTATTAATTTATCACAATCGACATTCAGTGTCTTTTCATCAATGAATTGATTAAACTCAAGACCTTTAAAATTTAGATACATTTTACGTTTTGAAGATAACCATCTTAAAAATCCCAATGGCTTTCCCGCTTCTAATAACAAGTTTATAACATTGTCAATTGAAGGCAGCTTGTCTCTATCTCCATAATGAATTAAAACTTTATCTAGAGCTGGTGAACTGATAATTAATGTTTCAATATCATGTGAATCAGTTATAACAATATTATTACTAGGTAAATTAACTCCATCAACATTCCAAAAATCCGCATCAACAATTCCTAAAATTCCATCAGTATTTTTTTGCTCCAAATAATTTATTGTAGCAAGTACATTATCCTTGCTATGAGCAGTTATTGGGAAACATTTTTGGTGGTTAACCATCCAATAATAACCTAATGAATCTGTGCACCCCTCAACTACTAAAAATGATATTCCTTTTTTATTTCCCTTCAGCATCAATATTTCATTACCCAATGTATACGCATTTAAGTATGACTTCATTTGAAGAGCCCCTCCAAAAAAATGTCTGTATCATCATCTACTTCAACATCGTATTCAGACTCATCAAACTCATCTTCTTCTAATGCAACAGTAAGATCCCATCGATCATTTATAATCTGAGGGGAATGAGTAGCAATTAATACATCAAACGGTACAACCTCTGTAATCTCTTTTAAGTCTCTTAAGAATTGTACTTGCCATGCTACATGAAGAGATAGCTCTGGCTCGTCAATAAGTATTAAGGAGTTAGAAGTAATTTTAAACAAAAGTTCATAAAGAAGAACGATTTGGTGCTGCTCACCAGAAGACAGGCTCATAGGATGTAATGTTTCTCCACGTGAAGTAACGAACTCAATTCCTTTCACTTTGTCAATAACCATTTCTTTGTGACGAAAACGAGCTTTAACAATCTTTTTCAGTAAATCAATTCTAGATGCTAAATCATTGAATACGTTCAGTTTTTTTTCTGTGTCACGTACATAAATGGAAAGTACACTACGTGTTCGGTCATCAATTTCCTCGTTACTCACCTGAAATTCAGGATCAGTACCACTATCCAACAATCCTAATTTAATCAATTTTTCCCTTTTAGTCTCTAACTCATTTAATTTATTCAATAACTCTATATTATCTAGTACCTCTGGATTCCTCAACCGAACTAGCCTAGCCGGGAATGTTCTGTCTAGAGATTGGGACAGCGCTCCATAATCAGCAAGCTTTGATTTTATTTCTCTTGCAAGTTCATTAGCATAAACAGTAACTGAATGTTCTGTATTTTGCTCATGTGGTAGCCTTCTAAAATTCTCTCTTTCTAGATTTTTCAGTGTTAATCTTTCAGTTTTAATAAATTGAATTGGATTAGTTTTTTTGATCTCTACAAGCCATTCTGGTACATTATTTTGTCTAATAAATTGAGAAGGAATATACTCACTGAATCTACTTAATATTTGATTAAGTGTAAGAATATCCCCTGTAGGAGTATATCTCCAGTGCCTCGGACCAATTTGATCCAGACCAGGAATCAAGTCATCCAGCATATGTATCGGTAAAGAAAAATTAGAGTCCTCATCATCAAATGAAGGTTTGTAATGCTGATTTTTACCTTCTGAAGGTTTATAAATTATTGAAATTGAATTCTTTTCACTATATATTGATTCATTATTTTCTATCAAAACACTTGAATTATCATCAAAAAGTATTACAAACTCTTTAAACGGTATTACAGACAACTTATAAAACTGATGACTAAAAAAATTATGAATCATATTTAAAAGTGTCGTTTTTCCTAAACCATTTTGACCATGTATAATTGTAATATGTTCATTTATATTCAATGCAATTTCATGATCAAATTCCCCAAACAATTTACTGACACGTATGTTACTTATCTTCATATTTCTCCTCCATAATCAATTTTGTAACAATAGGATAATAATACCACATTTTATTTGAATTGTATTACTAAGCACCTTAGCAGAACGAAGGCTGGGCTTCGTATTGGCATCAGCGCATCATTCGTGAACTGGATCTGACTAGCGATGAAGCCGTAGAGTATGCGATGCTGAATGCCTCGGTTGTACAGCCGTCAAAACAGAGTCTGAACCCTTATTATCTCGGTCTTAAAATCTTTGAAGACATTGAAAAAAGATGGGATCATCCAACTTCATATGAAGAAGAACGACTCGGACGGACTCCCGGCGGGGGCCGGGCCAAAATGTTTGAAGTACGTGAATATGATTCCGATACCTCATTCATCCGTAACTACATGACGAAGCAGCTGGTTGAAGACCTTGATTTATATGTGTTCGAGAAAAAAGGACCCGACTGGAAAATCACTGATAAGTCATGGGAAAATATTCGGGATCAGCTCGTCTTTGCTAGGGTTAACGGCGGATCTCCCTATCTTGTTGTTAAGGATGCTGATCACCTTCGCACGGGTGAAATCGTATTAAAACACCAGTATGAAGGCATTGAGCTTGATCTAAAATACATGGAGCGTACGCTCCCTTACGTATATAAGTTATGGGGCCGCGCCGTTCATCTTGAGACAATGATTGATGATAAACCTGTCTTGTTTACATTTGACGGCAAAAAAATGAACAGAAAATTACTAACTTGAATCCATTTTATAATTCTGTGAGATTGAATCAGTTTGTACTTTTTCCAGCTAAAAGCCTGTTTTCACTCAAATTTGGGTTGAAACAGGCTTTTTCATGGGGTAAATTGAATAATAGATGTACTGGTCATCTAATGCCCGTATACATACAAAGCCGATAAATATGTTATAATCTACTTTTGTCAGCGCTTATTACAATCGTAAGCACTCATCATTAGAATTATCTGCAATTGAATAAAGGAGCGAACAAAATTGTCCAACATCGGTAGAAACGAACCGTGCCACTGCGGCAGTGGAAAAAAATATAAAAAATGTTGCCTCGAGAAAGACAGAGAAAAGCAACGTAATGTACGAGTAGCCACTTCGGTTGAAGTGATTACAGGTTCCAGACGAGCTGTTTCCACATCAGCTCCAGCACCAACAGCACAGTCCGTTGAAGCTACAATCGTCTCAACTACAGACAAAGCACTTGACCTCTCTGAATTTTCCTGGGAAAGCGATACGCACCGCGAGTTAGCAGCTTCGGTTATCCCAGAAATTGCAAAAGAATACTCGCTGTCGTATGAACAGCAATCTCAATTGGCAAAGCTATGGAGCGACTACAGCCAAAGTGAAGCCCCTCGCTATCGTAAGCCGGGCGGTTACGCTGGAGCTCTAGAATACTTGACGGCAACAAAGCTTGGTAAAACGGTAAGTCATTCGGAACTTGCTGCAAAACATGATGTTTCGGCCAGCACGCTCTCCAAATGTGTACACCAGCTTTCTGAGTTCTCTGATCAAGAGTCTTTTGCACTGCAAACCGTTTAATTTCTTTACTATCTTTAATTTTTAAAATATATGGGCAGATTCCCGAAGGAGATCATCTTCTTCGGGCTTTTTTATTCAAAAGCAGTATATGAAATGGAATCGATCATCAACATCTCTCTTTCATCGTTATATACATAAGTCAAAGCGAGCTCTCCAATATATTCAACGGGGGATATCGCTACTCCGATCAAAGCAGTAAGCTGCTCATTCTCGTTCATCTGGTAGTCTATGTGATTTAGCAGAAGCTCTTCCTGGCTAATTAACTCCGTATTTGAAACTATCCATTTTTTCGCAGCATTTGCTGCATCTTCTACGTGCTCTTCCCGCAGTGCTATTCCATCCACGACATGAATATCCTCCAAATACACGCCTGTTCCATACCCTGCTGGCAGTGTAATGATGGCATCTTTTGTCCCATCACCCGTTACATCACCTGAGAATAACTCAGCGGGTGCGGCTGGCGATGCAATGCTTTTCCAATCAAAATCAGCAGTTTTGTTTTCCCAATTGAGTACAAACCCTTCATAAAACCCTTCTGATTCTCGTACTATATACAAACGATTTTCCGTATTTGTCACTTCCGCGATAGCTTGTAGTGTCGATTTCTCCTGCTGATCCACTTGCCCTGATTCTTGCTTGTTATCTATATTTTCTTCCATTAGTTCTCTATTTGAATGGGATGATCCCTTAAATTCTGCATAAACAACAACACTGCCGATCAGCATAATTGCAGTCAGCAACATAAGTGATTTTAGTAATTTATTCAATGAATTGTACTCCTTTATATTCATAGCCATAAGTAATTGATTGTTGAACATTCATCTTATCTTCACTTTACCTTTACCATTATATAGTGCGAGTACTCGTCATGATAGACATTCAGGAAAATTTGATCAAATTTCTTAAAAATAAGTGTTTCGGGTGAAAATAAACCTCCCCTAACAGAAAAAGCATCTCTAGAATAAACAGCCTTTTTCGACCATTCTGGTCAAAGTCAAAGGCTACCTTCTGGAGATGCTTTTTAAATAAATTATATCAAAACACTTGGGCTTGCTGTCGTCTGTCTTACAATTAATTCAGACGGCTCTGTAATGACAGGAGGTGAAAAATCAGGATTTTCAATTAAGCCAATCAGGCACTCAATAGATTTGATTCCAATAGAATAAATATTTTGGTTAACCGTCGTCAAATTGGGTTTAAACACTTGTGCATGATAGGTATTATCAAAACCAACCACTGAAACATCCTCTGGGACACGAAGCCCATGTCTTTCTATTTCATAGATCGCGCCAAAGGCCGCCAGATCCGATGTACAGACAACACCTGTGGGAGGTTCTTTCAACTGGAGCAGACGTCGCATCGCTGCGGCCCCTTCGTCAAAAGAATAATCGCAAACCTCAAGATATGATGTCAAATAAGGCAAATTACAGTTCTTCAGTCCTTGTCTGTAACCTTCAAGCCGCATGTTCGCAATGGACTGTCCCAGGGTACCTGAAATGTAAGCAATCTTATGATGACCAAGTTCGTATAAATGCTTTACACTCATCTGGATTGCATTCTGATTATCCGTTGTAATGTATCCCGCACGTTTACCTACAATATCTGTATCCACAAACATCGTAGGTATGTCCGAATGAACGAGTTCATCTATACTCGGGTTATCACGCTCCACACCAAACACGACAACTCCTTCTACGTTCCGGCTGCGACAATGTTTGATAAAAGAATAATTGGGATCATCAAAACGGGTGGATAGCCGAACCAGATCATATCCGCTGTTTTCAAGCGCTGTTTTGATACCTTCCAGCAGTTCCGCAACAAATGGATTGGTAAACGGGACGGTCAGGAGAACGCCCACGGTCCAGGATCTTCTTTTCACGAGTCCCCGAGCGACAACATTAGGTTGATAATGTAGTTGTTCAATCACCATATTCACTTTTTTACGAGTCTTGTCACTTACATCTGGATAATCATTCAGCACCTTAGAAACGGTAGCAACTGAGACCCCAGCTTCTTTAGCCACATCATGTATCGATGCCATTTGATCACCTCTATATCAATCATAGTCTAACCGTTACATTATCAGCTGGGTAATATATAGGCCCGCATAATCATTATTATAACGGAAAACTAGAAAACCTCATAGATTAAATGAATGCGCTTTCTATTATTCTTCCTAGACATGTTTTTTCTGCAGCTCTTTCAAATCTTTAGAGACGCCTTCCATCATAGAAACAAAAGCGATTAATTCTTTGGAACTGTGAACTTGTCTTTCCGTATTTCCGGTTGTATTGTCTGATTCCTTACTCACTTGCACAAGCTTTGTCATAATACTATCTACTACTCCTTGGATTTGGTCCATTGCTTTCTTAGACCCGGTTGCAAGTTTGCGGATTTCGCCTGCTACAATTTCAAAACCTCTTCCGCTCTCTCCAGCATGAGCTGCTTCTATTGCCGCATTCAAGCCAAGAAGATGACTTTGGTCTGATATATCTCGAATAAGCGTGCCCATCTTCTGTATATGCTGTACTTCCTGATTCAGTTCATTAACTAAACCATGGGCCAATTCTTGTGATGCTGCTGTCTCTTTCGCAGTCTTAGAAATCACTTGTGTATTTCTATGTAGCTCGTCGATCATTCCTGTAAGCTTTTGAGATACTTCTGTAATTGCTTTTAACATAAGTTCCTGTTCTTGTACGACCTCATTAATCGTATCCTTTTCTTTCGATTCATAGGCTTCTAGCACAAGCTGTGAATCGAAATTAAACATCTTAGTTAGTGCATGTATAACAGGATACCAATTGTCTGGAAGAAACTCCTGCATGTACTGGGTAGCTAAATCCAGATAAACCATATAGGTTCCAAGGTAATAATCGGCATTTAATCCAATGCGAGAATGTACTAAACCAATCTTAATTCTCTTCTCAATAAAAGGCTCATCAATGACTCCATCGGTTAAGGACAGAAAGTACCAACGTTGTGTTTCTTTAAGTCGTTCAATGGTAGAATGTCTCTCAATTATTGTTCTAAGTTCTTCGATCCGGCCTATATGTTCATACATACGATCTACAACTTTGTCCACAATTTGCTCGAAAACAGGACGATGACGATTAAGAAGTTTCAATTCACTATCTGTTAGTCCTATAAAATCGAGCTGTTTTTTTCTTTCTTGTGAAACATCGATCATCACATTTAATTCCTCTTTCTTTCTGTATTCTTGTGCAATTTTCTATTCGTACTTTGATCATTATAGAACGAAAACCCTAGTAAAACATAGATCCAAAGTCCTGTTTCATCAAATATTTTCCTTTTTATCATAATAAAAGCGTTAACCAGGCAACTGTTAAGTCACCTAAAGTTAACGCTGTTATCAATCTAAATCAAAGTGGATGGATGGGAAAACACGTACTACAATCGAGCAACTTTACAGTCAATTTAAAAGTTAACGGTTCAACAAGCTGCCGACATAACGCAAAAGTTCATTTGCGCATACAGGGCAGTATCCGTGCCCGTCAATAAGTCTCGAGCTGACTTCGTTAATCCGCTTTAATTGAATAGCATCTGGTGTCTTCGTCGATGTCGTAATCTTCACGATATCCTTAAGATCTGCAAACAATTTCTTCTCGATGGCCTCTCTTAAGCGATCATGACTGTTATAATCAAACTTCTTCTCTTTACGGGAGTATGCTGAAATCCGAATTAGAATTTCTTCACGGAATGCTTTTTTGGCATTCTCAGATACCCCGATCTGCTCTTCTATAGAGCGCATAAGGCGCTCATCTGGATCCATCGTTTCATCCGTTAACGGATCACGTATTTTCGTCCAATTGCAGAACGCTTCGATGTTATCAAGATAATTTTCAAACAAAGTCTTAGCAGACTCTTCAAAAGAATAGACAAATGCTTTTTGCACTTCTTTTTTCGCTAACTCATCATATTCTTTACGTGCAATCGAGATGAAGTTGAGATATTTCTCACGTTCTTCTTTCGTAATAGAAGCATGCTGGTCTAGACCATCCTTAATGGCCCTAAGGATATCAAGCGCATTAATGCACTCTAGATTTTGTTTAATGAGCGCGCTGGAGATTCGGTTAATGACATAACGAGGATCAATCCCTGTCATTCCTTCTTCAAGGTACTCGTTTTGCATTTCCTTCAAATCTGCTTCTTTATATCCTTCCACTTCTTGACCATCGTACATCCGCATTTTTTTAACAAGGTCCATTCCTTGTTTTTTTGATTCTTTTAAACGAGTAAGTATGGAGAAAATGGCAGCCGTCTTAAGGGCATGCGGGGCAATGTGCACATGACGCATGTCACTTTGCTCAATCAGCTTTTTATAAATTTTCTCCTCTTCCGAAACTTTTAAGTTATACGGAACCGGCATAACAATCATCCGGGATTGTAATGCTTCATTCTTTTTATTCGATATAAAAGATTTGTACTCTGATTCGTTGGTGTGAGCAACGATAAGCTCATCTGCACTTATGAGTGCAAAACGCCCCGCCTTAAAGTTCCCCTCTTGGGTGAGTGACAGCAAATTCCACAAAAACTTTTCATCGCATTTCAGCATTTCCTGGAACTCCATGAGTCCGCGATTCGCTTTATTGAGTTCTCCATCAAACCGATAGGCCCGCGGATCTGATTCAGAACCATATTCTGTAATGGTTGAAAAGTCAATGCTGCCGGTGAGATCAGCGATATCCTGCGACTTCGGATCCGAAGGGCTAAAGGTTCCAATTCCAACACGACTGTCCTCTGATATAAAGACGCGTTCTACTCGGACTTTTTCAATATCTCCATCGTACTCCGTACGAAGGCGCATCTGGCAAGAAGGGCATAGGTTCCCTTCGATACGTACTCCAAGCTCTTTCTCTACTTCGGGCCTTAGTTCAAGCGGAATCAAATGCAGCGGATCTTCATGCATAGGGCAGCCTTCTATTGCGTAAACCGCTCCTTTATCTGTACGTGAGAATTGCTCCAACCCGCGTTTTAACAACGTGACAAGTGTGGACTTTCCGCCGCTGACCGGACCCATTAAGAGCAAAATTCGTTTTCGGACATCCAGCCTTCTCGCTGCGGAGTGAAAATACTCCTCAACCAATCTTTCTACACTGCGGTCTAGTCCAAAAATTTGTTGTTCAAAAAACTTATACCGTTTATGGCCATTTTTTTCTTCCACACCATACGATTTGATCATTTCATACACTCTGGCATGAGCCGTCATTGCAGGCGTAGGATCCTTTTGCAAAATCTGAATATAGTCTTTAAATGTCCCCGTCCATGACAATCGATCGGTTTCCGCTCGAAATTCAGCTACGCGTTCAAAAATATTCATGCTCTTTCGTACCTCCCATGGCTCCATAGTGATTCAGCATCCACTCCGAATAGGTCCATTCCATGAACTGCTAACCCATCTTTTTCCTAACTGTCTAAGCTCCTCTGCCTTCAGTTCCTGATCACTTTAGTGAGAGAAGTCCGACACTTTGATCTAAAAAAAGTGTATTACATACCTATGCGTTAATTCGGATAAGTTGCCTCTTTTTTTGTGACAGGTCTCCCTTTTTTACGCAAAAAACGAGAAAAACCAGGGAAAGAAAATGTTTTGGAATCCTAGCGCAAGGTATGTTAGGGTGAAAAAAGAAGAGCAATGTTATACTTGTACGTATATGAGAAAACAAGCGCTATTAGAAGCAGTAAATTCATAAAGGAGTTTGATAAAGGGATGGCTGTGGGGTACGAAACCGAATTATATGAACCCGTTAAATCCTTTTTTGAAAAGCAAGGGTATCATATTAAATCCGAGATCCGGTATTGTGATCTTGTTGGAGTCAAAGAAGGATCGGCTGATCCGCTGATTGTGGAAATTAAAAAATCATTCAATCTATCCCTGCTCCTTCAGGGGATGCAGCGATTAAAAATAAGTAACAATGTCTATCTTGCTGTAGAACGTAACCGTGCTAAACGCGGAGCTGTGAACCAGCGGTTTAGTGAAATTACGGAGCTTTGTCAAAAGCTTGGACTTGGACTTATTACCGTGACTATTTATAAGACAAAGCCTGCACTTGTAGATATCTTATGTCAACCGCAATGTCAGCTAAAATCAAAAAAATCCATACGCAAACAAAAACTACTGCGTGAGTTTGAGGGTCGCAGCGGCGATTATAACCTAGGCGGTAGCCACAAAACAAAATTGGTCACTGCTTACCGCGAAAGAGCTCTAAAAGTAGCCTACGCCCTTGAGCCTCTGCCCTCTGCTTCTCCTGCACAGCTCGCAAGAACTACGGGAATCAGTACAGCTGCTTCCATTCTTCAAAACAATTATTATGGATGGTTTGAGCGTATTAAGCGAGGCAGCTACAGATTAACACCCGCTGGCAAGGAAGCTTTAACAACCTATGAGAATGTCTTACAACAAACCACGCTTGCTCAAAATGACTTTCTTATTGCTGAAAAAGTACTTGCTGATGATGAGTTCAAAAAATAGACTTGTCTTATAAAAGAAAAGGCTGAGTCCCTTCCTCATTCGAGGTAGGAACTCAGCCTTTTGCTCATCATTACTTATTAGAAACGTGCAGCTGCTTCTGCAACATTTTTCAAACCGTCTTGAACGATTTGTGCAGCACGATCAGGGAACGCGTTATGTCCTTCAATAATGTAAACTTCAGGATTTTGAATACCCCAGAATCCGAAAGCGGAAGATACATATTTCACAGCAAGTTCACTTGCTGCTGCAGGACCTTCAGAATAAACGCCACCACGTGCGTTCAGAAGTGCAACTTTTTTGTCACCTGCAAGTCCTACTGGACCTTCAGCTGTATATTTAAATGTTACGCCAGCTTGGCTCAGGTAAGATATGTAGTTTACAAGCGGTGCAGGTACAGTGAAGTTCCAAAGCGGGAATGCAACAACCACTTTATCTGCTTCAAAGAATTGTTTTTGGTAGAAAGCAGCCAGGTCTGCAGCTTCTTGCTCTGCAGGAGTTGTTTCAATACCTTTCGCTACTTTGAATGTTCCTGTTGCAGCATCGTTACCGTAAGCTGGCAGGTTAGCAGCATACAGATCTAGTTCCACAATTTCATCTGCTGGGTTTGCTTCTTTATATGCATTGTAGAATGCATCGTACATTTGAACACTTACTGCTTGATCCGCTGGGCGGTCGTTTGCTTTAATAAATAGAACTTTAGACATATTGTTCGTTCCCCCATATTATAAATAGTTCACTGTAACAAATGATCACCAATTGATCGATATAAATGAATAGAAAATGTTGCTACAGCTCTTATCGTCACAACAACTAAAAAAGTTAATGCAACTGACTAATTAATATTATATATAAAAATGTTAGTTAGTGCAACTATTTATTTTAATATGGAATTATACACCTTAAAAAAAAGAACACCCCCTCCAATATGGGGCGTCCTTACCTCCTAGCAGTGAACTCCTGTATCGCTTCACTGATTAGATTCATCCCTAACAGCAACTCTTCTCTACCCGGCCTGCTGAAGTTGATTCGGATGTACTCATCTGCCTGTCTTCCAGGAGAACATCTGCTTCCTGGTAAGAAAGCGACGCCAAGTCGCATGGATGCCCTCAGTAGCGCTTCACTGCGCAGCCCTTGTGGAAGCTGAATCCACAAATACATACCTCCAGATGGCGGGTGGTACTTCACTTCCTTAAACCCCGGTCTCTTTAATAATTCAAGGACCAGCTTGAGTCTAACCTCATACTCCCTGTTCAATAGCGCCAAATGTTCTTTCCACCGAAAAGAAGATTCATGAAGTAAAAAATATAAAATTTGTTGATTCATCGAACTTGATTGCCAATCGGCCATTTGTTTTAAAGTAGACATTCCTCTAATAAGTCTTTGGTCGCCAACAGCCCATCCAGTTCGCATCGCAGGTGCTATGGTCTTGCTGAATGAACCTATATAAAGCACTTGATTCCCGCCATCCATGGCATCGAGCGCATACAGCGTTGGATAAGATACTGAAAACCGAGAAGCCGCCTCCTCTGATCCAAAATGCAGTTCGCCGTAGGAATCATCCTCCACAATCAGAACTTCATACTTGCGGCATAATTCCAGCACGGCTTTACGCCGCTCCAAACTCCATAGTATTCCGGTTGGGTTTGAGAAGCTGGGTGCAGCAAAAAGCAGTTTCGGTTTCACACTTTGAAACTGCTCTTCTAGGCGATCTGGCAACAGACCTTCCAGGTCATTCTCTACAGCTATAATATTAGCACCTTGCATCTCCAGCACCTGAAGACATCCAGGGGAGGTCGGATTTTCTACGACGACAGAATCACCTATATCCACAAGCAGCCTTGTAATAAGATCTATAGCCTGCTGTGTTCCAGCCGTCAGCAAAATCTGATCTGCTGTCGTATGCATACCTCTTCTCTGCTTCCAATCCTCACTGATCCAGCTTCGAAGGGGAGCGTAGCCCTGCGGCTCTCCATATTGTAAAACCGCAGGATCTGAAGATAATACCATACGAGCTGCTTCTCCTAGTCGCTTAATCGGAAAAAACTCCTCTGCCGGCAATTCCTCTGCAAGAGATATAAAAGAATTCTGTCTTTCTTCTTTATTCACCTTATGTAGATGAGAAGACAATAACTTTGAGGCACGGGAAGCAAATGAAAATTCCATGTCAGTCCTCCCTATTTTTTATTCGAAACATGACCCTTGCTTAATTATAACAAGAACCCAGACGTATAAAAGCTATTCGCTGCCATGAAGCAATATGCCTTCTCTACCTGCTCAGGTTATATATGTGGTTTTTTGGATTTGGTGTATAGCGTAAACTGCTCAATAGCTTGTGCTCTGCTTGATACACCTAATTTCGTATATATTTTCCGCAAATAATTATCAACCGATCTGCGACTTACATTAATCTCTTTAGCGATCTTATCGTACGTTATCCCTTGAACAATTCTTTCCATAATGAACTTCTCCATGTCAGTGAGCTGGATATCCACATCAAGTTCTGGCTCTCCTAGTTGACCCCAATCTTCATTCTGCAGCCATGTCAGAGGAATAGAGGCTAGTCCTTCACGCAATCCTGTGATGAGATGAATCAATTTCAGCGGTGAAGATTGCTTAGAAATAACTCCGCTCGCGCCGATCCCGATATATTTTCTGAATATTTTCAAATCGTCTTCATCTGTCATTACGATGATATGTGTGTCTGCTGATAATTGCTTCATCTGTTCAATGAAATGATCAGCTTCTCCATCCGGCAATTTATAATCCATTAGCACTAGATCAGGATGAAGTCTATCAACTTCTATAAGTCCCTCTCTACCTGTTGAAACCATTGCTTTTACACTCAAATCTTGATGTTCTTCTAAAATCAGCTTTGTACCTAGCATACTCGTCGGATGTATATCAATTAAGACCACCTGCCAGTCCTTTCTCATAAAAACTCCCCCTAGTAAATTAGTATATATATTTAAAAGATCGTTAGATCGATGTTATCGCCTATTTTATGACTTACATTCCATATGTTGCGGCAATCGTTGTTTAGAGGAAGCCTCATACATAAATGGTTAAACAGATCACATATTGTCGAAAATTGCATCCCTCTTAAGTCCTTAATTTGGTCTATATATGAAATTGTATCCTAGGACTTCCTTCCGATGCAATCTCTTTTTGTTTAAATTGGCCCAGAAGGCGTTTTTTGCGGAAATGATAGGGCCGTGATAGAATGAGGTCTGGAAAATCATAGAATATAGTCGATTAATGCGAGGAGTGGTGAAAATTGGATCGATCTACAGAGCAGTCACCAAGCCATCCTACCAGGCAAACTGCAAGTAAGAACAAACGCTCTGTCCGCATGTTCCTGATCCTATGGATCATTATTATTGCTATTGGCATCTTTGCAGCTTATTCCTATAGCAATTATCTGAAACAGCAAATGGTAGTAGAGATGAAAACCTATACGAATGAACAGCTCACTGCTGTCAAACAAGAATATCAACTTCAAATGGAAGATATCGGTTCTGAAATCGCTGCAATCCAGGAACAAGTTAAGACTTTTAATGAACTGCTGACTTTTACAAAAGACAATGCAGGTAACACATCCGATAACAGCAATCAGTTGTACACAGAGCTTAGAGAAGTCAAAAAACAGCTGGACACGCTCCAGAAGAAAATGGATTTACTTAAATGATCACTGTTAAAAGATTGAACCGTTTCCTGATGCTTTCGACAGCACCGTTCGTCGGAATCATTCTTTGTCTTTTGTTACTTCAGCAGCCCCTTGTTATCGAAGTTACAGAACCGGTGGAACATTATGTTCCCTCAAGTGATATTCGTTCTACAACCGAAGGAATTAAAAGTGACCTGGATACGGCAAAGGCACTCGCCGAGAGTACATCCTCGTCCATTCAAAGAACAACCGAACTTTATAACAGTACAAGTAAAACCATGCAAAGTATTGCGAATATGACGGCAGCCCAAGCTAAGAAACCCGAAGCGGTCTATAATCGGCGGATTCAGACAAAATTAGGTGTGCCTTACGAAGTCGTTGATAGTGACCGTATCCGCATCGAACTTTTTAAAGTGAATCCTGGTACTTACCATGGGTTTGCGATGAAAATAAAACTCAAAGATCCTTCCGCCATGCAAATGGCTCTTGACGATAAGCTTGGATCTTCTCAGACAACCCTGCAAGCTGTTCTTCGCGGCGGAGCTGTGGCCGGAATCAATGCGGGGGGATATGCAGAAAGCGGGGGAAAAAGATATCCGCTCAGCACAACAGTACAAGATGGAAAATACGTAACAGGTTTTCATCCGAGTATCAAAGATCTCGCTTTTGTGGGAATGAATAAAGAGGGGAAACTCATAGGCGGGAAGTATTTCAGTAAATATGCCCTAGATCAGCAAGAGCCTGTATTTGGTGCTACGTTTGTCCCTATGCTGATGAAGAATGGCAAAAAGACGGTTATCCCTTCCAAATGGAAAAACACACCGCGCCGTGCTCCTCGTACCGTCATTGGCAATTATAAAGATGATCAACTGCTTATTCTCGTAATCGACGGTTATAACGAAAAAGGAAGCTCTGGTGCCACTTTAGAAGAACTGCAGCATAAATTGTATACCCTTGGAGTTCAAGATGCCTATAACCTTGATGGAGGCGGCTCATCCTCTCTTGTTCTGAATGGAAAGGTTGTAAATGATCCATCCGATGGAAATCTTAGAAAAGTACCTACTCATTTTTTGTTTTATGAATAAATCCATGTAATGATTCGTGATTCGCTCTAACAGGGAAAAGATTCCTTTTTTATAGAAAAATAGGTATAATAAGGGCTGCGAGATTAACAGGAGGTGGATGACATGTCATTCTCGTTGACTTTCTGGATCATCACCATAGTCCTTGTCCTTTACACAGTAGGAATCTTGACGTCCTCCTATAATGATGACAAGACAAAAGGTCTTTAGAAACAACAAAAAAAAGCTCGCCTCTATGAGGTGAGCTTTTTTTTGTTAGAACTAGACGTAAGTTATCTATCACGCCTGCAATCTGTCTCCACCAGGGTGATTAGGCGTTTTCTTGAAGCCCCGTCATTTCTGTGAGGCAAGAAGCACAAATATAACGATCTTTAAAATCATTTACTTCTTCCATCGATCCACAGAAAATACATTTAGGACGATAGCGCTCAAGGATGATGTGATCACCTTGTACGAGGATCTCCACAGGATCTCCCTCATTCATTTGATATCTTTTACGTAAAGATTTAGGAAGCACAATTCTTCCAAGTTGGTCTACTTTTCGCACTACTCCAGCAGGTTTCATTAACAGTACACACTCCTGTTCAAAATATTTCTAGGTACAATAGAACTATAGTTTATACATTCGCTACGTTTTTGTCGAATCCTGCAATAATTAATAAAATTATTAACTTTATTTTAGTTACCATAATTAGGAAAGACAGTTACTAAAATGAACTAAATTACTCCATTCCAGGGAAATCTAGTTGTTTTAGCGCCTCATATACGATTATTGCCGCAGAATTGGACAAATTGAGAGATCTGACTGCATCTGACATTGGCATACGCATACAGGTTTCCTGATTTTTGGCGATCAATTCCGGAGGAAGCCCTTTTGTCTCTTTTCCAAAAACTAGGAAGTCACCATCCTGAAATTGGAAGTCAGAATACCTATTTTTTGCTTTTGTAGTTGCATAAAAAAACCGACTGCCGGCATATTTCTGCTGTACTTCTTCAAAGGAATCATGATATTCAATATTCACGGCATGCCAGTAGTCCAGCCCTGCACGTTTCAACGTTCGGTCATCTGTGTTAAAACCAAGCGGGTGGACAAGATGAAGATGGGTTCCTGTTGCAGCACAAGTTCTTGCTATATTGCCGGTATTCGCCGGAATCTCGGGTTCCACTAATACGATGTGTAATGCCATCTGACTCATTTCTCCTCTTGTATGAACTGTATAAGAATTAAATTATAATATAAAAGAAAGCCTCCCACAAATTTTTGTGGGAGGTAAATAGAATTTTTTTTAATAATTCATGTATTAACCATTTATTTTCTGAAATTGTTTCATAAAATCTGTAAGTGCCTTTACGCTTTCAGAAGGAACGGCATTATAAATAGAAGCGCGAAGCCCACCTACACTCCGATGTCCCTTAATTCCAATAAATCCTTCTTTTTCCGATTGTTTAATGAATTCCTTCTCCAGTGCTTCATCAGCCAATCGGAAAGTTACGTTCATTCTAGAACGATCCTCAGCATCTACACAGCCGAGGTAAAAACCTTGGCTTTCATCAATCACTTGGTAGATTGATCCCGCTTTCTTCTCATTTGCTTTCTCCACTTGCGCGAGACCGCCTTGTTCTTCAATCCATTTCAGCACTTCATTTACTAAATATATTCCAAAGGATGGAGGCGTATTATATAGTGAATTGTTCCCTAAGAAAGTATCATAACGAAGCATAGATGGAATTGTTTTTGGTGAATCTGTCAACATTTCTTCTTTAGCGATGACTACGGTAACCCCTGACGGCCCTAAATTTTTCTGAGCTCCAGCATAAATCATATCAAACTTGCTCATATCTAGAGGTCTGCTCAAAATATCACTGGACATATCTACGATAAGCGGTGTATTACCCGTATCTGGGAAATCCTTGAACTGGGTTCCCTCAATCGTTTCATTAGAAGTCATATGCAGATAAGCTGCGTTCTCCGCAATCTCTATTCCTGATAGATCTGGCAGCTTCATAAACTTACTGCTTTCACCAGAAGCAGCAATATGGGTCTCACCAATGATTTTCGCTTCTGAGATAGCTTTCTTAGCCCAGCTGCCTGTGTTAACATAACTACCTGTTACGCCCGCAGAGAGAAAATTCATAGGGATCATAGCGAACTGTGTACTCGCTCCACCTTGCAAAAATAATACTTTATAACCTTTAGGATTGCCAAGAAGAGATAACAAACGCTCCTGAGCCTCATTATGTACTGATTCATATACCGCTCCACGATGAGACATTTCCATTATAGACATGCCAGTACCCTTATAATCTACAAGTTCTGCCTGTGCCCGTTCGAGCACCTCTAATGGTAATGCTGCTGGTCCTGCATTGAAATTGAACGCTCTTTTATTCATCATTGAAACCGCCCTTCTCTCCCTGTTATCTTTATATGACATCTAATGATACGTATGATAATGGCTATGATAGCAATAAACGTTCGTGATTTCAAGTGTATTTATACCTCATATCCGTTACATATATTACAATATTATGAAACCCCCGGGAAATATCATTCCCGAGGGTTCTTAAAGATATAAATTAATATTATTGCTACTTAGCAGTCATAATACAGACTATATTCGTGTGGATGAACACGAATTGCAACAGCTTTTGCTTCACTGCGTTTGATTTTAATGTAATTTTCGATGAAATCTTTTGTAAATACGCCGCCTTCAGTCAAGAATTCACAATCCGCAGCCAGTGCATCCAGTGCTTCTTCTAAAGAAGTCGGAACACTGCGAATGTTCGCTTTATCGTCTTCAGGCAATTCATAGATATTTTTGTCTACTGGTCCGTAACCAAGCTCTGTAGGATTGATTTTACGTTTGATTCCATCAAGACCTGCCATCAGCATTGCTGCAAATGCAAGGTATGGATTCGCTGTAGAGTCCGGAGTACGGAATTCGATACGACATCCTTTAGGTGTTACTGCTGCGACTGGTATACGTACTGCTGCAGAGCGGTTCCCTTTGGAATATACAAGGTTTACTGGAGCTTCATAACCAGGTACAAGACGTTTAAATGAGTTCGTGCTTGGGTTAGTTAATGCAATCAATGCTGGAGCATGGTATAGAATACCACCGATGTAATGGAGTGCCATTTCACTAAGGTTAGCGTATCCGCCTTTTTCATAGAATAGTGGAGTGTCGCCGTCAAAGATAGATTGGTGAACGTGCATTCCGCTACCGTTATCACCAAACAGAGGTTTTGGCATAAACGTTGCCGTTTTACCGTATTGACGGGCTGTGTTATGTACAATGTATTTATATGCGAGGAGATTATCTGCTGTTTTCGTAAGAGTGTCAAAACGGAAATTGATCTCGGCTTGACCTGCTGTAGCTACTTCATGGTGATGACGTTCTACGCGCATGCCTGCTTCTTCAAGCAAACGAGACATTTCACTACGGATATCTTGTTGTGTATCTACTGGAGCTACAGGAACATATCCACCTTTTACGCGGACTTTAAATCCAAGGTTTCCGCCTTCTTCTTTACGATTGGTGTTCCATCCAGCTTCTTCGGAATCAACGAAGAAAGAAGCGCTGTTTGTTCCACTTTCATAACGTACATCATCAAAAATAAAGAATTCTGATTCTGGAGCGAAATTAGCACGCGTACCGATCCCTGTTTTTTGTAGATATTCTTCCGCTTTCGCTGCGATACTGCGCGGGTCACGTTCATAACGCTCACCATCTGGAGTATATATGTCACACATAATATTAATAGTTGGATGTTGAGTAAATGGATCAATAAAAGTGGATGCTGGATCTGGCATCATAACCATGTCAGATTCTTCGATACCACGGAAGCCTGGAATGGAAGATCCATCAAATGCTACTCCATTAACGAACGTTTCTGCATCTACTTCGGTAGACGGCAAACTAATGTGATGCGCACGACCAGATAAATCTACAAAACGAAAATCGACCCACTCAATGTTGTTTTCTTGGATTGTTTTCAATACATTTTCAACAGACATGTGTACTTCCTCCCAATTTATCCGAACATTAAACACCCATAACCTTGTGAATGTTCATCAATCTAATTTTCAACTGAGGTAAGTATAAATCCCAAATCTTACATCGTCAATAGTTATGTCAGGTATTTTTTATACTAGTGTGAGAATTGCTGACACTAGCAGGATTGATAGGATTATAGACTAATAGCCTATAACCTCGTTCTATAGAACGAGATTATAGGCTATTCATAAAATATCAAACCTTACATCAACTTTGATGAATCAAAGGCGCTTTTTTTGTGCTAAATGATTTACCAACGATTGGTGCCAGCTTCTCTAGATCTTGAAGGAGTCCAGCGAATTGATCTGGGAATAAGGATTGAACTCCATCGCCTGTCATTGAGTTGTCTGGATCTGTATGCATTTCAATAATAAGTCCATCTGCTCCTGCAGCCACAGAAGCCTTTGTCATCGGTTCTACAAGCTCTCTGCGCCCTGTACCATGACTAGGGTCAGAGATAACAGGTAAATGGCTAAGGTCTTTCAGAACAGGTATAGCTGACAAATCCAGAGTATTTCGAGTGTACGTCTCAAACGTACGGATTCCTCGTTCACATAGCATAACGTTTGGATTTCCTCCTGCAAGGATATATTCCGCTGCATTCAGAAGTTCATCGTAAGTTGCACTAAATCCACGTTTTAGCAGAACCGGTTTACCACATGTACCGAGTTTCCGCAGCAAATCAAAGTTTTGCATGTTCCGAGTACCCACTTGAAGAATATCTGCATATTCCGCACAAATATCAACATATTCAGGTGTCATGACTTCTGTAATAGTCAGAAGGTCATGTTTTTTTCCGGCTTCTGCCATCATAATAAGTCCTTCTACTCCCACTCCTTGAAAGCTATAAGGTCCTGTGCGAGGTTTAAATGCTCCGCCGCGCAGCACTTGCCCACCCGCTGCTTTTACAAGACCCGCAATCTCATCGATCTGCTCTGCCGATTCCACAGCACAAGGACCGCCCATTACGACAAGCTCACCGCCGCCTATATTAACCCCTTTTATAGAAATAACGGTATCTTCAGGATGAAAGTCACGACTTGCTAGTTTGTAAGACTTCGAAATTTTCACTACGTTCTCTACACCTTTCATTTGCCGTAAGTGTTCAGCCAGTTTAGGTTCAACAGTTCCGATCAGTCCAATAACAGTACGATCATTACCGCGGGAAAGGTGAACTTGAAGTCCTTCCTTTTCAATCGCTGAAATAATATCTTGAATCTGTTCTTCCGGTGTGGTGTTTCCTGTTATAACGATCATGGTATTATTCTCCACCTTTCGAATGTGAAATCATACTCTATGAGAGACCTCAGTTGTTATTCACACTATTACACTTAAACGCTTGTTCGCTTTTAAGCTTTTATACGTTAAAGCAACTATACATGTTTTATAACTTCGCGTCAAGCTCTCCTTACTTTATGCGCTCTATATTAAATTGATACCGATATATCTGCTGATTTTTTTGCATTCTTAAAAAAAGAAGAAGACCGGGTTCAATTCACCCGGTCTTCTTCTCTATATAAAATAAATTACGATTTCACTTTTTTCACTGGCGGGAGCAACTTCTTCATATTCACTGTACGCTGAATCTCCCACGTCGTTGGATCATTCGCATCGTATTGTTCCAGATAATTAATGACTTCTTTGGTAATCGGCGTAGGTGTCGAAGCACCGGAAGTAACAGCGACCTTATTGACGCCTTTGAGCCATTCCTGTTTGATTTCGGTAACATCCGAAATCCGGTAAGCTGTTACTCCAGCAATCTCCTCAGATACCTGTGCAAGACGATTGGAGTTATTACTGCGAGGATCGCCTACCACAATGACAAGGTCAGCTTGCCCTGCTTGTTCTGCAACCGCCTCTTGACGCACCTGAGTAGCAAGACAGATTTCATTATGAACTTCAGCTCCTGGGAACTTCTGGAGCAACTTTTTCATAATGTTTTTAATATCCCACTGACTCATCGTAGTCTGATTTGTAATAATGATTTTCCCTTTCGGGATATCAAGAGCCTCGATCTCTTCTTCTTTCTCAATGAGATGTACCGAATCTGGAGCAATACCGATGGCTCCTTCCGGTTCGGGATGCCCTTTTTTACCGATATAAATAATCTGATAACCCTCAGCAGATTTTTCTCTAATGAGGTCATGCGTTTTGGTTACATCAGGACAAGTCGCATCCACCGTAGTGAGTCCTTTCTCCCGCGCAATCTTACGCACCTCAGGAGAAACACCGTGTGCAGTGAAAATGACAGTACCTTTGTCTACCTGTTTCAATATTTCAAGACGGTTTGGTCCATCAAGTGTAATGATGCCCTCATCTTCAAAAGAATGCGTCACATGACTGTTGTGCACAATCATACCGAGTATATAAATGGGTCTTGGCAGATCCAAGTTGCTTGCTGCTTGTCGTGCCAGCACCATAGCGTCTACCACACCATAACAATATCCACGTGGTGAAATTCGTAGTACTTCCATGTTGCCACCTGCTTTCTTCTAAACGTAGTCTTAGTATACCTTATTCGAGGGGGGGAGCCAACACCAACGGAAGCCATATAATAAAAGTCGTACCTTCATTCAGCTTGGTCAGGACTTCTACAGAACCGCCATGCTCCTCAATAATCCATTTGGCAATCGATAGGCCAAGGCCTGTTCCTTTTGTAACCCCGCGGGACTCATCTGCCCTATAGAAACGATCAAAAATATAAGGAACCTCATCTTTATCCATCCCTATACCCGTATCACTGATCTTAAGGCCTACCTGACCATTATAAATAATTGCATCAAGTGTTACGCTTCCCTCCGGTGTATATTTAAAGGCATTTTCAATAAAGATAAATAACATTTGCTGCAAATAGTCTTTATTTCCAAGCACATATACTCCGTTCAGTACTTCCAAATCACCATAATTCCATTCCGCTGTCCGTTCGAGATGGTGCGCCCTGCGCGCTACTTCCTTCACAAGAATAGATAAGGGGATCGGATGAAGTTCAATGGTCTGGCCAGTGTCAGCTCTCGCTAGTGACAACATATCATTCACAAGACGACTCATTCGTTTTCCTTCATCTGAGATGTCATCAATGGCTTCTAAGGTGATTTCTTTTCTCATCTCATCACTCATTTGTTTACTGCCATCCGCCTCGGGATCCCATAGCTTCTTCAGAAAATCGGTATTCCCACGAATCGTGGTAAGCGGTGTTCTCAGCTCGTGAGATGCGTCGGAAACAAAGCGTCTTTGCGCGGCATAAGCATCCTCAAGTTCTTTGAAGAACCCTTCCGTACGAGCAAGCATCTTATTTACCGTTCCTATAAGTTTACCTATTTCATCTTCCGGTCCATCGTACTCAATCCGTACACTAAGATCGTTCCCGGACTGAATGCCATTGGCTGCATTAATAATATGAACCAGCGGCCGCATCGACTTACGGGCCAGAAACAACCCTACACTCATGGCAAGCATAATCGTAATAATGGATACATACACCAAAATAAAAAGCAGACGATCCATTAATTTATCTTCTGATGCCGTAATCGAACCTACCTGCAGCAGACCGCTAACCTGCTCTGTCGTTCCTTGAATCGTATAGGTGAATGGGAATTGATAGACAAGGAAAGGAGTCTTATCCACGAGCATCCGTTTCCATCCTTCATTTTCCATTGCCTCATTTATGGTTGCAGGTACTTCAAAATTGAAGTTATTCAGGTTTTTTGAAGTCACTACTTTATTATTCTCATAATTATATAGCTGGACATAGATTTGCAGATCTGCGAGTTGATTCGCCTCTTCCGGTAACAACAAATTAAGTTCTTCCGTAAAATCGGAGTTAGGCACCACAACAACGGCCATCTTCTTGCTAAGACTTCTGGTTTGCCTCAAAATCTCATTTTCGACATCCTGGTAAGCATAATGATACACAAGCGCATAAATGATCGATCCAAAGAGCAGCAGTACGGCAGCGAGCAAGCCTGAATACCATAAAGTTAGCCGTAACCGGATGGACATACTAGGAGTCTCCTCTCAAAATGTAACCTGCACCGCGAATGGTCTGAATTACACGTTTTCCTCCATGTTCTTCTGTTTTTTGACGCAACATCGCGATATAAACCTCAAGTACATTCGATTCTCCGCTATAATCGAATCCCCATATTTTATCCATAATCAAGTCTCTTGATAACACACGTTTCGGGTTTTGCATAAACAGATATAGGAGTTCAAATTCTTTTGCTGTCAGATCAAGCCGTACTCCAGCACGGTGTACTTCGCGAGAATCATAATCGAGCAAGATGTCTTCAAAACTGAGCCGATTACTGCTCTCTCCACTAGTCTCGGTTTTACGACGAAGCAAAGCTCGTACTCGTGCAAGCAATTCTTCAAGCGCAAATGGCTTCACTAAATAGTCGTCTGCCCCAAGATCCAGTCCCTTGACTCGTTGTTCAATCTCATCTTTAGCCGTAAGCATTAGAATCGGGACATTGCTTCCTCCTTCACGAACCCTTCTGCATACTTCAAAACCATCCACTTTAGGCATCATAACATCAAGAACAACAACGTCAGGATCGGCCTCCAGCATTTTTTGAAGCCCTTCCGCTCCGTTTGCCGCAGTTAGTACATCGTAACCTTCAAATGCTAAACCTCTTCTTAGCATAGAAATGATTTTTTCGTCATCATCAATAACCAATATTGTTGAGCGCACTCCAGCATCTCCTTTTTTTCTATACACTTGAATCCATTTCATAACTTATTAAAACGATAAATTTGTAACTAAAGGTATTATGAAATTGATTCACATTTTACTTATATTGTAGCAGGCAATGTACAAGCATGCATCCATTCTAGCAGCAAAAAGCGAAGGGGGCTAATTCCCTTCGCTTCTGTGCTACAGTCCATCGATCTGCTACTCGAATTAAGGTTGCACGCTTTGTGAACTGCTCTCCGTGTTGTAATCATTTTTGTTACCAATGGTTACTTTAATTTCGATATCTTTTCCATCACGATTTACATTGAGTGTAATGACATCGCCCACATTTTTTGATTGTATTTGTTCAATCAAATCTTGTGCGGTCGCATATTTCGTACCGCTAATACCTGTAATAATATCGTAAGGACGAAGATCTGCAGTATACGCCGGGGATTGATAAATTAAATTGGTCACCACGGAACCTTCTGTGAGTTCTGTTCCCATTTGTTTTGCAACTTCTGGAGTCAAGTTCATCAGAGATGCACCAATAAATGGTTCTGGTTCTTTCGGGATTTCTTCATTGTTTTTCAGTTTATCTACGACTTCCTGAATAACAGAAGATGGGATCGCAAATCCAATTCCTTGTGCATCTGCACTCACTGCCACATTCATACCGATGACTTCGCCCTTTAAGTTAAGCAAAGGACCACCGGAGTTACCTGGGTTAATTGACGCATCGGTTTGGAGCAAATTTTTATATTCATTAGGTTGGCCAGTATCTTCATCATTGATCGTAATTGTACGATCTTTCGCACTTAGCACACCTGCTGTTACCGTATGTTCAAACCCTTCTGGGTTTCCGATCGCAACCAGCCACTCACCTACTTTTATACTATCCGAGTCGCCTAGGGTTGCTACTGGGAAATCGTTATCACCTTCAATTTTCAGAACGGCAAGGTCGAGGTCTTTGCTGCTGCCTAGAAGCGTTGCTTCGTAAGGTTTCGTATTATCTTCAAGCGTAACTTGAATTACGTCTGCACCGGAGATCACATGCTCATTCGTAAGAATATAGCCTTCTTTTTCAAAGATAAATCCGGAACCAATCCCAAGTGGTACAAGTTGATCCTCAGATGAACCATTATTGCTGTTATTATTGCTGCTTCCATTATTGCCATTACCACCAAAGAAATATTGATAAAGAGGGTCGTTGTAATAAGAATTGTTTTGTCTTGAACTGTTGGAACTTGATTTAGACAAAGTTTCAATTTTTACAACAGCAGGACTTACTTTACTTACCACGCTCGAAATGTCTGTAGATCCCACGGGAAGTGAAGTGGTTACCCCAGAATTACCTGTGTTTGTCGAACCGTTATTGTCATCAGAAGCCCCATTTTGAGTTGTTCCATTATTCGATAATGCAGTGTCCGGAGTAAACAAGTTCATACGGTCTGCGGTGAACATCAGCAGTGATACAACAATCATGCCGGCGAAAAAAGAAGTAACCCCTGTCTTAAAATTGGATTTCTTCGGTTTTTGGTTGTAATTCCAGTTGCGATTTCCGCCATTTCCATTGTTTTCACTTTGGCCTGTTCCTGTGTTCGCATGACCGGACCGAGCAAAGCCACTTGAATTCCGTTCGAGCATCGTCGGAACCGGTTTAATTGGATCTGGTGGTGTTACTTCTACCTCATCTACATTATTCGAACTATGTTCTTTTCCGTCGGAGTTAATCGATTGAAATGGTCCATATGAGTAGTAGTAAGATTCACCGGTGTTCTCAGGAGAACGTTGCTCGTCGCTTCTACTATATTCACGTTCGTCCTCTTCACGGTTATAACGATTATTGTTATTCTCGCTCATTTTATTTATCCTCCTAAACCCCTTGCTTCCAAGGGATATTGTTTAACTGTCTTTATTTTGTACTTTAAACCTTAAATACACATTAAAAACAATTAAAAAGGAGATAAAACATGTAAAATTGTTGAAATTAAAAAAAATCTTATTATGTATTCACCCAGCCTTTACGGTGAGCATAGATCGCCAGCTGTGTCCGGTCATCCATCTCACATTTCATTAACAGATTACTTACATGAGTTTTGACGGTTTTGATGCTGATATGTAGTTCTTCCGATATATCCTTATTAGTTTTCCCTTCAGCAATGAGCAACAGAACTTCTCGCTCCCTTTCCGTCATTCCCGAGTCGTCATCCTGAACCGTTTTTTGTCTAAGTCCCCGAGTAAGCGCTTGAGAAATATCATTTGTCATTACGGGCATCCCCCGTTTTGCTCCCTGCAATGCATAAACAAGTTCCTCAGCTGAAATCGTTTTAAGCACATAACTGACTGCTCCAGATTCAATCGCTTCGAGTACCAAATGATCCTCAAGAAAACTAGTTAATATAATGATTTTCATGTCCGGGTATTCAGATAGTATGGCTCTTGTTGCTTCCACTCCATTCATTACAGGCATCATTAAATCCATAAGAATCAGTTCGGGTAATTGTTCGGGGGCAGAGGTCTGTAACGTATGTAAGGCATGATGTCCATCTTTACCTTCCGATACGACTTCAAAAGAAGGATCCAAACTTATGTATGTTTTTAGTCCCATTCTGACCATATCATGATCATCTACAATCATAATTTTCGTTTTTTCCAGTTCCAATTAAATCTCCCCTTCCATATATGCCGCCGACTAAGTTCCTCTTATGAATCAGCTTTAAACTTAGGTATATGCACTCTTATCGTCGTTCCTGCTCCCGGGTGTGCAATTATATCTACATTTCCTCCTAATTTCTCAGCTCGTTCTTTCATTGTCATAAGCCCATAAGAACCTTGCCTTCCTGCTTCTTCCGGACGAAAACCTTTGCCATTATCACTCACACTGAATACAATTCGTCTTTCTTCTTCTCGTATCGACAAACTGACGAGACTTGCCCCGGCATGCTTCACAATATTAGCCATTGCTTCTTGAATAATAAGAAACATTTGATGTTCGATGGCTTCAGAGATCCCGCCAATAAACTCTTGTTCTTTTACTCCCTTTAGTCCATTTTGTCTGCAATAATCCGGAAACCAGGCGTCAAGAGCTTCTTCGAGACTTCGGTTCTCCAGTTCTACAGGTCTTAGCTGAGCAATAAGCGCTCTCATCTGCTTTTGAGCAGTTTGTGACATCGTGATCAGTTGTTCAAGTACTATACTGCCTTGTTCATGATGCTGTTTAAGTAAAGACGGGAGAGCAGAAGCAGACATGTGCATCGCGAATAATTGCTGGCTTACGGTGTCATGTAAATCTCGGGCCATTCTTCTCCGCTCTTCCAGCACAGCCGCTTCTGCCGCTTTTTCCTTCTCAATTACCTCTTGTTCTCCCAGTCTCTGTACCCATTTCATCCGTTCCTCGATGGCATCCATCATCCTATTAAATTGCGGGAATATCCCTGAAAAAGAAGCATCCTCATCAGCAGCAATTCGAGAAGAAAGATTCCCTTTCGTTACTTGCAGCATATTTAGATTCAGCACATCTATTCTCCGCTGGACACGCAGTCCAGCAATATAGCCAATAATCAGCGTTGTAATTACAATGAGCGCTAGATAGTAGAGCCAGGTCTGGGGCATAGCTAACCCTGCATACCCTGTTCGAGAAGCGCTATAGAGAATTCCCACTGTAACTACACTATTCATTAAGAAAAATAACAATAGCTCCCATTTAACCGTTCGAAATATCATCTTCATCGCGTTAACCTACCGAATTCACTTTAACATCGCCGATAAATACGCTAATAATAATACGCACTTTCTTTCCAGCTTCTCTATAACCGGGAGTTTCTGCGACCGCATTACTCATAAAACCTTGTTTTGAATTGCTGAGAACATCCATGTCACCGATGAACGAATTGGAATTCACCATGATCCCAATCTCCATATCTCTAGGAGCAAAGACTTTAATGTCCCCTATAAAGCTAGAGATATGAATTCGTGTCTCTCCATAGGGAATTTGTGCTTTCGTTAAATCAATTACAGTATCTCCGATAAACTGAGATATATTGGTTGGTTTCAATTCGTAATAATCATCTCCGAGGCGAATATCACCAATGAAAGTCGATTTGTTTATTTTTGCATCATGAAAATCCACATCTTTATAGTTATTATTTCCATAATGATTCTGCTGTCTCGCTTGTTCATACTTCTTGTTATCATCGTCTTTAACGGTTGAGCCAAACTTTTGCTCAAACTGTTTATCGAAATCGGAGTAAAGCGGACTTGGTTCAACGGGTGGTGCAGGAGGAACCTTATATTCTTCATCTTCTTTTGTTCTCTGATCATGTTTACGATCCCTTCTTCTCGGACTTAAGAGTACATAAAGACCGCCCCCAATTAACGCCATAGGTACGGCATAACGGAACAGAGCTCGGAAAGAGAAATAAGAATATCCTAGATTATTACTTAAGAAATGTGCGCCAAGATACAGCAATATTAAACCGCCTATCCAATTTTTGTCTTTCAAGGAACTGAATCCAAGATACAAAAAAATGACTGGCCAAAATGTGGAGATGAGATAGCTAAGACTAAAATCCCCCCCGTTCAATATGTGAAATAACACCACTAAACCTATTCCGATGAGCAGTACAGCTCCGATAAAACGGTTTGCCATATTTCGTGCACCCTCTCTTTTTCTCATTTTTCTTTAGTTTGGCTAATTATGTACTTATTGTAAACGAGATTGTATGATAAGAAGAGCGGCGCAGGAATGAAATTCTACTCGGTCTTGAGACTGAGTAGAAAAGCGGAAGAGATAAATAAACAGACCCTGAAGAATATTCTTCAGGGTCTGTTTATTTATCTTACATTATTTTTGTTGGCCTTGTTGGCCTTGTTGGTTTTGTTGTTTAATTCCTGTGTTCTCTACTCCAAACTCAGCATCATACTTTTCATCTGGAGTTTGGTAGTTATCTTGTACTTTAGCTGCTGAAGATTGTTTTACTTTTTCAGCTGCAGAGCCCGTTTCTTGACCAAACTCAGCATCGTATTTCTCATTCGGAGTTTGGAAACCTTGGGAACTTTGCGTACTTTGAGAATTCATTTTTTTCATGTCAGATTCACCTCCCTCTCCTGCAAGTGTAGGTCACTTGCTTCACCTGAGGTATTGCTTACCTCAGTCCGTATTATGTGAGGATTTGCTGTTTCTTATTCAAAAAAAGAAAAGAGCTTGCCTGGGTAGGATGACTACCCAAGCAAGCTCTTTAATCATAATTATATTTCTTCATTCAGCAAGGCATCCGGAATGCTCTGATTGACCATGATCGCATCTCCGAGCTGCTCTAGCATTTGTTCCGTACATTTCCCTTTCCCTAGCTTGATTACTTGAACCTGCACATCTTTTTTGCCCCACTCGCTGTATACCGCCTTAATCGTTGGAAAATACAGATCAATCTTGGAGCCCTTAATAGCAGATCCTGTATCAGCTACAATTCCATATCCGTACCCAGGTATATAAAGTACCGTTCCGAGAGGGAATAAGGAAGGGTCTGCGGCAATGGTCGAAACCCCTTGTTTATTCCGGTGTACTTTTACACCCGAATAAGTGATGCCATATAGTGGATGATTCGGTCCTTTTCCTGTTGATTCATATCCCGCAGTATAACCCGTTGCCGTTACATTGACGGTCCCGACCACCTGTTCCGTTGGCGGAGCGAGCACTTCTCTTGCTTCATCCGGCTCACTTCGTTGTACATGAAAGGCAATAGCTAAGTCATTACTAGAAAAACAAATCAGCATCATCAGCAAAACAGCTGAAGAACATCGCCGAATCACTCGGTGTATCATAGGTTTAATTCCTCCCTTTCTCTAGCAGAGAGTCCCCATAAAACACACGATATATTCATCCATCTCTATTTAAATCCTTTTTAGACTTGGTGTGTACGAATTTCTTCTTGCAACATTTGTACTACCTCAGCCAAAGGCTTAGCTCCTAAATCTCCTTCACCACGTTTACGGATGGAGACACTGCCGTCATTCATTTCATTTTCCCCAACGATGAACATATAAGGAATTTTCTCTAGCTGAGCTTCACGAATTTTATAGCCAAGTTTCTCATTACGCAGATCTGCTTCTACTGTGATACCGCCGCGTCTAAGCTGTTCTTCCACTTCACGAGCGTACTTCTCAAAATGAACCGATACAGGAATTACTTTTGCTTGAACTGGAGACAGCCAAAGCGGCAAATTACCTGCATAATTTTCGAGCAAGAATGCAGTGAAACGCTCCATAGTTCCCAAAATACCGCGGTGGATAACAACCGGACGGTGTTTTTGTCCATCGTCTCCTACATACTCCAGTTCAAAACGCTCTGGAAGCAAGAAGTCGAGCTGAACAGTTGATAATGTCTCTTCTTTACCCAGTGCAGTTTTTACCTGAACATCCAGTTTAGGACCATAGAAAGCAGCTTCCCCTTCAGCTTCATAGAACGGCATATCCAGACTTTCTACTACTTCCTTCAACATGCGCTGGGACATTTCCCACATTTCATCATTCGGGAAGTATTTCTCAGTATCCTGAGGATCGCGATAAGACAGACGGAAGCGGTAGTCGTGAATGCCAAAATCTTTATAAGCAATCATGATCAGCTCAATAACACGAGCAAACTCTTCTTTGATCTGATCCGGACGGCAGAAAATATGAGAATCGTTTAGAGTCATCGCACGAACACGATGTAAACCTGTCAGTGCTCCTGACATTTCATAACGGTGCTGCATACCAAGCTCTGCAATACGAACCGGCAAATCACGATAGCTGTGCATTTCACTCTTATATACCATCATATGGTGAGGACAGTTCATTGGACGAAGTACAAGTTCTTCATTATCGAGTACCATTCTTGGGAACATATCTTCTTCATAGTGCTCTAAATGTCCAGAAGTTTTGTACAGTTCCACATTGCCTAGAACAGGAGTATATACATGTTTGTAACCAAGACTTTCTTCGAGGTCTACAATATAACGCTCTAAAGTACGACGCAGTTTCGCCCCATTTGGAAGCCAAATAGGAAGTCCTTGGCCTACGAGCTGAGAAAAAGTAAACATGTTAAGTTCTTTACCAAGTTTACGGTGATCCCGTTTTTTTGCTTCTTCCAAGTAGTGAAGATGTTCTTCCAGCTGTGCTTTTTTAGCAAATGCAGTTCCGTATACCCGTTGAAGCATTTTATTTTTGCTGTCTCCGCGCCAGTATGCGCCGGCTACGTTCATCAGCTTAAATACTTTAATTTTCCCAGTGGATGGGACGTGCGGTCCACGGCAAAGGTCGAAGAATTCGCCTTGCTCATAGATAGAAATAATGCTGTCTTCTGGCAAGTCACGAATGAGTTCCAGCTTATAAGGGTCTTGAACTTCTTCAAAAATACGAATGGCTTCTTCTCTGCTCACTTCTTTACGAACGATAGGCAGGTTTTCATTTACGATCCGTTCCATTTCTTTCTCGATCTTTTGCAGATCTTCTGGATTCAGTGCATGTTCAAGATCCATATCATAATAGAAGCCATCTTCAATCACAGGTCCTACACCCAAGAAGACTTCTTTGTTGCCAAACAGGCGTTTTACGGCTTGTGCCAGCAAATGCGCTGTACTATGGCGAAGCACCTCAAGCCCTTCAGGTGAATCATAAGTTACAATTTCAACAAGTGCACCTTCACGAAGTGGAGTAGAAAGATCTACAACAATCCCATCCATTTTACCTGCAAGTGCATTTTTTTTGAGTCCACTGCTAATCGAAGCAGCCACATCAAGGATACTAGCTCCGTTCTCATATTCGCGAACAGAACCATCTGGTAATTTAATACTTACTGCCATTGTTATTTCCTCCTTTATCCTTTTGGATGCCGGGGAACGATGCTATGTTTATTGCAGACGCAAAAAACACCCGTCCCGGCAAAGGGACGAGTGTAATACTCGTGGTTCCACCCTAATTCAGTTGTCTCTTATCATGCACTACTGTACATCACAGGACAACCCTCATTGAAGCATGCAAGATAACGGGCATGAATCCGGCGGTTCTTACTTGTCTGCATAAATGCAAGCGTTCTAAACCACAGCTACAAAGGGGTAAGTCGCAGTTGGTATCCGGAAGAAATTACAGCCAGGTTTCTTCTCTCTGTACGGCCCAGTCTCTACGGCTCATGTCTTTGTCATTGCTTTTAATACCAGTTATTATAATTCCAAAGATTCCTCTTCGTCAAGCGCCAGCTGCCCCGTTTCTTTCACCTTACGGCAATGTCTGCAATTATGGCAAATTTCCACTCGATCTTCAAAAATCTGTGTGATGGATCGAATAACCGGAAAATCTTGGGTCTGTGTATGCAGTTTCATTTTCTTAGGCGAAATGGAGATCAGCCTGCTGATAATCATATCTTCGACTTCCATTTCAAGTTCTATACCTGGCATTTCCATAATGACACTTTCATCTGGAGGCAATACCATTGGCCGCATGTACTCATCATACAATACAAATTCGTGTTGATCTTTATGCACGACATGCACGAGAGGCACCTTCGTCTCCTGGAAATAAACAAAATATTTCAAAAGACTCATAAACTCCTCATATTGCCGATCCATATAAAATTCATCCAATGCATATTCCACAATTTCATGAAGTTCTTTCTTATAACTCTGCATCCGAAATCGCAGGACTCCATCAAGATGAATTATAGGTATTTCTTTCATCCCCTGTATAAGCCCTTCAGTTAGCTTGGCATGCCTTCGTTCTCTCGTCCCCTGCTCCGTTTCGAATCTTGATCTCAGCAGCGGTTCACATATGATTTTGACCCGCGAAAGTTCCTCAGAATCCATATTTACACATTCACGCTTCAGGATCTGGTCGAGCTGCTCCTCTTCTTTTTGATCAAGAATGTAATCAGCTATACCTGCAGCCATAATCTGATACATCCGAGGTAAACCTTCCTTAAAACCGGGGTGACTTTCCGTTCCTTTACATATCCATGCTGCCTTGCCTTCATATTTCCTATAGGAAAATCGAAAGCCTTGTTTGCTTATATGTAGACCTTTTGTTTTATTTTTGATGAATCGATAAAAGCAATCTTCTGCTGATTGGCTATTTACTTCTGTCCATACCGCGAACAATTCCACAAGACCCACTCCCTTCTCTAAATATTATATGGTCCGGTCGAAGGGGATATACGAAGCGGCTTAATGGAAAGAATGACATGTATTCTCAGGATAGTAAGAAGAAAAACGGATTTGGAGTCCGAACAAATTTGTGTTATTATTTTAGTAACAGTATCTTGCAGAGAGGGGGATGGGATGAAAAAAGAGAATTGGATTCAGCGTTTCTTACTGATTTTTCTATGTTTATTTGTGATTTTTTCCTATCAAATCCCCACCCTCGGTAACACGACTGCAGGGTCACATTCTATTTTCGCCCACGAATCAACCATGGAACCCATGGATTTCTCGGGGAATCATCACCCCAAAGCAATGATTCGAAAATCGATGTTGCCTCTGAAGTTAACTGCCGTTAACCCTTTGCAATACCTCTTTACGATACTGTCCATTCTGATGATCTTTCGGGTTCCCATGATCGAGCCGCCTTTCAAGGTGTTTTATGACAATTTAAGGCGCCGGCTTTATCTTAAACCCGTTAAATTCACCTCCACGTTTGTAAGTGCATAGAGAAAACGAATTGTAAACACTTTATGTACGCTGCTATGAAAGATTCATGGCTATAAACAAACTTTAGGGGGATTTAATCTATATGGAAATTCGTGAAACAGACCTGCCTGGAATCGGACGTAAATTTCAAGCGACGACAAGTAGTGGTGACAAAGTTATTATTGTGATTCATGACGACGGAAGACGTGAAATGTATCACTTTGAATATAACGACCCAGAACAGAGCATTTCAATGATTACGCTAGAAGACTACGAAGCAAGACAACTTGCAGCGATCGTGGGTGGGATGACATACAAACCAAAACAACTGGAGCGTATGGAGATGACGCTCGATGATCTTATTATCGAATGGTACAAAATTGATGCAAATTACAGTTGTGTCGGTAAATCCATTGGTGAACTGGATATCCGTCAGAACTCAGGGGCAACGATTATTGCCGTAGTCGATAAGAATAACAAAAATAAACATGTAAGCCCTGGTCCTGATGTGAAGATTCCAGCAGACTCGACAGTCGTTGCGGTCGGAGAAAGACATCAGCAGCAAAAATTAAAACAAATCTTAAAGGATGGAAGTTGGTGAACCGATGGATCATTTAGTACTTGAAGTCGGTTTGGCAATTGCACTCATCGCGGCAGCCGGACTGATTTCTTCAAAATTGCGTTTTTCTGTCATCCCTTTCTATATTTTGATTGGTATGGCAGTAGGACCGCATGCCGCACAGATATGGCATCTTGATTTTCGTTTTATTGAGAGCGAGCCTTTTATTTCATTCCTTGGTCGTATAGGCGTGCTCTTCTTGCTCTTTTATCTAGGACTTGAATTCTCAGTCGGACGATTGATTAAATCAGGAAAATCGATTGTAGTTGGTGGAAGTATATATTTAGGGATTAACTTTACGCTTGGACTTTTGCTAGGATTTATGTCAGGATTTCCGATCGCAGAAGTACTGGTTATTGCAGGGATTACGACGATTTCGTCTAGTGCCATTGTAGCGAAAGTATTAGTTGATCTGAAAAGGACCGCTAATCCTGAAACAGAAATGATTCTTGGAATTATTATGTTTGAAGATGTGTTCCTTGCTGTATACATTTCCATTCTTTCAGGACTTGTTCTCAGCGATTCTTCTTCGGTCGGCGGTGTCATTTTAAGTGCACTGATTGCACTTGGTTACATGCTTATCGTCATTATTGTAGGACGCAAACTCGTTCCTTTGCTTAATAAATTGCTTAATATTCGTAATAATGAGTTGTTTGGTCTTGTTATCTTCGGTTCTTTATTCCTCGTAGCAGGGTTCTCTGAAACGATTCACGTTGCTGAAGCAATCGGTGCTCTTCTCGTGGGACTGGTTCTTGCAGAAACAACTCACGCGAAGCGTATCGAACATTTAATTATGCCATTCAAAGATTTCTTTGGTGCCATATTCTTCTTCAGCTTCGGATTATCAATTGATCCTTTGTCGCTCGGTGGAGAAGCCGTTTGGCTGGCTCTGATTGCGGTCGTTGTTACTCTAATTGGTAACTTCGTAGCCGGAATGCTTGCGGGACGAAGTGCAGGACTTTCGACGAAAGCCTCCTCGAATATCGGTCTTACGATCGTATCGCGCGGTGAATTTTCTATTATTCTCGCGAACATGGCTCAAGCTGGCGGACTCATGCTGATTATCCAGCCTTTCGCTGCTATATACGTTTTGATTCTGGCGATCTTAGGACCACTGCTTACGAAAGAATCGAAACATATCTACCGTGGACTTAATAAACTATTTAAATTTGAAGACAACAAGAAGAAACCAAAACCTAAAGTGTTAAAAGAAAAACCTATAGATAATAAATAAAGGATTCGCAAATATGTAGGAAAAGGAGGAACAAAGATGAATCAATCTCCACACTCCGTTCTTTCCTCATCAGCCAAACTATCCTACCGAATATGGATAAAGAAATTACTATTTGTTATTCTTGGGGGAATTCTTGCTTCTATTGGGCTTGAGCTATTTTTACATCCGAATCAACTCATCATCGGCGGTGTAACCGGAATTTCAGCCATGTTCGCCTATCAAACTGAGATGCGATTAGGACTTTTCTTATTTTTGTTCAACTTGCCATTTATACTTCTTTCTTACCGAAGAGTACAGAGGCAATATGCAATCCTAACGGTTCTTGGACTCGTTGTTCTTTCACTTAGCTCTCTCATGCTGCATTCCTTTCCTGCTCTTATTGAACATCCACTGCTTGCCGCGGCTTGCGGTGGGTTGTTCCTTGGAATCGGAATTGGGATGGTGTTATATGAAGGTGGTACGCTTGATACACTGACGATCCGGCCGATGGATCACTCCTATAATCATCGATCTAAATATCGATTAGAACGAGTCATTATGCTGGTGAACTTGGTTGTGCTTACCGCTGCGGGAGTTACACTTGGGATGCAGCAAGCGATGTATTCCATCATCGCCTATCTGATTGCATTTGAAGGTGTTCACTTTTCTTTGAGAGGATATACCTTTAATCGAAAGATCTGTATCGTAAGTGCCGAGAAAACACGAATTGAGGAGTCCATTAAGACTCGGTTACACCGTGATCCCGAAGCATCTGTTGACAGAATAGAAGAGACAACACTTGGCTCCGAGCCATGGGGAACACTACCTGTACTATATTACAAAATACATCTATTTGAATCCCGCCGAATCAAATATATCGTTCGTTCTATCGATCCGCATGCTAGCATTCTATTCGATAGAGATATGAACCGGTTATAAAAAAAACCTTGGACTTTGAAGTCCAAGGTTTTTTTCCTATTCACATCAAGCATATCTACTATGCTTGTACGCTTTATTTTATATAAGGAAAATTAGTTCTGCATAACAAAATCATTCACAACCGCACGATCCGATTCATCAAAAACACGAAGAATTTCGTATTTCGTATTTCGCTGAGCAGGAATATTGCCTGTTTCACGAATCAAATCCAGAATGGAATGAATATTAACTTTATGGGTTGCACCCGCAGCAGACACTACATTCTCTTCAATCATCGTACTGCCAAAGTCATTACATCCATATCGAAGCGAAAGTTTACCTACCTCAGGTCCCATCGTTACCCATGAAGACTGAATGTTCTTGATATTATCGAGGAACAAACGACTAATTGCTACTGTTTTTAGGTACGCTTCTGGTGTTTGACGCTCTTTTTTAAGGTTTGTGTTGTCCGGCTGGAAAGTCCATGGAATAAACGCAAGGAATCCTTCCGAATCATATCCGTTCTGAATACATTCATCTTGAGCATCACGTACACGCTGTAAATGTAAAGCTCTCTCTTCCATCGTTTCGCCAAAACCAATAACCATCGTAGCCGTTGTATTCATACCAATACGGTGCGCGGTTTGCATCACGTCCATCCAGTCACGCCATGAGCCTTTTTGACGACTGATTTTGCGGCGTGTCCGATCATCGAGGATCTCAGCGCCCCCGCCTGGAAGCGAATCAAGTCCGGCTTCATGAATTTGACGCACCACTTCTTCTAGAGAAAGTCCGTCCGATACTTCTTTCATCTTCATAATCTCGGCTGGTGAGAAAGAATGCATCGTAATATTAGGGAATCGTTCCTTAATACCGCGAAGCAAATCAGTGTAGTAACTGAATGGTAAATTCGGATTGGTACCACCCTGCATCAGGATTTCAGTTCCGCCTACATCTTCTGTTTCCTTGATTTTTTGGAAAATGAGCTCATCCGGTAACACATAACCTTCATCAGAGCCTGGTCTGCGATAGAACGCACAAAAACGACAGTATACGTCACACACATTTGTGTAGTTTATATTTCTGCCAATAACAAAAGTGGTAATTGGTTCGGGATGCATCCGCTTCATAATCACATTAGCTGCTTCACCGATTTTTTCAACTTCATCAGATTCAAACAAAGCAATAGCGTCTTCTACATTCAAACGCTCTCCGTTCAACGCTTTATTTAAGATATGGTTCACCGCACTCATACGGCAGCCTCCCTTATCGTTAGAAATGTAACAATAATATCAAATATTGTCTTTTATATCGTAACATATGATACATGTGAAAAGAAGCACCTTATGCTAGCATGCTTCTTTTGAGAATAAAAATCTTATGTTATGTGTTAGATAATGCCTGATCTAAATCGGCAATTAAATCATCAATATCTTCAAGTCCAACGGAGAAACGAAGCAGACCATCTGTTATTCCTCGCTCTAGTCTAAAGTCTTTCGGCATCGCTGCATGAGACATCATTGCAGGATAGGACAAGATACTCTCAACTGAACCCAGACTTACGGCAACAAGAGGCAAGCGAACTTTATTGAGGACGGCTTTCGCTCGGTCTCCTGAACCTACATCAAATGATACCACTGCACCGTAGCCAGTAGACTGTTTCTCGTGCACTTCTCGTCCTGGGTGATGAAGTAGTCCCGGATAGTATACAGCAGGAATGTCAGAGCGGTTCGTAAGCCAAGCTGCAAGTTTCGTCGCACTGATCTCGGAATGAGCCATACGAGCGCCAAGCGTTTTCATCCCTCTCATGAGCAGCCAGGATTCTTGGGCGCCAAGTACAGTACCAAGTCCATTTTGAAGCTGCTTCAGCTGCGTTCCAATCGCTTCTGTTCTTGCTACAGCAAGCCCCGCTAGTACATCGCTGTGTCCACCAAGGAATTTAGTCGCACTATGGAGTACAATGTCTACTCCTTGCTCAATCGGCTTTTGGTAATAAGGTGTCATGAACGTATTATCAAGCAGCGTCAGAAGACCCTTTTCCTTCGCCCATTCGGTAATGCCTGCTACATCTGTAATACGCAGTGTCGGATTTGAGGGTGTTTCCATATATACGGCTTTTGTATTTGGACGGTAAGCGGCTTTTACATTTGCTAGATCCGTCATATCTACGAACGTAGTCTCAATATTCATCCGAGTAAGAATGCTGCTTAGCAAGCGGTATGTTCCGCCGTACACATCTTCTGTGGCGATAATATGATCACCTGCAGACAGAATCATAAGAGAACTTGAAATGGCAGCCATTCCCGAAGAATAAGCAAAACCACGTACTCCTCCCTCTAGAAGAGCGATATAATCTTCGAGCGCCTGCCGCGTTGGATTGCCTGAACGGCTGTAATCATGAGTTGGCGGCGAGAAAATATCATGATGGTGGAACGTGGATGCTTGATATATAGGCACACTGGATGCGCCGGTTGTCTCATCGATCTCTGATCCAAAATGCAGCAATTTTGTATCGAATTTATAATCGTTAGGCTGGTCTTCTTTTTTATTAGCCACGAACAACACTTCCTTCCAGCTCTAAAGCTGCCTCGTGAAATGCAGCATGTAAGTCCTGAATAATATCATCAATATGTTCAATTCCAACAGAGAAGCGCAGCAGCCGATCATCGAGGCCTACTGCATTACGAATCTCGACTGGAATATCCGCATGAGTCTGCACCACAGGGTACGTCATTAGTGACTCTACCCCGCCCAAACTTTCTGCAAAGGCAATGAGTTTGATATGTCTTAGAATGGGCTCCACATAACGAGCGTCTTTCACTTTAAAAGACAGGATGCCTGTATTTCCACTAGACTGTCTTTTTTGGACTTCATAAGACGGGTGATCCGGCAAGGCAGGGTAATAAACATCTGTAATCAGTTCATGGGACAGCAAAAATTCAGCTACCTTTGTTGCATTATATTCGTGGCGTTCCATACGCAGCGCAAGCGTCTTCATTCCCCGCATTAACTGGTAACTATCGCTCGGAGATAACACGGCCCCTATCGAATTATGGAGAAAAGCGATCTCTTCCGAGATTTCTTTGCCTTTCGTGACAATAAGACCAGCCAGTACATCGTTATGTCCACCAAGATATTTAGTAGCACTATGCATTACGATATCCGCACCAAGTTCAAGCGGACGCTGGAAAAATGGAGTAAGCAGCGTATTATCTACAATGGTCAAAATTTCGTGTTTTCTAGCCCATGTACAGACTTCTTTAATATCCGTGATCATCATTAGTGGGTTCGTTGGAGTTTCAATAAAAATCGCTTTTGTATTTTCCTGGCGCACCTTCTCAAGGGCCTCTAAATCGTTCGTATCTACATAGCTTGCTGTAATTCCATTCTTAGCAAGGATTCGCTCCACAAGACGATATGTTCCTCCATATAGATCAAGTGAAATGATCAGGTGGTCCCCTTGCCCAAACTTAGCGAAAATCGTCATGATGGCTGCCATACCAGAACTGCAGGCAAAACCTGCATCCCCCGATTCCAGTTCAGCTGCAGCTTCTTCCAGTACTTTTCGAGTTGGGTTTGTCGTACGTATGTAATCAAATCCCGTGCTTTTTCCCAGTTCAGGATGTCTAAATGCAGTCGATTGATAGATTGGAAAATTAACCGCTCCAGTTACAGGTTCTTTAACGGATCCTATTTGTGCGAGCTTACTTTCTAATTTCAGCTTGTTTTCCATAATGTGATGTCCCCCTTATATACATAGACTAGTTTTGTGTTTCAAGGTCATAGGGTGTTGCTTGGTAAACATAGTAGTTAAGCCAGTTCGAGAACAATAAGTTTGCATGTGCTCTCCAGCTGGACAACGGTACCTTGCTTGGGTCATCATTCGGAAAATAGTTATTAGGCAGTTTCACATCTAATCCTCTCTCCTTATCGCGGTCATATTCCCACTTTAAGGATAACGGATCATATTCGGAATGCCCTGTAACAAAAATTTGTTTTCCATCCTCGCTAGCCACAATATATACTCCGGCTTCTTCCGACTCTGCTAAAATATCAAGCCCAGCCACTTTATCTATATCTTCTCGGCGTACTTCGGTATGACGAGAATGCGGAGCAAGGAATAACTCATCAAATCCTCGAAGGAGTTTTACATGTGATTTACTTAACGTGTGTGGAAACACACCAAAGCATTTTTCAGGAAGTGACACTTTGGGTACATTAAAATGATGATAAAGCCCTGCTTGTGAAGCCCAACAGATATGCATCGTGGAAGTCACATTCGTTTTGGACCAGTTAAAAATCTGCTGAATTTCTTCCCAATATGTTACTTCTTCAAATTCCATCTGTTCTACCGGGGCCCCCGTAATGATCAGTCCATCGAAGCGCAGATCCTTTACTTCATCAAACGTTTTGTAAAACATATCGAGATATTCTTGAGACGTGTTTTTTGAAACATGCGATTTTGGATGAATTAAAATTACATCCACTTGAAGAGGTGTATTGCCAATGAGCCGGAGTAACTGGGTCTCCGTTGTCTCTTTCGTAGGCATCAAATTGAGAATACCAATACGTAAAGGGCGAATGTCCTGTTTGAAAGCATGCGTTTCATCCATAACAAAAATATTCTCACCTGCGAGGATTTCTTTAGCTGGTAAAGTATCAGGGATTTTAATGGGCAAGGGTAGTTCCTCCTTAAAAACGTTTTGTTGGTTAATAGAGTGAGAGGTTCGTAAGGAAGCGAATTTATTCCCACGGAAGATAAAAAAAAACGACCTATCCCATTACACTTGAGAAAGGCCGTTGATCCGTATACGGTAATGCTCCTCTCTCATCTCTCAATTCAAGTTATAGTCCACAATCGGCATATAACTTAAATAGCAAGAATTAGCACCGTGCGATCGCTCGCCGGTTGCTGTGGCTTCTAAGGGCCAGTCCCTCCACCACTCTTGATAAGATTTCGCTGTATTCAATTTTACAATAAAGAACAATTCACTAATTGTTACCATTACTCTATAGCAAGAGGTAGGTTTCCGTCAAGAACTGGATTTATAACGTTACTTAAAAAACAAGTCACCTCTATGAAAATCCGGACATAAGATATGTCATAAACATTTTATCTTGATTGCTGAAATATAGCACGTTATACTAAGAATCAGTGTCAATTTAAACATAATGGGGTGACAAAAATGGACGGCGACCCGAGGCCTGACTGGCAGCCGAATGATTATAACAGCATAGGATGTACCATCAGCTTGCCGGCTAACGGGACGCGTAATTTCTGATGTTTGCCCTCTTTGTACCTTTTGTCGGCACTGATGTTCACATTCCTTAGTTATTCAGCTTGTCCCGCTTAAATTCCGGGAGTTTACTTAAGGAGTGGTTCAAATGAAGATTAGATATGTTAACCAAGGAGTTTTCACTTCGCTTGATCATATTGAAGATACACTGACTCCACCTGAAGAAGGCTTTTATTGGATCGATGCGGATGTAGACGATCTCGCCATTCTTCAACCTATATTTCACATGCATGATCTTGCTGTAGAAGACTGTCTGAGTGATGAAGAGCAGCGTCCGAAGCTCGAAATTTATGAAAGTCATTATTTTATCGTAGTGAATAGTATCCGTTTTGATGACGAGGAAATATTTTTACGTGCGGTCAACGTTTTCCTCGGTAGACATTATATTATTACGGTAACGAAGCAGAAAGTAAATGAACTGCGAACACTGAAACCGATCCTCTGGGAGCAGGAAGTAAATTCACCCGATCGTTTCTTATACCTGCTTATTGATTCCATTGTAGATAACTATTTCACAGTAGGTGACCGGCTCGAAGCAAGAATTGAAAAGCTCGAAGAAGATATTTTAATGCATACCAAGAAAAGTCATCTGAATGAAATTATAGGTCTCAGAAGTGAGATTTTATGGCTCAAGAAGGGGCTTGGTCCTCAAAAAGAAGTCATTAATACACTTAATAAAAAGGATCTGCGTCTCATTGATGATCAATTGCAAAAATACTTTAGTGATATCTATGAGAATGCGGTGAAAATATCAGAAACATTTGATACTTATCGGGATTTGATGGGTAACTTACGAGAAGCTTATCAATCGAGTATTTCCAACCGGGCCAATGAGATCATGCGTGTGTTTACGGCCATAACTACCGTATTTATGCCGCTGACACTGATTACCGGGATCTATGGAATGAATTTCAAGAATATGCCTGAGCTAGATTATAAATATTCATATTTTATAGTCATTGGGATTATAGCAGCGCTTGGGATCACGATGTACCTTATTTTCCGTAAAAAAGATTGGATTTAGAGATTTTTAGTGAGTGTATTTTCACTAGATCTTCATTTAATCTTCATGGAAATATCATATATAACAAGGTTCCTTCATTTATATGGAGGAACCTTTGCTATATAATCCACCCTGCCTTTTCACATCATAGACTGAGTTATATACAGAAGTTATTATGTATTGTGACCTTCCTCCTTTTATCCAACCTGTTTGCTTGTTTCGGTCTGTCTTCGGTAACGAATACGAACGATACGCAGCCGCTCATACAATTGATCAAGTGGTCCCGCTCCTGCAGGATCTTCACCATATACTCGGTGTAGTACGGGTTTTAAAAAGCTTGTTCCAAGCTCATCATAAGCATTCCAGATCAGCTCTTGCTCATCATCTGTCATCCATGTCAGTTCTTTTGCGATCAGCATCTCTGTATCATAGCCACTCTTTTCAAGTTCCTCCAGAAAATCAACTAGTTCTCTGCGGTTCAGACCTGTAGAAGCACTGAGATCATCAAGAGACTGACCATCTGCTATACCTGTTAGAACTGATTTCTTCAGATTGAATTTTTCCAGCTCCTGTTTATACTTTTGCTCTTTTTGCCTATAATTCCATGACTCATATTCTTCTTCCGTGAGCTCTGTAACTACCCAATTTAGTGGGAAACCATGTTCTCTCGTTTCTTTTGTGGTGATTTCCAGCAACTCCTGGCCATATTCGGCCAACTTATTCTCGCCTACACCAGGTAATTCCCGCAATTCTTCCAAATTATGAGGCACAAAGGTGCTAATCATCCGCAGCAATCGATTACTCGCGATAAAATAAGGCGCTTTGCGCTCCGTTGATGCTTTCTTTCTCCGCCATATACATAAAGCTTGATATAATTCTTCACGACTATAAAGTTCGCTATAACATTGCAGTTTCTGCGTATGCTGATTACGCTGTTTCACATCTTCGGTTTCATGAAATATACCCTCAATAAGCGGCCTGTAGCCTTCACTCATCTTGATTGCCAGCTGAAAACGATAGATATGCATCATCTCATTCCAAGAACCGCCTTCATACCAAATATCAACCTGTTCTTCCCCCGTATTCATACTGCTCCAGCCAAGCTGCCACAAGTCTTCTTCTTCCCCTATCCATAGTTGTGCATACTTTGCCCCGCTTTGCTCTGATGTTACAGATAATTGATTCATAAATACAATGTTCATTTTCTTGCCAGCCTCCTCTCAAAATCAGGCAGTACAAAAGTAACACGCAAAAAAGCACCTCTCTCACATATCCATGTGAGAGAGGTGCTTCCTCATGTAACTCCGCGCTGTTCTGTTACCAAATACTATACCATAAATGTAAGTAATTTCAATCTTAATTTTATTGTTCTTCTAAAGCCAGCTTCGCAAGAGCGAGTGAACCGCAAATACCAGCATTGTCTCCGAGTTCCGGATACACGACATATTGATCGATGTGCTCGGTAATACTCGAATGTTGTACATATCCTCCTAAGAGTGTCTTCAACTGGCGTCTAATCTCAGGGAACAATTGCTCCTGCTTCATTACACCGCCGCCCATAATAATCTTTTGCGGTGAAAGAATAAGTACATAATTGACCAAAGCTTGAGCCAAATAATAAGCTTCCATCTCCCAAGCAGGATGATCGGTCGGTAGTTCCACACCAGCTTTTCCCCAGCGTTTAAGGATCGCAGGCCCGGCTGCCATCCCTTCAAGACAATCACCATGAAATGGACAGAAGCCTTCAAAGGTATCATTCGGATGGCGTCTTACACTGATATGTCCCATTTCTGGATGAGATAGACCATGAACCAGTTGTCCTCCAACAACGGCTCCTGCTCCGATTCCTGTACCGACAGTGATGTAAATACAGCTGTCTAATCCCTTTGCAGCGCCCCAAGTGTACTCACCAAGTGCAGCTCCATTTACATCCGTATCGAAATTCATAGGTACATCAAAATGTTCTTTTAGCTTGCCAATCATGTCATAACCGCCCCAAAACGGTTTAGGCGTTGTTGTAATATGTCCATATGTAGGACTATTCTTAATCGGATCGATTGGCCCGAAGGAGCCTACACCAAGTGCATCGAATTTCTTGCCTTCAAAAAAAGCAATAACTTGGGCCATCGTTTCTTCAGGGGTTGTCGTCGGAAAACTAACTCTTTCAAAAATTTCACCCTGTTCATTACCGATCCCGCATACAAACTTTGTTCCACCAGCTTCAATAGCACCTAATACTCGCACATTAACACCCTTTCGAATCATTCTAGTTGAGTTTTCGCTTTTCCATTCTTTTTGTCAGTGTGGATTTCCAGCTCGCTGATAGAGAATCCACAGAAAGAAGCTTATGTATCGCATGAAAATCATCTTTATTCTGATGCATAATGTAGTTTGCTTCCATTACACTTACACTGTTAGCTGCTCGCGAACACAGAATAAGTTCACTCTCAGCTGATACATATCCTTCTTCTAGTACTCGAAAATAGTACCCTGTAATCCCAGTCGTTTGAAACTTCAAAGGAAGCTCCTTAGCATTGTATTTCACACCTAGTTTAAAACAAGGTTCGCGCGGCTGACTCACTTGTACTGTTGCTTCTCCAAGCTTCCATATATCACCGATATATGTGTCCTGCTCACTGCAGCCGGATACCGTAATATTCTCGCCAAACGCGCCTGGCTGCAAGTTTTGTCCCAAAAAAGCTTCGTACGAAGGGTAAGCAAGATAGTCGAATACACACACGGCCTTATCTACGCCTCCATGGTGTATCAGATCGGCCTGTTCATCACGAGCAAACCCTGTTTTTGATAAATATATACGATCTGAAACAGGATGTTTATCGATGGCTGAATAAAATTCTTGCCTGCCGCTTTTCATCCGTTTCTTGGTTCCAACGTTTAGAGATACGATCCGATATGAAACTGACTCTATATCATTCAATGGTAACGCCTCCACTTTTTCTAGATACCAAGAAGTTCTATCATCGCTTTATAAGGTTAGTATCCGGCTTTATCTAATCATCGCCCGAAATCGGTTTTAGGTCAATGCCTAAATACACAAAAAAAAGATACGGAAATCAATCTTCCGTATCTTTCATTCTATCTTTAACTAATCGCAACCCCGATCAGTGAGCACAAACTTTTCATTTCAAGTTCTTCAAATTTCGCAATAACCTGATGATGATCTAAACTTAGAACACAACTTTCAAGAGAACAAGCAACGGGAACTTCCAAATGGATCTCTGCCAGTTTACGAGATAGATGTAACATATCCATGTCATTCTCAATCTTCTTGCGAATAGAAGGACTAAGTTCATCCAGATGTTCAAGAATCCCTTCAATGGATTCATACTCTTGAACAAGCTTCATCGCTGTTTTTTCGCCAATCCCCCGAACGCCTGGATAATTATCGCTTGCATCTCCCATGAGCCCCTTCATATCAATGATTTGACGAGGACGCAGCCCCTTCTCCTCATATAAGGAATCAGGAGTGTATACTTTATAATTACCATGCCCTTTTTTCATTATAATCACACTGGTACGATCGTTCACAAGCTGAAGAAGATCGTGATCTCCAGATAGAATCATCACATTCATACCAAGATCTTCGCTATATAAACGACTTAACGTTCCAATACAATCGTCAGCTTCATAACCTGGAGCACTAATGTTTGGAATGCCGAGACTTTCCATTACTTCTTGAATCATTGTAAACTGAGGAATTAAATCTTCCGGCGCTTCCGGACGATTCCCCTTATATGCCGCATAATGCTCGCCTCGGAAAGTTCCTCCACCTAAATCCCAGCAACATACCACATGTGTCGGGTTAAACGTCTGAACTGCATCCCAAAAATAACGAATAAAGCCATAAACTGCATTCGTAGCCAGCCCATCCTTCGTACGACGAATATACCCGCCTGCAGCTGTAGCAAAATACGCACGAAATAAGACGGCCATACCGTCAACGATCAGTACCGATTGTTGTTCTTTTGTTTCATTACTCACTTATGATAACGCTCCTGTTCTATTCCATACCTATATTTATAATACCTGTATTATAGCACAGGCTACACTAGGTTTGGGGATAAAACAATGGAAAGCATACCAAAGTCACGCTTCTAAAAAGGGATGATCAGGTCAACCCCATGTTTCTTGAAATTGTTCTTCTTTGAAACCAACGGTTACCTTGCTTCCGTCCGTCACAATCGGGCGTTTAATCAGTCGGCCATTAGAGGACAACAGTTGTAACTGTTCTTCTCTGCTCATTCCTTTCAACTGATCCTTAAGATTCATTTCTTTATAAACTTCTCCACTTGTATTGAAAAACTTTTTCAGCTCCAGTCCACTGTTCTCAACAAGTGATGCTAATTCATCTACCGTAGGCGGTTCTTCAAAAATTGGAATTTGTGTTAGCTCATGTCCAGCTGCCTCCAGCCATTTTACTGCTTTACGGCAAGTGCCGCATTTCGCATATTGATATACGGTTAATTGACTCATATACTATGTTCCTCCTGAATCGATAGCTGTTTTGTTATTATTTTTGTTAACCCTGCACTTCTTCAAGTTGTGCTTTTAACTGTGCCATATCTGTTGGTAAAGCCGCAGTAAACGTCACTCTCTCCCCTGAAAGCGGGTGAGTTAAAGAAAGCTTGCTGGCATGTAAAGCCTGTCTATTTATCCATGTATCCGTTAGTATTGCCTGTTCACGGTTAAATTCCACATGTGTAAGCTGATCGGCACCATAAAAGGTATCTCCAATTAGCGGACAACCGATCGAACTCATATGCACCCTGATTTGATGGGTTCGTCCACTCTCGAGCTTTATGTGCACCATGCTGCCATGTGGATAACGTTCCACTATATGATACAATGTGCGAGCTGGATAACCATCCGGTGTAACGATTCGGCGATGCGGCTCTAGTGGGTCTCGGTCAATAGGTCCGTCAATAATTCCTTCTGCGGGTTCAGGACATCCATGCACAATCGCTGTATAATACTTATCTACCGTTCCCTGTATCATTTGCTCGGAAATATGCTGATGCACGTATGGATTCTTAGCTATACACAAAACTCCTGACGTGTCTTGATCCAGCCTGTGGACAGGTCTAAAACGCACTTGTTCACCTTTTTCCTGCCAGTAATGTACCACTCCATTAGCGAGTGTTCCCGTATAGTGACCACTGGTTGGATGTACAATGAGTCCAGCAGGTTTATTCACAATGAGCAGGTGCTCATCCTCATATATGATGTCAAAAGGAATAGGCTCCGGTAAAATATCTTCCGAAGTCTCTTTTTCCATTCGAAGTTCGATTCGGTCTCCGCCCTTTACTTTCTCACTGATATAGACGCGCTGACCATTTAATTGAATTCCACATTCGGTCATTTTCACTCTGGACATTAACTTGCGGGAGACTCCTAATCTTTTTTGCAAAATCGTTTTTAGAAGCATCCCTTCATCTTCTGGAAGAACAACATATACAATTGGATCATAGTAAGACATCATTTGCTTCGAAACACCTTTTTACTGCGAAGATATTCTACATCGGGAACTTCAGAACGAACATTTGCCGTACGGGCGATAACAAAAAAGTAATCCGACAGACGATTCATATACAGCCTAACGCTAGGATTAATTTTAGTGTGAGACCCAAGCGTTACGACCCGGCGTTCTGCTCTCCGGCTTACGGTACGGCACACATGAAGTGCGGAAGATAAGGCACATCCTCCCGGAATAATGAAACGTTCAATTTGCGGATTTTCAGCTTGATGAAGATCGATCCACTGTTCTAAACGTTCTGCCATATCACCAGACACTTTATAATTCCCTTCCTCCAATTTGACAAAAGCAAGATCAGATCCGCAATCGAATAACTCCTGCTGGATTATCTCCAGTTCTTCTTTCAAATCCGCAAACTTCTCTTCGTTCGTTATGATACTGATGGCTTGACCGACAAAACTATTTAGTTCATCAATCGTGCCATAAGCCTCGACCCGGTCATCGTCTTTCGGTACTCTTGCACCGATCACTGAAGTCTGGCCTTTATCACCTGATTTAGTATATATCTTCATTATTCCCTCCACTTAATATCTGATTTTGTTCCTGCTGATCTCGCTTGCAATGCCTGAAGTGAGCTGAAACACCTGGTCGCTTCTGACTGCAATCATACGATTCATCTCAGCCATTGAAGAAATGAATTGTTTTTCCTCCTCAGAAGGATGAAAACTTCCCTGCATTTCGTTAGTAATAATCAGAAGTAATCCCTGATAAGAAAAAACAACTTCCTTTAATTGCTCCAACCTTGCTATAATACGAGCTTGATCCGCACTATTCCAACAGTTTTTCCATTCACTAATCATCCAGCTGGTCAAACTATCAATAACAACAATTCGACGATCGGCACGGAACAAGTTAGATTCCCTGTTGATGTGATCAAGTGTATCTGGAAGTGACTGGTGAGAAGAGATATGTACTCTGCGCAGTTTGGACGGGGCTCTCATTTTTTCAGGCAAAGGTTTTGCATGTTCATCTGTAATATAAATGCCTTCCCGTGCAAGTGTTGAGGCATAGGATAGTGCAAACTGGGTTTTACCGCTGCTTACTCCCCCTGTTACCATAATGAGCATCCCTCGGCCCCCCTCCTACTGGTATATCACTTTGTCCGTTCATTATAAATTAATTTAATTCCGTCATAAACTTAAGAACTTCTTTTGCTAATGCGATATCAGATGTAGAAACCGGGATGGTTGCGAACAGATTTTTTGCTGGGTAATTCAACTCTTGGAATATCTTCATTTCATCAAGTGGAATTCCAAACAAATGATCACCCGTCACCATATCTTTAGACATATCTCCATTTTCGTCAATCTCATATGTACCGCCCTCAAAAAAACCACGACTATAGGTTTTTGGGTTAAATGTATCTTCAAGTTCAATATGTGATCCTTGACTGCCATACGCTTTCATATCATTTTCGGGCATAATCATCAGATCATTCGCTTTTCCAACGTACTCAAGCAGAAGTTTTTGTTGATTATAGATCGGACTCGAAATGACTTCTATCGTTATTCTGTCCCCAAACTTTTCTTGTAACTTAGATTGAAGTTCCTCTTCAATGCCGGCGATACTGCCTTGATCATCTGTCATAAAAATCTGGAACGCCGTATCTTCCTCTTTGCCGCATGCCGAGAGTATTACCATGAATAATAATGCAACTAGAGCCCATCTGCTTCTATTAGCCACTTTAATGATTCCTCCTTTTTCCCTTATTTCACATCATATCACAATACTGCTTCACAAAAAAAGAAGACCCTCAAAAGGGTCTTCTCCTGTAAAATGAGCTCACGCTTTTATGCTTTCTTAGGATAGGTCTTCATATATTCATTGATCTTTAAATCAAGCAAGCTGCTGATTTCGATCACTATGTCTGAAGTAAAAGACTTCTCTTCCAAAAAGATTCTTTCCATCTTGCTGCGCAGGATATGGATTTCATCTTCCAAGGAAAGATTGCGTGATGATGCTTTCTCCGAGTTTATAAGCCAAGAGGTGCTGCTATCGCTATCCACAGCATATTGACCTCGGTATGTCGGCAAATCATAATCGGCACAAAACAAGGTAAATCCCTCCCTAGAAATCTATATCCTTACAGATTATAGCATAAAAACAAATAAACCCAAGTACCAATTGTTACAATTTACGGAAATTGTTGAATTGTTTACATTTTGGTTTTATTTATACCAGCTGCTCAGGAAATGATCGGATTATATTTTTATTTACCCACTTGTTCGAGTTTATAAACAAAATTTCCGATTCTTTCTAAGGCTTCGTTTAATTGAGCAAGAGAAGTCGCATATGAGCACCTTAAATAGCCTTCTCCACCAGAACCAAAAACCCCGCCTGGAACCGTTGCAACTTTGCCTTCCGTTAATAACCTGTGGGCAAACTCCTCTGAAGTAAGACCCGTTTTGCGTATACTTGGAAATGCATAGAATGCACCTTGAGGTTCATGGCAATCCAGTCCAATGTCCCGAAATCCTTGAACAATTAATCGGCGGCGCTGATTGTAGGACTCAACCATCCGATCCTTTTCCTCTATCCCATTACGCAAAGCTTCCAGAGCGGCAACTTGCCCCATAGACGGAGCACACATTACGGTATACTGGTGAATTTTAAGCATTGCTGAAATCAGATCAGAATTTCCGCACATGTAACCAATTCTCCAACCTGTCATTGCAAATGCTTTAGAGAACCCGCTTACCAGGATCGTTCTGTCTCTCATCCCAGGGATCGAAGGAAAACTTACATGCTTTTGATTATATGTAAGTTCCGCATAGATTTCATCCGAAATGACGATAAGATCATGCTTCTCTACGATCTCAGCAATTGGCAGCCAATCTTCGTAAGTCATGGTTGCTCCTGTCGGATTGCTTGGATAACAGAGAATAAGCACTTTGGATTTAGGCGTGATTTTTGCTTCAAGAGCTTCCGGTGTCAGCTTAAAATTATTTTCTGCTACCGTTTCTACACCTACGGGGACGCCCCCGCCAAGTGCAATAATAGGCGAATAGGCTACATAACAAGGCTCAGGAACCAAAATTTCATCGCCCGCCACAATCAGTGCACGTAATGCCAGGTCAATCGCTTCACTTCCGCCTACCGTAACGAGAATTTCATCTTCAGGATCGTATGGAGTATGAAATCCCCGTTCAAGGTAATCACTGATCGCTTCTCGAAGTTCAATCATACCAGCGTTCGACGTATAGCTCGTAAACCCGCGTTCAAGCGAGTAAACAGAAGCTTCACGCATATGCCACGGTGTAATAAAATCTGGCTCCCCTACACCAAGAGAAATAATCCCTTTGTTAGGACCAACGAGGTCAAAAAACTTACGGATCCCTGACGGTGGTATTTGCTGAGCCCCTGGGTTTAGATACGAACTCATTGATTTTGAACCGGATTTATTATCTTTTTTATCTTGGTTAACTATCATCTCTCATACTTCCTTTTATGGCGAAATAGGGAGCCGTTTATCTTCTTGATGTGGCTCAAAAATGATGCCGTCTTGTTTATATTTTTTAAGAATAAAGTTTGTCTTGGTCGACAATACAGAATCGATCGTTGAAAGTCTTTCAGATACAAAATTAGCGACTTCGCGTAAATTGCGTCCTTCAATCTCAACCAGGAGGTCATACGCTCCTGACATGAGGTACACAGATTTTACTTGTGGATACAAATAAATACGCTCTGCAATTCCTTCAAAACCACGACCACGTTCCGGACTAATTTGAACTTCAATTAAGGCAGTTACTTTCTCATCATCGACTTTTTCCCAGTTCACAACGGTCGCGTACTTCACGATTACATTGTCTTTCTCAAGTTCCGATACCGCTTTCTTGATTTCTTCTTCCGAAGTCCCAAGTAAAGTAGCAAGGAGTGCCGGGGTTCTTCTCGCGTCTTCTTTTAACAAATTAAGTACTTTTAATTTCAAATCATTAAGTTCTATCATGCATTTCCCTCCAGAGTACATCTTCAGTAACGGGTCCGTGTTACGGGCCATGCAGTACCTTTTCGTTAAGCAGATTAAATATAATATGACATGAAATGAATATTACTGCAAATAAAAAAAACAACACCTCTTTGTTTGCGAGGTGCTGTTTTCCTTTAAACATCGTTCCTATCTTACGTGTGGGTTGGAGGAATATTCACTTGTATTTAATGGCGATCGAAAAGGCTGACCAATTGGTGAGCCGGGTACCGCATTGATATTTTTTTGTTGTACGAACTGTTCACATTCCTGTTTTGTTTGATTCGCTGTCTGTATTTGTTTATCAATATCCGATTGGAGTGCCTTACCTGGAGCTGGATACATATTGCTTTGTTGCATAACGGTATAAAGTTCGCCTTGTAATTTTAAAGTACTGTTCGTTAAATCAGTAAACATTTGGCGAACGGTTGGGCAGTTGGATTCCGTGGTTGCCGTTGTGTATTCACGTACCGTTCTTTTTAAATCGGCTAAGATTGTATACGCCAAATCTGCATCAGGCATAAATGAACCAGTGGACGATGAATTCATCTTTTTTCTGCCTCCCTCTCAATATTAAAATGGTTTTTATCTGTTAGTTAGATGGTTGTGTGGGAGCGAGCGGCTGATGTTGCTGCAGAGCGCCAATAAGCTGATCCGCATGCTGCTTATGCATTTGAATGTGCTGACTTAAAACTTGCTTCAGTGCTGGATTTTGAATACTTGATGCGGTCGCTGCGCACTGTTTGGTCAATAAATCTTCATTCGATAAACAATCGGCAATGTACTCGAGTTCTTTCCCGGTGATCGGCTGCATTGATCCATTTTGCATAAATCTTACCTCCTTTAGGTTATGACTCTTCATTCTCGTTTGATAGCTTGCCCGTATTCAAGACCTTTATGTACAGCTAGATACGAACGAGCTTACGAAGAAACAACCAACTGAGAACCGGAGAAAACCCGAGGATGACCATAAGCCATGTCATTGTTTTGCTTGAATCATGGATAGATAGGACTAGGATAAAGATAAGAACTCCTGCAATTCTCCCTGCGGTTAGACAAATTTCACGCAATACGACAAGTTCGACTCTTTTTGACACCATTTCATCACTTGTGCCCATGAGATCAAATACAGAAGAGATCATCGGCAAAATATAAAACGGCATAAATAATGCTGATCCTATACCAACGATGAGCAAGGTGCTGTAATTAACAGACCATAATAAAGGCAGCGTAAGCAAAGAAAGCAATACAGCCCCTATCAAAGATCCATAGTAACGATGAGATGGTTTGTACCATTTTCCAACAAAATGATAACTGACAAGAGCCACTAAAGATGTATACAGATAGAATTGTCCTAATTTTACTTCTTGAGTTGTAGCGATATATACCAAGAGGTTTACTGAAAATGAAAACACGCCTTCTCTGATCCCTTGGAAAGCAAGAGCAGGAGCTGCATGACGCCACGGACTCGCTGTATTCTTTAGTTGGCGAAAAGGTTCTATCCAGTAGTAAGTCCCTTCTGTCTTTCTTTTTTTCAAAAAGAAGCTGACAATAACGCCTACTCCATAAACAACCATCGAAATCATAAATATGATTCTGTATCCTTGATTCGCCTTTGATAGCGAAATGACAAGACCTGATGCCCAGGGACCCACAATCCCCACTAGTGAGCCGATAAGCCCAACCCATCCATTAAACAAGTCACGGTTATCTCGACTGGTCACTTCAAAATAAACCACATTAAATGAGATCCAGAACAAACCAAGCGAAGTTCCGAGTAATAACCCTAATGGCCAAATATACGATACGGCCTCCTGATCAAGCCAAAGTACAAGAAGATAGAATACAGCAGATAATAAAATGCCGACTCTGATGACATTCATTTTGTTATGTTCTTTCACCCACTTTCCAGCCAGCCAAAAAGTAAGGACAAGCGCTATTTGCTGACTGATGGTGAACCAACCAATCATGGTGAAATCCTGACGGCTTTTCCATAGAAACACATTAATAAAGGTGCCCGATAAGGCACTCGCAAGGACAAACAAACCATTTACAAACAGAAGCAGCTTGGATTGCCCGTCAAGCATTGCCTTTTTCACTTCGTTCCCCTCCTTACGCTCTGCTGCCTTTAGGAAGCAGGACTACCATAAGTATCAAAACTAATATGTCCTCTCTTGACAAAAAACTTGTCTCGGTTTAACAATTTCATAAAATTGGAAACAAAAAAAGGAACACACACCTTGAAGCGGTATGTATTCCCTTATATAAAGTGTTATTTATTTACTTTGACTTAAGCGTTTCACCATACGCAGTCTATCCTCGGAGGCTAGACTTTGTGTCGTATGAAAACATGAAGGACAAACATAAATATTCAAACCAAATGGCGCTTCAAGCGGAGGCATCACGGATTGAATTTTTGTAAAGCTGTCTCTTGTTACCGTCTGTACACCGGTATGAAGCAAAAATTCACGGCAGTTTGGACATTCAGGTGCTTCCTCTTGTAAATCGAGAATAGACTGCACAGCATCAGAATATTTAGCCAGATCAACCCCAGATTCTTCATATTGATCAAGTACTCTGGCAGTAGGAAGAAGTGTATCTGTTTCGTCCTCCCAGAGCTGATCATAATCTTCTTCGGTTACTTCCGCAGCCGCTCTTTCTTTCAAAAGTTCCTCTTCCTCTGTGAGCGTCACGTTAACCGTACGATATCCTTCAAGATTCACTTTAGGAAGATCTTCTTTTTGGTTGTTGGTTTGTAACTCATCTGCAGTGGTTTCAGGTTCTTCTTGGTCTGGAATGGCTGATAGAGGATTATTGCAATAAGGGCATTCTTCTTCCGGACCCAGCTCCTCATCCCATACGATTTCTGTTTGACACCATGGACATACTGTTGTTTCCATTTCATTCATCCTTTCATACTATCCCATTTCATCTTAGCCCATTACCCGTTCATCATATACACGATTCCTGCTGCAAAAAAAATGATGGCAGCAGCAAACAAAATCCGGGTTAAATTTTTCATGAGATCCTCCTGTACTTATAGAACCTTCTTATTTCAGTTCAACAACGGTCACACCGGAACCGCCTTCTCCATAATTTCCAAGACGATAACTTTTGACATTTTTATGTTTTCTTAAATAATCCTGAATTCCTGTACGGAGTACTCCTGTTCCTTTACCGTGAATTAAGTACACTTGTCCTAAGTTAGATAAAAATGCTTCGTCAATAAAACGATCCGCTTCAATCAGTGCTTCCTCAAGATTCGCTCCTCGCAAATCAAGTTCAGACCGCACATTATCATCACGAGTCCGTTTCACCGCGGTAACATGGCGCTGGACCTGAGTCGATGCTTTTTGCGACGTTTCGATCAGTTCCAGATCGGAGACAGCTATTTTCATTTTCATAATGCCTATTTGAACAAGTGCCTCTTTGCCAGACAATTCAACCACATGGCCTTTTTGATTCAGACTGCTAACCTTCACTTCATCACCAAGGCCAATTTTTTTAGTTCCAGCTGCTTTCTTCACTTTTTTCTTACGTTCTGCCGGTTCTGCTTCTTCCAGCCCTTTACGAGCAGCAATCAACTTGTGCTCTTTGACAGAAGCACCTTCTTCAAGTGCCATTTTTCTAAGGTCTTGAATGATTTTTTCCGATTCTTGACGGGCTTTGGATACGATCTCACGAGCTTCTTGCTCCGCCTTCGTTAACCATTTTTCACGTTGTTCTTCCAGTTTTTTAATTTCATGTTCATGCTGACTTCGAAGCTGTTCAAGTTCTGCACGAATTTGCTGAGCTTTATCATGTTCCTGCTCGGCTTTAAGCCGGTTATCTTCAAGGGATGCGATCATGTTCTCAACACGCTGATCTTCTTCTTTCACTTCACCGCGTGCATAGTCGAGAATGTCAGATTGCAGACCCAAACGTTCAGCAATAGCAAACGCATTACTACGCCCAGGTACGCCAATCAATAAGCGGTACGTGGGACTTAGTGACGCGACATCAAACTCCATGCTCGCATTAATAATTCCTTTTCGTTCGTATGCGTATGCTTTTAGTTCACTATAGTGAGTCGTTGCAATCATACGACAACCTGTAGAGTGAATATGCTCAAGAATGGAGATCGCAAGCGCAGAACCTTCAGCAGGATCTGTCCCTGCACCCAGCTCATCCAAAAGCACCAAACTTTTCGGTGTCATCTGGGATAGAATGCGAATAATATTCGTCATATGGCTTGAAAACGTACTGAGACTTTGTTCAATACTTTGCTCATCACCAATATCAGCATAGATCGCATCAAAAACACATAACTGACTTCCATCTTCAGCAGGCACAAATAATCCTGACATCGCCATAAGGCTGAGTAGACCAACCGTTTTAAGGGTAACCGTCTTACCACCTGTATTCGGTCCTGTCACAATGATCGAACTATATGAATTCCCAAGTTCAAGATCCGTTGGTACAACTTTATCCAGTGGGATTAAAGGATGACGTCCTTTTTTGATCTTCATAAACCCACGATCATTCATGATTGGCAGTGTTGCTTTCATTTCGCGGGCAACCCGTGCTTTCGCAAAAATGAAATCAAGGGTCCCCAACAATTCGACATCATCAATGAGCCACTCGGATTGTTCACCTACAAGAGCTGTCAATTTCTGCAAGATCACTTCGATTTCGCGTTCTTCTGCTAAACGTGTCTCTCTCAGCTTGTTGTTCATGGCAACGATGGATTCCGGTTCTATAAACAGAGTAGCCCCCGAACCTGATTGATCATGAACAATACCACCGAAGTGGGCACGATACTCCGCTTTTACAGGGATAACGAACCGATCACCGCGTATCGTGATCAGCTGGTCTTGTAACATTTTGGAAACCGTAGATGAACGAATCATAGAATCCAGTTTTTCTCTAATCCGTGATTCACCTGACCGAAGTTCTCTTCGAATTTGTGATAATGCGGAACTTGCAGAATCCAGCACCTCTGCTGTTTCATTGATACAAGATTTAATGGCATCTTCCAGCGGTTTTTGTTCTGAAAGCTGCTCGCTTAAAAATGACAACTTGCTGATTTCAATCTCATCTTCCATGCTGTGAAGGATTCGTTTAATCCTGCGTGCCGTATGAACGGTATTATGGATAGCAAGCAACTCATGAGGGTTCAGTGTTCCTCCGATCCGAGCTCTTTTCACAGCCGATGTAATATCGGTCACTCCAGTAAAAGAAGGAATCCCTTTTAAACGATCTACAGCCACAGCTTGGTCTGTACCTGTAAGCAATGATTTCACTTCTTCAAGATCAGATACAGGCATCAGATTTTCCGCTTTATGTTTACCTATCTCGGTTTGTGTGTATAGAGATATTGTATTTAAAATTTTACGGTATTCTAACGTATGCAAAATTTTCGAATCCAATGTGACAACTCCTCTCAGGCTCTATATTTCATTATAACGAATGAGCAGGACTTGTGCCATTTGAGAAATCAAATCTACACATAATTTGTGTCGATTTGCTACATAATAGGTTATGCATACCCAAGAATACATCAAATCTAAGGAGGATATATGATATGTCAATTTTAGGGGCAATTGTTCGTTTTATTGTGGCAGCAATTGTATTGTTGCTGGTAAGTTGGATCGTTCCTGGTTTCTCTGTACACGGTTTTGGCAGTGCACTTCTGTTAGCACTGATCATCGCACTACTCGGATGGGTGGTCGAAAGTATTTTCGGCAAGAGAGTATCTCCCTTTGGTCGGGGGATCGTGGGATTCCTAGTTAGTGCGCTTGTCATCTGGTTATCCCAATATATTGTAAGTAACGTATCCGCAAGTATTCTCGGTGCTCTTCTAGCAGCACTTGTGATTGGGATCATTGATATTTTTGTCCCAACTCCATTCGATGCTGCAAAAAAACATAAATAAATGAACATAACAGCAAAAAGATCTTCTTCTTTATGAAGGAGATCTTTTTTGCTGTTTTTATTGTTGATATTATTCAAAAATATGACGTATTTGGAATGTACACCCCTAGAAGATCTACGGTATCATAATGATGTATGTACCTAAAATATTTTTATGGGAGGTTCTCACTCTTGAAAAAAGCAATCGTACTACTTCTAAGTGCAATGTTATTATTCGTACTTGCTGCATGCGGTCAAGACTCGAAATCAGGTTCAGACAGCGGAATTACGGAACCAGATGTGGCAGCAAGTGAAGAAATTACTATTAAAGCAACAAATTACGAATTCGATCAACCTGAATATCGTGTAAAAAAAGGAGTTCCCGTTCGTATTGTTTATGAAAACGTTGAAGGAAACCATGGAATTATTGTACCAGGACTCGGCGTGCAACTCGACACCAAACAGAGTTCTACTGTGATTACTCCTGAGGAGGCCGGCGAATTTGAAGTTGCCTGCTCCATTTTTTGCGGAAAAGGTCACTCGACAATGGTATCTAAAATCATTGTAGAAGAATAGCAACACAAAAGACCCTCATCCAAGGCTTAATTAGCCTTGTACGAGGGTCTTTTTACTACCAATTTTTCTAATCAATCGAAGCTTAATTAGTTTTGATCCTGCTCAATCAGTTCTATCCATTCATTATACTCCGTTTGGAGTTTAGCATACTCTTCTTGCAATTTACGGTAGTCATTCGCCAAATCTTCTGATTTATCTTGATGCATTTCACGTTCAACCTCAAGGAGTCTCAACTGGTGAGCCGTTATTTCATAACGCTCCATAATTTCCTGAAGTTCGGTTTCAAGTGCTTTCTTATCGCTTTCGAGCGAAGAAGAACGAGAGATCGCTTCATTTTTCTCATAGGATAATTCAAGCAATCTATCATTACCAGCTGCAATCTGTTTCTGCCAGCTCTTCACTTCCTCCTCTAGATGCTTACGATTTGCTTCCCAATCAGCTTGTTGGTTCATGAGATATTGATATTCGCGCTGAAGCTCCTTATTCTCTTGATCCATTCGCTCCTGCTGATTTGTCCATTCTTGTTCTTTCTCAGCCCAATCTCTAAGTTGACTGCGAAGCTGTTTCTGCTCCTCTTCCAACTGTTTACGTTCCTGCTGAAGCTTGGACTCGGCTTCTGTAAGTTCTTCACATCTTAATTGCCATTCAATCGCTTCTTCTTCTACTTTATCGAGTTGAGACTGTCTGCTATTCACTTCTTCTTTGGCATCTTTCAGTTCAGCTTCAAGAATATTTAGATCTTTGCGAAGCCGCTGCAGCTCTTGTTCGTACTGCTCTGACATTTGAAGATGCTGCTGAGCCTCTTCGACGGAAGATTCAAATTTACCATTCAGTTCAGCATACTTACCGTCAAGAACAGACAACTGTTCTCTGAGATTCTCGGCCTGCTGTTGCGCTTTTTGTGCTTCATCTTGAGCCCTATTAAACTCTTGCTGTAAGTCACGAAGACGCGCTTCTGCAGACTCGAATTGCTCTGCACTTTCTAAGACGTCATTCTCCAGCTGACTAATATCCTTTTGTCTCTGTTCCGCAATTGTTCTCCAATTTTTCTCACTTTCCGTAAGTGTTGCAACTTCACTTTGTAATTTACGGGTTGCCGCATGAGCTTGTTCGAGTACTTTTTGCAATCGGCGCTGTTCCTCTTCTGCTTTGGCTCCCGCTTGTTTCATTTTATTCAATTCCTGCTGACTAGCCGCTTGTTGCTCCTGTAATTTGCGAATCAGCGCAGTACTCGCTGTTTCCCTTTCAGCCGCTTGTTGTACTTTTTGTTTCAGCTCTACTATTCTTTCCTGTGCTTTCAAACGATCTTGTTCTGCTGTATGGAGCTTTCTCTGCAGAGCAACACTGTTTTCTTTGGTTTCAGTAATCTGTTGTTCAAGTTCTTGTACTCGGCGTGTATATTTCGAAATGTTCTCTTCCGCAGCAACATTCAAAGATTCAAGTTTCTGGATTCGAGACTTCTCATCTTCTAATACAGCCGCCAATTGTTTGCGCCCTTCTTCTTCTTCAGATAGCTCCCTCATCGCTTCTTCAAGCTGTAAACTCGCTTCTTTTCGCTCGTTCTCCAAACTCTCCTGCAATTGAGTCAATTCTTGAAGAAGTTTCTGCTCTTTCTTATCATGATCAGCCATAATTTGCTGTTTCGTGTTATTCAGTTCTGTTTTGTATAGCTCATACGCTTCTGTCTCGGCCTTCTCTGCTTCTTCCAACGCAAGACGCTCAGCCTCTTGTACCTTAGCTTCCATTTCCTTCTTCAATTCTTGAAGCTGTTCTTCCGATCTTTCCCGTTCTGCTTCCAGATCATCATTTGCTTGTTGAAGGCGCTGTTCCAGCTGTTCTGTACGCTCTAACGCATCCGCCTTAATAGATGAAATTATATTTGCATGCTTTTCTTCGGTTTCCGTAAGCATTTCCATAACTTCATTAATACTCTTCTCTGCTTCTGCCTGAGCCTCTGCTTTGATAGATTCGATATCAAGCGCATGCTGTTCTTGCCATTGTTCAAGCTTCGTTTGCAGCTGTGCTTCTGCAAGGCGAATCTGTTCGTCAGCCGCAGTGCGAGCTTCACGAATTTCGGTATCAGCCAGTTCCTGCATGGTTTGTAATTCTTCCGCAGCCTGCTGTTTATAATCCTGCAGTGCTTGATTTGCAGCCGCACGTTCCTGTTCCTTACGCTCCAATTTCTTTTCAAGGTCTTTTTTCAACTGTTGCCAATTATTCTCTAGTTCCTGCTCTTTACGCTGGTGTTGCTCCGTAAGGTTTTTGAGTTTGGTTTGGAGCTCTTTATCCCAGTTTTGTTTATCTGTTTGGAGCTGTTTCTCCCAATTTTCTTTGTTTGCCTTAAGTTGTTTTTCCCAGTTCTGTTGATCGGTCTGGAATTTAGTTTCAAGTGCTTTACGCTCTTGAGCCACTTTATTTAGTTCAGCAGAACGCTGATTCAGGAGTAAATTCAGCTCCTTCAGTTTCGCGTCTGCTTCTTCTTGAAGTTTCTTATGCTTAAGCTCTGCTTCAGCCAGCACTTCCTTACGCCGAGCCTCAAGTGCTACCGTATACTCTTTTTGTTTCTCCGATAACTGTTGCTGCCACTTTTTATCGTTCTGCTGCATACGAGTAGAGAGTTCCGTATTATTTTGCTTCGCCTGTTTTAATTCACCCTCCCGAAGTGAAACCTTCGCAAGAGCTTCTTCAAGCTGAGCTTTGAGTACCTTTTGCTCTTCGGCACGAACACTCTCAAGCTGCGCCAGTGCTTGCTGAGCAGATTGCTTTTCTTTCTCCATCTCTTTCGTAACGGTTTCAAACTGCTCTAATTTTTCTTTTTGTTGTTCATAAGTAATTTTGAGTTTATCCAGCTCACTAACGAGCTGAGTGCGCTCACCAGTGACCATCTTCAGTTCATTCTTTACTTGCTGAACCTGAAGAGACTCTTCTGCCATATGTACTGCAGTGAGTACTGCCAGTCTTGGAGTATCTAGTCTGGAATGATTTTTAGAAATGGTGTTCATTCTTTCATCGACCATACTGGCCACTTGTTTCATATATTCGGCACTGCTGCCGACCAATTTATAAGAAGTTCCGTAGATCTCTACGGTAACGCGTGTACGATCAGGTGTAGTCACAGTTGTGCCCTCCTTCAAGTCTGTATGTTGATTCTTAGATGATGTAACCCTATTTATTAGGTTATAAGTGTAAGTATAAAGATCCCTAAACAAAAAGTCACATCGAAGCCTTTATCTTTAAGGATTCGATGTGACTTAGAGCAATTCCTTCAATTAATTCCTCAAAAAATAAAGGAGAAACATGGAAACTTACACGCCAAGCTCGTCATATCCTTATTTTCGGAGTTCGGCTCCAAAGCGAGTAGAAAGATCTTCTACTACTTTACTATGAACGGCTGTAATTTCTTCTTCTGTCAGTGTATGTTCATGGTGACGGTAAGTCAGGGCAAGAGCAACACTTTTCTTGCCAAGACCTAGTTTTTCTCCGGTAAAGATATCGAATACCTGAACTGATTGTAACAGTTCTCCCGCGGATTCGCGAATAGACGTCAGCATTGCACCTGCTTCAACGCTCTCCTCAACCACAACTGCAATATCACGTTCAACAGCAGGGAAACGAGGAAGTTCACGATATACGAGTGCAGGTCTAGCATATTCATAGATTGCTTCAAGCGACAATTCTGCAACATACGTATCCGCCAGATCATAGCTGTTTTGAATTTCAGGATGAACCTGCCCCATTGTTCCGATCAGGATCGCATCTTTGCCTTCTACATTTAGATAAATGGAAGCAGAACGTCCCGGATGGAAGTCCTTCGGTTCATTTGCGATATAGGACACGTTTTTATCAAGACCGAGATAAGCAAAAATAGACTCAATAGCTCCTTTTAGATCAAAGAAGTCCACTTTTTGTACAGATGTATTCCATTGTTTTTCTACACGATTTCCACTAAGAAGCAGGGATAGCGCAGGAATCTCACGTGGCTGCTTCGTCAAGCTTTCTTCCTCTGTATAAAACACATTACCAATCTCAAAAAGTGCCAAACTGTCCTGTTTACGATTCCGGTTGTATTCAGCTGCGGAAAGCATCTGCGGCAAAATACTCGTTCTCAGCACACTTTGCTCTTCACTCATCGGCATAGCCAGTTTAACAGAGTGACTGCCTTTTGTAAGTTCCGAGAACAATGAACCGCGCACCGGATTTACGAATGAGTAACTGATCACTTCATGATAACCGCCATTCGAAAGAAGAGCGCGAAGCGCACGGCGAATCGTTTGATCCTTCGTGAAGGAACCTGGTGTAGTTGGACCTTCAATCACCGTCGTTGGAATAAGATCGTATCCATATAGTCTTGCTACTTCTTCGATTAGATCTACATCACGAGTAATATCACCACGGCGGGTAGGAACGGTTACTTTAAGTTCATCACTGGATGATACCTCATATGCAAAATGAAGACGATCGAAAATCGCTTTGATCTCTTCTGTTGTGAGTAGGGTTCCCAGATAATTATTCACTTTATCAGTAGATAAAGAAATCACAAACTCTTCTGTTTGAGCCGGTGCAGATTCTACAATCCCCGGATGTACCGTACCTGCTGCATACTGAGCGATCAGGGATGCTGCGCGATTCAGTGCCGGAATAACAGCATTCGGATCTACGTTTTTCTCAAAACGAAGACTGGATTCGGAGCGAAGCCCAAGATCACGAGATGTTTTCCGTACAGTAGTTCCATCAAATCTAGCTGATTCAAGCAAAAGGTTGACCGTATTACTCGTTACTTCGGAGTTTTCTCCGCCCATAACTCCTGCGATCGCAACTGGTTTTTCACCATCGGTAATAAGCAGCATCGTTTCTTTCAACTTGCGCTCTTGTCCGTCAAGTGTCACCATCTTTTCGCCTTCAGCTGCCGTACGTACAACAATGTTGCCGCCAGCAAGGCTATCTGCATCAAATGCATGTAAAGGCTGTCCATATTCAAGCATGACATAGTTCGTAATATCCACAATATTGTTAATTGGACGAATGCCAGCTGCCATAAGACGATTTTGCATCCACTGTGGAGAAGGAGCAATTTGGACACCTGTAATATAGCGAGCAGCATAGTGAGTGCAGAGCTCAGGCGCATTCACCGTTACCGAAATATGCTTCGCTGCTGGGGAACCCGATTCTGTTAATTGCTCTTCCGGTTTTGGCAAAGTAATCTCTCTGCCTAAAATCGCGCTCACTTCATAAGCTGCACCGATCATTGATAATGCATCAGAACGGTTTGGTGTCAAATCCAGTTCAAGCACATGATCATTAAGACCGAGTACTTGTTCAATCGGCGTGCCTGGTTCAAGATCGGAAGGCAGAACAAGAATACCTTCTTGTTGTTCTTTTGGCAGCAATTTATCATTAAGTCCCAGCTCTTTCGCAGAACAAATCATCCCTTGGGATAATACGCCGCGCAGTTTTGCTTTTTTGATATCGAGACCGCCGGGAAGCTTGGCTCCGATCATAGCTACCGGTACTTTTTGACCTGCATCTACATTTTTCGCGCCGCATACAATTTGAAGTTCTTCTTCAAGACCTGCATCGACTTTACAGATATTAAGCTTATCCGCATCTGGATGCTTCTCTTTGCTCTTCACGTAGCCAACCACAACTTTCGTTACGCCTTGGTTACGGTTTTCCACTACATCAATTTCAATACCCGCTCTTGTAATACGCTCAGCCAGATCTTCCGGAGCTACATTTTCAAGAGATATATAATCAGACAACCACTCTGTAGATACTCTCACGGACGTTCACTTCCTTCTATATAAATAGGTTTACCTTGTGATTTTTGATTTTGAATATTCTATAATCTTGCAAACTGTTTCAAGAATGACATATCGCTGTTATAAAAATGACGGATATCATCTACACCATATTTCAGCATAGCGATACGCTCGACACCCATACCAAATGCAAAACCGCTGTATTCAGCCGGATCGTATCCGCCCATCTCCAGCACTTTTGGATGTACCATTCCTGCTCCGAGAATCTCAATCCAACCTGTTTGTTTGCAAAGTCTGCATCCTTCACCGCCGCATTTAATGCAAGTAACGTCAACTTCTACACTCGGCTCTGTAAAAGGGAAGAAACTTGGACGGAGTCTGATCTCAGTATGAGCACCAAACATTTCACGAACAAATTGTAAAAGGGTACCTTTCAAGTCACTCATACGGATGTTTTTGCCTACAACGATCCCCTCTACCTGATGGAACTGGAAGGAATGAGTCGCGTCATCATCATCTCGGCGATATACTTTTCCTGGCACGATAACTTTTACTGGGGTTTCTCCTTGCATGGCTTGCATGGTACGAACCTGCACGGGAGAAGTATGTGTTCTCATGAGGATGTCATCTGTAATATAGAACGAATCCTGCATATCCCGGGCTGGGTGGTTCTTCGGCAAGTTAAGTGCTTCAAAGTTAAAATAATCGGTTTCGACTTCTGGTCCTTCCGCCACTTTGTAACCAAGCCCAACGAAGATATCTTCAAGATCCTGAATTACTTTTGTTAACGGATGAAGACCTCCTTCAGGCATACGGCGTCCTGGCAAGGAAATATCAATTTTCTCTTTGGAAAGGCGTCTCGCAGTCTCTTCTTTTTGGAAAGCCGTTTGTTTTTCCTCAATGACAGACTCAATCGCACCGCGCACTTCATTCGCCACTTGACCGATAACCGGACGTTCCTCTGCACTTAGGGCACCCATACCGCGTAAAATCTCAGTGAGTGCTCCTTTTTTACCTAAATATTTCACACGTATTTCACTTAGCGCCTTATCATCGGCTACGTTTGCAAGCTCAGCGAGAGCTTCAACTTGCAGTGCTTCCAATCTTTCTTTCATGTTGCGGTTACTCCCTTCGTAACTCTTTAGATTTTAATCAATAAAAAAGGCCTTTTCTCCCCCAAAAAAAGGGACGAAAAGACCGTGGTACCACCCTTGTTAGATTCATGTACGACTAAATAAATCTATGGTTTTATAATAAAACCGAGCTAGTCTGTACGAAAACAATCTCACTTTAGCACGTTTGTAACGGTCGTGAACCGGTATCCTCTACTGACCATGAAATAAGGCATTTACATAGGCACCCTATCTGCTGTTCAAGGAACTGCTCCGGAGCGAACTTCGACAGCCTGATTTCGTAGAAACGCTCTCAATCTAAGTGGCGCTTCCTCCCTGTACAAAAGCACTGTGTACTCTTCTCCATCCACGCATTTTGCTCATTAAAATCTCATATATAGATGAAACTAAAGGGTGTAACAATTCTTCGCTTCATTCCTTTAGTTTTTCTATATTCATTGCTACATTATTATACGCAAATGACAAGTGCCAATCAAGTCCTCACCTCAAAAATAGGCACTACTTCTTCTCATATGCATCCAGCTGTGCACGTATTTGACGGATTTCCTCAAGAACAGACTCTTCCATATAGTAAGACTCTACATCCGCAGGCTGACCGTTACGATGATTTGAGGTGACTGATCCTGTCAGTAATTCATGCAAACGGTGCTGCAAATGCATACGCCGGTTATCTTCCTCACGCTCTGCTGGAACTTTATTTTTGCGGTCAAGATGGTCTTCATACTCTTCCACAGTTCCATCATATATCTGGAGCTGACCTTGTTCATCTCCGCTCAGCTCAATCAGCTGATTAGCAATCTTTCTAACGAGTGTACGGTCATGAGATACAAACACAAGAGATCCTTCGTAGTGAAGCAGAGCTGTCTCGATCACTTCCCGTGTATCAATATCTAAATAGTTAGTCGGTTCATCCAGAACCAGTAAGTTTGCCCCACTAAAATATAGACGAATAAATGCCGCTCTGCATTTTTCTCCCATACTCAGATTCCCTATCTTCTTAAACGCATCATCTCTTGAAAACAAAAAATTACCGAGTACCGTACGAGCTTCGGTCTGCGTCATGTAGGGATTAACGAGCAAACTGTCCAGTAATGTCATTTCTGTTTGAAGACCTTCCAGCTCCTGAGAAAAATAGCCGATCTTTGTCTTCGGATGAAGGACAACATTACCCTTCTGCGGAGTCAAACTTCCCGTGATCAGCTTAAGCAGTGTTGTTTTTCCTGCTCCATTCGGACCCCGAAGGACTAGTCGCTTCCCGCGTTGGACCGAAAAAGTAGCTCCTGTGATGACAGGTTTTCCACTTTCTTCGTATCGATATTCTACATCTTGAAGCTGAACAAAAGTGCGGGCTTCGAACTCACCATCCTTGAGTTCCATACTGACTTTCGGTCCCAAGCGTGGTCGTTCCACACGCTCTCCTTCTAATCGTTCCAGTTGCTTCTGCTTGGCATGATATCTTGATATATTTTTATTGGCTCTCGCCTTGTAATAGCTTGCAGCTGCTCTTGTTTCAGTCACATTACCTGCATTATTGTGAGATTTCACGAACCATTCTTGATATTTTCGAATGGATTCTTCTAGGGCTTTTTTTGCAAGTTCTTGTTTACGATACTTCGTTTCCTGCTCTTTGCGCTCACGCTTCTTCTGTTCCTTATAATCTTCATATCCTCCGGGATATTTACGGACACCGTCTTTGCTGAGTTCACAGATCCCCGTCGCTACATGATCTAGGAAAGTTCGGTCATGCGAGACAAATATAATAGTGCCCGGATAAGATGAAATCCAGTCTTCAAGCCAGATCAAACTTTCTTGATCCAGATGATTGGTTGGCTCATCCAGAATAAGAAGCCGGGGTTTGCTGGCTAATAAAGCGGCTAGTCGTAGTCTAGTCTTTTGCCCGCCGCTGAGTGATGCATAAGGACGGTTCCATAACTCTGCTCCAATCCCCAGGTGAGTCATCATTTTTTCAAGTTCAATTTCTCTAGCATAGCCGCCGTGTGCTTCATATTGTTCCGTAATCTGTTCATACTGCTCCATTAATTCTGAGGTCTTATCTTGATCGCCTGATGCAAGATTTGCCTCGGCTTTCTGCAATTTTAATTTCAAATCTCCCCAGGTACCGCTCTCCTTATACGCAACTTCTTGTACTGATTCCACCGCATCTGCTTTGAAATCTTGCCGCATAAATCCAATCTCTTCCGGTTCTAAGTGAATGGTAAGCGTCCCCTTTGTTGCCTGTTCGCTTCCCGTCAAAATGTGCAGCAAGGTCGTTTTACCACATCCATTACGGCCAAATATAGCAATTCGCTCATGCTCGTTCACTTCCAGATTTACATGTTCAAACAGCCGTCTACCGTTCCATTCCTTACTGATTTCATGCATATGAATTAGTGTCGTCATATGAATATCTCCCTCTTTCTCTTCGCGCAAGCTAAAACACTGCAAGCAAGCAGCCTGCAGCGAAGACGAGAGCCTATAGAAATGAATGCACCTAAAGATGGGTGGTTGGTAAAATAAATCCAGGTCTTAATGTGCTACCTTACTCTGCCATAGTTAATGAACAGAACTTATTCAAGGTACAAAAAACTTATAAATAGCACAAAAAAACCACACCATTCCCATGACTGAATATAGGCACACTTATCCTAGGGTCGTCAGCCGCAAACAGCTAACCTGCTTTACCATCGGTTTGCAGTTATCCGTAGGATTTCATGTGCTTTACTTCATGGGACGTGTGGTTACCTCTCATTCATCTTTAATTGTTAGTTAGTATAGCACAGCATCATTAATTTCTAAACATGTAATTTTTTGCACTTCATAAATTTTGTTCGCGAAACCACTCTAGAAAAGCATCCGCGACTTCTCTTCCCGCAATGCCGTTTGGATGCGGATCATATTCATTACTCATGAATTTAGGCTGAATCCGGTGTTCCTCTGGTGCCGGGCAGGATAAAACTTTGGCAATATCAAACACAACATCCGTTCCTTCTGGCGGACACGTCCGAATCGTTTCATTGACGGTTCGCCACACTCCTTCTCTTTCCTGTGTAAAATTAAACGGCGGCACCGTAAATAAGATCACCCGCACACCCCTGCGCTCTGGATTTTGCTTTATTTTTCGGATAATAATAGATAAGTCCGCAAGCAATTCATCCGCGCTGCGACTTCCAATATCAATATCATTCACACCGAGGACAATTGCTACTATACTGCCCTGTTTTGATTTAGCAAGCCAAGGGCCATCCGTTGCTGCATCATAGGCTCTTGCCCATCCGGAACCGATATTCCAAATACCATATTCAGGACCAAGACCATCAGCTATGCGAGAAACCCAGTACTCGTAGCCATCTTTTCGCGTTCTTACTCCCTGAGTTATCGAATCTCCCAAGAAAACAATCTCTTCCCTCACCTGTTTTTTATATCCTATAAAAGCTGGCAGAACAAGACGATTCTCGGATGCGGTAAACAAGACTCCTTGTTCTTCACCTGCCTTATTCCCCTCCGCTTCAAAAGCAGATACAAGCAGCCCCTCCGTATTGTATGGGAATGATCTTCCTGCAGAAGCTGTAATCGTCCACGAGAATACTAAATCATGTCCTGCCGGAACATCTATATGTACCGAATCACTCCAGAACTTCTCTGCAGGAGTCACTTCCTTGCTAACTTCTCCATCAAAAGTCACCTTTATTGCGCTGCCAGGTATAATGCTGCCATCTCGTTTATGCCCGCTAACCGCTACACAAGCGCTTTCAATAACCCATACACCGCCAGGCATACTTCCTTTCGCCGTGTTCCCTACATCCCAAGTCGAGTCTACCGCATTACTGTGCCAAAACTTCAAATCAAGCTGACCTGTTTCTCTCAGTCTTACGTACGTCCGGTAGGTACGTGTAGTTGCTGTTTCCTGCTCCATGATAAAATTAGTTGCCGTAGAGACTGCTGTTGCGGATCCATATTCATCTGCCATTTTCCACCCACTCCCTCCTCATTATGTAAAATCAAACTACCCTCATCCATTATACTAAAGCTTTGGTTATATTCATTATGAATTAGGTTCTCGAGAACAAAAAAAAGCCTCTTGCTAAGGCAAGAGGCTTTACTATGAAGCGGGTGATGGGAATCGAACCCACGCTATCAGCTTGGAAGGCTGAAGTTCTACCATTGAACTACACCCGCACAGTGACGATCGGGACGACACGATTTGAACATGCGACCCCCTGGTCCCAAACCAGGTGCTCTACCAAGCTGAGCTACGTCCCGTCAAATGAATGTGCGTCATTCATTAGTGACAAGAAATAATATATCATAACTCTACTTTCTCTGCAACCTTAAATTTATAACTACAATCCATTTTTCTCAGTCTCAGCACATGCAACTTCACGTAACAAAAAGGTAAACGCATGTGCTGGATATCCTCTGAGAATAAATTTTAGGCAATAGCTTTTAAAAATCTAGATTCGAAATCAACGGATGCAAGTGGTCTGCTGAAAAAATAACCTTGCGCATCATTACAGTGCTGTTCTTGTAAAAATAAAAGTTGATCTTCGTTCTCTACCCCTTCCGCAGTCACTTTGAGCTGAAGATGCTTTGCCATAGAGGTAATCGTGGATACGATTGCTTTATTGTTACGATCCACCATCAGTTCCCGCACAAAGGACTGATCAATTTTAAGACGGTCGATAGGTAGATTTTTCAGATAATGAAGTGAACTGTATCCCGTACCAAAATCATCGATACTGATCTGCACTCCAAGCTTTTTAATACTTTCGAGTACTTTCATACCTTGTGTCATATCAAACATCGTACTTTCTGTTATTTCAAGTTCTAAGTAAGCAGGATCAAGGCCTGTTTCCTGCAAAACACGTTTAATTCGTTCTGCAAGCTGTACTTCCTGAAATTGTTGAATCGATAAATTTACGGATATCGTCAAAGGTTTGTATCCTTGATTTTGCCACATTCGGTTTTGATGACACGCTTCTCTAAGCACCCATTCTCCGAGCGGTACGATAAGTCCGCATTCTTCAGCAAGAGGAATAAAATCGATTGGTGATATACGTCCTCTCCTCGGATGATTCCACCGAACAAGCGCTTCTACTCCAACCACTTCACCGGTAGCAAGATTCATCTGCGGCTGATACTCAAGATAGAATTCTTTACGTTCTAGACCTTTACGTATATCGTGTTCCATCTGTAAGCTCTCTTGAGCTTCTCTCTTCATAGATAAGGTATACCTATTAAAATCTTGTCCTTCATTTTTTGCAAAATATAAAGCCGTATTTGCATTACGAAGAAGTTCGTCCGGCTTAGCACCATCATAAGGATATATACTAACTCCTGCAGAAGATGTAATGTATAGTTCTCGTTCTTTTATAAAAATAGGATCTTTTACACGCTCTAAAATTTCATAAACCCGATTATGTAACATTTCTACGCTTTCTATTCCGGTCATAACGATTGCATATCGATCTCCTCCAAGAGAAAACACTTCTTTTCCCCCTTGATAGTCAAGCAAGCGTTCCCCTGTCTGTTTCAAAAGCTGGTCCCCAAGTATATAACCAAGGGAATCATTAATGATCTTAAATCGACTAATATTAATAACAAGTAAACCTAACAGTGCACCATCAGCCTCTGCTTTTTCAAGACATCCACTCACATAGTGAAGCAAAGATCTCCGGTTACCAAGCCCAGTGGTCTCATCATAATGAGCCATATAGTCTAATTTTTTTCTGGTTACATTTTGCTCTTCTAATGGACTCTTAATATAGACGTTATAATAAATATTTTGAAAAATAATATACGAAATCAATTGAAACAACATCGAAAAAGTAAAGAATAAATCCTGAACATAAGTAACTCGAAGTATAAAACCTTGGCTTATAATACAAAAACAAACGCCTAGGATCAGCCGGAAATTAATTTCCTTACTGCGCTTCTTTCGCGAGAAAATAATACCTGCTAACGCGAACACAAAAAATAAAAGAAGCGATGCATGCACAACATAATGAGTTGAATTGATCGTTTGTGACCACGGATCAGAACTGCTGAAAACATATTCTGTTATGCCGTTATTGTAAAGAATCAACATAAGAAAACTGATATACAAGGTCCCCATCGTAAAACTTACCCATCTTGGGAATGGCTTCTGCTTTGCAGGCAGCTTAAATCCGAGAAACAACATACACAGCACACAGATTAAGCGAGCCATAAAAATAATGACAAGTACATCTATGGAATCAACCAACCGTTCATTACCTATCGTAATTTCCCCGTAATAAAGAAATAGCAAAAGTTCAAGCAGTCCTCCAGCAAAGAAGACGTAAGAAAAGTATTGTCCATTCCTGGTTTGGTCCCCTTTTGCCTGCATCCTGCTCTGATTATAAGCAGATAAACAAATAATCATAGAAACTAATGAAATTCCAAGACCTAATAGATGAAAAAATTGTTGATTTACAATGGATGATAATGAACCTGGTATCCATGGAGTCAATAAACATAAGAACAAACCCGCTAACACCAATTTGATGGATTTGTGATATCCATTTTTAAAGTTCATAACATTTTCTATGCCTCCATTCATCTATAACTAAAATCATTTTACTTGTTGCCCAAAAATTTAATCTTATATGACACATTTCAACAATATTCTTCCGCTTTACTGGACTATAATACCATTTTTACAAGGAATCGTGTATCTTTTTTTGTGTACAACGATGCATAACAACGTATTTTGTAGTTCTAAAGACATATAAATTAAGGATTGAACACAAAAAACGCCCTATGTGAATATCACATAGAGCGCCTGATCATTAAGCAAAGTTTTTGCAAATTTGTTATCTATTCAAAATTAACTTCGGGTGTGGTGAGCTTGTCGTAGAATTCTACGACCTGATCTTTACTTTCCGAAGCACGAAGAGCCATTGCTGAACGGGGATGTTCATCAAGATGTCCTGTAACCATGTAAGGAAGGAGATAACCCCATTCTTCCTTTTCTCGCAAAGGCACAAGCCAGTTTTCCAGCACGCTTAGAACAGGACGCAGTTTGTACTTGGTTCCCTTCAAATGAGCAATAAGCAGTTCTGTCGGACAATTGCCGGCCGCACGCCCCATTCCATATACAGATGCATCAAGAAGTTCTACACCAAGTTCTGAAGCAATTAGTGTATTTGAAAAAGCTAGTTGCATATTGTTATGTGTATGTACACCGAGTCGTTTATTAGGAAGATGCTTTTTGAATTTCTCAACGAGATATTTAATGTCGTTATGATCCAAGCTGCCGTATGAGTCTACGATGTATACTACATCTACAACACTCTCATTAATCATTTCAAAAGCTTCTAAAAGTTCATTCTCCATAACGTTAGAAAGAGCCATGATATTCAGTGTTGTCTCGTAACCGCGGTCATGGAAAGTCTGTGCAAGCTCAAGACCTTTGTCCACATCCTTGATATAACAAGCTACACGAATTAAGTCCAGCATACTTTCACTACGAGGTAAAATATCGGCTTCGTCTACTCTGCCAATATCAACCAGAGCAGATAATTTCGTATTTCCTTTTTGCGGGATCACTTTACGCAGAAAATCATCATTCAAAAAGCGCCATGGTCCTGCTTTTTCTGCTCCTTTAAGTAACTTGGGAGAGTTTTTATACCCAATCTCCATGTACTCTACCCCTGCTTCATTCAGCCCTTCATAAAGTCCTTGGACAAACTCAACGCTGAAATCCCAATTGTTTACGAGACCGCCGTCTCGAATCGTGCAATCTACAATTTTGCTTGTGTTCGTCAATGTCTTCATGCATAAGCTCCTTTGGCATCTTTATCTATTTCTACCATGATACTTGAACGTAGAAGGAAAAGTAAAGGGAAGGTTTACCTATTGATTTGTCTTCCATTCCCTATCTATTTGTTGAATCGCTTCTTCACTTACATTTCTCTTTCCATACCTAACTTCGTTATATAAGGGGAATAGGTCATTAGGAGCTGCTCTCAAGTCATCCTTATGTTTTTTATTCGTTCTTTCTGTCTTCGCTGTCGTCTTTATCTTATCCAGCTCTTGTTTCACTTCAAAAGGAGTTAGATGAACTGGGATCTCAAGCCCCTGTCCTTTGACCCGGAGAATGTACTCTCGATAATAATACCGAATGCGCTCCTTAGGATCGCTCGGCACGGATTCTCTTTGAAAGAAACGAAGCCAGCTCTTCTTCTTCGGTTTTTCTTCAATCGTTTCAATGATATCTATATATGCCGTTTTAGGCGGGACGCCAGGCATTGGATTCTTTTTACGATGTTCTAGATACTCAGTGAACTTCAAAAATAATTTCCAAGCCTTATAAAGTATAAAACATAGCACTACGATAGCTGCCAAAAAAACAAATGTTCTCAGCAAAAATTCCCAAATAGGCGATGGTTCTTGTGGAATCCTCTCCTCATTAGGCAGAAAGGGAGGAAGAACCTCCGTAACTCCCGAAGAATTAGGGATATTCTCCTGCGGAGTCTCACGGTTAAATAGATTTCTCACCCAAGCAGTAAACCAACTCCATACAGAGGCAGCTACTTCTGATAAGCGCTGAAATGCTCCGACAAATAAAACGATAGTGATGAAGATCAAGGTACGCAATTGATTAATCCTTGTAAAACTCCTTACGAGCGGCCTTTGCCCCTTTGGATCAAGTGTAACCTTGCGCATTTCCTGGCTATGACGATTCCAGAGCAGCAAGATAAAACTAACCAGTCCGCTTACATAAACCCCCACACTGTATGGCATAAGCGAAGAATACCTTCCGACAAAAAAACTGAGCACCACCAATGATATAAGACCAAATAACCGATATTTCCCTGATATAAAAATCGAATGCTCGATATGCTTCTGCAAATAAAATCCTCGATAGCCTACAGCTCCGCCAAGAACGACACCTGCTATGATGAAAAGTAGACGATTTTCCGCAGATCCTGCCATTAAAGCCGCAGTGGTAATTAACATTCCACCAAGTACAGCTGCAACAACAGCAAATGTTGAACTCTTCATATATAGCACTCTTCCGCCCAGTACCCCGGCACTGATCGCAACAAAACCAATACAGAGCACATATATAGGTGAATTCCCTAGAACATAGACAGATAAAATAACAATAAGGGCATAGCTATAGATTAATTCGGCAGCGCCTTGTAATATAGCTAGAACAGGAAAAGTATAGGTTTGTTTCTTATTCATTTCGCCCCTCCTTATCCTCTATAAACAGGACGGTGATCCGGTTACCTGCGGTTCGCAGTCTTGCTAACTGGGTTTCCATCGCTTGTGACACATAGGCAGTGATCAGTAAATAATCGAGCTTCCGTTCCTCATCTTCTTGCCGGTCAGCTTCATCCCGCAGCATTTGTTCCATTGGCATAAGACACTTCAATTGAACCTCAGCCATGGTTTGCATAATATATTCTGCATGAACAGAGCCATAATCCGCCTCAATCCGAACACTTGTATCTGCCTTTTCCGAATAAGCATTGTGTGCAAACCCCGCCTTCAGCCCTCTGCCTGCCGCATAACTGACTGCAGTTGCCGCATAAGACAAGCCTCGCTCCACCAGCTCTGGTCTTGTCACTACACTCCACATTTCTTCCGATTCTTGTATATTAAATAGGATCATCGTCTGTGGGTCAGAACTGAAGCCCTGTTTAAATACTTGAAGATCGCCTGTCCTTGCGGTAGCGCTCCAGTGAATACGATTCATTGGATCACTTTCCCCATAAGGACGAACCCCTACGATTAAAAAGGGATCTTCCACGATCCACCTGGATACTTCCAATTCTCCTTGCCATACTTCGAAGTTCGACGGCATTTCATGATCCGAGAGGATTGCCGGATACACAGTCAAAGCAATGGATACGGGCAACTTTTGACTTGTAGAGTAGATATTAAAGAGATCTCCCCCCGTCATCGTGACCGTCTCCATCTGATAAACACCCCGTTTCTGACATACCACAAAGTGTCTTCTTGAGATTTTAGTGAAGGGTCTCATCGTAAACACGCTTTGATGATTTTGATAAATGTTTCCTTTACTGATCCCCATTTCCTCTCCTGTTTGAAAAGAAAAGGAAGCAGGCATCATCGCTTCTAGACGCAGCCAAGGAATAGGCAGTCTTTTTTCATTAGCAATCTTTTCCGTCATAACTAACTGATCACCTGCATAACAGCGTTCTTTTTCAAATTCTCTCGAATACGTAACGCGCCTAAGTACAGGGACTCCAAATATCGCTTGCTCCACCAAAATTAGCAAAAGACCGACGACAATAAACCATAAGAGATCCATCAGCTAGCCTATACTGCTTTCTGAACCTATGTTTTCGCTCGGGACTGGGATTTGTTCAATGATACTTTGAAGCAGGGCAGCAGCCTTCCCTTCCTGTTGTCTTGATCTTTGGTGGAGCACAAGTCTATGAGATAAAACAGGCAGAGCGAGCGCTTTAATATCGTCAGGCAGGACGTAGTCCCTGTTTCTTATGGCAGCCCGAGCTTGGCTAGCTCTAAGCAGTGCCTGTGTTCCTCTCGGGCTTACACCAAGGGCAATATCAGGATGACGTCTTGTAGCCTCAGCTATAGCAATCATATACTGGAGGAGGTCTTCCTCAACTTGAACAGACTTAAAGGATTGCTGGGCTGAAATCATATCCTCCTGTGTGATCACGGGGGTTATGGAAGTCTGAAAACCGCCTTCTATCGTCCGTTGCAAGATTTCAATGCCTTCGGCTTGGGATGGATAACCCAAATTCATTTTCAACATGAATCGATCCATTTGCGCTTCTGGCAGCGGAAAAGTCCCCTGGTTATCGACTGGATTCTGCGTTGCTATGACAATAAAAGGTTTGGATAGTACATGAGTTTGTCCATCCACACTAATTTGCCTCTCCTCCATACACTCTAGCAAACTGGATTGTGTTCTCGGCGTTGCTCTATTAATCTCGTCCGCTAATACGATATTCGCAAATAATGGGCCTGGCCTAAACTCAAACTGTCCCTCTTTCTGGTTGTAGAAATGGATTCCCGTCAAATCCGACGGCAATAAATCTGGAGTAAACTGAATCCGCCGAAATGAACATTCCATCGAGGCAGCTACCGTTTTCGCGAGCATCGTCTTACCTGTCCCCGGAACATCTTCCAATAAGATATGGCCCGAAGCGATCAATGCGGTCAGTAACAAATCTACCGATTCTTCTTTTCCGATCATGTACTTCGCTATACTTGTTCTCAGTTCTTGGGCCATATTCGCAATTGCCTTGATTTCTGCCTCAACCACAGAAAAACCACCTTTGTATTTGTAATGAGGAAACGTTTTCATATATGTGTTTTATTTTATCACAATGCCAGAAAACATGCAGTTTATGTAAAAAAAAGAAGGTATATCCCTTGGTTTCTCCAAGACATATACCTAATCTATAATTACAAATCCTATTCTTATTCCACGCTTGTGATCCACTCCACAATGGTACGGACCATAACACCGGTGGCTCCTTTCGGATTTACACCTCGCTCTTTCGAAAGAAATGCAGTTCCAGCAATATCAAGATGAATCCAAGGCATCCCGTCAGCAAAGGTCCCTATAAACAAACCAGCGGTACTTGAAGCTGCATTTCGTCCTGTACTGTTCCGTAAGTCTGCTACGTCACTTCTTAGCATCTCTTGGAATTCAGGATACGCAGGAAGCGGCCATACTTTTTCACCGGTTCGTCTCGAAGCCGAAATAAACCGACTCAAGAACGTCTCATCATTCGATACCGCACCAGTGGCAACATCTCCAAGTGCCGATAATACAGCTCCGGTTAACGTTGCTACATCAATAAGGCTAGTTGCACCTAATTCCTTCGCGTAGGTCATACCGTCAGCAAGTACAACTCTTCCTTCTGCATCTGTATTTAGAATTTCAACGGTTCTGCCGCTAAGTGTTGTAATGACATCACCTGGTTTGAATGCACTGCCAGAAGGCATATTCTCAGCAGTAGGAATAATTATAAGTGTGTTCAGTTTCGGACGAAGGATACATAATGTCTCAAGTGCGCCGAGCACAGTTGCCGCACCGCCCATATCACTGATCATTTCTTCCATACCGACACGTGGTTTCAAAGAAATACCGCCTGTGTCAAAGGTAATTCCTTTTCCTACAAGTCCTACAATCTCGCCATCCCATGTTTCTTTTCCTTGATACTTAATTACGATCATTTTTGGCGGATGGATGCTGCCTTTCCCTACAGCGAGAATTCCGCCCATCCCTTTTTCCTCGAGTTCTCTTTCATCTAAAATGGAATACTCTAGACCGTGTTTCTCAGCCAATTGTTCTGAAGCTTTGGCAAGATCTTCAGGAACGAGCATATTCCCTGGAAGATTGGTTAAATCTCTGGCATAATTGGTCCCTGCCGCATAAGCTTGACCCCGCTCGATCCCTTTCTCCCATTCTTTATGAAAATCAGGGTCTGTGATCTTTTCTTGATGAAAAGTAAGTTTACTTGGGCCTATATAAGCTTTTTGCTTCTGTTTATAGTTTTTTCTCCGGTATGCTCCTAAAATAAAACCTTCCGTTAAAGCGTGTGCTACTTTGGAAATATCAAGTGTATCGGAATAGGACACCAGCGAGGAAGGCATAGCAAATACCACTTCATCTGCGCTGACCTGCAGCGAAGCTTTGGCTGCTTTTGCAGCGAGATTACGGAGCTCATCCACACTCATGGGATGCTCTCCTGTTCCTACTAAAACAAGTGTAGCAGCTGCACTTCCCTGCTTTACAGGGATGGTGAACAGTTGATTCTCGGATCCATTAAAAAGTCCTCTTTCTCTTACCGAAATAATCGCTTGCTTCCATGATTCCGGAAAATGTCCCGTAATCCACTCGGCTTCTGATACCAAACATATGACGGCATGTGCCTCAAGTGATTCTACAGGAATCGCAGTTTTCCATGTGACTTCTAATGTGTTGTACGTCAATATCTTCATCTCCCAGTCGGTATATCGTTCTGATTAAAGCAACTAAAGGTATTATGAAATTGATTCATTTATACACGTGTTCCCTACTACTCCATATATACCCTTCGTCATACATACAAAAACAAAACAGGCCGGGAGCTGGTCTAGCTCCTGACCTACTTTAATGAAGAGGATCTAAATCGCAAAAGATAATCTATACGAGAGGCAGGGAGATTTTAAACTCAGTCCCTTCTCCTACTTTACTATGTACAGCTATAGTCCCACCATGATTCTTAATGATACGATAGCTGACAGACAGTCCAAGTCCCGTCCCTGTCTCTTTCGTTGTAAAAAATGGATCAAATAATCGAACCAGTGTGTTGTTATCCATCCCATGGCCATTATCTTTTATCGAGATGACTACCTGACTTTGCTCCTCATGCGTATCAATCTGAATGATGCCAGAACAGTCTTCTCCTACAGGATCCATAGCGTCCATCGCATTTTTCACTATGTTCAGCATGACTTGTTTAATCTGTTTTACATCAATAGAAACATAAAGGGGAGTCAGATCATTATTCAGCTGTATTTCACAGCCATTCATTAAACCTTCACTCTCTGTAAGCAGGACAATTTCTTTAAGTAAAGACTGGATAGGAATGACCGTTTTCTGAGGCGCTGAAGGTTTTGAAGAATTCAAGAATTCATAAATAATATCGTTAGCTCGGTCAATTTCTGTTAAAATAATTTTCGCATATTCGTCCTTGCCCAGCTGCAGCAAATGAGGACGAAGCAATTGAATAAACCCCCGAATAGCGGTAAGTGGGTTTCGAATTTCATGCGCTATTGAAGCGGATATTTGACCGAGCATTGCAAGCTTGTCATTTTGATAAGCGGTCTGTTCAATTTGTTTGAAATCTGACACGTCTTTTACACTCAGCAGAAAATTCCCATCCATCTGATCACCATAGGTAATCGTAATCAGCCAATGTTTCCCATACTCATCAAGCAACTCATGATAGCGCTTACGATGAAAGATGGTCTCTCGATATATCCTGAGAATTTTCTTCTTTTTGAACCGGCTGATATAAGGATGTTGAACTAACCGAAGGACGTTACATCCAAGTAACTGATGCCTTGGAAGCTCCAGCAATTTTGCCATCTGCACATTGATAAAAGTTAGAAAACCTTCGCTATCAAACAACATGATTCCACTGTCCAAATGTTCCAAAATATTCTCATAATTACTATTATCGAGATGCCTTAGTGGAAAAGCCTCATTGGCAGAAATCAAAGTGTCCTGAAACTCACTGATCATACTCAGGTTCCCCCTTTTTACTTAAATGGAACTTGCCGATCGGACTAGCAATGGTCGCAGAATAGTGAGACCGTCTACCTTGAAGTGTGGTGTCTTCCCATCAGAAGGGCATTGGGTCTGCCTTTCTTAAGACTTTCGTAGAGTAAGTATAGAGGTAGTCCAAATATTACGCATTCCTTTGTTTCTAAGTCATGTATCCAAAGATGGGAAGATCTATTTTCCGATACGGAATAGTGATTGTGTGAGCCAATGTTATTAATTAGCTGATTCCGCTTTGAAAGAAGTCTATTTTATCATAGACAAGGTTACCAAGCCTAGTCAATCAGAGATACTGTCGAATAAACAGAAATAATTGAGATAAACCCTTTTCGTTCAGGTATAAAGGATGACTTCTCAATAAAAAAACCTCTGCCCTAGGGCAAAGGTCGTCATTTACAGACATACTATGGTTGTCTTCCCGGTTGATTGTGCTTAAGTTTTGAGCGTTTTTTACTCATGACAGCAAGCCTGCGCTTTAATTCGCTCTCCCACTTCTCGTCTTTTATATTTTTGGCTATGGACAGCAAGTCAAGAGACGTATCGATTTGTCTTTGGACGACTTCGAGCGGATCTTCATTTTCACGGTTTACACAGTTCTCATAAATCGTATCTTCGTCTTCCATTACATAATCTTGAAAGTCAATCTCAGAAGCACCATCACCATGTGCATATTCAGCTAATATTTCATATTCATTTTCTACTTTGTAATGGACTTCTACCCGATGACATACTGGACAAAAGAGCAGGGGAACATTGTGGACCTGCGTACGGTAATGTTTTAATGTTCCCTTCGTTCCAATCATACTTGCTCCACAACAAAAACTCATTTGTTCACCCTCCTTGTAGAAACGCACCGGATGCATTATTTACATTATGTTCAATAGCGTATTCTTTTACCCTATTCGTTATGACAGTTCGTTTTCCTCTTTATAAGAAAAAAAGATTCCCTACCCCTTATAACACCTTTTTTCGTGTTCTTAAACGCAATTTTTTGTAAAAAAAAGGTACCCGCGTTATTTGGTGAAAAAAGCCCTCACAACATAAAAAATGCTGTAAGGGCTTGTCTATTATTTTTGAAAAATGCGGAAATTTATAGGTTACTGACCGGCTGAGGAAAAGAATATGTAATCAAGATCCTTAGCCCACTTTACGAATAATATATAGATCCTATCACTCGCCTAACTCAAAGTCAAATTGACAACTCATGAAGAGGATCGGAGCAGATACTCTCTTCTCCGTATTACATACGGAATCCAAAGAATATCTACTCTCTATCGTTACCTATTTAATAGGAAGAAACTAGTGTCGATTTCTCCATATTTTTCACGATTAAATCTCCCATTGCTGAAGTACTGATTGCTTGGCTCTTGTCTACTGCAATATCGCTTGTACGATGACCTTCATCCAGCACTTTAGCTACTGCTTTTTCGATAGCATCTGCTGCATCTTCATATCCAAAAGTCATCCGGAACATTAAAGCGACAGATAGGATCGTAGCAATAGGGTTCGCTGCTCCTTGTCCTGCAATATCAGGAGCGGAACCATGTACCGGTTCGTACAATCCGAAGCTGCCTTCTCCCAAAGATGCAGAAGATAGCATCCCAATCGAACCTGTCAACATCGCTGCTTCATCACTTAGAATATCTCCAAACATATTCTCGGTTACAATGACATCAAAGCTAGCGGGCCTGCGAAGAAGCTGCATTGCACAGTTATCTACGAGTACATGTTCTACTTCTACATCTGGATAGTCAGGAGCTACACGGTTTACCACTTCACGCCATAGTCTCGATGTTTCCAGTACATTAGCCTTGTCTACAGATGCAAGTCTCTTTTTCCGCTTTTGTGCGATTTCAAAAGCCTGTCTAACAATACGTTCCACTTCAGTTACGTTATAAACACAGGTATCAACTGCTTCTTCCCCGTGCTCTCCTTGTCTGCGAAGTTTGTCACCGAAATAGATTCCTCCGGTCAGTTCTCTTACGACCATTAAGTCCGTTCCTTCTAGAACTTCTGGTTTCAAAGTAGACGCATCTTTCAAACAATCAAATACAACAGCCGGGCGTAAATTAGAGAATAAACCAAGTGCCTTGCGGATTCCCAGTAATCCTGTTTCTGGTCTAAGTTCTTTCGGGTTATTATCCCACTTCGGACCACCCACTGCTCCAAGCAGAACTGCGTCTGCATTCTGACATACTTCGAGCGTTTCTTCCGGAAGCGGTGTTCCTTTTTGATCAATAGCGATCCCGCCGAATAAGGCATGAGTGGTTTCAAAAGTATAACCGAATATTTCCTCCGTCCGTTTCAATACTTTCTCTGCTTCCGCAACAACCTCAGGGCCGATCCCATCTCCTGCAATGACCGCAATCTTCTTCACATCTGACATAAACAACACGCTCCTTTTTTATGTAAAATCATAAACTTCTATTTTCTCGTCGTTGTAAACTTCTTATATACCTTTGTACCATAGATGTGGTGGATTTGACCAAGATATAGAATCTATTGCTTTAATAGGTTTAGACTATAACCGCTAAATCTCAATTTCATAATTCATTCAAAGGATTGTAAGTAAATCAGTTGATTGAACTCGAATTAACCGTTTACAATAACATAGAAAGGTAAATTTGGTTCCTATGAGGAAGGATGAGTGGACTATGCAATACAGTTACCTGGGTAAGTCTGGTTTAAAAGTAAGTAAACTATGTCTTGGTACAATGAACTTTGGTCCCGAAACAGATGAGAAAGAGGCATTCCGAATTATGGATGCAGCTCTTGATGCAGGAATCAATTTTTTTGATACAGCAAATGTATACGGTTGGGGTGAACATTCCGGCTTAACAGAAAAGATTATCGGCAGATGGTTTAAACAAGGCGGAGGCCGCCGTGAAAGAGTGGTACTCGCTACAAAAGTCTATGGTTCCATGCAGGATCAGACGGATGGTCCTAATGATGACGCAGGTTTATCTGCCTATAAAATTCGCCGTCACCTGGAAGGATCATTACAGCGTCTTCAAACGGATCATATTGAACTTTATCAAATGCACCACGTGGATCCCGTCATTTCATGGGAAGAACTTTGGGGAGCGTTTGAAGTCAGCATTGCACAGGGGAAAATCGGCTATGTCGGCTCTAGTAATTTTGCAGGTTGGCAAATTGCGGTTGCCCAAAGTGCTGCCAAACAGCGGCATTTCCTCGGACTCATTTCGGAACAGCATAAATATAGCCTCAATTGCCGGCTTCCGGAACTTGAAGTCCTTCCTGCTGCTCAAAATTTAGGACTTGGGATTATTCCTTGGAGTCCGTTGGATGGTGGATTGCTTGGCCGTAATGCTCTTAAAAAATTAGAAGGTACTCGAACCGGTAATAATGCAGCTTACATCGATCAGCACAAGGAGCAGTTGGAGCAATTTGCTGCACTCTGCCGTGAACTCGGTGAACCTCAGGATAACGTTGCTCTTGCTTGGCTGCTAGCAAATCCTGCAGTAACTGCTCCGATCATCGGACCTAGAACCATGGAGCAATTTGAAAGTACACTGGGTGCACTTGAGGTAAGCCTTGATGAATCCACGATGAAACGTCTAGATGAAATTTTCCCAGGACCTGGCGGACATGCACCTAATGCGTATGCTTGGTAGACCTATATAAACTGTGAATTGAATAATTTCATAATATAAAAGTTACTCGAAAAGCCCTTTCTAGGAATCTTTACTCAGCTGAGGAAAGTTCCAAAAAGGGCTTTTTTTATCGAATCATCATGATTTTATAAATTTACATTAATACGCTCTGTATATGTTTTACGTTTTTCAACAAGATGATTGAGAGCATCTACATAAGCACGCGCGCTCGCTCCAAGTATGTCGGTACTTACTCCGCGTCCTTGCACCGTCATCTTATCCTGCCTTAGGACGACATGTACTTCACCTAATGCATCTTTACCGTGAGTAACGGACTTAATGGAATAATCAGCAAGGATAACATTTTCTCCACTTGCTTTATCAATCGCATTATAGATTGCATCTACCGAACCATTTCCCTCTGCTTCTGATGTCACATATTTATCGTCTTCCAAGCAAAGACTGATTCTAGCAGCGGGTACAGAGGCATCTCCATAAGTGACATACATTTCCTGGAGTTTGAACACCTCTGGAATATCGACTAACTTTTCTTCTAAGAGAGCGATTAGATCGTCATCCGTCACTTCTTTTTTCTTATCTGCAAGATCTTTAAATTGTGCAAACGCCTGGTTTACTTCATCCTCCTGAAGGATAAATCCAAGCTCAACCAATTTTTCACGGAAAGCATGCCGACCTGAATGTTTACCAAGTACAAGCTTGCTCTCTTTCAGTCCAATGGTTTCAGGTGTCATGATTTCATAGGTTGTTTTTTCTTTGAGCATGCCATCCTGATGAATACCTGACTCATGAGCAAATGCGTTAGCACCGACGATCGCCTTATTACCAGGGACGACCATACCCGTTAACCTGCTGACGAGCCGGCTGGTGCGAGCAATCTCAGATAATTGAAGTGTTGTTTTAGCACCAAACAATTCTTGTCTTGTCTCTAAAGCCATCGCTATTTCTTCGATAGCTGTATTTCCGGCACGTTCCCCAATTCCGTTAACCGTACCTTCAATTTGATCTGCTCCATTCATAATCGCAGCCAGTGTATTGGCAGTCGCCATACCTAAATCATTATGACAATGAGCGCTGAGTTGCACCTTCTCAATATCCGGTACTTGCGCTTTTAGTATTCTGAATAGATTACCGTATTCTTCTGGATACAAATAACCTACCGTATCCGGGATATTTACAACGGCTGCTCCCTCTTGGACTGCCATCGACGTCACTTCAACTAAGAAGTCATGTTCTGTACGACCGGCATCTTCGAGTGAAAATTCAATTTTGGAAAAATAACGTTTCGCATACCGAATTGCAGACCTTGCTGTATCAAGCACCTGTGCTTTGTCCATGCGAAGTTTATGCTGACGATGTATTGGCGAAGTAGCTAGAAATAGGTGGATACACGGATCTTGTGCTCCTTGAAGCGCTTCCCGAACAGCTTCAATATCCTGTTCTCTAGAACGCGAAAGTCCAATAACGGTTGAGTTTTTTACCGCTCTAGCAATGGCATTTACTGCAGCAAGGTCGCCCGGGGAGGCTGCCGGAAAACCAGCCTCCATCCGGTCCACTCCCAATTTTTCAAGCTGATAAGCGATCTCCAGTTTCTCTCGCGTGTTCAGATTAACTCCAGGAGATTGCTCTCCGTCACGCAGCGTAGTATCAAAGATATGAATTTTGCGCACACTCAGCACCTCCAAAAAAGTTTGTGTTTAACCTCCTATAGCGGCTCACGCATAATCGCACGGCCGCTTAGGAAGAAATATTTCAATTCATTATTTTTCGGTTATGATCAAATCTTATTTATGAGTCCAGTGCATCATTTCACGCAATTGACTGCCAACGACTTCAATCGGGTGATTTGCTTCATTACGGCGAGTAGCTGTCAAGAATGCACGACCTGATTGGTTCTCAAGGATAAAGTCACGAGCAAATTTACCTTGTTGGATGTCAGTCAGAACGGCTTTCATTGCTGCTTTTGTATCTTCTGTTACAACACGAGGACCTGTAACATAGTCACCATACTCAGCTGTGTTGCTAATGGAATCGCGCATGCTTGCAAGTCCGCCTTCATACATCAAATCCACAATTAGTTTCAGTTCGTGCAGACATTCGAAGTATGCCATTTCTGGTGCATAACCTGCTTCTGTCAGCGTTTCAAACCCTGCTTTTACGAGTGCACTTACACCACCGCACAATACAGCTTGTTCACCGAACAAATCTGTTTCGGTTTCTTCACGGAAAGAAGTTTCGATAACTCCAGCACGAGTACAGCCAATCCCTTTTGCATAAGCAAGACCAATTTCTTTCGCTTTACCTGTTGCATCTTGTTCGATCGCGATCAAACCAGGTACACCAAAACCTTCTACATATGTACGACGAACCATATGTCCTGGAGATTTAGGAGCCACAAGCAATACATCGCTATCTTTAGGAGCAACGATTTGACCAAAATGAACGTTAAAACCGTGAGAGAACATGATTGTAGCGCCTTTTTTCAAGTTAGGCTCAATTTCATTTTTGTAAACGGAAGCTTGTGTTTCATCCGGCATCAAAATTTGAATGACATCAGCACGGCTTGTTGCCTCTGCTACGGAAAGTACTTCAAAACCATCATTTTGAGCGGTTTGGAATGATTTACCTTCGCGTAGACCGATTACTACATTTAGTCCACTGTCACGTAAGTTTTGTGCCTGAGCATGTCCCTGACTACCATATCCGATTACGGCGATGGTTTTACCTTTCAATACACTAAGTTCTGCATCCTGTTCATAGTACGTTGTAACTGCCATTGTTAAAGTCCTCCTTTGTATTGTAAAGAAACCCTGCATGAATGAGCGGGTGTTTCAAGGGACTATTCTCCCAGACTGCTCATCATCGTCTTTAGTTATGAAGTAGCAGCAATCCCCTCAAACCCCCGCCCATTCTTCAGGACTGTGATTTTCTGTCGCGGTGAATGACTAAACTATTACTTTAAAAAAGAGAATGAATGACAATTCCACGAATTAAATATTCATTCTAATAAGTTTTTATACATTACCTCTAATCATTGCGGTAACTCCGGTTCTGGATAATTCACGGATTCCGTAAGGCTTCAGAAGCTCAATCATTGCATCAATCTTATCTGTATCCCCTACAACCTGTACCATCAATGAGGTATTTCCGATATCCACGACTGAAGCGCGGAAAGTCTCAACGAGTCCCATTACTTCAGGTCGTTCTGAAGGATCTGCTTTTACTTTTATCAACGCAAGTTCGCGTCCTACCATTGGATTTGAACTAAGATTGACTACCTTAATTACATCAATCAATTTGTAGAGTTGCTTCTCAATTTGCTCGAGTAGTTTGTCGTCTCCAAGTGTTACAATGACCATTCGAGATAAACCTGCTTCTTCCGATTGACCTACTGTAATACTTTCGATGTTAAATCCACGGCGACCGAACAGACCTGATACCCGTTGAAGCACTCCTGGCTGATCGTTTACCAGCACGGCAATCGTATGTCTATTCATGATTTATGCATCTCCCATCAGCATTTGATCAATTGTCGAACCCTGCATTACCATCGGATATACATTTTCATCCCTATTAACTACAAATTCGACAAGTACAGGACCATCCGTATTCATTGCTTCTTCCCAAACTTGCTGAGCTTCCTCTTTGTTTGTTGCACGCAGGCCTTTTACTCCGTACGCTTCAGCCAATTTTACAAAATCAGGACTACCTGATAGATCAATATGGCTAAACCGATTATCGTAAATTAATTCCTGCCACTGTCTAACCATTCCAAGTACCTGATTGTTAATGACTACAATCTTAACCGGAATTTTGTTTATCGCGCAGATGGCAAGTTCTTGAGAACACATTTGCATTCCGCCATCTCCATTGATGGAAATAACCAGTCGATCTGGATGAGCCATCTGTGCACCAATCGCAGAAGGGAATCCAAATCCCATTGTACCAAGACCGCCAGAAGTAACCCATGAACGCGGTTGATTAAATTTATAATATTGCGCAGCCCACATCTGATGTTGACCTACATCTGTCGTTACAATTGCACTGCCGTTTGTGGTGTCATTCAACATTTCAATAACCCACTGTGGTTTTAAGACTTCATCTGAATCTTTGTAATGATAGAGACGATCGCCTTTCCATTCCTTGATCTGTCCCCGCCATGCATCTGCCTTATCTGCACGAGCTGCATCTTGATTAAGAATTTCTAGTACGGTTTTCACGTCACCCACAATAGGAATATCGGCAGCGACGTTTTTGCCAATCTCAGCTGGGTCAATATCAATGTGAACAATTTTTGCTTTAGGTGCAAAACCATCCAGCTTTCCCGTAACCCGATCATCAAATCTTGCACCGATACAGATTAGGAGGTCTGCTTGTTGGATGGCATGATTTGCTGTATATGTTCCGTGCATTCCGGGCATCCCCATCCACAATTCATGACCGCTTGGGAAGCCTCCGAGTCCAAGAAGTGTAGTTGTAATCGGAATTTCCGTTTGTTTAACAAATTCGTACAGTGCTTCATGTCCTCCCGAATATACAACCCCGCCTCCAGCTAGAATGACTGGACGTTCTGCTTCTTGAATGGCTTGATGCAGTTTATCAAGCTGAATCCGGTTTGGAATTACTTTTGGATTGTAAGCTCTCATCTGCACCGGTTCGGTATGCGGTTTAAAAAGGGTCTTCGCTGAAGATATATCTTTAGGAATATCAATGAGTACCGGCCCTTTTCTACCAGTGTTCGCAATGTGGAATGCTTCGTGAATCACGCGAGGCAAATCTTCAACATCACGTACCAGATAACTATGTTTCGTGATCGGCATGGTAATTCCCGTAATATCAGCTTCTTGGAATGCATCGGTACCAATCAGGCTTGAAGCGACATTTCCTGTGATGACAACAAGAGGTACTGAATCCATATACGCAGTTGCAATTCCAGTAACGAGGTTCGTAGCACCAGGACCTGAAGTAGCAATACATACCCCTACTTTTCCACTTACTCGTGCATAACCATCAGCCGCATGAATAGCACCTTGTTCATGACGTGTAAGAAGATGATTGAAATCTTCGAATCCATGCATCGCATCATAAATATAAAGTACTGCTCCGCCTGGATAACCAAACACACATTCAACACCTTCAAGGAGTAAGCTTCGTAGCAAGATATCCGAACCGGTAATGACTTCCGGCTTCATCCATTTCTCTCGTAGTTGATCTGTTGACCGCATTTCAGAATTATGTGCATTCACTCTAAGATCTCCCCCTTCTAAAGAACTGCATAGAACTTGCAAACTAGAAAACAAAAAAACCTCTCATCTCAAGCGGACACAATATGTGCCTCGCAAGGGACGAAAGGTTGTTTCTTCCGTGGTACCACCCAGTTTTGTCTGATTCCTCACAGAATCTGACCTTAGCAAGTAGAAGAATAGCAAGGTAAATAACCCACCCCATCTTCTTACCTAATGTCTGTAACGTAGACTTACGATTTTCCCTAATAAGCAAATGCCTTTCAGGAAAACAGCTCCGAGGTGAGCTCGTATATAAGGGATTATGGTGGAGCTTGCAGCATATTCCGTCCACTCTCTGAGCATAAGCGCCCTTACAACTTCGTCCTCATCATTGCCGATGAACTATAGCGGTTAAATGTTAGGAACATTATATGATTCATTTATGGAAATAGTCAACACTTTATTTTTCAAGAGTATTACAGTTTTTGGACAAACCTTGCTGTAACAACTGTTTTGCCCTGGAAAATAGCACCTGTCATCCCGACTATACATATACTATTTCAACAAGAACTTGCTCAATAAGGAGGTATTTTCCATGATTCGAAATCGAAGACCTAAACAGGATGACTCTGCTATCATGGAACTCATTCAAACCCAATTGGTCCCTCTCTCTCACATGAGCAAACAGGACATCGATCAAGTCATAAAAGAAATCCCCTTCAGATTATCAAGGGGATTTTCTTTGGTATCCTCTTCGACATACGAATCGGATTTATTTGGCTTTATTCACTTTATGATGCATGGGAATCTGCTTTATATTGACATGATGGCAGTCTCACCGAAACAACAGAGAAAGAATCACGGCAGAGAACTGTTACTCAAAGCAGAACAGTTTGGAATCTCACGAGGTTGTAAAAAATCAAAAGTGATGGTGGATGAAGGCAACCATAAAGGAGTGCTTTTTTATAAGAAATCCGGTTATGAATTGATTGGTTATATGGACATTGGCCGTTGTTATGAGATGGGAAAAAATTTAGAAATCTATTGAAATGATACAAAATCAATTTCAAGAAATGGATTCACTAGTAGAAAAATTTATTTTTAAATCCATATCCTCCTCCAAAACCTGGGCCTGGTCCCGGTCCTGGACCTGGTCCAAATCCGTAACCACCACCAGGTTTGCCTCCGTAGCCATAACCGCCGCCAGGATATCCGCCGCCCTGGTAGCCTCCTCCATTATAACCTCCTTGATAACCTCCGCCGCCAAATGGACCGCCAAAGCCGCCGCCTGCAAAAGGTAATGTTCCGATTGCAAGAAGATCAAATAAGACTAAAGGGAGAATCGCCCGTGTACCTGCCTCTTTTCCGCCCACCGGTTCGAGTATAAGTTTATTACCCGTTATAGACACCAGCTTGCCCGCTACCTGTGTTCCATCTTTCCGAACAGCTACAATTTCCTGTCCAATCCATTTTTTCGCTTCATTTGCGCTCACAGATTTACTCATCTTTCTCCCTCCTTCTGAGTAGAATTCACTATTATACTATTCATAGATCAGAGATTTGCCTGTTCCTATGTCCTGCATGTACAAAAAAACCCGAAGGTGTACACATGAATGTGAACACCTTCGGGTTATCTGTCCATTCTCTAATCCCAAATTATCGTTTGCCTGGATCGTATGGTTGACCGAGTGCAGCAGGAGCAGAAGAGCGACCTACGGCAGCGACCAATACGACAATGGTAAGTACATACGGCAACATGAAAATAATTTCCTGGGGAATAGCCTGAGACCATTCGAATATTTGAATATAGTTACGAACGGCTTGAGACAATCCGAAGAACAAGGCAGCGCCAAATGCACCAATCGGATTCCACTTACCAAAGATCATCGCAGCAATTGCAATGTATCCTTGTCCGGAAATGGTATTGTGTGAGAATACTCCCGTTGTAGTAAGAGTCAGTGTTGCACCACCAATCGCTGCTAGTGCTCCACTAATCATAACTGCAACATATCTATATTTCGTTACGTTAATTCCCATTGTATCTGCGGCACTAGGGTGCTCCCCGACTGAACGAAGACGCAGTCCATAAGGCGTTTTATACAGGAAGTAGTAAGCAATAATAACGAACAATATAGCCAAGAACGTAGTCGGATAATGATTAATAAATACACTTCCAAAGAACGGAATTTCAGCTAACTTTATACCGAACAAAGTTGGATCCCATTTTTCAAAACCTAAAATAAGCGGAGTTTCTCCTGAACCATCAAAGAGTAATTTAACCATATACAGGGTACTTCCTGCAGCCAGGAAGTTAATAACGATACCACTGATAATCTGGTCTGCTTTAAATGTAATCGAAGCTACTGCGTGAATAAGAGATACAATCAGTCCGAATACGGCAGCAGCAATAAGACCGATCACCGCTGCGGATCCTCCCGACATGCCTGCATCTTGTGCATAGTGAGCCGTAACACCTGCTGCAAAAGCTCCGAAAATCATAAAACCTTCGATCCCGAGATTCGTTACCCCGGAACGCTCGGAAAAAATACCGCCTAGCGCAGCAAAAACAAGCGCAGTTGCGAAAACGAGTGTAGTATTAATCAGTTGTCCAGAAAGGGTTATGAAGTCCATGTTTACAACACCTTCTCTTTCTTGCGCTTGGAGTTAAAGGGTTTAAGCACCCAGCGCACAATCCCTTGTGCAGCTATAAAGAAGATGATCGAACCGATTACGATTCGGATCAATTCCGGTGGAACATCCGCAGCAAAGCTCATTCCGGAAGAACCATAGGTTAATCCACCAAATAAAATGGCTCCTAGTACAACACCAAGTGGATGATTCATACCAATCAGAGCAACGGCAATTCCGTCAAATCCGATACCTGGAGAACCTTGGAACACAGTTTGATATCCAAATACCCCTAGTACTTGGAACGCACCGCCAAGACCAGCAAATATCCCACTGATAAACATCGCTTTTACTACATTTCGGTTTACTCTCATCCCGGCATATTGTGCGGCATGATGGTTGAAACCAACGGCTCGCAGCTCAAAACCTTGTTTCGTCTTCCACATGAAAATATAGAAAAACAAGGCTGCGACAAGAGCAATTAACGTTCCCCAGTGAACACGTGAATTGTTCATCAGTTCAGACAACCAGCCGATCGCGATCGACGCACTAGGCTGAATTTGCTCTGAGCGATTCTCACCAGGCATAAGTAAGAACTGTCTGACTACAAGATTAGCCATATAAAGAGCAATCCAGTTCATCATAATACTGGTGATAACTTCGTTAACTCCGCGTGTCGCTTTAAGAAAACCCGCTACAGAAGCCCAAAGTCCACCTGCAATCGCCCCAGCAATGAGAGCAAGCGGTGCATGAATGATTAAGGGTAAACTAGTAAATTTAATTCCGATAAACGTAGCTGCGGTCATACCTACGATATACTGACCTTCAGCCCCGATATTAAACAAACCTGCTCGTGAAGCAAAAGCGAAAGCGAGACCCGTCATTAGGAGCGGAGTCATCTCACGAATTGCCTCACCAAAGTTATAGGTACTTCCAAAAACTTTATCAATCAGTGCACCATAAGCGGTAATAGGATTATATCCACCAATCAGCATAACGAATGCACCCAAGAATAGACCCATAATAATAGCGACTACAGGATAGATAAATGAGTCCTTCGTAAACCATTTTAATACATTATTCACCCGCTGCACCTCTCTTCTTCATGCTGCCTGCCATCATAAGTCCGAGTTCTTGATCATTTGTTTCCTCTGGCAGGACTTCACCTACGATATGTCCTTCATAGATAACAGCGATCCGGTCTGATACATTCATAATTTCATCTAGTTCAAAAGAAATAAGAAGAACAGCTTTCCCTTGATCGCGCTGAGCAATGAGTTGTTTTTGTACAAATTCAATTGCACCAACGTCAAGTCCGCGTGTCGGCTGTGCAGCGATAAGCAGGTCCGGATTTTTATTCACTTCTCTCGCAATAATCGCTTTCTGCTGATTACCACCAGAGAGTGCACGAGATTTCGTATCAATGCTTGGTGTTCTAACATCAAATGCTTCTACCAATTTCACCGTATGCTTATCGATCTCTTTAAAATCCAAGAAACCTTTCTTTGAAAATGGTTTTTTGTAGTAAGATTCGAGTACCATATTTTCACTTACAGAGAAGTCAAGTACCAAACCATGTTTATGACGATCCTCCGGTATATGGCCTACACCTGACTCTGAAATTTTACGAGGAGTTTGATTCTTAATCTCTTTGCCGTTGAGCTTGATACTTCCTGAATCAACTTTACGCAGTCCAGTAATAGCCTCGATCAGTTCACTTTGACCATTACCGTCTACCCCGGCAATTCCGACAATTTCGCCAGCTCGCACTTTCAGATTCAATTGATCAAGAACAGCGATGTGATCTTGATTCTTGGATGTAAGATTTTGAATATCCAGAACTACTTCTTTAGGCTCGGCCTGTTTCTTATCTACCTTGAAAGTCACTTCTCGTCCTACCATTTTAGCTGCTAGATCATTTGGAGAAGTTTCAGAAGTTTTAACCGTGTCAATTACTTTCCCGCGGCGGATAATGGTAACCTTATCTGATATCTCCATAATTTCTTTCAGTTTATGAGTAATCAGAATAATGGACTTTCCTTCAGCAACGAGTTTCTTCATAATCACAAGCAATTCCGAAATTTCCTGTGGTGTTAGCACTGCTGTTGGTTCGTCAAAAATGAGAATTTCTGCTCCTCGATACAGTGTTTTAAGAATTTCAACACGTTGCTGCATACCTACAGATATATCTTCAATCTTGGCGTTTGGATTTACTTGTAATCCATACATTTCTGATAAACGTGTAACCTCTGCTACTGCCTTTTTATAGTTAATACCCAGCCCTTTTCTTGGTTCAGAACCCAGTATAATATTCTCAGCTACAGTAAAAGGTTGCACCAGCTTAAAATGCTGATGGACCATTCCAATTCCCAGTTCAATTGCTTTGTTTGGACTATCAATTAATACAGGCTTGCCGTTCACTTCGATGCTGCCTTCATCAGGCTGATACAATCCAAATACAATATTCATCAACGTTGATTTACCCGCACCATTCTCCCCTAGCAGCGCATGGATTTCACCCTTGTGCAGCTGCAAACTTATGGAATCATTGGCGACAATACCTGGGAAGCGTTTTGTAATTTGCTTTAACTCTACAACAGGAGTTGCTGCACCCATGAGATCACCCTTATATAGAATTTATTAGTAATTATGGCCCTAGACGTGAGAACAAGGCTAGTTCTAATAACCAGCCTTGTCATTATGCTTATTTACATCGTATCTACTTTTACGTAAGAAACAGTAAAACTTGAACTACTCAGTTGCACTACTTAGTTATACTACTCAGTTGGAACAACAATTTCGCCGCTGATGATTTTTTCTTTATACTCGTCAACGAGTTTCAGAACATCTTCAGGAACGTTAGCTGTTGAAGTCTCAGCAATACCTACAGCGTTGTCGGCAAGGTCAAGCTCTTCAATTCCACCCTCGAAAGTACCGTTTACTAACTCAAGTGATACTTTTTTTACTGCTTCGTCTACTTTTTTGATCATGGACGTCAGTGTGATTTCATCACCAAACTCGATAGATTGGTCTTTATCTACACCGATTACCCACACATCTTGGCCGGATTTTTTACGGGAGAGACCTTCGTTAAACACCCCAGTACCTGTAGCACCAGCAGCGTGGAAAATAATATCTACTCCATCGTTGTAAAGTGTTGCTGCTGCCGTTTTTCCTTCGTCCGGTTTATCAAAGTTACCAGTGTACGTAGGAATAAACTTAGCATCAGGATTTACAGCTTTAACACCTTCTCTAAAACCAACTTCGAATCTCTTGATAAGCGGACTATTCATACCGCCGACAAAACCAACTTTATTTGTTTTTGTCATTTTACCAGCGATCACACCTACGAGGAAAGAACCTTGTTCTTCTGCAAAAGTAACAGATTTCACATTTGGTGCATCAACAACGCTGTCAATAATCGCTAGATTTGATTCTGGGTTTTGTTCAGCTACCGTTTTAATTGCATCGGCCAGTTGGAAGCCAATTCCCCAAGTAAGATTATAATTGTTTTGTACGAACTCGTTTAGGTTTGTGTTATAGTCACTATCCGATTTACTCTGCAAATATTTAACTTTTGCGCCTGATTCCGCTTCTACAGCTTGCAGAGCTTCCCAAGCAGATTGGTTAAAGGATTTGTCGTTTACACCGCCGACATCCGTTACCATACCGATTTGTACGTCAGATTTTGCTGCTCCTTCGTTACCATCGCTACCTTGCGAACTGCTACTGTTGTCATTACCGCAACCGGCAAGTGCAACTGATGCTGCAAGGATCATACTTAGAGACAAACTCAATACTTTCTTCATCTTGGAATTGTTCCCCCTTAAAATATTGCCTTCTTGATTCTTTCATTCGCTCTGCTACCTGCCACAATTCATCTTAAACAATCAATCTTAATCGAGGCCTCTTGTAATTCAAGCGAATGCGAAGTTCAAGTAGGACTGTCCTACTAGGTGTGATTATACAATCATCCTTTTTTAAAATCCAGCAGTTTCATCACTTAATTTTAAGTTTTTATAGCAAAAAAGTAATGTAAGCGTTTTTACTTTCGTGATTTAACACGTTAATGTAACTTGCATGTAACTTTCCTTGCCATATAAGTATCTTTATCATCCCTTTTACTTCCTTAAGTCCCAATTATTATTTGCACTATTTTAAGTATTATACAAAGAGAATGATTTAGCACATTATGTCAGAAGACCTAGTTCATTTATGCAAATGAACTTAAAGATGTCCATAAAAAAGCCGCCTATAACGGCGGCAACATATTATTAAATTATGCGTTCACTTTTTCTTTAGCTACAACAGCCAAAGAGTTGAATGCATTGATATCGTTCACTGCAAGATCAGCGAGCATTTTACGGTTCATGTCTACTCCAGCGAGTTTCAAACCGTGCATGAATTTGCTGTAAGACAATCCGTTCATGCGAGCTGCTGCATTGATACGAACGATCCACAATTTACGGAAGTTACGTTTTGTAGTACGACGGTCACGGTATGCATATACCATGGATTTCATTACTTGTTCATTAGCAGTTTTAAAGATACGGTGTTTAGAACCAAAATAACCTTTAGCAAGTTTCAATACTTTTTTATGACGACGACGAACAACGAATCCGCCCTTTACTCTTGCCATATTAGAAGACCTCCCAGAAAATATATATGTTTAGTAGTTATACTGCTTAGATGCAGTTGTTGGCATTACGCGACTATTTAAGGTTAGACAAACCTTGTTTCAAACGTTTAACATCTCCAGGTGCCATTACAGGGCTACCAGCAAGAACGCGTTTTGTACGTTTGGATTTGTGGGAAAGCAAGTGATTTCTGTATGCTTTATAACGTTTCACTTTACCAGTACCTGTAATTTTGAAACGACCCTTCAGACTGCTGTGAGTTTTCATTTTAGGCATTTTGTATTTCCTCCTCCAAGTTTAACTGGCTCAAGCTTTTGGAGCCAAAATCATAATCATGCTTCGACCTTCAAGTTTTGGTTGACGTTCGATGCTGCTGATTTCAGCAACTTCTGCTTTAACGCGCTCCAAAATCTTTTGACCGATATCCGCATGGGCAATCTCACGTCCGCGGAAGCGGACGGAGCACTTCACTTTGTCGCCGTCCTTCAAGAACTTAACTACATTGCGAAGTTTTGTTTGGTAGTCGTGTTCCTCAATGTTAGAACGGAACCATACTTCCTTAATGTCCACAATCTTTTGATTCTTGCGTGCTTCTTTTTCTTTCTTTTGTTGCTCATAACGGAACTTACCGTAGTCCATAATACGACATACCGGCGGTTTAGCCTGCGGCGCTACATTCACCAAGTCTAAGTTGAGATCTGCAGCCATCTGCAATGCTTCGCGAATTGGTGTTATTCCAATTTGCTCCCCTTCAGCTCCAACCAAACGAACTTCCTTCGACCGAATTTCATCGTTAATCATGTGTTCTTTACTAATAACTGTCCACCTCCATGTCGTTATCGATACCCATTCGAAAAAAAATAGGGATGCCGGTAGGCTACCGACATCCCTGAACAATCGACAATTCTTCATGAAAAATCAAGTTTCATAAATCATTGGGATCGTACCCGTCAGCTTCAGCCGATCAGGTGAGAAGTCGTACCTTCTTCTTATGATTCCGTAAACAATCACTTAATTAATATAACATAGCTCATTCAAACCGTCAAGCATTAAATATATATTTTTTTATCCTTGTTTGCTTTGTACTTCTTCCAAGCGAACAACACGAGTATGCTTCGTGTGGCTCCATTGTTTGTTATTCTGTGTAAAGAACGCGTACAGCGTAATTGGATACCAGGATAACAGGTAGATCGGGAACAAGATAAGTGATGTATACACTTTCTTGATTTTAACCTTCTCCAGTGCAAGAGACGCTAGGAACGTCACGACGTTTGCCAAAATAGCAGTAAACCCTACCCATATTGGCAAGTATCCATAAATATTTGTGATATTTGGACCTTTAAACAACGTAATATCGATCAAGCTGACCGCCGTCATCAGAAACGTCAGTAATACTACATACACGTTCGCACTGTAGACAGCAAGGTCAAATTTAACCAAACTGCCCTGCTTGATACTCTTCCATATCAGCGGGAAGAAATATCTTCTCGCTACGGTGAAGTGACCCTGCATCCAGCGTAGACGCTGTCTTGCAGAAGCTTTAAACGTAAGTGGCTTCTCGTCAAATACCTTAGCGTCATAGTTGAACACAGGATACACATCACGTTCAACAGCACGCATCGTAAACTCAAGATCTTCTACCAGGGATGTAGCTCCCCAGCCCATATCTTTAAGGAGTTTACTTTCAAAACACATTCCCGTACCGCCTAAAAAGTTAGCCATATTCAGGTTATGACGGGACAACTGCCACAAACGGTTAATATACCAGTATGAAATACCGTAAGCAGCTGTAATCCAGGAGTCTTCCGGATTCTTAGTATCGATATATCCTTGAATAACGCGAGCTCCGCGATTTAAATCATTATTCATTTCTTGAAGGAAATTCGTAGCTGCCAAATTATCTGCGTCAAACATAACGATTGCATCGTATTGTTTTGGCATGCTCCAAAGTTCTTTGAGCATCCATTCAATCGCATATCCTTTACCGCGTTGTTCTGGATTCACTCTGACACAAGCATTCATTCCGTGTGCCCTAACAATTTCAGCTGTATTATCTGTACAGTTGTCACAGATTACAAACACATCATACAACTCTTTTGGATAATCCAACTTTTTCATATTCTCAAGCAAAGCTCCAATAACTTCTGCCTCATTGTGAGCAGCAACCAATACAGCAAATGACTTGTTCGGCGGAAACTGTTGTTTCTTTTTCTTTTTAATCAGACCGAACAGAGAAAAACTAAACTGATACACAGCAAGAAACGCCAAGATCACTTGGAACGTCACAAATATCGCATTAAACATTTGTTCTCTGCTACCCCCTCTTTAATATGAGCTTCTCTTTTTTTACGCACATCTTTTTTTGTAGTACATGACCCGTTCTTTGTTTCTTTTCTATATCTTCACCACTATTCTTAACTGCCTACTCGATTTTGTATGCTTTCTGAAGTTTTGTCAAAATCCTCAAATGACAGCATCTCGGCAATAAAGCGTTCTTTTGGGCTGATTTCGCTATAAGAACTACTTCAAGCCTTCATTCATAGCAGTTAAGTCTTATTTTCATCCGTTTACGCGTTTTTTATTTGATCTTTCCCTCCTCCATTTTTATTTATTTCTAAATGCAGGAATAAGATCTAAATATTAAACGCAAAAAGCAGGAAAAAGGTTTAAATAAACCTCTAAACTTTTTAAACCAGAATTGGTGGCTTGAATCATTTTATATTTTTTTCTTGAGTAAAGTCAAAAGCACTGTTTTTTTACAGGGTGTAAATGGGTTATTATTGAAAGGGATATCATTTAAAAATGTGATAAACTAGGGTTAATACTCATTGTGGACGCAATTGATGCAGGGGGATGTTATATGAGCCGTTTTTTCGTAAGACTACAGGCATTTGAACAAAAAATTTTTATGTGGATTAACGGACGTCTTCATAACCGTTTCCTGAATTTTTGGCTTTACTACTTAACTCATTTGGGTGGGGCAACATTTACGATTGCAGCTTCTCTTCTCATAGCTACACTCGCACCCGATCCATGGAGACAAGCTGGTTATATGGCTTGTGCCTCCTTAGCGATTAGTCATATCCCTGTTGCAGCAGCAAAGAAGCTGTATCCTAGGATCAGACCTTATCTAGCGCTGCCTGGTACAAATACTTTTCGTAATCCCTTATCTGATCATTCTTTCCCGTCTGGTCATACTACCGCGATTTTTTCTGTCACGGTTCCTTTTATGATGATCGTACCCAGTGTAACATCCGTCCTACTGCCTTTAGCAAGCATTGTTGGTTTCTCAAGAATCTATCTTGGATTACATTATCCTTCTGACGTACTCGCTGGAGCAGTAATTGGGACTTCAGTTGCACTCGGAACGGTTGCATTTTGGCCATAATGTTTAGTATCTTTGAATGACAGAAAACAAAGAGCAAGGAACAGGTGAGCTGAGAGTGACCAAAAAAAGAGTGTTGTTATTATCTGAAGGTTTCGGAGCCGGACATACTCAAGCAGCATACGCACTCTCGAGCAGTTTAAGGAGACTCTCATCTGATGTGCAGACGAAAGTGCTTGAATTAGGGAGTTTTCTCAACCCGCATGTTGCTCCCCTCATTATAAATGCTTACAAAAGAACGATTACAAAACAACCCAAGCTTGTTGCACTTATGTATCGAAAACAGTATAAAAAACCAATTAATCGTTTCGCAACGCTCGCATTACACAGGCTGTTTTATACCCATACAAGGAGCATTGTAAGACAGCTTAAACCTGATATTATTGTCTGCACTCATCCAATACCAAGTGCTGTCATCGCTCGTCTTAAGCGTCTTGGAGTTGATGTTCCATTATGCACGGTTATAACGGACTACGACGTTCATGGAACATGGATCAGCCCAGAAGTCGATCGTTATCTCGTTTCAACCACGGAAGTCCAGCTCAAGCTTATTAACCGCGGTGTTACAAAAAATAAAATTCAGGTAACCGGTATTCCGGTCCATCCTAATTTTTGGGAACATCCAAGTCGTGAAGAGATCCGCCTCAAATTTGAGCTGAAAGACATGCCTACGGTTCTAGTCATGGACGGCGGCTGGGGACTTATGACTGATGAAATTGTCAATGAATACCTTGCTCAGTGGCAACAAAAGGTACAATTGATCTATGTGTTGGGGAATAATGACAAAGCCAGGGCCCATATGGAGCAGAATCCGCTTTATCAAAAACCCAATATTCATATCATGGGATTCACTAGAGAAATCGACAAGCTCATGGAAGTAGCCGATGTTCTGGTGACGAAACCTGGCGGAATGACTTGTTCAGAAGGACTCGCTAAAGGGATTCCTATGCTGTTTCATAACCCCTTACCTGGTCAGGAAGAAGAAAATTGTCTGTATTTCACAGAACAAGGACTTGGTGAACCCATCACTTCTTTAGAAGTTGTCGAGAAATGGATGAACCGTCTCCTTAGTGAATATGAGACGATTGTCGAAACAAGAGAGCGTCACTTAAAAGAGATTGAAAAATTTCACCCGATGCAAAGTGCCAAAAGTATTATTGAAATGGTAGAAACAAGAAAGGTGCCTTTCTAAAAAGGCACCTTTCTTATTTTCCACTATTCAAATGTTATGAGGACAAGCAAGTAAACATTCCCATTTTTTTAATTTTGTTCTTGTTCTTGTTTGCCTGTACTTTCTGTTAAACGATACTTCTTCAAACGCGTTGCATTATATTCAGCAAGGGCTTGTTCACCGATAATAACCTCTACACGATGAATGTTCATTCCTTTGCCCATAAATTTCTGTTCGTATTCTGTCATTACATGCTCTTCATTGATTCCATCACGGTGTAAGTTAAGAGAAATATTAGTCATTTGAAGACCATAATCAGCAAATGAGTTAAGTGAGAACTCAAATAGAGTCTCTGAGTCAGTCTTGAAGTGAATCTGCCCCAAACTGTTCAGCACCTCTTTATACTTATCAAGAAAACGCGGATGAGTCAGTCTTCTTCTTGCATGTTTTGATTTAGGCCACGGATCACTGAAGTTCAAGTAAATTCGTTCCACTTCACCTTTTTCAAAAACATCGAGAATATCTTCAATGTTTGCGAGTGCCAATTTAAGGTTTGGCGGAGTTTCGACACCTTCTGGCTCCCAAGCTGATCTAGCCTTATCACTTGCACGGCGAACAAGCTCATCATACATATCAATTCCGATATAGTTAACTTCCTTGTTGCGATAACTCATCTGACTGATAAACTGTCCTTTACCCATACCGAATTCCACGTGAATTGGTCTATCGTTTCCAAACAATTCTGACCATTTCCCTTTATAATCAGCAGGATTCAGAATAACAAGGTCTTTTTGCTCTTCTAAATTTTCACGAATCCCTTTTCTGCCCCTTAAACGCATAATTCTCCTCCGTTATATAAAAAAATTCATCGGCATTAATTGTGCCTAAATATCAGTGAAAAGTAAAGATAAAAGAAAAAGGAATCACACACTGTACCCAATAGGCACGGCATATAATTCCTTTTTCATTTATTTGGAATTGGGGTCCAACTACTTTAACAGTTCATAGTCTACCTTATCTTGGGTAGAAAAATCAAATGTCTTTTCGAAGGCTCTACGTATTTTCTTCTTGGCAATTGTTTCTACTTGTGGGTTGTTATTGAATCTTACTCCCGTAAGTGCTAGTGCTTCATCCGCTGTAAGCTCAACCGTTACTTTGTGCTGTCCTGCTTTTATTATCGAATTCATGTTATCACCTCATTATTAGTATGGCCGAGACGAGCAAAATGTATGAATTCTAGCGAAATTTGTAAGCAATAATGTTAAGGTCTGACCTAGTTATAATATAACATTACTGTGTAAGGTTTACAATAGGAAAGCGCTTATTTTTTTAATTTTGTCTGTGATCTTTTTCTGTAATCTATGGGAGAAGAATTCCCTTTTTGCAAAGCTTTTTGATACAATGGTAAAGGTTATCGTTAACTCAAATCAACCTTACTTTTTAATATACAGAAAGAACTTAGTCAAAAGGAGCAACACTACAATGAATTTACCAACTTCCTCCCCTCCACTCTGGGGAGACAAACGATTCCACACATGGAACTATGAAATGCGGGAGCAGTTTGACAATAAGGTATTTAAAGTCATGCTCGATGCCGGTTTTACTTGTCCCAACCGAGACGGCTCGATCGCAAAAGGCGGCTGCACGTTCTGCAGCTCGAGAGGCTCTGGCGATTTTGCAGGATCAAGAAGAAACGATTTGGTAACGCAGTTTAATACCATCCGTGATCGCCAGCATCAAAAGTGGCCGAATGCAAAATACATTGGATATTTTCAGGCATACACAAACACTTATGCTCCTGTTGAAGAACTGCGAGAATATTTTGAAGTGATTTTAAAACAGCCTGGAGTAGTTGGATTATCGATCGCAACACGTCCGGACTGTTTACCAGATGACGTGGTTGAATATCTTGCTGAACTCAATGAACGGACCTATCTATGGATCGAAATGGGTCTGCAAACGATTCATGATTCAACTTCACAGTTAATTAATCGGGCACATGATACAAAATGCTATGTAGAAGCTGTTGAAAAGCTAAGAAAACACAATATCCGTGTATGTACACACATTATTCACGGACTTCCTCAAGAAACTCATGAAATGATGCTTCAGACAACAAGGGCAGTAGCAAACATGGGTGTACAAGGAATCAAAATTCATCTGCTTCATCTTATGCGCAAGACACCTATGGTAAAACAATATGAAGCAGGTCTTCTGCGTTTTTTGGAGCAAGACGAATATATAAAACTTATTGTAGATTCCCTGGAAATTTTGCCGCCTGACATGATTGTTCACCGCTTAACCGGAGATGCTCCAAGAGATCTTTTGATTGGTCCAATGTGGTCCCTTAAAAAGTGGGAAGTATTAAATGGTATTGACGCCGAGCTAAAAGCTCGTAATACTTGGCAAGGGAAATACTGGAGGGGATATTAATTTATGGGTTTTCGATCCATTCTTAGCTGTGCCCACCTTTGGACAGCGGACAGGCTGCATCCTGGAGACACAGCCATTGATGCTACGGTAGGGACAGGAGCAGACACTTTATTTTTGGCACGGACCGTTGGACCAAAGGGGCATGTCTTTGGCTTTGATATCCAAGAACAAGCAATTGACCTTGCAAAAAATAGATTTGCGGGTGCCGCTGATCAAGATAAACTTGCACCCGTCACCTTTTTTAGACAAAGTCATGGGGATATGAGAAATTATATCCCTTCCCATTTCCATGGTCATATCGGAGCCGTCATGTTCAATCTTGGATATCTGCCGGCTGATCAAGCTGATCCTTCTGTAATCACGCTTACTGCAACTACGATCTCTGCTTTGGAAGTATCCCTTGATTTACTTCGACCCAAAGGAATCCTCACTGTCGTATTATATCCTGGACACAAAGGTGGCGATGAAGAAGCACATGCAGTTAGTGAGTGGGCTGCGGAACTTCCTATAGCTATTGGTCAAGCAGTTACATACAGACAGTTGCAGAGAGCCACTTCCCCCTATCTCATCGCTATTGAGAAAAAGTAACAGAATCTAATATGGGTAGAAGAAAGACTAAATTCATATCATAAGGAGAGAATAATCATGCATAAGCCTTACCCGTTGCAATTTCAGCCCGAGTTTAAAGAAAGAGTATGGGGCGGTCGCGCTTTAGAACAATTTGGTCTTACGATACCTGATGGACATATTGGGGAAGGTTGGATGATTGCAGATCATCCAAATGGAACAACAAAAGTGCTTAACGGTGAATTAGCTGGTCTTGGTCTTGACGAAATAAGAGAAACATACGGACGAGATTGGCTTGGCAACAAAGGGGTTTCCGAACAAGGGGGCCGATTCCCTCTACTCATTAAGTTGCTTGATTGTAATGATGATCTATCCATTCAGGTTCATCCTACCGATGATTATGCTGGACTTCCAAAAGGAGAACTCGGCAAAACAGAAATGTGGTATGTGCTTGATGCAAAACCGGATGCTAAGATTATATATGGATTAAAAGAAAATGTTACTCACGATCAGCTTCGTGACGCACTCGAAAACGGTACGGTAATGGATACCCTGCAGGAAGTACCCGTAGAAGCAGGAGACTCCTTCTTTATCCCAGCAGGTACAGTTCATGCCTTATGTGCTGGTGTGTTAGTTGCCGAAATTCAGCAAAACTCAGATACGACCTACCGGATTTTTGACTACAATCGCCCTGGTCTTGACGGTAAACCTCGTGAACTTCATATCGAAGATTCTTTAAACGTAACCGTATTCAAAAATACAGGAGCTACTTCGATGAAAACAAATCAGGCTGTTCCTGGTGAATGGCTTACACTTGCTTCTTGCCCATATTTTGTCGTCGAAAAGGGAATTGTAACGAGTTCTTGGAACCTGTCAACCAATGAAGATAGTTTTACCATTCTCGTTGTCTGTGAAGGCAGCGGCCAATTAATCTGGAATGATACGGAAGAACTTGATCTAAAAGCGGGACAATGTTATTTACTTCCTTCTAGCCTTGGAAGTTACAAACTTGAAGGAAATACAACCGTTTTACGCTCTTATCTCCCCTAATTTATTTTTTTCATTATTTTAGCGCCATTCACTTTGGAAGGAGGACTCACCATGCAGGAATATACGTTTCAAATGCTGGATAGCGATGAGGTCAATGTCTTTGTGTATCGGTGGGCTCCGGAAGATGAAATACCTATTAAAGGGATTGTTCAGATTGCACACGGGATGTCCGAAACAGCGAAGCGCTATAAAGAACTGGCTGAATGCTTGACTAAACACGGGTTCATCATCTATGCCAATGATCATCGTGGTCATGGTAAGACTGCTGTTGATCAAGGAATGTTAGGAGATGGCGGACCCAATGCCTTTAAGTGGATGGCGAAAGATATCGGCGAACTAGGAAAGTTCATACGCCAAGAGCATCCTCAGTTACCTCTTTTTTTACTTGGACACAGTATGGGCTCCTTCCTTACCCAAAAAGTAATGTATGCCGGTCCACATTTATACGAAGGCTATATTTTATCTGGTTCGAATGGGAAAAGAAATTTGCTGAAGTTAGGACAGATTCTCGCTCAACTGCAAAGTCTTATTCAGGGACAACAACGTCGAAGTTTTTTTCTCAATGCAGTCGTATTCGGTGGGTTTAACCGCTCATTCCGCCCTGCTGCTACTCCTTTTGACTGGTTATCAAGGGATGAACAAGAAGTAAGGAAGTTTATAGATGATCCTTTATGCGGCTCGCTATGCACAGCTCGCTTTTACCAAGGTTTTTTCGAACTTCTTATGGAGATCCACCTTCCTCATCATCTGGCTGATATACCTAAAGATAAGCCCGTCTACATCTTCTCAGGAGGAAATGATCCTGTGGGTATGCATGGCAAAGGAGTACTGAATCTAGTAGAAATGTATAATGAACTGGGGATAAGAGATTTGGAATATCGGATTTACCCAGAAGGCAGGCATGAAATGCTGCATGAAATTAACCGCAGAGAAGTAGAAGAACATGTTGCCGATTGGCTCCTTCGTCATGTATCTCCTTCCGTATGATCTATAAATCACACCAAAAAACCTTTCTTGAAATTGAACTTATCATTCAATGACAAGAGAGGTTTTTTGTCGTTATCTTTTTTTTACCAATTCATACGCCCGCGAAGTGAAGTAATATGGGCAGTATGGTGAAGACTATGCCACGAATAATGACGTGCACACTCTCCAAGCGTTAAGGTCTTCTGGGAACCAGGGTGATAAAATGTACGCTGATAATCTTCAAGAGACAGCGAATGAAGCAGTGCAGTCCAGCGTGCATGAAGCCCTTCTATGATATGTAAGGAAGGTGTTACCGGCATTAAGCTTGCGTCAGGCAGTTCAGCCCATAATGTTTCTTCGTATGGTGTAATCGTGGGATTATTCTCTGTCAAAGCGAGTTTACATCTAATAAAACTATTCATATGGCTGTCTGCCACATGATGAACAACCTGCCTAACAGACCATCCATCCGGGCGATAAGGAGTATCTAACTGTTCATCGGACAAATCCGCTACCGCCTCTTTCAGCTTCTGAGGTAACTCTTCCAGATTTTCAATCCATTCTTTGATGTTCTCCTCCGTTATGGGCTTATCTTCCTCTTGCCCAATCGGATATTGTAACTCTACAATATTCAGCATTTCCGTTTCCTCCTACTAAAAGTGATATAAAAAGAAGAACAAGCCGCCACATAAGATGCGCGCACCTGTTCTTCTTATTATTCAATATTCCGCCTTCTTATCCTTCAAGCAGCAGTGATTCTGGGTCCTCTAACAATTCCTTCACCGTTACTAGGAAGCGAACTGCTTCGCTGCCGTCAATAATACGGTGATCATAGGATAGAGCAATGTACATCATTGGGCGATTCTCCATACGTTCATCATCAATAGCTACTGGACGGACTTGAATCTTATGCATACCCAAGATCCCCACTTGCGGAGCATTCAGGATTGGAGTAGATAAGAGTGAGCCAAATACTCCGCCATTTGTGATGGTAAATGTTCCACCTTGCAGTTCATTTAGAGACAATGTATTCGAACGCGCTTTAGATGCAAGTTCTCCAATATTGCGCTCAATCTCAGCAAAGCTCAAACGGTCAGCATCCCGGACAACCGGAACAACAAGTCCTTCTTTAGCAGATACAGCTATACCGATATCGTAATATTTTTTAAGAATAATATCGTCGCCATCAATCTCCGCGTTAACTGTTGGAAATTGTTTCAATGCACCTACAACTGCTTTCGTAAAGAATGACATAAAGCCAAGACCTACATCATGTTTTTCTTTGAATTTATCTTTACGACGTTTACGAACGTCCAAGATTGCAGTCATATCAACTTCATTAAATGTAGTTAGCATAGCCGCAGTTTGTTGTGCCTCTACAAGACGCTTCGCAATGGTCGCGCGGCGGCGAGACATTCTCTGACGTTCTACTGGTTTGCTGAAGCTTGCTTGCTCTTTTGGAGCAGAAGGAGCACTTGCTGGCTTATTAGGTGTCGCAGCAGGAGCGGCTTGCACCGAACCATGAGTTTTCACATCTTCTTGGTAGATACGTCCAATAGGATCGCGGCTCTGTACTTGATCAAGATCAATACCACGTTCACGGGCAAGCTTGCGTGCAGATGGAGAAGCTTTAGGGCTTTCGCTCTCAGCAGCATCCTCCTTTTGCTTACTTTGTACAGGAGCTGGTTCTGGCGACGCTGCAGGAGCCGGAGCTTCCGGAGTCGGCGCTGAAGCTGCTGCAGATTCCTTGGCGCCTGCGCCTGCTTCAAGCAACGCAATAGCTTCCCCGATTTGCACCGTATCTCCTTCTTGATGCAAGATACTGGTGATTACACCGCTCTCTTCCGCACTAATTTCGATATTTACCTTATCCGTTTCAACTTCTAGAAGTACATCCCCTTGATTTACAGAGTCTCCTTCTTTAACGACCCATCTGGATATTGTCCCTTCCGTGATGGATTCCCCCATAGCCGGTACTTTAATTTCGCTCACAGCAAGCTACCTCCCCAGTGGTATGTTTTTCTTCGAATTTTGTTTCAATACTTTAGCGAGAATTTGTTGTTGTTCTTGGATATGAACGTGCTGGAATCCCGTAGCTGGGCTTGAATGCTCGGTACGTCCCGCATACTCCACCTTAACACCTTCTGGTGCAAGACCGCGAAGTTTCGGTTCCATATAAGTCCAGGCTCCCATATTTTTAGGTTCTTCCTGAGTCCATACGAGTTCTTTCAAATTGCGGAATCTAGCTAGTATCCGTTTTATCTCCTGTTCAGGGAATGGATAAAGCTGTTCTACACGGATAATATGAAGCCAGGACCAGTCTTTTTCCTTATCCTTATCAATCGCCTCTTCTAGATCAATAGCTATTTTGCCGCTGCATAACAATACACGTTCAACTCCCTCTGACTGTATACCAAGGTTAGGTTGTTCGAGTACTGCCTGGAAACTGCCTTCGCTAAGCAGCTTAGCTGGCGATGCTACTCTAGGGTTACGAATGAGGCTCTTCGGTGACATGAGTACGAGCGGCCTTGCATCTTCTGTTTCCGTCAAGGCAGCTTGGCGGCGAAGTAAGTGGAAGTATTGCGCACTGCTTGAGAGATTGGCAACAATCCAGTTATCATCCGCACTCATCTGCAGGAAACGCTCTAATCTTGCACTTGTATGTTCAGGCCCCTGTCCTTCACTTGCGTGAGGTAAAAGCATAACCAAACTCGAATTCTGAGACCATTTTGAACGGCCAGAAGATATAAACTGATCAAAGACAACTTGAGCACAGTTCGCAAAATCACCGAATTGTGCTTCCCAGATGACAAGCGTCTCTGGAGAGAAGACATTATATCCATACTCAAATCCAAGAACAGATTCTTCTGATAAAGGACTGTTATGAAGAGCAAACGACGCTTTAGCTTGCGGCAGACGATGCAGCATGTTGTACTCTTTGCCTGTCTCAGAATCATGTAAAACCAGGTTACGATGGGCAAAGGTTGCACGCTGTGCATCTTGACCCGTCATTCGAATTGGTTTGCCATCCGCAAGGATAGAAGCAAAGGCCAATGTTTCAGCCAAACTCCAGTCTACCTTTTCTCCCTCATCCAGAGCATTCTGACGACGCTGTAGAATCCTCTGCAGCTTCGGATACACCTTGAATCCTTCCGGCCATTTCAGTAATTCTGAATTGATCTCACGAAGTTTGTCTAACGGTACCCCCGTCGGCATATTGGTCATACGTTCTGGTCGATCCAGACGTTTGCTGCCAGCATCCACTTTACCATGAACTTCTTCATGACTTACCGTTCCTTGTTTTACTTCCTCGTAAGCCTGTTTCAGGACACGCTGCGCTTCTGCGCGATACTCAGCTAGAAGATCGGATGAAATTCCCTTTTGGCTAAGATACTCAGCGTACAATTCAGTTACTAATGCATGTTTTTTAACTTTTGCATACACGGTAGGTTGTGTCGTTTCCGGATCATCGGTCTCGTTATGACCATAACGGCGATAACCAATCAGATCTATTAAAAAGTCTTTCTTATAACGGTTACGGTACGCCGATGCAAGTCTCATCGCAGCAACACATGCTTCAGGATGATCCGCATTAACGTGGACAATCGGAATTTCATAACCTTTTGCCAAGTCGCTAGAATAAAGCGTAGACCGTGAGTCATCGCTGTTCGTTGTAAAACCTACTCGATTATTTACGATAACATGAAGTGTTCCGCCATTCTGGTAGCCTTTCAGCGCTTTGAAGTTCAATGTTTCAGCTACAATACCCTCACCAGGGAAAGCAGCGTCACCATGCATTAGAATCGTTGCGGCTTTGGACACATCCTGCTTAGGATAACCAGACTCACTGCGATCTTCTTGAGCAGCACGAGCGAAACCTTGAACGACAGGGTTCACATACTCCAAGTGACTCGGATTATTCGCAAGAGTGATTTTGGCCTGAATGTTATCCGCTTTTTTAAGCGTGCGTGTGGCACCTAAATGATATTTTACGTCACCCGTCCATCCAAAGTTCACACCAGAAGATGATTCCGAAGGAACAAGATCCTTGTTGATCGCTTGATGGAACTTGGAAAAGATTTTGCCGTAAGGTTTTCCAAGAACATGCGCAAGAACATTGAGTCTTCCCCTATGAGCCATCCCCATTAAGATATGACTTGAACCTGCATCCATCATCGTATCAATAAAAGAGTCAAGCATAGGGACAAGCATGTCATTGCCTTCGATAGAAAACCATTTTTGTCCGACGAATGTCTTGTGTAAAAATTGTTCAAACTGTTCTACTTCTACCAAACGTTTTAAAAGTGCTTTTCGTTCTTCTTCCTTAAGTTCCTCTTGTAATTTGCCCGACTCGATATATTCATTAAGCCACTTTCGTTCTTCTTCGTCCTGAATATGCGTGAACTCAAAAGCGATCGGCCCTGTATACAATTCATTTAGACGTGTAACTGCGTCTAGAGCTGTTTTGGTAGTCTGGTCTGCATTCTCCCAAACAATAGAGGCCGGCAATGATCTTAGATCCTGCTCACTAAGACCGAAATGCCCAGGAGATAGTAGATCTGTATCTGTATTTTCACTGATTCCAAGAGGATCAATATTCGCTTTTAAATGACCGAATCGTCGTATATTTTGTACTAATTCACCTATTGTAACCGCTTTCCTTAAAAGGTGGATATCAGCTACACCGGAAGCAACTGTACTCCCCGTCTCATTATTACTTGTTATTTCCTCTTCAGGAGGAGGTCCCCATTGCTCAAAAAGTAAACGGTATTCAGCATCTACCGAATCCGGATTAACTGTATAAATTTCGTACTGTTCTTGAACATAACCCATATTAGGTCCGTAATAAGCTTTCCAAGGGCTTTGCATATTGCCATCTTCGTTAGCCATAAATGTTCCCTCCGTCAATTATTTTGGATTGTTCCAGGACGGAATACCATATAAAAATCTAATCAATTAAAAACATATTATAATTCGTTAATATGAAGAGAATATGAATTAACTTCAGTAATGAATCGCTCTTTGGTCATCCTCATCTTTCATTACATTACTACATATTCCATGAATTACGGGCACTCACACTAGAAAGGTGAGTTTCTTTATTTCATATAGTAGATGTAAACTGATGCTCATGTTAGCCCAAGGCGGTCACCTCATTTAATTATTCTACCGATCCCAAGGGATGGTTGTAATTCCTAATTCTATTCTATAAACATTTGAAGCGAAGAGCATTTCCAATTTTAAAGGTAATTGATGCATTAATTAGATGAATCGTTTTTTACGTATCAATACACCAATTATTGATTCTACCAAATAACGAGTAAGAAGACAAAGATCATGAAAATCTTCTCTCATCAAAAGGAAGTTACTATACCTATAGTACCCCACTTTTCACGATTTGAATGGATTTTATACTTTTTAGCCAACTGTTAAAGTTGAGCTAACGTTTTTACGATTCGGAGTTTCTTCCCCCTGCGGAGTAGAATTATATTCTTGTTAACAAGAATATATATAAAAACATTGGTTTCATTCCGCCACATTGTGGTAACCATAAGTCAAGAGTAATTTCATTAATCGATGGATTTGGTAAAGGAGGAATGATGCTTGGAACGTACAATTAAAATCGGAATCATTGGAAGCGGAGGTATTGCAAGAGCTCATGCAAATGCCTATAAACAACTTGACTATGTAGAGGTTGTAGCCGTTGCGGATATTATTCCAGGCAAAGCATCCTTATTCATAGAACAAACGAATCTGCCCATGGCAAAAGCTTATGATGATCATCTTGATCTGCTGGAACTGGACTTAGATGGTGTCAGCATCTGTACACCGAACTTCTCCCATTACAATATTACCATTGATGCACTGAATGCAGGAAAACATGTCATGGTAGAGAAACCGATGTCTGTAACACTTGATCAAGCTATTGAAATGGTTGAGGCCTCTAAACGCTCGGGAAAGATGCTTACTGTCGGATTTCAACCCAGATACGATCCAAATATGCAGGCCATTCGCAGCCTGATTCAAGATGGACAGCTTGGAAAGGTATACTTTGCCGAAGCAGGCGGTGGCCGAAGACGCGGTATGCCTGGTGGTACATTCATCAGAAAGGATCTTGCCGGAGCTGGGGCTATGGCGGACATTGGCTGCTATTCTCTAGATATGGTTCTCCATGCGCTAGGTTATCCTAAGCCGCTTACGGTATCTGCCTATACCTCCAATTATTTTGGCACAAATCCAAAATATCACCCAGAAGCAAATATGTTTAACGTAGAAGATTTTGGTGCAGCGATGGTGCGATTAGAAGGCGATATTTTGTTAAGCTACAAAATCTCCTGGGCTATGCATATGGATACACTCGGACCCACGATGTTTCTTGGAACCGATGCCGGTTTAAAAGTCACTCCTTCAGGAAGCGGTCCTTGGAGCGGAGGCTGGGAAGGCCGAATCGGCAGTATGACGCTGTATCACGACATTGCTGGTCATCATACAGAAAGTCCCCTTCCCATTCAACATCATCAGATCAATTTATTTCATGCAAAGATTTTTGACTATGCTAATGCAATTCAAAAACGGTTACCAGCTCCCATACCGGGTGAGCAAATTTTATATAATCAGGCGATCATTGACGGCGTTCTCCGTTCCTCAGCCGCAAAAAAAGAAGTGACGATTGAAATTCCTGATTTATAGCATAGCAATCAAAAAAAAACAAAAAGCCATCTATCCTGCAGGAGGATTACGATGGCTTTCTTCTCGCCGCTACACCTCCTTGGATAGACGCAGCATATCTACACAAGGTATACCATTTTCTATAATAGGGTCAGGATAGTGTTTAATAAAAAAATCACGGTCAATTCCAGTGATTCGGAACCCTTCTCTTTGATAAAATCCCAGCTGATCCAGACTTGAATTGCCAGTACCGATCTCAATAGTCGAGGCTCCCTGATCCTTTGCATGATCAATTGCATAGCGCAGTAATACTCTTCCTATGCCCTTCCCTTGATATTCCTCTTTCACTGCCAAATTTACAATCTCATAAGTTTGCGGCCTGGTATGCAGCAGCACCACAATTCCTATAATTTTTCCATGAGATACGGCAACGCTTATCTGTCCGCGGTGAATGTATTCGTCTATCACAGCTTTAGACGGATCAGCAAGGAGTAATAGGTCATAAGGTACGGGATCTTCCTTCTCAATGGACCGGATTGTGTATTCCACATGTGTTCCCCCTTGATGCGGCAGAATTCAAAATTGTATTTTCCAGGTCAATACTTACAGACTGACCTTCTCGAAATGCTCTACCTTTGGAAAAGGATCATAGTAGTGATGAAGGATCTCTTTCCACTGCTGATAACCTTCCGAACCTCGAAATCCAATCGTGTGATCCTCCAGTGTTTCCCATTGAACTAACAGCAGATACTGATGATCTGTCTCCATGCATTTATACAATTCGTGATGAATATACCCTGTCATGCTTGATATAATCGTAGATGCCTTCGCAAAATCTTGTTCAAAAGCAGACTCATTCCCTTTTGTTACATACAGCATGGCACTTTCCAGAATCATCGTACATCGTTCCTCGCTATAAAGATTTAGACATATCTTCAAGTTGTTTCATATGATGGCGATCGTGCCAAATAAAATCTTCAACATAACTTTGTACAGTAAAAGGTCCGCCATCAAGTCCCCTATATTCTTTCGTCCAATCCTCAGCAGGTAGTTCATGAAGCGCGCGGATAATCTGCTCCCGGTAATGGAGCGTTTCTTGCACTAGCTCTTCTATACTAATTGTATGTGCATGTTCACGTGCCGCCTCATTAAATATATCAAAATCCAGATGCTGAATTTGCAGCTGTTTCTCTTCTCCAGAAATAATCAAAGATATGGCACCTTCCCAAAAATAACGATCCCAGCGCATCATATGACTAATCAGCTCACGAACCGTCCATTTCTCAGCTGCAACCGGGATATCCCAAAGCGTATTCTTCTCTATACTCCACTTGCGGAACCAGTCATGCCATTCGTGAAAAGACACAATCAAGGAATTTTTTTGCAGTGTATTCACTTCGCCTTCATCCCCTCGCCAGAAATAGATTGGAATAGATATCAATTCTAAATTCATTCGTCAAGATACAAGAAATCCCCTGCTTTTCCACAAAATAAAACTTATTTCAAACGTGAATTTTCAATGATTTTGATGATTTCTGATATCGCATCTTGTCGATTATAATCCAGCATCTTCGCTCTTATCTTTTCTTTATTCTCATCCAGCAAACGAATGGATTCCAGCAAGGTATCTTCAGTAAGATGTTCTTCCCATAAAATTTGAGCATATCCTGATGTTTCAAAGGCTTTGGCATTCAAAACTTGATCTCCGCGGCTTACTTTTTCAGATAATGGGATCAGCAGCATCGGTTTATGTAAGGTTAAGAATTCAAATATTGCATTCGAACCTGCCCTTGAAATCACCATATCCGCTAACGCAAGCACATCTGGGAGCTCATCCTGAAGATATTCAAATGCCTTGTAACCTTGTACCGAATCCATCTCTAGGTCCACTTGACCTTTCCCGCAGAGATGTACAATCTGATATTTCCCAGTAAGTTTGGTCGCTACAGTCCGCAACGTATCATTCATCTTCTTCGCACCGAGGCTGCCACCCATAAATAACAGTACCGGCTTCTCTTGCTCAAAACCAAGCCATCTTCTGGCCCGTTCCTTGTCGCCTTGCCGCAATTCTTCTCTAACAACAGCCCCTACATGAATTGCCTTATTTCCTATTAGGTGTTTTGCCGCTTCTTCAAAGGTAGTGCATACCTTGGTAGCAAAAGGAAGGGCAATCCGGTTAGCGAGACCTGGGGTAAGATCCGATTCATGAATAACAACGGGGATTTTACGCATCCATGCCGCCATAACAACGGGAACAGATACAAATCCGCCTTTCGAAAATACAATAGAGGGTTTCACATCCCCAAGGTACTGGTAAGCTTCACCCACCCCTTTTAACACTCGAAAAGGATCTTTCAAATTCTTAACACTAAGGTACCGGCGTAGTTTCCCCGTCGCTATTGCTTTATAACTCACCTCTTCTAGAGACTGAACAAGTTCTTTTTCAATACCGTCTCTAGAACCTATATAATGTACCTTTTCACCCTTTTGCAGAAAATAAGGAATCAGTGCCAAATTCACCGTTACATGTCCGGCAGATCCTCCTCCGGTAAAAACAATCGTTCGTTGTTTCATTTATATCCTCCACTCCTGTCTCATTGCGTTCATACCTACTTTATTAGATAATAATAATTATGGATTGTTATGCTATATATTGTGTTGGAGGAAACTAAATAATGGATAAAAATACGACTAATCATGATCATCCGCTTCATCGCATGATTAACCGCAGAGAGACACGTTCTGTGAAATGGGATGGAATGGAATCCCTTTTTGGGGTAAAAGAAGCCATTCCGCTGTGGGTTGCAGATATGGACTTTACTGCACCGGAGCCGGTCCTGCGAGCGGTACGTGACGTAGCAAATCATGGAATACTCGGCTATGCCACACCCAATGCTTCATTTCAGCAATCCATTGCTGACTGGATGCAAAAACGCCATGGCTGGAATGTAAGCCCCGAGTGGCTTGTTTATACACCAGGTATCGTCCCCGCCCTTAATATGGCAGTAGAAGCCTTTACTGAACCTGGAGATCACATTATCATACAGCCTCCTGTTTACGGACCTTTTCACAAGTTAGCATCTAATCATGGACGAGAACTGGTGTTAAACCCTCTCCTTCATGATGAGCTCCATTATAAAATGGATCTCGCTCATTTGGAACAAGTTGCAAAACATGAAAAAGCTAAAATGCTCGTATTATGCAGCCCTCATAATCCGATTGGACGTGTATGGACCAAAGAAGAACTAAAATCCGTAATGGAGATTGCTGCTAGGCATGACCTAATTGTCATCTCCGATGAAATTCATGCAGATCTCGTATTCAAAGAAGGGCTGCATACGCCTTACGCGATGATATCTGAAGAAGCTAAAATGCACTCTATCATCTGTACTGCCGCAAGCAAAACATTCAATATCGCTGGATTACATACGTCAAATGTCGTGATCGCTAATGAAGAACTGCGCGAGAAGTTTAAAAAAATCATTGAAAAAAATGCGCTCTCTTCAATGAATATCTTCGGTATTGCGGCAACGGAAGCAGCATACCGTGAAGGTGAACCTTGGCTTTCAGAGACCCTGGAGTACATTCATGAAAATATGGTATATGTTACAGAATTTATTCATACGCATCTACCGGAATTAAGAGTGAAATTGCCTGACTCAACCTATTTGCTGTGGATTGATTTTCGCAATCTGCAAATACCTCACAAAGAACTCTATCAATTCCTGCTTCATGAAGCCGGTCTCGTCTTCAGCAGCGGCACTGACTTTGGTGAACATGGAGAAGGATTTATGCGTATGAATGTAGCATGTTCAAGACGCTTGCTGGAAGAAGCCATGAATAAGCTAAAGATTGCTTTACAGTCTCGATAAGAGGTCAACATTTACTCCATAATTTAGGGTGGGAATCCGTTTAACGGCGAGTTCCCACTCTTTTTTGTCTGTTTTTCTTTATTTCAGACATTTTGTTTCTTTTTATTTTTGTGCTGAATATATCATTTTTTACGACCATTACTATAACTACCCTCTTAAAACGTTAAGAAATAGCGCTATAAAACACTGTTAATTAAAGATTCGACATTAATAATAAGTTAATTTAAATAAACGGCAATCTAAATCAAATAATATACATTAAAAATAAATATTGACAATGAAAGCGCTTATTCGGTAGTATTTTGTTTACAACACAGATGTTCACAGATATTTTGATAGTGTTTATTTCCGATTCATTATATGTACCTGAGGGGGAGGAATCAGAACCATGGGAATGAATAATCCCTTGGCTGTGAAACAGACGGTTCAAAGTAAAGGAGCCATGCATTTTTTCAAGAGAGAATGGCGCCGCAATAAGTACATTTATTTAATGCTTGTTCCCGTTTTAGCTTACTACTTTATTTTTTGTTATGGACCCATGTATGGGATCCTCCTATCATTCCAGAGCAGTTACAGCCCGGCTAAAGGAATTATGGGCGGAAACTGGATTGGTTTTGAGAACTTTACCATGTTCTTCGAAAGCTATAATTTCTGGAGACTGATGAGCAACACCTTAATTCTTAGTTTACTTAGTCTCGTTATCGGATTTCCCGCACCAATCATTCTTGCGCTCCTGCTAAATGAAGTGCGAAACCGATATTTTAAAAGCGCCGTTCAAACAGTCAGCTACCTGCCTCACTTTATTTCGGTAGTCGTTGTTGTTGGTATGCTAAAAACTTTTTCATCGTTAGATGGTGGACTATTTAATATAATCCGAGAATTCTTCGGTTTTGAGGCGATGATGTTTTTTACCGATAAAGACATGTTTCGTCCTATGTATATTCTCTCTAATGTGTGGCAAGGTGCAGGATGGGCCTCCATTCTATTCCTCGCAGCACTCGCTGGCATTAACTCAGAGCAATATGAAGCTGCAAGGATGGACGGCGCAGGCAGATGGAATCAATTATTACATATTACATTGCCGGGTATCATGCCAACGGTTATCATCCTGCTTATTTTGCGGATGGGCAGTATTATGAACGCAGATTTCCAGAAGATTTTACTTATGCAAACCGCTGCTACGTATGAGACATCAGATGTTATTTCTACTTTTGTATATAGGCAAGGGATGCTTCTTGGCGATCAGGCATATTCCACCGCAATTGGTTTGTTCAACTCCGTCATTAATTTCGCCTTACTGCTTGGTGCCAATTACATTAGCAGAAAAGCAAATGAAACCAGTCTGTGGTAGAGAGGTGAACCCAACATGAAAAAAACCTTTGGCGAAAATATATTTGACGTTATCAATATTTTTCTGCTGCTTCTCGTGATGTTACTTTGTGCTTATCCTATGCTCTACATATTTAACTCTTCTATATCTGATCCGCAGCAGCTCTTGGCAAGCCGATCGCTCATGCTGCTCCCAGAAGGATTTTCCATAGAAGCTTATACAAAAGTATTTCAGAATCCCAAGATTTACAGTGGTTATATGAACACTTTGTTTTATGTTATTGTCGGAACTGCACTTAACCTGTTGATGACGACACTCGCTGCGTATGCTCTTTCAAGACCTGATTTATACGGACGCAGCTTCTTCATGAAATTGATTACCTTCACTATGTTTTTTGGCGGCGGGATGATTCCTACCTTCTTGCTCATTCAGAATTTGGGTCTCCTGGATACGAGACTTGCTATGATTCTGCCGACAGCCATCAGTACTTTTAACTTTATCATCATGAGAACGAATTTTATGAGTATCCCGCTCCCCTTGATCGAGTCTGCTAAAATCGACGGGGCTCATGACTTTCGAATTCTATTCCAGATCGTTGTTCCTTTATCCAAGCCGATCATCGCCGTAATGACTCTCTATTACGCTGTTGATCATTGGAACGATTTTATGGGTCCTCTCTTGTACTTGAGATCTCAGGATCTATATCCGATTCAAATCATTCTTCGAGATATTTTGCTTAGTAACAGTACCGAAGCGATGGGTTCTGCTAACGACACCGGATTTGCGATCGGAGAAAACATCAAGTACGCCACCATCATTGTTTCCACACTCCCGATTTTGCTGATATATCCTTTTATCCAACGTTATTTTGTTCAAGGTGCACTGATTGGAGCCATTAAAGAATAGAGCAAAGTGCTTGCATCATCTTTGAATGTGAAGTGGTGCAAGTAACAGCTTTATCCTATAGATTGTTAAGGAGGGTTTATATGAAGAGGGTCATGTCTATAATGCTTGGTTTGGTAATGACAACAGGGCTTCTTGCAGGATGTAGTGGAACTAATGAGGCGGAGGAGCCGAAGCCAGCTGAGGGTGAGCAAGCAATTACCGAAATTTCTCTTCCCATTGTAGATGAAGCAATGACAATCAATTATTGGAGAGCGAATGATGGAAAAATTGCTTCAGGCAATGGATTCAGCGATGTAAAAGCGTATCAGGAAAAAGAAAAACGCACCGGGATTAAGGTGAATTTCACACATCCTCCACTCGGTCAACAAAAAGATCAATTCAATCTTTTAGTCACAGGTAACCAGCTTCCTGACATTATTTATTACAACTGGGCTGATGTATCAGGCGGACCGGAGAAACTGCTAGCGGATGGACGAATTATAAAACTTAATGAGTATATCGACCTTTATGCTCCAAACCTAAAGAAAATCATTGCTGAAGATGAAGAAGTTCGTAAACAAATTTCACTCGATGACGGTACGATCTTTATGTTCCCTTATCTACGTACAGATTCTGTAAAGCTTAATGGAACAACAGGCATGATTCTGCGTCAAGATTGGCTTGATAAGCTAAATCTGAAGGCGCCTACAAATATTGACGAGTGGTACACCGTACTAAAAGCATTCAGAGAACAAGATCCTAATGGCAACGGCAAAAAAGATGAACTTCCTTTTACAGCTAACTGGGGTCCAGGTAACATGAGTAAATTGAATGATTTTGCACCTGCCTTTGGCGTCCTTGCAGGTTTTCAGTTGAATGGTGAAACGATTGAATATGGTCCAATTCAACCAGGTTACGAAGAATTCTTAACTACCATGAGAAAGTGGTATGAAGAAGGTCTGATCGATCCAGAAGTCATGACTAATGACGGAAAAGCTTTTGATTACAAAATTACGAATAACCAAGCCGGTTCTTACTATGGCGGTGTATTTAGCGGTATGGCGAAATATCTTAATATGATGGCTGAAAAAGATCCAAACTTTAACCTTGTCGGCGCTCCTTGGGCGAAAGATCAGAATGGTGTATCTAGAAGTACTTTCCGTTTTGATACCAAAGTATTAAGTTATGGTGAAGCCATCACTACTTCTGCGGACAAAGACAAACTGAAAGCCATTGTCCAGTGGATGGATTATAACTACAGTCCGGAAGGACATGATCTCTTTAACTTCGGTATTGAGAATGAAAGTTACACTCGTAATGGCGACGCTATCGAATTTACAGATACGATTCTTAAAAACCCAGATGGACTGACCTATGACCAAGCACTTGCTAGTTATGCACTTTCTATTATGGATGGACCAATGAACCAAGATACGCGTTATCTTGACGCACTGATGACATTTGATCAGCAAAAAGATGCAAATAATGCATGGATGCAAGCAGATTATGCAATGGCTCTTCCTAACCTGCGTAAAACGGAAGATGAAGCAAGAAAAGAAGCCCAAATCATGGGTCAGGTTAACACCTATGTTGATGAAATGGTTACGAAATTTATTCTAGGTGATGAGCCTCTTACAAGTTACGAAACCTTTGTTGAGACCATTAAAGGAATGGGTATTGAAGAAGTAATTAAGATACATCAGGATGCTTACGCACGTTACCAAGCACGTTAATTTCAAATAAAAGAGAGTGCAGCGAAAGGGTAACCCCCTTAGCCCACTCTCTTTTTCTATTTTATGATGAATATGTTTCTTCTTCGATTGACGTAAAAAAACGAATATATTCTTCTACTAGTTGTGATGTTAATTCAGCTGATTTTCTAGGATTTGATGTTTCCAGCCCATGACCTGCATCCAGCACTTGATGGACCTTCAGTTCGGAACAAGAAGCGAGCTTTGCTCTGCTCTCTTCACTAAATAAAGAATCCTTAGTCCCGTAAATCACCATACCTTTCGAATGCTGCATATACGTGAGTGTACTATCCAGCGGTGTTAGGTACAGGTGGCGGATCGAGTAATTTGTGAGATGTTTAGCCGTGTACCCAGCAAGCAAGGTCCCCAAACTTTTACTCACAAAGATGAGCTGCTTATACCCCTCACTCGCGCATCTAACCATCTGTAATATTTCTTCTTCAAGGATGGAACGTTGTTCTCTCTCCAGTGCTACACGAGCACTTTGAAAGCCGTACTCCAAGATCAGGGCATCCATGCCCTGAGAGGTAGCGCTTTGAACAGCGTAGTACAGAACAGGCAGTTCACAAGAATAATTTTGCCCGGGAAAGAAAACCACGAGCGTATTGGAACCTTGTGTAATGTGTCTTAATCGAACGTCATGTCCCCAAAAGGATTCTTCATAGATCAAATGATGTTCCAAGAACTGCACCTCTCCTCCTTGTATAATCTATACCATTATATATGATATCAGGAAAATATAGTGATTTAATTGGATAGATAAGAAAGTGCCGGTTTTACAATTCTTCGCAAGGGTGATCTCAGTCTCCGGCCACAAGTCAATAACTTGTAACCTTCCATTACTAAAGATGGTGCTTCATCGAATCAAAGATTGCAGCTAAAATACGAGTCTATATCCTGCACAAAGCTTTAGCAGTCTACTTCACAGACCCCATATTAATCAAGCTGATATCGGACAACGTGATAATTGTATCGCCGTCTTCTGCACCCGAAATATTCCCCATATCAAATGAAATTCTAGTATTAGCATAGCTATCCTCTGTCGCATTAAATGTAAAGGTAAACAGTTGTTCCTCCGCAGTTAGATCAACCTTTTCCCCAAAGAATCCATGCCATTCATAGTTGGCTGATGCATCGACCCATCCGATGCCTAAGTTCATTTTTCTGGGCTTATCAGCTTTCGCCTTAAATGTAAGTTTGTATTTAAAATCTCGCTGGATGCCAAACCCTTCGTTAATGACCTGACGGTCCCAAGGGTTCTGCCCAGCCGTTCCAATTTTGGCTTGAAGCTGATGGTTACTAGCACTTATCTCAAGCTCCTTGGAATCCCCATCCACATGAGTAAACCAACCATCGGTTCCTTTGGAAAAGTCACCGTTTGAAATCAAGTTTACGTTAATAGGCTGTCCACCCTGATCGGCACTCGGATTCACCTCAATTAACGATACGTTATAGATGGATATAGTATGATTTCCGATTGATGACGGATAACCTAACCCAAATGCAAGTACAGCTGCGGGGTCCGAAGCACCATTCATCGTAAATGTATAAGCATATTGTTGCTTACTTTCGGTTAGCTCGATTTTTTCTTCCATATACTTCGTATAATCGCCTTCATTTTGTGAGACGACGGCTTGTACCGATTTCGGACTGGATGCAGATGCTTCGAATGCGAGCCTGTATGTTTTTCCTTCATCAAGCTTTATCTGTCGTTGCTGCAGCAAAACATCCCACCAATCCGTACTTGTGCCGGGTAAATGAATCAATACTCCTCCGCCTTCAACATCAGAAGTTATCAGATCATTAGGAATCTTCTCCCAATGCTCCTGAGATGCTGCAAGTTCTCCATTTTTCACCTTATTTTGTGATATATCTACCCAGCGTGTATTATAATCCTTACCTTCAAAATCTACATAATAATGTTTGCCAGCAGTTAGAGTAACGGGTGGAAAGTAGACTGTATTGTATTTCTGCCATCCACCCGTATCCCCAAGAGCGTACACAGACTGTGCAACCGTAGTGCCCTGTTCGTCCTTGATGCTGAAACGGACACTCGAATCATCTTCTGCACTAGCCATTCGGGCAGATATTACATAATCGTCGTCAGCAGCTACATCAATCTTGTATTGGAGTAGATCCCCTTCTTCCATATGACTGATATGCTGGCCGCCTTCATCTGAATTCTCAAGTTGTAAGCCCTGCATGGACCAGGCTTCCGTTGCAGGAATATGTGCGTAGCCATTAACGGAAATAGGATTTCCACGTTTTGTTAGACGGACATTGTCCACATAGACGGTACCTGTCGAGCTGCCGAGTAACAGTCTAAACTCAGAATTTGCAGTTGGCTCTCCATCTCCAATACTGATTTCTCCGGTATACGTCTTCATCTCCTGATCAAGCTGGATATTCTGACCTTGATGAATTTGTATGGAATGTCCCTCACCGCTAATCAGATCAATGTCCATACTGCGCGGCGCATCTGCTTTGGCTTCAAATGAAAAACCATAGGTGGTATTCGCCTCCAGCTTCAAATCTCCTTGATTCACCGCAACCTGCTCAGCCTCTCCATTCGTTTGCTTCACATTAACAACCAGTTGACGTTCCATAATCGGGAATTTCAAGAAGTTGTTCACGCTGATATCAGCTAAAGCATGTTCAGCAATCCTGCTTGACCAGAACCCAAGACGGTTCTTGCCTTGATCAAACGTTCCATTAAAGATGTAATTGCCATCAGGCAGCGGCTTCCGCTCTACAGTCAGCGGATCTGCTTCTCCTACCTCGCTCAGCCGAACATTAGAGATCAGAACGGTATGATTATCCAATCCTAAATTAAATTCAAATCTGGCATTATTGTCTGTTCCATCTCGCATGTCAAACGTATATTCGTATTTATTCCACTCTGTAGTAATCGCTAATGAGTGATCTCCCGAGTAATTCGTCCAACTTTTTTCAAATTGAGTCACCTTAGAAGAGATTGTACGGTTTGCTGACGCCTTCGCGTCGAACTCTATCTTGTATTTTTTATTTTTCTTCACATAGATCGGCATTTGTGTGAGCTGAATCGAATAGTTCTCAGTCCCTTTTTTATCAATGCTCACCTTCACTGCTTTTCCTTTTTCTTCATCCTCTACAACCTTGACATCTCCTGCTCCATCCGCATTTGTAATGAACTGCCATTGCTTTGGAACACCGCTCGCTTCCGTGCCTTCCAAGAAACGGTCATTGTATATCTGATTGCCATCCTCCTGCGGTTCACGCTGTGCTTCAGGCTCTATTGGATCTGTTGTCACATCAGGCCATTCGTCTAATTTGTCGTAAGAATATACGCGAACAAAATCAACGTTCATCGCTTCTGAAGTAAAGTCATTATTCGGTGATCCCGGCCAATCTCCTCCAACCGCCAAATTCAGAATCAGGTAGAACGGACGATCAAAAGGAGCAGGAAACGTATAGTATTCCGGCTGACCCGAAGCCTTTGTCTGCCAATTGGTCACTTCATGATGCAGCTTGCCATCAACATAAAATCGTATCATTCCCGGGAGCCATTCCACTTGAAAATCATGATAATCATCAGCGAATGATTCTCCATCCGGAAGTGTGATGCTTCCCTGATCGTGTCCATGAGACCCATCAGGCTTCACACTGTCATAATGCAAGGTACTGTATATTTTATTGTGGCTCTCTTCGCCGCCAATGAGCTCCATAATGTCGATCTCTCCAGAGGCAGGCCATCCTCCATAGTGGGCTTCATCTGTCGGCATCATCCAAAAAGCGGGCCACATGCCTTGTTCTTTAGGGAGCTTCGCACGTACAACGACTTTACCGTATGTAAAGTCGCCTTTACCCATAGAGATGAGTTTACCGGAAGTGAATTTTTGACCGCTTTTCTCTTCGCGTTTTGCTTCAATTTGAAGAACGCTTCGATTCTCATCTTTTACAATGCGGGTATTATCGGGACTGTAGTATTGCAATTCATTGTTATAGACTAGACCCGTGTCCTGGACTGTCCACTTGGAAGCATCAATAGCAGGTCCGTTAAATTCGTCATTCCAGACAAGCTTCCAGTCTTCATCAGGAAGCGTCGTTGGTGGAATTGGTTTCTCATTTGACGGGCTTTCTGGTACCGATGGTGTTTGTCCTCCCGGAGAAGATGGAGTGGAAGCACTGGAATCCGTTGTTGAATTACCCGGCTGGGAGGGAACAGGCTGTGCCGATTCTCCTTTCATGGAAGTAAGGAAGCCTGGTTTTACCTTTTCGCCATTAACAACAACATCTGTTGCATCGACTTTCAGTTCGTTAATCTTGCCTTTAGAATTAATCTGTGTCTGATCTGCTTTCGTGAGGACCGTTAATGAATTGATCAAGCTATCTGAGGAGAGTTCCACACTAGCTTTTTGCATAACGATCATCTTTTGTATGTTACTGCCTTCTTTAATATTTACACTTACGGGCTCTCCTCTTTTGTCAATAACGATGCGATTCAGCGTGGAGTCGCTGATGTCTATTGAATGACTGCCGCCGCCTTTAACAATGACACTCCCTGTAACCGTTACCCCTTGAAGCACAATGGACCCATCCCCAATTCCTTCTGTAAGCAGTAAGTTTCCTTTTACGACTGTGTTTTTGAGTGTAATATCAGAAGACCGAACAATCAGATTCCCCTCTACGCTGGATTCATAAGTTCCCGGAGAGGTTTTAATATCCGCGATCATCGCAGCTAGGAGACCTGCCGTCTCTGCACGTGTGATTGGAGATTTAGGATGTAACTTACCCTGATATCCTTTCATGATATGGTTACTCGTTAAGTAGGTAAGCGCTTTCTCAGCGTAGCTGGAAACATCCTTTGCATCATGAAACTTCAACAGTTCGCTTTCCTCTTCCATTCCGGTCGAAAGCTGAAAAGCTCGATCCACCATTATGGCAGCTTCCTGACGAGTTATCGGTTGTTTAGGAGACAGATGATCCGCATCGGTTCCTTGGATAATTCCTGACCCATTTGCTCTTGTCAGCACATCGTAGTACCAGTCCCCTGCGGTAACGTCCGCAAACGAATGAGACTCTGTTCCGCCTGTAAATCCAAACACACGATCGAGTATCATAACAAACTCAGCTCGGTTAATCACACGATTCGGCTTGAATGTACCATCCACATATCCTTGCAATAAATTCATATCTTGCATACGCAATACTGCAGACTGAGACCAATGTCCGTTCAGTTCTTGATAGGGAACAGAGGCTTGCAGGCTTTTCGCCTGCAAGTCCCCCATTTTCACCTGCGCATCTGCACCTTCTGCTCCAGAAAATGTTGGAAAAAAGAGTGAAGCTGTTAAACACCCTGTAACAATACATGCCAATCCTTTTTTCATCCTATATCCTCCATTAGCCTAATTTTCATTGCTTAGCCTTTAACCGCCCCAATGACGATTCCTTTTACAAAAAAGCGTTGCAAAAACGGATATACAAGCAAGATCGGCAGCGCACCGATAAAGATTTGTGCTGCGCGTACGGTTCGCTGTGAGATATTCTCCAGCATGGAAGGGTCTACATTGATTTTACTGAGATCTTGCTGAACAATGATGGTTTGCAGCAAGGAAGCAAGTGGATAATCTTTAATATCAGACATGTAGATCATGCCGTCGAACCAAGAATTCCATTGAGCTACCATTGTGAACAAAGACAGGGTTGCGATAGCTGGAAGCGACAGTGGAACATAAACCAAAACGAGTGTTTTGATATGTCCTGCTCCATCCAAATAAGCGGCTTCCTCCAGTTCCTTTGGTAATCCGCGGAAAAAGTTCATCATGAGGATGACATTCCACACGGACAAGGCTCCTGGCAAAATGAGTGCCCAGATTGTATTCATCAAACCAAGCTTTTGTACAAGAATATAGCTTGGAATAAGTCCGCCGCTGAATAAAATGGTGAACACAAAAAACCAAGTGTACCATGAACGCCCTTTGAAACTGGTATCTTCCTTCGACAAAGGAAAAGCTGTCATCAGCATGATGACGATACCAATTATTGTAGCTAGTATGGTTCGATTGACAGATACCAAAAGGGAATTGATAAAGTTTGAATTTCCGAATGTTTTTACATAAGCGTCCGTCGTAAAACCAATAGGCCAGAATGTGACCATATTGGAGGAAGCCGGCGCCATACTGCTGAATGAAACGGCTAATATGTGAATGATTGGCAGAATACAGAGCAACGATAAAATACCAAGGAACGTGTAGTTGGCTATGCTGAATATTCGATATCCTTTTGTTTTATAATACAAGCTTCGTTTCTCCTCTCTAAAAAACTCTATAGTTGGCTAGTTTGTAAGCTAATCTGTACGATACTACAATCAAAATAGTTGCTACCACAGATTTGAATAATCCTACCGCTGTAGCAAAACTCATCTTCCCGTTCAAAATCCCCAGTCGATAAACAAAAGTATCAATAATATCTCCTTTGTCATACACAAGCGGATTGTACAGGTTGAAAACTTGGTCAAAACCGGCATTTAGAATGTTACCAATGGAAAGCGTCATAAGCACAATTGTGATCGGCATCAATGCTGGAACCGTAATGTGCAGCGTCTGTTTGAACCGGTTAGCCCCGTCCACTTCAGCCGCTTCATAAAGCGCCGGGTTAATCCCTGCGAGAGAGGCAAGAAAGACGATCGTTCCAAAACCAAATTCCTTCCAGACGTCGCTGACGATCAGCGTTACCCGAAACCATGTACCATCTCCAAGGAAAAAGATCGGTTCCCCTCCAAGTGCTACGATAAGCTGATTCACGATCCCTCCTTGCGGGGACAAGATGTCAAGTAAAATCCCGCCGAGTATGACCCACGAGAGGAAATGCGGTAGATAAACCAGCGTTTGGCTCACTCTTTTAAAACCAACCAGTCGTACTTCATTTAATAAAATGGCAAACAACAAAGGGGCAATCAGCCCTGCCACAATCTTAAAAAAGGCAATAAAGAGTGTATTCCAAACGACTTGACCAACGTCAGGATATAAAAACAGGTATCGGAAATTGTCCCACCCTACCCATTCAGATCCTGAAAATCCAAGGTATGGTTTGTAATCTTGAAAAGCGATGACAATTCCGCCCATCGGTATGTACTGAAACACCAGCGCGAGTAATACGGCTGGAATGAGCATCATATGCAATGGCCAGTTCCGCTGCATATTCCAGCGCTGTCTCACCCTGGTAGAACGCTGTTTATGCGTTGTTTTTAAAGTATGTTCCTTCACCCCTGCATCCCCCATGTTCTAATTTTTATGTTTTACAAGTTAACCCAAACTTGTATAGTAAAATTATAACAATGGGATTTTGCGATCTATATCCTAATATTGCAAGAATGATATGAATATTTTAACGAGATGAGGAGGCAGAGCTTTGCTGAACCGCTTAAATGTTTTTACTAAAATTGCATTGTTAGTTGTGATCCTGCTTATCCTGGTTTTGTTCCTCTATACCTACTCGAATAGAGAAAGCGTAAGAGTCATTGAACATGAAATTCAGAACAACACGAAGAATCAGCTGTCGACTTTTGCAGAATCCGTGGAGTCCAACATTTATCAGTTGTCCCTTTACGGGATGTCGATTGGGCAGGATTCCAGTATTCAGGAGTATCAACGCCCCGACTACAAAGATATTCCCTATGAGCGTACCAAAGCGGGAAGTGCCATTCTAGAGAAGATGAATCTGTATAATGCAGCAAGCAAATGGCATTCGACCATTACCTTGTACTTCCCCCGTATGGAAAAAGTGATATCAACTGACTATTATGCTTACATACCTTACAGAGAAAATGAGTTTACAGAACCACTCTCGCAGTCCTGGACCTACAACGACAATCAATTTATCTGGCATACTACCGATCCAACGACAGCGATGAGCAATCCTAGTAAGGCCAAATTGATTACCAAAATTAGTTTTCCAGTTCACCACCTCAAATTACTGCTTAATCAGAATAAGTTAAACAACAAAGGCGACCCTTTTATGTTTCATCCTGATTTCGGCTTAATTAGCAACAGCACGGAGAAGAGTACCCTGAAATCCATCCTGCCTTCACTGCAAAATGCACAACTGCAAGCTAGAGGCGGGTTCAGAACTACACTGGATGGAACCGAATACTACGTCTCCTATATTCAATCCAAGAGTCTCGGTTGGTACTATGTGGATTATGTGCCCATGCAGCAAATATTAAAGCCGATTACGAGCAGTCGTAACCTGTTCTATGCCTCTATCGCAGTCTTAATCGTGATGAGTATCCTAGTTCTGTATACGCTCTTTCGCAGCGTTCAGGTCCCTCTTCTTCAACTGGTGAGAGGAACAAATCGCTTGTCCACCGGGGACTTTTCCGTGCGACTGAATCACACTGCACATAACGAATTCAGTCTCTTGTTCGCTAGGTTCAACATCATGGCGCAGCGTATTCAGGAGTTAATCGAAAATGTGTACGAGGAGAAACTGAGAAGACGTGAAGCAACCCTGAAGCAGCTGCAATCCCAGATCAATCCACATTTTCTCTATAACTGCTTGTTCTATATCAAAAATATGGCGAGAATGAAAAATGAAAAAGCGGTGGTGGCCATGGCACTAAATTTGGGAGAATACTACCGGTACATAACAAGATCAGAAAATGACATGGCAACAATAAGAGAAGAATTAGCAATGGTGAAAAATTATCTTGAAATCCAATCGCTTAGACTAGAACGTATGCATTTTACAATCGACGTTTCCCATGCTATTTTAGATAAAACGGTACCCAGGTTGACTCTACAGCCCATTATTGAGAACGCTGTCATTCATGGACTCGAGCCTAAAGCAGAGAACGGGGAAATCAGAATTTATGGGGACTGCAAAGATGATGTATATACGCTTACGGTGGAAGACAGTGGACTTGGCATGTCAGACAAACAGCTTGATCAAATGAAATATGATCTCCTTAAACCGCTGGATGAGAATATGGGCTGCGGCACGTGGAATGTTCATCAGCGTTTATCTTTTCTATACGGTGAAGGAGCAGGTCTGACCTATCATCATTCTTCACTCGGCGGGGTTAAAGTTGATATCATATGGCACGACAATACTAACAAGTAGGTGAACTACCCATGCTACAAATTTTATTAGTGGATGATGAACGTTCAGTGGTCGAGACGCTGGCGGAGACCATTCCTTGGGAAAGCTGTGGAATTGGCACTGTCCATGAGGCATTATCTGGCAAATTGGCGCTTGAAATGATGGAAAACCATGACATCGATATTGTGATCAGCGATATTCGTATGCCTGAAATATCTGGCATTGCACTGATTACGGAGATCCATAAAAGATGGCCCCATGTACAAACTATTCTGCTGTCAGGTCATGCCGATTTTGAATATGCAAAGCAGGCGATGGCCCAAGAAAGCTTTGATTATCTACTCAAGCCTGTAAGTGACGAAGACCTGATTGAATCCGTCCAACGTCTCGTGAGTAGAATTCAGAAAAAATGGGAAACCGCGGCATCTTATCAAAGAGCATTAAACGCGTTTCAGGATAATCTGCCACTACTGCAATCTACGATGCTCCATGAGCTGCTCACTGGCAAAACCTATGATCAAAAGACGCTGACAGATAAACTTGAGCTACTGGAACTTCCCTATACGATAGGAGAAGATTTAGCAATGTTGATTATTCGTATGGAAGAACATTTTTCCGAAATGGGCAGCAGCGATATTGCACTCATGGAATATGCCATCTGTAATATCATTAATGAAGTTGTGCAAGATTATTTTCATATCTGGCATACCCGAGATGTTCATGATTATATCGTTGTCCTGGTAAGTGTGAAGGATCCAAGCAAGATGTTCTCGAATAAACACGAGACTCCTCAGACGATGCTAGAACATTATGCTGCCCAGATTCAAACGAATGTTCAGGCGTACTTAAAGGGAGCGATCTCGATTTCCGTTTCCCATTGGGGAGAGTTTCCGAGTGAGATCGGTGAAATATATGAGCGATCAGTTATATCCATGCGTAAGCGGATGGGACAAGTCCAAGGATTGTTCGTTACCGCTTCCGACGAAAAAAATGTGCCCTCTCTTCATACGATCAGGTCGCTTTATAAACCGCCTACTTTAATAAGTCTGTTAGAAGCTGGACGTTTTCAAGATGCAGAACTGAAGATCGAGCAGATCTTTGAGGAGTTGCTGCATTCAAACGAATATCATGATATCGCAGAGTCAACGATTGAAGTGTATTACGCTTTAGCGGGTGCATTTACTTATATCATACATAAAAATGGGAAACAGCTCTCTTCTATTCTACCAGTAGAATCCTATCGTTACTTTCAAGCGCCTAGCTATTCGACGACAAAGCAATTAATGGACTGGTCTATCCGAACGTTGCATTACATCCGTGATGACGCTGAACAAGAGCTGAAGGACAATCACAGCACGATCGTTCGCAGTGTACAAAGTTTTGTCGATCTTCATCTGGCTTCCGATGTGTCCCTGCCGGCGATTGCTGACCATGTACACCTGCATCCTGTCTATTTGTCCAAAGTCTATAAAGCAGAGACGGGAGAAGCACTTACAGCCTACGTCTACCGATTAAGAATGGAGAAGGCCGCGTATTACTTACGAACTTCAACTGCCAAGATATTTGAAATTTCAGAGCTCGTCGGTTACAACAATACCGCCTACTTTATTCGTGTATTCAAGAAATATTATGACGTTACTCCGCAGGAATATCGGGAAAGTCTGCCCGTTTAAAGAAGAATCGAGACTAGATTCAACCAGTTACCTCTATTTTAACGAAAATTGCTAAAAGGCATTGCCGGAGTTTTCCCGACAATGCCTTTTTCGATTTTAATCTCTTGTTGAAATTTGCAGTTTATGTGTAGTCTAACTTCCCTGCAGTTCTTACTTTCCGCTCTGAACGGACTGGTACCATTCGTTTACTTCTTTCGTCATCTGATCCCCGCCTGAAGACTTCCACTTCTCTACGAAGGAATCAAAGGCATCAATTGAAGTTTTACCATAGATGATTTGTGAGAATGTATCCTTCTCCATCTTGGTCAGAATATCATTATTCATCTGCATCGTCATCGTTGGCGCACCAGTAAACATCTGTTTAAGAGAGATATCCTTTTGATCCAGAACAAGTTTCGCTGCTTCCAGCATCGCTGTTGGAACACTTGCATCTAACTTTTTCTCAAATGGCGTTGATGGCGTCTCACCATTGGCCAGCTTCGCCAGTGTATTCATGCTAAGACTTGGAATCCGTGCCCCATCAAAGGCCAACGTGTATTTCTCAGGAGCATAACCTTCAGTCAGACTTGGATCCGTTGATGGTTTGCCGTCAACCATAACATAATCGTATCCTTCAGCAAATCCATATTCAAATTCACCGCCTGCTTGTGGGTTAGCAAAATTCTCAAACAGATAATTTTGATAGGTGAAAAATGCTTCTGGATTCTCCATGTCTTTATTAATTAGAACAACACCATTCTCATTTGGCGTACCACGTCTGCCCGCTTGGCCATCAGGACCAGAAGGAATAGGATATGCCTTAAATTCAGCATCTGGATCGTTTTTCTTCACGTCCTCCAGTGGCCAAGTTGGCATCCAGTGAGGTCCAACCACAATCCCTGCCTTGCCGGCAGTGAATTCTTCAGCAGCCTTCGTCTCGTCGTATACGCCTACTTCCTCTGGGATATACCCTTTGCTCATCCAACTTTGTAATGTTGCGAGTGCCTGTTTTGCTCCTGGTGTCACTGAACCGTATTCAAGTTTTCCATCCTCTGTAAGGTTCCATTGGTTTGGCATCGTGCCATATGCTCCAAAGACCCATCCAGCATCCGACATCCAGGTATTTACCCAGTTTTTAAATCCAATGGTCAATCCGAATGTATCCTTTTTACCATTCCCATCCGGATCTCGATTTGTAAACGCATCCATAACAACTTCAAGATCAGCCAATGTCTCCGGTCCTTTCAGATTAAGCTTTTTCAGCCAATCCTCCCGAATCCACATCACTGGGTCACCATTATAGGAATAATCCAGAATCGGGATACCAATGCGTTTGCCATCTTGCATATATGGATACCAAACGGAAGGATCTTCGTTAATAGCATCTTTCCATGTATCGTTGGCATATTTATCAAATAACTCGCCTGCATCAACAAACATTCCGGATTCAATCAACTCACGCACCAAATTAAATTCACCACGATAAGAGATAATATCCGGCATTTGTGCATTAGAAGCAAGGGATAGACGAAGCTTCGTCTCGAATGCATTATTGGTAGATGGAGAAACCCATTCATTTTTTAGCTCAATGCCCAGCTTCTCCTTCGCCCATTTGGTATGAACATTGTTATCCTGATCCTCGCCTGACTTAAACGTAACGTCTGGACCCCAAGGCCGTAGATAGCTAATTGTCACCGGCGGATCGTATTTCCCGTCTTTAAGCTCCACAGGTGCAGATGGAGTGCTTGGTTCAGCTTCCTTGTTCCCCCCATTGCCGCATCCACTCAGTACCGCAGTTAGGGCCAGCATCCCTACCATTACCATACTGCCTATTCTTCTTTTTTTATTTGTGTCCAACATTGCTTCCCCCAGTCTATGTAATGTTGCTTACAGAGTTAATCATAATGAATGATAGATACATATGCCCATACTAATATTGCAACATTTATTGCATTAATTTAGGATATTTGAAATTGAATACATATATTGGATAAGTGATACTTGGTTGAACCCGGATATGATGAAAAATCAAAAGCAGCCAGTGACGGCTGCCTTTATTACCTCTCTAGTTACTCGTATATCGAACCCAATCATATTCTGCAGATAATGGATTGGCACCGTTATAAGAACCTAACCATTCATCAACCCCTGTCCCGTTCCAAATATTCATCATAATTTTTCCAGGTGTTTTGGGGATATTGCTGGTTGCTGTATGTTTTAATACTCCATCCACATACCATTTGATATGTCCTGGCTGCCAGTCGAAAGCATACGTATGAAATCCTTGTGATGCATCAAACCCTAAATTGATAATCTTCTCATGATTACCAACCCCATTCGTATAATAATTAAACTGTACTTTTGTTGTATCTTTACCTAAGAATTCAATATCAATCTCATCCCATTGTGTTCCATGAGCAGGTCCGGTATAAGTGAAAAAAGAGGAGACGATCCCAGGATTCTTAGCGGGTTTCATACTGACTTCATAAAGCCCGTATCCGTAATTATTGGTGGAACGATACTCACCGCAATCAAACTTATTTTGAGCAGAACTGGTTAAACCAAGCTTGAGTTTACCATCACTTGTAAAATTAACATTGTTTGCTCGCCAAGTGCAGTTGAACATTCCACCGTTAGAGTATCCATCTGCCTTTTGCCATGTGTTTGAGTTGAAATAGCTTAACGGTTCCCAGAAAACATAACCTGCAAATGCGCTTACTGAGGAAAATAAAGAAATCATCATAACCACCACCAACGTGTACCAAGTCTTCCTTTTCATCCACACACCTCCTGAGAAATTTCAAACATGTGTTAAAAACAACTTATAAAGCGCTTACATGTTTGTTGTTATCATTCTATATGGATTTGTATGAGTTAAAAATAACAAAATCTAAAGAATAGATATTCATTTCTAAACATAGCGGCCTAAAATATAGCTCTTTTCCTTCGCTTACGATAAGGAAATTACATTGCTAAAACAAAAAAAGCCGCGAATTCGCGGCTTCTTCTGCGTGTAGGATCATATCCTCCTCTAATCCACACTTTCGATATTCATAATCAATCCTTCATTCTTATGATGATAAGTTATAAGTTCAAATACTCTTTAACGCCATCAACAATGCCCTGGGCAACACGGTTCTGAAAATCTTCTTTAAACATAGCGGCTTCCTCTGTCTTGTTAGAAAGGAAACCAATCTCCAGTAGTGCAGCCGGCATTTTTGTATTTCTTAATACCGATAAATTACCTGATTTCACTTTACGGTCTTTAAAACCCGTTGCACTGACCAAATGTTTATGAACAATCGTAGCTAAAGCTTTATCTTGATTTTTGTAATAAAACGTTTCTGTCCCGCTTGCTGATGAACCGGCAGAGTTGGCATGGATGGAGATGAACACATCCGCTCCGAGGTCATTCGCTACCTTCGCACGACCTGTTAAAGAAACAAATGTATCATCATCTCTGGTAAGAATTACATCAACGCCCGATTCTTTTTTAAGTAATGCCTCTACCTTCAAGATCAGACTGAGGTTTAAGTCTTTCTCTAATTTGCCTGTGACTCCTACTGCACCAGAATCATGATCTCCATGACCTGCATCTAAAACAATGACTTTGTTGCCGTTATTTTCGTCAGGGTTCGTCGTGTTCGGCGGTATGACAGGAGTTGTTCCCGGATTCTCGGTACTTGGTGTAGATGTTGAATCTGAATTTAAGTCGAGTACTAGTAAGCTTGTCCCTTCTTGCGTCACATGGTATCCAGAGGACTGTGTTAAATCGATAACAATACGGACGGTTGAAGGTTTATCACTGAACAGAGAGTATCTGACTTTAGATACAACCGGGTAATCAGTAACTTCTAAAGTACCTGCTCCCTGCTGATTCAGATCTTGTCCATACGTTGAACTAAATTTAGTATCAGGCAGATCAATTACAATTCGATCAGGTCCAGTCATCGTGAATACTTTAGGAGTAACTTTACCGCTTGTTGCGATCAGCAGACGATTCTCGCTGAAGCTGAGCCCGCTTATTTCAGTAAGACCACTGGGATTGGTTACCGTACTGCTCTCCCCTTCACTAGGGGCTACAGGTGAACCCGCTGGAGGCTGACTACCTGCTCCAGATCCACTCTCATCCTCCAAATATACTGTCTTTGTCGTATTGTTCCATTTTACTTTCATTCCGAACTGCTCGCCTATAAAACGCAGCGGAACCAAAGTCGTTCCCTTTCTAAGGACGGGCGCATTGTCCAGCTTTACGGATTGATTATCAACCGTAGCATTTTTATTATTTACGACCATTTTAATGGTGGAGCCATTTTGTTCTATAGTAACGGTGCCTGTTTTTTGTTCCCACTTTACACCATAGCCAAGTTCCTCTGCAACCATACGGATTGGAATCATGACAGATTTATTAATAATCTCGACTTTCGTATCCCCCGTCGTTCCAAGCTGTTTATCGTTAAGATAAATCTTAGCTTGTCCACCGTCTGCATGACTGAGCCCAGGAATCACCCATAACCCTACAAACAACAACATAAATAGAACAATTTTCTTCAAACCTTCACACATCCTTTTGGTCGTCTAGTAAACTCGCCGGCATCCAACATTTTTTTACATTCACTACTATAATGAACGCAGAAATCTGGTAATAGTTGCGTCTTTAATGACCTTTTCTTTTCCAATCTGTCATAAAAATGAAACCTAAAATCCCTTATATATATCGGTTTCTTTACTCTTTTTCTAAATACTGCATTTCTTCTATGTTTCTGACCAATCATGAGATCCATGTTTCATATCGTTTGTATAACATATATCCAACAGAACCACCGATTACGTTCAATAATAGATCATCAATATCTCCGGTTCCCACTCGTAACAAAGTCTGCATACACTCAAGCAAAATGATAAAAGAACTAAAGAATAGAATGAACCTTCCATAGGACCAAGGACGAGACAGCGATGCAGGAATAAGAAAACCAAGCGGGATAAAAACGGCAATGTTTCCAATCAGGTTTATTGCTGAATCAATTACATGATCTAGACTCAGATTCCTCACATAAGCTAAAATCGTATGTAATGGGATTAGATTATAGCGATAGTTATCATGAACATAGCGATGAAATCCGGCAAACATAAAATATAGGAGCATTACTGAATATAAAAAAAGGATCACCCGAAATAAAGTTTGTTGCTTCAACTCTTACATTCCCTTCTTTCTACATAAGGCCGCTCAGAGGCATAAGACTGCTCCAGGTCGATCTTGTGTAACCAAGCTGCATTCCTGCTCGCTGCATATTCCGAAAACTCGAAGACAGATACGAGGCTTGTCCAACGATAAGATTACAATCCTCCTGAACTGCATCTTTCATTCTCCGCTCAATTAACAAGGTTTGAATCCCTCTATTTCGGTATGCCGGCAAGGTAGTTGCAAAGGTCAATGAAGCAGTACTTCCTTGAATATAAGCTGCCGCAGCGCCCACGGGTTCGTTATTATAATAAGCTACATAATACTTCCAACCTTTTCTTCCATGAAGAATACGGTTGTTATCTGCAATATGCTGTTTCCCTGAAATCGGTAATCCTGTTCCTAGACAATGAACCGTAGCATAATCATCAAATTGATGCGAGTTAATTTCTACAATTTGGATATTTTCCTTATCGCTTGTCTTTTTTTCTAACGAAGAGCTAGTCTCTTTCTTACATTCTTTATATAACGTGGCATGAAAGGAGGATTGGAAAAATCCATGTGTAGTCAGAGATCTAAACAGTGTTGGCTCTGCTCTGAGAGGAGTAATCTCGATATGCGGATTTCGATTCCTGGAGCGATAAAACATCATTATTTCAGGCAAATATGACTCTTCCTCTGAGCCGATTCCTTTCACTGTATTAAACTGAGGCCAAGGCATCTCCCTGCTATAAAAAGCGACAGCTTCTCCAAAATACTGAGTCTCAATGCCCATTGGATTCCCCGGCCGTTCTTCCATTGCCCTCATACGATCAATCATGTATTCCATTTCAGAACGTTCAAGTCGCTGGGCAGTGCTTACTTCAAGTACTTTACCTTGCATGATCTGACACCTTCCCCGTCTTTTTGCTTTATTCGCCTTTTATCTATCATAGTCCAATACCTATATTTTGCCAATTCATTCCGCCTTTTTTATGCAGGAAATTATTCCAGTATCTTTTTGTCTGTCTTTTCTTATATTACAGAGGTAAATATGACATGAATGAGGTACAGAAAAAATGGGCGATAATAGCAATAATAAGAAACAAGTATCTGAAACAAAAGGTAATTTATCATGGTGGCAACTTTCTTTGCTTGGCGTTGCCGGTACCATCGGAACGGGGTATTTTTTAGGTTCTGCTCTTGCCATTCAGGTGGGTGGTCCATCCGTTTTATTTACTTTTGTACTGGCTGCTCTTGGTACATATTGTGTATTTAATGCACTCGCCGGTATGACAGCTGCTGCACCAGAGCAAGGGTCATTCCGATCCTATGCGAAGAAAGCTTATGGAAAATGGGCTGGATTCAGCAGTGGATGGGGGTATTTTTCTTCAGAATTACTGATTATGGGAAGTCAGCTCACTGCCTTGTCCCTATTTACGAGATTTTGGTTTCCGGCTATCCCAATGTGGGTATTCGCGTCAGTATATGCACTGCTTGGACTCCTGATCATCGTAATTGGTACGAAGTTGTTTGATCCGCTGCAGACTACAGCAGCCATTATCAAACTTTCAGCTATCCTTATGTTCATTGGTCTTGGAGCTGCTGGTTTATTCGGCTGGTTATCCGGCGGAATCAAACCTAATGCCCCGCTTCGTTTAAGCGAGATATTCCCTAACGGAATTACAGGTACATGGGCAGCGTTACTCTTTTCTTTTTATGCCTTTGGAGGAGTGGAAGTCATGGGGCTTATGGCAATCCGTTTGAAGCAGCCAAAAGAAGCTCCAAAATCGGGCAGAATTATGATAACGGTACTTGCCGTAATCTATGTAACTTCCTTGTTTCTTGTTCTTACCTTGGCGCCTTGGCAGAGTTATGGAACTAAAAAGAGTCCATTTATCCAGGCACTAGCCACTTATGAACTTCCTTTTATTCCTCACTTATTTAATGGCGTGCTGATTATTGCTGGTTTCTCGACAATGGTTGCATCCTTATATGCGGTAACGACGATGCTAGTTACCCTTGCCCAAGACAAAGACGCCCCTTCTCTTTTCGGCAGAAAAGTGAAGGAACGTTTTCCTATTTATGCGTATGGATTCAATGCTGTGCTGCTCGGTATTTCGATCCTAACAGCGTTACTCTTGCCTGATACCATCTATGAATCAATCACAACTGCGGCAGGACTCATGCTCCTGTACAATTGGTCCTTCATTCTTATTACCTCAGGCAAACTGCTTAAGCTCACCACTTTTGGACAAATCAAAAGATACGGAGGACTTACTCTCATTCTACTCGCTGTAACAGGAACACTCTTTCATAAGACGGGTAGACCTGGCTTTTGGATCAGCTTTCTGTTTATCGCATGCATTGGTCTCTTAACCCTGTATATGCAGAAAAAAGTATGGACTGCGGATAGGCCCAAACGAACAAAGCCCGACCGCAAGCTGATCCAAAAGTTAAAATCTAATAAATATCGCTTCCCGGGAAGGGTTAAAAAAATAAAGCCTTGACTGCCTGAACACCAAAATATAATCCAAATCCTAATAAGGATAGACCCGAAATTACAGAGATCGTCTTTAAAAGTGTGGGACTTAAATACCGGCGGAAGAAACTGGACATGGTGGCAACGGCTAGGTCCCACATAAAAATACCAAGTATGATGGCAGAACTAAAAATCACTACATGCATTACGCTTCCAGAGCTTGTCTCTTTCGCAAGAACGGAACCATAAATGCCGAGCCAGAATAGAATGGACATCGGATTAAAAAGCGATAACCAAAATCCTGACATCACTGATTTACCCAGAGGTTCTTTATGATCGATTTCCGTTTCCTTGATCTGACCGGTGCTAAGAATACTTTCTATTCCTGTGTACGAAAGCACAAAAAAACCAAACAACCATAAAAACGTTTGAATAAAGGGAGCATCTAGTAAATGGACGACTCCCAAATACACTAATAGCATGTACAATAGATCAGCAAGCACTGCGCCAAGTCCGAAAAACCAGGAATGAAAGAATCCACGTCTGATTCCAATGTTGAGCTGGGCAGCATTGAGCGGACCAATGGGTGCAGCAATGGAAACCCCAAGCAGTATGTAACCCAAAAAAGCACTTGTAATCATACAGCCTCCTCCTTCCTTGAATAAAAAGACAACCTATTGTTCATCTTATTCAAGAAGGAAGGCATGTACGACAACAAAGTGAATGAGAGAAAAATTAAAAGGGTAACTTAATCACGCACAACTCTATGTTTTAGATAATATTTAAGACCTGCTCTATCTACATTACTAAACTGCAGTGGATTCTGATCGATCATCGTACGAAGACTTTGCAACGTTTTCCATGTAGCTCCCTTTGTCTCGTCCCCTTGTTCTAACAGTTTACCTTCTGCCTTACAGATAAAATACATACCAATGGAATCAACCGGTCCCTTAAGGGTTTGGTATACACAAAAAGGCTCAACACATTCGACCTCGAAGTCTGGATTGATGCCTATCGTATCGATTCTTTTTGAAGCGCCTTCAATCCGAGTAATGGTGAGACCTGTTTCTTCTTGAACTTCTCTAATTAACGCTTTGTGAACGGATTCGAATAGTTCAATTCTTCCACCTGGAAGTTCAAGTGCTTCCTCTCCCGGCTTGTTACGGGTTTGAATGACGAGCTCGGTTCCTTGTTTTCCTTCTCTTTCAATAAAAGCTCTTGCATTAACATAGAACATGAACATCCTCCTCACAGGAAACTCCCAATCCTCTTTCCGATCTTAAGATCAATAATACCATATATATCCTTTTTTACGCATATTGGTTCCCCTATTATGTAATTATCATGTAATTTTTTTGTGTTGAAAATGAAGGCTGCAAGCATAGAAAAAGGATGGTCCCATGGATCATCCTTTTTCACACCGCTTTGTCCTATATAAACCAAAACCTCACTACAATAACCCGGCATACTCCAAACCTTTACGAATTCCGCTTTCATCAACCGAACTGGTCACATATTTTGCATATGATTTAACCTCATCATTGGCATTCCCCATTGCGATACCCAGCCCTACATAGGACAACATTTCTACATCATTCAGTCCATCGCCAAAAGCAACCACTTCTTCTTTCGATATTCCCAAAACTTTGAGTACCGCCTCAATCCCTTTGGCCTTGGAACCTTCCGCAGGAATTACATCCACAGCATAAGGATGCCATCTAACAAACTGAAGATCCCCAAAACCAGCTTCCTCCGATGTATAGATATGTTCTTCGTGTTCTTGGCAATATAGCAGTGCCTGATAGATCGGCGCTTCTTTCCAATAGGAAGTACGATAACCCGGTACCTCGACACGAAGGGTCTCAAAAGACGTTGCAATAAAATCGTGCTGTTCCGTGTTAGAGAAGCTCGCCTCAGCACCTTGCATTACAATGGGATGATTGTGGCTGAGTGCCGTATTTTCCAGTCTTTCCATTGTTGATTTGGAAATAGGAGTCTTATGAACAGGTTGTCCTTTGTACACCACATATGATCCATTCAGACTGATAAACGAGTCCAGACCAAGCTCTGATAAATATTTTGTAATATAGTAAGGTGCTCTTCCCGTCGCTATAAAAACATCAATTCCACTAGCTTTCAGCTGATTCACCGCTTCAACTGCATCTGCAGGAATAACCTTCTCATCATTCACCAGCGTACCATCTATATCAAAAAACACTGCTTTATAATTAGTCATTCTTATGTTCCCTCCATGAATGTTATGATTTCTCTATTTACTTACGTCCATAATCTGCTTTAATTTCTCCCCACAACTTCGTTTGCCATTTCACGATTTTGTTCTGGTACGTATGCGTTCTGAGCCATTCTTCAGCCCGCTCGACCAAATCCCAAACCTGACGGGTCGAGGCATCTTTTTTCAATGTAGTAGCCGCTTTCTTCTGTCTAACCCATTTCATCGCATTTACTGAGTCGCTATAAATGGTCTTGTTACTTCCTTGTTCTTGAAGATAGGCCAGCGCATGAACAATGGCAAGAAACTCGCCGATGTTATTTGTACCATTTGGTATGGGACCTACACTGAACAATACTTCTCCTGTCTTCGTATCCACGCCTTTGTATTCCATAGGGCCTGGGTTTCCCCTAGTTCCTACATCAACCGAGATACTATTGTAGTCAACAGGTTCTATAGGTGCAGCATCAGCAGCTCCATACGTACGCTTGCTAGAACTCCCTGCAGATTTCTGAGCTCCTCCTTGCCCCCAATATCCTTTCCAGCCTGCCGTGTAGGCTTTCTCGGCCTCTGTTTTGGATTCAAATGCCTTGTATTTAGCGCCATTCACTCCGTTAACCTGCTGCTGGCATGCAGGCCAACTTGTATAAATACCCGGGCTTTTCCCTTCCCAAACTACATAATATTTTTGCTTAGCCATGTCCCCTGATTCCCTCCATACTTACCTTTTCACATTACTTTCTACAATACCTTTTCAGAAGAAAAGATGCAAAGTCATCTGTTATTTCAAGACATAAGAAAAGCCTGAGCGTAAGAACCCAGGCTTCATGAGATCAATCCTATTTTTTCATTCGTAAGACTCAGCATATGTACGGCTCCCTGCTCAAACTTATAAGGAACAGAGATGATCTCTACAATAACTAGCTGACGATATGCTTGACACCCTTTCCAACTTCCAGCACATGAAGCTCGGGAACGACAAATTCCGGAACAACGTGATGCTGCCTAAGAACATCAAGATCAATCCATTTATATCTATATTCTTTATTTGTACCTGTAAATTCACCATCTTTATTGAAGATCGGATGTGGATATGGAAGTTCCAGAACGAAGAACATTCCCGTCTCATGAACCTGCATATTGGGACCCAGCGGTAAATCGACAATATTCTCAATCATCCATACTTGCTGCTCTTGAATTACAGGTACACCAAGCTGTTCATATATCATCTTAGCGATTGTATACTCAGGTGTATCATCTGCTTCTACACTTCCGCCTGGTAAAAACCAATACGGCTGGTTTTGTTCTCTTTGCAGGAGAACTCTGCCATTCTGAATAATTATTCCTCCTGTAGTTGTGTGATACTCGATGGATTCATGGTTGTAGGATATCATCATCACTATTCCTCCTTAAGTACAGTCCACTTACTCATTTTGGTTTTATTTTGTATACACTAGACTCTTACAATGAATTCTTGATCAGGAATAGCTTGCCCCAATCAGCTCTTACCATGTTCTTAAATGAAGCACAGGATCATAACATACCCGATGTTCGTCTTTTGCTTTTAATGACACAATTTGGTCAAAATATTAACATCGGATTATTTCTGCTTTCTGAGCTGCCGTAAGTCCTATCTGATGGGCATCCGATATGAAGATATTTTCCATATTTCTCACAGGAAACCTCAGTTTATCCTTCTTATTTCACAGCGGATTTTGTCCGCTTTACTAACTCACACTTTCTATTCAGAATTCAGATAAAACAACGTTCAGTACTATAATAACAAGCTTTAAGAGGAAATAGTTTGATTTTCCGAAAAAATATTTATGAATTTCAATTTTACTGCTGACTTCCTAATTTTTGCTCCTAATTCGTAGTTTATATGGAATAAAAAAGAAGTTATGCGGACTGCACAACTCCTTAATTCCCTTATATTGTAAACACATATATTTTGTTTATAAATGTCGAAATAGTTCGGTTATTCTGTAATTCTCTTTTATATTGTAAGCGGTTATAGTTGTATTTCCATGTTTTATTCTAGCTCCTTTAACCTTCTCTCCACCATTACAAATACAAGGAAATGAACGGTCAGAAACACGCCTACCAAAATACCAAGTCCCTGAATACCTTGAACGAATTTGGCAACGATCAATCCAATGATTATAAAAAAGATCCCAACATAAATCATCCACATCGCACTATAACGATTCGCTTCTTCCCACATTTGTTGATTCTGAGTTGACCGATGGGTTCGATATCCAAACAAGCTGTTTATTCGCTTTGGAGGCTTCCATTTCATTACCACACCGATGATAACGGAAATGATCCCTACAAAACTGAACACGACCAGATTATCCAAATCCATGGCTGCCTCCTTCTAATACAACAATACAATCACCTTTCAGACTTCTTGCAGTATAGAACGCCCGCTTGACCGGTCTCCGCTTGTCCATGTCCATTCTTCATGGATGCATATTTTTCCGCTCTCAAGTAATTCGGGAGTTGAAGTGCATATCCCTGTCATGATCTCATTCTTTTCATTAACATGATGATAACGCATATCCAGAACTCCATCTTCCCCCATTGTCGCAATCAGGTGGCCTGCTATAATACCGCCTCCCGCATAATTAGCCCACACGAGGTTTCCGTCCTGAAAATAATGAAAAAGTGTCTCTCGATTGACCTCCCCATTGCCGGAATTCTCCCATGACGTAAAGATTCGTCCATTGTAATCAATCTTGTTCATCACTGTCAGCCTCCCTATCCTACTTAAGAAATTGTTGACGGGCTTCGGAAACCACCAGATCTGATCTGTACAGTTCAATGAGATCAAATGTGTCTTCTATTAAATCAGATAAAATATTTATGGATTCTTCAGCTGGTACCCTCCACAAGTTCATCATTTGAAATTCTGCATTATTTGGTTTCATCTTCATTTGGCTTAACGTATTAATAAGCCCCTTCGTCTTACCTGGATAGTACATCCGGTTTAGGCCACACCATATTGCAAGCAGCTTTTCTTGATTTTTCAGTTTCTTTTCCGCCAAATATACGAGATCGTTACGAACAAGCCCTCTTTCCATCTCTGCTCTAGAATAAAAATTAAGATGTTCTGTGATCAGCCAGCTTCCTATATCCTCAGGATATGCGCTTAGTGAACACTTCCAGCCTGCAAGCACGCCTGACTTATCATATAAAGATAAGGATTGCAGAATGCCAGTTGCTACCGTATGAGTAGAAAAAGAGTGGTGTTTATATTGAATCAAATTCATTAATTTTTGTTCGACAAAAGAAATAGAGAAATACACCATCTCACATTTCACACCTTGGATCTCATAATTCACTGCATATACATCATCACTAGAAGCAATCTCAATACCTGAGAGCTCATCCAGCTTCATTTGTTCGTATTTCTTGATAGAAGCGGGTATGGGACCTTCTACATAGCATAGTAGATCAAGATCCGAGAACGCATCAACCTTACCTGTTGCGACCGATCCAGTTACCATAATAGCCTCTATACAGGGAAATCTCCTTGTTAGTTCTTCTGTTTTAGAATTTGCGATATTCCGTCTTTTCTCGTACTCTGTCAGCAGTGGCATACGTCATTCCTTTCCTACAGGATTCGTATGAATATCTCGAGAACATATCAAAATATCTCCGCGCCGTGTCCATCCGAGACCCGTCCAGAATGATTGGCCACTCTCATTGGAACCCATCACCATAATATGGGCTCGCTCGATCCCTGCGTCTCGTAATCGGTCCAGACAAGACTGTACAAGGATTTTGGCAATCCCTTGTCCCCGGTATTCCGGCTTGACTGCCAAATGGTATAGATAGCCTCGTCTTCCGTCATGTCCTGCCAGTAGAGTCCCTATGATATCTTCACTCTGAACAGCTACATAACTGAAGCCTTCATTACGTTCCAAATAACTTTCTATGGCTTCCCTGGAATCTGCATTGCTGATACTCATTCCTTCCGTTCTTCTCCATAAAGCAATACACTGCTCATAATCGCGGGCATCCATCTTACGGTATTCCAAGTTCGTTACCTCCTGCCATTCATTTAGGTTATGCTCTCTTCTATAACAAAGTTTCTTCCTTATAATGCACCATCTCATTCATTGCTGCCGGGAACAGAGGTTCACTTAAGGAGAGAATTGCTTTCGCATACGCTTGAATCTCCTGCTGGGCATCATGCATAAGCCGCTGATTTAAGAAATGACATACGGATTGCAGTGAAGCTGTCCAATACCAGCGAATATACATCCCGTAAGATGGGAGAAAAAGCCTTGCCTGTTCCGCGCATACCCCTGATTCTAGAGCTGCCTCATATTTTTTTATACCCAGTTCTACATACTCCAGTAACTCTTCACTTAGTTTCGCGCCCTGCTCTATTGGAAGCGCCTCTCCGCTCCCTTGTTTTGAATGTGCGGGTGCTCCTCTCCACTCCTGATGATTTGGAATATAAAACTCGGGTTCTTCTGTTATGTATCTGCGACTCGACTCATTCCACGCATCGAGGCTGTCTCCTGTACCTTCCATATGACTTGAGCCGACTATGTATTTCCACCACTGTCTAGCAACCATCAAGGGTGCGTAGATTTCATATTGCAGCATTACGTGGCGAAAAGGAGAAGTATGTCCTTCTCTTGCTAGAAACCGTATCAGTTTCATATCTCTCTCCGTGAGTTCCACTGACTCTTTGGCATAAGACACTCTTGCCGCATTCGCTATGGTTAGATCAGACCCCATATGATTTACTAGACGAACATAACCTTGATCAAGCACTTTTTCAAAAGACATATCAGCTGCACCCCTTTATTCTAATCCCATTATTTTACTGTATTTCCCAAAAATATGTCTAGCAGTTTCGTATCTTGATCAACTTGATTTTCATGTAAAAAAAGCACCCTCCTCGGAAAGGAAGATGCTTTCATTCTCATTCTTCATTCATATTATCTAAGCCATTTCGGTTCAAAAGGATATGGACAGGTAGCGCTGGCTACCTTAGCTTTCAAAGGAATGAGACACCCACAGTATTTACAAGTGGTTCCGTATTTAAATCCATCACATGTACGGCAGATCGCTAAACGTTCTTTGTACAGCTCCTGAACAGCCTGTTCTGACATCCCTTGATCAGATGTAACAGTGGACTGTTCCATAACTGCAAGTTGTGATTCGCTGACATGCACACTTACCGTACAACCTTTGCATTCGTTATCAGCTCTTGATGTCATCCTCTTCCCTTAGCCTCTCTTTGGCACAATCTTAATTACCGCTACGGAAGCAGCAGGCAGTGTGAAACTTACGTTTCCTTGCTCTGCTGTGATTCCTTCAAGTTCTTTCGGTGCAACCTGAGTCGGGTTGTCAAACGAGTTATGCGCATCCAGCTCATTAGATGAAACCAGCACTTGACCGCTAACCACTGCATCTACAATTCCTTGCAGATCAAGTTCTACGTTCAAGGAATCTGCATGGCTAAGATTACAAGCAGATACATGAATATGCCCTTCATGATCTACAGAAGAAGATAGGCTGAGCTGCGGAATTTCCTGATCACCCATTTTATAAGATGGACTTACATATTGAGACTCAAGCAAATGTGCATCCTGGTGAACTTTATACATATCAAAAACATGATATGTCGGTGTGAGTACCATATTAGCACCTTCCGTCAGGATCATTGCTTGCAAGACATTCACGATCTGTGCAATATTCGTCATCGTTACGCGATCGGAGTGTTCATGGAATAAGTTCAGGTTAATTCCCGCTACGAGCGCATCACGTACTGTATTTTGTTGATATAGAAATCCTGGATTTGTTCCTGGTTCTACTTCAAACCAAGTTCCCCATTCATCAATGATCAGTCCTACTTTTTTGTCTGGATCATATTTATCCATAATGGCCGAATGCTTTACAATCAGTTCTTCCATGTATAGAGTAGCTTTCAGTGTTGTGAACCATTCTTCACTTGTGAATCCAGTTGCACTGCCTTTTTTCTCCCATATACCTGTGCCTGTCGTGTAATAGTGAAGACTAAGTCCGTTCATGAGATGATGAGCTTCCCGCATGAGGACTTCTGTCCAGTGATAATCCGCTGTATTAGGTCCGCAAGCAATTTTGTATACCGGCTCAGAACTGTAATTACGCACATAAGTGGAATATCTGCGATACAGATCAGCGTAATATTCAGGACGCATGTTCCCGCCGCAGCCCCAGCTCTCATTACCTACACCAAAATACTTCACGTTCCACGGTTCTTCTTGACCGTTCTGTGCACGAAGGCTTGCCATCGGCGACTGTCCGCCGTTATTCATGTACTCTACCCATTGCTGCATCTCATACACTGTACCGCTGCCGACATTACCACAAATATAAGGTTCTGCCCCAATCAGTTCACAGAGTCTCATAAATTCATGCGTACCGAAGTGGTTATTCTCTTCTACTCCGCCCCAGTGGGTGTTGAGCATACGCGGACGGTTCTCACGAGGTCCAATTCCATCTTCCCAGTGGTACTCGTCAGCAAAACAGCCGCCTGGCCAGCGCAGTACAGGTACTTTTAGTTGTTTCAATGCTTCTATTACATCATTTCGGATGCCGTCCGTATTTGGAATGGGTGAATCTTCGCCAACCCATATTCCTTCATAAACACAACGTCCTAAATGTTCAGAAAATTGACCATAGATATTTTTATTGATTTGGCTTTTTCGTGTCTCCGTATGTACAAGAACTTTTACCATAATAATAACCTCCACCTTATTGAAATGAATGGTTCTTCGCGTGTTCCCTATTGTCATTGAATTAATTAAAATATAAATCCTACTTGCTACTTTTCCTAACAATTACATAATAAACCTAATAGGTTATCTCTGTAAACGCTTTTTTACACAAATAATGAAATAATATTTCAATTAATCCAAATAAAAAACATTGAATCTGAAATACGTATTTTATACATACCGATTCCGGAAGGAATCAATTGACAATATTTCCACCGTGCCTTTAAGTTAAAAACAAGCTTACTTGAATTCATTTCATAATATCTTCAGCCTCTTTAATGAGTAATGAAATTGATTTACTTACTAAAATGTCGTCCCTCTATCTCACTTACGAAAGGTGTCCTTATTTTAATGAAGAAACTACTTCCTTTTCTCAAACCCTACTGGGCAGCGAGCTTACTCGCTCCTCTGCTTATGTTGCTCGAAGTTTCCATGGATTTGCTCCAGCCGAGACTCATGGCAAGTATCATAGATGAAGGGATAATGACAAGCAATCTTGATCATATTCAGGAAACCGGACTTTTTATGATCGTTGTCGCGCTGATCGGTCTAGTGGGCGGAGCCGGCTGTACGATTTTTTCGAGCATTGCTGCACAGCATTTTGGAAAAGATCTGCGAATTCGATTATTTGAACAGATCCAATCTTTTTCTTTTCACAATTTGGATGAACGAAAAACCGGCTCGCTCATTACTCGTCTAACGAATGATGTGGTACAGCTGCAAGCTTTTGTTCAGATGGTTCTAAGAATCTTTGTCCGTACGCCGCTTCTGCTGATCGGAAGCTTAGCAATGGCAATTATGCTGAGTCCAAATCTAGCGTTCATCTTAGTGGTTTCCGTGCCCGTACTTTTCTTCATCCTCTATCTCTTAACCAAGCGGTCCTTTCCTTTATTTACGAAAATGCAAAGTAAGCTCGATCATGTAAACACCGTTCTTCAAGAAAACTTGTCTGGTGTTCGTGTCATCAAAGCTTTTGTCCGGAGAGATTATGAAGAGCAGCGATTCAACAAAACAAATGACGATTATACCCAGGCAGCGATTCGGGCTAATCGGCTGATGGCACTCAGTATGCCGCTGATGACGCTTGTACTAAATGTAAGTATCGTAGCGGTGCTCTGGTTCGGGGGATTGCAGTATTATCAAGGAAGTCTCGAAATAGGTAAACTGATCGCCTTCATTAACTATGTCACCCAGCTCCTGATGTCGATGCTGATGCTAAGTAACATGCTGGTTTTTGTATCGAGAGCGAAAGTATCTGCAGATCGGGTAAATGAAGTGCTGAGTACATACTCCGAGATTGAGAACCCGATTCATCCAAAACATATGTCCAGTGATAATGAAGGGTCTATCGAGTTCTCTAATGTTAGCTTCTCCTATCATAACCAGGAGGATGACCTCGTCCTCACAAATATCAGTTTCAAAGCAGAAGCGGGTCAAATGGTAGCCATTCTTGGAGCGACAGGTGCTGGGAAAACTACCCTGATCCATCTCATTCCAAGACTTTACGAAGTATATAGCGGAGAAATACGGGTGGGGGGTGTCCCCATACAGGACTACGATCTGGAGGAGCTAAGAAGCAAGGTTGCCGTAGTGATGCAGCAAGCGATTCTGTTTAGCGGAACGATTCGGGATAATATCCGTTACGGTAATCCTTCAGCCAGTGAGGAACAAATCTTGGCGGCTGCAAAGGCGGCCGAAGCGGCTCCTTTTATCGAACAATTAGAAAAAGGGTATGACACGGTCCTTGGACAAAAAGGGGTGAACCTGTCTGGCGGGCAAAAACAACGGATTTCACTCGCGAGAGCACTCGTTACGGACCCTGCAATACTTATTCTGGACGACAGCACGAGTGCGGTTGATTTAAAGACAGAGGCTAACATACTAAAAGCGATGGAACAACAAAAAAGCAACGTGACCAAGATGATCATCGCACAGCGGATTTCTTCTGTAACAAAAGCAGATCTGATTCTTGTCCTAAACGATGGGATGATTGCAGCTCAAGGAACGCATGAAGAACTTTTGAAGACAAGTTCCGTTTATCAAGACATCTACCGTTCACAGCGAAAGGAGGATATATCCTATGTCTAATCAAATGCGTCCCCGAGTTCCTGTGCATCAAATGCCAAAAGTAAGAGCGAAACATACAGGTCCTACGATAAAACGGCTCTGGAATTACTTAAACAAACAGCGCGCAGCACTGCTCATGGTTTATATTTTCACCGTGCTAAGTTCACTCACTGCTCTACTAGGTCCCTACCTTATTGGGGTAACAATTGATGATTACATTATTCCGAGAGATTATATGGGACTGATTCAAATCTGCTTGATCATGCTTGCTATTCATTTGTTCGGTGCGGTAGTTACATGGGTGCAGGCCTATATTATGACCGCCCTCTCCCAGAAAACGGTGCTTCACCTGAGAAAAGATCTGTTTGCAAAATATCAAAAACTGCCGGTTTCATTCTTTGACAAGCGCAGCACTGGAGAACTGATGAGCCGTGCAACGAATGACATAGAGAATGTATCTAATACACTGAATCAGAGTGTTACTCAACTACTGAATAGTATCGTGACACTCATCGGTTCACTTGTAATTATGATTATTTTGGATATACCGCTCACCTTAGTAGCACTGATTAGCATCCCGCTCGCTCTTGTAGTAACCCGGAATATTGCTAAATACACAAAGAGATATTTCAAAGAACAACAGCAACATCTGGGGGATCTCAATGGAATGATTGAAGAAACCATCAGTGGACAAAAAGTGGTGAAACTATACCGTCAGGAAGAAAAAGAAACCCTTCGCTTCAGGGAAATTAGCGAGCGGCTAAATCAGATTGGAATTAAGGCGCAAATTATGTCTGGGATGATGGGACCATTCATGAATGTCATCAACAATCTCAGTTTTGCCCTGATTGCGGCTGTCGGAGGCTGGCTCGTATTCCAAGGTTCAACCCAGGTCGGTATTGTCGTCAGTTTCCTCAGTTACTCTCGTCAATTTGGGCGCCCCATCTCTGAACTAGCAAATCAATATAACCTGATTCAGTCTGCTGTCGCCGGTGCAGAGAGAGTATTTGAGATTATGGATATGAAGACGGAGCACGAAGGCGAACATGGAAAACCGATCACGAATATTCAAGGTGCTGTACGTTTCGATGATGTGTCTTTTCACTATCATGCGGATAAACCTATTTTGCAAAACATAAGCTTTGCTGCACGTCCAGGTGAAAAGATCGCTCTTGTTGGACCCACTGGAGCAGGTAAAACATCGGTCGTAAATCTATTAACCCGTTTCTACGATATTGTGGATGGAGCAATTACGATTGACGATGTAGACATTTGCCAAATCGACAAAGACCATCTTCGCAGGCTGATGGGTATGGTACTTCAGGATGCCCATGTTTTCTCTGGAACGATTCGGGAAAATATCCGCTTTGGCAAACTAGATGCTACGGACCAGGAAATAGAGCAAGCGGCTGTACTCGCGAATGCAGACACATTTATTAAACGACTCCCTCAGGGGTATGACACGATGCTTAGTACGGAAGGCAGCAACCTGAGTCATGGACAGCGGCAATTGTTAACGATCGCGAGAGCCATCCTTGCCGATCCGGCTATTCTTATACTGGATGAGGCGACAAGCAGTGTAGATACAAGAACCGAAATGCATATTCAAGAGGCAATGAAGCTACTTATGCAAGGGAGAACCAGCTTTGTTATCGCCCACCGGCTAAGTACGATTCAGGATGCAGATACCATTCTTTACCTTGAGCATGGACGTCTTGTAGAACAAGGGACACATGAGGAATTACTAGCAGCAAAAGGTTCTTATTATGAGTTGTACCACAGTCAGTTTCAACAAGTTGTATCCTAATAGACGATTGCTGATGCAAGTTTAAACTCCGAGGTCTTGTGGTAAATAGAGTTTTTGACTGAAAACCTATATTTGAATTACCCATGACTAAAGAGGTGCCATATCATTTGGATTTAAACAAGCAATCAATACCCAAAACAAGAACTTACATCGCACAGCATCTTAAAAAAGCTTTTCGTATCAATAAAGTCCCGGTTCCTTGGGGACCGGCTGTTATTGCGGGGCTTAGCACCGGCATTCCTCTGCTAACCGGTGTCATCTTACATGAACCGGGGCTTGGAATGCTGGCAACAACGGGTGCTTTTGTGAATGTATATATGAGGGATGAAACTGCAAGACAGCGCTTTGTGAAACTGAGCTGTATTCTGTTAGGGCTTGCTTTCAGTATTATGCTGGGCACCCTTGCGGCTCCTTCTTTACTTGCAAGTGCAGCTGCCATTAGTTTTATTGGTGCCGCAGCTACTTTTTTGTGTGGAATAACAGGCGTCCTGCTTCCTGCAGGATATATGTTTGTTCTCGTATGCGGTATGGCGATCAGCCTTCCCGCAGATCCAGGATTATTCGCCTATCGGGGGCTGATTGTGCTCCTTGGCGGCATTCCTGCACTCCTATTATGTATGATTCCCCTAGTGTTTCATCGTTATGGACCTGAGAAAAGGATGCTGTCTTCCCTGTATCAGAAACTTGCAACTATGCTTGAGTCTTTGAATACGAGCGACTATCCGCTTCTTCGCTTGGAGACGGGGGAACTTCTTCAGCAAACGAAAAAGATAATTTATAAAAGTATGATATCCCGAAGAAAAGAGAATCTCTCCCTTCAGCAAATCTACGAGATTACAGAGGCTGCGGATCAGTTATTTTGGGCTATTGTGTCTATAGAAGATCAACAAATATCCGTTCCTGCTGCCTATCCACGTATGCTGAGAACGATATCCCGTACATTACCTAAACGATCTTCAACTTTGACTGTGGATCGGCAAGTTTTCGGCAAAATAAAGAAAGAAGATCATTTTGAATCTGGCTTACAGGAAGCATTTCTATACATGATGGAAGCCATTAAGAACCCTTCTCCCAAACTTGAAGTGTCCACTCGTTCACTAAAAGAGGCGATTGGTATCAGGTGGAGTATTCGAGGTCTGTATCACTATACAACAATCTTCTCTGCCTCTATGAAAATGGGGGTGCTCGTTCTTGTTTCTTATGGAATGGCGAGTATGATTCAGGCACCGCATCCTTCCTGGGTTCCGATCGGATGCGCTTCTGTCCTAATCGCCGCTACAGCAACGGCCAGTATATATCGCGGAATTCAGCTTATGATCGGTACATGCTTAGGAGGATTACTCGCATCCCTGCTGTTATTCTTAGAACCGACAAGCCTTGTGATCGTAATGAGTGTTGCTCTCATGCAATTCATTATTAAAACGCTGGCCGCCAAAAACTATGCTCTTGCTGCGGTATTCATTACGCCGATCTCTCTTCTGCTCGTATCACTGGCACATCCGGTAGATTCACCGCTTGCCTTTGTAAATGTAAGAATTATAGATATTTTGCTTGGTTGTTCGCTTGGTTTAGCCGGGATGCTTGTACTGTCACCTCATTCTGCTTCAAAACGGCTGGATCGGACTTTTGCTGCCGCTTTGGATACCCAAGCCAATCTGCTCAAGACTTATGCAAAAAATCAACATACCCAAGAAATAAAGATCTTATCCAATATCGTACTTCGGTCGTTAAAAAGAACCAGTACCTTATATGATCAAGCTTTTAATGAAATTACACATCGTCCATACCATGTGGAAGAAGACTTTCCTATATTGATTCGGGTTCAAAAAGTGGGTTATCTTACTATTGATACAATTAGGAATGAGCAATTACAAGAGAAGAAAGAGGAACTACTTGCATGCAGTAATCTGCTGACAGACATGTCAGCTTATTTTAAAACAACACCTATTTCCTACAAAGGAAGAATAAAATTGAATCAAAATCTTGGCGTTTCTTCTTTAATAGAGAACAAGTCTATCCCGCTCTTCACTGCAGTCATGGATCTTTATCAGGAAATTCTGGCAGCAGAGACAAATAAGAATTCGACCCATTGATGCACAAACCAATTGATGCACAAAAAAAATAATCCCACATCCTCCTTCCAGGATTGTGGGATTATTTACTTGTTAACTTTAGATTTCCACAGCGACACCAAAATGATCTGATACCACAGGACTAATGGTTCCATTCAGTACGACTTTTGAAGAATGGACAGGAACCTCTTGATTCGAAAAGACGTAATCAATTCGCAGCTTCTGCTTATTATCTTCCCATCCCGCAATCGCCTTAACAACCGTGAATCCATCGTCTTTCTGAGCAGCAAGCTCATAACAATCATGCCATCCACTCCCTGTCACCAGGGAATAACCTTCGCCCTCAATGTGAGCCGCATTGTTGAAGTCCCCCATGATAAAGGCAGGCAGAGAACCAACATACTTGTCCATCACAGCAAGAGAGTATTTCCACTGAAGCTCAAATGGTTCCTCTTCATCATGCCACCAATTATAATGGCCATTCACGAACCAGGTATCCTTACCGGAGATTTCCGTTTTGATTCCCAGCAGTTTGCGTGTACGGAAATTGGCATAATCCCGCATATCCGATACGTAAGCACCGAACGCTTCCTTAATCGGCGTCTTGGACAGAATAGCCAGTCCCTCGTCGTATTTAGCAAATCCAACATGGATAGGTATATACGTCCAGTAGTATTCGGTGTGAAGCTGTTTACGAAGGACATAAGCATAATTATCTGCTTTGACGATCGTATTCTCTTCCGCTTCATGAAAATAGGTCATTTCCGAAGCAGGAAGTGCTTTTTCCTGCATGGATTGATTGACTTCCTGAAGTGCAATCACATCAAAATCGTGCTCGTTTATAAAATGAGCAAGCTGCTCTATTTTCTCAAGCTGATTTTCTTCGATCCATGCGTGTGTGTTGAGTGTTAGTATTTTCAAAATTTCATCACCCTAGTCTGTCTTGAATATCGGATTTGAGTACATCCGCTTTCGGTCCATAGATCGCCTGAATTCCATTATCCTTCTTGATCAGCCCGAGTGCTCCAAGTTTCTTCCATTCCTCTTCATTACCCACGGCATCAACATTATTCACTGTAATACGCAGACGAGTCATACATGCATCTACATCGACAATATTTTGCGGTCCACCGAGGATGCTAATGATTTTAGAAGGAAGATCTTCTCCTTCGGCATCTGCAACTGATGTTTCAGAAGCCGATGCAGAACCCGCATCCTCATCTGCTGCTTTATCAGACTCATCATCCGTATAATTCCCAAGTCTGCCCGGTGTAGCCAATTTAAATTTACCAATCATAAAGTAAGAAATAAAATAGGATGCCCCAAAGAATACAGCTGTTGTAATGACAAAGTTAATAATATCTGCGACAAGGCCCGCATTAATCGATAACGGAATCCGTGTTAATAATTCAATCATACCGAAGGAATGCAGCCGCAGATGAATTAAATCTGCCATACCAAAAGCTAGACCCGTAATGACTGCGTACACACCATACAGAAGCGGTGCAGCAAACATGAACATAAACTCAAGCGGCTCTGTTACCCCTGTCAAAAATACAGCCAAGCCTGCGGACAGGAACATGGATTTATATTTGGAACGTTTGTCTTTATCTACACGGCGATACATGGCAAGCGCAATACCCATCAAAATACCGGCTCCTGCGATCATTTGTCCTACTTTAAAACGTGCAGGAGTAACCGTGGAAATAAGCTGTTGGTATGCTGCAGGATCTGTTCCTTGCAAGTTCGCAAGGTCACTTGCCCAAGCAAGCCAGAGTGGATCTTGTCCAGCTACCGTTCCGCCCGCATTCGCTCCGGTTAGTACCGTGTAAATGCCTCCAAGCTCTGTGTAGTTTACTGGAATAGTAAGCATATGATGCAGACCGAAAGGTAAAAGTACCCGTTCTAGCGTACCATATAAGAACGGTGCCATAAACGGTGCTGTATCTCCCGAGGCAGCAAGCCATTTACCAAAGCCATTAATTCCCGTTTGTACGAAAGGCCATACGGCAGACATCACAACGGCAATAATAACAGACCATAAAATAACTACGAAAGGTACAAAACGTTTACCGTTAAAGAAAGCTAATGCTTCCGGCAGTTTACGATAATTATAATATTTATTAAAGACTACAGCTCCGAGGAAACCAGAGATGATACCGACAAAAACACCCATGTTCAGTGCTGGTGCTCCCAGTATGGAAGTAAAGTAGCCCGATACTAGAATTTCCTGACCAAATAAAGTCGTTGTCGTTGCTCCCTCTTGTGTGAGCATGTCACTGCTTACGCCAAGAATCGTTCCTGTCGTAATATTAATTAAGATAAAAGCGATTAGTGCAGCAAAAGCTCCACCTGCACGCTCTTTCGCCCAAGAACCACCAATAGCAACTGCAAATAGTATGTGAAGATTGTTGATAATTCCCCAACCGAGATTTTCCATAACCCCGCCTGCGGTCACTAGGAATGAAAGATCTCCCCCGAACATGGCGATTACTTTACCCAGTGAAATCATAATACCGGCTGCTGGCATAACCGCAACAACGACAAGCAGTGCTTTACCAAACTTTTGCCAGAACTCAAAAGACAATAATTTTTTCATAATGAGTACCTCATGTTCTATTATTTCGCAACCTTCGCTTCATCCATTATGATTCCCCATTTAGCATAATTGGAATTGATATCGCATTCAGAAATCCCTTACAAAAAAACGATTCTACAGTTGTAACACATAAGCTAATCCAGTGCGTTTTTCTTAAGCGTTTACACTTTGCTTTCTAGACTTGTTAGGGATTCAAACAGATTCGATTGCAACATTGTGCAATTCAGTGCAATCGGTTGCAAGATCATTATAAATAATATCGCTTTCATTTTGCAACCCTTTTTTAAAAATCTAATTTTGACGACGGGTTTACCGTTGTTCATTTGCCAAGGGGTGTGTATGATATAACAAAAGAATAGATGAAAGGAGCGTTATCGATGGCAGTAACAATAAAAGATATTGCAAAGCGTGCGAATGTGGCTACCTCCACCGTATCTCGCGTTATACAAGATAGTCCCAAAATCAGCGAAGCTACCAAGGCTAGGGTAAGGAAAGAAATGAAAGCGCTTGGATATGAACCTAATTTCTCTGCACAAAGCCTGGCTAACAAGATGACGCAATCGATCGGTATTATCATGCCAGATGCAGAAATTGCTATTTTTCAAAATCCATTTTTTCTGGAAAGTATTCGAGGAATCAGTGAGCTTGCGAATGAGAAAAATTTTACAATGGCCATTGTCACAGCAAGAACCGATGAAGAACTGCTTGATCGCGTTAAAATGATGACAAGAGCCAACCGGGTAGATGGCTTCATTGTCCTCTACTCCAAATCAGAAGATCCGGTAATCGATTATTTTCATAACGAAAAAATTCCTTATACCGTAATAGGTAAACCACAGCAATACGTAAATGAGACTACTCATGTAGATAATGACAATTTCCAAGCAGGCAAAGACGTAACACAATATCTAATAGAACTAGGTCACGAATACATTGCTTATGTGGGGGCTGATGTGAGTCGTACAGTTCATAAAGAAAGGGTCCGCGGGTACACAAGAGCACTACAAGATTCGGGTCTCTTTACTGATGAGCAGTATATACTCGACCCATGCTTCACTAAGGAAGATTTAGATTTACTTTTTAAACTACCTAACCGGCCAACCGCCCTTATTGTCGGCGATGATATGTATGCTCTCCCACTGCAAACGATGCTGAGTCAGTTGGGATTTTCACTGCCAGAGGCTTGCTCACTTGTGAGTTTTAATAATCTCCGTATTGCTGAGATGCTGAATCCCCCGCTCACTTCAGTCGACATCGATATATTTACACTGGGATATCAAGCTGCTAAAAGTCTAATTGAGAAAATTTTAGATCCCAAAGAAATGACAAAACATATTATTGTCCCGCATCGAATTGTCGAGCGTGCTTCTTCTCAGCGCAGAACAATAGAAAATACGGCAGACAAAGGAATTTTATAATTCTCTTGCTTTATCACAGAAAAAGAATGATCACGCATTTGATTTTGCATCAAGCTGCTTTTCATAAAGTATCCTGAGAAGTCGAATACGAGATTGTTCTTTTTTGGGTTGACAGGGCAACCGGTTGCACTATATACTGAAAACGCAATCAAATGATAGCACTTTCATGATGCAACATCGTACGTTTTTTAAAGCAAATGATCAGGGTTATTCATACGATAGTGGATATGAATTTTGACAATATAAGAAAAGGCTTTCAAAGTGCGATGAGGTATCAAAGTTTCACCAGTGATTAACTAACACAGGAGCTGTGGAGACTCACACTCCTTCAAGGAGGATTATCATGTCATATAAACGTATTTTTGACACTCATGCATGGAAACTCACTACAAATACACTTCATAAGGAAGATCTGCGCCTTCAGGAAAGTATGACTTCCATTGGTAACGGATACATGGGAATGCGAGGGAATTTTGAAGAGACGTATTCCGGAGATCACCATCAAGGCACCTATATTTCTGGGGTTTGGTATCCTGACAAAACAAAGGTTGGCTGGTGGAAAAACGGATACCCTGAATATTTTGGCAAGGTTATAAATGCCATGAATTTCATTGGAATACGCGTCCTAGTTAACGATAACGAAATCGACACTTATCAAGATAGAGTCACTGACTTCTATCAAGAACTCGATATGAAAGAAGGGATTCTACGCCGTTCCTTCACCGTAAATGAACAGGTGCGCATTGAAACAGAACGTTTTCTCAGTGCCTCCTTCCTTGAACTATGTCTAATTAAATATAACGTAACGAATCTGACAGATGAGAATATCAAAGTCACTCTGATTCCGTACTTGGACGGAAATACGAAAAATGAGGACGCTAACTATGAAGAAACATTTTGGGTTGAAGCGGATCGTAAAATAGGCGACCCTTACATTAGTCTTTCTGCTATGACAAAAGAAAATGCATTTGACATCGAGCGCTTTACCATTAATGCAACGATGGGCATTGTAACAGAACATGCTTTATCTATGACAACAGAAGAAGCAGGACTTTATGCAGCGGCTCATTATGAATATGAAATCCCTTCCGGCGCTTCTGCAGAAATTCAGAAATATGTTGTGGTTACCACTTCACGGGATATGGAGAAAGAAGATCTGATCCCTACAGCGGAACGTCTGATGACAGACGCGATGAACAAAGGGTACAACCTGCTTCAAGAAGAGCATATTCTGGAGTGGGCTCGGCGCTGGGAGAAAGCGGATATTACCATTGAAGGTGATGTAGAAGCACAGCAAGGAATTCGCTTTAATATCTTCCAATTATTCTCGACTTACTATGGACACGATGAACGCCTGAATATTGGTCCTAAGGGCTTTACAGGTGAAAAATATGGCGGTGCAACTTACTGGGATACCGAAGCTTACGCTGTTCCAATGTATCTAGCGCTTGCTGACAAACGTGTAACTGAAAACTTGCTGCGCTATCGCTTCAATCAACTGGAAGGTGCGAAACATAATGCACGTCAGCAAGGTCTAAAAGGTGCACTCTACCCGATGGTTACCTTCACTGGTGTGGAGTGTCATAATGAATGGGAAATTACGTTTGAAGAGATTCACCGTAACGGAGCCATTGCTTACGCCATCTATAATTATACGAATTATACGGGAGACAAAACGTATCTCCAAAATGAAGGTATTGAAGTACTGACCGAAATCAGCAGATTCTGGGCTGACCGGGTTCATTTTTCGAAACGTCACAATAAATATATGATTCATGGGGTAACCGGACCTAATGAATATGAGAATAACGTCAACAACAACTGGTACACCAACACTATGGCAACTTGGGTTCTGAGATATACAATGGAATGTCTAGCAGATATCGATGAACAACGAAAAGAACAACTGAATATTTCTGCTGAGGAACTCGCTCACTGGCAGGATATTGTGGACCGTATGTACTTCCCTTATGACGAGGAGCTGGGTGTACATGTACAACATGATACCTTCCTTGATAAGGATCTGCGTCCTGTATCCTCCTTGGATAAAGCAGATCTTCCGCTCAATCAGAAATGGTCATGGGATAAAATCTTGCGTTCTCCATTCATCAAACAAGCTGATGTTCTGCAAGGAATTTATTTCTTCAGCGATGAGTTCACAATGGAAGAAAAGAAACGGAATTTTGACTTCTATGAGCCAATGACGGTTCATGAATCTTCCCTCTCCCCTTCCATTCATGCAGTACTTGCTGCTGAACTGAAGATGGAAGAAAAAGCAGTTGAGATGTACAAACGTACGGCAAGACTTGATCTTGATAACTATAATAATGACACGGAAGATGGTCTGCATATTACTTCTATGACAGGCAGCTGGCTTGCTATTGTGCAAGGATTTGCTGGCATGCGTACGCATGGAGAGACGCTGCGCTTCTCGCCATTCCTGCCAAAAGAATGGTCTAGCTACAGCTTCCACATCAATTATCGTGAGCGCCTGATTAATGTAAGTGTAGATCAGAACGAAGTGAAGATCACGCTTGTCTCCGGTGCACCGCTGACGATGGAACTTTATGATATAGAAGTGCTCATTACAGATGAAGAGCCACTCATTACAAAAACCACTTCCTAAGTGAATCTGAAAGGTGGAGAAAGAATGAAAGCCGTTATTTTCGACCTCGACGGGGTCATTACTGATACAGCAGAATATCATTATCTAGCATGGAAAAGTCTAGCTGATGAATTGAACCTTCCTTTTGATAAGGAATTTAACGAGAAATTAAAAGGAGTCAGCCGGATGGAATCCCTGGAACTCATCCTGTCCCTAGGTGACACTGCTTATTCCGATGAAGAGAAAAAAGCACTTGCTGAAAAGAAAAACGATCTCTATAAAGAAATGATTGCAAAAGTCACACCTGCCGATTTGCTTCCAGGAATTGAAGCACTGCTAAAAGAGTTACAAGAAGCTGGCATTGGCACTGCTCTTGCCTCCGCAAGTAAAAATGCACCGTTTATTCTGGATCGTCTGGGAGTTACCCACTATTTCAATCATGTCGTTGATGTGAACTTGATTAAACAAGGGAAACCGGATCCAGAAATCTTCTTAACGGGTGCTGCTAAACTTGGCGTTCTGCCTGAAGACTGTGTCGGCATTGAAGATGCAGAAGCAGGAATAGAGTCCATTCTTTCCGCTGGTATGTATGCGGTTGGCGTAGGTACACCTGCTCAGATGCAAAAAGCGGATCTTATCGTCTCTTCCACAGCTGAGTTGTCTCTCTCTTTGCTGAAAGAAAATTTCACGAAAAAATAAATAAATGATGTGTCGATAAACAAAAGACTTGAGTGGATAGATCGTTACCTGCGATCCATCTCACTCACGTCTTTTTATTTTTTATTCTGACTCTCTTCAGCACTATATAATTGGTTCACGTTCACAATTTATTCTTCCAAGTGACGGACAGGGATGCTATAGAGAACATATTGTCTCGTCCACTTTTCACTATCCACGATTGCAGATGTTTCCTCCTGGGAGCTTGCTCCTCCTTCCTTGCCAAAGAAATAACCTGCTCCCTCCTGGGTTTGATACGTCCATCCTTTATCCTTCATGAAAGAGATAACCGCCTCTGCACCATCACCTTGGCTGCCCTTAAATCCGTACCATTGCTTACCTTCCTCTTCTGTCAAATAGATCAGTTCTTTGGAAGAAGGTTCTAATGCTTGAACCGCTTCTTTTTTACTTATTGTAGAGAAAGGGGCAGCGGGATAATATGTTTTACTTGAATAAGCAAAGGGCAGTATGATTAAAATCAAAATAAACGGAAGAAGAAGTAGAATTCTAGTAAAAACTTTGCGTTTTTTTACGTTCATCAGCAATCTTCCTCTCTATTATTCATTTAACAAGAAGTCCCATTATGCCTGTACAAATACCTCCTCTCTCTGTCACCAGAAATTCTTAAAGCGATAATATAATTCTTCTTCATAATAAAAGGCTTTAGCGAAAGGCAAGGTTTGTTTCATATAGATCTCTATCGCTTTGATGTCTTTCGCGGGAAAAACAAGCTGAGAAAAGTATCGAAGCAAAAAAGATTCGATAAAACCAAAAAACTCCGTACCCCACTTCTCCACATCTGAGGTGATATAGGTATTCCACTCAAAGTCCTTCACTTCAATAACCCCATAGGAATCGAAACCATCGAAATATTCATAATGATAATCACTCGAATCTTCGATAATACTTGCCTCCATCTCCTTAAGAATCGGAGATTGTTCCTGAGAAAGGTCAAGAATCGTACATCGACAAGTGAAATCGGCAGCGCCTCGAAAAAACAAATGTGCTTCGTTTCGATTTTTCCCCGGTGATACATATATGGAATGATCTTTATGATATCTTTCAGCAAATAATTCGGACCCTTCCTCCCCTTCTGTATACTCTATATTTTTCGTGTTCAAAGGAAAGTGGTATTTCTTTTTCTCACTAAATTGATATACTCTTGGGAAACTATCTATAAAAGAAGGATACCCCATTGCTTCAATTTTCTCGTCAGCCCATGACTCTACCTCTAACAGGCTCTCGTATGGATCTCCCTCTAGCTCCATCAGCATGGCAAATGCCGGTTCTGTTTTATACCCTTCTCTCTTAAGCGAACGTACATGCTGTCTAAATTCATCATTGTAAAGACGAAGTATACGGTCTTCGATCAACATATGACGATAGGCATTCTGCTTAGTGACTGGAATGGGCTGTCCAAATATCTCGACCTCAAACGGCTCAAGCTGGAAATTCGCTTTCATCCTTCTGATCCCATCCACTATTTTGTCCGTCATAATAAAGTCCTGGAAGTCTCCAAATTCACTTCGTAAAAGTCGTTCAAATGCCGAAAAATCATACACCTCACAAATAATATCGAGATCACTGCCTTCAATATCGATATCTATCGGAATTGTTCCTGTTAGGATAGGAGTGTATGGAGATAGAATCTCCATTACATGGTGTTTCTGCAGTGCCCGGTATGCTGCTTGTTGTACTTCGTTTCCACTAAGTAGATAGGTCAAATCTTCGTACTGAATATGATTCACTTTTGTCTTTCTCCCTACAATTTTGTTATGGTTCGCTTTTGTGTTTCGTTACGCTTTTCATCCCATAGAGCATAAATTTCAAAGGTTCCGTCTTCAAAAAAATACGTCAGTCTTTCTCTAAACCAATCTTGCATCGGATAGTGTACCAGTTCATCAAGCGGGATCCACCGAAGTTCTCCTTCAGGAGGATTGTCCAGCAAATCTCCTTCAAATGTATCCGTTATATAGTTAAATACCATATACCGGTATCTCTCATTCACATCAACAAACTCATCAAGACCTTTGTATATTAAATTACTTACCGTAAGACCCGTTTCTTCTTTTACTTCGCGTATGGCCCCTTCGGTTAAACTCTCGGGAAAGTCCACTTTCCCTCCTGCAGCAATCCATCCTGGAAATCCATTTTCACTTGGACGGTTCATTAATAAGATTCGATCTCCGCCACGTACTACGCACATCGTGTACAGTTTAACTTCGATATCATTTGATCCGTTTGTCATTATGTAGTTCGTCTCCTTGTGTAAAGTAAGTTATATAAGAAACTACCTGTGCTTTACATGTCTTTATACCTTCTCTAAGATTCAAGCATTTTCTTTAATTGCTTATTACGGTACTCAAGAAATTTTTTCATATATAATTGCAAAATAAAACGCTCCGCAAGCCTTCCTACCCATCCATAAGGAGCTTCAAAATAAAGCGTGTCCCTAAGCCGTGTTGAACTTGGACCAAGGACTTCAAACTCGTGAATGTGTGTCATGCTGCGGAACGCGCCTTGCTGCATTTGATCTGTAAACATGTAGGGCGGCTCAAAAGCTACCACTTTAGATGTAAGCTGCTGGCGAACAAAGAAGTGAGTTGCCTCAAAGGTTACCATCTCACCGTACCCGATCAGCTGTCCATCTATACCTCCAGGGGATGAAATGACCTTCTCGTGAGTATGTTTCCATACCGTTCGGGTATGCAGATCCAAATCTCTCGCTGCATCAAAACAGCAACGTATCGGCCTATCAATCGTGATCTCGGTCTGAATACTAATCAGAGGTCATTCCCCCTTTTTGAAATACTCCAATAGAATGAAAGACTGAGACATGGTTTTCTCGTCTACAAATTCCTTATACCTCGGCATCAGGGTTGGCTCGTAGTAAACCATGAGAACCGTCAAAACAATAATAAGTATAGAAGGAATCGCGCGAATGCGTCCATTTCTAATGACAAGAATATTTCCACAAATCCAGATTCCTGTTACAAGTAAAAACGATCCTAAGATCAGCCATACCGGGATAGATCCTTCCATTACCCAATATAATAACCTCAGCCAATACCATCCGATCAGGGTCATTACAGTATTAAATAAGATCAATAACAGATACGGAATCCATCTCACTTGTCTACCAGGACCTCTCTTTCATTATCAATTCATTACCTCTATTTATTATTTATTTCATATATCTCTCGTTGTTTTCAAAAAAACTCTTCAAGAGATCTGAATCTCCATGTTCCTTATATACTGCTTTCATCGCAGCGGTCCAACTATTTTTAATAGAAGGATAATTACCACTAATCATGCGCTCTCGATCTAAGTTATTTTCCAACGTCAGAAAAATCTCTTTTAGTTCTTTCACAGCTTCCACTTTAGCCTCATCATCATCCGAGAGAGCGATATATTTCAGTTTATAGGAGATATAAGTTAAAAAACCTGTGATATCATTTGCACCTATGGGCTGGTCATATGTGTAATTCCAATGGGTATTCGCAAGTGTATATTCAGCAAGCTCAGCTCTATCCAAATCCTTAACAACATCCAGAAGTCCACTCTCAAACTGAGTCATCGAGATACTGCCTCTATCCAGTTCCTTCAACAGCCGATTTAGTTCACTGTAATTACTCATACCATTTGTTACTAATTCGCGATTCATTAATGACAGCACATAGCGATCCGTATTTTGATACTGAGCATACTTTTTCTTCGCTTGCATAGTTCCAAAGATCAGTAAAATGGAGGTAAGAATCAAAATTAGGTTCTTCCATTTATTATTCATGGTTTATTTATGTTCCTCTCTAAGATGTAATGTACTCGAATCTATTTATTCTACATGATTATTAACGTTACCAGTAGGTGCATTGTTTCAAAAAAAGAAAAGCGAATCGTTATCACAAAAAAAACAGCCGCACTCAGCACTAGGCTAAACAGCGACTATTTATGTCTTCATTTTACATATGTTAAAGCACTATAACTCTTGGTCTGTATGCCGGTTTGGATTCTTATGTTTACCGATGTAAATATCGAGCGCAGTTATCCCTCTCCGCGCCAGTTTCACGAATAACACAAAACAATAGATACCTATTCCTAGACAAACGATATACCAAATGACTAAAAATATAGATAAAATACTGAAAACACCTGTTCCTCCATCCATGAGCATGCACTCCTCCTCTATATAAAATAAAAAAGGACTTGCCTCTTTCCCTCAAGCCCTGATTAAACAACTTATTCCTAATTATACCATTATTATGTAATATTTTATATGTTTATGACTAATTAAATCCTCTTAAAAGGCAATTACTTCTCTTCATCATTGATACTTCCTTGATCAATAGCCTCAAACATCTTGGAGTAAGCAGACTGAATGTTTCTTTTACTCCGCCTGTCATTATAGACTCCAAACTGCCAGTATCCCATTTCATTTCCCTGCTGCGGAACGAGTGCAGTTGCATAGCTAAGATCAACCGATGTATCTGGCGCATCTTCATAACTAAGCTCTTCATAGAAAAAAGGGACGTAACTCCGCTCGGATTGTATAAAGAATACGGGGATCTCTAATTCCTTGTATACTTTTGCAAACTCTGGTGCAGCAGCCTTTGATAAAAATTCTTTACTAATAAAAATAGCATCCAAATGGTTACTTTCTTCCTTCATCTTCTGAAGATTTATTTTATGAAAAGAAACCTGCTTCTCGCGTACCACGGGTGCTTCACCTACCATACCAATGCTAAGTTTCTTCCCATCATAAGGCTTGTTATGGCTTGAATTCGTAGTGTTAAGACTATAAGATACAATCACATACGCGAGTAGAGCAAAAAGGATAAACATTCCTGCTACTTTCATCGTCGATTTCAAGTGTTGTTACCCCCTTGGCTAAAGCTTTCTTATTTCTTGTTGCCACTTCTTTTCTTATCATGGCAAACTGAATCTGGTCCACAAATTCTCCTTTGATCTGAAACTTTTCTCGAAGTATGCCCTCCTGCTGCATCCCGACTTTTTTCATAACCCGTGCTGAACTTAGATTATCTACATTACATCTTCCTTCAATCCGGTTTATATTCATATGACTAATTCCATATTTAATTACTTCTTGTAACCCTTCAGTAGTGATACCCTTCCCCCAATATCTACTAGAAAGAGCATATCCGATTTCTGCACAGCTATGTATCTCGTCCAGATGAATAAATCCAATTCTTCCTATCAATCTTCGTTCCGGCTTATAAATAACAGCCCAACGATAGGCTATCTTTTCTACAAACGATCTCTGTACTTTCTCTAAAAACACTCGAGTGTCCTCGGTAGATTCATGCCGATCCCATAATGTCCGTTCCGATACCAGCGGGTCCGAAGAAAAACTAAAGTATTCTTCCAGGTCATCCATATCTAATCTTCTAAGTATCATTCGTTCCGTTTCAAAAACCGGTTCTTCTGTGAACAGCACCTCTTTATTCATTTTACCGACCCTCCTCTGCCTGTTAATTCCAATGTCACTATTAAACCCTATACTTTTCCTACGCCTGACAACACTATTACTGTCGGGTAACCAATAACCTTACCATCATGGATTTGATAATTAAGTCCCTTGATTCCCTCTTCCATCTCCTCTGCTGTCTGCTCGTTTCCATAATTAAATTTATCTTGCTCTACTTTGGTAATAATCCATTTTTCGTTACGCTTCTCCAATGTATACTTCTTAGTAGTTGCGCTGAATGGTTGATCTTTCAACTCTTTATTTTCAATCGTGTATATATTGACTTGATTAGACTGCTCCCCTTCATACACATCCGATATGCGCACCGTTGCACTAAGTTTTTCCATACCAATTCCATGAATTAAATTAAGCATATGTTCTTTATGTTTGTCGTACTCCTCTTGAGGCATATTCACCAAATCATCTCGGGTGTATGCTCTACTATCATATCCAAATATAATCTCACTACGGATAGATGCCCAGTATTCTTCACTTACAATTTCATCTATAGCTTTATGATATTGTCTATAGGATTTGTTAAAGTAAATAAGATCAAATTCACTCTCTTCAACTGTCTTCACATGTTCCACGATCTGCTGTTTCTCCGAACTTCCCATCGGCGAATTAGAGGTACACGCCACTAAAATGGTAGCAAACAATAGAAGCGACCCACACAAAAGACTTATAGATTTCATTCAAATCCCCTTTCTCCCTGTACTTTAGCTTAACAAGAATAAGCAGAAAGCCGAAGTTTGGTGTTCGTGTCGGTCACCATAAACAGTCACGAGTTGAATAGCATATTCTTCTTATACGACATTGTATTCTTATATTCCTCGCTGTCTAAATAACGGAACCTAGCTAAATGCTGCGAATACTTCGTTACTATGCGTTAAAGCGGTTAACCTAGCGTTTCAATCGGCAAAACACGTTCTACTCTCTTTTGTTTTCTCTGCTCTTTCATTTAGATTTTCAGCTTAAGCAGCCTACCAATATTTTCGCTTGTACACTCGACATTACGAGGACCATCGGCAAGCAGTTTTTCAATCTCGTGAGCACCAGGAACAATACCAAAAATTGCATCGATCCCTTCTTCATAGAGAACCTCAACGCCTTCTCCAATGTAACCAGCGAGTGCAATAACAGGGATTCCCTTTTCTTTTGCAACTTTGGCCACGCCGTAAGGAGTCTTACCGAATTTGGTCTGAAAGTCCATTCCCCCTTCTCCTGTGAAGCAGTAATCCGCCCCAGCAAGTTTCTCGCGCAGCCCCGTGTATTGAATAATAATATCAATGCCTCTTTGAAGTGTGGATTTTGTGAAAATGAGTAATCCTGCACCCAATCCGCCTGCTGCACCCGCTCCAGGAACATCACGGATATCTTTGTTCAGCACGCTCTTCACTACTTCCGCATAATGGGCTAGATTGTTATCTAACTGAAGGACCATTTCAGGTGTAGCCCCTTTCTGTGGACCAAAGACATGCGACGCACCATTCTCACCGCACAGTGGATTGGTTACATCACAGGCAACGATGATTTCCACCTCCTGAAGTCTGGGATCAAGCTCTGCCACATCAATGGTGCAAAGCCGATCAAGACTACCTCCTCCGCGAGGAAGAGTTTCCCCTTTCTGATCAAGGAATTTGGCTCCGAGCGCTTCCGCCATACCTGTTCCGCCGTCATTGGTTGCACTGCCGCCTATACCGATAATAATTTTCTTTATACCTTGATCAAGGCATTCGCGGATTAGTTCTCCTGTTCCATAGGTGGTCGTAATCAGCGGATTTTTCGTATCTTTCGTTACATAGTGAATCCCGCTTGCTGAAGCCATTTCAATGGCAGCAGTTGTGCCGTCTCCCATAATTCCGAATTGAGCAGTTACTTGGTTCCCTAGAGGACCTGTCACTTCTTTTTCAAACATTCTCCCGCCTGTTGCATCTACCAAAGATTGGACTGTACCTTCGCCTCCATCTGCCATAGGAACATGCAGATAATTTGCTTCTGGAAAGGATTTACGCAGTCCCTTTTCTATAGCAATACATACTTCTTTAGCTGTCATACTTTCTTTAAATGAATCCGGTGCAAGCACAAATGTTTGTTTTGCCATCTAAATCACCTCAACCTGTATTATAGGAAAAATCCATTCATGAGCGTTGGTGCTGTTCCCATATTAAGAATTGCTTCTTCATCAGAGACCATAACTCCTCTATTCGTTAACATGGAAGCTGCACAATAAGAAAACTTGATTGCTCAATTAAAAAACCGGTAAGTAATAGGTGAAAAACCTATCACTTACCGGTCACATAATATATAAGGAAGTACATCTCTACCCAATCATTTTAAGCTGCCCTTTTATTCTTATTGTAAATATCAAAAGCTACCGCTAACAAGAGAACCAGACCTTTGATTCCTTGCTGCCAGTCTATGCCAAGACCAATCAATGACATCCCATTGTTCAGTACGCCCATGACGAGACCGCCAATGATTGCCCCATACACCGTTCCGATCCCGCCGGAAGCAGATGCCCCGCCAATAAAGGCAGCTGCGATGGCATCGAGTTCAAAGTTTGTTCCTGCTCTTGGAATTGCTGCGTTTAGTCTTGCCGTAAAGATTAAGCCCGAGATGGCGGCAAGAACGCCCATATTAACGAATACCCAGAAGGTTACTTTCTTTGTTTTCACACCGGAGAGACCTGCGGCTTTTTCGTTTCCTCCGATCGCGTAGATATGACGCCCCATAACCGTCCTGTTCATGATAAAAGAGTATCCAACAATCAGCACTGCCAGCAGGATCAAGATATTTGGAATACCTGCATAACTAGCAAGCGCGAAAGAAAATATGTTAATGACGGCAGCAATAACAACCATTTTAGCAATAAATAGAGCGCTTGAAATCGTCTCGAACTGATACTTCTGCTGATTTCTGCGATTTTTCACTTCACTCATCACGTATAGAATAGTTACCACAATTCCGGCGAGCAGCGCTACCAGGTTTGTTTCCATATTACCGAAGTCTGGAATAAATCCTGCACTGATCTTTTGAAACCCTTCAGGTAAAGGAGCAATGGATTGACCTTCCAGGACAATCATCGTCATTCCCCGGAACAGTAACATCCCTGCTAAGGTCACAATAAAAGCCGGAATTCTGACATAAGCAATCCAAAAGCCCTGCCATGCCCCTATAAGCGCACCCAGTAATAAAGAGAGAATGACAGCAATGACAGGATGAAGGTTCATGTCTACCATCATGATTGCAGCACATGCTCCAACAAGAGCTGCAACTGACCCTACTGATAAATCAATGTGTCCGGTAATGATGACCAGCACCATTCCGATCGCTAGCACAAGAATATAACTATTCTGCAATATAAGGTTGGTGATATTGATTGGCTCAAATAATAACCCTCCGCTGAGGAGTCCAAACAAAATCATGATCAAAATTAGTGCAATAATCATACCGTACTGGCGAATGTTATTTTTAAACAGCTTTATTAATGTCCCCATCTCTAAGCCCCTCCTGTTCCCTTGCTCGGTGTCTTGGTCATATATTTCATGAGCACTTCCTGATTTGCTTCACTCCGGTTTACTTCCCCGGTAATTCTCCCCGCATTCATTACATAAATCCGGTCACATATACCGAGGATCTCAGGCAGCTCGGAGGAAATGACGACGACGGCTTTCCCTTCGCTGGCAAGTTCCTGAATGATCGAGTAGATCTCAAATTTAGCACCTACATCAATCCCTCGTGTTGGTTCATCCAGAATCAGAATGTCAGGCTCGGAATAAATCCATTTGCTAAGTACGACCTTCTGCTGATTTCCACCGCTCAAATTCTGAACTTCCTGCTGGATACTGGAAGTTTTGATTTTCAGCCTTTTACGCATCGTTTCAGCTACCACAATCTCTTCATTCTCGTTAATGATTGATGCTTTTTGCAGCTTAGGAAGACCGGTCAGCGAAATATTGCGTTTAATATCCTGTATCAGTACCAACCCATAATCTTTACGATCTTCCGTGACATAGGCAAATCCATTATCAATGGCTTGACCGATGCTGTTATTTTGAATGACTTCGCCTTCCTTACGAAGCTCACCCGATATCTTCCGTCCATAAGCTTTACCAAAAATGCTCATTGCTAGTTCAGTCCTCCCTGCGCCCATGAGTCCTGCAATTCCAACAATTTCGCCGCGGCGGACATTCAGGTTTACATTATCCAGCACTTTGCGATCCGCATGGTGCTCGTGATACACCGTCCAATCTCTGACTTCAAGCAGCATTTCTCCTATATTCGGCTTGCGCTCCGGATAACGATCCGTCAAATCACGACCGACCATCCCTCTGATAATTCGATCTTCTGACATATCCTTAGCTCTCATATCTAATGTTTCTATCGTTTTTCCATCGCGAAGAATGGTAACTGAATCGGATACCTCGGATACTTCGTTCAGCTTATGGGAGATTAAGATACAAGCAATCCCTTGTTTCTTAAATTCGAGCATTAGCCTGAGCAGGTTTTGGCTGTCGGTTTCATTCAGCGCTGCCGTCGGCTCATCAAGAATGAGCAATTTTACTTTTTTAGAAAGTGCCTTCGCAATCTCGACTAACTGTTGTTTACCGACGCCAATATTCGTAATCAGCGTGTTAGGATTCTCACTGAGTCCCACTTCTTTTAATAGTTCTCGGGTTTTCATAATGGTTTCATGCCAATTGATAACCCCTTTATTTACTCTTTCGTTGCCTAAAAATATATTTTCCGCAATAGAGAGATAGGGAATGAGTGCCAGCTCCTGATGGATGATGACTATTCCTTTTTCTTCACTGTCCTTAATGGTCTTGAACTCACATACATCGCCTTCAAAAAGAATATCGCCCTCATAGGTCCCATATGGATAAACCCCGCTGAGCACTTTCATAAGCGTTGATTTCCCTGCCCCGTTCTCCCCGCATAAAGAATGAATTTCACCCGGTTTTACTTTTAAATTCACATTCTCCAGTGCCTTTACTCCTGGAAAAGTCTTCGTGATTCCGCGCATTTCAAGAATATATTCAGCCATGATTTCACCTTCCCGCGTATAAATTCCCCTGCCCTTGTGCAGCTTCTATTTCAATCCAACTTCTTCTTTTGTGTAATAACCAGAACCAATAATCTCTTCTTCCACATTGGTAGCATCAATGGATACCGGCTCTAAAAGATAAGAAGGTACGATGCCTTTTCCGTTATCATAACTTTCTGTATCGTTTACCTCTGCCTCTGTACCATTTAGAACACTTTCAGCCATTCCGACTGTCCGCTCTGCAAGTTTGCGTGTATCTTTAAAAATGGTCTGCGTTTGCTCTCCGTTAACGATCGATTTAATAGAAGACAGCTCCGCATCCTGGCCCGTAATAATCGGTAAAGGTTTTGTTTCACTTCCGTACCCTACACCTCTTAAGGAAGAAATAATGCCCAGGCTTATTCCGTCATAGGGGGACAAGACGGCATCGATTTCTTCGCCGGAGTAATGGGCACTAATGAGGTTATCCATCCGCTTTTGGGCTTCGGCTCCATCCCATCGCAGCGTAGCGATCTGACTCATCGTTGTCTGCTTGCTCCGAACGACTAGTTTCCCGGAATCGATATATGGCTGTAGAACCGACATGGCCCCATCAAAGAAGAAATAGGCATTGTTATCATCTGGAGATCCCCCAAACAGCTCAATGTTAAACGGCCCTTTTCCTTCTTTCAGTCCCAGTTTCTGCTCGATATAGGAAGCTTGAAGGACACCAACCTGAAAGTTGTCAAAGGTCGCGTAGTAGGACAAATACTCCGTATTTCGAATCAAACGGTCATAAGCGATGACTTGTATACCCTCATCATGTGCCTTCTTGATAACATCGGTCAGCGTATTGCCGTCAACCGAAGCGATAACAATCACGTCTACACCCTTGGTGATCATATTTTCAATCTGTGCGATCTGATTTTCAACGACGTCCTCGGCATACTGCATATCCGTCTTGAAGCCTTTCTCCTCAAACAATTTCACCATGTTCTGTCCGTCTGCTACCCATCTCGCTGAAGACTTGGTAGGCATTGAAATGCCAACATAGCCTTTACTGTCGCTTCCTTCCGTTTCCGCAAGGTTGCACCCGCTTAAAGAGATGACGAGCACGAAGAGAAGCAGAAATGATAATCCTTTCTTCATCGGTCCCACCCTTTCGCTTGTACGATTCATATAGAAAATATATGGATACCAGGCCTTAAGTTAGCGCTTTCATATCCGGTTATTCCTTATTCGCCTATTATCATAGCACCCCAGTAAAAAGACCGTCTTTGCACATTTACAACCATTTTTATAAAAATCAAACCTTTCATAACATAAAAAAGAACGCCTCACGGCGTCCTTTTGTAAAGATTACAAGTCGATGAATACACAGCTGAGGCTCGTTCATTCATTTTGAAAAGCCTCTCCTTTACGGTATTTATTAGGTGAGATCCCGATCACTCTTTTAAAAGCGGTACTAAAGTAATGCTGACTCTCATAACCGGTCTGTTCAGCAATCTCATGAATACTAAGCTCGGTACCGTTGAGAAGCTGAATGGCTTTGCGGATTCGAATCCCCGTCAACAAAGAAATAAAGGAATCCCCCAATTCTTTTTTTAGCATTCGGCTCAAATATACAGGCGAAACAGACAGCTCGCTTGCAGTCAACTCCAGGGTTAGTGCTTGGTCATGGAAATGTTCCTGCAAATAATGTCTGGCTCTGCGAACCAGCGGTGAGACGGATGCTTCCTGATAGATGTTATCCTTGATCCGCTGGTAAGCATGGGGAATGTCGAGTAATGTACCACCCGTATCTTCATAAGCAGTATGAACGGTAATCCCCAAGCTTCCTTTTGCTGCATCCTCTAATTTCATCAGAAGCTCAGGAGCAATCTGAATCCACGTAATGCCCACAATCAGGTCATCTGCGTATTTAAAGATCAGAGCACTGCCACTTCCAAGCAGCTCTTCGGTTATATTTTTTACCGCATACATATAGAGTTGTCGATCTCTTTCTGTTAACAAACCCCTCGTCGTGGGCATCTCCGGCCAGCGAATAACAAGAAGGTTGACAGGCTGCGTAGAAGGGAGGGCCAGCAGATGTAACTGTCTCATGATTTCCGCTTCGGTGAGCCTTCCTTGTATCCATTCCTGACCTAATTGTTCACGCAGGATCTCTCTTTTCTTCTTCAAATGCTCACTCGCTGCTTCCTGTTCTTCTCGTTGCTTCAGCTTCTCATCAAGTGACAATTTGATGCGGCGAAGCACTTTTTCCAGTTCGACCGGATCTACCGGTTTCAAAATATATTCATCTACGCCAAGCCCTATCGCTTTCTGGGCATAACCGAATTCATCGTATCCCGTAATGATTACACATCTTGAATCCATATTTTTCTCACGAAGCGATTGAATAAACGTAATGCCGTCCATAATGGGCATATTCATGTCAACGAGTATGATATCGGGTGCCTGCCGTTCCGTCATTTCAAGTGCTTCAGCACCGTCTTCGGCAAGCCCCATCACTTTCATCCCCAGTAAGCACCAGTCTATGGACTCGAAGATACCTTCACGAATGATGGGCTCGTCATCTGCAATCAGAACCTGATAAGGATGCTTCATCTCTCTTCTTCCTCCGTCACATGATCTAACATAACTTGCGGTTTCGTTACTATGGGATGTATTATCGTTACTTTTGTCCCTTCTCCTTGCGTGCTGTCTAATGTAATGCCATAAGATGGTCCAAATGTGAGCTGTATTCTGGCTTGTACATTGAGTAGACCATAGCTCCGGCCTGGCAGCTGTTCCTCATTGTGTGTCTCTAGTGTGACCAAAGGGTCATCCAGTTGCTTTCGTAACTGACGAAGCCGATCTTCATCCACCCCCGCTCCGTTATCCGATACCGTAATGATCAATGCTTCTTCTTGCTTCCTGACTTTAATCAAAATGGTACCTGCACCCCGTCTGGCCTTGATTCCATGGTATATCGCATTTTCTACCAACGGCTGCAGCATCAGCTTAACAACATAACAATGAAGCTCGTCTTCCTTGATATCCATGTGACACTCAACCCGGTCCCTGTAACGCGTTTTTTGAATTTGCAGATAGCTAGAGATGTGTTCTATCTCTTGGGATAAGGGAATCATATTGCTTCCTTTACTAAGCCCAATCCGGAACAATTTTGATAAAGACTGGATCATGACAGACACATCATCTGCTCCCTGCTTACGCGCCATCCAGTGAATCGTATCCAGCGTGTTATATAAAAAATGCGGTTTAATATGCGCCGTGAGACTCCGCAGCTCTGCCTCCTGCTTTTGTTTCTCCTTCTGCCGATTGATCACCATCAGCTTTTTAATCTCTTGAAGCATACGGTTAAAGCTGATCCCCAGCTGTCCAACCTCATCCCCCCTATTGCCTAAATAACGCAAGGTCATGTCTCCCTTTTCTGCTTTTTGCATCAAAGACATCAGATGATGGATAGGCCTTGAGATCGACTGAGACAGCACATAAGCCGCCGTTAAACCAAACATACAGACAATAAATAAGTAACAGACCACATAAAAATGAATTTCTCGGACGGCAAGTGCCGCATCTCCCGTATCAAATACCCCGATTGTTCGCCATCCCGTATAGGATGAGGTCTGATATTGAAATTGAAAGTTTTCGTTTCCAATTTGCTTGTTAAACGTTCCAGAAGAATTGTCGTCAAACCAGGAAGCATTAAAATGCCTAAGAACGGAATTCTCAGGTGCATAGATCTTTTCCCCTTCCTCATCCAGAATCATCAGATACCCATTTTTGCCTAGTGTAATATCTCGAACAATCCCCGATAGTGAACGCAGCTTTAGATCGATTAATATGACTCCCTTAATATCCTGTGTCTCCGAATCCACAAGGGCTCTGGCCACAGAGACGACTTCCTCAGGCGTATAATTGACATGCGTCGTTACACTTCGCTTACCAGGATGTCCGATAACCGTAAATATTCCCTTCTGCCCCACTGCTTGTTTGAACCACTCTTCTTCCGTCAGATCTGCATCGTTGTATGCATACATCTCATTACTCAGATAAGCTCCCTGCGAATTGACGACCATTATTCCAGCTATTTCTGGATATAATGTTGTGAAGCCCTGAAAGAAGCTACTCATATTTTCGGTTAACTGACGTGGATCTCTCTCATTTCTGGTTTCTTTGATAAACGTTTGGACATCCTCATCAAATTCAGCAAGATAGGTAATGCTTTGCAGATTATCAATCGATTTATCAAGGGATTGATTCACTTTTCCGATCAATTGGAGCGTGTTGTCTTCTACCTGCCTTTCTACAATTCGATCAACTGTAAAGTTTACGAGCACGCCAAGCCCAAGAGCAGGGACAATACCAATCAATAAAAATAGAATCGAAAGCTGATATCTTAGAGGCATTTGACTAAAGCGCAGCTGCTTCCATGAAGGTATGGCCTTCTTCTTACTTCGCATAATACTGCTCCACATTCTGCTTGTTCACGACATTAATCCCCGTATCAACCAGTACCGGAAGCGGAGATACTACATCGGTAGCGGAAGGTGCCGGAGTCGTCAGGTCGTGGTGCAGATGGAACAGGTATTGTAAAGACCAATACCCCATATTCCAGGTTCCTTGAGCAATGCTTGCTGTTATGGTCCCGTCCTGAATCATATCGAGCGTTCCTTTATTGGTGTCGAAACTTATAATTTGAACTCTACTCTTACCTGCTTCCATCCGCGCTTTAACCACTTCTCCAACGCCGACGCCCCCAGTTGCTTCCGTAATAAAAATCCCCGCAAGATTAGGATGTTTCCCCAGCAGTTCTTCCGTTTGTTGTCTTGAAACTTCGATGCGTCCTTTGCCATCCACCGTATCAACGACCTCAATATCCGGATAGGACTTTTTCATCGTCTCTGTAAATCCTTGGGTCCGTTCGATATGATTCTGTTGCCCAGGCAAGGTAATAACCGCAACTTCTCCTTGTCCGCCAATGAGCTCAGACATCTGTTTGGCAGCGGTCGCTCCCGCATTGTAATTGTTCGTGGCCAGCAGGGAGTATGCCTTGCTGTTTGGGGCACCTGCATCGAATAACACGACGGGAATTCCTTCATCCACCGCACGATTAATGACGGCTGTAAGGGCATGAGAATTCATAGCGGAGAGCGCAATCCCTGCTGGTTTTTTGGCAATAGCCTGCTCCAGTACGGTAATCTGTTCATGAATATCGTAATTGGTTGCTCCCCGGTATTCGATAGATACATTCATGGCATCAGCAGCATCCTCAAAACCTTTAAGTACGCTTTTCCAATATTCAAGCCCCGATTGAAAGGTGATCATGACATACCTCTCCGAGATCTCGCCTCTTAATCCCATACCTGCTGGATCTCCCTGTTTGTTATCTTCTGACATATATTGAAAGACATAAATTAGAAAGGCGAATATTAAAAGTCCATATACAAACAGCATCTTTTTCATTGTGATTTATGCCACCTCCTCATACCCAACCTTATTTTACCACCACCTTTGATTAAACGCTTTCATAAAATAATATAGAGAACTTTATCTCCTAGCAAACACGATTAAGAGGATGACCCCCGATTGTTATCAGAAGCCATCCTCTTACTAGTTAAGCAATATTATTATCTTTCACAAGTAATCTGGTTCATTAAACTTAAATAGATCAAGTTTTTGGAAATTCACTATTAGGAGCGAGAACTTGCTTGTCCACCCTTACGGCCAGCTTCTTCCCGGCTCATTTTTCCATCATTATTAGAGTTGCTGCGGGCTTCTCCACCCTTTTCACCAATCTCTTGGTAAAACTCTTTACCATGATTTTTGGATGTAGCTTCTCCACCTTTTTCGCCAATCTCTTGGTAGAATTCCTTATCATGATTTTTTGCTGTTGCTTCTCCACCCATACGTCCTGCTTCCTCGCGGCTCATCTTATCATTTCGATTGTTATTTGCCATTTGAAATCACTCCTTATGTTGGATTTGTTTACAGAAAGTAATCTTACCTCCCGCATGTCTATTAATTAACCGTCTCATAAATTATTAAACTCTTCCGATATAATATTCTCATAGATTTCTATCCTATAACTTCTATTCCGTTCAATGATCACGCAGTGTTTCTTCGTGGATCTCCTTGTTATGAGGGGCCAGTACGGCTTCAAAAGATTGGTATAGATCCATGAATTCAGGATCTTTGTTAATTAACTTATGACCTATCTCATATAACTCCTCTGAGGCATACGTCTGAACTTCAATGAATTTCCCCGGATCTTCTTCACTTTCCATATAAAAAAGTTCATAGTTCACATACCGTTTATACAGCTTGTCAGCTCGCTCCATTATTTTTTCATATTCTGCAATTCGGGTAAGGTTCACATGATAGATATACATTTTTACAAACATAATCCTGCCTCCTGAACTTTTTTAGGATCAGAGCAAAAAACGATAAAAACCCGACTTAAGATATTAAAATCTTGAAGACCGGGTTTTTCATTCATTACAGATGCAAAGCGTTATGCATACAGGATATGAGAACATGGATGAAAAAAAGAACACATCCGTTATTCATTATTCATTATTTTATGTATTACTATGAAGACCCTAAATATCTCGGCTCTCCTTTACTATAAAGTCTGGTTTTGTTACATACTCCATATACCTGACAGTCCCTTTGTATTCAAGGTACACTTCATACCGAGCACGGATCGCTCCCGATGTAATATAATCGAGAACCTTATCTTTCTTTACCCACTTCACTTCCGAAGTTTCATCCGAGGTGCGGAGTTCCCCGCCGACCGGCTTGCATATAAAATCAAACATGACCTTCGTCGGTACGTCTGTTATCCCATCATGCCACTTATATATCCCTGTATTGGAATATACGCCGATTAGCTGCATGACCTGAGTAGAAATTCCGCTCTCTTCTTCCACTTCTCTTCGTAGACCATCCATGAGATTCTCTCCAACCTCTACTTGTCCACCAGGAAAAACCCAACCGCCATGAAATGTCTTAACCAGTAAGATTTGTTCGTTCTCATCTTCGACAATTCCGCCTGCGGCCACAATATGTGTTGGCATCTGCAACAGAAGTATCCCCCTTATAATGAGATAATCTTTTCGTTTATGATAAAAACACTCACACGCCTGCTTCCCGCATACGTTCCAGAATACCCACAATTCGCAGCCCCGTAATATCCTCCACCCGGATTCCATACTTCTCCTGAATTTTGGCGATTTTCCGCTGGGCTTTTTCTTTTGTATCACAGAAATCATACAGCGTAGAATCATCCGATATGAACATGCCGTAATAATCCAATCCAAATATCTCTTTGAATAAAATAATGCCTTCTGGCTCTAAATAGTTAATCTGATCGACTGAAGTAAACACCATTCCTGATTTACTTCCTGGTCTAGGCAGATCATTCCCTTTTGCCTGATAATCCATAAAATTCTCTTGCAACGCCTTAAATGCTTCTTGCTTCGTATGTCCTTTTCCGCTCATCCAGTACCAGTTCATAATTCGAGCTTCCCAAGGAAACTGTTCCTCTCCCGTGTCTTGTCCAGATATCTGTCTATATTCGGTAGGATAGTCGTGAATGGACCAGCTTTTCTTAAAATAGGACGATACTAACTTGGACGCCGTCTTCCACGAACTCATCAGAAATTGTTGTCTCATTGCACAAGCACTCCCTATCTATAAATATAAACGTAGCTATCACACACGGTTTATCGTGTTCCGTCCTTACTCGCTATTATGCTCCGTTACCCCTATTATAACAAGACAAACCATGTTTACGAACATTTAACCCATCAAAAGATATCTCGTTTTTGTTACAATACGTGAAGGCACACTTCTCTATAGCTATAAACAAAGGTTTATTTACATAAAACATTAAATCGCAGGAGGAATATTATACCATGTCAAATACAGAGAAATCTCCACTCAAAATCATCCGTCCCAAACTGCCTCATCAGTTAAATACACTAGATCTCTCCAGTGCAATGATAGACGACCGAACAGAATGGATACAGTCGGTATGCGAAGAACAAGAAATATCCTATGTTACAGCTGAAAAAGTTCTTTTTGATCAAATGCAGTTTAGCCATGTTACTTTTAGCCAAGTATCCTTTCCAAGTGCCGAACTAACGGATGTGGTATTCACTCACTGTGACTTATCGAATGTGGATTTTAATGAGGCAGTTCTTCACCGGGTACGATTTGAACATTGCAAAATTATCGGGATGGACCTCACAGCTGCCACTCTTCGGAACATCGTATTTCAAGACTGCGCAGGTGATTATGCTACATTCCGATTCAGTAACATGAAACAGGTGTCTTTCGAAAACTGTTCTTTACTGAAGTCAGACTTCTATCATTCGGAATTTACAAAGGTAGAATTTGATCGTTGTATGTTAAACGAGTCACAGTTCTCTGGAGCAAGCCTTAAGGGAATTGATCTCAGTAATAATGAATTTTTTAACTTGGGTGCCACGCTTGAAGATCTTCAAGGTTGTATTATTTCTCCAGCGCAGGCTATTCTATTCACTAAGATTTTTGGACTTGTTATTAAAGAATGAGCTTACGTATTAAATGTTTTAAGTCAATTTATAACCACCTAAGGAAATTATCGGATGATATACTCTTCGTTATAATAACGAGAGAATTATAAGGAGAATTTTGTATGTTTGAAGCGATCGGAAAGTATAATACAGCTAAAATTTTCACATCACACCTGGAGGAAACGGCCTACGGCCAAGTGCTTGAACTATGTAATCAGAAAGCCTTTGGAGGAGCAAAAGTTCGTATCATGCCGGACTCCCATGCCGGAAAAGGTTGTGTTATCGGCTATACTCAACAATTAAAGGGCCGCGTCGTTCCTAATCTCATCGGTGTCGATATTGGATGTGGTATGGAGGTAACTTATCTTGGAAAAATAGAAATTGATTTTGCTCTACTTGATCATTTTATCAGGCACAAAGTTCCACATGGTCACTCCATCCATCAAAAGGTGATGCATAAACTGGAGAAACCTGCTCTCCAGAAACAGATCAAGCGAATCTCTAAGAAAACAGGGACAGACTATGAGAAACATCAGCGAAGCATTGGTTCTCTTGGCGGAGGCAACCATTTTATAGAGATTAATGTGGATTCGGAAGGGAACAAAATTCTGGTCATTCACTCGGGAAGCCGGAACTTGGGACTTCAAGTGGCAACTTACCATCAGAAAAAGGCAGAACGTTATTGCACAAGCCGGTTACAGGATCTTATGGAGCAGCGCGAAGAAGAAATTCGCTTATTACGTGCTTCTGGGGATGTAGACACTATCCCAGCTGTTATTCAAAAGTATGACGCGGAGCTGGAACTCTACAGAGTACCAAAACCGCTGATGTTTCTTGAAGGTGCAGGGGCTGATGAATATCTAGAGGATATGTATGCTGCACAAGAGTTTGCTTTGCTGAATCGTCAGGGCATGTCCAAAGCGATTGCTGAGTTTTTGCAGCTTGACTACAGGAACCTAGACAAATTCACTACCATTCATAACTATATTAATCCAGAAGATAAGATCATTCGAAAGGGTGCCATTTCAGCCAAAAAAGGTGAAAAAGTGATCATTCCAATCAATATGCGTGATGGTTCCATTATTGCGATTGGAAAAGGAAATCCGGATTGGAACTATTCTGCTCCCCATGGGGCCGGAAGACTCATGAGCCGCTCACGTGCGAAAGACCTCATTCATATGAATGATTTTAAGGATACAATGCGTGACGTGTGGACCTCTTCCGTGAGTACCAAAACGCTCGATGAAGCCCCTATGGCTTATAAACCAATTGAGGAGATTTTGGAGAATACGAAGGATGCGCTGGAGATTGTAGAGATTATTAAACCTTTATATAATTTTAAGGCGTAATTAAATGCCGGTAGACTGGACATTCATCAAAAAAATCCTTTGGACTAGAGTCCAAAGGATTTTTGTTTATTTTTTCAAGACCTTATTCAACATCATAATCCTTCACGAAGAAAAAGTCTATATTTTGGCAGGGAATTTATTTACAATGATGTTGCCGGCAAAAACTTAAATTGGAGTGTTGTTTAGTGAACTTTACATGCCATCTCGACCAGACTGATCTACAGGATTATCTGAAAAAAGTTTTTGGTACCGGTTATTTAGCTAGCAGTGTAACGAAAATGCATGGCGGTGCACAGAAAGTGGTCTATAAGATTAAGTGCAGTAATGGATTCATCTGCGTTTTGTATGAATGGGATTTATCCATGAATTATTTTAAAGAAGATATAGAAAATGGTGATATTCATCAATATTCTTATGGTAGTCATCTCTTTGAATTAAATAACAAGTATTTGATACAACATGGAATTAAGACCCCCACTCTTTATGATCTAAATACAGAAAAAACGCGTTACCCATTTGATTATGCGCTTGTTGAATATGTGGACGGACAAACGGCAGAATCTTATTTTAAGCATTCCGATTCACGAGTTCAGGATAAAGTGTTTGAGCGGCTGGGGGATATGCTGGATCGTATGCATGCTAACGAAAGGCATTATTTTGGAAAAGCGGATCAGAGTGAGATCGGTACCGAGAACTGCCATTACGAGCAAATGGAAAATGCCAAAGTACAGTTATCATATGCTTCACAATATATGAAGGACATTCAGGTCAAACAAAACAAATTACTCGAGATTTTGTATGAACTTGAATCAAGAATTAAATCAAGAACGCAGTATGGGTTCATTCACGGGGAATTAGGCCCAAACCATGTGCTTGTGAATGACAAGCTGGAACCCTTTTTGATCGACATTGAGGGGGCAATGTTCTTTGATATCGAGCATGAACATAGTTTTTTAGAAATACGATTTGGGGATTTCTACCGATATCTAAAGAACGATAAGCTTGATCCTGATCGGATGTTATTCTACCGTTTCCACCATCATATATCCTTACTATCGGGTGGTTTGAAACTGCTTCATAGAGGATTTCCAGATGAGCAGTTTGCGAAGGATTTGGCTAATTACCATGCCGCGTGTGCATTACAATTTATAGAGGGTTACGATATACAATAACGTGACTATAACCACCTTCGTCCTAGCATGGCGGCTGAAAGAGAAGCCATCATAAGAAAGATTTTTGAGAAAACAGGAGAAACATTCTTAATTGAACAACGCTGATAAAGATAAATATCCTAGGTATTAGCACTAAAGCCTCTCGTCCTTTGGACGAGAGGCTTTTTGATTATAAATGCCAGAAGTCTTTTTACTCTTGTCTACTAGAAGCAGATAATACCACTATGGCGAATTTCCCTCTCATTAGGTAAGCTCCACCCGATCTCCGGCTGATCTCGGTGAAGAAATAACGAGAAACTCGGCATCTTCCTCCGTACGATTGAAGATTTGGTGCGGAGTTCCCGCTTGAACTTCCATTCCTTCCTGTTGTGAGAGGCTGTAGGTAACTCCATCCACCTCTAATTCTACTGCGCCAGAGAGAATGAAGAAAAATTGTCTTGCTAGCTCATGGTAATGACTTGATTCACATGTACTAGGAGGCATCTTTTCATGGATGATGCTTAAACTCGAATCATTCACAAGCTTCCAACCATCACAGCCTGCTCCCCAAATATAATGTTCGGATGTTTCTTTATTTCTTATCATGATGTTATCACCTATCATTCCTCCAGTAATTCTACAATCATGGATGCTAGATTCTCATAAAACGGCTCCATTTCATTTGACTTATGATTGTAGTAGTAGATCGTTTCGCTCATCTGATTTTGTTCACCTACAACATAGCACAGAAGATCACCTGTTCCATCTTCAGCGATCGCAATATAACGCTCTGGGAAATCACTCAAATCTATCAATTCGTTATTTCGGATAATATCATCGGATGTTTTAGCGAGCCGCTGGTTGTCTTTTATAGGATAGAGAATCCATTCATCAATTTCAGCTTGATTCACCAGCTGTACGAGCTCTTTATATTGCGTAGGAAATAAAGCTTGAAGTTTTGTCTCTGTGTAAGCAATATCCGAAAGGGACACTCCCGGTTTCCTTGTAGGGATGCGTTCACGTAATTCATGCATTATTCTTTCACCTCTTAATTTTTAAAATAGGACAGGTTACGGATGATATAGTTACATCCTGATAACAGGGTTACGAAGGTAGCTGCAACTAAAAGTGCCTGATCGACAGGGAAAGTCGTAAACATACTGAACGGAAAGTTATGTAAAAGTACAGCCGTAATGGCGATTACCTGCAGGACCATTTTTATTTTACCAAACTGATCTGCCGCAAGAGTAATCCCTCTCCCAGAAGCAGCCATTCTTAAAGCAGTAATCGCGAATTCTCGGCCGATAATAATGACAGCCATCCATCCGGGAACCATGCCTGCTTCTGCCATCATAATTAGGGCAGCAGAGATAAGCAACTTATCTGCCAATGGGTCAAGCAGCTTACCCAAGTTCGTAATTTGATTATATTTTCGAGCCACATAACCATCAAGCTTATCTGTCCCCGCAGCAAGAACAAAGAGGAATACAGTCAAGACATAGCTCATTGTATTCCAGATCGGTGCTTGTTCCGAACTTGCGACATTGGAATAAAAATAAAAACAGAGCATAAACAAAGGAATCATTGTGATTCTAATGATGGTAATCCGATTGGCGAGGTTCATTGCTCTTGCCTCCTTTTCATCAGTTTATCTTACAATTTATGGATAATCCACGTTTTTATTGTTCATTTATGAAAATACAAAAAGGCCCTTGCTAAAAGCAAGGGCTTATCGTATGTAGCTCAATCTACTTTATTTATATAATGTAATTAACCTAACCGCCAGTTACTGTTGTATAGTTACCAAAGTAATTCATTAAGAATGCGGCTATGATAAGAACCACTGCGATTATACCGATAATCGTCATATTTTTCTTGCGATTTGTCGGGCGCTCTCTATTATCTGCCATGTTTGCTCTCTCCCTTTATATTTCGTTGTTGTTAACTAATTAAACGTATAGAGGATTTTATAAACGATAGATTAAAATATCCCAAAATCCGTTTGATTCAGATATAATGGAAAATAATGAAATCTGGCTTTGTTTTCATCTATCTTTTGAAAGGAGTGCTCGGTATCAGAACCATTGTTATCAGTGATTTACATGGGTGTTATGACGAATTTAACGCCTTACTCCACAAAGTAAAATATCAGCCCGAGCAAGATCAGCTTATACTTTTAGGAGATTACGTGGATCGTGGCCCACGCAGTAAAGAGGTCGTAGACCAAGTCATGACACTTCACCGTGATCATGGGGTCATTGTTCTCAAAGGCAATCATGATCAACTGTTTCTCGATGCTATTTTAAAGGATGAAGATGCACGGTGGATTAGAAATGGTGCTCGTCAAACGTTAGCCAGTTACTGTGATTTATCCTGCTCTCCTGAAGAGCTGAATCAGGAAACTTATGAACAAGCAAAAGCTTTTATTAAAACACATTTTTCCCACCATCTAGAATTCCTTACTTCTTTGCCTTTATATTATGAAAACGCTACCCATCTCTTTGTACACGCAGGCATCAATCCTTTTTATGCCGACTTTAAAGAGCAACCCGAAGATGATTTTATTTGGATTAGAGAGATGTTTCATGATCAGGCTACGAATCTCGACAAAATCGTTGTCTTCGGACATACGCCTACCGTCCATTTACACGAGCGGGCTGATATTTGGTTTCAGAAAGATAAAATCGGTATTGATGGAGCCTGTGCTTATGGAAAACAATTAAATGCATTAGAAATTAGAGAAGATGGCAGCTACCATGCTCATTCAATCCCTGCAGGGACCGTAGCGGTCAGCAGTAAAACGACTACATAAATAAGGAATTGAAATTAGTATATAAGCTCTTGGAAATGAGTAACATGCGAAAATAGCCCTTCTCCTTCTCACCTTCTGTTATAAAGAATTCATATTCGGGTATTAATCTAATAATACAAGTGTACATAGAATTCAAATTCAGGAGGTGTCATATCAAATGGAAGAAACCAGATCATTTCCAAAAGAAGAAGGATTGGATAATACGCTAAACGTTCTCAAAGAAGGTTACTTATATATCACAAACCGCGCGATTGGATTTCAATCCAACCTGTTTGAGACACGGTTGCTTGGGGAAAAAGCGATCTGCATGCGCGGGGAAGAAGCTGCTCAGCTTTTTTATGACAATGAGAAATTTGTTAGAGAGGGTGCAGCTCCCAAGCGAGTATTGAAAACGCTTTTTGGTGAGAACGGAGTGCAAACCTTAGATGGAGAAGAACACCATCACCGGAAAGCGATGTTTATGTCCCTTATGTCTCGTGAAGGTCTTCAGAAAATAAGAGAGATTACGAGCAAACATTGGGGTCTTGCCGTGGGCCGCTGGGAAACCAAAAAAGAAATCGAAATCTATGAGGAATCACAGGAGCTTCTGTGCCGTATTGCCTGTGAATGGGCAGGTGTCCCTCTAGCAATCGATGAAGTGAAGGAAAAAAGTGAGTGGCTCGGTGCCATGATAGAAGCAACTGCTGCGATAGGCGTAGCGCATATGAAGGGTAAACGAGCACGTTCCAAAGCAGAGAAATGGATAACAGCTCTTGTGGAAGAAGTACGCGAAGGCAAGATTCATCCAGCAGAAGATACAGCGCTCTACACCTTCTCTTGGCATCGTGACCTAACGGGAGAGCTGCTTGATCCGGAGACGGCATCCGTTGAAGTTCTTAATATCATTCGGCCCATTGTAGCAGTCTCCATCTATATTACTTTTACGGCCTTAGCTGTTATTCAGCAACCGGAAGAACGTGAAAAACTAGCCTCCGGCGATGAAACTTACTTACAAAACTTTGTTCAGGAAGTCCGACGTTTTTATCCATTCTTCCCTTTTAGCGGAGCAAGAGTGAAGGAAGATTTCACATGGCAAGGCTATGAATTTAAGAAGGGTGAACTTACACTACTCGATCTGTATGGTACCAATCACCATCCTGATTTGTGGGATCAGCCGGAGCAGTTTAGACCGGATCGTTTTAAAGACTGGAGAGGAACCCCGTTTAATTTCATCCCGCAAGGCGGCGGTGATTACGATACAGGGCATCGCTGTGCTGGGGAGTTTATTACGATTGAGATTATGAAGGAAAGCCTCGACTACCTTGCTAATAAAATGAGTTATGAGATCCCAGAACAAGACTTCAGTTATAGCTTTAACGACATACCGTCACTGCCTCACAGCAACATTGTGCTTAAAAATGTAAGATCGAAGTAAGATTTGTTTAATTTAGCTGCAAGAATAGTGTCATTACAAAGGGGAATCAGAATTCATTCTGACTCCCCTTTTTTTTGATTTTTTACTGTGGTTATTTACTAATTCGAATCAGTGTCTTTTGGCAATAATTCTTCCGTTAAAATTCTTTTACTCTGCTTAAATAGGGAGTTTCTAATACGATCCCTTCTGCATCCATGACCAAATACTTGGGAAAATCCTTAATACCAAGTACCTTGGCCCATCTCTTATAAGGTTCTATGTCTTGATTCCAAAATTGAATTTTATTAATGGTATCTAGAAAAATAGGATGAGAGTTATGAAAGATATTTAATTCATTTGTTTCCGTCATGGGCAAGCTATCTTGGTAAAAAAAATGGACAGCATACTTTTCTTGTCCGGAAGGTTCTAAATATTTCATAACATCTTGTCTACTTGGGCCCCCACAACCTGAGATAAAGAATATGCAGGTAATCGCGGATAGAATAAAGAAACTACGCTTTGAAAATAAGTTCATACATGTCCTCATTTCTAATACTCTCTAGTTATATGTAAAGCTCTAATTAACATCTCACGAAAGACGAGTTCCTACTTATTTTCAGAAGATGCCTCTTTTTCTGAATAATGATCTACCTTTACTTGTCTACGTATGCTCAGATCCACCACTTCTTTATGAATCTTTCCCATTTCGTCATCCCATATAATTTCAGCAAAAGTAGACTCATAGGTGCCCTCATCCTTATTTAACTCGTCATAAGAATACTCGTGAACGTTAGTACCGAGATTTTTTGCATTTTCTATAATATTAAGAGGGTTATCTACTGTTCTGCTACTGCTGACTAGATGATACTCTCGCGAAAAAACTCCCTCTCTCTTGTCCCTCATTCATTTCGTAAAAACTAATTTCAAAATTACGTGTTTGAGCCAAATCGCTTGGATCTCCTGTGTAAGTAAGCTCTGCATTACCTCTTAGGATTTGTCCATTGCTAATTAGGATCATATAGTCCTGGACTTCCCACCGTTCTCCAACGCCATTCATTAAATACAGTTCTGTCTTTTCTAGGGGAATAGACTGGGCTGAGGTAAGAATCTCTGATTCCTCCTTGTTTCCTGAGTTACCAGATAGGATAAGGAAGACACCGATCACTACAAGCAACACACCAGCGCCTATTTTTAGTTTGCGAGCCGCTTGTATCCTCATTCCTCTTGTTCCTTTCTAGACCTCCATACTGCACCGCCGCAAGGTGTAAACCCACATTCTTTATAAAAGGACTCATGCTGCTTGCTGTAATTGACAGTCACAATCGAAATTCCGCAATCTTCCGCTGCCTGTAGCAATGACTGAACAAGCGATTTCCCTATCCCCTTGCCCTGCTCTTCTGGATCAACCATCACATCCTCCATGTATCCATGTTCAAAAGCTTCACCCGGTCCGGTAATATAACCAAAGGCGACCAATCTTCCTTGTTCATTTCGGGCAGTTGCCCATAGCAGGCAATGATCTAGTAGAGCAGGATAATCTTCCTCCCTTCTCCCCCAGCCCACTTTACCTCTGAGTTCAGGAACTTCGTGTCTTTTTAGTACTTCATTAATCTGAATCGGATACAAAACTGTCAACGCTATCACCTCGTCTCTACAGTCACAATTGACATCCCATAATAAATCAAACATAGACACTCTTTTAATATTTGTTATATAATCCCAATAAAATATTTACTAATATTAGCATCGTTGTATTCATGAATAGTAAAGGAGTTTTACCCATGATCATGATCGTCTTGCTTTGTATTGCCCTGTTATTCTGTGTCTTGCTCATTTTCCGAATGGGAAGCCAGAATTATTTGAAGTATTTTTCTTTACTCGTGTTTTTCACTTCTACAATCCTTTCTTTACAAGCCGGTCATTGGAGAGATCCACTTACCATCGTTCAAATCATCTCGATGCTTAGTTATTTCTACGCTGTGGCTGTCCAGAAAGAAAGTGAAAATTAAGAATAGGGTCAGAAGTTAATGAAGTTAACCAGTTAAGAAAGAAGGAAGAGAATTACATTATGCGTAGCAGTTCCCCAATCTGATTGATGGTGTGCAGTGGTTTTGCCTTGTTCGCCTCACACCAAGGCTGGTTAACCCTCATCCAGATCGTATGCATTCCCAGCGTGTGCGCCCCCTCCACATCATTAATCGGATGATCTCCAATAAATAAACATTCCTCAGGTTTTACGTTTAGCCGCTCTAATGCCACTTGAAAAATACGTGGGTCCGGTTTCTTGCATCCCGCCTCCTCGGACACCACAATCACATCAAATTGTTCTCTTAACCCGAGATGATCAATTTTGCCATACTGGACCGCATTCCTGCCATTCGTAATGATCCCTGTCTTATACTTTTCTTTCGCGTAAGCAATGACTTCTTCTGCCTGTTCCATAAGGACAGCACTTATTACGTAGTTCTCAGCATAGTATTTCATCAGATCATCTACGAGCGGTTTATTTTGTTCGTTGTTCCAAGGGAATTCGCTCAGCAGTTCTGCGAATAGCACAGGCTTATTTTTATATCCATCCTCATCACGCTCAATCATTTGCTCAAGCCATAGATCCGTTGATTCGATATGCCTAAAATATTGCTTCATAAACCCTTCTGCAAACTTTCGAAAGGTCGTCGTTCGATCCAGCAACGTATTGTCTAGGTCAAAAATAACCGCTTTAATATGTTCCATCTGAGCATTCCCCCTACGAATTTTCACTTATGTATTGAGACCTTTCCTGACGTTACCCTTCCTTACGGTGTACTGAATTCACGCTCGAATAGTAACTGAATTTGACCTGTAAAAAGCTCGTTTGTTTCATAATAAACATCTTCTATGGATTGCGGACTAAACCAAAGTTTTCTATCTTCACCTTCGTAGAATCCGATTACATACATCCCGCCGACACTTCCCTCCTGATTCTCTTCTGGAATGAGTACCACATCGTTTAAACCTCCAATCCATAGACGGATCTCACCCGGATCATCCAGCCATTTTGTTCTACCCGTTGTTCCATCAAGCAGTTCTACTCTGTCCACCTTTGTTATATCACCTGGATAGATCTCGGATAATGTTGTCCCCTGAAGAGCTGGACGAGAAGAAGTACAGCCTTGTAAAAACACAGCACATAGGAAACATACGAATAAAAGTAGAAAACCACCTGATCTCCGCATTCTGTCCTTCCTTCTCACGCTCAACCTCCTACCTATTTGTCCTTATAGCTGGAGAATTACATTCAGCCCTTCAAGGTGATCCTAAGCTTGCTCCTGCTGTTCATTTACCTCATTCTCCGATTTCAAAAATGGCTGATACATCATCAGCGCATGATTCTCTGTAATATACTGATCATCAATCAGTTCCTCCTGCTGATTCCATACTCGCCGGTATAGCAGGTTATGTCTCATATGTCCGCCCCAGTGTTCCTGAGTAATCCGATGCTCCTTCTCATACACTTCATAGGTCAGCTCCTGTGGAACTACACTATTCCATGAACCGATTAGAAATTCATCTGTGATTTGTAGAGTAAGCTGGTACGGCCGGTCAGTAGGATTGGTAATTCTCAAATCGAGATAGTTATAGGCGCAGGTTGCTCCACTTCCAAATGGCTGACTTCGGCCTGAGTCAGGGAACACATCATAGCTATGTCGATGCCTCTCCGTTATCTGCATAGGGGTATGTAAGGTAATCCAGTAGAGGAGATTCGACAACTGACACAAGCCGCCCCCAATTCCGGGTTTAAAGCCACCATAGAACAAAACCATTCCTTCCACATATCCCTTTCTGCGGTTTGGATTGCCGATTAGCTTCCAATAAGAAAATGTTTCCCCAGGCTGAATGATAATCCCATTCAAACGTTTCATTGCAATTTTTAAATTGATGATCTTGTTATGTTGCAGCCACATATCTACATCCTTTAACTTTCTCAACAGCGGAGTCTTATGGGATGCAACTTTATATGGCAATACGGTGCTGCTTTGTTTTTGAGCGAACCGAGTTCCTCCAAAATACCACTCTACATATCGTCTACTACGATAATATGCCGTTCCGAGCTTAATACGGAGTTTAGACCTTTTGATCGGCTTCATGGTATCTTCCCCCTATCCTTATTTTCTTTCAAAAAAAGTCCCGAGTAGCCCTACCGTTCTGATCTCATATACTAATTCGTTATGATCCATATCGTAATATTCCATATCTTTTATTGTGAAAAACAAAGCATTTCGGGTATGTCCTGTTTCATACATTCGTTCCCCATCTTTAACAAAAGTCTTTCCATCAAAATAATTATACTCTTCGAGTGTAATTCCATATTCTCGCTCCAGCCAACCATGGTACCTACCTTCAGTCGGATTGAGCAGCACAAAGACTAACATGATCATACCGAGCGCAAGTAACCACTTTTTAAGAGTACTCCGCTGGAGATTAGAACCATTTATCACGATGAAAATCCTCTCCATAACCTGTTATTACGAGCTGTAAGGTTATAAGTAAAGGACGGAGCATAGGACGGTTTTGTTACCTCCCTGTTAAAAAAACCAACTGCTCTATATGTTGCAGTCGGTTTTGCAGTGGAATCTTTTGCTGATTATCTTCGTACTACCTCTGTACCGGCAATGAGATCATGAATGGAGCGTTTGTCTTCCCGAGTTATAACAAAATAGCCACTAACGATCTGAACAATTCCGAGTGTGACAGCGTACACGAAAGATCCTACAAAAAATCGGAGTAACATGTTCTTTACGGTTGGAGGTGATTTATCCAGTACTCTTCGAATTTGGATACCACATAGATACTTGCCTACAGTAAACCCATTCCAAAACACAGGCAGCAGCAAAAAGTATAGCATTAATAGCACTTCTGTTGCTGTATTACCTATCAAACCGATAAATGTATTCATTAGTATGCCGATAACAAATGAATCTAAGATATACGCTCCCAAACGTCTCCAAAATCCCGCAGGTTTACCTGCTACCACACTCATGACACTCACTCTCCGCTCTATTTTGTTTTCTCTTTTATGATTAGCTCATATGTAATAACAACAATAGAGTGGGCGTAGTTACTTCTTCAATGATAAAAAACGTGATTTCTTAGAGGCCTGCTTTACTCGCTGCACTTTCCTGCCTTATACGTACGAAGGACCTTGAACTGCTCGCCATCCCAGGAGGCCAGAAGTACATCCGCTGGTGCTCCAACCTCAATTCCACGTGCTGAAGATAAGCCCATCATGGAAGAGGGAATTACAGAAGCTATATCCCAGGCACGTTCTAAACGGCAGATCCCGCTTCTAGTAAGATGTTCGATCCCTCTAGTCAGCAGCTGTGCAGAGCCAGCAAGCAGTTCGGGGGACTCGGCTAGATGGAGTCTGCCTTCCGGAGTAAGGACCACTTTGCCCCCAACAGGTGTATCGTAATACCCTGGCGGCATTCCGCAGAGGGCAACGGCATCACTTACGAGCAGCGCCTGATCTCCTTTTACCTTCAGGGCTACTTTAAGCACTTCCTCTGGGAGATGAAACCCATCCGCAATGAGACAACATGATAACTCATCTGCTGCAAGCTGTGCCCATAGGACATTCGGATGACGAGGAAGCTCTGCTTGTATACCATTACCAAAATGGGTTGACATCGATGCTCCAGCAGCAACCGCAGCCTTGATCTGAGAGGATGACGCAGAGGTATGACCAATGGAGACGGTAATTCCTGCGGCTACACATTGACGGATAAAAACCTCTGCATTCTCCCATTCTGGTGAGAGTGTAATTAGCTTAATTCTGCCTTCTGCAGCTTGTTGCCACTGCGTAAATTCCTCAAAGTCCGGCTTTCTCACCCACTTCAAAGCATGCGCTCCCCTTGCACCATCTTTCGGTGAGATATAAGGGCCTTCTACATGAATTCCGGATATCATGCTTGCCACTTCTAGATCCTCCGCGCAGGCGGCAGCTATAGTGCGAAGGGCTCGCTCAATATGTTCTGAGCTCTCTGTAATCAGCGTTGGATAATAGGACGTCACGCCTTGCTGCAGCAGTAACCTTGTTACCGACTTTACCGTTTCCGAAGTTAGATGCCGATGATTGAAGTCGTAGCCTTGGAATCCATTGATCTGAAGATCAACGAGTCCCGGGCCAATCAGAGGAAGCCCCTCCTTGATCTCATGAAGATCACAGCTTCTCTCATTACGTTTAGCTGGAGTGCTAGATAAGACTTTGATTTCACTGATCTTTCCATCTTTACAGATGAGTTTGATTCTCTCCCCTGTCCTGTAGTGAATTCCTTCCACAGCAGCATCGTTATATTCACTCATAGGCCCAGATCAATCCTTTCCAAGACCCAGCTCAGCATCATATGACGCCTCATCTAGGAACAAAATCGCTCCTTGATGCGTTCGCAGTATAGAAGCGGGGCAACTTGGTTCTATAGGTCCCGTTAAGGTTGCTGTAACGGCTGCCCGTTTGAGCGGGCCTGGAACCATACAGTAGATATATTTTCCGGATAATAGCGCTGGAATGGTCAGAGTTAACGCATGGGTTGGAACTTGATCCAGACTCGCAAAACATCCATCATTCACCTGTTGTTCTCGGCATGCCTCATCCAGCTCTACACGTTTCATCCAGACGGGATCAGAAAAATCTGCAACTGGCGGATCGTTGAAAGCGATATGCCCATTTTCTCCAATCCCCATACAGACAATATCTACTGGAGAGGCAGTCAACAGTTTCGTATACCGATTGCACTCTTCCTCTGCATCCTTAGATGGATTAATATAATGAACATTCCCAAGCGGAACACGATCAAACAAACCACGCTTCAAAAATAGACCAAACCGCTGTGAAGCGGACTCTGGCAATCCTACATATTCATCCATATGAAAGGCATCAACCCGTTTCCAGTCGATTCCCTCCGCTTTTCCGAGGGCATCCAAAAACTCATTTTGAGACGGAGCTGCAGCAAAAATCATCCGGATTCGTTCCTGCTTTTGAAGCAGAGTTCTCATCTGATCTGCCACAAGAACAGCTGCAGTAAGTCCCATCTGTTTGCGGTCTGCATACACCTGTACCTTAAGGCTGTCACGAAAAAAAGTCATGCTTGATGTGGTTTGTTCCATCGTTCATTCCTCCTTTGGAATTGTCCCTATCTCAAACTCTGTTTTTATCGATCTATTTACTTTATGACTGCATAATTACGTAAATGACGAGGTTCTTTGTTTTCTCATTCGTGACCGGGATACGACTATCCTGTATAAAATCACAAAAAAAGACCAAAAGCTTTATATCGCTCTTGGCCCTTCTTTATTAAGATATTTTCTTATGAGTATATTGTTCGAGTTGATGTACAAATGCCTGCTCTTGTTCATCATCCGCAAAAGCACGTTTAGGAATATTGATCGCCTGAACACTATTGACGAAAATATAAATATAATCCTTATCTGATTTAATAGCTTCGATCTCTTTCCAGGAATACTCTAGATTATTATATTCGGTGGTTTCGTACATGCCTTCCCCATTAAGTTCAATAGCATGTTTACCGACTGTTCCAGCGTTTGTTTTTACAAGTCTCATGACCTTGCGTTTGATCGAGAAAATCATATAAAACGCAGATAATGCACTCACTAGGATTCCGATAATAATAGAATATGCCCAAGAATAGTCTAACACGAAACGAAGCATTGCAATGATAATGATCGGCAGGCTGATGAATGTGAGCATCAGCAGGTTTCGGTATTTCGGAATATGGAACATGACAAACTTGTTCATATTCCAGTAATCCTCTTTTGTTAAATCAATCGTAATTTTCATGAATACGGTGTATCCCTCTCTTTTCCTATAAAAATATTCGTCGATCCTGTTCATATCATACGGTACATTGCAGACCTAAACCACCGTTTTATTCTAATTCATTGCTAGAGCATATCTCACAAATAAAAAGATCACCCAAAAGGAACAAAGACTAACGATTACGGTGTAAAGAATAACCCGGTAAGTATCAAGCCTGCCATGCCTCACAGTAAGCCTCAGGTCATCATCCCAACTGGTATAACCCTTTCTAGTTAATCTTCTGTATCCAATCACACCCGCAATCAGCTGCAAGATTCCAATACCCATCCCCATGCCCCGGTACCATACCATACGTGCACGGACAAAAGCTTCATATCTGCCGATTGGACTTCCATCTGCGTGAACAACTTGAATATGAAGCAGTTTCTTGCCTGGTGTTGTTTTAAAAATATTCATATAGCATCCTTCAAGCACAATCCACACGACAAGCATCAAAAAATCGACGGTCGCAGAACTGTATTCCATTAGCCGTATAAGACTTGGTTCATCGATCACTGCCCATAGAGATAAAAAAAGAGCAGCGTGAACCACATAATCAAACATTCTAGCAAAATATCTTCTCCACGGAATCGGTGTTGTTACATCCATCGTGCAAAATCCTCCTATATGTTCATTCTTGCTGTATGTATCATTCTTGAAGTGTGTATTATCACGCTGTGACCTGTACTCTACTTTTCTTTTCTCTACTTTTCTCCTCTTCTTTGCTCAAGTAATTCTTTGATATCTCTAAGCTCTTGCAGCATTTCCTCGTTGTATTTACTTTGTTTTGAATTATCCATTCCGAACTTTACGCAAAATACGCCGATCAAAAATGAAAGAACCGATGTAATAACAAACATTATAGTTATGAATCTCCTTGTACTTATAATAGAGCAGTCTACGCTGCTTACTTACCATAAAGCATCTTCGTTAACGAATCGCCTACATCCTCTGTCGAACTCGCTGGACCATAGATGTACCCATCATGAAGCTGATAACGAATGTTTACTTCACTTGATTTCATCCATACCTGATCCAGATCTTTGGAAATATGAATAAAACCAAGCGTAAGCCGACTTCCATCCTCACTATAGTAAGGAATCGCATATTCATATTGATTTTCGTCTAGGTCGACAGTAAAGTGATACGTCAAATCTTGGTCTACCTTAATTTCTCCTGTAATCCGGTGCTTACCCGATAATCTTTTGTATTTTTCCCCATCCAGTATTACCCTTGTCTTTTTCTCAAATGTTGTATCTGGAGAATAGATCACTGCCTCTATATTGTGATGGAAAGGCAAATCCCGATGATAATAAAGTGTAGCAACAATACAACTAATTACAGCTGCACTGATCCATAAATAAATCCTTTTCTTTTTATGACTTATCATTATCACTGCTTCATCTCCGGTTCCAGTTCAAATACTCGCTCTACATAAGCAAGCAAAATCGCCTCATTGGAATGACCATCTTCTGATAAAATCGTGTATAACCAAGAATATAAAACCATAATCGCAGGTAACAGGCTTACACTAAGGAAAAACATTTCAGAAATAAACGGAGGGCCCATGATTAAATTTATACATGAAAAAAGAAACATCGTGTATATAAGAGCAAAAGGATCTGTCCATCCTTTATATAGACGAAAACGAACGTGAGTTTTTCCATCTTTTACAGAAATCCGGCCTACCGCCTTATTACGAACGATTCTTCTCCTATTGTGTTCCCCATCGTTATACGAAATGCTAAAAATGCCGAATTTCGTCCATCCACGAAAGGATTCGTTATAAAAATCAAAGCGAATAAAATCAATATTTTCTTTTATAAAGGACAGGCATTCTTTTCGGGGGAGCTTTGTTATATACCTTCTCTTCTTCATTAATGAATTCTCCCCATTCATTTCAATTGGCGATAGGTTTATTTTCCATTTATTATATCGTTTTATGATTCCACATCTATAATTAATATTCAACCTTTTTATGTATTAACCAGTTATATACTGTAAAATAGAATCTTGTCTTGAATAAGAGTTAATGAAGTCTAGTAGATGGAGCGATGGTAATGTACAACATGATCCTACAAATTATATTTTTATTTATCCCGTTTTTGATTTTATTCGCACTGGGAATTGAAGTTTATTTCAAAAATCCTCCCAGTACATTAAATCGCCTAAGTATGTTATTACTGTTTTCACTCAGTTTATTTTTTCTTGGAGGATTCTGGGCAAAAACATTGCCAATTGCATCTGGATTATACGTAACGATGTATGTGAAATACATCAGCGCTTTTGTAACGATGACACTCGGGCTCTATCTCTATAGCTTGGTTAGTAAAATACGAATAAAACCGTTATTCCGACATTTGATTTGTTTAGTCCCATCGATTGGTATCATTCCCATTTTAACGAATCCCCCTGAAGCTATTGTGTTAAGTACACAAAGTGTATTTTGGCGTTCTGAACAGTTGGATTTCTACATGGTGATCATGATCATGGGGATTGCAGGGTATAATTTTTTGATGTTGTTTCTCTTTTTATGGATTGGCAATCGGCAGCGAAGGGATAAGAACTGGTCACAAAAAGAATACCTTCGTATGCATAGAATCAAACGAGGGCTCGTCCTCAGTCTATTGTGGGCTGCCTTTTGGGCAGTGTTTTCCTTATTTAAAAATTCATTTGGCCCTGAGACTCTTTTTAGAGTACTCCCTTATGAAATAATGCCCGCGTATTGTATATTGATCTGGGCTTATTATATTCGTTCTGCCATGATTCACTATGACTTTCTCGCTTCACCTAATCGTCGGTTCGAAGTTCTGTTTTCTTTATCAAGACAAGGGATTGCACTTGTAAACGACTTAGGATTCGCTGTAGAAATAAATGACTCTTTTCGGAAATCGCTTGGAATTTCAAATACAATTCCAGAAGAAGGAATTGATCTAATCTCTCTGATTCCTGAAGAAGAGCAACAAATGATCAAAGAATTATATAAAGAAAAATTTGGCACGATGACACCGATTCATATGGAACAGAAAATCAATACTTTTGTACACGAAACAAAGATCGTGGAAATTGACACCGCCTATTTGGAAATTGATGATCAGATTTTTTGCTATCTGGTTACACGTGACATCACTACAACAAAGAATGCAGAGGCAAAACTGCAAAAACTGGCTTATGAGGATAATTTAACAGGACTCGGAAATCGGCTTCATTTTATAGAAAATTTAGAGCAGGCACTTCAAAATTCTAATTTAGAAGATCAGCAGACAGCTGTCATTATGATAGACCTCGATCAGTTTAAATGGATCAATGATACGCTTGGCCATTCAGCTGGAGATTTTTTATTACAGCATGTTGCAGGCCAAATTCGCGAGAGTATGCCCTCCTCTGCAGTCGTTTCCCGGCTAGGTGGAGATGAGTTCGCTATAACCGTGCCTGTGAGCTATAGTGAGGAGGCCATTCGTTATGCTAATGAACTTTTATCTTCTCTACAGCAGCCCGTTCATATCTTTGGAAAACCATACACCGTTACGGCATCAATTGGAATCAGTATAGCGCCTGAGCATGGCAGAACCATTGAAGCATTGTATAGCAGTGCAGACACTGCTATGTACGCTGCAAAACAAGCAGGACGTAACCAATATTATTCCTATACTCCTAACTTAAAAGCCATGGCCGAACGTAATTTAACAATCGTGAATGGACTCAGCACCGCTCTTGCCAAAAATGAATTCACACTATATTATCAGCCGCAGATCGATACTCGTACAAATCGTATTGTTGGATTAGAGGCTTTAATTCGATGGAATTCACCAGAACTAGGATTCGTGTCCCCCGCTCAATTCATACCGATCGCCGAGGATACAGGAATGATAAAATCCATGGGTGATTGGGTTCTGAATGCCGCCTTTAAACAAACGAAGCAGTTGGTGGATGAGGGGTATGCTGATATCTTGGTTTCTGTTAATTTATCTGCGCATCAGCTCAGAGAACCTTTATTTGCAGAACGAATTGCAGAGCTACTGCAGCAACATGATCTTTCTCCGCGAAATGTATGTCTTGAAATCACGGAAAGAACGGCGATATTCGATTCGAAAAAATCACTAGAAATCTGTCGTGCTCTGGTGGAGCTGGGTGTATCACTGTCCATTGATGATTTCGGTACGGGATTCTCTTCCCTAAGTATGTTGAATCGTTTTCCATTCACGTATATCAAAATTGACCGTTCTCTCATTCAAGACATTGCAATGAACGTGAATGAAGCAAAGGTTGTACAGACAATTATTGAATTAGCAGATCGACTTGGTATGAAAGTTATCGCTGAGGGTGTAGAAACGGAGCAACAATTATTCTTGCTCTGTAAACTAGGATGTCATGAAGTTCAAGGCTATCTTAGAGGGCGCCCTATGCCAACAGAACAACTTAAGGTTTTTTTAGCAGATGATAAGCATTAAAAGAAGGGATCCCATTCATTGGGTATCCCTTTTGTTTTTATGATAAAGATTCCAAATGAACTTCACTTAAATTCGGATATATGTAATCTGGTTTATAGTGATCCGGCAGCTTTCTACCAAGCCTATTGATCCAGATTGCTTTGATGCCAAGGCGCTGGGCTCCCTCAATGTCACTTGTAAGAGAATCCCCTATATGAATCACTTCATCCGCTGTACATCCACTTCTGCGTAGTCCCTCTTCAAATAATTCACTTCTTGGCTTGTAAGATCTCACATCTTCACTCGTAATTACGTCTGTTACCGAAATCCCATGATAGTTCATGGCAGCCGTAATATCATCCCGATCAATATTAGATAGAATGTAAATAGGGGTTCCTACGAGCGATTCCAGAAAAGGAATCGTATCTTCGTATAATGGAGGCTGAATCCAGTTATTAAACTGAGTTTGAATGATATCTTCTGCTATACAAGATGAATTAAAGTTACGAACCGTATCTGCTAAAGACTGAATACCGATCTCCCTTTGCCTGAGAAACGAATCGCCATAACTTTCTCGCGATAGGTGAAAAAACGTAGTAGACCAGTGCTTTCCAATATGATTTACTTCTACATCATCCGAGCTGGAGCGTTTTACTTCATCATAAATAAGAGGCAGAATATCATCGTCTTCATGTACTAATGTGCCATAGAAATCGAGAAATACCGCTTTGAATTTCATCTATTAGCCCCCTGATCGGAAAATTATTTATCGCAAGGCAGAGAAAAATATTCTATAATTGGATAAAAAAGATGAGGTGAAGTTAATGAGGCTTGAGGATTATGCTCCAGTGATCGTTATTGCTGAGTTGTTTTTTCTGCTGGCTGCCTGTATCTGCTTTCCTTTTTGGCTGTATGCAAAGAAAGAAAAGAACGTGAAATTATTTCGTAATTTAATGATCTTATTTGTTGTTCTTCTACTTATCGGCGCTCCTTTGTACTACCAGGTGTACGATCAGATTATATCAATAGAGACAATCTCTGATTAAGCGACCTGTTCGAACTCCTCCGTATCGACTTTTCCTCCCAAGAACCCACCTGTCTTATATTTCATCGTTTTGTATTCCCATTATTCCATCTTCGTTTTCCCTCTCATTTTTGCTGAACTGCAATTAGATTCTTACCTATAACATTAGGAGAAATCGGATTCTTCTGAATTCCTGTTTCTCTTGCCCAAACAGACAGCTGTCCCATGTGGTGTATTTGGTGTGCTATGATATGACGCATTACTTCGCCCCAAGCATCACGGTCAACACTACCATCAGGCCTATGATCGTAAAATGCTCGGGACTCCATTGAATTGTCCCATGCAGCAACGAATGCTTCCACTTCAGGTTTGAATCGCTGATCAAGCTCTCTTACCTTCTGAAGCGAAGCATAATCATCAAAATTCTCCTGATCATCCGGTTTACCTTGCAGTCTTCGAATCCAGCTCCACTCTACATCTACGATATGAAAAAGCGTCTGTAAAATGCTTCCGACTCCTCCGGTTCGTGGTCGCAATAATTCCTCTTCCGGCAGATCCTTACACCACTCGTACCACTGTTCTCTTACAATCCAGTTATATCTGAAAAAAGTTTGCATTCCCTGCCCCTTTCAGATTTCTTTATTGTTTTCTGGCTTCCGTCTCTAAAGCTGTATGTACTCTTTACCAGTTCGTATACCGCGGCTCGGCAGAGGACAATTTATCAGCAACCATATTTCCTTCCTTATCAAAACCTCTTATGTTCCAACTTACGTCGGTGTAATCGTCCATGACAAACAGCGCATAACCATCCTTCACTTCCTCAACTAGATACTGATCTGGATGGGCTTCGATGTCCTTCATACTGAACTCATAGGGCTCATTCAAGTAACTTATCCTCTTGTGATTTCCAAGTGATACGGAGGTAATATTAGAGTCGCGATTTACTTTAACGCCGACAACATAGCTGTCATCTTCTTCTACATCATTTTCAAACCCTACCGCCTGAAAAGGCATGTCTCGATCAGGGGATTCTTTTACTGCATGACCACCAAATTCATAAAATAAACCTAATTTTTTTCTGAGTTTAACAGCTCCGAACGTATTATTCATGGTGTCTTCATAGATTGCGGCTTTACCATAGACTGTATCCTGAGAAATAATAATCTTATGATTCCCAGGAATCGCACCTGATGCAGTTAGGTGCCAGTTCTGTGTGAAGCTGCTCAAAACTTGTAATCCAAGTAAAACACAAATGATAATAGCGATTTTTTTCTTGTTCATATCCTTATGTACGCCCCCTGATGTCATGTTTCGTGAATATAGTAAAGCACGATTATACTATATCCTGTAATATTATACCTTCTGATCCTTTACCAACATGAAGCCTCCTCATAAAAAAGAACATGAATCGAATATCGGTTTCATGTTCTTTATGGTTCTTAAGATCGGATCACAAACGGATAGAATTCTGTTCAAGTTTTAGTATTTTATAATAATCTTCGACACTATCTTCTGCCCCATTCATGATTCTTCTGTAAACTCTGTTCAGTCCCTCTTTGTTGTATCAGAAACATGTTTTCTGTATATCTATCCCAAACTTTACAGTCCCAGTTGATCAAGAATTTTTTTCCATTGTCCTACTTTCGAGAAAATTATTAATTGCTACTGCTAGGCTCCTCTTTCTTCTCTGTGAGATAGTTCCTCCATAAATGAATGAGCTTTCTCTTTACATAATAGTAAGTCTTCCTTAGCTCATCTTTTAAAGCTCCCCATACCATGAGCATAAATCCAAGCCCCATACATCCTATTGCATAAAACATGGGAGTATTTCCTTCGGTTATTTCAAGTGCTGACCCGATTCTTCCTGGGGGAGTCGTAAAACTGCCTAAAGTAAGACCAAGTTCAAGTGCAGGAAGATAAATACCTAGATAAAGAATGATTCCACCAAGAAATAAAATACCTCCTGCTACAATCTTTTTCATTGTGATTCTCCTCCACTCATAGGTAAGATAGACCATAAGCTCACCCTTGAATCGTCCGTTTTTCTAACGCTTCCCAAGCTTTGAGAAGTTCTTTAGCTTCGTCCGCCGTTTTCTTAATAAAGTCACGAACCCTGTCTTCTGTAAAATAAACCAGCTCAATTCCCGGTTCATTCTTCGGATCCTTTAGCCACTCCAGCTTCATATCACGATACTTTTCTACTTCTTCCACACTCACAAAAGGGGCCACCTCAAACCCAGTAGCTGCCTCTAATTGAGTCAGGATGACATCGATCCAGTAGCTGCTCCGTAAAAGATCATACTCCAGCTGACTTACTTCTTCATTGTAAATCTTCCGAATCTCCACCGGGTCCTTCTGAACCTTGCGCTCAAAGTCAGCATAGAGTGTTGCCGTCCATCGTTCATCTGTAAAGATATGTATGAAATACCCTGCTATGTATGCTTTCCACGCCGGATCTTCACTTAGATCGATATACTCCAGGTATTTACTAGTAAGTAGCACGGGATCAGCTAGGCGATCGTTCCTGACAAAGTGAGACCGCATTTTCTCTTTCCGTGTTGCCCCTTCCCTTGCGTGAATTGCATCCGGTGCAATACTTCCCAGTAAAAAAGCAGGTGATACTTGACCTTCATACATTCTATTCGCTACTGCAAAATGGATCATTGGCCAAGGCATATCCTTAATTCCCCTCTCAAATAAGAAACTGTTACACCAAAGGTGCGGTCTTTGCTATATACCGCTCGAGTGCCATTTTTACCCCATCCAAATCTAAAACCAGCTTTCTATTTCATAGAATCTGTCCCCTTATTCCTTCTACAAATGGTGTCACTTCCAGTTCATTAAATTCTTCCTTATAGAACCACTTTGCTCCAAGAGAATCATGGCCATCTCCACTTACCTTCAAGATGTAATTCTCATTATTAATACTAACTTTGTAAATGATCCCGATATGATGCATTTCCTCTAGCTGATCTTTTCTAAACGGATGAATAAGAGTATAGGACGGAGCACTATGAATAACCGCATTTATCTCTTCAATCCCTGTCTCTTCTAGAAGCTCTCTCTTCAGCGTAAACAGAGGCTCTTCGCCAAACTCAATGGATCCACCAGGAAGATCCCATTTCCCCTTATGCGGACCTCTCGATTTTTGAACGAGCAAGATCCGATTATCTTTGACGAGAATGCCATATACGCCGAGGTGGGTATATTGATCCATCATTTACACCTTCTTCTCTAGGATTAAAAACGAGTCTGATCTCCACAGATTAACGGAGTTTAAGAAGAAAAATTTATAAACTCTGTATCAAAGTTCACAAATTGTTCACTTACTAAGAAATTTTTATGTCACTATACTAGAGCTTATCTGCAAAACGAAAGGAAGAAAAAAATTGCCTAGTAACAAAAAAGAAGGAATTATTTTTGGATTAATGATGTGTTTTGGAATGGTATGTGTCATGTTCTTTTACAACATGTATTTGAATGGTTTGTTAACCACATTACCTTTTTCTGGTATTTTATCACAATTTGCTTTAACATTTGTAATTGCTTTTTTAGTAGAGTCTTTTATTGTTGGACCTATTGCTCGAAAAGCCGCGTTTTCCTTGCCATTTGATAAATCCAAGTCGTTGTATGTCATTCTGGCTACATCTACTTGTATGGTTATAGGTATGGTGCTCTGCATGTCGGTATACGGTCTTATTACATCCATGATTATGAATGGCATCGAAGGTTCGATCCTCGCAAACTATGGACGGACGGTTCTCAAAAACGTCATTGTTGCCTACCCTGTTCAATTACTAGTGATTGGTCCTTTGGTAAGGTTCCTATTTGTGAAATTCGTTAAGGATGAGCCCGTAGTCAACTTAAGTACATCGAACAGCTCATTGTGAATATAGTTCTCTTTCTAGGATTGTAGATTGTAACTTTATTTCTACAGAAATAAACCCGATGAGTATGAGACTCATCGGGTTTATTTTATTTGCTTTATTTTCGTTCGTTGTACCAAGATTAGCGTCTTGGACGGTTAACTGCAGTATCATTTACAGTACCACGGTTAAGTCCATCACGTGCAGTCGTAGCATCAACATCTGCATTCACTGCCGGTTCACCCTCACGGGAAATACGAGCTTCTTCACGTTTTACCGTATCTTGAACTTGTTCCGTATTTTGAACAGTTTCTTTGTGAACTTCAACTTCGCCTGTTACTACGTTACGTTTATTAACTTCTACTTGCTCTTCACTTACGGGAATACGAATACTTTCATCTTTTCCGATAGGTTCGTTTGTTGTGTTGTCATGAACAGCTCTGCGTTCAATTACGACTTCTTCATGACTTACAGGAACATCAATGGTTTTCTGTTCTTCGACAACTTCTTTGTGAACTTCTACTTCGCCAACTTTAGCCTTATTTTTAGATACATCCAGTTGTTCTTCACGAAGACGCATTGTCTTTTCATCTTCACCTGAATCAAAGCGGCCATTGCCCACATTCTCAGGTGTAACTTGGCGGTCAGCTGTTCTACGATCAACATTTGCAGCTGCCGTATTCGGAGTAGATGTTACGGAAGAATTACGTACTCCTTGATTTTTATTAAAAAGGTGTGCATTTGTCGCATTATTATTACGGAAGATATCATGCACACTTGATTTAGTGTCTGCTTTGTCCTCAACGAGCACCAAAATTTGTCCTTCTTTTACGTTAGACTCATATTCTTTCGCTTCGTCTTCTGGAATACCCAGACCAATCAAACCGCCAACCAGTCCGCCGGCACCCGCTCCAACAGCAGTACCTGTCAGTGTTACTGCGATTGGACCTGCTACCATGATTGGACCAAATACAGGAATAGCCATGATTCCAAGTCCTGCTAATAGACCAGCGATACCGCCAACCAGTCCGCCTGCTGTTGCACCTGTTGCAACACCTTCAGGAGCTTTCGTTCCTGTCTCGTCACTAATTGCCTTCATATCTTTTCGATCTTTTGCAATTACTGAAATTTCGTCAGTGCTGTAACCTTTCGCTTTTAGCTGCTCAATAGCTCGGCTTGCTTCTTCTTCTGTTCTAAATGAACCTACGATTCTTTCATTTGCGTGTACCTTGTCCGTTTTCTTTACATCTTCCAAATGGTTTGTGTTTTTGTTTAACATAATAAATTCCTCCTTGAGATTCTCTCATTTTAGTTTTAGTGATTCGTATTTTTTAATTTTTGATTTCTTAGTGATGCTTGCTTGTTCTAGATTTAAACCCCTAAAAATAATTTAAAACATTTTACTTGACATTTATTAAATTACGTTTTGTATGATTTGATGATTTTCGCTCTTTTCCACTTCATACTAAAAGCAAACAAAAAGGTTGATTTCACAGAGAAACTCTCCGCAAAATCAACCTCTATTCAAATCTATTTATATATCCATTCTTTTTCTAATCATTCTAATCTGGCCTCTATGATTGATCTCATCTTCAAATACATGAAACCACATAAAATAATAATTGGCTTGTTGCTGAGCCCAAAACTCTTCTTCTGTATAGAGCCATTCATCTGTTACTGTTTTAAATAATTCATAAGTTCGTTGCCTTACTGCTTGTAGCTGATCGGTATAATAGCTTAGTTCATTCCCTTTAATCTTATTACGCCCTTCTTCACCAAGGCTCAAAGCTGGACCCCAGATCGCGGTTTCTTCCTCATTCAATCCTCTTTTCTCAAATGTCCCCACCTGGTAAGCATATTCCACTGCTGCAAAATGTGATAAGAGCGCACCTATCGAGTTACTTTTGGAGTCCACTAAAAAATCTAATTGTTGTACAGATAAATCTTTTACTTCTTCCAAAGTGGTAAATCTCGCATAGTTCATCATCGATAATAAACGGCTGATTTGAGGGGAGTACCCAGGAATATCGGTAATAAGAAAGATCTGCTTCATGTCTATCATGTTAATGACCTCCATGTATTTAGGTGATGTCATACCAGAAAATTTGATAGTCGAATGAAAGTGACATTCCCATCTTTTTCGCAAGGCGCACCGAACCCATATTCTCTGGCATACAATCCCAATATGGCTTTACTCCCTTACGTTTGCACTCTTCTATGAATGCGTAAGCAACTGCTGTGCCAACATGTTGATTCCTATATTCTGCTAGTGTCTCTATATCTACCGAATGGGTGTCGCCATCTACAAAAGCAGAAAAACATACACTTATCACATTATGATTAAGTTCTGCCATATATCCAAAACCGTGTTGTAAGAAGTCCTCTTTCGATTCCCAGAACCTAGCTATCTTCTGTTCCAGGAATGGTTTATTTTCAAATCCTCTAGATTCAAGTAAATCTCTATCTATTCTATGAATCATCGTATTCTGCACATAATTACTACTTTGTTTTTCATCGTTTTCAGTCATTTCAAACACATATTGATTATCATTTAATAGGCTTCGTTTTCTAAATATCATTTGCAGTGTTTCTGCCCAACGATCATTTTCCACACTTATTTCCACGGCATCAATATTCAGCTTTTTGAGTCTAGGTTCAATTTCATTGATCATGTAAGTTTCTAAATACGTCAAGAAAGATTCACTCTGAGGGTCTCCAACCATATGAAATCCGGACTGACCTTGGATCCAAATCATAGCGGCGGTAACATCCGTCCCATGATCTACGTAAACCGAACCGGGATTCATCCCGTTCACCACTGCCCTAACTTCAATATTTCTACACTGATCCGTGATAGGTTGTACCTTGTAAAACTCTTGTTTATCTAGTTTCGTTATCATATGAGCACCAGCCATTCTAATGAGTACTTTGTTTAAGTAACTTATTTAAGTTTTCAGAAAAGCTGTCCCAATCGCCACTATAACCGATGTTCATTCCCCAGCCTGCTTTGAGGAGATTGCTTGCTAGTACTTCTAGTTTTTTTCTATCTGCAGAACTTAGAACTGTGTTAGGAACACCTGTATAATCGGGATATTTTGATACATAGTTATAAAGAATAGAAAGCTCTCTTTCTTGTTCTTTTGTTAATCTTCCTAAGGTTTGACCTATTTTCATGAACGAATTTAATTCTTCTTTGATATCTTCCATTTTCTCTAAAACAACGTTATCATCTTGCCAATTTTGATCCATTTGATAACGAATTGCGCTCTCTAGTTCCAACAAATCTGTTTGAACTTGAAAAGTATGGCTTGAAATTGCATCGTCGATTCTATTATTATTCGTTATCAACATCATGATTAGTATCATGTTCAACAACAAAGATATCATCACGATGAATGTAATGTATTTAACTTTTTGTGTATTGATTTGATTACTCCTCCCTAGATCGTAGAAGTTCCAGGAGATGTCCAGTAACTTATATTGTTTCTCTTTATATTGGTTCTCGTTATCTTATTCAATCAAATATCACTTCACTATTCGCTTGTAAGCCTTTATCAAACATGAGTTGGACCTGTCCGTATGTATTTCTCTCCTCCGAAAGCTGTGGTAGATTGGACCGATCAAAGAATTTCACTTCACTTGTTTCCATTCCTTCCATCGCACTACCGCCCATGATTTCGCATAATATAAATATTTTGTACACATGGTAAGGAGAAGGTGCATGGTAATGCTTATTTTTATCCAATACAGCAAGTAACCGCCGAGGTACGACATCAAATCCCGATTCTTCTTTTACTTCTTTCACTACAATTTCGCGTGGAGATAACCCGATATCTGCCCATCCCCCAGGAAGTGCCCACGCACCATCCGCCTTTTCTTTAACGAGGAGTATTTTATCGTCCTGAAAAATAACACCCCTGACATCTACCTTTGGAGTGGCATACCCGGTTTCATTAGCGAACAAATCGGTAATCTGATCTGAATCGACTTTCGTATATGTGTTTACTATTTCTACACTTAAGCTTCTCAGCTGCTCGTATCTCTCAATATCATAAATATCTTTACCATATGCGAGACCAATCTGACTGATTGCCTGGATCTGTTTTGCCCATGTAAGCCATTTTACTTCTTCCATTCATTTACACTCCCTGCGTTATCGATTTCTTCTAACATATAAGTAGCAAACTCAAGCAAGATCTCGTCATCCTGCTTAATCGTATCAACTTTACCTTGATATGCAGCAAGACAGTCATGTATGACATCTGCATATTTCATGGGTACAACCTCGGCGGCCCACTCTCCGCCTTCCTTTTTGGAAGATACAATCTCTTCTTTGAGAAAGAATAGTGCTCTGCATAAATTCAAGACATAGTACACCGGATTTTCGGTAATCCCTTCGGTCACATCCTTTACATCGGATTGAATCGATGCTATAAAATACGACTTATCAATCGCTGTAAAAACATCTCTAATGGATTTTCCATAGAGTACGATCCCCCGATGAAAGATAACTACGAAATGAGCTGCTAAATCCGTATCCTCATAGCCGCCGCATAGATAATCCGGATCTGATTTATATTTTTCCTTATGTGCTAATGAATAATGAAATTCAAACGGAGTAGGATATACGAATTCATCTGTATATTTTTTGAGCACTACACTTAACTCTATGCCTTTTGTCAGATGCAGCTCTTCCTCAAACCGAATAAGTCCGGCTGCTATTCTCTTATATGTATCTCTGGATTGTTTCGACTTAACGACCACTAAGATGTCTATATCGCTATGTTCTGGGTGGAAACATCCCATTGCCATTGAACCATGCAAGTATATGCCAGTAAGAGCATCTTGCAATTCTTTCTGAAAAAGATGAACAACGCCGTCTAAATTAATGGGTCTATGCATTTCATTCTCCTTTGTAAGGGGTTATCTCCTGCTACACTTCAGCGTAAGTAACGATCTTTCCAGGCTCTATCTTCTGATCAATCCTATGTAACAAGTGCTCTCCAAGATCCCTGGTTGATATCAATTGTCCCGTTTCGTGAGCTGCATTAAAAAACGGAGCCATCCCAAAATCAGTCTCATTTTTCCCTCTAGCCACCCTTTGTAGTTCGGTGTCGACCATACCTGGATCAACCGCTATAATTTCAATAGGATTTTCTCGTTTATTTTGCTCTGCTCCCACACACCTGGTAAACATGTTTAGTCCTGCTTTTGCTGTACAGTACACACTCATATCGGGTGCTGGATATGTCCCTGAACCTGAAGATATATTGATAATTTTTCTTCTCAACTGTAGACTTTCGGTTTGCTGAATAAAACAAGAAGTCAAAACCATAGGAGCAATTAAACTAATTTGCAGATTTTTATTTATTTCTTCCTGCGTGCATTTTTCAATTGATTTGAGTGGTTCAAGCATAGCCGCATTGTTAATCAGGCATAACATGTCTGTATCGTTCGTATTAATTGACTTCAGAATTCCATCTAGCATATGCTGAGCACCCATTGTATTACTTAAGTCGAACTTAAGATGCGAGTAATTCTTATACTTACATAAGACATCTGAACTTCCTCTAGATATACCATGAACATGACTGCCTCTTTCAAGCAGCATCATAGCCAGTTGCTCGCCGATCCCTCTTGATGTACCCGTAATAATAAAGTGCTTCTCAGCCATAGAACTTGCCCCCTATTTTTCATACAGTACTATTCTCTTGAATATCCTCAGTTTGACTTCTTCCAGGTGTTATTTACCATAATTATACATATTGTGCGCGAGTAGCGATAGGTTTAAGTCATTTTCTCCCGTGAACTGATAAGGAGACTCCAAAATAACTCAAAAAAGAGCAGCTACATTCAGCATGTAACTGCTCTACTTTTATGCTTCTGGAAAAAGATCGGGTACCGATAGATAACGCTCGCCTGTATCTGGGAGTAGTACGACAATTTTTTTGTTTTTATTTTCTGGTCTATTTGCGACTTGTAGTGCGGCGAACGTCGCTGCTCCAGATGAAATACCTATTAGCAACCCTTCGCTTCTCGCTAACTGTCGTGTTGTTTCATAAGCATCTTCGTTTTTCACTTGAATAATCTCATCAACGACCGAATGATGAAAATTACCGGGCACAAATCCAGCACCGATCCCTTGAATTTTGTGTAATCCCTTATTCCCACCGGAGAGAACTGGCGAATCAAATGGCTCAACGGCAATAATCTGCACCTCAGGTTTTCTACCCTTTAGCACCTCGCCTACCCCAGAAATGGTTCCGCCTGTTCCCACACCACTAATAAAAATATCCACTTCCCCATCCGTATCTCTCCAAATTTCTTCTGCTGTTGTCTTTCGGTGGATCTCAGGATTAGCAGGATTCTTAAATTGCTGCGGAATATATGAATTAGGAATGGTATCGGCAATTTCTTCGGCCTTTTTGATTGCTCCAGCCATTCCTTCTTAAGCAGGAGTGAGAACTAATTCTGCACCCAAGGCAGATAACAATTTTCTGCGTTCCATACTGAAACTTTCGGGAAGCGTAATCACTAACTTATATCCTAATGCTGCAGCTGCAAAAGCAAGCCCCACTCCCGTATTTCCACTAGTCGGTTCTATAATCACGGTATCTTTGTTAATATCGCCCTTCTCTTCTGCATCTCGAATCATCGCAAGTCCAATTCGGTCTTTCACACTGCCTGCAGGGTTAAAGTATTCTAATTTAGCAATAAGGTTCGTCTCTAGATGATGATTCAAAGAAAAGTTAGCAAGTTCTAATAACGGTGTATTACCAATTAAATCAGTAAGATTCTTTGCTATTTTTGCCACTGAGGTTCCTCCGTTCAATTTCAGTTAGTGATTAATCCCATAAAAAAATCTATGCTTATGATTCTTTATTAACAGTTTCCTTGATCTCTCTTATGTCTTTTATTAATAAATCAAGTCTCGCATTTAATCCTTCGTCTCTTTCCATTTTTCTTTTTAATCTTACTTCCATAGTGACAACACTCGTTGTAATAATAAATAGTAATAGTACAATAAGGATCGTTCCTATCATGCTACCTTCACTTCTTTCCGATTCAAACTTGTTGTAGTTTACTTATAAAAATAAGTCATATGCTCTTCATCGTATACCTCGCCCATATACTCCAAAGCATTCTTTTCAACACCATAGGATTCGAACCCTAATTTCTTATAGAGTTCTACTGCGGATCTATTTACCGTTATCACACTGAGATTGATTTGCTTCAACTCTTCTAAATCTTTTCCCCGGTTCAATACTTCTACCATGAGGCTCTTGCCGATCCCTTTTCCTCGATATTCGGGTGATACATAAACTCCCCATACCATTCCTTTATGTTTAAACTTCATTCCTTGTCCTTTTCTGAAACCTGCGATACCTACAATTTGATTGTCTTCTTTAAAAGCTCCTAGAATATACTCGTCATGTTCATTTTTGATCTTTTTCACTACTTCGCTGATTGGCGTCCCAACAGAATCTTCGTAAGAAGTTCCGAATGCCTCAGGGCTTACTCTTAATGATTCTAGTCTTATTTTCCAAAAGTGTTCTGCTTGTTCTTCTGTTATATTCTTGATGCAAATCTCTTGTTTGATCAGTTTTTTAGTTAAATAAAGGGTAAGATCATCATCGATTGTGGCAACCTCTCCATATTCAAGATACCTCTGACCATTATGTATTCCTCTGCCATCGGGGATATACCCCCGTCTTGCATATAGAATTTGAGCATTTCCGTAATCCGTAAATAACCCTACCCCAATTCCGGAAAAATCAGATCGTTCTTTAATGATCTCCTCTGCTCTATCCATCAATTTAGAGCCAATGCCTAATCGGCGATACTTCATTAATACATTAAAATCATTAATTTCAGGAATCCCTTTTTCTCGAAAAGAAGGATAATACGAATCCCATAACACATTGACATATCCGGCAAAATCACCATCCACTTCAGCAACAATCGATACACGTTCACCACGTTTCTGTTCGTCCAAATATCTAACATATAAATCTGCAGGCTTTTCCCAGCCTTGTTGTTTAAAAGCATTCGAAATGATCATAGGATCATTTTCATTAAGCTCTCGCAAACAGATATTCATACTCTCTTCCTCCATGCATCAATGTTTACAATGAACTCAGCGGTTTATTAAATATATATAAAATTGAAACTAAGAGGTGTCGTATCATGGCTAAATCAAGCGCAAATAAAGTATCTTCTAAGAAATTGTCTAAGAAAGCATCGCATGTTTTGCAAAGTAACTCTGCTAGTAAAACCTCAAAATCTTTAGCAGGGTCTGTACTCGCTCAATCAGGATCCGACAGTAAATGATTTTCTATCCTCCAATATAGTTTGGAGGTTTTTTACTGTGGATAATTTTGCTCAATTTTTCACAACTCTGAGTAATGGATAAATAAATTTTTAACTGATTAGTTGTTTATTGCTATGGAAGTTAAATCAAAAAAGTTTTCATATGCCGTCAAGTATACATCTGCTCCAGGAGTGCTGTTCTGAAATAGACAAGTCTTTATTCCAATGGACTTCGCCGGGACAATATCAATCTCACGATCCCCAATCACTAGATCAATCTTATATTTATGATGTAAATAAATATAAGATGCAGGATCAGGTTTTCTCGGAAATCCATCATCTATAGCAACAATTTCGGTAAAATAATCTTCAAAGTCATAATATTTCAAAATATGTTCCACATCTTTACGAGGTTTATGTGTCATGATGACATTTAGATCGGCAAACTTTAATATATCCTCAACGAACGGAAAGGGAGTCGTATCTGCTGGGTGTACTGCTTTCTCCATGGCAAACAGTCTTTTTACCTGTTCTTCTGATAAATCGTAATACTGAACAGCATGGGTAAATGAAATTTTCAGGTGATTATATATATCTTGCTTAGATACTGTATGGCTGAGAATCTCATAAAGAATTTCAGTATAAGCTGGGTATGTATTAAACAAGGTACCATCAAAATCCCACAGGATATTCATAGTATGAACTCCTTTCTTCACTGTAATTGAAAGCTTTAATATTCAGCTGATTAGTCATATATCGTAAAAGATGACATATCAAAAAAGTGATTTAATACCCCAACTGCTTTTATGTCATACTCCTTATTTGATTGAGAAAAAGTTTCTCTTACCTGCAAATATATCCTCGCATTTTTAATTTCTCTTGTATCACGATTAATCGCTCTATCTCCCATCTTGCATCCCGATTCCAAACCACTATGATCACAGATAATGCCTTGTTTACTTGAAAGCCATTCATTGTAATCCACTTCATCTGGAGCAGTTATAATGAAGAGGCTAATTATGAATCCAACGAATCCTAGAATCCAATTGAACTTACGATTCACACGATTCATTCTCTTCCTCCCTTCATACAGTTTCAGCGATAACCTCTATACTTCTTGACTCATCTGTAAAAACCCTCTATCTAATCATTAAAATGCAATTTTGTCATTCCATCTACATTAAACAGTAATATAAAAAACCGCCTTCCTATGGAAGACGGTCTCATTGTTAACAAGCTGATAACAGCTTTACTATTATTTTATTAGACAATCCCGTGAGCGAGCATAGCGTCTGCTACTTTAAGGAAACCTGCGATATTTGCCCCAGCAACCAGATTACCTGAACAACCGTATTGATCAGCTGCTTCAACGCTGCTGCTATAAATGTTACGCATGATCTCTTGCAGTCTGGTATCCACTTCTTCAAATGACCAGGACAACCGCATGCTGTTCTGTGACATTTCAAGTGCTGATACGGCTACACCGCCTGCATTAGCTGCTTTTGCCGGTCCAAACAAAACACCATGCTCATGGAAAATATCAATCGCAGCCAGCGTAGAAGGCATGTTAGCTCCTTCACCGATTGCTTTCACTCCATTTTTAACTAGCAAAATAGCAGAATGTTCATCAATCTCATTTTGAGTTGCACAAGGAAGTGCGATGTCACAAGGGATAGACCAGATTCCTTCACAGCCCTCTGTATAAGTGGCATGAGGATGCTCTTTTACATACTCGCTGATTCGTAGACGTTCTACTTCTTTTAGATATTTCACTGTCTCTAGATTAATACCTTCTGGATCGTATATATATCCGCCGGAGTCACTGCAAGCAACAACCTTCGCACCAAGTTCTTGAGCTTTTTGAATGGCATAGATCGATACATTACCGGAACCGGATACAACAACCGTGCTGTCTTCGAAGCTAAGATCTTTCGATTTCAACATCTCGTCAACAAAGTACACACATCCAAATCCAGTTGCTTCCTTACGTGCAAGACTACCGCCGTACTGTAGTCCTTTACCCGTCAAGACACCGGATTCATGACTACTTGTAAGTCGTTTATATTGTCCGAACATATAACCAATTTCTCTTGCGCCTACGCCGATGTCCCCCGCTGGAACGTCCGCATCTGAACCAATGTACTTATATAGTTCAGTCATAAAGCTTTGAGTAAAGCGCATAACTTCCATATCCGATTTTCCTTTTGGATCAAAATCAGAACCGCCTTTACCGCCGCCGATCGGCAGACCCGTCAATGCATTTTTAAAGATTTGTTCGAAGCCTAGGAACTTAACAATTCCTGCGTACACGGAAGGATGGAACCGCAGTCCACCTTTATAAGGACCGATTGCACTGTTAAACTGTACACGGAATCCGCGGTTTACCTGTACCTTACCTTGATCGTCAACCCAAGGTACTTTGAAAGTAATAACACGTTCAGGTTCAACCAGCTGTTCAAGCAAGCTGTTTTCCCGGTACTTCGGATGAGCAGCGATAACGGGAATAAGAGAATCGAGAATTTCTTTTACCGCTTGATGGAATTCAAACTCCTGTGGATTTCTTGCAACAACCGACTCATAAACGGAATGAACATACTCTGTAGCAATAAGCATGTTTTGTTCAGTATTTTCTCTCGTTATCATGGACACTTTTTCGATGCACTCCTTTGTTGTATTAAAGTCTGTAGGCTTCTCTTTGTCAAAACGCATAAAAGTTTGTAGTTAAATATACAGGATAACAAAATAAAATACGAGATAAAAATCCATAAAATGTTTTTTATAACGCTATTAAAATGTTCTATAGTGCTAATAATGTTATGCTATTACCCTGAATTACTGCTCATTTACTGCTTTTCATACAGATGAGCGCTCCATCCATCTCCATTTATTGTTCTTATATAGTTAAATCCATAATCTTGATAATACACATTAAGTCTGCTGTTGTCTGCCATACAATCCAACCTTACAAAAGTCTTACCCCGGCTTTTAATCTGCTGTTCCGCTTTTTCTAAGAGAATATTTCCGATTCCCATTCCCTTATAATCTCTATTCACTGCAAATCGGTGGATATAACCTGAATGTAGATTATCGAGCTCTTTCCATATAAAAGGGTCTGTCCAAGTAATAATATAAGTCCCCACTACCTCCGAATTCAGCTCAGCAATGTAAACGTCAGAACCATTTGTTAGAAATTCTATAACCTGATCCACATTAAAAAACTCCGGACGCCATTGGTATATTCCTTTAGAATTAAGCCACTTAGCCGAATTTTGCCACAGGTTTAAAATGATGGGCGCTTCTGATAATGAAGCTGACCGAATAACAAGTGATGAATTTGATATTTTTGATGTCTCTGATGTTTCAGATGTCTCTGACGTTTCCACTGCTTCTCCCCCTCATCACAAATCAGGATTCTATTTCAATTCTATTGGAGAGTTTCTTTGTTAAGCGTTCGCTTGCGTATACAGCAGCACCAATCATGCCTGCTTTTCCGCCTAACTGAGCTTCCTGAATCTTACATGCCTCGTTGGATAACTTTAAAGCATGCTTAGCAGTTGTCTCCCGAACCACATCTAGCAATCGATCTCCTGCAGCAGACATGCCCCCGCCGACAATGATCATCTCTGGATTATATAGATTAATGACATTGGAAAGGCCAAACCCTAAGATTCTGCCCGTTTCATGCATCACTTCCATTGCTACTTGATCTCCTAAATCATACGCATCAGAAATCATTTTAGCCGTAATTTGGCTTTGATCTTGTTGGACCCATTCTTGAATGATACTTTTATGACCATCATTTAGCCGTTCAATAAAAGTGTTGACCATCCCGACAGCCGAAACATATCTACCCAAGCAGCCTGAACTGCCACACTTGCAAGGGCGACCTTCTCTGTACATATTCATATGGCCTATTTCCCCAGCACTCGAGGTCTTTCCATACAACACATTGCCAGCACTGACGATTCCTGATCCCAGTCCTGTTCCTAAGGTAATTAGCACAACATTATCGAAACCAATACCTGATCCAAATCGCCATTCACCGTAGAGATTTACACGAACATCATTGTCAATAAAAGTGGGAATTCCAAAGGTATTCTCCATCTCATTTACAACATGGATATTTTCCCAACCAGGAAAATTAGGGGAGAAAATCGAGAGCCCTTCATCTGGATTCAAGAGACCAGGGATGCCCATTCCCATACATCTTATGTCAGATTGCGACAAATTAGAGGTTTGCAACATTTCAATTATGGTTTCTTTCATTCTATTTAGTACATGGGTTGGACCTTTGATTGCTTCCGTTTGAACGTTTTTTTCAACTACCATTTTAAATTCTTTATTAAAAATAGCTGCCTTGATGTTCGTACCACCAAGGTCGATTCCGATCGTATACTGACTCATGTGTTAGCTCCAATCCCTTAAATTCATAGGTGTAATAGCGCTTTCTAAAACTTCATAGGTTGTCTATTCTTCCACTTCAAATATAGAATCCACGATGATGGGAAGATTATCTCTTACCGATACAGCCCCTAATACGGATCTCGCGTGAACTCCTTTTTCTCCAAAGACCTCATACATGAGATCGGATGTCCCATTCAACACCTTATGGTGCTCTTCAAAGCCAGGTTCTGCATTCACAAAACCTTGAATCTTCACAACACGCTTCACTTTGTCTAAACTACCTAGCGCATCTTTGGATCGTCTACACTTAGTTGGACAGAAAAATTAAGGGCTAGTAGAATGAAGAGAATACGATTAGGAGCGGATCTACTATGCCAAAGCAAAGACGCACATTCACAGCAGATTTCAAAAGACAAATGG
>NZ_BOSJ01000003.1 GCF_018403285.1 Paenibacillus sp. J45TS6 | reverse complement strand
AGATGAAATACCTTATAAACAAGCAAACAGTATAGTAGAACTAAAACGAATGGTTGATGATTACATGGACCACTATAACAATACAAGAAAGCAATGGACATTAAAAAAGATGACTCCGGCAGCATACCGAAGTCATCTCATTGCCGCTTAAACAGCAGCGCATCCTTTTTTTAAAACTGTCTACTTAATAGGGTTCAGTTCACACAAAGAACTAGCTGAGTTTTTTAAAGAAGTTTATTAAGGAACCCAGTCCTGTTCAAGACATGGGTTCCTTTTATTTTACATTAACCCATTACTGCAACCCAAAAATGAGATAACGGCATGACAATCAAGAGCGCGGGCAACATGTTTGCAATAGGGAATGATTTTATTCCGCAAATACGGAAACCTGTAGCAATCATAATAATTCCGCCAGTAGCTGAAAAGTCTGCAATCATCGTTGCATCCGTCATAGGTACGATGAAACTTGCACTCAAAAACAAAGTTAAAAGTATAAAGAATTGAGGCACGGCAATGGTCATAACTATAAAACCAAGAGCAGTTGCAAAAATCGCGGCGGTAAAGAAATCAAGAAACGACTTGGTTAATAGAATCGAAGGGTCCCCAGTCATCCCCTCATTGAAAGCGCCAAAAATACCGGTGCCGCTTGCACAAAAAAGGACCACGATACCCACAAATTGTTCCATGAATAGTTTTGGATCTTGAACTCTTCCCGTATCCTTAAAAATTTTGTTGATCGGTTTCTGAACAAGGGTTGCACAATGCTCAATCCCTTTTTCTAATTTAAAGATTTCCCCGATTATGCTTCCCAAAATTAAGGATAGGACTACGGCAGGCAAGGTTTTTAATTCAACGGTTAGGCTGATTCCCATTACCATAGAGGCTAATCCGAGTGTCAAGGGTAAAGCAGTACGTAATCTTTCTGGTATTTTATTTCCTAATAAAGCTCCAACTAAACCACCAATTAAAACGGTGAAACAATTAACAATAACACCTACGGGTAAATGCATTCCATACTCTTTCCTCTCTAACTAAGTTCTAATAACAAGTAATCAATAATAGCCCCCTATCACTATGTACATCTTTCTCAGCAATACTAGATTGATACTTAGGTATTAGTCGATGTTCTCCCCTTTTGCAGCAATAAATATGATTATATCAACTACAATTTTTTGGAACAATTAATATTGTCATTGAGAACTAAAAAAAGCCGCGCTGATCGGCTGCGGCATTCATCGTTTATTACATATATTAGATATATTCTTCATCTTTATTAAACTATAAACCTGCTGATCGCTTTAACCTTTCTGCTATCTGAATAAGATCTTCTGCCGAGATTCCCGGCGCAAATTCTTCAGGTAAATCCGGCAGTTCCGGTACGGGTCCACTATATCCTGGCAGTCCCGCAAAAGCCTCAAGTTTCCCCCCATCTGTTGGATGAACCCCTTTCCAGATCTGGGCAATCTGCTGATAGTCTTTGTCACTGAACGTGTAAAGTCTTCGATGTTCTCCAGCCGCTTCCCACTTTCTTGTCGTATCAAATACTTTATTATCGAGTCTAGGTATGGGGAATAGCTTGGTTACATCGACTCCTGTAGCCATTTCAAGTGCTTTCGCATAAGCCAGTATATGTACACCGCCGCGCACAAGTAAATATCCGGTCATTTCCCGAGCCGCCGGATGATCTGTCATTTCATACACTCTCATTTTATGTGTGCGCGCTCCGCATTCCAGGAAAAAATTATGCAATAAATCGAATATAAGATTCCCGCTGCTTACCACATACGACCCGTTCCAGGGTCTTCCCATAGAATCATAAGGAAGTGCCGTCTGTGCAGACTCAATAAAATGAGATGTCATCCGTGCATCTTTACCTACTCGCAGCGGTGTTGTATCTGGATCTCCTGGAGATGTCGTACCGCTAAGCATAATATTAATCGTATTTGCTACAAGCTCAACATGACCAAATTCTTCTGCTGTGATGCTCGCCACGATATCATAGAACGGACGCAACTTAGATTTGCCTCTAAAGTTGAAGGACTGAAACATATAATTATTCAAGGTCGACATCTCTCCAAAGCGTCCACCCATAAGTTCCTGAACTGCACTGGCACCGTTCGGATCCGGTCCTGAAGACAGGGGAAGCGGCAATTCAATTGCGAGACGGTCTACTCGTTTAAACATTCCTATTTCCTCCTTAAATGCTCTTTGATTCATGTTATGTGACGATACTCGCGCGTTATGCATGGACAGGTTTTTTTGTCATTTATTGTTGTTGATTTTATAAAAACGCAGGAAACACAAAAAAGAGCCCCTCTAACCAGGGCTCTCATTCGTCAATAGATCGTGTTTAATTTAATACGTTATACTCAAAATTAGAAAACTCAGCAGTTCCCCCGATTTTTTCTGTAGAGAATAAAAATAAACCGATGCGGCATCCCATAAAATGATCCAATTTATACACCATATGATGTGTAATTCCGAGTTTTTTCCAGCTCTCGCCGTCTAAGTAGTGGAACATACACTCATCCGTGTTATTTATGAAGTTCGCCGATGCTTTCAACGTCACTTTGTTTTCTTTTACGGGAATTTTTGCATAGATGTCACCGGGCTTCGTATCTACTAAATTTCCAAAGATCGACTTATCGTCGGTATCTCGAGCGATCATTACCAAGTAATATTGCCCAGCCTCTTTCGTCAGTGCAATCAATCCATAAGTGCCGATTAAGAAACTCAAACCGGCATAATCCCCGTCTTGCAGTTCACTGCCATCTAGTGTAACGACTGCCTCACATGCAGGCCCCATCGCTCGCTGCGTCAACGTGTTCTGAGCAAACGTTAGATTGGGACTGATTTTTCCAGATTGAATACGGTATGTCCCCGGCTTATCTGTCACCGACCATAGATCATCATTCGGAATATGATTCCACTGCCAGAAATCCTTCAGCTTCACTTTTCCATTCTCATCCGTATCATAACGAAAATCATCGCTTCCGATCAGGGGCTTATACTCATAACCGGGTCTCGTACTTGGGATCTCAATATATGTTGGGGCCTCTTTCGCAAATACCGGAAAATCATCTTCAAAATGCAGAGGAACGATAACCGGGATACGGCCTACCGCACCATGATCCTGGAATAACATAGCATACCAGTCTCCATCAGGCGTATCGACAATCCCCCCCTGAGCTACTCCTGCATTAAAATACCCCATGTCATCATTAAAAACTTCTCCGCCTGTAAATTCACCCTCTAAAGAATCAGCAACATAACAAGCCTGCGTTCTGCGTCCTTTTGTAGCAGGTGTAATATGTATAAAGAAAGCATAGTATTTTCCGTTTATTTTATATAGATGGGCGCCTTCATAACCTAAGAAGTACTCTCCCGGTTCTCTCACGATAATTCGACTCAGTCCGTCTGGCTTTGGTCCAGATAAGTCTTCTTTTAGTTCGGTAAGATGAATGTCAGCGTTACCATAAATGAGATAAACACGGTCGTCGTCATCAAATAGAAGAGAACAGTCATGATAAAACCCTTCAATATACTGTTTTGTCCACGGCCCATTTATATCACTTGCTGTATACAAGTAGGTTTTGTGCGTATCGTTTGCTACAAATATGACATAGAATTTCCCTTTGTGATGACGGATAGATGCTGCCCACATCCCTTGGCTATAGATTTGCTGATCTCCCTCGAGCCTTTGAGCAGGTGTATCTTCAAGTATATCGTATACATGAGTAGCTACTTCCCAGTTGATCAAATCATAAGAACGCAGAATAACACACCCCGGCATCATATGCATCGTCGTACTAACCATATAATACGTATCTTCTACTCTAATCACGTCAAGATCCGGGTAATCAGCCCATATAATCGGATTGTTCTTCATGTTGTATCTCCTTCATCTTTTTGATATTTTCGAAGCATCTAAACTTAAGAAATTATATCGCCATCACACATCCTACCCAATAGCGTACTCACTTTGCTGCACAACCTTTAGCCACTCATTAGCAATAAGCTCGTGTCCCGCAGCGGTCGGGTGAATTCCATCCCACATCCAATATTCAGGGGTCACTTTGTCTGCTGCCTGATCAAATACCTCTTGCAGAGGGATAAATAAGGTATGGTATGTATGTGAGAGTTCCCTAACGATAGAGCGATACTCATCTGTCTTTTTACGCAGCTCTGTCCAGTTATTTGCTGTTAACTCTGTTTGAAGAATAAAAGGCTCACATAGCACCAATCCTGTCTGAGGAAGCACTTCTCTTGTTTCGCTCAGCAACTGGTGATAGATTCGTTCAAAACGGTCTGTAGCTCCGCGTGGATCACCAGAAATAAGGCTCGTTGCATCATTAACACCAATAAGAATACTAATCAGGTCAGGTTGTAAACTAATCGTATCTTCATTCCAACGTGCATACAGATCGGAGACTCGATTTCCACTAATCCCTCTATTTATAAAATGAGGCTGGCTTGCTGCAAACTCCGCTCCTAACTGGCTTGCAAGAAGATATACATAACCATGTCCAAGAATATGATTCAGGTCCATATCTCGTCCCCAATTCCCATCGGTAATGGAGTCTCCTTGAAATAAGATCGTTTTTCTTTTTCTCTCCATAAGTCCCCTTCTCTCCATTCAGCAGGTATAATTTGAATAATTATCTTTATATTGTACAGAATCCCAGTCGTTCTTGACTAGGATAGATTTTCTCAAATACAAAAAACTCATCGTCTCCCTTGAGGCAATGAGTTTTTTAAACGCTGAGGACGGTTATTTTATAACCCTTTAGAAACCTGCTGTCCAGCCACCATCCGCAGCAAGCACCGCACCATTTACGAAGCTCGACTCATCCGATGCTAGAAATAGAGCGACCCCAGCAATTTCTTCTGCTTGCCCAATGCGAGGGATAGCGCCTTGTGTAACTTTTGTTCTCGAAGCTCCAAACTCATTCACGTTCTTTATTGTAGAAGAAATATTAGTCATTGTTGCACCCGGAGCAATCGCATTACAACGAATACCTTTCTGTGCATACATAAAGCCCGTATTTTTCGTAATCCCAATAACGGCATGCTTGGACGCTGTATAAGCTGCACCTGCATGAGCTCCGCTAAAACCGCCTGTTGAAGCTGTATTTATAATGATTCCTTTTCCTTTATCCAAAAAGATCGGAAGTGCTTTACGGATTGCGCGCATAACACTTTTCGTATTGACATCAAAAATGAGATCCCAGCTCTCATCGTTAACATCACCGACTGGACCCATATTATCCATAATACCTGCGTTGTTCACTAAAATATCAAGTGTTCCAAATTCGTTAACTGCCGTATCAATCATTTCATTAATATCGTTCAGATCGGCAACATTGGTTTTTACAGCAATCGCTTTTCCGCCATTGGCCTCAATACCTGATGCGACCACTTCTGCACCTTCGATGTTCAGGTCTGACACAACAACGCTTGCTCCCTCTTTCGCATATAACTCTGCAATTGCTTTCCCCATACCTGATGCAGCTCCGGTAACGACCGCAACTTTACCTTCCAAACGCATGACAATCCCTCCAGCCATTTATTGAACACTTGTTCATTTAGATTATAGAGGGTATGGAATGTTTGTCAATAAAAGAAGGTGCTAGTTACCTAGACGATCAATTGTCTTTCCTAATAAAAACTTCCTTTTTGCAAGATGAAATAACTTCGTTTTAGAAAGTAGTGGTGCAGATGCGATCACCCATTTTTTCGTCCATCTTGGAGCTTTAATAATGGCCTTCGCGATCAATCCCTGCATCCGGTGGACCATCATCACTTCTTTCGCTCGTAAAGCGGTTAAAGACTCTACTTCTCTAAAATCAAGATCCTCATCTTGTATAGACGCATGAATTAAATCCGCTAAAACGGCTGCTGTCTCTGCTGCCAAAGAAATCCCGATTGCGCCTACTGGAGACGAGCAATGAGCGGCATCTCCAATGAGTACACAACCTTTTTTATACCATTGATCAACAAAGAATACATCGGCTTTTAAGGTAACAAAGGACTTAAAATCAGTAATCTCACGCAGCGGTTCTTGTAAATCTGGAAATACGCTGATTAGTTCCTCAGAGAGGGCACCGATTCCCCTCTGCTTTATTACCTCCCATTCCCCTTTCCTCACTGTAAACCCGATTTGCAGTACGTCACTTGAACTGGGTACAACAATGAAACTGCGATAATTAGTTACTCTGAAAAAAATATCTTTATGCTGATCTTCCTGAATCGGTACGGTGAACCAAATCATATCAAAATCATGATTCTTATATTTGTAAGTAAAATCACCCTGTTTTCGAATGGTTGAAAAACGGCCGTCTGCACCTACAGTCAAGTGGGCACGGATTTGGACTTCTTGTTTCTGAGTAAGAGCAACCACCCCACTGATTCTGTCTTCCTCTGTGATCAATGACTTCACTCTGGCATTAAAAATCATGTGAAAATGATCATACTTTACTGCTTCATCATATAGAGCTTGGAGTAATACAGACTGCTTCATTCGTACGGAAAAAGGTGCTTCTGGCGTATCCTCTGCGTAATCGATAGACGAAATCAGTTTATCCTCGCTCCAGATTTCTCCCGTTAACAGCTTTATATGTTCGTACTGGTACAGATGTTGATCCAGTCCTAATTGTTTCATTAATCGAATGAAACGAGGTTGTAACACTTCGCCTCTGAATTTACGTTCAAAATTGGGTTGACTCTCTAGCACCGTCACATGGATTCCTTGCTTAGCTAACAAGAGGCCTAATAGCAACCCTGAAGGTCCTCCGCCAACAATACATACGGTTGTATTCCTATTTTGTGTCATCACATTTTGCTCCCAACATTACTTGCTTTCGGTGTGGATTTATTCACCATCTCTTCATTTTAGCATCTTTACACATGTAATATCATGTAAGATAAAAAAGACGAAGAACTTAGAAGTCCTTCGCCTGGATAGCAAGATTAAACGGTAGTTTTTTCTTTTTTCACTAATGCATGACCTTTACCGGTTGCCATTTTCCCTATCGATGCAATTAACATAATAACACCTAATATAAGCAGAATCGCAAATAGTCCATGGTAAGTGCTAAGAATCGCCGCCTTCTTGGCATTTATATCTGCTATCGTATCGATCTGACTGAGCTGCCCTATCTGTTTTTCATATTGATTTGCATTCAGAAGGTAGAGAAACCACCCAAGGAATGGTGCAAAGACGGCACCTGCATAGTTTCTGATCGTGTGCAGTGAAGCTGAACGACTGGATGCTTGATGTGCATTTCCTGCAAATAAAGTTCCTATTGCGCCTGATATAAAGGTCATACTGAGGCCAAAGCCTAAACAAGCCATTTGGAAATTAAGCGTAGTGAGCGATGCCTCAGGTTGTATTGAGGACCACTTCATACTTACGATAACGGTGAGTATCGAACCTACGATTCCTAGAATTCCTGCTCCCCACCTATCGTAGAATAGAGCGCATAAGATAGCGGATATGACAATGCCTATAAAGAAACAGCAATAAAAATAAGTGAAGTCGATGAATGAAACATTTTTAATCGTTCGCATGTATCCATTAACCCCAACAAAGATAACAATAAGTGAGATATGTCCCGCTGCTGCCATTACTGTACCAAACACAGCCTTGGGCTGGGCTAAAGCACGTATTGGCACAATAGGAAATTCATTTCGACTATCATTTTTGAAAAGAAGCGTCATAAGAATTATAGCTATAACGAGAAAAGGCCAAACATAAACGGAATCAAAGCCTTTTTCTTGTAGATTAAGAATAGGAAAAGCGAAGGCTGCCGTCAGAAGACCTAATAAGAGAAGTCCGTTTTTGTTGATCACCGTTTTTTCTTTTTGTTCTGCTTTTTGTTTAGGTAATGTAACAAAACCAACGCAGAGACAAAGCAGTGAGCAAAATATATTAATAATATACAGCCAGCGCCAAGCATCCGTGCTTAAAGATATCGTACCAAATATCGCTCCAATGGCTGACGCACCAAAGAGTCCCACAACGACCGAGAACATGAAGAACTGACGTAAATGGTTCGGAAATGAAAGGAATTTAGCAGACAGAATCGTTAAAAACAACATCCCCGCACTAAGCCCTTGGATCACCCTTCCGATGATTAACGTGGTTATATTATAGGATAATGCATCAATAATGGTCCCGCACAGAAAAACAAACACAAGGCTAAGATAGAAGTTTCTCAGTCCAAATTTTTTAGAAAAAACACGTCCTAATGGTATGCCAAGTGCAAAAGCAAGACTGGATAAACTTGAAGGAATAAGCATCTCCTGCGCACTCAGATGAAGCCCATTTTGAATAACACTTTGTCCAACCGTATAAGAAAGATTAAGAAAATATTGTGGTCCAATCGAAAAGATCGTAAGAATCGACATAATTATGTATTTAGGAATACTTAATTTCTTTGGATTGGTCATCGTTGCATGATTGCTTTGACTCATATATGTCCTCCTCTAGTTGTCTAACGAGCCCTAACCTAGTAGAAAATAAAAAAATAGCTAAATGGATAAAATGAAACCCTCCTAAATTAAAATAACTCACTTTATAAACTAACTTGTAATATACAAGTTGTATGTTACAAGTTATAGTGAGTAAGTTACATTATACAACTTCGTATTATTAAATCAATCACTAAAATTATCCAATGATAAAATTTGATGTTTATGTAGATTATTTATTCCATCTTTTGAAATCTCGATTTAAGCGAGTCAAATTGGCTTCTAAGGTTTTTAATTCATCATGAGTCCAATCTTGAAGCACCTTTTCATATACTTCATACCTAGCGCGCTGAACTCTCTGTAGAACTTCTTTCCCCTCCTGCGTAATTTCCAAAAGGCTAATTCGTCCATTATGAGGGTCAGGAAACCGCTGAATGAAATGCTTTGCTTCTAACGTAGCAACTTGTCTGCTTGCTGTGGAAAGACTAAGTTGTAATTTCTCAGCAAGGATATTCATCGCGAGTGGACTATCATTATCCAGTTCGCTAAGCAGAAGATACTCAGAACGATCAAGAACTCCCAGGCGAGGCTTATAAGCGGTTGTAAGACGTACTAGCAATGCGATCTCGTGCTCAATAGTTTGAAGTGGGTCTTGTTTCATGGTTAATCCCTCATTTATACGCATATAGTTGATGAAGATTACATTCTTTCTCTTCTTTCTCTCATCATTCGTTATCGTTATTGTGTCATATTCAAACTCGGGGTACAAGATTAAGCTTCATTTATTCCCCTCCAAGTTCACTCATTTCTACATGATAACATGAGTCTTTTTAAGTTGCTGCTTGAAGGGGACAATACTACCCTGTAATGTCTATATTAAAATGAATCTAATCAATTTCATTCGAATTACGTTTGATCCTTATTAAACAGCAGATCGAGCACTTTTTCATTCGCCTTCCGATTCTTTCCTTTATATGGGTAGCAGTGAATATGAATCGCAGGATTGAAGTTGATTTCGATAACGCTGTAATTCGATTCTGTCGCTTGAACATCAACATCATCAATCATCATATCCACTCCGCAGATGGTTGCACCGGCAGCCTTCGCCGATAGAATCGCAATCCGCATATAGCTTTCATCTACCTCATCCGTATAATCAATGCTATCTCCACCTGTACTGATATTCGAGTTTTCTCGTAAATAGATGACTTCCCCTTTTGCAGGAATATCGTTCCACCCTTTATTATGATTCTTCAGAAACATCTCTTCTGAATCTCCAAGCTGAATCTTCTCCAAAGGTGTCTTGTACCCTCTTCCCCGAAGTGGGTCCTTATTCTTCTCATGAACCAATTCCTGAATAGTATGAACACCGTCTCCGACAACATTGGCAGGAACCCGGTGCAACACCCCTACAACCTCATCCCCCATTACAAGAAAACGATATTCTTTTCCTGTCATGAATTCTTCAAGAAGAACGGTTCGGTCATGCGTAAAAGCGATCTCGAAAGCTTTATCCATGTCTTCTCTAGAATATTCTTCGTTAAAAATCGTAATACCAAGTCCGAAGTTGGTCGATTTCGGCTTTATCACGATTGGTTTACCTCGGTACATATCATACGATTGTTTAGCTTCGTCTAAACGATGAAACACTTCACCGGACGGAACGCGTATGCCATGCTGAGATAGTACAGCCTTAGTAACGACCTTATTTTCCATAATCAAGACGGTGCTATACGAATCTAACGATGTCTTTGTCGCTTGCTTCACGTATTCCTTATGATTTCCTTTGGTTAATACAACAAAGTTTTCTTCTCGGTCTAGTATTTCAAATTTTATTCCGCGTTTTACCGCCGCTTTTAGAAGAAGTTGAGTGGATAGTTCAAGATCCTCATACCCGGAAAAACGATATCCCGTCAAAATGCTTTGCTCGGCGTATTCTTTCGCTTTTTCGAGATGGTACGTAAGGTACGAAGATTTTTGAATTTCGGACTTCACGATCGAAGCAGCACTAAGTTCTGGATGCATAATTTTTCGTTTCGCATTCTCTAAAATTTGCACATACATCTCTTTCTTAGGGAACAAAAGAGCCACCATCTCTTCCATTTCTTCTATGCAAGTGAGCGCAGTCTCTTTCATCCATTTTTTGTTGTTCTCTTTATCGTGTAAATGACCGGTCATCCCGTTTGTAATTAACTGATCATGATTCAAATCAGCTATCCTTTGATCCTGCTCGCTAAACGGCTCGTCCTTCTTCAGCAACATAAAGAGTAAGAACAAATGAATAAGTCTTAAGGTATCAATACTGATTCCATTCTTATAAAGCGGGTTTAAATCAATGAATCGCAGTTCCAAATAAGCGACTCCATCTTCTAGCAGTTCTTGCAGTGGATCTATGCCTTTTGCGGTTTTGATACGAACCGGGCTATAAAATTCTTTTACACTCAGTAATTCATCTTTCTGAATCAACTCTTTTAAATCACGAACATAATCCTTAGCTGAATCATATGAAACCCTCATCGGTTTTGTATTTCGATAGCCGCATGAACTATTTCGCAGTGAGTTCATATTCGGAAAATAATAGCTTTCGTTATCATCGGAATGTCCTGTTGCTACACAAATATCCATATAAGTTCTATCGAACACAGGGCTTGCCCCCGTTAAATAGATCAACATCCAGCGGTACCGAAGCATGTTGCGAGCTACTTTAAAATAAACCGCATCTTTGAACAATTTGTATTCTTCGCTGCCGCCTTCGATGTGATGCAATTCGCGAAGAAAACGTTCTTCAAACGAGAAGTTATAATGAATTCCGCTAAGCAGCTGGCGTTTTCGCCCATATTTATCCGCTAGCTCATGACGATATTCATCCGCAATCGGATCGTTCATTTGCGCGATTGGAATTTCATTTTCTTTTGGCAGCATTGGGGGATTGCTGCTCGGCCACAAATATTCTCCCTTCTCCATTAATTCGTGAGATACGATATCTTGCAGCGCTTCTAAAAAATAATAAGCTTCCTCTATCGATTCAAAAGTGGGCGTAATCATTTCCATTTGGCTCTCCGAAAAGTCCGTTTGAATATAAGGATGCTCAAGCTTATTCCCAAAAGCTTCTGGATGAGGAGTTAAGGCAAGCTTTCCTTCTTGATTCACCCTTACATTTTCTTTTTCCAGTCCAAATCGACCTTGGAGCAGCTCTTCTTGTAATGAGTGTTCCCTTAATGTTTGGATGAATTTATGATCTAGTAATCTCATGAATGAACCTTCCTTCTTGTTTTAGATCACCGTTTGTGGAACCGTCATTTTGCGTAAAGATCTTCTAAACCAATAGACGAGAACCAAACCTTTGAACACACTGCTTAGTGCAATTGCCATCCATATCCCATTTAAACCGAAAGGTTCCGATAAAATGATAGCAAGCGGTATTCTTAGTGCTGTAAAAGTGATGCTAAATAGCGGAGGAATATGCGTTTTACCTATTCCATTAAATGCACCCACTGTCATTAGTTCGAGACACATAAACAACTGAGAATAGCCTAAGATTCGCATATAATCCGTTCCAAGAGCGAGACTCTTCGCATCTGATAAGAATAGAGAAAACAGTTGCTCTGGGAATAGTATAAAAATAAGAGAAATAACAATACCGAATACAGAAGTCAGCGAGAGCGCTTTGGCATAACCCTCATGGATACGATCCATCCGCCGGGCCCCATAATTTTGTCCGAAAAAGGCCGCTATCGCACCTTGTAGACCTCCAATGGTCATATAAGAGATCGATTCGATTTGAATTCCTACTTTTTGAACGGCAATAGCCTCCGCTCCAAAACGTACAATTAATTTTGCAATAATAATTGAAATCATCGTAAAAGTAACGCGTTGGATCGTGATCGGAACCCCCATGCGGATGACTTCTTTTAAAAGCTTGGCATCCCATACAAGTGCTATTGTAACCAGATTAGAATGACGAGTCTGCAAGAAAAATAACAGGGTCACAACGATATTCGCTGTCAGTGTCGCGATAGCAGCCCCTACGACACCCCATCCTTCAAAATTTCCAAAACCGAAGATGAGGAATGGGTCCAAGGCAATATTTAAAATGAGTCCAATCGTATAAATACGAAATGGTTGTTTACTGTTCCCCATAGCATTCAATATCGTAGCGTATAACGTATTCAGTATGGAAAAGACCGTCCCTAAAATAGAAATGAGTAGAAACTGTTTTGCCATTCGTTCCACTTCACTACTTCCAAGATCAAAGAAACCAATCAGCTGATCCTGAGCAAGAAAGACAAAAATCATATACAGTACGCTTAACAAAACAGACATCACAAATCCATTTTTCACATAGGACTTAGCTTTGTCTTCCTGACCCGCTCCCATACAATGAGATACTTTAATCCCCGTACCAATCGTTATCAAGGTAGACAAAGCAATTGCTAAATTGATAAAAAAACTAGCTGTACCAATGGCCGCAACCGGGCCGCTGCCAAGTCTCCCAACCCAGATCATATCCACAAGCCCATACGTTGTTGAGATGAAATTCGTCGCAACAATGGGAAGTGCTAATTTCATTAAGGTCGGCATAATTGGGCCTTGAGTTAAATCGTGTGTACCTTTCATAGGTATGTATCTCCTTCCTCCAATTATAAAAAACCGATCACAAGGATCGGCAAAGCAAAACGATATCAATTCTTTTAGGAGATGAACATATAATTACATGTTTATATTACGATTTGCATAATCAAGAATACCACAAGAAAAAAGCTTCTTCAATTGAAGAAGCTGACCTACTAATCAATCAGATTTGCACCAATCATAAGACCCGTATCCCCAGGATCTTGCAAAGATATTTCCGAGATCGCCCAATATTCAGGGTCACCTGCTTTCACAATAGTGAGGACTGCTTTCCCATAATCTATAATCCCATCTGCAGCTACGAGCAGCGGATAGGCAAATGAAATTTGTACTTTGTCTGCTGACAAGGTTTTTGTATCCATCTTCGTTACCGTTCCCATATGCGGACTCGATCCGCCTGTAACCCAGGAATTATCTTCAAATTCTTGTTTGGTTTTTTTCTGTAATTCTGAAGTCATCACTGCATACTGAGTTGGACCGCTTCGACGCTGAACTCCGCGAATCCATGTATTTGCTGCTTCTTCCGGTGTTGTTGCAGCAAGCCCGTTCATCAGACCATTTACTTGTCTAGCTAAATGAGTTGCTTCTGGAAGGGTAATATAAATACCGTGGTCTTTGTATGCCACTTCTCCTTTAAACAGCTGCACCATGGTGCGTAAAGAAATCATTGCCGTACCTTTTTCGATTTTTAATTTCCCATAGGAATTTGCATATTCTACATTATTAATATAAATCTGTGGCAAGGATGTCATAGCGACAGCAGAACCGGATATCAATACAAAAGCAGTACACGTCACCATCAAGACCTTGAATCGTTTTTTCATGTCGCATCATTCTCCTGGTATAATTTGTAATATATACATAGTAACATGATCATTTCTATGAAAGTTACATTCAGATGACATTTAGTTTACATGTCTTACAAGAAAAAAAGCCGCCAAATTGGCAGCTAGTATAATAAGCTCTTGTCCCTATTAGAACGTCACTTTTCCTTATAAGAACATCATTAATAGAATGTATTCACTCCTGTGATCGCTATTTTTGTCTTCTACTTATAACCAATGCCTTCATAGTAGTAACCTAATGACTTCATGGTCTCCGCGTCAAGCATATTCCGTCCATCAAAAAGGTTGGGCTGCTTCATTTGCTGATGCATTGATTTCCAGTCTAGTTCTTGGAACATTGTCCATTCGGTACATATGAATACTACATCTGCCTCTTTAAATACATCTTCAGCCATAGGAACAACGGTCAGATGATCATGTGTGAAATCAGCGGGGAGTTTGGCGATCGGGTCATATAGATGAACGGTGGCTTGTTGACCCAGTAAGTCCTGAATCAAACGAAGTGACGGAGCTTCACGGATGTCGTCTGTGTCAGGTTTAAATGCTAAACCTAGAACAGCTACTTTCTTGCCTGCAAAATCTCCTAATCTATTCTTTGCTTTATCAAGCAAGTATAGATATTGGCTTTTATTTACGTTGACCACTTGTTCTAATATCTGCAGTTTCATCCCATTCTCTTCTGCTGTTTGCTGTAACGCAGATACATCCTTAGGAAAACAGGATCCTCCATAGCCGATTCCGGCTTGCAAGAATCTTGACCCAATTCTAAGATCGAGACCCATGCCTTTGGCTACCTCTCTGATATCTACCTCTAGACGATCACTTAACCTGGAAAGTTCATTCATGTAGGAGATTTTAGTGGCAAGGAATGCATTGGATGCATATTTAATGAGTTCGGCCGTGCGCGGGGTAGTTTCGATCATTTCACTATTCATAGAGGAATACAGCTTCTGAAGCAATTTCGCCGCTCGGTCACTTTCCGTTCCGATAATAATACGGTCAGGATGTAATGAATCTTCTAATGCCTTTCCCTCACGTAAAAATTCAGGGTTAGAAGCGACATCATAAGGATGAGCATTCCTATTCGATTCTGAGATCCATTCCGTAACTTTTTCCTGTGTTCCCACGGGAACTGTACTTTTATTTACGACAAGTTTATAGCCATTCATATGATAAGCCACATCTTCTGCCACCTGTTTCACATAGGATAGATCTGCACTCCCGTCCGGACGTGAAGGAGTCCCAACACAAATAAATATCACGTCATTCTTTTGGATGGCTTCTTTCTTATTTGAAGTGAATTGAAGTTGACCTGAATTATTATGCTTTAGAAGCAGTTCCTTTAAGCCAGGTTCATGAAAATATAGGATGCCCTTTTGCAGTTGATCTAATTTCTGCTGATCCGTATCAAGCCCCGTAACCTTCCATCCCATTTCGGCAAACACCAAAGCTGTTGTTGTCCCCACATACCCTGTGCCAATCACAAGTATATTCATCCCTCATCTTCTCCTTTTTCTTCGATCCCGACCCAAGTAGAACCTGAGCCAATCACCATCTTCCGAATGGGCTGCCCTATTTTCTTTATGTGAACATCACTGAGGAGGATACTGTCCTGTATAGAGCAGCCATTTATTGTTGAGTTCTCTCCAATGGATACATAAGGACCTATAACTGCATCTTCTATAACACTGTTTTGCTCAATAGAGACAGGTCCCAAAATAGTGCTATTTTTTACAATAACCGAAGGATGAATATAGCTCTCATTTGGCATTTCTTTCAGCATTTTTCGGTTGGCTGTAATCCACCTTTCTACGGTTCCTACATCAATACTCGATATTTCCGTCTTATAATAAGCTACGGGATACCCTTCCTGAATCAGCCACTGGATCGCATCCGTGATCTCGTATTCCCCTCTAGCGGATGGCTTGATCGTTTCAGCAGCCTTAAAGATAGATGATGAAAACGCGTAGGCACCCAGCACTGCTAGATTGGATTTAGGCTTTAGCGGTTTTTCTTCCAGTCTTACAATTTTTGAGCCAGCCACCTCGGCAATTCCATAATCTTGAGGATAATCCACCTCGGCTAACAATAAAGCAGCATCATTTTTCTCTGTGTCCACTTGATCTTTGAGTATCTGGAGTGAAGTAGAGATGAGATTATCTCCTAGCAGCAATATAAATGAATCCTGACCGATAAAATCTTTCGCCTGCAAGATTGCATTTGCAATCCCAGCGGGCCTTAGTTGATAGATATACGTAATTCTGATATTTTGTCCGCCTATCTTTTGCACACTTTCTCTGATACTAGATTCCTGAGAAGGATGGATCACGATCCCAATCTCGGTTATGTTTTGATCGATTAATTTATCAATACATCCGTGAAGCAATGGGACGTTCGCTACAGGAATTAATGTTTTAGGATGAGAAATGGTGAACGGATATAACCGGGTTCCTTTTCCTGCACATAGGATTAATCCTTTCAAAGGATCGCACGCTCCTTTCCATTACTGCATTCTCAATATTCTATGAAAAATAAATAGCTTTGGATTGGATTCTCGTACCTTAAAGGAGAAAGAGACATTAGTTTAATAGGTTCTAAAAAGGCCCATTCCATCCCAAAGCAATCGGCATAGAATGTGGAGTAGTAAGCCTTAGCTTCGGCTAGTTCAAAGGAGGCAGATTCATTTTGAAGATTGTTCAAGTATCCACAAATTCACTTCCCGTTCCACCTATCGATTACGGCGGTACGCAGCGAGATGTGTATTATCTTACAGAGGAACTAGTTAATCGCGGTCATGAAGTAATTCTCTTTGCAAAAAAAGGATCGAACACTCGCGCCACGAAAACGTTTGAATATCCGTCAGATAGTAAAGAAGAACAATTAGAATTTATTATTAAAAACACTCCCTCTGATGTAGATATCATTCATGACCACTACGGCATCGTAGCCAAGTCTAATCCACCTATTCCCACCATCCGTAATTCACATTCTAAAAGTGCGGCAGGAAGCCAAATCCCTGTGTTTGTCAGTAAAAAAATAAGGGACATCAACAAAAAAGGCTATTATGTGCATAATGGAATTCGTCTAAGTGACTACCCTTATAAAAAGAAGAAAAAAGGTTACTTACTCTTTATTGGCAGAATGATGAGCGGAAAAGGAGTCCATCTTGCCGTTGAGGTCGCCCAGAAAACAGGCAAAGAGCTGATTATCGCAGGGACCTTTAATAACAATCCAAAGTATGTAGAGTACTTTAATGAACAAATTAAACCTCATTTAAATGACAAGATCCGGTTTATTGGTCCTGTTGGCGGCGCTCAGAAAATGAAACTGTTATCTGAAGCAAGCTGTGTCCTATTCACTTCCACTTGGAATGAACCTTTCGGTTTAGTTCTCATTGAAGCATTAGCTTGCGGCACACCCGTGCTTGCATTCAAAGCAGGAGCCATCCCTGAAGTCCTTCATGGCTTACCACAGCTGCTCTGTAATAATGTGAATGAGATGTCGCGCAAAGTGAAAAGTGGTAAATCATATCCATCTCCAAAAACATGCCGCTTGTATGTTAAGAAATATTATTCAGATAAAGTAATGACAGATAACTTTTTAAAACTCTATAAAAAGGTAATTAAAAAGAAAAAATATAAAGTAACGAAAAATTCCACATGGAATAAAAGAAAAGCGATTATAGATAAGGAGTTGAACAGATAATGGCTTCTATCATCGCATGCACCATGAGACCCGAATTCATGGACAACATTTTTTCAAATTACGAACGGCAGGAGTGGCATAATAAGGAACTAATCATTATCCTGAATAATGACAGTATGAGTCTTAAAGCATGGAAGAAAAAAGCAAAAGAATATGATAATGTGAGAGTCTACAAGCTCCCCGAGCGTTACACATTAGGAAAATGTCTGAATTGGGCCATTGAAAGAGCAAAGGGAACTTTTGTCGCAAAATTCGATGATGATGATTACTACGGACCTCATTATTTAAAAGAATCCCTTCTCGCCTTGAAGGCAAAAAAAGCACCGATCGTCGGTAAACATTCCACTTATGTGTACTTCGAAGAAAAAAAGGCGCTCATGGAATATCGCAAAGGAAAAGAACACATGCTCGGAAGAAGACTGAAAGGCGGAACTTTGTTCTTTCGAAAAAGCGTATGGAAAAAAATCAAGTTTCCGGAGGATACCATCGGAGGATCTGACGCGAAATGGTTGAAGAAGTGTTACAACGCAGGGTACAAAATCTATTATGTCTCTAGTAAGAACTACGTCTGTGTTCGCAGAAAAAACATACAATCTCATACGCAAAAAAGAGCCACCAAACAATATATGAAATCTTGTGAACTTGTCGCCTACACGGATGATTTCGTGAACTTTGCAACTGCTAATATTCCTGATGATTATGAGGAGCTTGCAGACAACCCTTTTTCATATAAATCATATTAACTTCTCATCCGTCAGAGAATAAAGTAAACCATCCTAATGGCGAGCAACGGGCTGTCTGAGAACTCCGTATAGGGGATCATCTCACAGCCCTCTTTGCCATGTTATTCAATAAAAGAAATTCGATTTTATTTGTATTTTCGTATATTCTCGTATTCAATATATTTTTTCAACCAACCAATATCCTGACTTTTATATCGTTTGAGCAGCGTATATTTTCGCTTTAATACTCCTTTGTCCAATTTTTGCTTCGAACGTTTGAAAATATATAGTTTATCCGGTGCGATCTCTTTCACAATCTCATGCAGCGCTTTATGCTGCGAGTGTCCGTACTCTCCCCCTTTACTATGAGTGACGATCATGTTAATTTCGGGATTCGCTTTAAGCACGTTCTCTATATCTTTCTTTAATGACTTACGGTTAAAATCTCCTCCCCATTTATCCTTGTAGTCCCACATTTCATATTCAGCTCCAATGTCTTTCATCACTTTTCTGAACTCTTTGGAACGAACTTTATTTCTACCATTTGTTACACAAATGACCTTCCATCCCTTTTCAGCTAAAAGAAAAGCTCCTCCAAAGATAATCTCGTCATCCGGATGAGCGACAATCATAAGTTTGTTTATCATATAGCACACCCCCAGGCTTTGTTAGATCATCTTGTGGTATACAGCGAGTAATTCATCAGTGATACCCGATATATGAAACTTATTTTTAACAAACTCTCGTCCTGCGTCTCCCCATACGGCTGATGTTTTCTTCGAACGGAGTGCAATCCCGATTAATCGCTCAATTCTTTTCGTATCCGCCGTTTGTTTAGCTCTGTGATCTCCGAAATAATATCTCCACGCCACATTGTAATTTTCTGGCTTCACAATACCAAAGACCCCTTTGCTGCCAATCGCAATTACGGGACGTTTACAGGACATGGCTTCAAGGGCAACTCTTCCTGTACCAATTACCACATCACTGATGGAGAATAGTGAGACCGTGTCTAGTCGCTCTCCTAATATATGAATACGCTGAGCGTGTTTTTTTGCAGCCAATTTTTGAACACTTTTCAGATCGGGACCCCCGCCAACAATCACCACATGTACGTCTGTTTCTTTGTCCATAAAACGCTGAGCCGCTCGAATGAAATTTTTACAGACATCTCCTTTTTCATCTTCTAAACGACTGACATACAAAAGCACTTTCGATTTTCGGGGTATGCCAAGCTGTTTGAGAAGTTCTCTATTTTTGCTATATATAAATTGTTCTGTATTGATACCGTTTGGGATCACAATGGAGGAGATATTTTTTTCTTCCAACCATTTTTTTACGGGGAAACTGACACTGATTACTGCCTTGCGTTCATCACATTTCTTGAGGACTCGATTAATCAGGGAGCGCGGATAATAGGTTCCGTGAATGGTGAATATAAAAGGGATTTTCAGTTTCTTACTGAGATGGCTTCCAAGTAATCCTGTCGTTTCGTGATGAGCATTAATCATGTTAATCTTATGTTTCACTATCCATCTCTCAAACTTGGCCTGATTACGAATACTCGTAAAGGTAGGACAACCAATGGCTTTAAACTTTGACAGTAGACTACCTGGTTTACCTGCTACAAAGACAGAAATCTTTCGTTTTAACATTTCTTCTACGACAGCGGATACATAGGTCTCTGTTCCACCTACCTCGAACTTATCTATAATCATGAGTAAACGTAATGCTTCCATCGTTCTCCCTCCACTGTCTCAAAATCTATTTTATATAATATGGAGGACGGCGAGTTTACGTTACGTAAATACGTCTATATTTGCTAGAATAGTTGATAGACATGATGTTTTTTATTTTTTATATGTATGTATCATATTAACTGCTTGCTGCCTTTTCATAGTAGAATTCTACAATGCAAAAAAAGCCGTCAAATTTGACGACTTCTTGCGGTATAAATTCTATGATAATTTTAACATCTGATCCGATGCTGTTTAGCGTGTGGGCCGGTTTAGATTCTCATATTCTGTGCTTGCCTGCAAAAATGCTCCCAGTCCCTTTTGATCATTCGTAATGATCGGTTCACTGATATAGTAAGCGTAAGTTCCATCTCGGCGGGAACTGCCGCCAAGTCCTGCAACCTGGCAATTTTTATTCAGGTTTACCCAGCCTTCTTTTGTCTCCAGAATAAATTCATCAATAAGACCAGCATATGCTTGATCTAATACGTCAAACCATTCCGAAGAAAGCAAGTTCAGACGAAGTCCTTTCGCTATCGCGTATACAATCATACTCGAAGCGGAAGCTTCCAAATAGTTGCCTTTACGTGAACCTTCATTTACTACTTGATACCATACTCCCGTATGTGGATCTTGCACCTTACGAAGAGCAGCTAGTGTATCATTTAAGATACGAATAAGCTCCCCTCGATCTTGATGATTTGCTGGCAAAAGTTCCAGGACATCAGCTAAAGCCATCACGTACCAACCAAGTGACCTTCCCCAAAAATTCGGTGACAAACCCGTTACCCCATCTGCCCACGGCTGTTCCCGTTTCTCGTCCCAAGCATGGAATAACAGTCCCGTCTGTTCGTCTTTGGTATGCCGTTCGCAAAGAATAAATTGCCGGGTTACATCTTCGATATCCCCATCTTGTTCAAAATTCAGCAAGTACTCTAAGTAAAAAGGTGCTCCCATATAAAGCCCATCCAGCCAGATCTGATGTGGGTATACTTGTTTATGCCAAAAAGCGCCTTCCGAAGTGCGCGGATGACTGCGAAGCTGATCGCGAAGAAGAGCAGCAGCCTGTTTATATTTTTCCTCACCTGTCTCACTGTATAGTACAAACAGAAGCTTACCATTGTTTATATGATCAATATTATATTCTTCCTGGCGATAGCCTCGGATCGTACCATCATCTTGTATAAAGTGGTCCATATTGTCCCGAATATACTGAAAATATTGAGCCTCGCCGGTAATCTTCCAAAGCTTCGCGAACCCTTTTAATATTACACCGTAATCATACGACCATTTACCATTATAACCTTCACCCTCATACAGCTTAGGTGTTCGTTCCATAATGGAAGCAGCCACCTTTGTTGCCCATTCATATTGAGATTGAATCAGAACCATAGTTTTCTTACCTCCTATTCGTCTAGTCTTTCATCATAGGCGATTCATATAGATCATATTATAGCGTTTACAATTGGTAATTGATACATAGTTTTCCGTCTTATTCCCATTTAAGCGCGCTTGATTAATGAGGATAAACATTTTCAAACTCTATACCGCAGGGGCCCCCATCCGGATTTATCTCTAGATCAATGGCAGAACCGTCTGCGCGATACAGAGGACGATAATGATTACTGATATGAGTGGCAGATGCACCCACATAGTGGCATATAAAAGCGCGGCGGAATTGATCTTTTGTTTTGTTCCGGTACGAACCGTGAATGAGATTTCCATTAAAAAATAATACATCTCCGCGATCCATAATTGCGGGTATGGCTGCTGTATCCTTTGGCGGTTTCACATAGTGCGTCGTAAAAGACTCTTTGGAGTCCGCCTCTTCCGGACATACGATGTCATGCTCGCTAGTTTGAGGGACTACAAGCAGTCCACCATTCTCAAGCGTAGCAGGATCAATGGCAGTCCAAGCCGCTATACAGTTGCCAGGCTCTACTTGCAAATAAAAATTATCTTGATGCAGTGCCTGACCTCGGGAGCCGGGTGGCTTATAATAAAACATACTTTGTGCCGCTAACGCTTCCTCACCATAAAGATCTTCAAGTACATCCAGTACCGGTTTATGCAGCATGTAGGATTTGGCCGTTTCATTGAAACGGTGCGGATGCATGACCCTTGGGTAACGTTTCAGTGGATCGCCAGAAGCAGCCTCCAAATCAGGTTCGAAATATCCTGGAATAGATGAATTACTAATCTCATCAAATGTATGATCAATCCGGCACAGATCTTCTTTACTAAACAGCCCTTTTACGATGATATATCCTTCCTTTTGAAACAGGTTCCACTGATCAGGGGATAGCGTTTTCAACCCTTTGTTCACGATTACTCATCTCCTTATTAAACATACCTCATCGGTTGACAACAGCTTACAGGAATCCATAATAGATAAGAAGTAGGATTCTTGCTGTAAACTGCATGGATTCTGCTACCGATCTCGAATTAGGAGGACAGTACATGGCTCCTCAATATCAAACTGCGAATTATACAGCTACGCGTTATGGCGATATTCTGAGCGGACATTTTAACGAAGACGACACATATAGTCACAGCCGCCCCAAGGGAATGGGAGACTGGCTCATGGTATACACACTCGAAGGTGAAGGTTATTTCATAACCCCCGAGGGGTGTAAACATATCCGTGCAGGAGAACTTGGGCTACTACGTGCCGACACTCCTCATGAGTATGGTACAGTGGAAGGCAGACGTTGGAACTTTATCTGGGTTCATTTTCATAAACTCATGGAAATAAGTTATTTGCCTCAAGAGGAGTTTCTTATCGTACCTATCCCGGATGGATATACACAAGAGCGAGTTACCGATGGATTGGAACATATCCTCTATCATGCAAGAGAGCGATCGGATTATTGGTATGCTTTATGTGAAAATACAATTCGGGAGATTATCCTGCTGCTCGCACAGCAATTACATAGAAAGCACGACCCGCGAATCATCCTTACTTTGCAAAACCTGTCTCACTCTATGAATAACGAGATACGAATTCAAGATTTAGCAGATGCGGCCGGCTTATCTTCTTCAAGACTATCCCATCTTTTTAAAGAAGAAATGGGTGAAAGTATTATTGAACATGTGAATCGAATGAGAATCAAGCAGGCTGCCATCTATATGGAACATATGGGGAGAACGGCAACCGAAGCAGCACATGATGTAGGATTTAATAACTATAATCATTTTGCCAATCTGTTTCGTAGAATGATAGGGGTAAGCCCAGCAAAGTTTAGAAAAGATAAAGGATGACTATTCGGAGATTGCCAAGGTGAGAGCAAAGCGTTTAGCAACTGGGTAAAGGAAGTTGGATGATTAAAAAACGGAAAGTGTGGTTTGTATATGAATACAGTTAGCCAAGAAATCCAGGATTTATCCATTAAATCCTTGGAGTCAACGATGAATAAACTTACTAATGCTTGTAAAACCATGACAGAAAAAGGTTCAAGCACAACTCTAGTCAAAAAGAGACTGAACGCAGTGAAAATTGGTTTAGAGAGCTTAAAAGGGACTTGGAATGGGGAGGATTTTAACTATAGCGAAGAAATCATATTGACTTCTATAGAAGTTCTGCAAGGTATCCTTCCATCTATCGAAAAACAAATAGCAAAAGCAACAGAAGGCAGTTCTCAAAAAACATTAAATGAACGTCGCTTAACTGCACTACTCCTTGCAATCGAATCTTTGGAGAACCGTCTTATGTAAACGGTTCTTACTTATTTTATCGTAAAATAAACAGTAGATTTAAAAAAGACAAAAACACCAGCATTATACCGGTGTTATCGTTTGTTTTCTCTAGTTCCGCTCGTTAGTCCACCTTTGCTCCATGAGAAAGTGTAAACAATACCGCCTGATCCGTGTCCATTCGCACGCCTGCAATGCTCAGCGTTTTGAAATCCACGCCTTGCATCGCAGCTCCTCTTAGATCAGCCCCCTGCATATTTGCTTTCGCTAATACGGCCATTGTTAAATCACTATTTCTTAAATCGGCTTTTTCCAGATTGGCACCTGACAAGTCAGCTTCATAAAACTTAACTCCTCGCAGATCCTGTTTATTAAGCCGGGAATGTCTTAGATTTGTATATGACCAATCCCCTTCGACGATCGTGATGCCATCAATATCGGCACCTGAAAAGTCGGAGCCCGTCATTTTACATTGTTCAAATTTCGAAACATAAAGATTAGCTCCTTTAAAGTTGCAATTCTCAAATGCACTTTCTTTATGAATGGAACCGTTCAGAGATGCTCCACGAAAATCACACTCCATAAATCGGCAGTTGCTGGATGTGATCTCTTCTAATGAACCGTTCATGAATGAACAACGATAAAATGTACAGCTGATGAGTTCTCCATACCGCAGATCTTGAGTACTAAAATTAACTTCTTCGTAATGTTGATTACTATGTTGAAACATGTGATGCCTCCTATGAATGGGTAGTAGTTATAGTATAACAAACGGCTGTCAAGCACCTGTATCACTCAGAGTAAATGTCAAGACTTTTATTTTCATTCATATTATAAAAAGAGGACAGAAAAGTTGACTCCTTCTACTCCCCCGCCTTACGGATCAGCTCTTGTATCCAGTTCATCTCACCTCTCACCTGAGCGATGGATAGTTGTAACACTTCATACCTGTACATATCACGAACATGTTTCTTTTGCCATTTTGTAAGATCTGCTTCGAGTAATTCCAAATCTTTTTTTCTCATATTCAAGATTCGAAGCTGGTTTTCTTTCGAAATTCGCTGAAAAAGAGATACCCGAATCAAAAACTCAATTTGATGCTTTGACTCTTTATCTGAAAAAGCATTTATTAAATCAGTAATCTTGCTTCGACCTGAATCCGTAATTTCATATACATATTGATTGGGTCTCCCATTTTGTTCATTAATCTTCTTCGTAACAAAACCTTGCTCTGTAAAACGCCGCAACGTCGGATATAGCATATTGTGATTGACATCCGTTAAGTATCCTAAATCATTCTGTATTTCTTTTTTGATCTCGTATCCATATTTCGGGGATTCTTCAATCTGCATTAATATAAGTAGTTCGATATACATAACGCTTCCCTTTCATTAATTACTGTTGTATCTGAATTATGCCTTGTTATCGAAACAACCGCTAGTCTTAATTCAATCAGAATTCGACATATTTTTAATAGGTACTAGACTTTAAGCCATGGGTCGTTGGGATGTATCACCAATTTACTCTCTTATGTTAAAATAACATATGTTAACTTAACATAACTTGCCAGTAAGGAACATAACATCGAATTCAAAAAACAGAGGAGGATACGACATGAAAAATGAAATCATCTCCTTAGAGGAAATCACTCAATTTCAATCACCTAGTGAAGAATTTAACCCATACGAATGGTATAGGAACAAACTAGAAAATGAACCGGTAAGCTTTAATGAAGCAACGAACACCTGGAATGTATATCGGTACAAAGATGTAAAAAAAGTGCTTAGTGATTATGAACATTTCTCCAGTGTTAGAACGCGTACAACCATTAGCGTTGGAGCAGATAACGATGAAGGAAAACATATGGGAAAAGTGAATCTAATGTCCGATCCTCCTGAACACAGAAAGAGCCGTTCTTTACTTTCTGCTGCTTTTACCCCGCGCAGCTTAAAATTATGGGAGCCGCGGATTCATGAAATTGTGAATGGGCTTCTCAGTGATATAGAAGAAAATGAAGTCATTGATATTGTTAAAGATTTTGCCAGCGCCCTTCCTACCATAGTGATTGCCGACCTGCTAGGTGTCCCTTCCAAAGACCGTGAGTTATTCCAAAACTGGGTATACGATTTATTCCTTCCCATTCCAAAAGAGAATGCAGAAAAGGTGAATGAATTAAAACGTGAAGCTGCCAAGGAATACTATAATTATCTCTTCCCTTATATTGTACAGAAACGATCAAATCTAGCGGACGACATCATATCTGATCTGATCCAGGCTGAAGTAGACGGGGAACGTCTAACGGATGACGAGATTGTAAGAATGACGATGTTTATTCTCGGTGCCGGCATCGAAACAACGAGTCATTTATTAGCAAACACATTTTACTCTTTTCTATATGACAATGATCAAATATACCAAGAGGTCCGATTAAACCGCGAACTGCTGCCTAACACGGTAGAAGAAATGCTCCGTTTCCGGTTTAACATTGCGAAAATGGACCGGACTGTCAAACAGGATAACGACTTGTTAGGCGTTCCCTTAAAGAAAGGTGATGTCGTCGTTGCTTGGATGAGCGCAGCGAACATGGATGAAGAAGTATTCAGCAACCCGTTTACTTTAGACATTCACCGTTCCAACAACAAACAGCATTTAACTTTCGGCAATGGACCTCATTTTTGCTTGGGTGCTCCTCTGGCACGGATGGAAGCGAATATAGGGATCGGGTTATTCATGGATAAATTTTCACGAATCGAACCCGTATCAGACTTTAAGCTTGAACAAAATTTAACGCCTGCAGCAACAGGGCAAACCTTAATCTCCCTGCCTGTTCGTGTGTATAAATAAATCTCTCTGATGAGTAACTCTCTCTATGTATAAGGTAGCCAATTTTTGAAGTTAACAGATCATTACTAAAAAACATCAAAAGCAACCTTAGTTCGTCACTCAACTAGACTAAGGTTGCTCTTTTTTCATGATAACTTTCGTTATGAATAGATGTATGTAGAACCTATCATTAACTCAAATGATCTCTTTCCTTTTACCTAAATAAATATATAAGATAATTCCTGTAATCATACACAAAGCTGCACATAAACCGATAAATCCATACCCGGCCTGGAGTCCGCGAAATAGTCCTAGGTGAGTGTCTGCTCCGAAAATACCTTTGGTTAATTCAGTCACTGCCCCGATCAGATAATTACCAATTACACTACCGACTCCCATAAGCGTTACCGTAAAAGTAATCGCCGTGTCACTCCCATTAGGATATCTCCTAGCAATAAAAGCCATCACTGTAGGATAAATCATAGCAATACCTATTCCAGCGGCGGCAAAGAAAAAGGCTAGTTCTTCCCCACCAAAAATGGCAATAAATGTACAAACAGCAGATGCACCCGAAAAAATAATTAAGGATATAGTAAAACCAATTTTGTCTGTTAACGGTCCAAGCAATAATCTGGCTAGCGCAAAACATAAGAAGAATGCGGACAGCATTCCCGAAGCTGAAACGGTATCCCAGTCGTAAGCTTTCTCTAAGAAGTTAACGAGCCAGCCTCCTACAGCCAATTCGGAAACAACACCAAAGGATAGGACAAGAACCATGAGCCATAAAACAGGATCTTTGATCAGTGTTTTAAGAGGAATACGATCCTCAATTGAAATATCATCGCCAGGAAAAGAACTGAGCAGCGCGAAAACAATGGGAATAATGGATAATAATAACATAACAAGATACATTCCACGCCAGTCCAGTGTGTGGCCGTTAATGGTAACCTGCATGAGACCTGTTGCAATAAGTGGCGCTACCGTCGAACTAAGACCATAAAAGCCGTGGGTTAAGTTCATCATCGTTCCCGTATTCTTAACAAAAATACGAGCCCCCAGAATTGCTAAGCCGATCTCCAGCATCCCGTTACCGATATACATTAAGAAATAAGAAGCTGAAAACATGGCATAATGCTGTGAGAAAAAAATGAATATACCCGAGAGAGCCATGGAAGCAAAAGATAAAACCGTCACCAGTTTAATTCCCCATATTCTTGTCAGGTAAGCAGTAAAAGAACAAGCAAGCAAATAACCTAACGCATTAAGCGATAATAAGGTGCCAAGCTGAGATTCATTTAACATAAAATCGAATTGAATTCGTGGAATCGCAGGTCCTTTAATATTTTCTGAAAAACCAAAAATGATAAAACCGATAAATATGGTAGCAAGCTGCATAGCATAAATTTTGTTGATTTTCCCTGTACTTTTTTTCACTGTTATGTACGTCTCCTTATCCCTATATATGAACATATCATTATACTATATCGAGAAAATGACTTTATAAATATAATATTTTAAATTCGGTATATAAGAATATGGAACTAGAATGATTGCAAAAGTTTAATTCACGCTCTAGGTGCAAGCGATCTGCATAAAAAGAAGGACGCTGCTTACTATTCAGCTTACAGCTAAATAGTTAACAACGTCCCTTTTACATTTTATTAGTTCAAACTTAGTAATTGATGCAAAATCACCGCTGCTTCTGCCCGGATAGCTGTAGCCTTAGGCAGGAATTTGCCACTTGGCATACCGCTGATGATCCCTGCTTGCTTCAAAGCTGCTACCGCTTCTTTTGCATAATCCGAAATTGCTGAATGATCTGCAAAAGTTGATTCTGGGTTATTCGTGTTCCCCGTGAATTCAGTCGCTTTTAATGCTCTAAGCGTCATAACTGCCATTTCTTCACGAGTGATTTTATCATGGACGCCAAAGGTTCCATTCTTCTTACCCTGAACGATTCCTGCTTGATATGCCGCTGTAATCGCTTCAGAATACCATTGCCCCTTCTCTACGTCACTGAAGTTCACTCCTGTATTCGCAGCTTCCAGGTTAAGTGTACTGATCAGCATTTGTACGAATTCAGCACGTGTTACTTCTTTTCGAGGTAAAAACGATTGATCCGTTGCACCTTGAACGATATTACGAGCTGCTAACGCAGAAATGCTCTCTTTCGCCCACTCCGTTTGATTCAAATCAGTGAAGTTCACATCTACATGTCCCATTGTGAATTTACTGAAGTCATTAACACGAAACTCTACCATAGAGGTAGCCGGGTTATAGTGTCCGTTGTTAATAATCTGGAAGCTGTCGTTGCCGTTTATGGAGTACACGACAACTTGTTCCTTTTTCTCGTTTTCTTTTGACGCATAAGGAATCGCAATTTGAATCTTTTGGTTTTTGCCTGCATTACTGATTTGCTTTCCGCCAATGGTTAATTGGAAGTCGAACACAGGGTTGTTTCCGACTTTGCTGCGAACTGCATCCGTTAATGAATTGTTATCCACTTTTTCGATGCTGAATTCTGCATCGGCCGTATCCGTCGAATCAGGAATTAAAATGCTAGGCACAACTAACTTAGCTAGACCCGCATTGATTTCTAATTCCTTGACACCTGATGCCTTAGCTGTCTTAATTTGGTCTACTGGCAGCTTCACATTCACCTTTGTTGTACCGCTTGGTAACGGAATATCAAACAAGATTCGGCCTGCTTTTACTTTCTTCAACGCTTCAGTGAAAGCTGCATTGCTCACTTTTGCGATAGCATGACCATTCACATCCTTGCTCACCTGTATTGAAGTTGACTCATTTGTATTTTGATTGGTGTTTGGTGACGGACTTGGAGACGGATTTGGTGTTGGTGTTGGATTTGGTGTTGGACTTGGAACAGTCTCTTTCTCCTTGAACTGAAGAACACCGAACCTCGATGTATTCGTATAAGATAAACCCGTAGGATCATTCCATATGAATACACTATCCCGAGAACCCCCGTCCTGATCGTCATTTACCTGTAGATCAAAACCGATTACCGTATTCGGATTCACTTTAATCATATCCAGTGATATTGCTGCTTCGACAACATACCCTCCTGGAACAATTTTTGTCTGCGAAGTGAAATTATCTTCCGATGCATGCCCTGCGGTCGTTCTCACATTTTTGAAATTAATACGATACTGACCATCATCATCTTGATATGCTGTTGTCTTTCCATTATTCTGATCCACAAAAATTTCAATGGAATCTTGTTCATGAGCACTTTCTTTAATAGCATCGCTTAATACGCTGTCTGTGACCATCGCATATACGTATAAGTTCTCATCATCCCACATCGTGCGGAAATCTGCTTTGGCTGCTCCACTGCCTGTCTGTTCAACTTTCACATCCGTTTTATACACAGGTGCACCCGCCCAAACTGCATCCAGTTCTCCATCAATGATAGGTGTACCTTTGATAGCGGTGCCGATTTTCGTAGCTTCAATATAAGTGAGTACCCCGTACCCTTGTGTATCGTGCTCCTGCGCATTCCGCGGGTCACTCCAAGATACGATCATGCCATTCCCGCCCTGTTCAGAGCCGTCATTAACACCAAGGTCAGTTACTCTTACATCGAATTTGACTTTATCTCCGAGCTTTCCTTCCAGTGGAATTGCCGTTGTTAGTACATATCCACCTTCTATTTCAGTTACTGATGAGTCACCACGTGTAAATGTCCGTTTATTGTTACCACCCTCATCCGTAAACAGTTCAATCTTATCTGTAGAGTCTTTCGTGTTATCTTTTACTGCCACTCGAACATATAAATGAAGCGCGTCCCACAACAATTTTACATCTGCTTCAAGTGTACCAAGACTTTCCGTTTTCATAGCCGGAATTGTACCCCAGGCAATATCTTGAGGATCCCCTGCTTTTGGTGTACCTTGCGCTGCGGTAGCCGCTTTTCCGGAGACAGGAAGTTTGGAAGGGATTGTTGTATTTACCGCTTCCACCATTCCCCAGTATGCATATTTGATTTGATGTTGTTTGTCAAATGGGAAAGGTGCATCCTGGCGATCGATCGGACGGTTATGGAGCCAGGTGTGATCATCTGCTATGCCCCAAAGTGTCACATTGCTAATCCATCCTTCAGGATTCTTATCTGTTCTTCCAAGATCATCTAGACGTATCAACTCTTTGAATAATTCTTTGTATCGGTACCCTTGCGATACGAGCAAGTTCTCAGGAATCGTATCATAGCTCGTAGTATTGTTGGTGTATACAGATACGTCAACCTCTGTTAATTGATTATCAAAACCTGCTTCACCGAATTTTCGAATCGAATCTGAGATTTGCTCAATGGAAGGACCGCTGATATTAATATGTGTTTGGTGACCGACTCCATCGATAGGTACACCTTCGTCTTTAAGTTTCATAACAAGATCAAACATAGCATCGCGTTTTTTCGGACTGTGTGTATTATAGTCATTGATATACAGCTTCGCAGTTGGAAGCTCTTCTCTAGCGACGATAAATGCAGTCTTAATAAAGTCTGTACCCGTTAACCGGTACCATTCACTTTTACGCATACCGTCCGGCTGTCCTTCGTCAATGACTTCATTAACTACATCAATATCATGAATGGTGACTCCCATTTCTTTGTAGTGGCGAAGCACATCTTGTATATATTTCGTTAGTCTTTTCAGTACGAGTTGTTTATTTTCTGGTGTTGCTTCTAGAGGTTTTTTATTCTCATCCTGAAACATCCACTCTGCAGCCTGTGAGTGCCACGCAAGGGTATGCAGCCGTAAATTCAGGTTATTGTCCATCGCATATTTTGCAATTTTATCCGCTGATGAAAAGTTCCAATTTCCTTCGGACGGACTCAGGGACTGCGGTTTCATTGAGTTCTCAGCTACAACCGAATTATAGTGGAAATCAAGAAGCTGCTGAATGTTTCCACTTAATTGAGGGGGTTCCACTGCTGCCCCAATATCGAAGTATTTCTCATAAACCGTTTTGAGTGCGTCAATGTCAGTCTGAATTGGCAACGGCTTTGGACCTGATGCAGGAGCACTTAATGATATCTGAAAATCATCTAGGTAAAACGATCTTGCCTCAGCAGGCTGTTCTGCTGATTCAACATAAACCTTAAGTACTTCAGGTGCCGGAGGTACAGTATATGTACCTTTCAACTGTATCCACTCTCCTGATGTAACAAGTACGGTTGAGGACACATTTGAAAAGCTGTTTTCGCCTGATTGAACTGATATTCGAAGTGTCGTAGGCTTCGAATCAGGTGCCATTTTCACCCATGCGGATAAGTCGTATTTATCGTTTGGATTCATCTTTTCTAGTACATCGAGAATGGGTCCATCATCTTGCTGAGAAATGGTAGTCAGCAAGCTTTTTGAACCGCCTGAAGTATGATTAGCTTGATCAGTGACACTTATCTGACCATCTCCAAAGCGACGAATCCATTTACCTTGGCCGTCTTCAAAATCGAATATATTACCTGATTGATCAATTTCCCCATCACCCGGTAATGTTGGCTCAGAGTCTTCTGGCAGTTTGACAAGTTTAGCAGAGAACGTATCGATGTAATAATCAACCGTTGCATTGTCGGTAGATTGTACATACACTTGATATCCGCTCGCACGCTTATCAACTTGAAGCTGTCCTTCTAGATGTACCCAGTCGGCTTCTGTTACGGTATTTGAGTCAATTTTGACGTAAGTAGCCGGATTCTCTTTACCATCTATTTTTGGTAAATCAGATTGGTTCAGTGTCAATTCAATGGTAGCTGAACCTGCTTCTTTTAATTTGGCATAGATTGAGAACTCATAGGTAGCACCCTTTACCAGTTTTTCTGTTACATTCATCCCTGGTCCATTCCATGTCGCCGTACGCCCCGTTGTCAGCAAACTTCCGTTGCCGCTCTGCGCATCATACGTACTTTGTGTAACCGTTTCAGAACCACGCTTGAACCACTGATCAACTCCTGTTTCAAAATCACTGCTTACAACCGTATCACCGACTGAAGCAGCATCTGCTTTGGGAAGCCATAAACCTTGTGGTGCCATGATGGTTATGCACATGATGAAAGCTAATACACTTGATATTTTACTCCTCATTACGTTCCCTCCCTTATGATTACACCACAAAGCAAACGCTTTCAAATCACTTTGTGACGCTTCCTGATCTATTATGACGGGTATCCTGGTTGACGAAAACCTGACAAACTATAGATATTACTGTAAAAATCAAAGATGTTTCTGGAATACATAATGAAAAATAAAAGTTTCACAGCCCTTTTTACATCAACCCAAAATGGGTAAAAAAAGTTATAATTCAGTTGCATGGAAAAACATGGATATGAAGCGAGCTTGTCTTATTTCAAAACATCTTTTACAAATGTTCTCTAGGAGGAAAAGAAAAAGTGATCGAACAACCGAAATCAGAAAGTTTTATTTCTCTCGTAAAGAAAGGAAATGCTTCGTCCGCCATCGCTATGGCGGGTAATGCGGTGCTTGCTTTATGCAAAGGAGGAGCATTTATATTCAGTGGCAGCGGAGCCATGTTTGCCTCAGCCATGCATTCGCTCGCAGACGCCATTAATCAGGGATTTGTCTTTGTCGGCAGTGTATTGTCTGAGAAAAAGCCCACCGATCGCTTCCCTACTGGATTTGGACGTGTAATCAACATTTTCTGTATGATTGCTGTCATCGTCGTAACGATTATGGCCTATGAGACCATTCATGAAGGAATTCATTTATTGCAGCATCCTGCCGGCCATTCAGGTGGTCTATGGATTAATATTGGTGTATTGGTGCTGAATATTCTCATTGATGGTGCCATTTTGTTTAAAGCGATGAAAGAGATTCTCAAGGAATCGCGCGCTCCTGAGGCGAAAGGATTTGCTCTTGTTCCCGCTGCCATCAAAAATGTAGGGCGAGCTGCCCCGCCAACAAGACTTGTATTCTATGAAGATGTGGTTGCAGTATTAGGTGCACTTTTTGCTTTGATCTCTGTCGTTGTCATTGTACTCACTAACTTTGCACTCTTAGATGGAATCGTAACCACACTCATTGGGTGTTTGATGATTGCCGTTGCTTTCCGAGTCGGTTATGACAACATGATTGGTCTGATCGGGGTTGCTGCCCCTCAAGATATCGAAGACAAGGTGTCTCAGACGATTTTTGCAGATACGCATGTGGCGGATATCCAAATGATGCGCATTATTCAGGAAGGACGTTATTACCATGTGGAAGGTTTAATTGAACTTCATAAAGGACTGACGCTTGCGGATGCTGATGATGTCAAGTTCCGGATCCAGGAGAAACTCATGCAAAATCCAGACATCGCTGATGCAGTCATTTCTATTATTGAAGATGATGGAATTACGAGTTGGATTAAAAAGGATTCTGAAATCGTAAAATAAAATGATGTATAAGAAAAGAGTCATGCTTACGAAAAGTATGGCTCTTTTTACGTTTTCTCCCGCTATGATGCGCTCATAACCTACAAGCACAACAGTTAGCGTATCTCCGTCTCGTTCCTGCATTAAGCCAAAATATGTTGTCGCAAGAAAACGAAAAATGCGAAATTTCTGTCTTGATTCCTGCAAATGAATATTCTCTGTGTAATTCATAAACTGTTCAAACTATGATTTATACTCTCATTTTATCTATTACCACATCAGCTTCGTTTAGAGATTGCTCAGAAATTAGATATTCATTTCTATGATTTAACTCACTTTAGCATCAAAAAATCCTTATAAATCTCATACCCATCTCCATTTAGAATGGAATAGTAACAGCCTTTTTTATTATAATCAGCCAAAAAATTAAAGCTGAAAAGCTACACCGATTTTCACTATTTCATCTCATTTTTTCTTGTTTCTCTTATTTGTAGAGTACATACTCACTGCTCAAAAGCAGAAAATAGCCCATTTTTTGTAGCAATTTATCTACACAATTTCCGGATCATAATGCCATCTTCCCTTCAATTGACGGAAAAAAAAACTTGCACTAAGATACAAGTGAAAGTATTCACAAACATTTGTGTCTGACTTAAGAAAATGAATACAGAGATCTATGATAACATGTGAATCCTTTCACTATACAAATATTGGATTAAGATAATAAGGGGTGTGTCCTAATGTCAAAAGTTATTACTGCAATGGAAGCTGCAAAGCTGATTAATGATGGCGATACAGTGGCAGCAAGTGGTTTTGGATTGTCCTGCTGGGCTGAAGAAATGGGTATTGCGATCGAAAAACGATTTCTTGAAACAGGTCATCCAAAAAATTTGACCATAATTCATGCAAGTGCAGTCGGTGATCGCCGTGACAAAGGAATGAGTCATCTAGGTCATGAAGGCTTGATCAAACGATGGATTGGCGGCATTGCTATTGCTTCACCTGCTATGGCAAAACTGATTGAAGAAGATAAATGTGAAGCTTACAACCTGCCACAAGGCGTTATTACTCAGCTCTATCGTGAAATTGCAGCAAAACGTCCTGGTGTTATTACAAAAGTAGGACTTGGCACATTTGTTGATCCACGAATCGAAGGTGCCAAAATGTCTCCCTCAACAAAAGAAGATATCGTAAAAGTAATCGAACTTGAAGGCGAAGAGTGGTTATTCTATAAATCCTTCCCTATTCAAGTTGCTCTCATTCGAGGCACAGTAGCAGATGAAAACGGAAATCTAACCCTTGAAAAAGAAGGACTCCATATGGAAGTACTTCCGATTGCTCAAGCGGTACGTAACTCGGGCGGTATTGTTATTGCTCAGGTTGAATCGGTTGCGAAGGCTGGCTCACTAAGTCCAAAAGATGTTGTGGTTCCTGGTATTCTAGTTGACCACATCGTTGTTGCTAGTCCTGAAAATCACTTCCAAACGGAAAACACGCAGTACAACCCAGCATTCTCAGGTCATATCAAAGTACCAACGGAAAGCATTGAAGCACTTCCGCTTGATGAGCGTAAAGTGATTGCTCGCCGCTCTGCTGCTGAGTTAAAACCTAACACTATTCTTAATCTTGGTGTCGGCATTCCTGTCAATGTATCTATCGTTTCTGCGGAAGAAGGAGTAAGTGATCAGCTGATTCTTACAACCGAAGCAGGATCAATCGGCGGTGTACCAGCAGGCCTGAAAGATTTTGGACATGCATATAACAGTGAAGCCATTGTCGATCATCATGCACAATTTGATTTTTATGATGGCGGCGGAATTGACCTCTCCGTACTTGGTCTGGCTCAAACCGATGGAGACGGCAATGTGAACGTAAGTAAATTCGGAACTCGTGTTGCTGGATGCGGCGGTTTCATTAATATATCTCAGTCCGCTAAAAAATTAGTCTTTGCAGGAACGTTTACTGCTGGAGGATTAGACGTCCGTGTTGAAGATGGAAAACTGAACATTATTAAAGAAGGTAAATCCAAAAAATTTGTTAAACAAGTTCAGCAAATCACATTCAGCGGTGCTTATGCGACAAAAACGAACCAACCTGTTATCTATGTAACGGAACGTGCTGTGTTTGAACTATTAAACGGAAAATTGACCCTGACCGAAATTGCACCAGGTGTTGATCTTCAAAAACATATTCTAGATCAAATGGAATTTGAACCTGTTATCTCCCCTGATCTGAAACAAATGGATCCTGGTATCTTCCAAGAGCAATGGGGAGAATTAAAAAACATTCTTTTTAAACAATCGAAGAATTAATAATTTCTAGAAAGGGACAAAATCATGCAAACAAAACTGAATCGATGGACGATTTTGTGGGCTTCTACTCTCATTAATTTATGTGTAGGTGCGGTGTACGCCTTCAGTATATTTGCTTTACCATTATCCGAAAAATTTAATGCTTCGATGGGAGATATTATGATGGCATTTACCATCAATGCTGCCATTTCTCCTGTCCCAATGATTCTCGGCGGTAAATTAGTGGATAAAGGCGGAGCGAAGAAAGCCATTTTTATCGGTGGTACGATGTTTGGTCTTGGGTTCCTACTATCCGGACTAGCAACCGCTCCATGGATGCTTTATATCACATATGGTTTAATCGCCGGTATAGGTCAAGGTATTGTATATGCTTCAACGATTGGTAACAATGCGAAACTTTTCCCAGATAAACGCGGACTTGCAGCTGGTATCGTAACGGCTGGTTACGGTGGCGGTACAGTGATTATTTCTCCTATCGCGAATGCTCTAATTAGCAGCAGCGGTGTTAATATGGCAATGGTTACTCTGGGTATTGCCTTCCTGGTTATTATTCTAGGCTGCGGCTTCTTAGTTAAGCCAGCACCAGCAGGATACATTCCGGAAGGTTGGATTCCTCCAGTCACTTCAAGCGCAAAAAACAGCGTGAACCTCAACTGGAAGGAAATGATCAAAACTCCATTATTCTATGTCATTGCATCTATGTTCTTGATTGGTGCATTGTCCGGAATGATGGTAACCTCCAATGCTTCTGTAATTGGTCAAACGATGTTCGGTTTAACTCCGGCAGTAGCTGCACTTTATGTTAGTTTGTACAGTCTAAGCAATTGCTTGGGCCGTGTATTCTGGGGTGCTGTTTCCGATAAAATCGGTAGATTTAAATGCCTTATGATGATCTATCTCGTAATTTCAATCATGATGTTTATTATTGCACAGTCTTCTACAGTTACTGGCTTTGTCATTGCTATTGTGGGTATCGGACTTTGCTTTGGTGGAACCATGGGTATCTTCCCTTCCATTGTAGGCGAAAAGTTCGGTATGAAATATTATGGTGTGAACTACGGAGTTGTCTTCATCGGATACTCTGGAGCTGCATTCTTTGGACCAAGAATTGCTTCTAGTGTAGCTGCAGCGAATGATGGAAATTTCACTAACGCATTTTACATCGCACTCGTTATTTCTCTAGTTGGTCTACTGTTAACATTCGTCTATAACGCAATGGATAAAAAGAATAAACAAAATTCAACATCCAAACAGATGTCAATGGAAGCAGCAGAATAACAAATAAATAATAAAAAAAAGAATCAAAAAAACTTCATTATATTTAGGAGGAATTACACATGTCTATTACTAAACTTCTAGGAATTAAATACCCAATCTTCCAAGGTGCTATGGCACAAATTGCACTTGCTCCTCTTGCAGGTGCTGTATCTAATGCAGGCGGGCTAGGTATTATCGGTTCTGGCGGATTATCCGCTGATCGTCTTCGTGAAGAAATTCGTAAAACTCGTGAAATTACAGATAAACCGTTTGCCGTGAACCTAATGCTCATGATGCACAACATCCCAGAACTTATTCAAGTCGTTATTGAAGAAGGTGTTAAAATTGTAACGACTGGTGCGGGAACTCCGGCTCCATACATGCAAACATTTAAAGAAAACAATATTATTGTTATTCCTGTAGTCCCTTCCGTAAAAATCGCAAAGAAAATGGAAGCTTTAGGAGTTGACGCTGTCGTTGCTGAGGGAACAGAAGCTGGCGGACATGTTGGCGAAACGACTACAATGGCTCTTCTTCCTCAAGTTGTGAGCGCTGTGTCTATCCCTGTAATCGGTGCTGGCGGTATTGCTGACGGCCGCGGTGTTGCAGCTGCCTTTGCTTTAGGTGCTCAAGGTGTACAAGTAGGTACTCGTTTCTTAACAACTGTTGAATGCCCAACTCACGAGAACTTTAAAAAAGCAGTACTTGAAGCTACAGATACAAGCACAACAGTAACAGGCCGTAGTATCGGCGGACCAGTTCGTAGTATTAAGAATAGTATGATTGCGAAATACCTGGAACTTGAAGATGCAAAAGCAAGCCGAGATGAATTAGAAAAATTATCTCTTGGCTCCCTGCGTAGAGCTGTTTTCGAAGGAGACACAGATAATGGTTCTGTCATGGCTGGTCAGATTTGCGGATTGTGCAACGAAATCACAACGGTAGAGGAAATGATTACTTCCATGTTTGCAGAAGCTGAACAAGTATTTGAAAAACTTGGAAAAATTAAATTCCATGAGGTACGCGAGTTAACATTTGCTTAATATCACACTTTAGCCTGGATATTCATCCTGAATGTCCAGGCTTTTCTATGATATGTTCCTTTTCATATCGTTTGTTTAGAATGGTTTAAACTCCCCTATAATAGAGATGTACTTCTTATTAATGAAATAAACTTGGTTTGCTGATAAAGGAATGACACTTATGACAAACACAGAGATTTCAGGAAAATCGCATGAGCAGAATGATCTTCCTTCTACCCTCTTCGTAACAGATCGTTTAGGGAATATTTTAATTTCTAATGAATTTACAGCAATTACACTTGGAATACCACTTGAAGAGATTTTAAGATCTAACGTCATGGATCTTGTGAGTGCGGGATACTACGATTATTCGATTACGATGGAAGCGATTAGAACAAAAAAAAGGGTTACGAAAAAAATCAATACCAACCGAGGGTTTAGTATTCTATCTACTTCCATTCCGATCCTTGAGCCAGATGGAGAAATTCAGCTTGTAGTAACGACATCTAATGAATGTCCTATTGAAGAAAGTAAACTAGAAGCTGAGAAAATTGAAGCTTCTATTATTAATGAGTTGGATAATTCCATATCTCCACCTGATATTGTGGCTGAAAGTATTGCAATGAAACAGATTATTAAAGTATGTGACCAAATCGCTCCTTACGATAGTAAAATTCTAATCACAGGGGAATCGGGAACAGGTAAAGAAGTGATTGCTAATTATATACACCAAAAAAGCAATCGTTCTAATGGTCCTTTTGTCACTTTAAACTGTGCTGCCATTCCGAGTTCCTTATTTGAATATGAAATGTTCGGCTATGAAGATGGTGTCTATGACAGTAAGTCAAAAGGAAAAATAGGACTTATTGAAACAGCTCACCAAGGGATCCTATTTCTTGATGAGCTGTCAGAGATGCCTCTAGATATGCAGACAAAATTACTTCGGGTCATTGAGACGAATGAACTTCGAAGAGTCGGAGGAATTGAAAATATTAAGGTTGATTGTCGTTTCATTGCCGCTACGAACTGTGACCTTTGGAAACTCGTAAAGCAGGGAAAATTTAGACAAGATCTCTTTTACCGAATTAACGTCATCCCTATTCATATTCCTCCTCTTCGTGATCGTAAATTAGATATCGTGGGTCTCGTCTCTAGGTTTATAGATGAATTCAATCAAAAATACAACAAACATTTTTCATTAAGTGCAGATGAATTTCAGCACATGTTATCGCTTAGTTGGCCGGGAAATGTGCGGGAATTACGTAATTACGTTGAACGATTAATCGTTATCAATAATCTGCCTTTTAAAAACATGAATGAAATCGTTACAGACTGGTTTGCACTCGATCATTTCATTAACAACAATCAGTCCCATTTTCATTCACTAAAAGATTTCACAACGATCACAGAAGGACGATATATTGAAAAGGTACTTGATTCCTGCCAGGGTAACATAAGTGAAGCTGCTCAGAAATTAGGTATTCATCGTTCTGTTATCTATCGAAAGCTCAAAAAAATGGAAGAGAATCTAGAAAACGAACATTGATAACGAAAAGAGATCTGGATAAAAGTATGCAAGTATCTAGATCTCCTTTTTCATATTTAGTTCCCTTCCATTGCTTTTCGTAGATCATAGGGATGAATATCCATATCAAGTGGCATCCCGAGTGATAATTTAGCTAACTGACTTCCAATGTAAGGCCCCATCGTAAGACCCGATGAACCAAGTCCATTCGCGGCTAACAGCCCCTCCCACTCTGGAACCGTACCGAACACTGGCAAAAATCCCGGAGTAAACGGACGAAAACCAACTCTAACCTCTTGAAGTGTGCTATTCGCTAAACCTGGTGCCACTTCCATCCCTTTTGTAAGAACTTCATGCATCCCGCCTGCGGTAACCCTTGTATCATAACCTTCAATGTCATTTTCGTGTGTTGCTCCAATAACCATCTTTTGATTATCAAAAGAAAGCAAATATTGATCCGAAGGCGGCATGATTACAGGCGACTCATTTGTATTCTCACCATCTGGAACTTGCAGATGCATAATTTGTGCTTTTTGATAACTAACTTGAAAAGAAATACCTAGAGGTGCTAGCAGAGATGCAGCCCAAGCACCTGCACAGACGATCACTTGATCAGCTGAAATGCTCTCGGTTCCAACGGTGACCCCAGTTACTCGGTTTGAATGATACTTAAGTACTGCATCACCATGAATGAAAACCGCCCCTTTTCGCTCTGCCGAGCGGATCAGTGCATCACGCAGCGCACGGCCGTCAACACGTGCCGCACCGCTAATATGTACAGCATGGTAATCTTCTTTTAATAGAGGAAACCGTTCACGGGTTTCTTTCTCATTAAGTCTTGTAATTTCGCCGATCTCCGGCGCATCTGGTTTGCGTTTATGTGCTCTTTCCTCTATTTTCGCAATTTTTTCTACATCTGTATGGATACTAAGTGCACCCACTTTCGCATATCCAGTATCTGTTTCCCCTTCAGCTTCAAGCTCTTGAATTAGATTAGGATAAAAACTCGCGCCTGCTTTGGCAAGCTGGTACCAATCTTGATTACGCCTTTGTGATAACCAAGGACATATAATACCTGCAGCAGCATCGGTGGCTTGCCCTTTATCACCGCGGTCTATAATAATGACCTCTGCCCCTTTTTTTGCCAATTGGTAAGCTGTTGATGCTCCTAGAATTCCTGAACCTATGACGATGACTTTCTTCTTCATGTATTACATTCCTTTCCTTACAACCTGTATCCATGATAACAAACCCGCACTTCAAAAAGAAGGCAGGTTTGTTAAAGTGAAATATATCTTATATCTTATAGAACTATAATTCCTATTCTTATGGAACCTAACGATCAACATCAATAAATCGATTAAAAGATACCGGCTTTAACCGAAGTTTGTTTAATTCCATTTGTACCATGAACCACGGTGTTCCCCCAGCTCGTAAGACTTCCATTTGGACCTGTTGCTAGATCTAAGTAATTAAAATCGGCACTGTTTCCATGCCAAGACCATGCCAGCCAGCCGATTCCTTTCTCTTGACCATACTTCATAATTGCGGTTTCATCCACATCTGCACCTTGATGATATCCACCAAATTCACCAATGATCAGTGGTAGACCTTTGTTTATCACATTCTCCATATTTGACTTCACGGTCGCTGCATCTTTCCCAGCAAATTCATACATATGAATGGAGAACACTGTGTTTTTCTGAGAGTCCGCTGCAAATACGCTTTGTCCATAATCGACTATCGATTGCGGGTACTGACCCCATCCTGCAGCATCCACAATTAATGTGTTTTTGATACCCGCATTACGAAGCTTTGGAATCGCCTGCTTGTATCCATCAGCCCATCCACTGCCGTTCCAGCTTCCATACCATTCATTTGCAATGTTAATCATGACTCTGTCTTCTTTTCCGATGAAAGCATCCTTGATGCTAATCCAGTAGTTCACAGCCTGGTCCAGTGATGTATAATCATCTTTTCCTGTCGCATCATGTACTTCAAGAATAGCAACCATTTTATGCTGCGATACTAAAGAAATGATATTTTTCACGCTATTGATATCATCTTTCGTATACTGACTACCATTCGATAGTACGATACGTACGGTATTTGCTCCTGTATTTGCAATTGCTGGAATTGCCGCATTTAGATCAGACTTAAACCATGAATGTGCATAGTTAACCCCTCTCATGACAAAAGGTTTCCCCGTAGAGTCATAGATTTTGGTTCCGCTTACATAAAATCCTGTTGCAGCTTCTGCTTTTGGGATTCCTCCAAAGGCAAATACAGTAAGAACAGCCAACATCGAGATCAAACTTTTTTTCATTCGAAGCATATAACTACCTCCCATTTTTTATTATTTTAATTCTCATCTTATAGATGGAAGTAAAATCAAGATAAGTGAAAACAGAACTTTAATTAACTTATTCAACGAGGAATAAATAATGCATAGAATTAACCTTATCGATTAAGTTATCTTGAATTTTACAGAGGAAAACGCTTACAGTAAATGGTCTGTATTGCTTATTTTTGCTCTTTATTTGTATAAGATATCTCTTTCGATCATCCTACAAAAATGATTCCAAAGTCCGTGAATATGAGGGTTCTTGAACCTGCCAAATCAAATAAAAAAGATGACCCCAGATCAACTAGGAGCCATCTACGATTACATTTACAAATTAGGTAAGGATAAAAATGTACTTACTTGAAAACCGGTGCCGTTGTGCTGGTCATCTGCAAACCATAAGTACCATGTACAACGGTCGTTCCCCATTTGGTCAGACTATTTCCGGACCAATCTTTAGACAAATCCAGATACGCCCATTCTTCGCCATTCCCTTTCCAAGACCAAGCAATCCAGCCAATTTGCTTTTTCTCAGAATACTTCATAATGGTTACCTCATCCACATCACCATCTGTGTGTTTATTACCAAATTCACCTACTATTACCGCAAGCCCTTGATTCATAACTCCATCAATATTAGATTTCACCTGCTCCGCCGTTCCTCCAGCGTATTCGTACATATGAATCGAGAACAACGTATTTTTATTTGGGTCGCTTTGAAATACTTCTTTCCCTTTATCAACGATTGACTGCGGATATTGCCCCCATCCTGCCGAGTCTATAATCAAGGTGTGATTCATTCCTGCTTCTCTCAGTTTAGGAATCGCCTTCTTATAGCCTTCAGCCCATCCAGTGCTGTCCCAAGTGCCATACCATTCATTTGCAATGTTAATGAGTACCCGGTCTTCTTTTCCAGCAAGAACATCTTTCAGTTCAATCCAATAGTTTACCGCACTATCTAGCGCACTATATTCGTCACTCCCTGTTGCATCATGCACTTCAAGGATCGCGATCAGTTTGTTTTGTTCAGCTAAATCAAGCAGATGTTTTACTGCAGCTGCATCATCTTTTGTATATTTTGTTCCATCTGACAGGACAATACGTACGGTATTTGCCCCTGTTTTCGCAATTGCTTTCATTGCCTCTGCTGAATCTTCCTTATACCAAGAGTGAGCATGAGTAACACCGCGAATCTTGAATGGTTTACCCGTAGAGTCATAGAGGGTGGTACCGCTTACATAAAAACCAGTTGCAGCTTCCGCTTTCGGTAGTGCCGACGAAAATGCGCCAAATATAAATAATACGGCGAGTGTTGAAATAAAACACCTTTTAAAATTACGCATAATTACCTCCACTTAGTTGAGATATTTAACTTAATCCGGATTTATGATAGATCTCTGTATATATTAATTCCATGCCTTCCTATGGAAAGCATGGAATTAACTACAGGTATAACACACATCTTGAATCTAGAGTTCTTGTTGATAAAATGCTTTAATTACAGAACATCCATTATTAGATGAGGCCAATTTCATGATCGTCTGCTATATCTTCATGCGTATTTTTAATATATTCTACAATTTCGTTTACATCAGTATAAGCAACACCTACATAGGAATCCGCAGCTCCGTAGTAGATGGCAATTCTGCCTGTATCCGCATCTTGAAGAGTGGCACAAGGGAAGATTACGTTGTTAACGAATCCTCTCTCTTCATACCAAGTCTCAGGAGTAAGTACAAAAGTAGAGGAACGATATTTCACTTTTGAAGGCTCATCTTTATCAAGGATAACGGCACCCATGCTATATACGAAACCGTTACAAGTACCCGTTACACCATGATAGAACATCAGCCAACCTTCTGAAGTTTCAATAGGTGCTGGTCCGCCGCCAATCTTCACAGATTGCCACCATCCTTGTCCGCCTTTACTCATGACGTGACGATGTTTACCCCAATATACGAGGTCAGGACTTTCGCTGAGGAAAATATCACCAAATGGAGTATGTCCGCTATCACTTGGTCTAGACAACATTAAGAATTTACCGTCTTTCTTCTTCGGAAACAGAACTCCGTTACGATTGAAAGGCAGGAATGGATTTTCAAGTCTAGTAAATGTTTTGAAGTCCTCTGTTTTTGCAAATCCCAAAGCAGCGCCGTAAAAATCTGTACACCAAATGATATAATAAGTGTCTTCTACTTTTACTACGCGAGGATCATAAGCATAGTTCGGTCGATAAGGCTGACCCTTATCATCTGTGAACACAATCGCTTCTTCTTCAATCTCCCACTTCAAGCCATCTTTACTTTTTCCTAAATGCAAATGAGGACGTCCGTTTATTGTTTCGGCACGAAATACACCCATATAGCCATCTCCGAAAGGCACGACTGCACTGTTAAAAATTCGCGCAATTCCTTTCACCGGATTACGATCAATAATTGGGTTTGCAGAGTGTCTCCATACGGGTGTTGTAACCCCTTCTGGTCTGTTCTCCCATGGCATATTCGGCAAAGCTTGTCCAATAATATTTACTTTTGACATTGTAAAATCCCCTCTCCATTTTCTGATATTATTTAACAGAACCGTTTGTTAAACCATTGTAAATATACTTTTGAAGGCTCATGAATATAATAAGTGTAGGAATAATCGCTATCATAATCCCCGCACTGATTACTTCCCATTGGGATCCATAAGGACCCTTAAATTTAAATAATGCGGTCGATATCACTTGTAAATCCGTCTTCGGCATATACAGGAAAGGTGTATAGAAGTCATTATAAATATTGACACCTTTTACAATAATGACAGTGACGATCGCCGGCATAAGTAATGGCAATATAATTCTCCAATAAATCGTAAAGTACGACGCACCATCAAGCATTGCCGACTCATCTAGTGCCTGCGAAATGGTATCTAGGAATTGTAAGAAAATATAAACCGCAATGATATCAGTCCCCAAATATAGGACAATTGCTGCCCATCTTGTATTCATAAGATCAAGAGCATTAATAATCTGGAAAGTGGCTACCTGTGTAGTTACACTCGGAATCAGTGTTGCAAGCAGAAAAGCACCCATAAGCAATTTTTTGCCTCTAAATTTAAACCGGCTTAGGATAAAAGCAATCATAGAACCAGTTAAGGTTGCACCCACAATGGAGATAATTAAAATGATAAAAGTGTTCATAAATCCGATAAGCATATTCCCATCAATAAAGGCAGTTACATAGTTACTTACGTTTGTAAAGTCTGCCGGTGGTGTAATCGGACTCGTCGTTGCATACTCTTCTTTTGTTTTAAATGAAGCAAAAAACACAACAAGGATCGGTACAATAGCGACAAGAGAACCTACGATCAACGATATATATTTAATAGCCGACGCTACTGATTTCTTAAGGGTAAACATCAGTTATCCTCCTTAATGACAAGGCGCTGCAACAAGGTAACAATGATGACAATAAATAAGAGCACCACTGCCATCGCTGAAGCAAGACCAAACTTCCCGTATTTGAACGCCATATCAATGGTCTGAATAACAAACGTTTTACTGCCATTTGCTCCATCAACCATAATGTACGGAATATCAAAAGCACTGATCGCGCCGCTAATTGCAAGAATCAGATTCAGCTGTACGATTCGTTTAATACTCGGGATAATAATATGTTTGAATTGATGCCATTTGTTTGCACCATCAATATCCGCTGCTTCATAAATATCTTTATCAATCGAGGAAATAGCCCCGAGGAAGATAATGAAGTTAAAGCCCATATATCTCCATACGGAAGCACTTGCAAGCGAAATGTTAATTACATCTGGATTACCAAGCCAAAGCGTAATATACTCACCGAGTCCCAGTGCATTCAGTAACGTATCAAAGGTTCCATCTGGTCTAAAGAAGAACAGAAAAATAAAACCAATGGCAACCCCATTCAGCATATAAGGAAAAAATAAAACCCCTTTAAAGAAGTTCTTAAAGCGAACTTTAAAACTTAAGATGGTTGCAAAGTAAAGAGCCAGTCCCATTTGGAAAAAGGTAGCTACAAAGTAATACAAACTTACTTTAAACACGGCAAAATATTCAGGATTCGTAAAAATGTTAATATAGTTTTTAAAACCTACATATTCCATGTTTTTGCTGTAACCATTCCAGCTCGTAAAACTGTATTTGAACATATTCACTACGGGCAGGTAAGCAAATGTAACTAATAGAATAATCGGAATTAACGAGAACGCCAGTATTATTAATTTTCTCTGATTGGCGTAACTTAAATTAGATAATTTAAACATGCCATACCTCCACTTATCCAGCCATTTTATGAAATTTCAGAAGATCATCCGCACGGACCTAGATGATCTTCTGAACCTTTCACTATCTCTATTCGGCTACTGTTTTACGTGCCTCTACCCATGCATCATTCAAGTCTTTCATAATGTCATCGTAAGATTCTTTCCGGTTACCAAGCGCAGCTTCAATAATTCTTTTCTTAAAGTCAGGCTGCCACAGACCAACTTCCGCTTCTTTATCAATCTTATCTACTAGACCTTCTTGTCCTTCTTTGGAAGCTGTAATCGTTTTAAACTCAACACCTTTATCGCCGTACTCTTTCAAAATTTCAGGAAGTTCCGCGCCAACCACTGCACTGATGCTGCCTGCTTGTTCTACTGCATAGTTAGAATCATGAATGAAAAAATCTACCCATGCTTTTGCAGCCGCTTTATTCTTACTATTTACGTTAATTGCGAGGTTGTAATCGGCTCCAAGTGGTACAATTACGTTGTCTGCATTGGTAGGGAATGGCATAAATCCGATATCATCTGGATTCGTTGCCGAAGCTTTAATTTGGTCAATTGCCCAAGATCCAAGAACCATCGTCGCAATTTTCCCTTGTCCTAACTCTGCTTTTGAACTTTCCCAGTCGGTTGTCGTAGGGTCGCGTTCAATCAAACCTTCTTTCGTTGCATCAAACAAAATTTTATAAAGATCATAGTGCGGCTGACCAGCTACAAAGTTATCATCACTGTTCGGCTGTGTAACGTTTACATAATCAACATCGCCAGCTACCGTCGTAAGATCAGATTCCCACTGTGTCAGCGGCCAACCTGCTGCATAATTTGTGTACAGAGGAGTAGCATCTGTGTTTGCTTTCACACTTCTAAGAGCTTCCATAAACTGATCAATCGTTTGCGGTATTTCCGTTACACCAGCATCTTTAAACACTTGCTTGTTGTAGATGACACCGGAGTATGTAATCGCTACTGGAATTCCGTAGATTGTATTGTCTACCATCCGTTCTTCAATACCTGTGTACTTTGTTTTCATTTCATCATAGCTTCCTAGTGGTTCAAAGAAACTCGGAAGATCCGCAACAGGAACACTGGTTGGAATTAAAAGAACATCACCGTATTCATCCGTGTTCATCCGAATCTTGATTTGACCTTCATAATCAGAAAGTGCTTCAAAATTCACTTTTACATCAGGATACTTTTCATTAAATTTCTTGGCATAATCTTTAAATACCGTATCAACAATATCTGTTCTCTGCGTGATAACGGTGATTTCTCCTTTAATTGCCCCAGGATCGTCTGAAGCTGAACCACTTGAATCATCTCCTCCATTAGAAGAACATGCTGCCAAGATGGAGATGATGAGAAATACAGATAAAAACTTAAATAACCCTTTTTTCTTACTCACATTCATAACCCCTTTCAAGTGTTTTTAAGTTAACGATTAAGTTACAAACCAAAGTTTATAATGATAACGCTTTCCAGTCAAGCCTTATTTTAGTTTCTATCTTTCCTTCTTTTATACCGATCTATTTCCGTTAAATGATTGACAAGCATTAAAAAGGTATTTAATATTTGATTAAGTTATCGTTTACTTAAATGAATTTCATTTTAGAGAGGTTGTGACTTTTTGGTCGAATCTTTGAACACCTTAACTGCCGAGATTCAAGATGAATGGATATCTCATATTCTTCCTTTCTGGGCAAACATGAAGGATGACGAACAAGGGGGGTATTATGGAGAGCTGGATTACAGCTTGAAGTTAGATAAAACCGCAGCAAAAGGCGGAATCGCAAACTCAAGGATTCTTTGGTCTTTCTCAGCTGCTTATCGTTACATAAACTCTGGGGCGTATGCTGATCATGCCCATCACTCCTTCCGTTTCCTGAAAGAGAAACTTCTTGATTCTGAATTCGGCGGTGTATATTGGTCTGTTGATTACCAAGGTAATCCCCTCGATACGCGCAAACATATCTATAACCAATCTTTTGCCGTATATAGTTTAAGTGAATATTATCGGGCATTACGCAATGAAGAAGCTTTGGAACTTGCAAAGTCTCTATTTTTCCTCATAGAAGAAAAAGGTTATGATCCTGGGATCAACGCCTATAAGGAAGAATTTAATCGCAGTTGGCAGGAACAGCCTAATGAGATGTTAAGTGAAAACAATGTCATCGCAAGCATAACGATGAATACACACATTCATATCTTGGAAGCGTATACTACGCTTTATCGTGTGTGGCCAGACAGCAGAGTTCGAGCTGCACTTGAAAATCTGCTCCATATCCTTCACGACCGTATGTTTGACGCAAAGCTTGGCAGACTTCATGTTTTCTTTGATCAGAACTGGAATTCTCTACTTGACCTTACTTCTTACGGTCATGATATTGAAGCAAGCTGGCTTATCGATGACGCTATGCAAGTTATTGGTTCTGAAAATCCCGATCACAAAAAAATGATAATTGATTTGGCTTATTCCGTTGCGAAAAGTGCCATTCAAAACGATGGTTCTCTTGCTAATGAACGCGAAAAAGATCATTTAGATACGACAAGAATATGGTGGGTACAGGCTGAGGCTATTGTAGGATTCTACAATGCCTACCAGCGTACAAATGATCCATTATTCATAGATCTTGTTACTAACCTATGGAAATATACGAAAGACCATATTATTGACTCAAGACCTGGAAGCGAATGGGTGTGGGCAGTTAAGGAAGATGGCAGCCATGATCAGCGTGAGATCGCTGGGGCTTGGAAGTGTCCCTATCATAACAGCCGTTTTTGTCTAGAAATTATGGAGAGGATGAATAAATAATGGTACACAAAAAATATGATGAACTGCTTGCAAAACAAGAGGAATTGCTAAATAAAGAAAATAAAGTGAACGAACAATTTTACAATGGAATCTACGATCGATATGAAAATCCAGTTCTTACACGACATCACGTTCCCCTTCACTGGAGATTTGATCTGGATGAAGAACAAAACCCTTACTTCATGGAAAGACTCGGGATTAATGCTACATTGAATCCAGGGGCGATTTATCATGATGGTAAATACGTACTTGTATCACGCACCGAAGGTCTGGACCGTAAATCCATTTTTGCTTTAGCGGAAAGCGATAACGGTATCGATAATTTTCGTTTTGTAGGAGAACCCTTAGTGTGGGAAGACATTGATGAGAACGAGACCAATATGTATGACATGAGACTCGTGAAACATGAGGATGGATGGATTTATGGCATCTACTGTTCTGAACAAAAAGATCCGGATGCAGCTCCTTTTGATACATCTAGTGCAGTTGCACAAGCTGGATTCGTACGTACTCAAGATCTAAAGACTTGGACAAGACTTCCTAATATTAAGACCAATTCACCGCAGCAGCGTAATGTTGTTCTCCACCCTGAATTTGTTGATGGAAAATACGCGTTCTACACTCGTCCTCAGGACGGATTTATTTCTACAGGATCTGGAGGCGGTATTGCTTTTGGTTACTGTGAAGACATTTTAAATCCTGTGATTGATGAAGAATTTATTATTGACGAGCGTCAGTACCATACCGTATATGAAGTGAAAAATGGACAAGGTCCTGCACCAATTAAAACAGACCGCGGCTGGATTCATATTGCTCATGGAGTAAGAAACACAGCAGCCGGACTGCGCTATGTGCTCTATACGTTTGCGACTAGTCTTTCGGACCCTACAGAAATCATCGCCAAACCAGGCGGCCATTTCCTTGCTCCTTATGATGATGAGAGAGTCGGAGATGTATCAAATGTTGTATTTTGTAACGGGGCTGTTGTTAATGATCAGGAAGAAGTGTTCATTTACTATGCATCCAGCGATACTCGTATCCATGTGGCAACAACAACCATTGATAAATTGATCGATTATACATTTAATACACCAGCTGACACCTTCCGTTCCCTGGGCTCCGCAGCACAGCGTGCACAATTGATTAGGAAGAATGAAGCATTATTAAAAGTAACGAAATAAGCTCGATTTTTACTATATTTGTCGTTGCATTATTTCATTCATCTTCTTTATTCGTTTCCCAGAAGAAGGTATACTTAACATGCGTATAACTAATTACTTTAAATCATTAGTTTACTTCATATATAATCTACACCCGCGGGAATAAAGGAGATGAGATGATGTGATGAATAAAAACATCACTATGCGTGACATAGCGAATCAGCTTGGCGTGAGTAGCGTAACGGTGTCGAAAGCACTTAATGATAAAGAAGGCGTAAGTGATGAGCTAAAGGAACGGATTAAACAGCTGGCAAGTGAACTTGGATATCGAGTGAATATGGCAGCTAAAACGATGCGCGAAGGATTAACCTATAACATTGGGGTCATTATTCCTGAAAGATTTACGGGGCCTGATCAATCCTTCTATCTACGTGTCTACCAAGAAATATCAAAGTCTTTAGAAGCGACTGGGTATTACGGAATTTTGCACATTCTTAGCAGTTCTGATGAAGAAGGACTCCTTCTTCCTAGGATTTACTACGACCGTAAAGTAGATGGTTTTATCGTTCTTGGTCAGATTAATAAGTCTTATATCGAAGTGATTGAGAACATAGAACAGCCTAAACTGTTTCTGGATTTTTATGACGAACACTCGAGTATCGATTCTGTAGTCACGGATAATTTCTATGGTGCCTATGAACTTACGAATTATTTAATCCAACAAGGACATCGGGATATTGCATATGTCGGTAACCTTTACTCCACAAGCAGTATTCAGGATCGTTTCTTAGGGTATTACAAGTCACTGCTTGAGCATCACGTTCATTTAGAACCTAAGTGGATTATTAATGATCGGGACGAACAGGGAACCTACATTGACATTGAACTCCCCTCTCCGCTTCCTACTGCATTTGTATGTAACTGTGACCAAGTCGCATACTCCGTTGTACAGAAGCTCAAGCAGATGGGTCACCGAGTACCAGAAGATTGCTCCGTCGTTGGTTTTGATAATGATATTTATGCCACCCTTACGGAGCCTCATCTAACGACCATTGATGTAAACATCAATCAAATGGCTCAAACTGCTGTTCAGTCTCTTCTTCGTCAAATCAATCATCCAGATGTTCGTTTTGGCAGACTGGTTGTAAAAGGTGAAATCATCTACAGAGATTCCGTAAAATCGTTGAATCCGGCAGCTACGTCAGAATAGCAGGAAAATACAAAAAGGATGCAAGCAATCATAGCTCTGCATCCTTTTTGTATTTCACTTCTTTTTTGTATATTTTCTTTGTTATGGCCATGGTCTCGGTGTCTCCCACCTTCTTTAGCCCTTAATTCTTCATTAGTTCCATGTTCGTTACGCACTGATTACCCTCCTGTTTTATGTATACATTTGTATACAAGATATATACAAATGTTAATACGATTACTCTAGTCTGTAATGCTCTCCCTTTTCAAAAATTAGGTTCCATAATAAATATCCATTTTCCCTGTAGGAAGAGTGGTCTCATTCCATACGGCAGCGAGATTATCAGGAGCTATGGTTGCAGCCGTAATATAATCACCAATAAGGTCTGTAGGGATCGGAGATATTCCATTCGGATTAAATGAGGTCGTTGTGACACGCCGGTTCGCAAAGGAAGCTCCCCCGTCAAATGACTCAGCAACAAACACATCCAGAAGAAATCCGTCAATCCGGTTCGTATAGTAAATCACACGTATGGTTCCCGTAAATGGCGACACGGTAATAGAGGGACTGAAGTTTTGTGAACCTGGAGGTGCTCCCGTAATACTAACCGGCGCCGTCCAAAGAAGACCATCGGGAGATTTGCATAACAGGATATCGGTATAACCATTTCTTGCATCATTCCAAACGCCATATACACTACCGCTAAATGGACCATTTGAGATGTCCGCACCTAAACTTAAATTGGTCTGAACACGAAAGTTATAATTAGGTACAGGCAATGGAGAAGGTGCTTTGACTACAGAGGATATGAATGAAGACTGCCGTAGAACAGGAGGTTGATAGGTTACTCCACCATCATATGAAATTCGTAAAAAAGCAATTGGGTTAATTGGACCTGTTAATATAAAACCAGCATAGACTTGCCCAGAAAAACCAATCGCAAGTGCTGCACGATCGTGAAATCCTCGAGGATCTGAAATGCGATCTGGTGCTTCCCAATTCAATCCTTGGTCTAAGGAACGCTGTACAAAGATAGAAGACGCAGATCCAGCAAGCGGCGTATAACCGACATATGCATTACCACGGTATGGACTACCGGGAGATCGATCTACGGATATAAATGGTTCATCATTGTGAACTACTGTTCCATAGCCACGCTGAACAAAGACAGGTGGTGACCATGTTTCACCGTCATCAAAAGAGGTATAGCTGACGATTGTACCGTCATTCAAATCATTAAAAACATGTACAGTTACAATGAATGTTTGAGGAAATGTATAATCTATAGTAGGCGCTTCTGCTCCTGAGTATCCTGCAGGCTGAGGAAGAATCTCAGTGGTCCATGTTAATCCACCATCTATTGATCGATAAAAACCGGTTCGTGTAGGTCCCGAACTTGTATCTACCGCCACCACGCATAAAACATTTGGATTCAAAGTATTTACTGCAATGGAAGGCTCGAACTGCGTACCGCCAAGTCCCGCAGTAATATTAACCACTGGCATTTCGTTCACCCTCCCTTTTTCTAAGAAGTAATTGTAAATTGATCAATATAAGTCATTTCAGATTGAAGAACACGCTGAATGATTCCTCCTGCTGAATCAATACCATATACATGTGTTATGGTGCTTGTTGCACTGAAAAAATCACTTTGAACTTCATAATATCCTGCGTCTGAAAGTGCGTAGAGTAATGTTTTGGTCGTGAGCGGTTGAACTTGAATTAAATTAAGGCCAATTGGTGTTCGGCTGGTTAAAGATACATTCCATTTGAAAACTTGAATTTCAATATTAGAAGGGATATATGGGGAATCATTTAAACACGTTACTAAGATTTGGGTTGCCCCGCTTATACCTGAAGAATTATAAATTAAACCCGTCGAATATGGCACAAGTCTCCCTCCTTTCAGCTTACCTCCTATTAATCGCTCGTATTAATCTATTCTATGTTCATAGGTTACGAATGACACGGCTGCGCCTTATCGTAGAAGATTGGATCTGAAGGAAAAGTGCCGATACATAGATTTCATTAAAAGTTCAATAAAAATAAACCCGAAAGACTGCCACTCTTCTTGTAAAGTGACTATCTTTCGGGTTACTGTAAGGCTTACCCTATTATTTTACGATTCAGTACATCCTCCAACAAAGACCACGCTTCATCACAAGTTGGACCGGTCAGGAAAGGTTCAAATCCATAGTTTAAATACATATTAATTGCTTGATAACTTGTAGTTTGGGAGGTAAGATACGCTTTTGAGTGATGATCGGCTAGTATATTCATTGCAGCACTGAGTAACGGTTTGGCGAGTTTCTGCCCTTGATATTCAGGAGTAACACCTACCCAATGAATTCTGCCTGATATTTCTCCATTACCTAGTAAATCACCGTACCAGGCTGTTGTAGTAGCAATGACTTCTCCTTCTTTATTCTCAATAAATAGACAGCGCTTTGTCATATCATCAAGATAGGGTCCAAATTCTTTATTAAAACGCTCCAGCGCAGCTTCTTCACTTTTAAATTCACCTACACTGGTTTCAACCCGAGCCCAATGATGTTCATCACCTTTTTCAAACAACCTAATACGGTATCCATCAGGAAGTGAGTACTCTGGAATCGCAAGTAAGTCTTTTCTGACCATTTTAAGTGGTATTCTCTTCATTAATTCATCATCCCCTTATGATTAGACCAAAGAATAATCTAACTTGTTCCTAATAAAATAGCAACTCGCCGTTATTTTATCCTTCTTTCCACAATATCTCACCCACAATCATCACACCTTTTGACTCCATTAAAAAAGAATCCCCATCCTAAGGATGGAGATTCTCTATACCCGCTGTTTTACTCTGCTTTGCGTTTCAAAACACTTTTATGATGCGTGAATGTATCAAAACTTGCTTTACCATGATAAGAGCCCATACCGCTTTCACCCACACCGCCAAAAGGCAGATAAGGCGAAGTTAAGTGCGCAAGAGTTTCATTGATGCAGCCGCCGCCGAAGGAGACCCCGCTCAACAACTCATCTTGTACTTCTTTGCTCTCAGAGAAAACATAGAAAGCTAACGGTTTCGGACGATTTGTAATTTCTTCAATAATCTCGTTCAAATCATCATATACAATCACTGGAAGAATTGGACCAAAGATTTCTTCTTGCATAATCGAATCATCCCAAGAGATCTGATCAAGTATAGTTGGCTCAATAAAATGTCTAGAAGCCTCTGTTCTTCCGCCAAAATACAAATTACCATTATCTAAGAAAGCACTTAATCGATTAAATTGTTTTTCATTTACGATCTTAGGGAAATCAGGGTTTTTGGAAATATCTTCTCCATATAATCCATGAATCGCTTCTTTAAGTTTGCTGAGAAATTGATCTTTTACATCACGCTGAATCAAAAGATAGTCTGGAGCAACACAGGTTTGCCCTGCATTGAGAAACTTCCCTCTTGCAATCCGCTTAGCTGCAGTATCAAGATCAGCATCACTATGCACGATACAAGGACTCTTACCGCCGAGTTCCAAAGTAACCGGAGTTAAATGTTTCGATGCAGCTTCCATTACCACTTTTCCGACATTCGTGCTTCCTGTAAAGAAGATGTAATCAAATTTTTCTTTCAAAAGCGCAGTACTTGTTTCTACTTCTCCCTCTACTACTGCAATATACTCTTCAGGGAAGTTATCTCTGATCATTTTAGAAATGATACCTGATGTCGCTGGAGTGAACTCTGAGGGTTTCAGCACCGCACAGTTACCTGCCGCAATAGCTCCCACTAGAGGAGAAACAGCCAACTGGAACGGATAATTCCATGGAGCAATAATCAAAGCGTCACCGTAAGGCTCTGGATAGATTACGCTGGATGCATCTGTAATAAAAGCAGGCGTTTCTACATTTTTAGGTTCCATCCATGCTTTCAAGTTCTCTAAAGAATACTTAATTTCCTCAAGTACTAGTTTAATTTCGGAAGAATATCCTTCTGCCTCCGACTTATTCAAGTCTTTTCTCAAAGCAGCAAGAATTTCTTTTTCATTTGTATTGATCGCGTTTTGCAATGTATTTAATGAATCCATTCGATATTGAATAGGTTTAGTTACGCCTGTTTTGAAGAATGCCCGCTGTCTTTTTGCTAAATTCTTGTAATTTTCCATGACTCACATTCTCCTCTATATGTTAGTATGATTCGTATTTTACTCGCTAACTTTAACCAGCATCTTACCTAAGTTCGCCCCTTTAAACAATTGAAGGAAGGCCTCTACGACGTTATCAAAACCATCAACTACGGTCTCTTCGTATTTTAGTTTTCCTTCAGACAGCCATTTCCCAAGCTCTTGAAGTCCTTCTGACTGACGATCTGCATAATCGCTAAGTACAAATCCTTTAATCAAAGAACGGGTCTTAATCAACTGACTTTGGATACGTGGTCCCACATCTCCATCCGTACTGTTGTAAGAAGATATTGCGCCACACAACGGAATCCGTGCATGATCATTCAGCAAGCTCATTACTGCATCTGAAATGGATCCACCTACATTATCAAAATAGACATCGACACCATCAGGACATGCCTTTTCCAAATCTTGTTTGATATTTTCTGTCGTTTTATAATTGATAGCTGCGTCAAAGTTCAGCTCTTTCATTAAGTAGTCACATTTCTCATCGGTACCCGCAATACCAACGACACGCGCTCCTTTGATTTTAGCGATCTGACCCACGAACATGCCGACAGAACCAGCTGCGCCTGAGACAACCACTGTTTCTCCTTCTTTAGGTTGACCAATATCTAGTAACCCAAAGTATGCAGTAAGTCCTGTTAGACCAAGAACACTCAAATAAGCAGATACAGGGGCGATCGATTCATCAATCTTGGTAACTTGACTATCATCTACTGTATTAAAGAGCTGCCAGCCCAGCATACCGATCACTTTGTCCCCTGCTTTATACTTATCTGACTTTGATTCTACGATCTCTCCTACAGCTCCGCCTTTAATTACTTCATTCAACTGATAAGGAGGAATATATGATTTCGAATCGTTCATTCTGCCGCGCATATAAGGATCTACCGATAAATATAAAGTTTTTACGACAACTTGTCCCTCTTGAGGTTGCTGTACTTCTGCATCTGTAAATTTAAAATCACCCGGTGTAGGCAACCCTTCCGGACGCTTTATTAATAATACTTGTCTATTCTTTGTTGTCTGATTCATATGATCACTACTCCATTACTTCATAATTTTTTAATTATTTCACATTTACTTATTACCCGCTCGATCAGAAATCTAACGCTGATGATAAATCGGCAGCCTATACTTTGATAGTTCTAAAACTTTCAAAGTATTATCAAAAAATGATGGGTTTCTGGACATTCGAGTTACAAACTGTCCAAGAAACCCGGTAAAAATTCGGTAAATGTATCTTCTCGAAGACTACTGCACTTATTCTGACCCATGCGTGTCACACTGACTAGATCCGCTTCGTATAAAATCTTAAGATGATAAGATACATTTGATTTATCCATTCCCATCGATTCACCAATCGTACCACACGTGTTGCTGTCCCGGTGGTGATAAAGATATCGAATCATTTCTATACGTTTTACCTCTGACAATGCTTTGAAAATTTTAACCCGTTTTACATCATTCATTGAAGAGTATGGTTTGATCATCATAGAACTATTGTATTTCTCTCTTTTCTTAAAGTCAAATCTTACAAAAAGTACAGTTTAAAATACCCGCGTTATCGCGTCTTCTTATTTACATGTTAAGTATAAGTGCTTTTACGAATCTCGTCATATACCTTTTTTAAAGGAATTCCATGGGAAATTGCAATCTGTTTGCATTCTTCATATTCAGGAGCCCACTGAACTACTTGTCCTGCATAGATTCCCTTCTTCACAGTCACATTCCCCCACTGCGTTTCCACTTGTTCAAAAATTCGTTCCAAGCGGTGTACGGTTAATGGATAATAACGAATCCCGAGTGTAGTTGTTTCTGTAAAGAGAATTTCTTTCATTTTCTCTATTTTAGCAGTAGAACACAGCAATTGCAGTAAGGTGCCTGGTCTGTTTTTTTTCATAAAGATCGGTGTATAAAATACATCATTAGCCCCGTTTTCAAATAGTAAATCCATAACATATCCCAGCCATTCTCCGGGAATATCGTCCAGATTCACTTCCATTTTGACCATTTCCATATCTACATGTTCATGACTCGGAGGATGGTGAGATTCCATAGTCCAGCTCCTCTCGGTTTTCAGCTATTCACCGATAATAACCCGAAGTGCATTCGGATGATCCGGGAATGTTTTTGTTCCTGCTCCATAGCCAATCGTTTGAATCCTCATGGAGGGAATGGACCCAAACTCCTCTGCCAAGACCGCAATGAGCGCGGCGCCAGTCGGGGTTGTCAGTTCACCCCTTATATCTGAGTGCTCTATAGGAATACCACGTAACATTTCTAGTGTTGCGGGTGCTGGCACAGGATACATTCCATGATCAATGCGAATTTTCCCTTTACCAACTGGAATGGGCGAGGATATCACCGCTTCTATGCCTAACTGATGGAACAGAATAGCAGCACCTACAATATCGATAATAGAATCGACCGCGCCCACCTCATGAAAATGCACCTCTTCCAGCGGAACTCCATGTATTTTCCCTTCTGCTTCCCCGATTTTTTTGAAAATCTGTAAGGCTGTATTTTCCACCTGCTCTGAAAAACCAGCGGCTTCAATTAATCGAAAAATGTCTTTATAGGAACGATGATGATGGTGATCATGTTCATGTTCATGTTCATGAGTACGTTTGTGCTCATAGGTATGTACATGGTCGTGATCTTCATGTGTATGGTCGTGCTCTTGGGAATGCTCATGTTCATATTCATGTGAATGAGCGTATTCATGACCCTCGCGCCCATGAGAATGAGAATATTCATTCTTATGAGCGACTTTTTCAGGAGTATGAGTATGACTATGTACATGCGAGTGATTATCTTTTTGCAAAATCACATCAAACTTAGTGCATGTGATGCCATTTTTCAAGACCTTTTCCCATCTCAACTCATACTCATCTTCAATACGGAGCTTGCTTAGTTCTTCTCTTAAATGAACCGGATCTGCTCCCGCATCAAGTAACGCGCCAATGAACATATCTCCGCTAATACCAGAGAAACAATCAAGATATAGTGTTTTCAAAATTTACAACCCCTTTTGTATCAGCTTATGAATGAGTGCAGCATTATACCCGCCGCCAAATCCGTTATCTATATTGACAACACTGATGCCTGAAGCACAAGAATTTAGCATAGTAAGCAGTGCAGACAACCCGTTAAAGTTTGCTCCATAGCCGATACTTGTTGGGACAGCGATGACGGGATGAGCAACTAAGCCGCCTACCACGCTTGGCAAAGCTCCTTCCATTCCAGCCACAACAACCGAAACAACCGCATTTTGGATTTCTTCCGCATGGTGCAGCAGACGATGTATGCCTGCTACACCCACATCATAGATCCGATGAACATTGCTTCCGAGGACTTCAGCCGTAACGGCTGCTTCTTCCGCTACACGAATATCCGAAGTGCCGGCAGCAATCACAGCAATATAACCGGGCAGGTTACTATGGGTCTCTTTTTCTTTCCAATATAGAATTCTTGCGGCATCGTTATATATTAAATCAGGCATAACCTTCCGAATATCTTCCGCCTTATCAAGTGAAACTCTCGTGACGAGTACCTGATTATTCTGCGAACGTAAAGACTGGACAATGGAAATAATCTGTTCCGATGTTTTGCTTTCTCCATAGACAATTTCGGGGAATCCTTGACGTTTTTTACGATGATGATCGACCTTTGCGAAGCCCAAGTCTTCAAAAGCAGCTAAGTGCTCCTTGGCTTCAGCCACGCTCAGTTCTCCATTTTTCACTTGATTAAGTATGTTCTCCAGCATCTCATGCACCTCTTAACTTCGCTTCCTGACTAGAATAGGTATAGAAGAATAACAGAATGTCTCGTTTGTAACGATTCATCTTCCCTTACTACATAGAAAGAACTTTATTCATACTACCGCTGTGGTAACCAAGCAAATCCATCGTAACGTACTTATATCCGTAGTTTTGAAGTTCTTGTACGATAAAAGGATGATGTTCTAATACAATCTTCATATCTTGCGGTTCCACTTCAATTCTTGCAATCTCCTGATGTGTCCGAACGCGAACCTGGCGGATTCCGAGAGATTTTAAGTAAGCCTCCGCTCGTTCTACTTTTTTAAGCTTCTCATTTGTAATTTGTTCCCCATAAGCAATCCTAGATGATAAACACGCAAAGGAAGGCTTATCCCATGTAGGTAAGTTACGTTCTTTAGAAAGTTCTCTAATCTCTTGTTTGTATAGTTCTGCTTCAAGCAGAGGACCGAGAATCCCTCTTTCTTTTGCTGCTTGCATTCCCGGTCGAAATTCGTTCATATCGTCAGCAATGACACCGTATACAATATTCTGAAATGACATTTTCTCAAGTACAGGGATGAGATGGTCAAACAAGCTGCTTTTACAAAAATAACAGCGGTTCTTATTGTTTTCCGCATAACCCGGTATGGCAAGTTCAGAAGTTTCGATTACTTGATGGTTTACGCCAATCTGCTCCGCCAGTTCCTTGGCTTCTTCCAATTCACTTGATGGATAGGTCTCTGAATCTGCAGTAACCGCCAGGACATGATCAGCTCCTAAGGTATCGACAGCTGCCTTTAGAAGAAAGGTGCTGTCAACCCCGCCGGAGAAGGCAACAACGACTGACTTCATTTCAAGAAGAATCGATTGTAATTTGTTATATTTATTTTCCAGCAGGGTTGATCCTTCTGATTTTCCTGTAAGTTCAAATCGATTCGTCATTTTTCTCCTCCTATATCAAAATAAGTTTCCTTCACTGTCAAAAGGAATATCATATAGATCCGATACCAGTTCCATCTGAGGATGCTGTTTCACCATTTCTATTAAAGCCTCAGATACTTCGATCTCATTAAGTACGAGTGTATTTTTAATACGAACCATTTTTACTTGATGAAAATCTAGAATATTGCTTGTTTTAATCGCTGCCTGAATCGCTTCGCGATCGTTAGGTAATGTCGTTGCAATTTTAGTCGGTGCAACTACGGTGGAAGTTAATCCGTTCGCATATGTCGTTTCGAGGTCCATCTTGTCTACGAGTCTTTGAGTTGTAAAATCCGCTGTACCTACCCCATTCGCATTCCCTTCCGTCTGCGGAGTCAAATCCAGGACCACCATCTTATTCACATCAGGTCCTCCATGAGCGTATGGCGTAGGATATCGGCCTGTAATGTTTGGGTCCATTCCATCACCGCTTATGTTTTTGCCAATCTGATCAATAACAAGTACTTCTAATTGATCAAAGAACAGTTTAGGTAACATTTCCTTTGCTTTCATCTGTAATCCTGCTTCTGTCCCCTCAATCTCATCTGGTGTGAGGGTCTCGATGACAGCTACTTTATCAAATGCATTCTCAACGGTTGCTACTCCAAACAAAACTGGTTTTTTCTCCATTATCATTTTTGCCATGGCAGGCACATTCTCGGCCATATATTTAAATCCCAGCTGGTGACAAGCTTCCGCACCTTTTTGCTTACCCAGACCAATACTAATCATTTTCATGATTCCGCTTTCAACTGGACCTCTAAAAGCAGTATGGGGCTTGATGCGGTTAATAACGACGATTCCGTCAGCATTAGCTGCATACTGATCTATATATACAGGTAATCCATTAGACAGCTCTCCAAGCTGAACGACGTCCATAGAGGAACGTATCTCACAATTCATACTTTCTTCGGTTACCCCGAGATGTGCCAGTACTTCGCGTTGTCCTTCCGCTGTAGCACCGCCATGGCTGCCCATACTTGGCACGATGAAGGGGTTAGCTCCGGCATCTTGCAAAAACCTGACAGTCACAGCAGTGATCTCCACAAGTCTGTCGAGTCCTCTGCTCCCGACGGCGATCGCAATTTCCATTCCAGGCTTTATTTTACTTAGGATTTTCTCTCGATCCAGCTTTTTTCTTAGTTCTGTTTCCAAAACTTTGATCTGATTGTCCTCAAAATCAACTTTTACTTTCGCCATTTTTGGAACGGGAATATCTTTTAAAAGCTCTTGTAAAATCCCCATATTGCACTTCTCTCCTTTTTCAGCTCCCTGTGTACGTCTTACTACCTAATAAATAACATTTTATGATTACTATTTCTACTAATATCTATATTCTGATGTTTTTACCATAAAGACTGATTGCCTGTATAATACCATTATATTTCCTTGATGTCCCCGATCTGATTAAAGCGTTGGCTTCGGAGAGTATGAAAAACGCATTGGAATAAAGGAAAAAAACAAATTATTCATTACCTCAACCCAATCATCGTATACCATTCTAGCTATTGCTTGAAAGTTTGATAGTTCAAGAAACCAAAAAAACACTCCAATTGTTAGATTGCGTCTAACAATTGGAGTGCAGTTCAATGTTGGGGTATTTTCCTCTAGAGTCGTATTGTTTAATATTCAGAAAGTTGAAAGATTCGGTACATAAATACGGTGGCTTCTGCTCTTGTAGTAAACCCTTTAGGATTAATTTTCTCATTGTGCCCTACAATGAATCCGTTCTCTACCCATGATGTAACGGAGTCTAGTGCATAATCTGTTATTTCCCCCTGATCAAGATAAGACTCTATCTTCTTGGAGTTAGTCATAGGAAGTTTGATCTTGGCTGAATCCACTGCTCTTTTTGCTAGAACCATCATGTCTTGTCTTGATATTAGCTCTTGGGGTTGAAATAGATTGGTTCCTTGTCCATTTGCAATACCCAATTTCTTAGCGATTCCTACTGCATTGTAATAGTAGTCGTCTGCCTCTACATCTTTGAAGTTGCCGTCTATATCCGCGTCTAGTTCAAGTGCTCTCACTAGTAAGACTAGAAAATCAGCTCGGGAAATCTGAATTTCTGGACTAAAGTTCATTACAGACGTTCCTTCCACAATCCCTTTTGAAGCGAGTACCTCAATCTCTTTTTGTGCCCATGACACATGTTGCAGATCAGAGAAGGTTTTATGAACAAAAGATACAGCGTACTTCGTAGATTGATTGATCTTGAAGTCGATCCTGCTCGTAGTAGGATTAAATCGTCCATTGTATACAAAATTCCGATTTCCTTTTTCATCGACCCTCATAACAGTAAGGTGTTCGTGTTCCTTTGCCTCCTCGGTAGTAGGCGTGTAAGGAATCGAGATTTTAATAGGATTCGATCTCTTCCATTCTGCTGGGGTCCCATTAATGAGAAGTTTTACTTCGACTACCTTTTTGTCTGATGAATTTATAGGGTCCACATGAGCAAACATGATTTCAATAACATCACTTTCTTTCAAGTTCTCTTTTTCTAAGAGATTAGAAGGAAGTATAATATCCCCGAACTCACTTGTAATTGTTAATTGATGCTGGCCAGCTTCAGACTGTATCGCATCTACAGGAAGACGAACACGATAAGCTTGTCCCTTATCTGTAAGATCCACGATCAGCTGCTTTGTCCCGTTTACATCAGCTTGCGCCTTCATTAACAACTTACTGAAAAGTTCTTTTGTAACTGCAGCCTCGATCTGGCTTGTACTCGTATCGAACTTACCAGCTAACTTAATAGCGGCGGCCCCATCCGCTCTAATGATAACGTTAGGTATAGAAATTTCTGTCCCGCCACTTCCAGAGCCTTCTGAGTTTCCTGAGTTTCCTGAATTTGCTGAACCTCCTGTATCACCTGGATCTGTTGTTCCTCCATCCTCTGTGAAAGGTTTATTGGTGTAGACAACATTTGGTGCCTGAATAGATCCAGATAGTATATCTTCCCGAATATCTTCACCAAGGTAGAATCCGAGATGAGGCGGTTGATTATAGGCTGTATTCTGCCAAGCGATACCCATGCGATATACTGTATCGTGCATCAGGGTATATAGTCTGTATTCGGTAGGAATCGTTGTGCTAAATATACGCAGTTCTGAACTGTCTGTCGTAGGCAGCAGTACTTCTTCGCGCCAGTCGCCCAAAATATCGGCTTGAAGTGTTGGTGTAGCCTTCGTTCCATTACTGCTGACTACATCAGCAAAAGTGCGAATAACGCCTGCGGTAGCTGTTTTTTCGTTGTATTTGGTAATTGAAGTTTTATCGAGAAGTTCTTGTAATAAATCCCCGTCCCAATACAGTGCGAAGTTGACCGGAAGACCAATATCTCGGTAGCTATCCGCAATTACGTCTCCTTTTACATTGTATATGCCGCCTCCTGTAGTTACATCTCGTCCTGCTGCCCCCCAGAACTCATAACCAGGATTTGTCGTAATGTTTGCAGCCAGGCCACGACCTGCATCCACATAGGCATTAAATGACATGATCGTCTCACCCGTTGCGCCATCATGATATTCTAACGAGGCTACCGCTGGATCCTCGTGTACGCTAATGACATGCAGCCCTTCACGATCTGGATCAAATGCACCTACATGCAGAGCATCTCCGTGTGAACCTTTCTCGCGTCCTTGTTCCCCATCCATTGCATATAAAATCTTGCCATCATGATCAAGTGTTAGTGATCCGGCAATAATCTCGTCGAAACCGTCATTATCTACATCACCGGTTGCCAAGCTATGGAATCCTAGTCCTCCCCCTGTTCCTTCTTCTGTCGAGTCAAACGTCCAATTTTCCTGGAGCTTACCACTGACCAAACTATATGCGACATAGGTTGTTCTTTCGTAATAACCTCTTCCAAATACGGCACTTGGCTTCACTCCATCCAGATATGCTAACCCTGCCAAGAATCGATCGGAACGATTATGCCATGTGTCTCCCCACGATCCTACCTCGCCGAGCGGAAATGCATAATTAACGGTATCTATTACTTGTCCTGTCTCTCCATTAAATATAGACATGTATTCCGGACCACCATATACATGTCCGCCATCATTCACCCATTTTCCGTTATCTTCGGCATTTCCGATTACACTAATTACCTTTTCGCTGTCGTAGATGCCGTTTGTTGTTCCATATACCGTCGTTGCATCTGCTGTTTTAATTAATACCTCACTTTTCCCATTTCCATCGAAATCAGCAACAATAAATTGATTATAATGAGCGCCTGAAGTCAGATTCAAGCCCATGTTCATGCGCCACAGCAGCGTACCATCCAGTTTGTATGCATCAAAAATAGTAGGTCCCGTCATCGCTCGCTGCGAACTGTCAATCGCATTCGACGGATACCATTTTACAATGACCTCGTACTTCCCATCACCGTCTAAATCTCCTACACTTGCATCGTTAACACTATAAGTATAGGACCCAGAAGCGGTAGTACCGCCCTCAGGTTTCTGCATTGGAATCGAAAGATAGTCCGTTCCTGCTGCAACGACTTCATTTTTCTCCGTTCGCTTCCCTTTAACCAAGGTTTCAATACGATAGGTATCCCCTGGCTTTCCCCCAGAATCAGCAAAGTTCGTAACCGTTAAAGGCTCTGTCGTTAATTTCTCACCATTGCGGTAGATGTGGAAAGACACATCCTGATTCAATTCATCGGCAAGCAGACGCCAGCTGACAAAAACACCGTCATCTGAGTTAAGTGCAATCACTCCTCGATCAAGCCATTCTGTCTGCCGAACAGAGACAGGTGGTGACAAACGATTGTAGACATACATCGTTGCAGACCGATTATAGCTATTGGACAGATCCTCTGTTACAGCTAAAGTGCCTTGGAATTCAAATACCCCCGCTTTTGCCGCATTCCAAGTGTCACCGACCGTGTTCCACTCACTGACAGCTACATCGACTTTACTGTTATCTGCAAGTGTCACGGTAACTTGATTTGGCAGGCCAATGGAATCAATTGCATCCGTTTTTTCATTCACATACACTCGGTAGTAAGGAAGATTATCTACCCTAGTGATCGTATTTGCTTTTATAGAAACATTATAAATTCCTAAGTTATCTAGATAAGAAGTCCAATTCAGATTATTCCCAGAGGTACGTACCCCTCCCAGCTTCACTGCTTCGACTGAACCATCAAACTTGATATCTTCGATCGAAATCGTGTGTGTCTCGCTCCGTTCCGCAGCTACATCCGTCAGTAACAAAGTTGCTTCATTACTAGCTAAATCGAACGTAATATTTACGTTGTACCAAGTCTCCGAATTTGTCATTCCCGTCATAACAGCGGTACCTGACTGACCACCTACATAGAAAGATAGAGGTGCCTTATTCGTATGATTTAAGGTGAAAATAGTATTATTTGAGCTGTCATTAATTCTAAACTCACCGCTGTTTTCGTTAGCATTATTGATCCCCTTGTCACTAATTTTGCCGGGATACCAATCAAATGCGACAAGAATCTTATCTCCTTTAACTGGGGTATCAAAACTTTTACTTGCCACACGTCCACCGCTTTGATTCACAACACTAAATTGAAGCTTTGGTGTGCTGTTTCCGGCTAAGTCACTTGTGTGGGAAGATAATGTTGCACTCGCTGTCGTGAAACCCCAGTTCGTCGGAGCGGTGGTATCGCCAAAATCGCTATAATAAACCGAAGTAAATCCTTCAATTACAGGAGCAACACTGGTCTCAGCTACGTTAACCGTAGAGGCGGCCTTTATGTTATTGTCATTAGATACATTCGGGATTTCCCCATTAACTAGCGTGCCCGTGAATGAATAAACTCCTGATTGATTAGGATCATAGTCAGCACTATCCCAATTCACTTCAATCCCTTCCACTCGCACATTATTATCAAGTTCTACTTCAACAGTACCTGGTAGAAAGGTAACTACGTCTTCTATCGCTACCCCTTTAGGTACGGTAATCTCATCGGTATATTCTGTCACGATAGAAACGATCGCATTACCGCTTTCGCTCGGAACGGACTCTTTAGCTTCATAAATCTCTAGATTATCCAAACCAGCAGTAACCACCTCGTTGTTACCGCTTACATTATTACCGATGACTGACATCTTGGCGACGCTGCTGTTCCCATTATCGAAAGAACTGATATCTAGAAAAGAACTCGCAAAGTAATTAGAAGACCCTTCTTTATCGTATACACTCATAGAAACCGTCTTATTACGAGTATCAAAATTCACATTTACAGATAACCATCCTTGGTCTGTGCTTACTCCCGTCACAGGCAGTGTAGTAGATAGATCCGTACCTGTAGTACCCACACCATACATAATAGCGCCACTCGCTCCGCCCGCTTTCACCAGTCGAAAAAGGGGATTATTATGGCTGTCGCTGAATAATACTTCACTACTATTTTCAGGTGATAACATATCATTAGGTTTCCAATCAAAATGAAACTGAATTTGAGCATCCGCTGCAGGCTCAGCCAGTGTTTTTACAATAGCACTTGTACCACTGTCCTTACCCGTCAACTTCAAATAGTGATTGGCTCCATCATCCGACTCAATTGAAGTAGAAGCTCCTTCTTCTATAAAGCCCCCTGTATCACCATTTTCAAAATCCACACTCGTTAGAAGATGAGAAAGATGATTAGCGCCATAAACGGGTGGTATTGATGAAAACACGAGAAATACAGCGAGTAGTCCTGATACCACTTTTCTTGCTTTCCTTGTTCGAATCCTCAAAAATAAACACTCCCTCATCATTTAATGAAATCAGCCTTCCCTTTGATCTGCTAATCACCTCCCATGGCGATCTTTCCACCAATCATCATTGCTATTGATCATAATCTTTACTTGATTCGTGTGTCTATTAGACAATCTTGCCGGTGATAAGAACAAGAATGTCTAACCAATTGTTACGTTAATTATCAGTGGTCTTCTTTGGAAATTCAGATACGAAAAAAAGCAACCTCCTAATAGAGGCTGCTTTAGACTGTAAAGTTATTAATGGATCTTCATTCGAGATGACATTCACATTTTTCTATGTTAAAGAAGCTTTATAGATCGTTTCTACGGAACTCGTTAACAGCTTATTGAAGTCTTGATCTGTCTGATCTGCAACAAGACTTTCCGCTAGGGCACGTGAGAAACTTGCAATAACTCCATGGTTGCGTGCCAATTTCTCATTCGCTTCTTCTCGTTCATACCCCCCAGATAAAGCCACAACTCGAAGAACATGAGGATGATCGACTAATTCCTTATAGTAATTATCTTTGCTTGGCAAGGAGAGCTTCAGCATTACTTTTACATTCTCATCAAGTGTAGACAGATGCTTGCGTAATTCCTCTTTTAAAATTTCTTCGGATTTTTGTTTATCTTCACTATATATATCTACTTCAGGTTCGATAATCGGCATGAGTCCTTTCGCCAAGATTTGCTTGGCAACTTCGAATTGCTGCTCTACGACTTCTTTAATTGCTTCTTTATTCGCTTCTTTAATCACGGAGCGCATCTTCGTCCCAAAAATCCCTTTTTCATTTGCTCGGTCAAGCAAACGATCTAGTTCAGGCATCGGTTTCATGAGCTGAACTCCATTTTTCTCATCAGTCAGTCCTTTATCAATCTTGAGAAATGGAACAATTCCTTTCTCCTCCCACAAATACTCCCCAGTAAATTTCCCGTCTATTTTACGATCCATTGTATTTTCAAATAAGATCGCTCCTAAAATATAATCTGAAGAAAAAGCAGGACTCTTTATAATCCGTGTTCTCATCTCGTGAACGAGTGTATACATCTCTTCTTCATTACGATACTCATTTTCCTTTACTCCGTATTGTAGCAAGGCTTTGGGAGTACTGCCTCCGCTTTGATCTAGCGCTGCAATAAATCCTTTTCCTGATCCCATTCGTTCTAGTTGTTTTTGATTCATCTTAAAATACCCCTTTCTCTTTCAGCACTAAATTAAAAAATATAACTCCAATTCATTGACTCTACTATTTCTATACCGTAACTCAGCAATTCCCAAACATTCGACGCGAAGAAAGGAAAAGATTTTATCGTGTAAATAAAGCAGGATAATTATGGTAAAATGTTGAATATTGTCCATATAAAAAGATTATTATTCAAATATTGAGGTGCGCGATGAAAAAAACAATGATTTTATTTCTTTTCAGTTTATTATTATGCAGTATTTTTCCAAGCATCGGGCATGCTTCCAGTAATCCGCCTAAAGCTAAAATTATTCTTGATGGTAAAGAAATCGAACTGCCCTCCCATGCACAAGTGAGCATCATAAATAATTCGGTCATGATTCCCATCCGTGTCGTTGCAGAGAATTTGAACTTTAAAGTAACCTGGGATCAAAAGATAAAACGCGTCAAAATTCAGAACGATACAGATACCTTAACGCTCACCGTGAATAAAAAAGAAGCCTTGATTAATGACATCCCATCCCTGCTTGAGGTTTCACCGAGAAACCTGAATAAAACGGTCGTCGTGCCGCTTCGGTTTGTAAGTGAAAATATGGGACTTGCTGTGAAATGGGATAATAAGAATAAAGTAGTTACGCTTACAAGCAGTATTCCTGTAGCAGATTCAAATGGCAGTGAGGGAGAAACCTATGAGGAATCTGTCAAACAAGTGAATGATATGTATTTTGCTAACAACCAGCTCGTCGTATCTTTAGATGGGGAAGTAAAACCTTCTATATCTACACTCGCTAATCCTCAACGGATTGTGGTCGATATCCCGAACGCGACTTTCTCAAGCTCCTTTTCACAATCTTTAAACATAGGGACGATAGGTAAACTGGATGTTAGCGGATACTCCAGTGTTTCTGAGGTGAGATATTCCTTATTCAGTCGTGATCCTGAAGTTGTTCGAATTGTTATCGTTGCCGACGAAGAAATTCCTTTTGAGTTTCAGACAGAAATGGAATCAAATACACTCGTTGTCGATGTAACGGAAGCAGATGAAAATAACACTGCTGTTCCGCTCCCTCTTCCTGTTCCACCGGTTGACAATTCGGGACGTAAAACCGTTGTAATCGATCCCGGTCATGGTGGCAGCGATCCAGGTACAATCGGTATTACAAATACACATGAAAAAGACTTTACTTTAGCTTTAGCCTTAAAAGTAGAAGCTTTATTAGAAAATGAAACGCAGATCAATGTAGTTATGACTCGTGATGAAGATGTATACCCTACCCGGACGGAACGAGTAGCCTTAGCGAATCAATTAAAAGCAGATATATTTGTATCGATTCATGGGAATAGTGTCCTAGCCTCCCCTCAAGCTAGCGGGACCGAATCCTATTATTATCAGCGAAGCAGCAGTAAAGATTTAGCAAAGGTTATTCATAAACATCTTGTAAAGGCGCTCGGTTTTAAAGACCGCGGTGTTAAAGAAGGGAATTATCAAGTAATCAGAGAAACAACGATGGCCGCCGCACTGCTGGAGATTGGATTCCTTAGTAACCTAGCAGAAGAAGAAGCACTCTTTACAGAAGCTGTACAAGATAAAGCAGCACAGGCAATTGTAGAGGGGATTAAAGAATATCTAGGTGTTTAGAAGTTACGTTCTCTCATTTCATATTTACATTTGTAACTTGAAATTTCTGACCCTAATTCTGAATAAAGAGACCGCTGGCACTTATGTCAGCGGTCTCTTTATTCAAATGGACTTAGCCATTTTGATATTCGTAATCTCATATCCCATCTTTTCATATAATCCTCGTGCAACTTGGTTGTGACCAAAAACGTGAAGCCGAATTTTCTCCATGCCGAGTTCTTTTGCTTTCATTTCGATTTCTTTCATGGCTTGTTTGCCATATCCCTGCCCTTGATATTTCTCCCATATCACAAAATCATAAATAAAGCCTTCTTTATAATTGGTGGATGACTCAGGTGCAATCCATATCATTCCTAATAGCTGCTCTTCATCAAAGATGGAATACAAATGATTAAATTCAGTTTTCTCACCTTTTGGCAATAGTCTGGAAAATTCTTGCTCAGAGCGATCCATCGCTTCTTCTTCCGACCAATTACCAGAAATAATCTTATCTTTTGCATAATCTTTAATGGCATAACGCATGTACTGCTGAAACTCTTCTTGGTTCATAGGATCTAATGTAACCATATTTTATCCCCCTGTCATTTAGCTAGCCCTGAATCTCCACCATTAAAAAATGTTCCATTTCCTGATTTATTATGTATATATCATCATATGTAGAATAACATTAAATTAGCTGATGATTAAAGATTATTCTTCAATGATTTCCTGTGCAACCTGCTTAGAAAGATAAAATGGAGTGACCCTTTATGCGTAAAAGTTTACAAGAATTTAGAGATCTCATGATTACAGAGAATAAGTTAAGTTTACATGCAGACGTTCTTATCGCTTTTGATCATCTTCTTGATATGGTAGATGATCATGAAGCACAACATCAAATTGAACTCGGGATCCAAAGAACAAACTATGAAAAATCCAATGGCCTGGTGGAAGCAGCAATTCGTGAAGAAATGCGTTTCTTTCGAGAAGCAATCCATACTGTCATAAAAAAGACGGTACTCGATCTTATTCATGTAGGAAAAAAAGATTGGCAAAAGTTTTATGATCGTGTTCAGTAGGAAAATAAAGAAAGAAACTTTTCCCTCACAGGCGGTTTCTTTCTTCAAAATAGATGTGATAATGTGCAGCGCATCTTTCATTAAATAAAGCCTGGCAATGTGGACAGCTATCCGTCTTCATATACTCTGTAATAGACAATTCCGTGTGACAATTTCCGCATAGGATTGCAAGTTCACTGAACTGTTCCTGTCGCCAGCGCTGAATGGCGTGATCAGCATGTTCCTCATGACACTTATAACATGGATAATATCGGTTGCAGCATTTGAATTTAATCGCAATAATATCTTTCTCCGTATGATAATGAACACATCTTGTTGCATTGTCTACGACAGCTCCGTATACATCCATTTATACCCCCCCTATCTTAATCATCAGCAAAATCATGGGAAACAGGATGGTTAATCCTCCAACTATCACATCCATTCTCTTAAATTGAAGTTGCTTATAAACGGTTCTTCCCTTCCCATTTCCATAAGCCCGTGCATCAATCGCATAAGTAAGCTGTTCAGCGCGTTTGACGGTCGTAAAAATAAGCGGTACGAGAATGGGGACAAAGGCGAAAATACGTTTCATCCATGACAAAGAAGCTATATCATGCCCCCTTGCCTTCTGTGCTAGAAGTATGCGATCGAGTTCCTGCATAATCGTAGGAATAAAGCGAATCGCAATGACAATCATAAGTGAAAACTGTTCTACTGGCACACCGATTTTAGATAACGGGGACAGCAGGTTTTCCAAGCCCTGAGCCAAAGATAACGGTTTGGTGGTTAACGTTAACATGGATGCGAGTAAGACTAGTAAAACGATTCGCAAGACAAATCGCGTTCCATTTAGCAGTCCTTCCACTGTTACACTGATAAAAGAGTAAGACCACAAAATAGCGCCTTCCGTTGTGAGCGCATGAAAGAAAAAAGTGAACGCCAAAATAAATAAAATCGGTTTTATGCTTCTGAATACAACACGAAAGGGGACCTTGGATAATCGGATAATACCTATGATGAAAATGACTGCAAACCCGTAACTAATAAATGTATTCAGGAGCAGAAAGCTAAGCATGATCACGAATAGACTTAAAAGCTTGGTTCGCGGATCTAATTGATGAAGAATCGAATCCCCCTCTGAGTATTCTCCTAGTAGTATATTATTCACCATTTGTAAGTCTCCTTGCATGCCAAATAGGCAGCAGTTGTGCGAAAATTTCCTGCTCCTTGCAGCTCTTTACGGTAATTTTTTGTCCGTGTAATTGTTCCATGAGATGTAAGAACTGCACGGGTTCAGGTAAGGATAATCCTGCCTTTGCAAGCAGATCTGATTTGTTTAAAAACAAAGTTGTGGTATCTTCATGCCCTACTAATTGCCCCTCATGGAACACCATGACCTCATCTGAATATTCAGCAACATCCTCCATATGATGCGACACGAAAACAACAGTCCTGTTTCCTTTCTGCTGCCATTCTTTCAGCATCCTCAGTAGTGCGACTCGGCTTACGGGGTCAAGTCCCGCGGTTGGTTCGTCCAAAATGAGCAGCTTTGGGTTCATCATTAATACAGAAGCAATCGCGACACGGCGTTTTTGTCCCCCGCTTAATTGAAATGGAGCGCATGACAAAATATCCTGGGTAAGACCCACCTCAGGAAGTATGGACTCAGCAGCCTGTTCGATCTGCTGCGAAGTAGAACCCTGCAACTTTGGTCCAAAAGCGAGTTCTTTATAAACGCTCGTCTCAAACATTTGATGTTCCGGATACTGAAAAACAAAACCAATATCAGGTACTACTTTCATCCTTCCTTTGCGATCTTTTGGGACGGTCTGCTCATTTATACGATATTCTCCATCAACCATAGGAAGCAGCCCCTTTAATACTTTGACAAAGGTAGACTTACCCGCACCCGTTCGTCCAATGACGGAGATCCATTTACCTTCGTGAATCGTACAGCTGACATGGTTCAAAGCTGCTTGTCCACCATATTTCACTGTTACATCTATTAATTCATATCCCATTCCGAACGAATCATCTCCTTCCAATCTGCAGAAAGCGGTGTGTGTAGATTCAATCCTTGATGTAGTCGAACGGAGAAGGGCATAGCCAGTTGATAGTCATCTAGCCGCACGGTTTTAAAAAAGGTCTCCGGGTCACCATCATATTCAATACGGCCTTGATGTAAGAGGAGTACACGTTTGGCATATAGTACTTCATCCATATGATGGGTAATATGAATAATGGTCATACCCTGACTATGCAGTTCCTTCATAATGGACAGCACTTGTTTTCTCCCCAGCGGGTCAAGCATGGAGGTTGCTTCATCGAAAATAATCAGCTGAGGACGCATAGCTAGTATTGCCGCTATAGCGACACGCTGTTTCTGTCCTCCGGACAGGTGGTGCGGCATCGCTTCTTTATAATCTTCCATATGAACCGCTTGTAGGGCATGCTCCACACGATGATCCATTTCTTCTCTAGGCACCCGAATATTCTGAAGACCAAACAATACCTCATCTATTACCGTTGTGGTGATAAACTGATCCTCCGGATTTTGAAAAACAATCCCGATTTGCTCATGAATGTTCACAAGATCTTCCCGATTTGAAGTGTTCAGATTACCTAGTTTCACTTGGCCCTGCTTGGGCAAGAGCAATCCATCCATAAGCTTAGCTATCGTAGATTTTCCGCTGCCGTTAGCCCCAACCATCGCCACAAACTCACCTGACTCAATGGTAAAGCTTATGTCTTCTAAGACCTGTTGTTCTTGTTGATAATAAAAATGTACATGATCAAAAATAAGCATCTATTTCGTTCCCTTCTTCTGGTGCCAAGCAGTGAAAAACCTCTCTATTCCGTCTTCGAAAAAGGAAGGTGCCGGCTTTTGCCATTGGGTCACCTTCGAACCATTAACTCCAAAAATTTCACCTGTTATATCCTGATCAGGTTGTGCCAGCAATGCGGCTGCGAATTGCGCGACATCATCCGGATCACCGACTTTCCAGAAATCAGGAAATGACTCTTTGCGCCTAGCGCACTTTTCCTTTACATGCTCAATTACAGGTCTAGTCATATCCGTTAATGCGGCAGGCGAAATACCATTTACCCGTATCTGATAGCGCGCAAGCTCTGCAGCTAAAGTCCACACCATGCCGAGCACTCCGGCTTTTGCTGCACTATAATTCAACTGTCCTACAGAACCTGATAACCCGGCAGTCGATGTCATGAACAGAATGTCGCCTCCATATGGAGTCATATAAGGCAATACTCGCTGAGTGCAATAGAATGCACCATGTAAATGGACATCGATAACCGAGTTCCACTCATGATCCGTCATACGTATACACTTTTGGTCATGTAAGTTACCAGCACAATGAATCAATACATCTATCCTGCCATACTTTGCTGCAACATGGTCTACCATCGCAGTAACTGCTAATGGGTCAGCAACGTTAGCACAGTATCCAGTAGCCACGCCTCCTGAGCTCTGAACTTCTCTTACCACTTCATCTATAAGACTTTGTTTGGTACCATTGATAACGACCTGATAACCGCTTAATCCAAGCTGAAGAGCAATACTTCTTCCAATCCCCCTGCTCGATCCGGTAATTAAAGCTGTTTTACCCATTAGAACCTCTCTTCCACTGAAAAAGTGCCCTTCGCAATAACTTCGCCAGTTTCTGCTGTAACAGTTATGTCAATATGATCTGCGCAAACTTCAAAGTGAAAACTTGCTAACGTATCTGTTAATAGTGGATTGATAAATTTCATGTTGCAGGTTTTGATCCACTGAGCTGGATGGTCCGCTAAATACAAGGACTGTGCAATACCCATAATGTACATTCCATGTACAATTGGCCGTTTATAACCGGCCCTGGCTGCAGCTTCAGCATTCAAATGAATGGCAGCTCTATCTTTAGAGGCAGCAGCATACTGCTGAACATGGTCAGCTGTAATTCGCTTTTTCATATTCCATCACCTACGGAGATTAATACCGTTTCTGCTGTAACGATAAGTTTGTTCTCACTGGTACACACGAGTCTATGAGTATACAAGGTCAAATTCCCATGACGCCCAGCTTTTTTCTCTACTTTTTGTAACGATAATTCACAATCCAGAGTCATACCCGCCGTAAGTGGAGCCTCGTAGCTAAATTGCTGTGATCCATGAATTAGAGGTCCGTTCATAGGGAGCCACGGAATATCAAATTCACTCCAAAAAATAATCGGCATTGTGGCTGGAGCAATCAACTCACCACTTGATGTTGGCACGGGGAATTCGATGCTCTTCGCATACCGAGTTATCGACTCTGCAGATACATAAATCCGCTTATGAAGCTCATTCATTCCACCGCCTCCACTAAAGTGGCAAGACCAATTCCTCCGCCAATACCAAGTGTAGCAAGCCCGCGTTTGAAAGGTTTTCGCAGCATTTCAGCGCATAGTCGCGTCATTAAAATAGCACCGGATGCACCGTAAGGATGGCCTAAAGCCAGCGCCCCGCCACCACGGTTGACCTTTTCCTCGGGGATCTGAAGCTCTTTTAATGAGGCCAATACTTGAGAAGCAAAGGCTTCATTGAATTCAACAATATCTAAATCGTCCACTGTCAGCTGCTGACGGTTTACCAATTTTTGAACAGCTGGAACGGGCCCAATCCCTAAATAATGAGGATCTACCCCTGCTGCCTGAGTATCCACAATGCGCAAGATAGGCTTTAATTTAAGTTCAGTACATTTATTGAGGGACATGATTAGAACTAGCGCAGCCCCATCATTCATCGGACAAGCGTTTCCGGCCGTAACCGTACCTTGATCCAGAAAAATAGGCGGCAATTTCCGCAGCTTTTCCATGCTCGTGTTGGCTCTCGGACATTCATCGGTGCCCATGAGCTTTCCAGCCACTTCGATCGGAACAATCTCCTCAATAAATCTGCCGGATTGCTGTGAATGAATCGCCTTCTGATGGCTTTTTAAAGCATACTCATCCTGTGCTTCTCTGGAAATCTGAAACTTTTCAGCTACATTCTCCGCTGCTATGCCCATATCCGGATCGCCATACGCACTTGGAGTAAACGGAGCACGCGTATACAGCTGCGGGACACCCATCAAGGTTTGCGGCTTGGTCATTCTCCATGGAGCCCGGCTGGTACTTTCGGTCCCGCCTGCTAGATAGACTTCACCCGCACCACTCTGAATGAGTCTGGCTGCTATATTAATCGCTTCTAAGCCAGAACCACACTGCCGATCAATCGTGACACCTGGCACTGTGACAGGAAGCCCCGCTGCAAGTGCAGCCACTCGTGCAATATTACCTCCTGGTCCCACCACATTGCCAATAATAACATCATCAATGAGGTCGCTCTGCAGGTTTGTTTCAGTGACAATATGCTGAATAAGCGGTGCTAATAATGACTCTGGTTCCAGTTCACATAATAATCCGCCCATCTTACCAATAGGCGTACGTTTTGCCATGACAACAACAGCCTCTTTCATAGCATCACTCTTCTCATGTATTCCTTCATCTCATGGCGAGCGATCTTCCCGCTGCTAGTATAGATGAATTGATCTACTGTAATAAGCTGTTTTGGAGCTTTGTAGCTGGCTAAGTACCTACGGCAATGCTCTTTAATTTCTTTTAGAGACAAGTGTTCTTCTCCGCTCCATTGTATAAGTGCCGTCACCTGTTCTCCCCAATAGTCATCAGGCTGCCCAAACACCATTACTTCTTCAATCGCCGGAATGAGCTGCATAACGGATTCGACTTCCTCTGCAAAAACGTTCAGGCCCCCGGATACGATCATATTTTTTGCACGGCCAGCCAGGTGTAAATATCCATTTTCATCTATAGAAACATAATCTCCAAGCATGAGCCACCCATCACGGAAGACATTTGCTGTTTCGTCAGGTAATCCATAATATCCTGAGAACATCATTTCACTTCGGATATATAGCTGTCCAATCTCTCCTACGGGCAATTCTTTAAAATGCTCATCACGTATAGAGATTTCTACGCCTCTAAATGGTTTACCAACCGAATTCGGTTTATTTTCTGCATATACATCGATATAACTAATATAGCTCGCTTCAGAGGAACCATAAAATTCGTACATTTTTGCTCCACCAAAAACCTCCATGGATCTTTTTTTGGATCCTTCCGACCATTTCCCTCCCGAACTGATCAGCGCTTGCATGTATGCCCTACCTGGGATGGCCTCCCGCATCATCGATTCAATCATCGTAGGAACAACAAACAGAATCATGCCCGGAATATTTTCACATAGCTCCAGCACCTTTTTTGCATGGAAATGCTCTACGATATGAAAGGTTGCTCCACTTACCAGACTCTGCATTAAAGCAAATAGTGACAAAGAGTGTACAAAGGGACCGGGCGCCATAATATGTTCCATGTTATGAAACTCAAAAGCTTCGCTTGTTGCTTCAAAGCTTTTCATCCAAGACAAATGAGTGCGCATGTATCCCTTGGGCACCCCTGTTGTACCTGATGTGAAAGCGATAAATAATAATTCGTTTGTTTCATCCACTTCGGCTGCCGGGTTCAAAGAATCAATCCAACCGGCATAGGAGCACGTTTCTTCATGTGAAAAGGTGAGGAGCGGGATCTCATTATCGGACATGCGTAGATTTCTCGTATAGGCTTCCTCCGTAAAAATCATACGAGGATCGCATTGCTGTAGGATGGTGTTAACCTCCGACTGGCTCCATTTTGGATCTAGAGGGATAGGAACACATCCTGCATAGATGATACCAAGAAAAACTTCTACGAATTCTATACGATTCGTTGATAAAATTGCAATCTTATCATGATGGAAACCCTTCTGCTTAAAGCCATGAGCTACTTTTTTGATCCTTGTTACCAATTCAGAGTAAGAAAGACTATTCTCATTATGAACTAAAGCAATTTTATCAGGCTGATGCTTCCCGCATTCCAATATCGCCTTTACTATATTCAAATTCATCACACCTATTTATGACTTAAAATTCCGTTTTTTTAAGATCGATGGACTTTATCTTCAATGGGACTAATCGTTTTTAATTGAACCGCAACGAATGCTGCAATCAGAGCTTTGATACAATCTCCTGGTATGAATGCCAGAGCACCTATAAGGCCAGCCCAAATTGATGTATTCGTTACGAGCGCCATAACGGGTGCACCAATTAAACTAACAAGCAAGACACCAAAAACAACATTAATCATAAATAATTTCCATGTTTTCAGCTTTCCCCATACCTTCTCCGTCATATATCCTATACAGAATGCGGCAATGGGCCAGCTTAGTATGTATCCTGCCCCCGGTCCTATTAAAGCGGCTAATCCTCCACGTCCTCCAGATAATAGCGGTAAACCTAAAGCAACTAATACGATAAATAAAATCAAACTTATTCCAGCCGTCTTCCTCCCTAAAAAGCATCCTGCCAGCATAACACCAAGTGTCTGGGCAGTAATTGGAACGGGGATAAATCCTAGGGGAATTGGCGGAAGCATCCCGAGCACGCCTATAAATGCTGCGAATAATGCAGCGAATACCATTTCTTTTGTCTTCAAGTGAATACCTCCGATATCATTGTGAAACAATTATTCTATTAGAGCCGACATCTAATGTAATAGAATTATATCTTCATGTCCCTTTATTGTAAACCCGTAATTATTATTTTTGGTTTACAATCATAAAAAAACCACAATCTTTTGTGGTTTTCGTTACTCTTAAAGGTTTAATTTTAATAAACTCACATCGAAGTTATTCCAGCTAACATAACAAATAACATCAAAAGTAGAATACCTAAGATCATTTGAAAGATAGAACATAGCAAAACAGTTTTTGAACGGAAATTGACTCCAATCATGCCGATCACTATTCCGAGTATCCCAGCACTACCCCAATATAGATTGGCCCACGGCTCTGTCAGTTTATATAATTGGTCTGTTAAAAAGACAAGTAAAAAACTGATTTGGTAAAGAAGTACGATCATCACAAGTATGGAATATATGTATTTTGTTCGTTTTGTGAAACCTGCAAATGTAGGAGCTAATTTTCTTCTTACAAATCGTACAAACGGAACAGCAAGAATAAGTACTATGAACACGAATAATATAACCAATGTACTAAACGTCACATTAACACACCCTCATCATAGCTTTACTTCAACTGACAAATACCAGAAAACAAATGCTTTGAATAACCACGGTCATCAGAGTTACAACATGCTCCCTCTCTTCTCGAATGAATCTCCATTCCATAAATGCACGAAATATTAAAAACACAGTTGCAAAAATAATCCAAATAAATTCCAGTGATCCCTGCTCCCATAAAAAAATAGCTGTTACTCCACTTATAATCAGTAAAATGCTGCCCCATCTATAAACGTTCTTACCGGAAGTTTCTGTTATACACTCTGGGTCATCTTCTACCAGCCATAAGTGGAGTATTCGTTCCATAATCCCGACAAACAAAATCACCCATGTAATAGTAGCATCCATTAATAAGTTTCCTCCCCTCTATAACCTTACGAGTTGTCCTTGGTGATTCCAAATTGTGTCTTATATCCCTTTATCGTATACATTTCACTTCAATTAATAAACGTTTTTATTGTATTCCTAGTTACATCAGTTACATAAGTATTTTACTACATACTAAAAATAAAAAAGACTGCAGGTAAACTAGTTTAAGCTAGTTTGCCTGCAGTCTGCCTAATCAAATTCGATTAGGCCAGTTGGTAGACAGCTAACTTACTCTAGTTAGCCTACCATTTTTTACTCACCAATTTAGCCGATGCCTACTTCCTCCAACTCTTCGCGTGAGGGCGGTTCACCTTTTAATTGTTTGAGTACTTTCTTCAGCATCACAGATGCTTTGACTTTTATATCAAGTGCTTCGGAAATCTGGATCTCATATCTTTGGCTCTGAATTGCTCGTTTTAAATCTTCAACCGTATCGATTGGTTCGTCAAAACGATTCACAACACTTCCATATTGGAGACACTGATGAGTATCGCTCCCTGCAACAATGGGAAGACCAAGCTCCTCAGCAAACGGTTCTAATTTCTGACGATTCACTTCTACTCCTTGTTTGTATAAATCTTTTGCATTGAGATCCAGCGCGTCTAATTGGATGAGCAGATCTCTATTTAATTGATGCAGCGGAGTTGAATCTCGGAATGGATGCCCTCCTATTTTAAATACATGATAAGTGTCAGCAAGCTTTAGCAGCTGTGCAAATGGAATGAAGTTTTCTTTAGATGTAAAGGGCTCCAGTTCCGCTCGAATCGCTAAGATTTCTTCTTTTTTACCAATCAGCAGAATATGTCCTGTTTCTCTTATATCTACTTCAATTCCTGGGAATACCCGAACCCCATGGGCTTCATAGTAGTGACCATTATAAGGGAATGCGGAATCAAGTGCTTCATACATCGCCCCATAATTTTTCGTGTTAAAATGTTCGGTTAAAGCTACAGCATCTACCCCGTTCAATTTTGCTTCTTGCATCATTTCGTGAAAATAATCCAGTGAGAAATCAGATTGTTTGGATAGTTTTCCGTGGGTGTGTAAATCGATTAACATGTTACTTCATCTCCTTCTAAATATGTTCATATCAATTAATACAAAATGGATGGAAATTTCAGACCGAACCAGAACAACCAGGTAATATAAAGGATAGAGAATGCAATGAAATACAAATCTAGCATGCCGAGTTTAAGATAGGATAATCTCATCTTCTTTACTTCACGGTTATTAAGCCCATAAGTAAACCCGCGTGTTTCAAGTGCTTCAACTGTTGTTCTGGAACGTTTGGCCGTATTTAGCATCAGTGGATAGAAACAAAGTACCGTCAGGCGCAGATAATAAATGATAACCCGAATGTAGAGAAAACCGGGCCGTTCGGGAGACCTTCCTCTTAAACGGAAAGACAACAGAATCTGATGAAACTCTTCTAATAGAGTAGGTAGAATGCGGTACCCGTATGACAAACTAAATGAGAATGTATCTGGTACACCAAGAGCGGACAAGCCATCACTTAATTTTTCCGGATCCATACTTGAAAATACAGCGATACTGGCAAGTGAAATGACCGATAACTTCAGTGTTAGCGTAAGGAGCGGTAAAAGGGAGGATAGATCGCCTCCAAATAGCATCGAGAATAAGAACATCCATCCTACTTGACCCACGAGTCCTAAACATAATATGAAAATAAGGATCGAACTAACGCGAGATAACGCCGTCATACACACCATAAATACGAACATGCCGATTAGAATCGTCCGGTTATGAATAAACCAGGGAACAATGGCAAAAAACAAATACCAAGATAAAAGCGTACGCGGATCAAGCCTTCCAATAAATGTGGTGGAATTACCATAAGCCGTACCGAGTAATTCCAGCTTGATTCGTTCTACAGATATGCGGTCAAGTGTCTTTTTGACGATTTCCACGCGGTATCCTCTCCTTCCGGTTGAGATTGTTCTCTAGATGTGTAAAATGAAATGAATTCATCCAGTGAGTAACAGATTTTTGGCAATCCAAGACACCGGCTAAGTTCCATGAGCTGCGTAGGAAGCAGACCCGCTCGTTCAAGCAGCCTTGCATCTTCAAAGATTTGTTCCTTCGTACCATCTGCAATGACAACCCCCTGATGCATCACAATGATCCGGCTTGCCCACTCCGCCACAAGCTGCATGTCATGAGTTGCGATAGCGACCGTCTCTACATGTGATTTCAAAGTAGAGAGTACACTGAGCATTTCCTGCTTTGTTGCAATATCCAAATTTGCCGTCGGTTCATCAAGAAGCATAATGGATGGTTGTATAGCGGCTCCAATCGCTAAAGCTACCCGCCGCTGCTGACCCCCGCTGAGCAATCTTGCGTCCCGATCTTTAAGTCCAGTAAGACGGAAACTTTCTAGTACGTTATGAATACGTTCTTCCGCATCCGGCAGACGGTGTGCATGAACATAATAACCGACTTCTTTTTCAACGGAGTCCTCAATAAACATCTCTTCGGGGTTCTGATATACATAAGATACATGTCCTGCCATTCGCTCCGGGCTCATTCCTTTTAGCGAAAATCCATTCACATTTAAGTATCCGCCTGTAGGTTTCACTATTCCTGCGATCAGTTTAAGTAAGGATGATTTCCCTGCACCGTTATTGCCGATAATCGCAACCGCTTCACCAGAATGCAGAGTTACATTCACTCCATCCAGGACAGGGTGCATCTTCTTATGAATGGTACGGTATGATAAACGAACATCTTCTGCCACAACTACTTTTTTCCGAGCACCAGATTCTGTAACCACTTCTGGTTTTTCTGTGTTCTGAAGAGTCAAGGTAACGGGCCGCGAATGAAACCAATGTTCTCCTTCTGTTATACGAATCGGGAGCGAAGTTCCCTCTTTTGGTAATGATTCACGAGTCTTCAAATCCAACCATGCCGCCTGGGTCACTTGTGGCGGATAGATCCCAAGTCGGAGTAATGTGTCTACAGAAGATAGAGCTTCCCGAGTTGGACGCTTCCATGCGACTGCTCCTTGATCCATAAGAACAACTTCCTTACAATAGTCAGCGATAAATTCGGCATGATGTTCGATGACAACAATGGTTTTGCCATAATCTTCGTTTAAGCGTTTTAAAATATCATAGATATGCCTCGCATGCTGTGGATCAAGCTGTGATATCGGCTCATCAATCACTAAAATGTCGGGATCCATGGCAAGCGCACCTGCAAGTGCAAGCAGATGCTTTTGCCCGCCGCTGAGTGACCAGATAAACTCATCTTTCACATTAGATAGCCCCATCATCATCAGCGCTTTTTGGCCTCGAGCTTGATAGTCAGCATAACCATAGTTGAGTGGGGTAAAGACGACATCATCAAGTACGGTAGGACGAACCAGTTGATTCTCGAAATCTTGATATACGTATCCTACTTTTCTAGATAATTCCGCTACACTACTGGTCTCAGACGATTGTCCGCATATTTTCGACTCTCCGAAGTAATCTCCTGTGTAATAATGAGGAATCAGACCATTAAACAATTTACAAAGGGTGGACTTCCCTGAACCGTTACTTCCAATAATCGCTGTGAAATCTCCCCTATGCAGTGTTAACGATACATCACTCAAGACAGGCTGGTCAGACCCGGGATATGTAAAAGAAACATGTGATAATTCGATTAAAGGCTCACGCATTTTTCGTATCCGTCCTGTTCGAAGATTTTCCAGCCTTACTGCGAAGGATAAAGATTGTGACGATAGCAATCACAGCTGCTGCTGCAATGCTAACCCAGATCAGTGTGCTTTCTGAAGATTCTGCAAACGGAAGCTCCCATTCCCCAAAACTCCAATCCGTTTCGGACATAATTTCAGCACCGACGGCAACGAGTGCAAGTACTACGCCTATAATGACAAATTTGGGGGACAACCAATTGGACATTTCATATTTCGTATTTTTATGGCGCGGTCTCATCCCAAGAAGCGGTTCGATTTTGCCATATAGACGTGGAACCAAATACAGTGTCGGCAGCAGAGCAAACAAAATACCAGAGAATAAAACATCATTAAGGAATCCGACACCTTCAATGATTACAATACTTTCGGCTAGTCCTTGAACTGCTTCAAGTTCCTCTACACCAACCCATACCTTAACAACATCAACGATTGCACTCAGCAATTGATGGATAGCAACTCCTGTCATTGCGGCGATACCCACCTGCCGTTTATTCGTCGGATCTGACACCATTCGACCAGCTGTATACATAGCAAGGGAGAATGTAATGAATTTTTCCACTTCACCAATTCCTCCGAATTGACCCAGCATCAGCTCTCCAAAGATGATTTCTCCAACAGACGCACCTACCGCTGCATAAAGTGGATGAAACAGCATACAAAGGGTGAGTGGAATAAATGCGAAATACTCAACGGACAATTCAATCGGTCCTAGCTGTATGCTGGGTATGAGCTCGGTGAACATGTTAGACAAGCCATACAAAGACATCGACAGTACAAAAATCATCATTTTTTGAGATTGTGTCAGCGTATAGCGTGTAGACAACGTACTCATTAATAAAATCCTCCCTTAACATCTCATAATATAATCTCATTATAGGAAGGAGGGATTAACGCTAAATTGTAGTTTTATCAACGCTGTGTTAACTTTTTTTCATTATTTTTAATGATGTAAAAATATTTACATGACATTTCACCTGTAAGGTAGAGAAATAGAATAACCTTTGAGGTGGGATGAGCATGTATGAGAATTGGAATAAGAAATCATTTTCGACGAATCAAAGGCTGCTTGCGGAATTTATTCAGCGCAATGAACAGCGTGTACTCTATTTGACTGAACAAGAAATGGCAGATGAACTTGGAATTAGCATCGCTTCTGTTTCGAGGTTTTGGAAAGCGGTTGGATTTGTGAACGCCAAACAATTTAAAGCAAGACTTCGATTTCGACTGGAAACATCACCCGCGATTAAACTTCAAGAAACGATGAACCTAGTAAAGGAACTTTCACTGCCGGAGATGCTGCTAAATAGCTGCTTGCACCACTTGGAGGAGACGAGTAAGAGGCTTTCTCCTGAACTTTTGAAAGAGGCATCCGCCATGATCCAACAGGCAAGGCAAGTGTATGTATATAGCCCTGGACCTTGTATTTCGCTGGCAGAACTGTTTGCTTTTCGGTTACGACGTTTTGGAATAGGCATTCAACTAATGGCGGCAAGCGGTCACGAACTATTGGAGACGCTCATGCATGCAGGTGAGAAGGATGTCATTCTTGTATTCGGATTTGTTCATCTTCTGCCCGAAATTGAAGTCATTATGGATCATGCGCGTGAAGCTCATTACCGTATCATCCTGATCACAGATCGTTTCATCTATCCGAGGTTAGATCATGCAGATCTTGTTCTTTATGCGGGGCGCGGAGAAGTTTGGGAATTTCATTCGATGATCGCTCCTATGTATGTAATTGAAAATTTGATTTTACATATTGGGATGAGCCTGCCGGAACATCATGTAGATAAACTAACTCATCTTCAGCAAATGAGAGTTACTTATGCTTCTAAACTTCCTCGGCAATAACACACATAAAAGGACCATTCCGATAAAGGAATCATCCTTTTTCATGTGGTCCTTACTCAATTATTCCAGTACGAATTGTATCAATTTGTGCTTTCCCATGAATCTTTGTATTTGGAAAAATATCTTCCCACTGCTCGTCGACAAACTTGCCGTCCTTCGCATGACTTCGGTAAAGCTCACCAAAACCAATAATATCGGAATTTACTTTCCGAATCTTATCGAGAAACGATTGCAGATCTTTAGTTACTTCTATGTCTAATTGTTTCTCCAAAGCAATAATGGCTTTATTCTGTTTAAAATCATACACTTGAGATATTTCCTCAATGTTAATATCCATATCTATAGAGGCCTCAAATGTTCTCGATTCCTCGTCTATTAATTTGACTTTTCCTTTATTTTTAATAATACTAAACACTACTTTTACTTCGTCTGTATTTTCATCATTGAATTCTGTCAGGAAATACTGATCCATTCCGCTTTTTTTCATATCTTTTTTCTTAATGATAGCTTCATAAAGAAAGGGTGTTCTTTTCCCTTTTAGTGCTTTTAGAAAAAAACCTTCTTTTGGGGATGCTTCTCCTACGATGTCCCCACCATGTAACAAAGAGAGCGAGTTGATTACAATTTCCTCCCCTTCTCTTTTTAATGTTGGGATTGCGAGATCTAATGTATTCGTGTCCCTGAAATATGTGAAATCGTGAAGCGTTAACTCAGGTACCCAGTTAAATTTCGTATTATGATCAAGCAAACTGTTAAGTGACATCCCGACATTCTTATATTTCTCATACGGGTGTGTTAACAAATCTTCTGTAGAACCGTCTACGATCGCAATCTTAATCATATCTCCAAAAAACGGATCCCGACTTAAAACATAAACCTCATTCAACATTTTTAGATCAAAGATCGCTTTATTTAATAAAACGACCCTTGTTTGGCCTGTTGCAATTTCATTCGGCAGCTTCTCATTGAGTTTCCTCCGCGCAGATTTACTTGTCTCCGCTTCTACCGTGACTATATGACTGGTATCTTCCGCATGCTCCTCCGACTCTAATAGAGTCGCCGTTACTTGAAAAGAATGATTTTCTTTTGCATCATAGCCAATAGCAAGGGTAAGGGATTGCTGCTCTAGTATATTTGCTTTAGGACAGCCGCTAAGAAGAAACATAACGAGTAGGAATAATAGGATCCGCAGGTGCTTCATTATGTATGTTCTCCTCCTTTTCGCTGTTTCTTTTTACGCCATGCAAATACAATAAACACGATGCAACAAAGCAATGCTGGGTAAATAAAAGAAAAAAAGATGCTGCTTAATTCAAGTCGAATCATAAAATTTTTCACTTCAAGACGCTTATGGAATACAAACGACATCAATAGAATGATAAAAAACACGGCGATTAAAACGGGTTTTGGGTTTAACTTCCACATTCTCTTACAACCTCTTGTAATCAGCCATGTATTTAACAGGATTCCGGAAAGAATGACTAACATCCATGCGGAGATAACGATAAACTCCAGCCGTTCCAGGTAAGGATACTCGACAATTTTGAGCATATTCAGAGACGGCCAGAGAGATCGTAATAATTGATCTGGAGCAAAGTACCCGATCGATATAACCATAATAAAAAGGTATAGAACGTTACTGAATAAAACTGCGAGTTGTGAATGTAACATAACTCGGTTCTTATTCAGTATAAACGGATAAACCACAGTAATAATCTCAAATCCTGCCAGACTAAATCCCATTCTCACTGCGCCGTTCATTATGTCCCAAGCGCTTGAATCAAACACAGGAAGCAGCTGTGTCCATATTGCATGCTGTATCGAAGAATGAAACAGGATGAGAGTCAGCACCGTAACTATAAAGCTAAACAAACATATGCCAGCAATGACTCTTATTCCTCCCATCGCTGCATAAAATGCTAAACAGCTGATTAAGATGATCAGCACCCAAGTTGGTATATCAGGAAATATCCAAGCCTGAACTACAGAAGCATAGTTTCTCATCACCGCAAAGGTAACGAGAAAATAGTACACGATATAAACCAAATTAAATACCATACCAATCCATTTGCCATACAGGTCGTAATGAATGCCAAATAGATCAGCCGTTTTATATTTCTGCAAGGTACGGACGATAAGCCACATGATCAAATGGGTAACGACCCCAGCAATAATAACGGAGATCCATGCATCTCGCATGGAAGCTTCATATACTATTCTCTGGAAAGTAAATATCCCTACCCCCACCTGGGTATTGGTTATGATAAAGAAGAGAAGGTATGCATGGAGCATCATATTTTTAGGTGGAAAGACATTAATCTTCATAGCTCTACCTCCCGATCAATCATCATTGTCAGATTTCAACTTCTTCATCCATTTGGATCTCCAAGAAGAATCGTTCCTTTTCGTTAAATCCGTTTGATATGCAAACTGTGTAGAATTTGTAATCAATGTGGCATTAAGCATCCCTTTGGTATCCGGTGGATAGAGAGGATACAGGTATGGTTTACCATAACTTGTCATTTTCAGTAAATGAATCAACAAGAAGATAGCAAAGAAAGCAATGCCTATTAACCCTAAAGCCCCGGCAGCGATCAGCATAGGGAATCGTACAAAACGAATGGTAGAACCCATCATATAGTTTGGTGTCGTAAAAGAACCAAGTGCGGCAAGGGCAACGAGCATGACGAGTGTATTGCTTGTAAATCCTGCTTGAACGGCAGCTTGACCAATAACGATACCACCTACGATACCCATGGTTTGTCCCACTTTTGTCGGCAGACGTGCCCCTGCTTCTCTTAATAATTCAATGGATGTTTCCATAAGCAAGGCTTCTAAGAGCGGCGGAAACGGAACCCTTATTCTTGTACTGATTAGCGGCTCTAACAAGGGTACAGGAATCACTTCATAGTGATATGTTAAGGCAGCTACATACATCGGTGTGAGGAAAATCGAGAAAATAAAAGCAATCGCTCTTAATAAGCGAGTGAATGTTCCGATTCCCCACGTATTGTACCGATCTTCTACCGAGTAGAAGAAATCAAAAAATGTGGTAGGACCAATAATAACTTGAGAGTTCCCTTCCATTAAGACAACAACTTTCCCCTTTAATAAGGCGCGCGAGGTAAGGTCTGGTCGTTCGGTTAATGACATTTCTGGAAAAAGTGAATATTTATTATCCGTTAAAAGCTTCAGTAATAACGGACTTCCAAAAAAACCTGCTACTTTCCGCCTTTCGATCCGCTTTCGGATCGTCTCAATAAACGGAAGGACATCGGGTGATTGGATATAAAGCATCGTTGCTACCGTGTTGGTTTCTGTATTTAACTGAATTTCTTCTTGAATTAACTTCGGACTTGTAATGTAGGAACGAAGTAGTGCAATATTTTTTCCCATGGACTCGGTAAATGCCATCATCGGTCCATAAATGGTGGTTTCATTCTCGGCATTAGCAGGTGCACGAGCAGGGATATTAGCTACACTAACGATAATCCCTTCCTTGCTGCCCTCCATAAAAACAAGAGCACTTCCACTTAGCAATTCCTGGATAGCATTAGATATCTCATCAAACATTTTACAGTTGCCGATGGCAATCTGATCTGAAAGAGATTCTATGTTTTCATATTGATTTTTCTCTATAATTTTCCCGATTACATTCTGATTGATTTGCTCACAGTCCACCATTCCAGACATAAAACATATCGCTATTTTTTCACCTATCGGCTTTGTAATCAGTCCTTCACTTTCGTTCAATAATGTTTTTAATTGTTGTTCAATTTGCTTGCTATAATCTGACATAATGGCTTTATCCTTTTCCCTCATCATATTACTCCATAGCTAATATTCTCCACTATGGAGCATACATAATATGTCCCTATTATCTTCGCTTCATTCATAAATAATGACACTTCATGATGGATTAAGTTCCTTCATATAGCTCTGTCTAAAGAGATGAGTTCCTTGTTGACGCAAAAAAACCGCGGGGTTTTCCGCGGTTCTCTTAAAATCCTAATTTAAATAACCAAGCTGTGATTCGTTCTTCCCGATCTTTCAGATCACCATTCACTTTATTATATTTGCCCAGATGCAGCTGTGCAGTTATGTTCCCATCAAGCATGTAAAGTATTCGTTCCGCGTTAGCAGCAACTTTTGAATCATGTGTTGCGAGCAGTACGGTAGTCCCTTCGCTATTTATTTCGGTCAAAATCTCCATGATTTCACCCGCAGATTTAGAGTTCAGTGCACCTGTTGGCTCATCACCGATAACCATCAATGGCTCATTGATGAGCGCACGACAGATAGCAGCCCTCTGTAATTGTCCTCCCGATACCTGTGTGATATCACGATCTGCAAGAGATAAAATACCTGTTCTACTCATTAATTTATCAGCTCTTTTATTGATCGTATTTCGGCTGTGTTTCTTTGCACGATAGGCTGACAAAATGATATTGTCACGAATGTTCAAGTTTTTTAGCAGGTGCATTTGCTGAAAAATAAATCCCATCTTATGAAGCCTTAATTCTGCCAATTCTTCCTCGGATAGATAAGCAATTTCTTGCCCTTCAAAGACAACACTTCCCGAACTTATTTTATCCATACCACTGATTGAATAAAGCAAGGTTGATTTACCAGAACCGGAAGGCCCCATAATCGCAACAAACTCCCCGGACCAAATTTGCAGTTCAATACCTTGTAACACGGATTGCCGAAATCCCTGGCTATTAACATAGGCTTTATTTAATTTCTTCGCTGCTAATATAGGCATACCGATGCCCCCTCTTATTTGGAAATATGTTCAGCAATACTATACTTTTTCTTTGCGCGAGTGTTCAATAAACTTGTAATCGATATCATAGCTAAGAAAAGAAGCGGATAAAGAACATACGTGATTAACGAATTAAATTCTAAATGAATTTTTGGAGCACCCATAAATGAACCTACTACTTGAATAAGCCCTTGCCCAATGGTAACCGTACCTAATGTTCCAATAATAACCCCCGTCCCTCCCAGTAAAAGCATTCTTATCAAATATTGAATTTGGATATCCCGAATTGTAAAACCGAGACTTCTCATCATCGCTAATTGAGGAGCATCTTTTGCCAAAAGCATTCTTAGAAATAAAGACGTAATAAGAACTGTAATAGACAAAGAAATGACAATTGCTAGAATGGTGACAAACTGCAGTTGTCTGATTGTATTGCCTAGAGTTTGTGCTAGGTAGCTTTTCAGATGAGTTATTTTTGCCGGATAAAAGGCATCTGTGAATTGATCTACTTTCTTATGCACTGAAACATCTGGTTTCACATCTAGCGCTATGACATGCCACATCACATTCTTTGAATCATAAGGTATTTGCGCTTTAGCGGTTCGACCACCATTCGTTATATCTTGATAGGTTCCACTAACCCTCATTTTCACTTGTACCTCTCCCATTTTTATAACAAGCGTGTCATTCACCTTTTTGTTCAAGTCCTTAGCAAGAAGGTCAGAAAGCACAAGTTCATGACTCCCTTTTGGAGCTGATCCGCTTATATACGACAAAGGAAAAATCGAAAAATCACCCGTTTCCACGTTTACACTTTCCCAAACACCTTCATCATTCTGTACCTGATAGCGGGAGGTAATCAGTGGAGAGAACTTTTCTATGTCGGGATCATTATCTAATGCGGTTATTATCTGTGAAAATCTTTGCTGAGTGTTGGCCGATTGTGGTAAGTCAATGCGGATATCACTCTGTCCTACCCCCAAATAGGAAATGAAACTAGGCAACTGAAGCGTGTGTAACAATCCTAGCGGCACCATAATGATAAATACATTCAATGCATACACGAAAAACAATAATGTAAACATGGTGACTCGTCTGAAGACATCTTTTATTCCGAGAAAAACGTTTACGTTCACATATTTACATCTGCTAAGCTGTGCTCTTCCTATCGGATTTTGTGACTTCAAAGAAGTACCTGACCTCAGTGACTCTACTGCTGATATTCGATTTAACCTTCTAAGCATTACTTTACAAAAAAATACGACGATACAGAAAATTAGACCGACAGCCAAAAAAGGGATGACATAAGAAAGCAAGCTTTTCGTGACAGCACCCAAATATAGACTAATATTAGCGGTAACTAAATTTATGGTCGTTAGGGATATTAAATACCCGCAGCTCGTTGCGAGAGCGGATATCACAATATATTTTGCCAGATAGATTCGTTTGATATCGAGGTTAGATAAACCTATTGCTTTCATGACGCCAATTTCTTGATAATCCTCCTCCATCGTTGCGGTAATTGTAAGTCTTAAGCAAAGTAAAGCTATAACCATTAACAGAAAACTTACAATAATAATGACAATTGCTATCATTCCATCTGTCAGTGCATTCAACAAAGTAAATAAAGAATAATCAATCGTAGGACCTTTATTTGGCATATTGGATGAGAAATAGTTACTACTAAAATCGCTCAGTTTACTTAGATCGGTTAGTAGAAATTCAATGAGGTATTCCATATCTCCCACATTTTCTCTAAGTACAGCAAAATCCTTCTCACTTATGACAAAACGCTTTGAACTGACCATAGCGGGGTTCATTTGAGCATCACGCACAAAATCAACAATTTTAAATTCTCGTTTGAAACGCTCTGTTTGAATGAGGACAGTATCACCAAGTTCGAGGCTCTTCTGCTGCATGTAATAAATAGGCATCGCAATCTCTCCTGGAGCCACCTGAATAACTTGATTCTTTAAATTCAATAACAAATCGAAAGAAACATTCTGTCTTACAAAGCCGATATCCATAACACTATTTGCTTCCGACTGTTCTGAAGATCCTATAAATACATTTGAACCGTCAATTCTAAGCATCTCTACCGTCTGCTGTTCCTTGACGAGAGGATGGGCCCTCGCAAATTCTTCGATACCCCTCTTGTCGATGGGTCCAGCATGCATTTGTACAAAATGAGGAGCTTTAGATTGGGACAATAGATTGTTTAGAGAACTCGATAATTCCGTAATGACATGTGAAGCAGAAGCAATGAGCAGGGCTGAGAGCATAATAAAGAAAAATAAGATGGTCGTTATGATTTTATTTCTTTGAAAATCTCTCTTTACGATGTGCAGCAGCATAGATTGGTACCTTCCCCTTTCTTCTTAAATCAACTATGTATTCTCCAGTGCTCGGATCGATTTAATACGTGGAATGATAAGAGAAAGGATCACGATGAAGAGTCCGGAGACGATGAACAATAATCCTGTACCTCGTCCCTCCCCAATCCCAATAATATTCCCCAAAGTAGGAGTAAGGGGTCCTCCTTCACGTAATAGTGGATTAAATACATGGTCCGCCAAAGTTCCGGCTAATGCGTACGAAGCTACATAACCAAGCTGGGAAAGTATCCCGATGATCCCCCATGCCCGTCCCTGTGCTTCACTAGAGATTTTTTTACGAATCATCACATCAGCGCTTGTGTTGATAAAAGGAAGCGCAGCAAAGAATATAAATCCGAACACGGAAAGAAAGTAAATATTCGTTGTTATCCCTAACAGGGAAAAGAAGAAGCCGGCAAAACCAAGACCTATGGTTAACACAGGGATATAGCTTCTTTTCATATTGAATAACCCTATAAAGAGGCTCCCGATCAGCATACCGGATGCGCTTAGAGACATGATTGTGCCGAGGGTTCTGGAATTCATATAAGGTAGGAGCATCGGAGTAAATAATGTCTGGAGAAGGCCCATATAAAAAGTAATAATTGAAAGAATAATTGTAAGCTGCTGAACACCTTTCGAAGCTATAAGGATATCCCAGCCATCCTTCAGATCTTTGATAAACGTCACTTTTATTTTCGTTTTTTGTATCACTCGCAGATTTCTTTTCACAAAGAACACAGCAAAGAGCGTAATAAAAAAGGTAGCAATATCGATAATGAGTATGTTCCTTATATCCATGATCGTGAGGAGGATTCCGGCAATAATCGGGGAGAGAAGATATTTAGAGGCGCCGGCAAGTTGTACAAGTCCACTAGCTTTAGCAAACTGCTCTTCCGTTAATAAGTCCGTAATTGTAGCTTTGTAAGCGGGATCTAGCAAGGATACAAACACAGAGCTAAGCGTCACTCCAATGCATATTTGCCATAGGGCTGGTTCACCCAGCAACATCGCGATGAGTACAAACACTAGACCAAACGCAGAAAATAAATCACCTATAATCATCATTAGACGTCGATCAAATCGGTCTGCAAGCACTCCGCCAACAGGTCCAAGGATAATGGTGGGGAGAAAAGCACATAAAGTGACTATTGCAACACTACTAGCGGTCCCTGTCATCTGGTATACATATACTCCGAGCACAAACGCTGTCATACCGCTGCCAATACTGGATATCCATTCTCCGGCCCAGAGCACCATGAAATACCCAAAAGATTTATTGACCTGCGTCTGCGTCTCCATATATAGCCCCCACCTTTCAACATAAGAAATCTATTCAAACATTTGGGACACATAAGAAAAACTTCCTCTCTCTGCCCCGAGTGTCGACTCCATCATATAGATAAAAGCTTGTATCTTTTGCACAATTTCTTCAGGTGTCCATTTGAATATTCCTTCATCAAACAAAAACTGGGATGAAATAAGCAGAAACTCTATTGATTCACGAGGATAAGGGGTGTGGAAGAATTTTTCCTCGATTCCCTGCTCAATCACTCCTGTCAAAATAGGTGTTAATTGCAATATGGTTTCCGTTAAACTTTTCTGATGGATCTGTGCATTATCAGGTTCATGAAACTCTTCAATCATCTGCCTTTTGCTCGGGGTATTTGGCTTTTGCGCCATAATGATCTGTAGCAACTTTTCGTGGACAGTAAGCTCCTTATCCGTGGCAATTTTCTTGGCGGCCACAACTCCAGTTTCGATAAACCGCATCACAACGGCATCCATCACTTCTTCCTTTGATTTAAAGTAATAATAGAATGTACCTTTGGCGATACCTATAGCCTGCAACATATCATTCACTGTAGTTTTGCTATATCCTTTGGTGAAAAACAGTTGCTCTGCCGTGTCTAATATTTCGTTTCTGCGGTCTTCGGGAGCTTTTGAGATTCTCATTCATTGGGTCTCCTTTTTATGTATTGACTGACGGTCGGTCTACCAATGATTATATAAAATAACCATTCTTTGTCAATCTCTATTTTTCCTATAAGCACAAAAAATCCGTGGAGTTTTCCACGGATCGATTTAAATATAGGTTTCCGATTTACTTTTTCATCATTTTACTAAGATACAAATTCAGGAGATAATTATATTTATCTGCATGTTTTTGTTCGTCTGTGATAATTTCATAAACCATATCTCGATAATACTGGCTAGGTAGCCCTGCTCTGATATCCCGATAACGTTCCACAGCGGAGAGCTCTCCGAATAGAGCTTTTTTAACTCCTTCTATATAAGAACTTGGTTTTTCAAACTCGACATCAGTTGGAGAAGTAATGGTTTGTCCTGTCAGATCTTGATAGATCCTACGGAACATTTGATTATGCTTACGCTCATCATTACGAATACTCTCAATGATTTCTTTTTCTTCCTGGGACGGTGCTTCTGAAATTAAGTAATCGTAAAATAGTTCATCCTCACGCTCGCCGCTAACCGCATTTTTTATGAGAGTCAGCGCCTCTTCCAGTGATTTGTAAGTAGTCGTTTCCTGACGCATCTGCCCATACGGATAATAAGAAGTTGGAGTAACTGAACAATATCTCACTGGATAATACGTATTGTAATACATGGGTTCCCCTCCGGTATCGTTTGGTTTTCACTCCAATATATTCGTGAGTGGGCGCTTCTGTACCATGTCCTGCGTATACCCAGGTTTAGGTTCTAATAAACAGACGATTATTAACAACCATTTTTGTAACAACATCTTGTTGAAAATATATAGGAAAACTGAGATCAAAATTCCCTTGGACAACCACTTCCCCTTGACCAAAGATATAATCAACAAAACTTATTTCTAACACAGACAGCTTCACTAGCAGAATAAGTTCCTCTATGTTCTCGACGATTACACACCCAGGCTGTTTCTTGAGCAGTTTTTTATAGATCGTGAAGTCTACATCCCCTAGCCTATTCTTTTCTTCCTTGTTTAATTTTTTTATAGGATTGTTAAAATAGACGGTACACGTGTATTTAGAAAACATGTCCTTGAAAAAGGAAATAAACTTGTTCTCATGTTTCAAATGATATTCATATGGGATGATGATTTCCCTAGCTTCTTCCTCAGAAAGGCAATAATCGAATACATCAAGAATACCTTGATGCTGATCATGTTCTTCCAAGCTCGCCTCTTTTAATCGTTGCTTCATTTTCTTATAACGTCCGTCATGGCCGTTTCTCGGTATTAGAATCATCCTGTATCCCTTCTATTTTACATACTTGCTACTGACTCAGATTGGATTATTTAATAGAATATCCCTGATTTCTTTCGTTTCAAATCCGAAATCACCAAATGAAATTACAACTCCTCCGAGCGTGGCATAGTAAAATACCTCTTCCGTTTCGATGACGGTACTTATACTTAGAATCATCTCTCTTTTTATTCCGCCTTCATCGACAAAGCCTCCACTAATACTGCCCCAGATGAGATGATCCCCTGATTGCAACACCTCTTTTTCAAGTTGTGAGCTTGATACCGTAAAAGGGTATTCTTTACCTAATATCGTTAGTACACCTTCCCCTTCCGCTTTATAAAATTCTCCATTTGGCGAGAATGTTGCATCTAGCTTTAATGTATCTTTTTCGCTCATTTTATTGTAAAAATCAGGACTACCAAACATCTTTTCAGCCATTTCCTCATTAGTTGCTGTCTTGAAATCTTCAGGCACAGCGTCAATATATGTACTTTGATAATGAATGGTAACTTCCCCATCTTCATTGAACTTCTGTTCACTTGGCATCCCTTTTATAAGTATGTACATAGCAAATACAACTGCAACTAATAACAGCAGTCCACCAATCGTACCTATCATTTTCTTTTTCTTCTTCATGCTGTTCCCCCTGTTGTTGTCTGAAAAAGTTGACCTTACATCATTTCTTGATAATATAAATTTCTTTCTATATTTTCGCTATCATACTAACACAGAACACATGTGATAACAAAACGAAGCATATCCCTATAGCATAACGAAAAACACCTCTCCAATGAATAAAGAGGTGTAGTAAAATTACCCGAATATACTCCTATTTAAACCCTGGCTGGCACCTGTTCTCCCTGCCACAATAGCTGCATTTCTTCATTTTCTTCAAGCAACTTGGTTAGACTGCCTTCTGCTTCAATCCGTCCATCCTTCATTACAATAATATGGTCAGCCTTAGTAAGTGCTGCTTTACGGTGAGATACGGCAATGCAGGTTACATTCTTTTCTTTAAATAAACCATCCCATACTAGCTGCTCTGTCTCTACATCCAGTGCGCTCGATAGATCATCAAATATGAACAAGTCCGCTCCCGTCATGATCATACGTGCAGTTGCTGCTCGCTGAATTTGCCCGCCAGACAACATTACTCCTCGCGGTCCCACAAAAGTCTCAAGCCCTTGATCTAAATGGGTAATATCTTTCTCCATGACAGCAAGACGAATTGCTTTATTTAAAGACTCTTCTACATTTGATCTCTTTCCTTGAACGATATTCTCTTTTAGGGTATCACTGAATAGACGCGGAACCTGCGGTGTATATGCGGCTCTCGGAGGCATTAAGAAAGTACCAGGATCGACTTCCTCACCATTCCAGCGAACCGCGCCCCCTTGCTTGGGAAGCAGTCCAAGCAGCGTGCGGACCAGCGTAGATTTACCAGCACCAATCCGGCCCGTGATGACAATAAACTTACCCCTTTCAAGACGAAAATTAATATCTGAAATTCCTTTATCTGAATTCGGATAATGATAGGTTAAACGGTTTACCTCGAGTACACTCAGCTGTTCATTCGGTTCTCTATGAATGATAGGAAGCTCAGGAGGTTCCTCATTCAGATAAATTTTCCGTGATTCAATGATTCGATCTTCTTCACCTGGACGAAACAAAGTACGCATTCGGTCAAACGATATTTTAAGGCGCTTATGTTGAAAAACCATGTACCCGAATAGTGAAATACTGTACCCGATATTAGCTAGATACGTGGTGAATAAAGCAAAATCTCCAACCGTAAATCGGCCTGCCTGCATTTCAGAAGCACACATAAGAAGAATGAGACCCGTACATATGCTGATTACATGTTGATTGAGTGATCTCATCCATTGCTTGAACAGATTATCTTTCAGCGCCGCTTGACGGCGATCTTCATTCAATTTTGTAAAGCGATCATGAACATGATCTTCGGCCTGACCTAACTTCAGTGCTTGAACAGCACCAAAGGTTTCCGCAATAAAACTGGTAATGCGCCCCGTTGCCTCTTTGTTTTTCTGTCCATATCTGCGGGCTCGATTCCCTGACAAATTATTAAGGAAAGTAACGAGAAGTAGGGGTAGAACTGCCACCAGCATGATCTTCCAGTTGATACTCGCCATAATGCTGATCGATACAATAGAAAAAACGAGTTTCCCCCAAAAATCTACCCATGACTCTACATACTCTACAACTTCATCCACATCATCTCGAAAGCGACTCATCGCTTCTCCTGGTGATGCGGGTAGATTCCGACCAGGCCAGCGCATTATGCCTGAGAGCATATTCGTACGAAGAATCGCTTGAATATGAAAGATATAGGTTATCCATTGATAGAATGCTGTAAAGAAAGTACCTACTCTGATGAACCTTACTACCGCAATAAAGATCAGCGGAACCGCAAGCCACATATAGTCATTTGAACTTGCAGCGGTTGCCCGATCAAAGAACCACTGCATGCCAATTCCGATAGCGAGGGGTAAAGAGTGAAATACACACCATAACACTCCATTAATTAAAAATAAAAAGGGATTATACCGAAATAATCTTCCTATAAATCCAGCTACCGTCATGCTAGTTCCTCCTCTGTGCCTGTCGCCAGCAGTCTTGCATAATGCGAATTTGGACGCCGTGCAAGTTCTTCCCGTGCTCCAAACTCTATGATTTCGCCATCGCTTAGCACTAGAATTTTATCTGCCTTCTCTAATGTAGCCAGTCTGTGCGCAATAATAATGCCGGTGCACTCTTCCATTAATTGATCTACTGCGATTTGCAGTATCGTTTCTGTGGCTGCATCCAGCCGAGATGAAGGCTCATCGAGAATGACTAGACTCGGCTTTGTTAAAAAGACACGCGTTAAAGCAAATAGCTGTGCTTCCCCTGCCGATAGCGAGGAACCTCCCGCCGTCAAATGTGTATCCAGCCCTCTCGGCTGTGCATCAATCCATTTGCGAAGTCCAAGCTGCTCGGTCGTTTTCAGAATAGAATCATCAGACACACCTGCATCAAATAAGGTTAGATTGTCACGCAGTGAGCCATCGAACAACTGGACATCTTGTGTAACCATGCCAACTCTGCGATAGAGTGCCGGAAGCTTCAGTGAAGTAATATCGATCCCACCCACACGAATCACTCCGCTGTCTATATTGTATAACCGAAGCAAAATACGGCTGAGACTGGATTTTCCGCTGCCTGTTCGCCCGATGATGCCAAGCCTTTCTCCCGGTTTAACCGTAAAGTTAATGTTTCTGAGCACAGGTTTATCTTCGTTATAACTAAAGCTCACCTTATCAAACTCTAGACCAAGAGCTCCTTCAGGAAGCTGCTCCTGTTCCCCGTCCACAATACTACTTCGATGAGAGAGTAATTCTCTTGAACGAAGCATGCCAGACTTTGCTTTTTGGAATTCTTGGACCTGATCGCCCAGCATCTCAATCGGGTCGTTTAACATTTGGGTATATTGGTAGATTAGAAAAAGCGTACCCAGGCTTATTTGACCTATTAAATAGTAATGTACGCCAAGTAGCAGCACAGCAGTAACTGCTAAGGCAAACAAGATCACCGTCGTATTCCATGGGATGACCCGAATCATCCAGGCTTTTCTTCCTTTAAGGAATACAGCGCGCATTAAATGATGAAATCGGTTCATCACATAAGGAACGTTGCCGTTCGCTTGCACATCTTCAATACCGGCAATCCGTTCTTCAATGAGTCCAAATAAGGAAGCACTTGCTTCACGCTCATCCTTGGACGGACCAACACCTAAATCACGAATGAATACCATAAATAAGATCGAAACAAAGGTAAATACCGTCATAACGATGGCAATAGGTAAATTCACAGTGAACATGAACCCGAGTATTCCCGCGAGCAGAACAAAGCTCCCGATGACCTGAACGATAAACATGGAGAAAAAGTTCGAAATACTAGTCACGTCTCCATCCACACGTTCGATCATCTCACCAGGTGTTTTCATGTTGTGAAACCGCATATCAAGCCTTAAACAGTGCTTCAATAAGTCACCCCGAAGTCGGTTGGTCGCACGCCAAGAGACATCGTTACCTAAGTAACTAACTGCTACGGTTATGACCTGATTTAGAACAGCCACGACCAGAAATAGCCCTGCCAGCTGTATAAGTGTTGTCAGTACACCTCCAACTGCTGCCGTATCAATAAATCGTTTAATGATTTGCGGGCTGATCAGCTGCAGTCCCGTTGAAACTAACAACATGATCAGCAAGCTCGCTAATCGGCCTTTTACTGGCCTCAAATACTGAAACAACCATGTCATTGATACTTTCTTTTCTTTGGTCTTTTCTTTGGGCATATTGCCCACCCCCATATATGTGTAAATATGTAGATAAATGAATCAATTTTGTTATGAAAATGGATTCAAACCACTTAGAATAAAACTAATTCCAGCAGTAAATCTTTACCAGTTTACCGTATGTTTTCTTTTTTTCCTAGGTAAAAAATAATTATAAATTTGCTCGTAGATGTAACAGTGAATTAAAAGTAACATTTATCCATTTGTGATTGCGAGACCACTTGATTGTGCTTTAAAACTCTGAGTAATTGTTGTGTTCGTCCGGTCTTACTCGATTAGTGGCATCAGGAGCTTCTCATTTCGGCACAGGAAACAGAATTTAAAATAAGGAAAACTTGCCAAAATAAAAAGAACCGGCAAATGCCGGTTCTTTGTGGAATTATCTTCACTTTTCTCTTAGCTGCTTACCTTAGGAAAATATCCAATCTTCACTGCATAACTAATTAATTGATGAATAAAAGATTCATCCGGTTCAGCACATACTACACCTGTACCTTCCAGATACTCTAATGTTTGCGGACAAGCATAGCGAAATGCTGAATTTTTCGCTCCATCGCCTTCCAGCTGTGCCATAGCCAGTTCAAGTCCTGCTTGATCTTTCGGTTCTGCTGGATTCAGCAGCCAAGATTCAAACTCAGGGAGTGCAAACAAGTTAATATCATAGCCGTAGTTGTTAAAGTGTTCGACCATTTGTTCATACGGAATCGTGACCGGATTACAAATGTGGAATACCTTACCGACCGTCTCTTTCTGAAGAGCTAGAGCAATAATGGCTTCTCCCGCATAATTAATCGGAGTTAGATCAACTTCCCATCTTACATTAGGTGCCTTCTCTAATAGAAGCATTGCTTTCAGCATCCGGTAAAATGCATTCTGATCAATATTTTTCTGGAAGACCCCTGTAGTAGAATTGCAAGAAAGATTTCCCACACGATAGATACTAGCGGCTATGCCTTCTTCCTCACCATATTTCACAACGAGTTTTTCAGCTTCGAGCTTACTGTTCGTGTATACATTCTCAATATAGGAAGTTTTGTAACCTGATCCCTGAATAACACCGTTCCATTGACCGTTAAAAGCCAAATCTTCCGGTATACCCAGTGTAGAAATAAAATGAAAACGTGTATGCGGTTTTTTCTTCGCTAGTTTTAGTAGTCGTCTCGTACTATCGATGTTCACATTTGCAAAATGTTCGGAATCTCCGAAATGTTTTACATCGGCACCGCAGTGTACAATCGAATCAACCAGCTTATCTACGAGCATTCGGTCCGCTTCACTAAAACCAAGGTTTTCTTGTGAGAGATCACCTTCAATAATTACTACACGGTTTTTCATAACCTTCGCGATAGAATTTCCGAAATACCCTTTCATTACATCCGTTAAACGCTCTATAGGAGACAGCTCACGAGAGGGCCGTACAAGACAATATATAACGGCTTCTGATTTATGTAATAATTCATAGAGCAGATGGGATCCTAAGTAACCTGTCGCACCGGTTAGTAAAATATTATTTTGTTTAGACAAGTTCTCTTCCCTTGCTTCGTCCGAACCAAAGGTAAGCGGATATTCTACCAAATCTTGAATTGGAAGATTAGCCATATCTACTGCATCTTGAAGTAATTCTTCTCTACCCATCTCTTCTATTCTCTCTGATAATTTGAATATCGTAGGGTACACGAAGAAATCATTAATTTTCAGCTGCGGAAAATGAGGTTTTAAAATCACTAGACTTTCTAGGATTTTTAGTGAATACCCTCCAATTTCGAAAAAGTCATCATGGATGCCGATTCTAGTTAGTCCCAGCGCTTTTTGCCAAGCTTCGCTTACTTGTATCTGTAGTTCATTCTCAGGAGCTTCATATTCAGTATCATCATGTTCTGTATTTATTTCGTACAGAGCTAGTTTTTTACGATCCATTTTGCCTGTGGGTGATAAAGGCATTTGTTCTAAATGGCTAAAGTATTTCGGTATCATGTAATTTGGAACCTTTTTGCTTAAAAATTGCACAAGCTCACTTTGAGCAATAGCCTGACCATGATTTGATGTATAAAAGCCTACTAAAATCTTTACACCATCTTGGTCCGGTCTTGCTATAACGGCAATATCTTTGACGAGGTCATGCTTAGCCAGATTATCTTCAATCTCTCCAATTTCAACCCGAAAGCCCCTGATTTTTACCTGAAAATCTTTTCTGCCTCTATACTCTACTTCGCCATTTGGCAAAAGTCTGACCAAATCTCCTGTCCGGTATAATATTTTCCCTGAACCTTCTGTAATCGGATCAGCTATGAACACTTCCTTTGTTTTTTCCGGTAGATGTAAGTACCCTTTCGCAAGTCCAATCGAACTAATCAATAGTTCGCCGGTTACACAAGTCGGACAAAGCTTATTATTCGCATCTACCACATATAATTCATAGTTTGCAAGCGGCTTACCAATACATACAGTAGAAATATGTTCTGGAAGTTCATAGTCAATCACATGCGCTGTTGCAACGGAAGTAATCTCTGTAGGCCCATATAGATTAATAACAGGTACGGATAGTTTTTTCTGAAGCATACGTACCATTTCACCGGGCAGAGCTTCTCCTGCTACCGCAATACTTTTAATATTATGATAAATGTGCGTTTGATTTTCTGGTAAATGAGCTGCAAGCTGATTGAAGAAGACTGTCGGCAAAATAGCAAACCTCGTAGCTCCTGTTTGTTTTACTGCCTCTGTAAAAGCATCAATGGAAAAACGTTCTTCATCTGCTAACAGATGAAGTCTGGAACCACTGACAAGAGAACTGAACAAATCATACACAGAAGCGTCAAAACTGAAAGTAGAATACTGTAAAATGATGTCTTGCTCTGTCAACTGGAGATGATCTTGTGTGGCGAACGCCAAATTCACAACACCTTTATGAGAAATGAGTGCTCCTTTTGGTTTACCTGTTGAGCCGGATGTATAGATAACATAAGCTAGATCATCACCGTTCAAGTCTATAGTAGGAGTAACATTCGAATCTTCCGCATATGCCTCCATATTCATTTTCGGATAAATAATCAATGGCTTTACTTCGAAATCTGATAAAAGTGTATTTAATTTTGTCGTGAAATCAGACTGAGCCAGAATCAGTCTTGACTTCGTATCTTCAATAATATAAGCATTTCTTTCATCCGGATGGGAAGGGTCAAGCGGAACATAAGCTCCTCCAGCTTTGATAATACCAAATAGACTCACAATAGTAGAAAGACTGCGCTCCATAAAAATAGATACGAACTCACCTTTCTGTAGTCCATTGGAGAGCAGCATTTGAGCTAGACAACTAGATAACTGATCCAGCTCCTGGTAAGTGACCTCTTGGTCACCATAAGAAATTGCGGTCCGCTCAGGATACTTTTCTACTGACGCAGCAAACATGGATGTAATTGTTAGTTCAGAAGGCAGATCCTTTTTACTATTATTGAGCTTCTCGTAGGCTGCTAAATCAGCAGGTGTTACTATAGAAATTTGATCGATCGGCATATTCATATGTTCAATTAGCTCGTTACAGAGAAATAAATAATTATCGCAGAATTTGCGAATCGTTGATTCCTCATACAACTCTTGTGCATAGACAATATGAAGTTTCCAGCTATCCAACGCTCCCTGCCCTACAAACCAATGTAAATCACTGTTCGGATGGTGGAGTTGATCTCCGTAAAGCGTATGGAAAGCTATAGTTTGTCCCAGAAAATCTCCAATTTCTGTAAGTGTAATATCCGTTTCTTCGATCGCTTGCAGCTTCATACCTACTTGATCATATACTGTTTGAAAGTTCTCTAATCCACTTAGCGTCATGCGCAGTGGTAAAATGCCGCCTTTGTGATCGCTCACTCCGATCAGTAGATCTTTATCACCACTCATTTTGTATAAAAATACGATATAACTTGAAAGCATCCAAGTGTTTATATTGTACAAAGGACGTAGTTGTTCAAGTCTTGGTATTTTCCCATCCAGTAAAATGTTCATTTCCTTCATGCTTCTGCCTGACATCATTGCTGGGTAGTCTGTATACATATAAAATTCCTGGCAAAGGCAGCTGTAACTCATTAATCCAATACTCTTTGCCATGTTTAGTTAGTAGCGTTGCATTCAAAATCGATCAGCTCCTATTTTATTTTACTTGTAATTGTTCAACTAATCTTTCTAATCTGCCTGATACCTGATTCAGTTGTTCAGCAGACTCAAAGATCTGCGCAAACGTGGCTTGTTGTTCCTGAGTACCCATTTGGATTTCTGTAGATACGGAAGAATTTTTCTCAGCTAGTACAGCAAGCTGCTTAATAGAAGCTGTGATCTGTTCCGTTTCCGCGACCATTTGCTGTGTAGCAGCGGATACTTCCTGGATTTGGCTCGTCACTGAATCTGTTGAAATTAATATTCCTTCAAATAGCGAGCCCGTTTCTCTTACGACACGAATGCCTGTCTCGACTTTCTCTTCCCCTTCACCGATTGCTTTTACTGCGAGTTCCGTTTCATCTTGAATAAACTGGATTAACTCAGCAATCTGATCGGCAGACTTCTTGGATTCCTCAGATAATTTTTTGACTTCACCTGCTACAACTGCAAAACCGCGTCCTTCTTCGCCAGCACGAGCTGCTTCTATACTTGCATTTAAAGACAGTAGATTTGTTTGTGCAGCAATCTCAGTAATTACCTGTACGATTTGTCCAATCTCCTGAGACCGACTCTGTAATTTTTCGATAATATTTACAGAATCTTTGACAGAATAATTAATCGAATTCATTTGCTCAATGACTTGCTCAATATTGTGATTACCTAATTCAGACTGCTCTTTCATATGTAAAGAAATCTCGGATAATTCTGTCGTATTTCCCGCGATCGTAGTAACACCTGTCGTTATTTCTTCTAGCGAGACCACACTTTCAGTGATCGAAACACTTTGCATATCTGCACTATCAGACATTTCTTTCATATTTTTCGTAATTTCTGATGCGTTCTTGTTATTTAATTCTACAGTTGAAAATAAAACATTCGATTGCTCAGCAGATTGCTCCGATACTTTCTTTATCGTACTCACTAATTCGTTCATATGGTTAACTGTCATATTAAACTTCGCATTTACTTGTCCAAATTCATCATCACTTGTTTTTAATTGAACTGTAAAATCACCGTTACTTAGTTTTTCTAAGGCACCTTTTAAATCACTGATCGGTTTAAACGTACGTTTCAGCGTATAGTACTGCATAGCAAGTACGATGATTAAAGTGATCAAGAGCGCAATTAACGTGGAAGTGAGCAACTCTTTTTTACCTGAAGCAATTAAACTTGCATCTACATCAATCCCCATGTAGGCAAATACTTCACCGTTATTATCTAAAAAAGGATACAGGACCGTGATCCACGTACCAAAATCATCGTTATAGGCTTTCGTAAAGGAGAGTTCTTTTGTATCCAACATCTCATTTACGGCATCTACGTGTAGTTGGGGTTGCTCATATAAATCACCAAGCGCCATATTACTTTCCATAAACAGATCTAGGAGGGCTGGAGATAGAGCTATTACAGATGTTTTGTTCCCATCCTCAAGCTCGGGACCAAATATGTAACCCTGTGCAATATTAGGATGCGTACTGACTAACTCACTAAAGGTTTCCATTAATCTCTGTTGTACAGGGGAATTTGGGTCTATTGTATCTTTCGCTTCTTGGGCATCTTCCGTTGACACTTGTTTAACTAGAGTTTCCATTATCTTTCCGGAATCAGATTGAAGCTGATGCGTAAGAACATTTCCTTGAATATAATAACTGTACCAAATCACTACCGCACCCGTTAGGATGATATATAGACTTGTAAATATCATATTTCGTGTGACAATACTTTGATTCTTAAAGATGGAATTCAACTTCTGTATAAAGTTGTTTATTTTATTCATGACTGTGTTTCTCCTCCTAATATGTCCTTGTGGTTTTTCATAGGAAAATATCTCGATTTCCCATCCTGCAGTGACCCTATTTGGCCTTCTCTTTACGTCATCCATCCCTTCTATATTGAAATGTAGTACAGCAAATATTAATCTTCTGAAATTAATGTTAATAAAACCCAAAAACATTTTTTTATCTTATATACCTATGTAAACATCCCCCTTCACATAGGTCCTAATAACTAATCGGCTATTCTTTAAGGATTTTTTATACCTTTTTCAATTTAATCTCTTCGGAATTTTTCTATTTGTTTAAATTAAGATGAAAATACTTTAAATTACATTTCCTAATTATGACAATTGTTACATTATTAATTTATATTTTTCTATTCCGCTCCTTTCCCTTTTTTTGTTCATCAATAAGGATTAAATTCCTTTTATTGGTATAAGGTCTCTGCTATAATTAGCTTGATATCCGTGAAGAACACACGGAATACCGATATTAAAGAAGGAGTGATTGTATGAATTTTTCACCTATCTTTATTCGAAGGAAAGCGTTATTAGCTGCTTTTCTAGCTCTATTCCTCTTCTTAGGTGTACTCTTACCATCCGTACACGCCGATTCATCCCTCTCATCTACTGCTAGCGTTCCAAAAAATCTTTCTCCCGAAACAGCTCAGGTATTTCTAGATGAATTCTTTAACTCACAGCAGGCTTTATCTCATTATGTAGGCGCTTCCGTTATTATTGTTAAGGACGGCAAAGTGATCGCAGAAAAAGGGTATGGTTACTCTGACCTCGAAGAAAAGTCTCCCGTTGATCCGAAAAAAACAGCTTTTCGCATCGCCTCTGTATCTAAAACTTTCACGGCAGTTGCCATTATGCAGCTAGTCGAACAAGGGAAAATAGGTCTTAAGAATGATTTTAAAACTTATGTCCCTGGTCTTGATTTCGATAATCCCTATGATAAACCCGTAACCATTGAAAACTTACTTACCCATACGACCGGTTTTGAAATACGCGATCCTAAGGCAGAAGATATTCATGCCGATTTTGACAAATACATATCCATGGAGGACTATGTTCAAGAGCACATGCCTCCTGTTGTTCGTGAACCCGGTAGTTCCTATATGTACGATAACTTTGCATCATTGCTTCTAGGACTCGTTGTCCAAAATGTCAGCGGAGAGCCATTTGAATCCTATATACAGAAACACGTGTTTGATCCTCTTGGCATGCAAAACAGTGGTTTTATGCTGAACGATCAATTCAAAAAACAACTGTCCATAGCTTATGATGCTGCTCATAATCCCATTGATCTATACGCCCTTTCCCCTGCTCCTATGCCTCAAGGGGGGATGATGTCTACTGCTGAAGATATAGGCAAATTTATGATTGCTTTCCTGAATGGAGGTACTGACGGAACGAACCGCATACTTAAAGACGCTACAGTAACAAGTATGGAAACATACCGTTCTGAGATTCATCCCCTATTACCTGATACCACCTATGGATTTGAAGCACCATTTCAAATTCCCGGAGCAGGAAGCAGTTCCAAAATTATAACTAAGGCAGGAGATCTTATTGGTTTCAGCTCTTATCTCTTCTTCATTCCTGAGCAAAATACAGGTGTCTTCCTTACTTATAACCAAACGGGTGCTTTACGTAATTTATTCTATCCTGCATTTATCTCTACTTTCTTCCCAGAGTATGCAGAACCAGCCAAGCTCGATAATTTTGAACCGCAAACAGCAGAGGAACTGCAGCGTTACGCAGGGCTTTATTCTGATCTTCGTTTGAAAACGATCGTAAGTAAACTTACAGATGCTGACGATCAGGCTGGTAAAATGGAGATATCTGATGCCTATCTCGGTGCTCGATCCTTGATTCAAGTGGACGATAATTTATTCATGGATGAACTCAGCGGTCAATTCACCGCTTTCAAAGAAAATACGGACGGAACAATATATATGAAAGAACCTTATTTAAACCCGTTCGGATACGAAAAGAAAGGAGTAAAAGCTGCCGGGTATAAAGACGTTCGTCCAGGCAGCGCTTATGGAACGTTTATTTATGGACTGCAATCTCTTGGTCATTATTCGAACGATCCGAGCACCTATTTCCATCCGAAAAATGCACTAACTCGCGCAGAGTTTATCGAGGAAATCCTTGAACTCAGCGGTATCCCACAAAGCAAAACGCAACCAGAACCTGGTAGTGACTGGGCTACTCATTCTGCTGCCGGCTATATTCAGGCAGGCTATGAGATAGGCATGATTGAAGGTGCAGATCAGAAGCTGTTCAAACCAGATCAGGTCATTACCCGCCAAGAGGCAGCAGTGATGATATGGAGAATTTATAAACAGCAATACCCAGATCAATTATTCAGTAGTGTACAGCTCTCTGGAAAAACAGATACCTGGGCTGTCCCTGCTGTTCAAATGATGATCGGACTAGGCCTTTATGGACCTGAAGTTAAACTACAAGGAAATGGTTCTGCTAATTACCAATCGGTAAAACCGCTTATTCGTCAAGAAGCAGCGGCTCTTATGTACCAATTGCTAACCCAGCCAACCGACCAGATCGTCGCTGGACTTGCTAAAGAGCAAGAAAATGTGACAGCAGATCAAGCTGACGCCACAAAAGAATAAAGAACAATACAGGCATTTCCCAGGACGTTTATTCGTCTATCGGAAATGCCTGTTATTTTCATTCTATATTTAGACTGAGGGCATCTCCGACTGTCTCTAAAATATTCCCATAGTAGCGAATCCGTTCCACTCTAGATGTTGGTCTTTCAGCCTCCACTATCTCATAGGTCCCCCCTAGTACAGCCAATACATTGCCTTCTTCTATCAGCCTCTCTCTCTTTTTATTAGATTCAGGCAGCTCAAGACCTAACAACGCCACTGCATTACCGATGGATCTAAAGGCCCCTGCAATCCGGACACTGCTCGGCATGCCTTTTGCTTCGGCTACTAATGCGAATCCAATGGCCCTTAGAAACGTTCCCCGTTTTTCAAGTTTTTCTCTGACTACCTTCCTAATCTTCACTGTCCTCGTTGCCGCCAAAGCCGATAATATAGCTCCTATCGCAGCAGAACATGTACCAATTACATATAATCTGGAGGTTTCCCCTTGATTTGAGACGGAGGCGATCAGCGTAGTTCCCAAGGCCGCAATCCATAAACCAATACTTTCTATGCCTTGGGCCATTCTACTCTCCTCCCTTCTCTAACAAATAAGATATTATATTATATGTTTGAATAAGAGATTGGACTTTACTTTGAGAAAATTGGTTCTTTGTTCTGCGCTGCTTTGACAAAAGAATGAGTAGTGTTTCGAGACGAACCACTCTATATACTCATCATAAACAGAAAGAAGCGACTGATCATGTTCAGCCGCTTCTTTCCAATCTTTTTTAATACGTAGTCCGCTTCTTCGTTTAAATAAATACCATAGCGATCAACATGGCGATAATCCCCGACAAGATAACGTAAAACAAGTTTGGTATTAACGCTAGTCTGATGATCTGTCCTTCTTTACCGAGTACCCCAACGACAGCAGATACAGCGACGACATTACTAACGCAGATCATATTTCCCGCAGCAGCTCCGATCGCCTGCAGTGCAATGATCAGATCTGGGGCAAACCCATTCACGGTAGCTACATCAAATTGCAATGAACTAAACATCATATTGCTGAATGTTGCACTGCCTGACACAAAAGCGCCCAGTGTTCCTATGAATGGGGCAGCTATTGGCCACGCTCCGCCGAACACATTAGATGCAAGCTGCGCTAGTTCTGTCGGCATACTTTGTAATGTGGCTCCCTCTATTCCAGAGTTCAAAAAGATGCGTACCATGGCCGTAGAAAATACCAGTGCAATCGCAGTTCCTACCATAGATCCTGCCGCTTCAGAGAAAGCTAGCTTCATCTTGTTCCTTGGAATCTCATGAAGAACTACGGTAATTGCGACAACTAGCAAGAAGATAAATCCTGGTGAATATAGAATTTGCCAATTCTGACTAATTCCTGTTCCCATGATATCGTTCCACGAGATGCTTATCCCCTGTAACCACCGTTGTAATGGTTTAATCACACGAGTCAAAACAAGCAATACCGCAATAAGAATATAGGGAACCCATGCTTTTGCCAGTGTTAACGTATGCCCCGATGCTTCCTGTTCCTCTTCTGCTTTTATCTCTTTCTTGACATACTCCGAAGGACCAAATTTACACCATGGTTCTCCTTTAGGCAGTAAAAACCCTTTTTGAGCGGCAAGAACAACAATGATCAGGCTGACTAATGCTCCGAGCAGAGAAGGGAATTCATAACCTACAAAAGTAGCAACGAGTGCTGCTGGTATGGTATAGGTTAGTCCTGCAAAGATCGCAAATGGAGCCATTTGAAATCCTTCCTTAAAGGACTTATTTTTACCGAATACCCTTGTAATCATGAGAACTAAAATTAGAGGAATAAAGGTACCGATGAAGATATCAATCTGGGTTAACCGCATTGCAATGGCTTGCAAGAAGCCGCTGATATCTATACCTTGCTCTGTCAAATAGTTCATAAATACGGGTGATGTTTCATCAAGACCCTGTCTGATTCCCACATTAAAGGTTGTACCCACGGCTCCAAAAGCTACGGGCGTACTGTCAGCAATTAATGCCACCACTACCGCCGCAATAGGAGGAAATCCAAGGGCTAACAGCAATGGTGCTGCTATCGCTGCTGGTGTACCAAAACCGGCTGCTCCTTCGATAAAACCTCCAAAACACCAGGCTACGATAATAACCTGTACACGCATATCTTCAGAGATATTCATAAACCCTTCCCTGATCACTGCAAGTGCTCCCCCATGAGTCAACGTATTCAGAAGCAGGATCGCTCCGAAGATGATAAATAACACGGTAAGAGTAACAAATACACCCTCAAGTGTCGAAGCTGTAAGGTTAATCAGCGGCATATCCCATACAAAATAAGCCAGAACAGCAGTTACTGCAAAGCTAAGCGGCATAGCGACGGTTGCGGGCATCCGCAAGATCACAAGGAAAATCAACACCGAAAGAATCGGCATCGCTGCCGTAATCAATTCAAGGAAATTCAAGGTTATTTACTCCTTTACTCATACTTAAAGTGTAGTACTAAATATTCCCTAAACTTCGCTTTCTAAGTCTTTATTTCAAAATAGATGAGTATCTATAGCAAAAAAGCCGCTAATAAGCGACTTTCTCAATCTGCACCTATTCCTTCCACCAATGATCAAAAGGGGTAACTGGAAGTTCTCTTTTATGCTTCGTCATGTGATAACGCTGCTCGATTTTAGCAGTTGCTGCCGGGTCGATCTGTTTTCCTGTAAGAAAGTCATCCAGCGTGTCGTACTTTATACCAAGTTCCGTTTCATCCGCTTGCAGTGGTTTATTATCCAATAGGTCAGCTGTCGGTGTCTTTAAATACAGTCGCTCAGGAGCACCCAATTCTTTGAGCAGTTCTCTCCCTTGCCCCTTTGTCAGTCCTGTAAGAGGAACGATATCCGCACCACCATCACCAAATTTAGTGAAAAATCCAGTGACTGCTTCTGCTGCATGATCTGTACCGATAACAAGGCTTTGCCTTTCGCCTCCTATGGCGTATTGAGCAATCATTCGCATTCTGGCTTTGACATTTCCTTTGTGGAAATCCCCTAATTCTTCACCCGTGGAGGAGCTATATGCACTTACTAAGGCATTTACAGGATCTTCGATATTAAACACGATGGTATCATCAGGCTGAATAAATTTCAGTGCTTCCTGAGCGTCAGCTTCATCCTTTTGTGTACCGTAAGGAAGCCGTACTGCAGTAAACTTAGCTTCGTATCCTTCTTGACGCAGAGATTCAGCAGCCAGCTGTGCAAGTCGCCCGGCGAGCGTAGAGTCCTGCCCTCCGCTAATTCCGAGTACATACCCTTTCGCTCCTGCCTTCTTACAATAATCTTTTAGAAAATTAACTCTCTCCCTGATTTCATCCTTTGGAACAATGACAGGTTTTACGTGCAAAGACTCCTTAATTTCTTGTTGCTTATCCATTTTTAAATCCTCCCTATTCGAGTTAATTTCATAATACCTTTTCATGAGTATGAAATGAATTCATTCATATAAATGGTTGGTTTTTATATAGTCATAACACGGATCAGGAACTAAATAGCGGGGTTCGCCTCCCATTTTAAGTTCATCCCGAATATAGCTAGAACTGATCTCCATTGCCAATCCTTTGTCAATTAAGTGAAAAGTATAGCCATCATCTGAATTTCTGAGGATAGGTGATTTACTGATCGCTGACAGCATGTTAATTCCGTCCCGAGCCATGACAATAAATTTATTTTCTTGGATCAATTCTTCTGCTCGTTTCCATTTTCCTTCTCCAATATCAACAAGCAGATCCGCCCCCATTATAAATAGATCTCATCATCAGGAAATCTTTTTCTGTAATGCTTAAGTGTGAGATAAGTCGATATCTCCCAGCCGGGCTGCTCCATCTCATACCGGTCTGCTTCAAATTTCGGATTGTTCTGAATCGCCATGTTGACCATGTTCATCCGATGTTCATCGCTGACATTCATTTTTTTGTCTGGACGATTGCTTGAACAAGGAAGGAAAATCACTTTGTCGAGCTTTGCACGGTGAGCTACGGTACTGGCGGTCCAGAGATGCACATTTGTAATGGGATCAAAAGATGATCCGTATATGCCAACTCTCCCCATATCTATCTTTCCTCCTTTACCTTTTCATAAACGCTTCTACCTTTTTTCTTATTTCCTCGATCCGTTTCATTTTGTTATCCCAACATTGCTTACTTAAATTCACAGGATATTCTGCCGGATTCAGTGTCCGTTTGTATTCGTCCCACAATAAATGGAGATTACGCTGAGCAAAATCACGAATTTCTTGAAGGGTTGGAAGATCGTATATCAATTCTCCATTTTCATAAATCGTCTGATGAAGCTCTCTAGCTTCAAATCCGGTAACGAACTTCCCAATAAAAGTATGAACAGGGTGGAACATATGAAGTACTTCTTCCTTATCCGGTTCTTCCTCTTCAAGTGCAATATAATCTCCTTCTGATTTTCCATTCATTTTATTGATGATCCGGAACACTTTTTTAAGCCCGGGCGTTGTAATTTTTTCAGGATTCGAACTGATTTTGATCGTATCCACCATTTCACCTTTTTCATCTTCAATAGCAATCAGTTTATAAACTGCACCCAGTGCAGGCTGATCATAGGCCGTAATTAACTTTGTTCCGACTCCCCATACATCGATTCGTGCCCCCTGAGATTTGAGGTTCATTATCGTATGCTCATCAAGATCATTAGAAGCATAAATTTTGGCATTAGTGTAACCAGCTTCATCGAGCATGCGGCGGGCTTCCTTAGATAGATAAGCGAGATCACCGCTGTCCAAGCGAATACCTTTAAAATGAATCCGATCACCCAGTTCATTCGCCACTTGAATAGCTGTGGGTACGCCAGACTTTAGCGTGTCATAAGTATCAACTAAAAACACGCAATCTGTATGAACTTCCGCATATTTCCGAAATGCAATATACTCGTCACGGTAGGCCTGCACCATGGAATGAGCATGCGTTCCTGCAACAGGGATACCAAACATTTTTCCTGCTCTGACATTAGAGGTAGCCTCAAACCCGGCAAGATAAGCTGCTCTCGTCCCCCATATCGAAGCGTCCATCTCTTGAGCCCTTCTCGTTCCGAATTCAATGCAAGAGTCATTACCTGCAACCTGTTTAATGCGAGAAGCTTTCGTAGCAATTAAGGTTTGAAAATTGACCATGTTCAGAATAGCCGTCTCTACAAGCTGTGCTTCAGCGAGCGGTGCTTCAATACGCATCAACGGTTCATTCGCAAAGATTAGTTCTCCTTCTTGCATTGATTTCACGGTACCGGTAAACCTTAAGCTGCGCAGATATTCAAGATAAGCCTCGTCGTATCCCTCTTCTCTTAGATATGCTAAGTCACTCTCCGTAAAACAAAAGTCGTATAGATATCGAACTACGCGTTCCAATCCAGCAAAAACAGCATATCCATTCTGAAAAGGAAGCTTGCGGAAGTATACTTCAAATACAGCTTTACGCTTATGCATACCCTCTTTCCAATAAACCTCGGCCATATTAATCTGATACCGATCCGTATGAAGTGCTAAACTATCATCCAGATGATTATACTGCGGAAGTTTCATTTTTTTCATTTCACTATTCCTCCATTTCTATAGATCGCTGAGCCCAGTGTCCCAGCAAAATGTTTCAGTGCTAAGTGATGACCGGCTTGATCGAAGCTTGCGACGGCATCTTCATGAATAACAAGATGAAAACCTTTGTTATAAGCATCTACAGCGGTATGAAGAACACAAATATCGGTGCAAACCCCGACAAGATGCAGTTCTTCTATCCCTCGTTCCCGAAGCCTTAGCTCAAGATTGGTTCCTTGAAATGCGCTGTATCTCGTCTTATCTATCCAAAACACATGATTATTATCTTTATGATCTTCATATATTTTCCCCAATCCTCCGAATAGTTTGCGCCCAATTGTACCTTCCATGTTGTGCGGAGGGAAAAGTTTCGTTTCAGGATGATAGGCATCTTCTTTTTGATGAAGATCGATTGTAAAAAAGACATCCTCATGATTATGAATAAACTCATTCGTTATTGCGTTAATCCTTTTTTCAATGATTTGACCAGGTTCTCCACAGGTCAGTGCTCCATCATCTGCAACAAAATCGTTTGTATAATCGATATTGATCAGGGCTTTTTTCTTATTCATTGATAACAGCTCCTCTAATTATATTTTAACTATTATATATTTGTTAATTGTTGTGGCGGCAAACGGCGAATATGATCTTTTACATACACGTTTTAGGAAGCACTTCACAGGTAGTTTGCGAAGTGCCTTTAGAGACAATTAAATTATAGCTTAGCATGATAGATCGACTTATGAAGCTGTACGTCTACAAACCGATATAATTGGGTCGGCCTTTTCGATGTTCTTGTTGTCTTCTGCCCTATTACTTCCTCAATAAAAGGCAGGTTTTTGATTTTTCTAGCAAAGGCTGCTTCTAGGGCGATCGCCGAATCGTTCGTTACCGTGAGGAGAACAGCCTGAAGTTCAGAATAAGTAAACTCTTCCGGTAGGAACTGCTTTGCAGCTGTCGTCTCAAGCAGCTTCTGCCTAATCACTTGTATGGCATCAGTAATGATCTTAGCATGGTCGAAGGCAAGATCTAGTTCAAGCACCTCACTTACCGAGAAAAGCTGAACATCAGATGCATCGTCATTCGCTTCTCTTGCTGAGAGTTTATGCTCAGGTACAATCGCAAAATGTGCATTGGTTATAATCCAACCTCTGGGATCGCGACCTGGTTTATCATATACTCCAAAGTGTTCCAAATGAATATTTTGAATACCGGTTTCTTCGTACAGCTCACGCTCTGCACTTTGAAAAGCGGTTTCCTTTGCATCTACAAAGCCACCGGGGAGCGCCCATTTCCCAGCCTCAATATTGGGCCTTCCTTCCCCATCAAGCATACTTCTTTGGATCAGCATGATTTTGAGATCCATAACAGGGGGTCTGAATTCTTGATTCTTAACAGGAACAATGGTAAAGACAGCAATGTCCGAAGTATATCCATCAGGTGTTCTGTATTTTTTAATATCATATTGTTCTAGGGCTGCTTTATTAGACATCGCATTACTCTCCTCAGATAACAATTATCATTTTGTTAATTGTATTATATGCATGAAGGGTAAATGTGTCAACCATAATTTTACTTTTTTTATTTTTCTAGAGACTTACTACGTTTTTGAAATTAGCTTGTCCCGGGCAACCTATCTAATACTCTCCCAATTTGAGACAATAAAAAAGACTGCAGACAAACTAGTATAGCTAGTTTGCCTGCAGTCTGACTTGTCCACTTAAGAACGAGAGTTTAAAAAACATATTCAGATAACCGAAGTAGTTGAATGTCTATCAATCAATACTTTAGCGAGTCCTTCTAAATCAAGACCATCCACCTGAAATGCGGTACGTACAAGCTGCGGAGAAACAAACTCATCATATTTACTCAGATAAGGGGCTTCATCTTCATCAAGGAGTGCACTTGCGTCCTTATTGTTCTCAAGTTCGGAAAGAATCGCATTCCAGATCGCTGAATCATCTGTATTACCGGCAACCACCATATAATAAGGTTCCATTGGAACGAGGGAACGAAGTTCAAGCCGTCCTGCCAGGTTATGCTTCAGCATTCGTTCTAGGGTGCAAAACTGTTTACTGCCCGCCCACGGTAAAATAAAGAACGAGTCTCCTCCTGCCGGAATGACGATACTTTTCAGAAGTCCGCTTTCTCTTGCAAGTCTTCTCGCACGCTCGAGTCGATTGGCTGCGCTTGGCGTAAGGTAAGGATAGAGATCATCGCTATCCAGTACCTCGCGCATTTTCTGTATCACAAGTGTATGAATATCTCCGCCGGCACCGAGCCAGAGCGTATCCACTTTGCCTTTCGCCGACTTTACATATAAGGCTTTGTGCTTCGTATCTACTTCTTCTACTTTCCATAGCTTCCCTGCAAGTGAGAAACAATAACCTGGTGGGGGAACGGTTGTGATCGAGCCAATCTCCTCCGAACCGTTATATACCGTATGTTCTTCATCATCTTTAAACACAGCATAGAATCGGTAGTTATTCACAATTTTTTCTCCGCCTAGACCGATGATGAGCGTTCCTTCCTCTGTCCGCTGAATATGATCGATATCAAGGAGATACTGCAGGAACGTTTTATATTCAGCAGGTTCAATCTGCCGAAACGAAGGGAGCGTAAGCACCGCTCTAGCCAGTTCCGCCGGTTCCGCCTCTCCCATGCTTTTCAGTGTACTCATCGTTTGGTGATAGAGTACGCCAATTGGTTTTTTTCGGATGTAGACTGGTTCGACCCATTTATGCCTTACGTATAGCTCCGTTACTGCGATCGCACGAAGCAAAGTCCACGGCATCCGGGCCGGAAGTTCAGCTTGTTCGTCCTCTTCTTCCGGACACAGAAACAACATCTCAGATGCCTGATCTCCCCGGCGACCAGACCTTCCAAGACGCTGGACAAAGCTTGAACAGCTATAAGGCGCTCCTAATTGAATCACGCGCTCCAGCTCCCCGAGATCAATTCCGAGTTCGAGCGTTAACGTAGCCGCAGCTACTGCCGGTCCTTGCCCGGTACGAAGCGCTGTTTCTGTCTCTTCTCGCAGCATGGCCGAGATGCTTCCATGGTGAACGTGGAACACATCTCGCTGTTCTCTTTTCGCAGCAATTCGCCTCAGCTCAAGTGTAGTTAATTCTGCATCGGACCGGCTGTTCGTAAATACAAGTGCCTTTTTCAGATGCGTTACGTCGTATAGATAATCGTAGTAGGCTTTTTTAGCCAGTTCCAGTTGCTCCGCCTGCTTCTCGTCTCTCGCATCCGGGAACGAAAAATGATCGATCGAGATTCTCAGTTTACGTCTTCCTTGTGGGGATACAACCTCAACCGCTTGAGGCGTACCCGCTCCAATCCATCCTGCTGCTGCATCATAATCACTCAGTGTCGCAGATAAACCGATTCTTCTGGGACTACAGCCTGCCATTCGCTGAATACGAGTTAACTGTGATATCACCTGCATCCCTCGATCTGCGCCCATAAATGCATGAACTTCATCAATAATAATGTATCTGAGATCATGGAACAGTGCAGGAATGGCATTTGGACGATTCATCAGGAGTCCCTCTAAGGATTCAGGCGTAATCTGGAGTACACCCGATGGTTTTTGCATCAGTTTTGTTTTCTCTGTTTGACTGACATCTCCATGCCAGTGCCATACAGGAACTTGTCCTTCTTTGAGAAGATCACTAACCCGTTCAAACTGATCGTTAATGAGCGCTTTAAGCGGACCAATATATAGAATTCCCACCGATTCGGATGGATCATGATATAACTCCGTTAACGCAGGAAAAAAAGCAGCTTCCGTCTTCCCCGAAGCTGTTCCGGATGCGATAAGCAGATGATGATCTGTATCAAAAAGGACACGGCAGGCTTCTACTTGCGCTTCACGCAGTGTATCCCATTTCTTTTTGTAAATAAATTCTTGAATGAACGGTGCCAGTCTTCTGAACGGCCCACTGCTCATAGTTCAAACTCCGAGAATAAATCATCCAGATCGTCCTTGTTCGTAGAATGATTCACTTTTTGGTTGCCGGCAGATACTGCTTCTTTCTCACCGAGCAAACCTTCAAATGTTGCTTCCGGATGCTGATGTAAGGTATGAAGAAGATCCATAAAGTCCCTGACCACTTCCCGTGTCGTCAGCATTTCTTCTGCTCCAAGGCGTCCTACTGCGGCTTGCATAAAAGCAATCAACTGTTCATCGCTCAGCTGTGCTTCATATCCAAAATGCATCGCGTGAATATCACGCAGTTTTTGCAGCAAGATGAGAATCTCTTCATGAGACAACAAGTCTAGCTTCAAAATGGGTGAAGTGTACGTTTTGAGCGCACCGCCGCCATATCGTCCATCGATCAGTCTTGAGCGCAGGGCATCATAACTAAAAAGTCCTCTTCTTTCATCTTCAACAAATTGCGGAGTTCCGCCCATATAAATCCCCAAATGTTCTGCTTTCCCTTGCATCGTATCATTGAACATGGTTAGCAGTTTCTCATAGTTACTCTGCCGCGATATTGTGTTTGTTATCTTATAAAGATTAACCCCTTCATCGATGAAGAGCAGCAACCCTTTATAACCAATTTTCGCAGCAAATTCAGACCATAGTTTCATATAGTCATACCAGTTATCATCATCAATAATTACGCCAACACCAAGCTCCTTGCGCGCTTCCGTCTTCGTAGGAAATTCACCCCGAAGCCATCTCAGCGCAGCTGCTTTGCGGTCCTCGTCTGCAAGTTTATATCCAGACCAATAAGCGGCAAGAACTTTAGCAAAATCAAATCCATGTACGAGGTTCTGCATGTCACTCGTTACCGCGTAAATTTTCATTTCGACCGCTTCATTCATTGCCGGATCATCCGGACGCAGACCACTGCTCATCATCACTTCCTGCTGAAGTGAAGCAATCCATTTTTGCAGCATAATCTCTAGTGCACCGCCGTCAGGCCTCGTTTTCGTAGATAAATGCATCATCAGCTCACGATAGGTTGCGAGTCCCTGACCTTTCGTTCCCACTAGGCGGCGCTCCGGAGATAAGTCCGCATCAGCTACTACAAAATCACGATCCATGGCATATCCCCGAATCATTTGCAGCAAAAAGCTTTTCCCGCTCCCATATCGTCCTGTTATCAGCCGAAAAGCAGCCCCGCCTTCCGCAATGTTATCCATGTCTCTCAGGATCGATTCGACCTCCGGTTTACGTCCAACCGCGATATGTTCCAGACCCACTCTTGGCACGACCCCTGCGGTTAAAGAATTGACGAGCGCTGTCGTTAGTCTTTTTGGTATTTTCAGTTGTTTCATGAAGCCGTTCACCTCTATTCATCCGTATAACTCAAAGTTTGTAATGCTTCTATATATTCTTCTGTAATTTCTTCCCCATCAATCAAAATATCGCCAATAATCTCCATCGATATTTCGTTAATTTCTTCAATCATTAGTTCAGGCATGGATCCCGCCTTAGTAGCGATCTTTTGCAGCTCAGAAGACCCTTTTTTATCCCTAAGTATATAGAGAACCTCCAGTTGGTCTGAATTTAACCGCTCCGCCAGCTCCTGCCATTCTTCATCCATATTGTCGGTATCCCACACGAAGTGATAATCTGACTGTTCCCCACTTATAACTGAATTCATTTCTACATCGGTCGTTTCTACACCAGTCGATTCTGCACCATTCGTTTCTACATCCATAGTTTTCACGTCAGTCTCTTCTACGACAGAACTTTTTATGACAGTTCTTTCAACGTCAGTCTCTTCTGCCTTCAAAATTTCCATATTAGGAGATTGATCTTCATCTGCAGGTGGAGGGCTGTATAGCACAGAACCGTCAAAGTTCATCTCCGTTTGGATCGTTTGCAGTTTGCCTGGAATTGGTGCAGCTTGCTTTCTCGGCGTATCAACATAACCTGCTTCTTTAGCAGAATTTTCTGCATTGTCATCATCGATCATCAGCATCTCCCGTACTTCTTCCGACTCTTGCTGTAAACGTCTTAACTTCTTCGTGTTAATCGTCACCGCAGGACGAGCTTTCTTCGCTGCTTGTACTTCGCGTTCTTTTATTTCTCTTCTCAGGTAACGGGTTACCAGCTCTTCCACCTCGGATTCCAACTTCACTCCGCGAAGTCGACCTTTAAACCCCATCAATTCACGAAGCTTATTCTCCGTATAACGCACCAGCTGTGTTAAATAGGCACGAAGCGGAGGATGCTCGCTGATCGGAAACACCCTGACTTCCGCGTGTTTTCCATAAAAATCATGATCATACACCGCACTGCGGAATAGAATCCTCTTTCTTGTCACTTCTTCTGGCCAAAAACGATGGATTAGACGAAGCCCATGCTTTTTCAACCAGTACCGATCAACTAAGGCGATCACCTTAGGAGCATAGATTTTCATCTCTTTACGTCCTTGTTCCTTGAAGAAGCTGCTCTGTTCCGCATTATAATCTAATAACATCGCAAGCATATCCCAAGAAAAATCTAAAGGATCTGAAGTAAACCTGCGCATCCATTCGCGTTCCTTTAATTCATCAGACAGTTTGCGTGGGATTTTTTCCATGAGCTCTTTATATGGCATTTCAAGTCCGTGTACTAAACAAAAATCAAATATCCATTCTCGCATGTACGTATCGATCTTCTTCTCGCGCTCTCCATAACCAAACCAGACTTCGTCCAGTAAGGCGAGACCTTCCTCAGGAGCAGTCCATCCTACACCATGGATCAGTTCATAAATATAGAGAAACAAGTAGGATAGATCTGTATCTGGATATCTGCCTTGTTTTACTTCCTTACGCCAATAAAAATACCATCTCTTCTGGGCTGAACTCATCTGTTCATAGGTTGGCCAGTAGGCACGATAAGAGACAAAAGGTGCTTCCGAACAAACAACAGATTCAAATTCTCTTGCCTGCTTCACAAAGGTTTGCTCACGTGTCAGGAACATGAACTGCTTTTCCCAATCTGCATCTCGTTCAAACGTTTGTGGAGACACGACAAGGTTCCCTTTTCGTTTTAAGGTATCTTCTGGCATAATGATAGGTTTTACTTTATCTATATCAAAAGCAGGATCAACATCCCTATTATATAAGGGAGCCGGAGTCTTGTTGTTCTTTACTTGCTTACTTGAGAAGACGTCTTCACTGATCTCCTCATTCCATGGACTCCAGTCGTCCACCTGCATATCATCTAGAAAATCAAGCCCGTCCCATTCAGCGTCAATAGGGACATAAGTAAGATCCTGAACTTCTTTCTCAGGTTCTGACCGAGCATGAGAAAAATCTTTTCTCCTCGGAATCTCTGCTTCTTTCTCTTCATCCATCCATTCGTATTCCGCAAAGCGAATCTCATTCTTCTGATGAATGGACTGTTTCGGGATCGATTTCCCGCCATTTGCACTTCGCTGAATCCTATTCTGATTATCATCCATAAAGGCTATACCTCCATCACGATTTCATTATAACAAATCACTTCCTATCAAAGGAGGGTTAAAATAACTTCTGGAATTTATTGTTTAACATTAAGGAATCGCTTAAGATGTTTTATATGACAACCAAGACTACTAAAAGGAGTTTATTTATGAAATTAAGAAAGTTGCTTAAGCCCAGTTACATTCTTTGTATGATTTTATTTTACATCACAGCCGTCTTTGGCGGTATTTTTACTGTGATCGATCACGTCTTTCATCTGTGGTTCCCAGATCATCCGATTACTTTGTTTTTAGGACCGTTTGAACCTGTGTTCTCTTATGTAAATCTTTACTTTTACGAGCATCCCGAACTTTATAGCAGCACCTCTTTTCTTACCCTATCTTTTCTTAGCAGTATTTCTTTAATGGGATGGGCACTCCTTTTTCTTTGGTATATCAGCAGATTGATAAAGAATATTGATAAAAAAGGGCTTTTTAAAAAAGTGAATGTATCCATCCTTTATAAACTTGGAGTAGCGACTCTGATTCTAGGAACTATATCTTTTAATCTAGATAGTTATCTTCTTAAGCAAGCATTACAAGAGCTCGAGATTGTAAATGCCGATCTTATACTAGAAGATTTCCCTTATTTCGATGGTCTTTTTAGTGCAGTCGGGTTCTTTATCTTTGCCTTTGCTTTGAACAAAGCGATTCTTGTCATCGAAGGAAAAGAACAATAGGACGATTTAATCAATTCAATTTCATTACATAATAAAGATTCCAGAAATAACTTGCTTCTAGAAGAAGAAAAAAGTGAAATCGAAAGTACGATTTCACTTTTTCTTCTTCTATTTGTTTATATGCGAGAAAGATTCTATCACTTTTGAAACTAACGGTAAATCAGCGACTCCCAAATATTTTATAATTTAGATGAAGAAAGATGGCTAGAAGCAAATTCAGCCGTAGGAATCATATTTTTTCTGCGATATATAGATAGAACTAGTCCAATAGCTGATAAGTCAAGCCACTGATTCGTTCCTCCATAGCCGATGAAGGGTAATTCCATGCCTACAAACGGAAGAAATCCAAATGACATAAGTATAGGCCATGCAAATCTTATCGTAAAAAAGAACAACACGACACAAATAAGTTGCCTGCCGTATGATTCTTTGACTTTGGATAGTAACTGTACTAAATATCCAAGGAACAATCCGATCAGAATAATGGTGATGAGGCCAAAAATCCAGCCAAAACAGTATATCAAATAAGGAAATAAAGAATCGCTTTGAACATAACCAAGTCCGGGATTACTGGAAGCAAATCCTTGTCCAAACCATCCTGCTGATCGGATTGCCTCCATTGATTTCATCTGAAGATAGGCATTATCCTCTATCGGTTGCAGAAATTGCATGAATCTTTCCTTGATTGTATTGAAATGAGGCATTGTAAAATACAACAAAGCTACAGTAGGAATCATGGTAACGATGGCAAACTGTTTTACATTTCTTTTGGTGAGCCACATCAACATCATATACAAAGTCATGTACATTATACCGCCGTAAAGTACAGAATTGCCTATATAAGTGAGAATTAATAGAGGGATAACTACTCGATAAAAAGTGTGCAGGATGGTATGGATCCAGTTCATTTCTTTTATCGGCTTCATTCCCGCAAGTGCCAACAAGAGCAATATAACAGAGCTGTATAACATATTTATAGAGAAAGGACCTAGTATCACATAACCCTTAACACCATTAATCATAGGACTATTTATTAAGATAAATGCATTCATAAATAGTAGAAGAAAAAAAACTTGGTCTGAATATTTCTTCAGCTTCTGATAATCAAAGAAATAAAAACACACAAGAAATATGATTCCAATCCCCATTTGCAGTGTCTTTCTAGCCGTCAAATCAGGAATAGGAGATGAACCCGATACGTCAATACTGACTGCTCCAATAACTCCAATTAATGATATGGTCGCAACAATAAGGGCAATCCTCCAATTGAGCACTGGTTTATGGGTTTCATTCATGCTTTTCCCAATCACATCGGGAGATCCCATTTCTTCGATAGCCTTATGTATCGCAGTTTCTTTCGAACTGCCTCGGAGCTGCAATTCCTCTATCCGATCCTCGATATGATTCGTAAGTTCCTCTCGGATTTCAGGGTGCATCTTTTTGACCTTAATATGGCGGCATACTTGATCCAAAAATTGCTGAACCACTTCATTCTCTTCACTGTTCTGCACGTTATCCTCTCTCCCCTATTACAGTATCGACTGCTGTACGAAACCGAATCCATTCTTTCTTCTTTTCCTGAAGTTTTCTCTTTCCCTCATCTGTAATCTGATAGTATTTTCGTTTACGCCCATCCTGCTGACTCCAGTAAGCGTTAAGCAGACCTTCTGACTCGAGGGTGTGGAGAATAGGGTATAGAGTCCCTTCTTTCATGACAAACACCTGATCCGACTTGTTTTCAATTTCTTTGATCAACTCATATCCATACATTTCTCGTTCATTTAGCACAGTGAGCAGCAGAATTACTGTACTCCCCTTAAGGAGCTCCTTATTTACAGACATTTTCACATCCCCTTTTCATACCTCGTAAATCTATGTATCGTAAATCTATGTATATAGTACAACTAATTTCTACCTTAAACAAGAATAAATTCCTTTTATTTCATATTTTTGAAAATGAAAAAAGCGACTGGTATAGTACCGATCGCTTTTCTCGTCGTATGTATGCTTACATTAATAAATTAATTCTATCTCCATTGTTGCTAGTTATACCGGACAATACGGCGTTCTATAATACCGGTTATTACGTAAGATACCAGAATTGCAGAAGTGTAGGCAATGAGATCCAGGACACCGAAAACACCATGTCCTAGAATCAGCTGAAGGAACCTATTTTCACGGAGCTCATTGATCCAAGGAGCATGAACTAACTGAGTAAATTCTATGAAATAACAGAATAATAAAGGAATAATGAATTGATATCTACGAGGAACATTCAAAAAAACGAAGGAGAACAAAAAGAAAATGAGCGCTGCCCATAAAAAATCACCCATAAAGGGCACTTTTGATCTGAGTAGAAGCCCTAATAAAATAATGAATACACAAGTAATTCCCAAGATGATTCTTTTCATATGCTTACCCCTTTCTGTCTATTCATAATAACGCAGTACTTCAAGTAAAGTTTTACATTAGATAAGAAAAGAATCCTGTCACCAGGATTCTCATGATCAAGCAATTAGCAATAACTGCGAATAAATTCCCCAATTCTTCTTGCTGCTTCCTCCAGACGCTCTTGTTCTTGCACAAGTGCAATTCGTACATAACCGTCGCCTTCACTGCCAAATGCATCACCAGGTATGACAGTCACCCCGCTGTGAAGTAATAATGCTTTAGCAAATGATCTTGAATTCCATACCCCTGGTTTCCCGCGAAACGGTTCAGGGAGCGCTGCCCACAAAAACATCGTCGCACATGGTTTTTTAATATTCCAACCTTCTTTTGCAAGTAAATCAACGAATAGATTACGGCGGGCTTCATATAGCGGGGCTGGCCCTGTATAATCTTCTCCCTCTGCGATGGCTTGTTCCAAGGCTGTGACCGCAGCTTGCTGAATCGGTTCAAATACACCATAATCGATATTTTCCTTGAGGATCCTTAAAGACTGGATCGCTTGTTCATTACCAGCGAGAAAAGCAATCCGGCAGCCTGCCATTTGAAAACTTTTGGAAAAGGAATGGAATTCCACAGCAGTTTTGGCGGCACCCGGTATACTTAATATACTCATCGGGCGATAACCATCGAATCCCATTTCGGAGTAGGCCATATCATGTACAATGAGAACGTTCCACTTGCTCGCTTTAGCGATTAATTTTTCGAAATACTCCTGCGACGCAGCAGATGCTATCGGGTTCCCAGGGAAACTCAGCAGTATAAAGACCGCCTCTGCCCATATCTCATCAGGTATCGCATCCAAATCCGGCATAAACTGATTGTCTTCCTTAAGCGGAATTTCGTAAGCTCTTACTCCCGCAATAGCAAGTGATCCAGAATAAATGGGATACCCTGGATTTGGGACCATCGCTAAGTCCCCGGGATTACAGATGGCCTGAGCCAGATGAGCTAGACCATCTTGTGAGCCCATCAGCGATATAATTTCGGTCTGCGAATTTAGATCAACTTGAAATCGGTGATTCATCCACTTCGCCACAGTAGTAAGGAATATTTCACTTCCACTCGATTTGGGGTACGCATAGCTTCCCTCTTTCAACACTTCCCTGCTTAGGGTCTCACGTATAAAAGAGGAAGGCCCCTGATCAGGGCTGCCTATTCCAAGATCAATCAAGTCTTTTCCATTTGCTTTCGCTTCTTCTTTCCAGCTTGCCACTTCTGCAAATATGGATGAGCCTAAATGATCTAATTTGGCAGCACGCCAAGATCTATTTGTATACTCTGTATGTATTGTCATGATGAGTCCACCTTTATTTTCTTATTTATTACGAACCCTGCTCCCTTATTCTGAACCCTACTCCCAGAAAATCTGATGATTCCCACGCAGTCTAGCAAGACCTTCCACATAGAAATAATCACCGTAGATTAATGGGACATCTACATTTTGTTTTTCGGGATAATGGCTCGTACCGTGCATAATCAAACCTTCTTCCTCGGGATGATCAAATGCTCCATAGTTTTTGTAGAGTGACTCTAGAATCCGCTCCCCTGCCTGCCGGTAAACTGCCCTTTCCCACTCAGGAACAAGTGTTGATAAAAGTAAAAGTCCGCTAGCTGCACATGCTCCAGCAGAAGAATCTTTGATGTGTCTGGTATCTTCCGGTGCTCGAAAATCCCAAGCAGGTACAGAATCATCAGGCAGTTGTGATAAAAAGAAGTGTGCCGTTTGTTTGGATGCATTCAAATAGGCTTCATTACCGGTATGATGATAGGCAAGAGCTAGACCGTACAAAGCCCAAGCGTTTCCTCTTGACCACGCCGAATCCGGTGCATATCCTTGACCCCCGAGATATTCTGCTACTTCTCCTGTATCTGGATCAAACCGAACGATATGACGGACCGACCCATCAGGCCGAATAAAATGCGATAGGACGGTATTCATATGTGCATTAGCTACATGAGCATACCTTGGATCTCCACTCTCCCTAGAAGCCCAGTACAGTAAAGGTACATTCATCGCACAATCGATAATCGCAAGTCCAGAGTTTATCTCCCCCGGTGTCCATGGGTTCCACGCTCTTATGTAATTCCCTTTGAGGTTAAATCTACCCATTAAGTAATTAGCCGCTTTAAAAGCCCTGCGCCGAGATTCTTCACCGCCATGCAGTTTATAATTCGCTAGACTTGTAAGTGTCCATATAAATCCCATATCATGATCCAGCCGCTCATAGCCATCAAGTACCTTGTCCAGATGATTCTCACATTGTTCTGCAATGTTGCGAAACTGCTGTTCTCCGCTGCCTTCATACAGAACCCATAACATACCAGGCCAAAATCCAGCAGTCCACCATGCAGGTTCTTCTAACACGTAAGCCCCTTGATGACTGGCATGTGGAAAATTCGCACCGATTCGCTCCGAGGTGATGAGTACTTTCTTAACCGCTTGTTGAAAAGCCTGATCCTTCCAACATGTAACCTGTTCAGAAATATGCTGATCTTTGGGCTCAAGGGACAAGTATGATCCACTCCTTCAATTTTAAAATTGTGGTTCACAAGCAAAATATTGTATTACCCCAAATTCTACCATGGATTATTAAAAAATACCGACACTATTTGCCGATTTCAAATCTTTTATGCTTTTCAAATGAAACTCGGGGTAGATCTACAACGTGTCAGCGATTTGTTTTATCGTAGATGAATTACTTAGGAATAATGATCTATTCTTTCTCACTTATGACAAACGTGCAATCGCATGATTCGGTTCACGCATAAGATAGATTAGAAACAAGGAGGGGGTGAACTACATGAGTGAAGCATATGGAAACTACGAAGGATATGGAAACAACAAATCTAACGTAGCAGCGATTCTTGTTCTGTTCATTTTGCTCGTTATCATCGCTAAAGCTTTTAAAAGTTACTAATTGATGCATGAAACGGATTAAATCATGTAATCAATAAAAATCCAAGGAGCTTACGATCAAAGATGCATGTCATCTTGGTCGTAAGCTCCTATTTATCATGTACTAGAACGAAATTTCGTGTTTTTTCCCATTACCACTTTGATAATGATCTATTACCTGAACTTCTCCATCCTCTGTCCATTCCGCATAAAATACAGAATCAATCGTATGGTAACCTTGCTTAGCTAGTTCTGTAAGCAGCCATTTTTCGTCCCGGTGAATTGCGGCTAGAGCTTCTCTGTTTGGCTTACTATTTACAATAAGGGTCCGAGGAAGTTGAACAGGTTTCGTATCCAGTCCCAGGTCATTTCGGCTGGACTGATCGGAATCTGACTTTTTCAAAATACTGAGCGAACCGTTTGTTTCATACACGGCATATGCAACCTCACTTAATGAGAAAACATTTTGTTGTCTCATCATCATTTTTAATTCTTCAAACTCCACTTTATTACGCTTCATGGCTTCCATATCAATCTCACCATTCTTGATTAACAAGTCCGGATTCCCTTCAAATTTTTCACGCAAAGGTTTACTGTATCCCATAATCTTGTCAAATACATAAGATAACAGCGCCCATATAGCTAGAGAGAAGATAAGCTTCCATACGGAAACTTCTTCATCATATATGGTATCTCCTACGAGGTCTCCAAATACGAGAGCCGATATAAAATCAAAAGGAGACAATTGTGTAATTTCTCTTTTTCCTAATAATCTCGTTGCTGCCCATAATGCTGTAAAAGCGGTAATGAGTTTAATCAAGAGGAGACCATATTCATCCACGTACTACACCTCATTTACTGGTACCTATTTCACCTCTATTACCCATTAGTAAGGCAGTGATATCATTAACCTGCTCCTCAGGATTCATTCCATAACAAAAAGCCGTCTCCTATACAGGATAGAAGACGACTCTGATCAACGCATTTATTTTTTTGGCATTTGTGTAAACAGCAAGTTAACAGGAAGATTACTTCCTGGTGCTGCCGTCAGTAGAATTTCTACTTTTTGCTCATAGTCACCTGTGCGGTAGAGTACGGCTTGCTCATTAGGAGCACTAACTTGACCTTTCGAATAGATCGCTGTTATATCTCCATTAACCATTGCATAACCAGAATACTTTCCTCCGCGCGGATTAAAAGAGATTAGTGTATTTGGCGCTACACGGTCAAGTGTGATTTTGTATAGTACACCAAAATTACCTGAGTTAGAAGCTTCTACACCGAGCATCGGGTCCATACCTGCCAGGTTTGGATCATCTTGATTGTCTCCGAGAGCAAGACGCATTGACGTCGCTCCTACCGGTTCCGAATAACGAATAACGCGGGTGGAATTAGGGTAGGTACCCCGGTTATGAACGCCATCACGATCCAGGATAGGAAGTTTCTCTAGCACAGTTAATGGATCTAGTTTCTCATCAATCATGATTACATCGTATTGGATTGAATAATCACTGCTCATGTCCGAGAACAACGAGATTACGCCGCCTTGTTTCATGACAGACTTACTTAGCTCCGTCATGACAAGTTTGCTTTCGCCTGGAGCAAGTGTTATTGATGAACGTTTGCTTCCATCTTGCATGGACTCAAAATAACGTTCAACAGATGATTTCCCAGCAGCTGTCGCAATGGGGCTTGGCCCTGCAAATCCAAGGTTTTCTGTTTTAATCGTTGCTTCTGTGAAGTTCGTATTGGTTGCAACTACGTACATCTTCACATTCTTGCCTGTATTGTTCACATGGTGAATCATGAAGCGTGTGTTACCAGCTGCCGTTTCTTGATATACAATCCCTTCCGAATTCACGGTTTCCGGGCTGTTACTACGGATCAGAGTACTTGGTTCATCGCTAAATGTATACGGAACTTTAGACCAAGTTGGAACCGCTGAACCATCAAATACGAATTTTTCGCCGGCTGGCAAGAACATGCGATTAAATTCATCTTGTGAATAAAGCGTCTCACTTGTTACAACAATGGTTTTTTCGAAAGTAGCGGTTTGTCCGCTATCGTCAGTTACCGTCAGGCTGATATTTTTAGGACCTGGTGTAAAGAACGCATAAGCGTTGTTATTCCAATCATGTTTTACAATTTTACCGTCATCCGTACTTTGATCGGTGATCGTAATGAGTTCACCCATTTTGTACTCTTCTTTATCTGTTGTAAACATAGCTACTGGGGGAAGATTAGGCTGTTTAACTTCAATGGTCACTGTATAAGGATCGCTCCACGTACCATTTGAATCCTGTACAGAATAGGAAACATCATACTTTCCAGCAGAAGCAAACACTTCCTGTTTTCCTTCCCAACGCTCGTCAACAATAGACAGCCCTTGCGGAGAAGAAGATTCTGTACTGTATGTAACTTCCGTTTGCCCCGCCATAATCTCACCCGGCTGAATCGTGAACTTAGCAACAGGTTTGGTTGCCAGATCCATAATGACTTTCTTACCTATATTATCGACTTTATATTTAATGTCCAAGGCTGCTGTAATCGCAGTCAGAGGAACCATAAACGTATTTTTCGTCTGATAGGAAGTACCTTTCATCGTTTTCGTCACGCCATTTACCGTGTATTTGCTGCTGTCTGTCTTGAACCGCAGTTCATTCACACCGCTGACAATGACCGTTTCCTTCGTCTTTTTATCATAGCTTACTTTATACCCTACACGGTCCACTAGAGCGCGAATCGGAACATAGGATACTCCTTTTTTAACTTGCATAGGCTGAGGAGCATTGTACGTGACTCCACCTTGTTCCATTTTTGTACTGTTAAAATAAAGAACCAAATCCGTTGGTGTTGCAGTTTTAGCCGCGTTAGTCGCTGGTTTTGATTCCGCAGACTCTTCGCTTGGTGCTGTCTTCACATTAGGTGTGGCTGTTACTTCGCCTGTAACTTCATCCGTTTTTTCATTCGTCACAGTTGTCTCGTTTGTTGATTTAGTAACTCCTGTTGCTGGTTCTGCAGATGATGCAGGTTCTTTTTCTTCAGAGATCGTAGCGGCTTTTGATGTTTTTGAATCCGTTGCTGTTTCTTTTTCAGTTGCTGTTTCTACTGACTCTGTTGCCACTTTGTTTTCCGTTTCTTGTTTCGTTACACGTGTTTGCGGTGCGTTTTGACCTTCTTCTGCTGCATTTTCCACTCCGTATACTTCCTGAGCAACGACCTGCTGAGCAGTAGAAGTAGCCGCTTCCTGTGCGCTCACCGGGACTGCTGTTGCCACTTGGGACAAAGCTAGAACGGTCAGCATAGATAATTTCTTCAGTTTCATGCTTAGACTCCTTTTGATTCTATTTTCTATTCTCTTCGAATTCGTCTACTATTAGACGCTTAATCCTTGAAAAAGTTTCTAATGAAATGGGATAAAACTATAATAAGTGATAAAATGTTCCAAATAGTGAGAAGATTTCTCTTTTTTTCGCTAGACTCACAATAAATAACCCCTTAATGAGATTGACTCATCAAGGGGCTATTTTTAGATCATAATCCTAAACGTATTCTTTTTTCTTGATTCGGATCTTGAATCATTTCAATATTCGTACCAAAGATCATCGTTGCTCTATGTTCTATTGAGTATGGAGGCCACTCATGACCTCCTGGGACGGGAACTTCTCCTTTTGCAAATGCAATCCATGCGTCTTGCATAGTAGAAGCAAGCTGCTGCATTGAATCATTCGGCGTAATTCCCATCGAGGTAAAAAACTGCAGATTATGAAATACAAAAGCAATTTCACCTGCATGGATCGCTTTATTTAACAGCGGATGACCTTCAAGAGTCCAATCGAAGCGGTACATAAATACCGGTGCGTATTTAGACTGAGCAGCAGCGAACTGCACGGAGGAACGCCAAAAGAAAAGATCTGTCATTAACTGTGCCTGTCCATCTGTTGACTTTGGATACTGGGAGACGATTTCATGCCCATTAGGTACACCTGTCATCATTTCCATCGCTCGCACAATATCACCATCGTTCATGATCTCTGATTCTGGACGGATAAATAGTGCTCCTTCGTCAAGGTTGGTTCCAATAAGGAGCCGAACGTCACTTGCATCGCCATCTTTAATTGCTTGAACAGGTGATTTTGGAAGGGTAGATTGATCCACCACAGGCTGGAATAACAAGGCAAGACCTGCACCTGTCTGCTCTTTAAAGCGTTCTCCTGCAGCAAGGATTTGTTCAGCAGGCAGGGTTTTCAGTTTGTGAACCTCGTCTGAACCGATTCCTAGCATCTGCAGCATACCAGCTGTAACCTGGGCAGCTTGTTCTGCTGGTATATGCTGAGAAGCGCCGCTTTGCATAATGGCCTGTTGGAAGAGCCCTTTTGCTTTTGGCATCGCCATAAGAGCAGCAATACTCATACTTCCTGCCGATTCACCAAATACAGTCACTGCGCCGGGGTCTCCTCCAAAACCATCTATATTCTCTTGCACCCATTCCAATGCGGCAATTTGATCAAGCAGTCCCGCGTTCGAAATAAATGATTCACCAAGCGGTGATAAGTGCATAAATCCAAAAGGTCCCAGTCGATAATTCATTGTGACAACAATAACTTCGCCGCGTTTCACAAATTGGGTTGCATCGTAGAACGAGGTGCTGCCAGATCCGCTGACGAATGCACCTCCGTGAATCCATACCATAACCGGAAGCTTTTGTTCCGCTACTTGTTCTGGAGCCCACACATTCAGATAAAGACAGTCTTCAGATTCTTTCGGCTCATATCCTGGAGTCTGAAATAATCCCCCTTCTGTTCTTGGCTGTATACACTCCGGTCCAAATTGATCAGCTTCCTTGACACCTTCCCAGGAATCAGGCCGCTCGGGAGCTTCAAAACGCAGTTCATTCACGGGCGGTCTCGCATAAGGAATTCCCTTCCATACAGCCACTCCATTTATGTTCTGTCCCTTTAACGCACCATATCTTGTATTTACTTGCAACTCTCTCATCTCGTATCCTTCCTTCCTGATGTCCGTTTCTCCAAACGTTTGCTATAACGAATATACAATTCTTATTGATGCGCTTTACGAATTCTTTGCAATTGACCAATATGTCTTATTTCATGAATGGCAATAAAATGGGCCCACTGATTCGCATTTAATTCAAAACCGACCGGATGAGGAAATTTCAAATCATTCGTATTTCTTTCGGCCAGCTGATGAATTATTTTCTTCGATTCCGCTCGAATTTCATTCAGTTGATCCAACGCTTGATCATAGCTTAGTTGACCGCTTGGTTTTGCTAATGCAGGTGCTTCCATCTTTTTATCGATCAAACCGCTCTCTTTAACAATATCCATGACATCCGTTTTCTTTTCATGTAATGGTTCTGAAGGCATGATCGGTTCAGTAGCAAGTGCTTGTTTCAACTGATGCTGAATCATGCCTTCTATTTTACCCAAATGCTCTACAATTTCCGTGACATTCCAGCCGCTCTCCACTTCCTTTAACTCTTTCTCATTGGGACCAAAAGAATCTAGAACTTCAAGCAGTTGATTTCTTACACCGTCCATGTAAGGGATGATTTCATTAAATTGTACCATGTTGTAGTCCTCCTACTATGTCTACATTCTCAATTATTACATGCTTCTATATTCTGGTGTTTTCTTTAACTGATCAAAAAAATGACGTTGGGCTTCTCGGTAACTCTCCAAATCTTTTCCCTCATAGGAAGCTTTCAGTTCATCATATTGATCTCGGTATCCTTCATTAATTAACAATACATCACGGAATTTATGAAATACATCATGTTTGGTATGACATACGGTTAACTGAACACCTAATGGCAGGATTGTCTCCTTTGTATAAAAGGAACGAAAAGAAGCCGTTTGTTCTCCTTTTTCATCGACCGGGTATAAAGATTCCAGCACACGAACTGCTTCATCAAAGTCTTCTTGCTTTACTCGAACCTGAATATCGACATCTCCTTTCGTCAGGGTGCCGGGAATTGCTGAGCTTCCTACATGATGAATATCTGCATGTGCAAGAAGTTCCTTTAGCTTTTTACTTTCCTGCAAAAATAGTTCTGTCGCCTGGTCATGATATTTATTTCTTGCGAAAGATACGATTTCCATAACGCTTCCTCTCCTTATGTATAAAGTAGGGATGAATGACCATCCATTTAAACCGAAGTGCTGTCTTTCAAACATTCGAAATCAGAATGAAAACTCCTTCCGGGTTGGTAAATAAAACGTTATTCATCTATAATTTAGTGAGATGTAGCATTAAATTAACAAAGGAGTGATTCATTTACATGTTGCAAAAACTAAAAAAGATAGATTCCACAATCATCTGGATCCTTTGTTTTTTCATGCTCGCCAGCATTCTTTTAATACATAGCGGGATTCAATATAGCCCAGAAAAATTTGCCGGGTCCGAAATGAAAATGGTGATTTATTACCTACTTAGTTTTGCGGCTTTACTTGTGACTGCGTTGTTTCACTACAAGCTCATATTGAAATATTATTGGTATATCTACGGAGCAGGAATACTGCTGCTTGTGTATGTCTCGTTTTTCGGCAAGGTGATCAACGGCTCCAGGGGCTGGATCTCTATCCCTCATTTATTTAATGTGCAACCCGCCGAAGTCTTTAAAATTATACTGATCATTACGCTTGGCGGTATCTTAATGAAACAGAACAAGAAACTCACCTTCTGGAGAAATATCATCCCCCTTTCGCTTGTCACCCTTCTTCCATTTGCATTAGTCATGAAAACAAATGATATGGGAAATGCACTTAGCTATCTTGTCATCTTAATCGGGATGCTATGGATCGGGGACATCAAGAACAGACATGCACTTATTATACTTCTGCTCATCGCTGTTCTTTCTGTCGGTGGAATCAAGTCATATATTACCTTTCATGATCAAATTACTACCTATCTTTCTAATACGGAAAAAGGGCACTGGCTCGATCGAATCGATCCGTGGCTTTTGCCTGAAGAAGCAGGCAAAGATGCTTCTTACCATACAAGAAATGCGAAAATCGCGATTGCGTCTGGCGGTTTATTAGGAAAGGGGTATATGCAAGGGACGATGGTTCAGACTGGTTATGTTCCTTATACCTACTCTGATTCGATTATCGTCGTCGCTGCGGAAGAGTTTGGGTTTCTAGGTGTATCTCTTTTGTTATTTCTCTATTTCATACTTATATACCGGCTCATCTATATCGCACTTGAATGTAAAAATAAAGCCGGTCCTATTTTAATTGTGGGTATTGTTGCTATGTTCATCTATCAAATTTTTGAGAACGTCGGCATGTTTATCGGACTTATGCCTTTAACGGGGATTACTTTGCCTTTTCTTAGCTTTGGGGGTTCTTCTCTGCTCATTAATATGCTCTGTATAGGTGTCGTACTGAGTATCAAAGTGAATGATGAAGTAATCGATGATATGTTGCCAAGCACGGAGAGCTTGCAGCTAAATAAAAGAACTGTCTTATAGGGTGGTTTCAGGGCGGTAGACAAACTAGCTTACACTAGTTTGCTTATCGTCTTTTTTTATTTTACAAGCTTTCGTTACGTTCATGAAAACGATATTGATTTGCCAACCGATTCAAGAAAGCAGATACTTGCTTTGGGATGTTTCTCCTGTTCGGCTGTACCCATCCTACATAAGAGGAGACGGAAGTTTGGATTGCAAGCGGTAAGACTACAATATCACTGCTGGACATATGCGCATGTTTACCAAATGACAAATCAAATCCAATCGTAATTGCCACATTTTCTCGAACCAATTTCGAAATGACCGAAGTCTGATTCGTTGAAAATAACAGTTGACCTTTTCCATAATTCTGCTGGAGATCTTCGTAAAATTTCAGCAGCAGATCATCTTTATATAAAACAATTTGATGCTTCAAAATCTCTTCTGGGGTAATCGAACCCTGTAAGGCAAGGGGAGAGCGTTTGCTAACTCCTACGACCATTTCTTGCTGAATCAGCTTACCGAATAATAAGGATTTATGCTGATGTCTCAGCTCTTCTTCAAATATAATCAGTCCCACATCAAAACGTCTTTCATTCATTTCCTGAATGATATCATTCGTACTCATCTCACATAGTTCAAGCGTAACTCCGGGAAATTGTTTCTTAAAATCAATAATTGCATCGGTGTAGATCAGTGTCGGAAGCGGAATGGTCGCTATTCTAATAACACCTGTAAGCTGTTCCGGTTGAACCTCAGCCTCTTGCTTCAGTTCATCCAATGCTTCAAGCACCTTATATGCTTTGGATAAAATACGTCTTCCATCTTCGGTAGGGACCGCCCCCGCTCGCGATCTTTTAAATATAGGGAACCCCAGTTCATTCTCCAGACTCGTAATCGCCTGACTAACCGCAGATAGCGTAACATTACATGATTCAGATGCTTTGGTGAGCGATCCTGTTCTGGCTGTCTCTGTTATATACAAGAGTTGATCCATGTTCATAGATCTCCCCTCCTTTAGTTAACTTATTCTTACTTTCACTTAAAATACTTTAAATATAGTTAATGATAAAACGAGTATATACTAAATGTAAGTTAAACAGAAGCAATGATTCATATCACAAATAAGTAGTTCACATAGGAGGATTTTATCATGAGTAATGAAAAAAGAGTTGCTGTTATTACAGGCGGAGCAAGTGGAATTGGCCGCGAAACAAGCCTCATTTTCGCAAGAAAAGGCGCTCGTGTTATTGTTGCAGATTATAATGAAGCAGGCGGTAAAGAAACCGTTGCTTTGATCGAGAAAAATGGCGGCGAAGCTGCTTTTATTCAAGTTGACGTGTCTAATTATGAAAGTGTAGAAGCGCTTGTGGAGCAAACTGTACAACAATACGGACGTATTGATGTCATGTTCAATAATGCGGGAATTGGTCTGCCTACCCCCGTTGCTGCTCTTGACTGGGATACCTACCATCGCGTCATTAATGTGAACCAACACGGAGTAGCTCACGGAATTATCGCAGCCAGCAAAAAAATGAGAGAACTTGGTACCAAAGGGGTAATTATTAATACGGCTTCGGTATATGGATTCCTTGCATCGCCAGGATCTTTCGCTTACCATGCTACCAAAGGTGCTGTCATTATGATGAGTAAATCGGCTGCACTAGAACTAGCGCAGTATGATATTCGTGTTGTTGCGGTTGCTCCAGGTGTGGTAGACACTCCTATTATTCAAGGATACAAAGATCTAGGTATGGCGGATGAGATGGCTCATAAAGTTATGGGCGGCAAACTGACTCAACCGGAAGCCGTAGCTAAAACCGTTTACCTTGTATCTCTAGAAGAAGCGGAAGCGATTAACGGCAGTGTAGTAATGGCTGACCAAGGTTATGCTTCCTTTAAATAGGTTTTCGCGGAATCAAAAGCAACTAACGGTATTATGAAATGGATTCAGCACATTAAATGAATCAAAAAAAGATGACCTCAGTATATTTCCGAGAGTCATCTTTTTTGATCGTTATTTTGATGATAATGAGATGAAGTTCATGAATTGTTATTGTTCCACCAGGTCTTCCGTAAGCTCCATCTGATCCAAGATCACTGCATTAATCCCATTAATATATGCGATCGCACTGGCCTTAATGATATCCGTATCCATCGCACGCCCTGTGTACGTCTTTCCATCACATGAGATCTGCAAATGCACTCGTCCGACCGCTTCTTTCCCTCTGGATATACTATTTATTTTGTAGTGGGTCAGCTGAACATCCAGATCCGTTAACGTTTTAATGACACTATAAAGCGCATCAATCGGCCCGTCACCGATGGAGCTTCCTCTGAGGACATCATCTCCCTTTTTCAGTTCTACACTGGCCGTTGGATACTGATCGTTCGTGACCACTTGAAAGGATGCCAATTCATATAAGTGTCCTCTTGACTGTGGCTGGTTTAAATGTTCGGTCACCAGATAAAATACATCATGGTCGTACACTTCTTTTTTGGCATCGGCCAGGGTAATGAACTTTTCAAATAAAAATTCAAATTCTTCTGTACTCGAAACGCTGAACCCCATACGTTCCACTGCATTTTTAAATGCATGCCGTCCCGATCTTGCTGTAAGGATGAGCTCCATTTTTTCTCCGCCCACTTCTTCAGGTGACATGATCTCATATACATTCTTATCTTTGAGCAAACCGTCCTGATGAATTCCAGAGGAGTGAGCAAAAGCATTATCCCCCGTAATCGCCTTATTCACTTGGACATCCAGCCCTGTTAAATGCGTCAATAGCCGGGAAGTCTGCAAAATTTCTTTCGTCTGTATTCGGGTCGTACAGCCGTAAAAGTTCTCTCTTACCTTTAGCCCCATGACGACTTCTTCTAGAGAGGTATTCCCTGCACGTTCACCGAGTCCATTAATGGTACACTCTACTTTTTCCGCCCCGTTCTTAATGGCACTCAGCGTATTTGCCGTCGCCATCCCCAAATCATTATGACAATGAACACTTAGTATCACTTTATCGTTTAGATTCTTAAGGCGTTCATTAATTCTTCTTACCAAATCACCAAACTCTTCAGGAACGGCGTATCCAACGGTATCTGGAACGTTAATAATTGTCGCACCAGCTTTCACTACTGCCTCAATCGTTCTCCACAAATATTCAAAATCAGACCGAGAAGCATCCTCCGTCGAATACTGTACCTCGGGAAGCAGCGTCTTCGCATATTTCACCGCATCTACTCCCATCTGCATGACGGCATCCTCTGATCGAGCGAATTTTTTCTCGAGATGAATATTAGAAGTTCCAAGCACGATATGAATGAACGGATTCTGTGCCAGCTTAATACTTTCATAAACGGCATCAATATCACTTTTCACCGCTCTTGCGAGAGCCGTTATTGAGATTTGATCTCCTACTTTTTTCGCGATTTGTTGAACCGCATGAAAATCTCCTTGAGAAGAAGCGGGAAAACCTGCCTCGATCATATCTACATTTAACCGTTTCAGCTGTTGTGCAAATTCAATTTTCTGCAAGGTGTTTAGTTTCGCTCCAGGAACTTGTTCTCCATCTCTCAGGGTCGTATCTAGTACCAATACATTGCGATTTGTCATGTAAACTTCCTCCTCACGGAAAATAAGAATGTAATTCATTTTATGTAAACACGAGGCTTGCTAAACCCGGAATTTAGCAAACAAAAAACCCCGTCTCTGCTATAGAGACGAGGTTAACCCGCGGTACCACTCTAATTCGTTTCTTACCCCTACAGATGTACGGATAGGAAACAATCTTTGTTCGATGGCGAAGACCATCTATCCTTGTAACGGCGGAATCCCGGCGAACCCTACTATATTCAGGCAGCTGTTCATAGACGAGTTCAAAGTGGTAACTGCTGCCGTATTCACACCTGCCAACGGCTCTCTGAAAGAGTTCCTCACTTCTACTATTTCTAATCAGCACATTTGAATTTTCAATTGGTTAAATGGATTATATTGGTATTCATTTCCTTTGTCAACCTTAAATTACTACGACAGGTTCTACCGACACCCCATCAGGCTTTTGCTGTTCTGCCGCTTCTGCTTTTCGTAAATACTTCTGACCCCGCCACCTCACATAAGACAAAATCCCTCTTAAGTACTCATCCACAATCATACAAGAATAGATACCGATCAGACCAAAACCTAGATGAATCCCAAGTACATATGACATTCCTGTAGCAATGATCCACATGGACCCGAGCGAGATATACATGGTGAATCTCGTATCACCAATCGCATTAAGCGAGTTACCAAGTGCCATATTCAGCATTTTGCCAGGCTGAAGAATGAGGTTCATCCCAAGCAAGGATGCACCAATCGCGATAATCGTCTGATCATCCGTAAAGAGTCCGAGAAGCTGTCTTCCAAATAGATAAAGAATTAGCGCATTCACAACCACATAGATCGCCCCGACACCCAGTGCACGGTAGGCACTCCGGTAAGCTTCCCGGACTCGGCCAGCTCCGAAGAGATGCGCTATTTGGATCTGTGCTGCCATTGCGATCGATGACCCAAGCAGAAAACAGAACGATTCAAGCGTATTCATATAGGTCCGCGCCGCTAGTTCTGCCGCACCAAGTGTGGCGATGTAGGAGTAAATAATAAGCTGAGAAAACACCCAACAAGACATATTAACGCCAAGCGGCCATCCAATCTTCAGTATTTCACCGAATAAAGGCCGATTAAATACGGTTAGTTCCCGCCACTTGATCCGGTATTCAAAGGACCGTAAGAACATTAGGAGAAGCAAAATGACTGCGAGTAAGCGACTTGCAACAGTAGAAATAGCTACGCCCGTCAAGCCCCACTGTGGAAATCCAAACGCTCCAAAAATGAAAGCATAATTCAAAAACACATGAATCACATTCATCCCAAGTGCGACATACATGGGTCCTTTCGTATTCCCTGTATTCCGTATGACAGTGCTCATTGTGGCCATCATCGCAATCAAGATCATGCCTCCGCCAACAATCGAGATATAGATACCTGCCAGCGGCAGTAAATGCTCCGGTAATTGTAATGCCATTGCAATTCTTTGCGGAGATGCAACAAGGATTACACTGCATACCGCTCCAAGGATGGTCGTTACCGTGAACGCCATGATTCCAATGACACGGGCATCCATCTTTTTATGCGATCCCAGCTTCTGAGCGATCAGTATTCCTGCTCCGCTGGCCACCGTTGTGAACAGAACCGTCATCGCTTGAAACAGTTGATTGGAAAATCCAACAACGGCTACTGCGTCATCCGAAATACGACTGACCATTAATGTATCTACTGCTCCAAGCAAAAACTGTAGAAACAGCTCAATAAAAATAGGCCAAGCCAGCACCCACAGGGTGAATTTTTTGGTATTCATATCTAGTATTCCAACCTCCGATGAGAAAGTGGCGCTATAAGTAAAATGACGAATACAGCGCGTTAACTTTTCAAATTATAGTTGGTATAATGGATTTATAATATCATTTTATGAACTCATACTTATAAATTTGAAACCTCAATTCGATTTGAAAGGTTATACCTATGACAACTTTACATTTTACGGTCCCTCCTCTTCCGGAGTACATCATAAGCGGTCTGTGCGAGGCACCTTATGCAGGCAAACAGCCTAATCGAAAGAATTTCGGCATCTTCGATCTGCTTGTTGTCGTCAGCGGTCAACTTGATGTGATGGAGAACGGCGAACCGTACCAAGTTGAATCTGGGTTGTATCTTATTCTACGACCGGATGCTCATCATTATGGGACGAAGGATTGTTCTGCAGATACAACCTACTACTGGCTGCATTTTAAGACGAGCGGAGAATGGGGCATCGACAAGTCACTGATGTTTCAGAAGGAGGATGCAATTGAGCTGCAGTTTATGATTCCCAACTATTTTACGATTGAAATCCCTCAGTTCGGTCGTTTGACGCAAATGCAGCGCACGATCGAATTATTAGATACGCTCACAGGACTTGTACAAAACGGGCATCAGACAAGAGCGCTGTGGAATCAGCAAGTTCTTTTTCAAGAACTCATTCAGCTGCTTGCCGCAACAGGCGTACATCCTTCCGCTTCTCCTTCTTTAGCCTGTGCTGAGAAAGCAGCCAGTTATTTGCGGTCACACTACCGGGATGAATTCAAAGCTCATACTATGGGTCTGAACATTAATTTCCATCCGGTATATATTGCTCGCTGTATGCAAAAAGAGTATGGCTGTTCTCCAGTAGAGTACTTACAGCGGTACCGAATTGAACAGGCCAAGCTTTTACTAGTACAAACCGATTACAGTATCAGCCGTGTTGCAGAAAAAGTCGGATTTAATCAAGCTGCTTATTTCACTTCTTGCTTTACCAAGCAGGAGAACATCTCTCCGCGGAGATATCGTCAGCAGTTTTTTATGAATAAAAAAGCGCATCCCCTTGTTCTTAAGGGGGGCGCTTTTCTCTTGACTTTTTCTGTTGACATTTTGATTATTCATGTTCCAGTTCAATCGTGTTTAAACTCGCATAAACATGCGGTACAAAACCTTCCGATGGTTCACCTACTGGAATTGTGATGATAAAAACGAAATCATTTCCGTCTAGTTCCTTCACAATATATTGACGTGATGTTCCGCTCTTTTCTTCCTTTGCAGTTAGAAATAGGCTGGCATCCTTCATTGCTTCAGGTCTCTTCTCTTCAGATACGACCTCTACCTCTCCATACTCAGCAAGGGCTCGCGTTCCTTGCTCCTTCTGTTCCTGGAGCTGAATATCAGCAGGCAGTTTCTCGATCTGGACTGCATAATTCGGATCAACGTCCATCGTGAGCAGTCCTGTTTCCGGATTGAACGTGAAAATATCAAAAACATAAAAGGAATAACCGTCCGCAGCAGAGATGATACTTGCTTCCTTCTGTTCAGTCATCCCTTCTAACGTAAGCGTTAGCTCTTGTGTAGCGGGACGACTTTCGGAATTGTCATCCTCTTCGTTAGGTAATGTCCCAACGCTTGTCCCTGTTTTAACTATCTCGACAAGTACCCGCTGCTTCAAGGTATCTTCTCCTTCAATCGGTTTCTCTTCATATTTTAAAGAAACGGTATCATTCTCCTGAAGAATAGAGATCTCTTCCATCAGCGATTCGCCAAATTGATACGCCTCTGCTTCCCCATTCTCAAGAATGACTTCAATGGTATGCGAATCTGCGAGTCCTGTAAATGTTCCGCTGGCTTCCTTCACGATCACTTCTGGTTCAGTTGGTCGATTGTTTTCCTGATCGGTTCCAGGTTCTGTTGATGGTCCGCTTGCTCCATTCTGCCCGCAAGCTGCCAGTATAAGTACCAAGATAGTAATGAGCACAGCGGTGCCTTTTTTCATCTTTTTTCTCATCAGAACACCTCCTTATTTATGTAAACGCTTCGAACCCTACATGAGTTGCGTAAGATTCACCTTATTTTTCATAAAGAGAACCATTTCCGTTTTTATCCTTTTCTTTTTCCTCCTCGGACAGCTATAATATCAAAGGGCCAAACATCCTACGTTTGGAGGTACAGAAATGAATTTACGTAAAACAACGAAGCGTTCGCTGACCGAACAGATTGTAGACCAATTGGAACAATTAATTGAAACGGGAGAATGGCCTCTCGGATCAAAGATTCCCCCTGAACCCGAACTGATGGGTCAATTGGAAGTTAGCCGAAATACGCTTAGAGAAGCGATTAAGGCCTTAACCCATGCGGGACTTTTGAAAACGAGGCAAGGCGATGGAACCTATGTTTCTGCATCTAGTTCCCTTGGTCCCGTATTACAGAAAAGAGTGAACAGAACGGATTATATTCAATCTCTCGAAGTACGCCACGCTTTGGAGCGAGAAGCGGCCTATCTCGCAGCGAATAACCGAACCGAGTCCGACATAGAACAAATCAGGCTATGTTTTCAGTGTCAGAATGAAGCGATACAAAATGGACAGTATGAAGATTTTGCGGATTGGGATGTAGCGTTTCATAAGGCGATTGTTGCAGCAAGCAAGAATGGTCTTCTAATGGACCTCTATGAACATATTACGGATGCCCTCAAAGAGATGGTAACTAAAATAACCGCAAAGACAGGCGACGCCTACTACAGTAAAGACACGCATGAACAACTGTTAAACGCAATTGTAGAACAAGATCAGGTACGAGCAGTAGATGCTGTCCATCATTACATCGAAGAATCTAAACAACATTTTATACAATTTGGAGGCAGCATGAATGAAATCAATTGAAAAATCCGCTGTAACGCAGCGGCAATGGAGAATAAGCGAAAGCTTTATTCTTGTAATAGCCCTTCTTTTAGTAGGAGCAAATTTACGTGCTCCCATTACTTCCATCGGACCATTGCTTGGTTCTATTAAAGAAAGTACAGGGATATCGAACACATTAGCCGGTATGATTACCACTGTACCCTTACTTGCTTTTGCTGTACTTTCCCCATTTGCTTCAAAACTTTCACGCCGATTCGGCATGGAACGGGTTATTTTTTGTGCCTTGTTATTCATTGCGCTTGGGGCCATAGGACGCACCTTATTTGGCGCTGGATCCCTTTTTGCAGGTACGATACTCGTTGGACTTGGCATCGCCGTATGTAATGTTCTCTTACCGAGTCTGGTGAAGCAGGAATTCCCGAATAAAGTAGGAGTTATGACTGGTGCCTATACACTGTCAATGAATATATGCGGTGCTCTCGCTTCTGGAATCAGCATCCCGCTTGCTGTGCAGCTTGGAATCGGCTGGAAAGGTGCTCTTGTTTGCTGGGTCATCCTTACCGTTCTTGCCCTGGCGACCTGGCTGCCTCGGATGAGATCGGCCCGGCTAAGTGCAGCTACCTCAGCTTCTTACCGATCTCAGGTGAACATGTGGAAGTCACCGCTCGCTTGGCAGATCACCTTCTTCATGGGACTGCAATCTTTTATTTTTTATAATATTGTATCCTGGCTGCCAGAGATCCTTATGGACCGCGGCATGGTAGCGGACACGGCCGGGTGGATGTTATCACTCACCCAATTTTCGATGATGCCATTTACTTTTCTGGTTCCGATCTTGGCTAGCCGAATGAAAAGCCAAACTCCACTTGTATACGTTACTTTCTCGCTGTATACGGTTGGAATTTTAGGACTTATTTTTGGAAGTACCGCCCTCGTTCCTCTCTGGGTTTCCCTGATTGGAATTGCCGGTTCCTTCTCTTTTGGTCTAGTAATGATGTTTTTCAATCTTCGTACAAAAACAGCAGGTGAAGCAGCCGAATTATCAGGTATGGCGCAGTCCGTTGGTTATCTTATGGCAGCTGTCGGTCCTATGATGTTTGGTTACCTGCATGATCTGACTGCAAGCTGGACGATTCCGCTGTTCTTATTGTTCGCAGCAAGTATCTTAATTTTCATCTGCGGACTTGGGGCAGCAAAAAACAGATTTATCAGTGAATCAAATTCATAAATTGACTACTTATAAATCATAATTTTATGTATAGAAAGAGGGTCTTCCTGTATTCAGGAAAGACCCTCTTTCTTCACTTTTTTTCTAGAATGAGCTTAGTAACGATCCCAGAAGCGCTGTTTTGCCATGGCTTCGGTAAATACTTTTGAGAAAACTTTTGCTGAATGGTTAGTAACTACGCCTGGTTTACCGACGATGCCGAGTTCCTGGAGCAACTTCTCGCCTAATGGTGAACTTCCAATCGGTTTAAAATGATTATAAGATTCCACAATAAATGCCCTCGCCCGGTTATTAAAATATGGATCAGCATTCTCACTTCCTACTAGGTAAAGACCATCATAAAGTACAGGAGATGTCGTTAAAAAACTTGCATTGACTACCCACTGGTCTCCCTTATCATCACGAATCATGCCATTTCTAACACTGATGATCACCGGTTTCAATCCATTTTTAATTAACATTTCTAATACTTCTCTTGTTTCTTCACCTGCAAACCCTTCATCAACGAGCACACCTACTTTTAAGGTATTCGGAAGATAACGGGTGTTCATCATACTCAGTGCGGGGCTCGATTCAGTCACTGTAGATTCGGGAACATCTGCCGGTTGTAAAGTTAAATTCTCCCCCACGCGTGTAGCCAGTACCCGATCAATATGAGCAAGCATGTTCACCAGTTTTTGCCGAATTTCGATCGAGTTCACTTTTCCAAGTTCAAAAGAGTAAGCGTCAATAATGTGGTGTTTTTCTACGGGACTCATACTATTCCAAAACAATTTAGCTTGTGAAAAATGATCTTCAAAACTAGGGGCTGTAGCTCTTACTTTATACCCGTGTACTAATGATGGGTAAGTTACAAAACCTCCTTTTGTTCCAGGGACCGTGTAGGGTGTATTATTCGCGAGTGAATTGTTATGATAGGCTACTTTCCCTTGGTCGATTACATACCTGGCATTACCGTCTCTTTGGTTATTATGAACGGGACAAACCGGTCTATTAATCGGAAGTTGCTGAAAATTCGTCCCAACCCGGTAAATTTGTGTATCTGTGTAGGATAACAATCTTCCTTGTAATAAAGGGTCGTTCGTAAAATCAATTCCGCGGACGATATTTCCTGGGTGTAAAGCAACTTGCTCCGTTTCTGCAAAAACATTATCTACATTTCGATTAAGCGTCATCTTTCCGATTTTACGTACCGGAACGAGTTCCTCAGGCCACAATTTTGTAGCGTCAAGGATATCAAAGGTGAATTTATACTCATCCTCTTCTTCAATGACCTGAATGCCTAGTTCCCATTCTGGATAGTTTCCTGCTTCAATATTCTCCCACAAGTCTCTGCGATGGAAGTCAGGGTCAACACCCCCAATCTTTTGCGCCTCATCCCATAGGAGAGAATGAAGACCCAGCAGCGGTTTCCAGTGAAATTTTACAAATCGTGATTTTCCATGTTTATTAACGAGCCGAAACGTATGTACTCCAAACCCTTCGATCATGCGGAAACTGCGAGGAATCGTTCGATCCGACATAATCCAGAGGGTCATCGCTGCCGACTCTTGATTCGAAGTAACAAAGTCCCAAAACGTATCATGTGCAGTCTGTCCTTGCGGTATCTCATTATCCGGTTCTGGCTTTACGGCATGGATCAGATCCGGAAATTTAATACTATCCTGAATAAAAAAGATCGGAATATTATTGCCTACCAGATCAAAATTTCCTTCTTCTGTGTAAAATTTAGTTGCAAAACCGCGCACATCACGGTCTGTTTCATTCGCTCCTCTCGATCCTGCAACTTGTGAAAACCTTAGAAAAACAGGTGTTTTCAAGCTGGGATCTTGCAGAAAATGAGCCATTGTTAATTCCTCTTGAGATTCATATACCTGAAAAATACCATGTGCTCCGTATCCCCGGGCATGGACAACACGTTCGGGAATTCGCTCACGGTCAAAATGAGCAAGCTTCTCCCGAAACAAAAAATCTTCAAGCAGGGTAGGTCCGCGGTCTCCTGCTTTTAGCGAATTTTCATCATCTGAAATCTTAATTCCTTCATTTGAAGTTAGCGGTTTATCCGTATTATCTCGTATAAAAGATTTCAATTGTTCTGTTTTTTTATTTTCATTGTTAAACGGTTCGTTCATGTTATCACCTCATCATTATACTTACGATGACGGTAACAGTTTCATTACTAGAGCTTCTATGCCATCCACTTTCTTCTTTGCTTAGCAAAAATAAAAAGACGAAGACTGCTGTCTCCGTCATTAAGGTATTCTTTAATTGTCCTGATTTTTTTTAAACGAACAATCCAACAATCGTAGCCGTCAGGATCGAAACAAAGGTAGCTGCGAGCAGCATTTTAAGTCCAAAAGTAGCGACTATCTTTGCTTTTTCCCCATTTAGCGCCTGGATGGAACCCGAGATGATCCCAATAGAACTAAAGTTAGCAAACGAAACGAGGAACGAAGACACGATCGCTACCGTTTTTGCGGATAGCCCCGGAATCAAAGGTTGAAACTCCAACATGGCTACAAATTCGTTCGTTGCGAGCTTCGTCCCCATAATCGCACCTGCCGTTGTTATTTCATTCGATGGAACCCCCATAATAAAAGCGATCGGGCTAAATATATAGCCTAAAAGCTGGGTGAACGAAAGTCCGATCACAGCTACTAATAAGCCGTCAACGAGTGCGATAAGACCTACATATGCAACCAACATAGCCGCTACGATCAGTGCTATCCTTCCTCCATCGAGCGCTCCGGCTGATATTGCTTCAAATAAAGATTTAGAATTTGAGGCATCTTTAATATTTATTACTTCTTCTTCTGCTTCCTTCGTTGGTGCCATGAAGGTCGTAATAATGAGTCCCGATAGTGCATTAAGCAGCATCGCGACAAGCACATACTGTGGAGGAATCATCGTCATATAAGACCCCATGATCGAGGCAGAGACACTTGCCATCGCAACAGTCGATACAACAAACAACTTATTCCGATTCATCTTATCGAGATGGGATTTAATTGCAAGAAATGCCTCTGACTGGCCAAAGAAAATACTATTCACACTGTTAAAAGTGAGCACTTTCGATAATCCAGTAATTTTAGCCAAAGCACCACCTATGTACTTGATTGCCATTGGCAATATTCGAAGATAGGTAAGAATGGAAAGCAGCGTGGACGTGAAAATAATCAGCAAAAGAACATTAAAGAAAAAGATGCTGCCATCTGCCGGAACCAGATCACCCAGAATAAAACTAATTCCTTCATGTCCATAGGTAAGTACGTGGGAAACTCCATTAGAAATTGCTTCTACAATCATATTACCAAATGTCGTTTTGAACATGACTATGGTTACTGCCAATTGAACTAAAATCAGGACAATAATGGCCCTGAAATTGATATTCTTTTTATCATTGCTCAGTAAATAACATACACCAAGCAACAAGAGTATTCCTACAATACCAATGAAAACTGACATGAATATCAAGCCCCTTTTGATCCAAGTGTTATCACCATTTGATAATGGTGTCTAATGTAAAACCATTTCACGATTACATAGTGTATGGTGATCTAATCGGGGCTTGTTTATTCTATTTTTTATACGATATCAAGTGGAACCTTATTCATAGGTGCGGGAAAAGCCTCATCCAGTTGTTTAAGATCTTCCGCTGACAACATTACTTCATATACGAATGCATTTTCCTTAACATGCTTTTCACTCGAAGATTTAGGCAGCGAAAGGACATTACCTGAACGGAGTGTCCAGGCTAATAGTAATTGATATGGACTAATGCCTTGTTTTTCGGCTACTTTTATCACCGTCTCGTGCTGCACTAACTCTTTTCTAAGACTTCCTCCTTGAGCTAAAGGTGAATAAGCCATGATTGGCATCTGATGTTTTTCTTGCCACGGTAACAAATCGACTTCAATTCCTCTCGATCCCAAGTGATACAGCACCTGATTTACCATGCATCGATTTCCTTTATCCAGCTGTATTAATTCTTCCATATCGTCCTTATCCAGGTTCGATACACCCCAGCGGTCAATCTTTCCTTCCTCGACGAGTCGCTGCATTCCTTGGATGGTTTCTGCGAGCGGAATGTCGCCTCTCCAGTGTAATAAATAAAGATCCAGGTGATCTGTTTTTAGTCTTCTAAGGCTTTGTTCGCAGCTTGTAATGATTCGGTTTTTCCCTGCATTATGAGGGTATACTTTAGATACCAGAAAAACTTCATCTCTGATCCCGTGAATCGCTTCACCTACCAGTTCCTCTGATAAACCTTCCCCATACATCTCGGCAGTGTCAATCACTTTCATCCCGAGTTCTACACCCAGCCGGAGTGCTGCTATTTCCTCCATTCTTTTGCTTGGGTCATCTCCAATACGCCATGTTCCTTGCCCAATCGCCGGAAGCTGCGTTCCATCTGGAAGTGTAACGGTGGGTTGTTTAATCATGTTCTTCATCCTTTCTTTATTCACTATTATGATGTGTTTATTTGCCTTTCTTCGGTTCGGGGTATAAGATAATTTCTTGAATAGCTTGGTTTACTGTACATTAACCTTATATTTGTACGTTATATCCTTCTATTTCAAAGTTTTAACAATAAAGAAAGGTATGAACTCTTATGATCCACATTTTAGTTGCTGATGATGACGTACATATCCGGGAACTGGTCCATTTTTATCTATCTGCAGAAGGATATACCGTATACGAAGCGGCTGATGGAACGATGGCTTCCTCGCTTCTATCTACGGAACAAATTCATCTCGCCGTCGTTGACATTATGATGCCTGGCAAAGATGGGTATGAGCTGGTTGAGGAAATTCGCAAGTATTATGATATCCCTGTCATTTTGCTGACTGCGAAAGATCAACTCATTGATAAGGAAAAAGGATATGCGCTAGGAACAGATGATTATGTAACCAAACCTTTTGAGCCAAAAGAACTTATTTTTCGTATCAAAGCACTGTTACGACGTTACCGAATGGTTAATTCTCAAAAGATTACACTCGGAAGAACGATCATTGATCGAGACAGCTATGAAGTGTACTGTGATGATCAGTTATTAATGCTTCCGATGAAAGAATTCGAGTTATTATCCCAGCTCGCCAGCTACCCAGACCGAATCTATTCCAGAGAAGAATTAATTCATCTCGTATGGGGAGCCGACTTCAGGGGAGATGATCGTACAGTTGATGTACATATTAAACGTCTTAGAGAGCGATTCCAACATCGAAGCGATGATTTTGTTATAAAAACAATTCGCGGTATTGGGTATAAACTGGAGGTCTGCTCAAGGTGAAAACACTGTATCTTCGTATTGTACTTACGACTGCCTTGGTCATGCTGCTCAGCAGCCTGCTGGCTTTTGTCATCTCTAATACGTACTACCAGTATAATTTGAAGCCTTATAACGATAAAAAGATGACAGTCATGACAAACGATATCATTCAGTTCTATAAAGAGAACCCGGAAGTGAACTTACCTGCTTATCTTAACAGCATCGGAGATTTAGGGTATCAAATCTATCTAGCCGACTCACCGGATCAAGGAACTTTTTATGGCGGAGATTTTCGTAAGAAAAATTTAGATGCAGACGTTATTCGCCAGGTGCTCGGCGGACAAGTATATCACGGCATTGCCGACTTTCCTGCAAAATTATTTATCACTGGTTTCTTTGACAATTCACTCAGCAACTCGATTGGGATGCCTATTACTGTTAACGGGAAGACGCACGCTCTTTTTGTTCGCCCTAATGTAGAGCTGCAGTTCGGAGAACTTCGTATTTTCTTTGCCTTACTTCTCGTTCTGACAACACTAATCAGTATTATACTTGTCTTCATTAGCACGAGATATATTGTGAAGCCCGTCACTCGCTTAACGGAAGCAACCAAACAAATTGCCAAAGGCAATTATCATATTAAGTTACATGCTCGAAGACGAGATGAGATCGGTATGCTGGCTAATCATTTCTCACAGATGGCAAAAAGCTTAGAACAACTCGAATCGATGCGCCAAGAGTTTGTCTCGAACGTTTCTCATGAAATCCAATCCCCTCTTACTTCAATCCAAGGATTCTCTGAGCGCTTGAAATCAAATCAGTTAACAGAAGAGGAACGCTTGCATTACCTTGATGTTATTTCTGACGAGAGCCGAAGACTATCTCAATTAAGTAAACAACTGCTCACTCTAGCCTCACTGGATAAAGAGGAATCCATCATTGATAAGCAGCTTTATTCTGCCAAAGATCAGATTAAACAGGTTGTGTATATGCTGGAATGGAACTGGCGGGAAAAAGAAATTACTTTAGATCTACAGCTCTCTTCCGCACCGATCTATGCGGATCCAAAATGGATGCATCAAGTATGGGTTAATCTAATTACGAACAGTATTAAGTTCACTGATCCCGGAGGAACCATTCGAATTCGGCTTGAAGAGAAAGATAACCATCATTTGATCGAAATTGAAGACACCGGCATAGGGATCAAGGAAGAAGACCTCCCTTATATCTTCAATCGATTCTATAAAACCGATAAAGTTCGAAATCGCAGCGAAGGCAGCAGTGGTCTTGGACTCGCGATCGTAAAACGAATTATTGATATGCACGATGGACAGATTACGGTTCATAGTGAACTAGGAAAAGGTACATGCATTCAAATATGGATCCCGATCTCCTCCCCTGAGTGAAAACCTGGGGAGGTTTTTTTATATGTTCCATTTGTAATATGCTGTTCATCCTCCGTTCATATTTCAACCTGATACTTAAGCAGTGGGTGAGAAATTAAAAATATAGAAAAGCTTAAGGAATGGGGTTGAAACGTATGTTTTTAGCTTTACGAGAAATGAAACACGCCAAATTACGCTATCTGCTGATCGGTCTCATTATGGTTCTCATTGCATGGCTCGTCTTGTTCGTTACGGGTCTTGCCAAGGGTCTCAGTAATGACAACGTATCGTCGCTGCAAAATATGGACGCAGATTACATTGTTATGCAGAATGAATCCGAACTCAAACTGAATCGTTCTTTGTTATCGAGTGAAACATTGGACCAAGTAAGATCCATTACTGGGGATGAAGGGGCTACACCTCTCGGTCTGCAGATGAGTACATTAACCAAAGAAGGGACAAGCACCAAAATTGATGCTTCCTTCTTTGCCATTGATAAGGACAGCTTTATCGCTCCAACCGTTGTAGAGGGTTCAATGATCGACAATAAAACGGCGGACGAAGTGGTCGCTGATATTTCTCTGAAGGAGGAAGGATTTGCGGTTGGCGACCGAATCCAGGATCAATCCTCAGGCAAGTCGTTCACCATTATTGGTTTTACGGAAGGACAATCCTACAGCCATACTCCGGTTCTTCACATGAATATGGCAGGATGGTTTGCACTTCATGATGCGGATCCGGATAGTGAAATTTTCCATTTTAACGCGATCGCTTTAAAAACAACAGATGCCATTGCTGACGAAGTCAGTCAGATCAGTGACATTGAAGTCATAGCCAAGGATGACACGTTAGCTGGAATTCCTGGGTATAAAGAAGAAAGCGGCTCGCTTCTCATGATGATTGCCTTCTTATTTGTCATTGCTGCCTTTGTTCTGGCGGTATTCTTCTACGTGATTACCATTCAAAAGATGAATCAATTCGGTGTACTCAAAGCCATTGGCGCAAAAAACAGTTACCTGGTGCGTAATGTGATGTCCCAAATTTTAATCATAACGATTGTCAGTCTCGCCTTGAGCATCCTGCTAACTTATGGTGTCGCAGCTATACTTCCTGCAAGTATGCCATTTGACCTGAGTCCATCACTAGTTGCTCTATGTTCGATTCTGTTTATCGTAGTATCTATCCTTGGTTCTCTACTGTCCGTGTACCGAGTTGCTAAAATTGATGCGATCGAAGCTATAGGGAGGGCTGCTTAATGAACACAGAAAATCTTAAATTACAACTAGAAAATATTACAAAAACATTTGGTGACGGCGACTCTTCTATTAAAGTACTGAAGAATGTAACCTTGAATGTAAAGGCCGGTGAATTTGTTGCCCTAGTCGGTCCATCCGGTTCCGGGAAAAGCACCTTTCTCTCCGTTGCTGGCGCACTGCTTGCGCCTTCCAGCGGACGTATTGTCATTGGCGGACAAGACCTGAGTCAATTCTCAGAGAAGCAAATGAATGAAATACGTCTTGATAAAATCGGATTTGTATTTCAATCGGCCAATCTCATCCCTTATCTGACGGTAAAGGATCAGCTCCTTTTAATCGCTGAACTGTCTGGTAAGAAAGGAAAACAAGCAAACCAGAAAGCCGATGAGATGTTAAGTAGACTTGGGCTAAGTCACCGCGCCCATGCCTATCCGGAAAATCTCTCGGGCGGTGAACGTCAGCGTGTTGCGATCGCTAGAGCCTGGATGAATGATCCAGAAATTCTGCTGGCCGATGAGCCAACAGCTAGTCTTGATTCTGAACGGGGCCGGGCCGTCGTGGAAATGCTCTCACAAGAAGTAAAAGAAAGAAACAAAGCGGCAATCATGGTTACACATGATACCCGGATGCTCGATCTCTGTGATCGGGTCGTATATATGGAAGATGGCGTGCTCACGGAACAGCCTGTATTCCAGCATTAAATGATGAAAAGCAGCAGCCTTACTAATAGGGTCGCTGTTTTTTTTGATATCTACTCTTCAACTTCCTTAGGTTCTACTTTTTAACTTCCTTAGGTATCTGCTCGAACATTCAGTGTATGTCCGTATATTCGATTATTCGATATTATAGGTGTAATATAATGAGGAAAGATAATACCATTTCTTGAAAGGGATTTAACTTATGAGTATAGATTATGAATATAAACAACCTAAAACTTTACTAAATAAGGGGACTGGCTTCCTGGCCGGATACTCCCATTCCCTTAACCCATATACGGGCTGTACTTTTGGCTGTTCCTATTGTTACGTTCGTAAAATGCCCGTTTCTTTATTCCGAGGAAAAGAATGGGGAACCTGGGTAGACATAAAGAAAGAAAGTGCAGCACTACTGACAAAAGAGCTGATCAGAGAAAAGAAAAAGGGTGCGGTTACGATCTTTATGTCTTCAAGTACGGACCCCTATCAACCTCCCGAATACAAAGAAGAAATTACACGTTCTTTGCTTGAAGTTATGACAGAGGTTCAGCCCAATTTTCTGCTGGTACAAACCCGAAGCCCGCTCGTAAAAAGAGATATTGATCTTCTTCAAAAACTGGGCAATCGGGTGCGGGTAAGTATGACGGTAGAAACCGATCTTGATGATATTCGTAAACATTTCTCTCCATCGGCTCCTCCTATTCAGGCTCGTATACAAACACTTCGCAAGCTGCGCGAAGCTGGAATTCCTACACAAGTTGCCATCGCACCCGTACTGCCTAGCAGTGAAGCATTTCCCGAACTCCTTCGTCCGGTCGTAGATTTAGTATGCATTGATGATTTTTTCATGGGAGATGGAGCCCATGGAAGACGAACGCAGCAACTAGGCATACGAGATAAATACGAAGAACTAAGATATAGTGACTGGTATCATCCGGAAGCATATCAAGTGGTGGCTCGCCGGATGCGTGAAGTCTATCCCGAACAGCAGGTCCGGATCAGTCAGGAAGGATTTGCTCCTTTCTAATCTGCTAGAGATGATGTTTTCTAGCTAGACCCGCAGAAGTATTCTATTATTTATAAACAAAGACCATGAGAGGAGTATCTTCTCATGGTCTTTGTCTTAATAGATATTCAGTTTACATCCTTAATAATTAGACTGACTCTTTCAATTCCGCTTCACTTGACTGTGCACGTTCCGATCCCATGAAGAACACGATAACAACAGCAATCGCAATCGGGATAATGGCGATCTGGAATACATGTGTGATGGAATCCGACATCGCTTGCGTAATTTTACTTAGAACCTCAGGCGGAATTTGTGCACGACCTTGGGGAGTGAAGATTTCTCTCGTGTCCATATCTCCAGCAAAACCGCTGCTCGCTCCGCCAAAAGCTTCTGTTAGACGTCTAGTGAAAGTATGTGTCTGCAGCGTACCAAAGATGGTAAGACCTACTGTCATCCCGAACGAACGCAAGAAAGAATTCGTCGAGTTCGCCGTTCCGCGGAAGCGCGGGGAAAGTTTGTTGATGGAAGCCGTTGGCAACAGTGAAAAGGAGAACCCAACACCAAAACCAGCAATAAACATGTATAACGTTAAGATGATTCTTGAAGTCTCAGGTGTCATCGTTGACAGTAAAATCATACCTGCCAGGAAACTAAATACAGACAAAATCATCAGCGAACGAAAACGGATTTTTGTCTGTGTAATCCCGCTGATCATACTGCCGATTACTGTCCCGATGACCATCGGCATCAGTACAACCCCAGCGTTCGTTGCTGAACCGCCGTATACAGCTTGTACAAAGATCGGAATGAACACCGAAAGAATGATAAATGTTCCACCATAGATAAAGGCAAGCGCTTGTGAAGTGGCAAACAAACGTTTCTTAAACATCCAGAAGGGAATAATCGGTTCTTCTGCTTTGATCTCAACAAATATGAAGATGATAAAAGATACAGCTGCGATTACAAGCAAGGAGATAATTAAAGCAGAATCCCATGCATATTTGCCACCGCCAAGCTCCAGTGCAAACATAAGGCATACGATTGCCAAAACAAGTGTAAATGCCCCTGCCCAGTCAATTTTCTGCTTCTGATGTTCCAATGTTTCTTTATAATATTTAGCTATGAAGAAGATCGATAACGCACCAATCGGAAGGTTTACATAGAAAATCCAGTGCCAACTTAAGGAATCCGTCAAAAACGCACCTAATAGCGGACCTACCACACTTGATAATCCAAACACGGCACCTAACATCCCTGTCATTTTTCCACGTTTTTCAACAGGGAACAAATCAAAGATTATGGTAAATGCGATAGGCATCAGTGCTCCGCCGCCAATCCCTTGGATGACCCGAAACGCGATAAGCTGTCCCATCGTCTGAGATAATCCGCAAAGGGCTGAACCAATAATAAACACAGTTAATCCAAATAGAAAAAACCGCTTTCTTCCATACATGTCAGACAGTTTACCGTATATCGGCATACCTGCCATCATCGCCACCATATAAGCTGCAGTAACCCAAATAAACTGGTCGTAGTTACCCAAATCACCTACAATGGTACCCATAGCTGTAGCTACAATGGTGTTGTCAATAGCCGAAGCAAAAATTCCAAGCAAAAGTCCAATGGTTACAAACGAGGCAGCTCGATTCTTTTTCATTTTCTCATCTCCAATTTATAAAACTGTTAAGTATATATGAAATAATCATAAAAGATTATTATTCACTTTCTTCCTCGTCCTGTAGTTCCCTTAGCTGCTCTTCAAGCCAAGAAATCTCTGAACGTATGAAATGTGCCCGGTGAAGTAACGTCCTCTGAATGCTTTTGCGTTCCTTCTCAGTAAATATGGGATTTCTTTTAACTACTTTCATTCCAAGATCACAATGTTCTTGAAGAAAACACAAGTACTGACGATAGTCCTCATAGATCCGTTCTTGCAGCTCCTTAGAAACATGGTGAAGATTTGCAAATTTGATATCAAAATAATCTTTTGCATCGGAATTATACGATGTTTTCTCGTCCATTAATCGAAAAAACTGCTCTTTACCCGCTTCTGTAATACAATAAACCTTCCTATTACCATCTTTCCCTGACATTTGAATGAACTTCTCTTTTTCAAGTCTTTGAATAAGCGGATACAGCACTCCCCAACTAACTTGTCTTACCGGACCTATAATTCTGGACAGGATATGATGAAGTAGGTATCCATGCATAGGTCTATCCATTAACTCTCCCAGAACAAATAGTTCATACAAAATACATACCCTCCTTTTCTTATTTTGGAGTACACTTCCGTTCAAATATATCGTGATGATATAAGCCTATATTATAATATATCGCAGCGATATAAAAATCAATATCACAATGAACATAAAAAAACCGTCTGTTTATATAAACAGATCGGCCTTTATTTATTTTATTGTTTAAGAAGGATACCCAGTTCAACTATTTTCTCTTGATCCGGAGCTTCTTGTATACTCCTAATCTTTTCTTTAAGTTTATCTGTATCTTTTATAGTTTGATCATTTCCTATTTTCTCTTGTATGAGAAATGCTAAATTGAAGCTTATTTTCATATCAGAGTAATACGATAAAGTATCAATGATGGATGCCGAATTTAAAAGAGAAGTATTCGGAATTTTCCCCTCTTCTAATTGAGAAGCAAAGAAAGTAAGCTCACTGCTTATTCTTTGATTGAGATTGGTCTGAAATATATGTTGTTCATTTTTATGTGACTGATAGAGAAACATATTTAGAAATAAAGATCCAATAAGTAATATCAATAACGCTGGAATGTACTTTGTTTTTTTCATATCGATCCTTCTTTTATCACTTGATTTGGTTAAGATTATGAATATTTAAACAGACGGCACATGTATAAACCAATTACAGGTTACGAACTTACACTGTTCGCTGTGTTTTCAGGAATAACAGCTAGCTGATGAAGTATTTTCTGACTGGATTCATTTAGGCCAATCAAGGTAACTTCATTATGATTCTCTGCATATTTAAGTCTGATTTTATCAATCGCTCCCACAGCCGAATCATCCCAAATGTGCGAATCAGAAAAATCAATGACGATATGCTGTTCTTGAACATACGTATCGAACGCTTTTTCAAAACTTTGTGTTGAAGCAAAGAACAACTGTCCTTTGACATAAAACACTTGTTCATTCTCTTTCTTCTCACTTGTTACGGTAAGTTTAGAAACTTTGGCAACAAAGAAGATGGAACTCAGTATGACCCCTGCAATCACACCTTTAGATAAATCATGAGTTGCTACCACGATGATCACCGTCATAAGCATGACAAATGCATCTCCTCGTGGAGCTTTTCCCAAATAACGAAAGGAAGTCCAGTCAAAAGTGCCCACACATACCATGATCATAATTCCCGCTAATACCGGCATGGGCATAAGGACAACAAAATCGCCAAGAACGAGAATGAGGAACATTAAGAAAAGTCCAGCTACGAGGGTAGATAACCTGCTTCTGCCTCCTGATTTCACATTAATGACCGATTGACCGATCATCGCACACCCTGCCATACCGCCAAAGAATCCGTTGATGAAGTTCGCGATGCCTTGTCCTCTTGCTTCTCTGTTTTTATCACTTTCTGTATCCGTCATATCATCAATAATAGAAGAAGTCAGCAGTGACTCTAGTAAACCTACCAGTGCCAGTGCAAAGGAATAAGGTAAAATGATCTGCAGCGTATGTAGCGTCAGAGGTACATCAGGAAACAATAAATTGGGAAGAGTCTTCGTAATTGTGCCCATATCGCCTACCGTCTGAAGATGTACACCCGCTACAGTAGAAACAATCGTAAGGACAACAATCGCAATCAGAGGAGCCGGGACCACTTTTACATATCTTGGAACGAAGATTAGAATCAGTAATGTAATCCCTAGAAAAACAAAGGTCATTACTGATTTCCCTAAAAAATAAGGGACCTGCGCCATAAAGATAAGAATAGCGAGGGAATTGACAAAACCGATCATAACCGCTCTCGGTATAAATTTCATTAGACGAGCAACCTTGAAGGTACCTAACAGAAACTGAATAACACCGGTTAATATCGTAGCCGCAATCATATACTCAATCCCGTGATCTCTTACAAGCGGGGCGAGCACGAGCGCCATGGCTCCTGTTGCCGCTGAGATCATAGCCGGCCTTCCTCCTGCAAACGAAATAATAATCGCGATACAAAACGATGCATAAAGTCCAACCATCGGACTTACACCTGCAATCAAAGAAAAAGCAATAGCTTCTGGAATCAGCGCTAGTGCTACAACCATACCGGATAATATATCCGCCCGTACATTAAAAAACCAGTTACGTTTTAACCGTTCAACCAACTTAACTCCACACCTTTTCACTGTGATATAAATCATGTAGTATTTTTCCATGAGTGTATCACGAATCGTTCCTAAATGGAACCTTTTTGATACTACAAAGTATGTTATGATAACGAGTAAAAGTATAGTTTAGGAGAAAAACCTATGCGTATCGGATATATGAGACCCTATCAGGATGACAAGGATCTGAACATGCAGACTCGTGCTTTAGATCCGTTGTCCTGTGATAAAATAGTTATAGAAGAACATGCATCCGCTAAAAGAAGAAGTGAACTTGAACAATTAATGAATGAACTCAGCAAAGGCGATATCGTCGTTGTATACAAATTGTTTGCGCTTGCCGATTCGACCAGACATCTCGTAGAACTACTACAAAAGCTGGAAGAGAAACAAGCTCATCTCTGCTCTTTTGCTGAAGGCATTGATACGAGTAAATCCGAAGGATATCCTTTTCCTGAAATCGTCAAACATTTAGTGGATTTTCAAAGTGATGTCATTAGTGAGAAGACGAAAAAAGGACTTTACGAAGCAAAACAAAAAGGCAATCACCCCGGACGACCTCGTAAAGCGGATGATAATGTGAAAAGAGCGATCGTTATGTATCAGAGCAATCAGTATAGTCTCGCCCAAATTCGCGAGGAAACAGGAATCAGCAAATCGACGCTGTATCGTTATTTGGACTCTGAGAATTAGTGATTTCCTATTCGCAAGTAAAAAAGAGCGATTCCGCCATAACGCTTAGGCAGAAAAGCTCTTTTTTAGTTCATTTTAATACGTTTATTTATCAATGCTACTTATTGATCTTCAGCTTCGAAGTCCAGGTTTTCCCTCCGTCTTTGGTAAGATAAATGGCTCCCTCTGAGCTGGTATCCGCCATCCATCCTATTTTCCCATTAATAAAATCAATATCGTTTTCGAATCCGGTGATCGATGGCATGTTAGTCCACGTTTTGCCTCCGTTAGCGGATCGTCCTACTCCAATCTTCTCACCTGCTGGGGAGAACCCCCCAAGGTAAACGATGCCTTGTGCTATAGATATATTCCCAGGATGACCGCCCGGAGAAGCGGGTCCTTCATTTACGATACCTGCTGAATTCCCAGGTGCTTTGCCTCCGCCTGCTGTATTTTGGCTGATTACTTTCGTCCAGCTTTCTCCGTCATTTTGCGAAGAGTACAGAGCATACGATTGTTGAGACATCCCCGCTCCTCCGTTAAGTCGGGCCCACACTTGATTTCTTTCTACCGCAATTTCACCCCCGCTTATGCTTTCAGAAGGAACGGATAAAACAGAGCGCCAATTCTTGCCTCCATCTGTTGTTTTATGAATCTTGTATCCGTACCCAGGAACCACGACAAGCGCATACCCATTCTGCTCATCTGTGAAATCGGCATATCTTGTATTCGCTGGTGTTTTTATTTTCGTCCAGTGTTGTCCACCATCTGCTGTTTTGTAGGTAAATGCCCGAGAGTAACCAAAACCAAAGTTTTCGTTCTTAAAAGAGATCCGTTCAAGATTCATCGATCCCGTTTTGATTTTGGTTAGTGTCGTGCCTCCATCTTTGGTATAGAGCAGAGCATTCGGACCATTCACCGCAGATTTGGCAAGCATCCATCCTGTCGTGTTATTAATGAAATCCAGCTGTGTAAATTGCCATGTACCTGTATAGATCGATTGCCAATCATTGCCGAAATCTGAAGTACCAATCATGAACCCGTTTCCGGCAACACGACCTGTATTTCCAGTTAAAAACTGAATATCACTAAACTGAAATTTGTCAGAACCTGCTGGCTTACTTCCCAATAGATCACTAGTTGAAGAAGAAGCCGCTCCTGCTGAAGCTGCACTCATCGTCATTGCTGCGGTGATTGCAAGGGTGGTAATCCCTTTAGTGAATTTACTTTTTCTCATTGGTATTACCTCCTGTCTATCGGTTATTCACATCATTTCCATACGATCTACTTAAACCATATGCATATATGTAAACATAATCATATAAGATTAAAGTCATAAAAATAGACGAACCTTTGGTGGTTCGCCTCAGTCCTGTCAACTAAAATGAAATATCTCCTTTGCCGTGGTTCACGCTTCTATCTATTTTGTAATCCGAAATGATCCCGTACTTAGTGCAACCAGTTCATGGTCACGATCTACCACTCGTGATTCGGTCGTTAGCGATCGGCCGGTTTCATGAACTATTTTTGCAGTAACGGTAAGTGGGCCTTTTTTCGCTGGTTTAACGAAATGCACATTCAGGTTACTGGTCACTGAAGCTTCTCCGGGACGCCGTACCATGACCGCAATCCCCATTGCGTTATCCATCAGCGAAGAAAGTACACCCCCATGAACAATTCCCATGAGATTCAGATGGTGCGGCTTCGTATCAAGCGTAACCACCACTTCACCTTTTTGAATGGCTGTAAGTTCACATCCAAGGTATCCCCAAAAAGTGTGTTCCGCCGCCTTCGTCAAAGACTCTATATACTGCTTTCCTTCCATGCTCTCCATCAAAAAGAGCCTCCTTCTCTATCCGGGTAGCCGTAAAACTTTCAACCTGCCGGAGTTTCTTCCTCTTCCTCAAGTAATTTACGGCGCAATACTTTACCTACAAGGGTCTTCGGAAGTGATTCACGGAATACATAGTGTCTAGGCACTTTATAAGCTGCAAGCTGGGAACGACAGAACATTTCTATATCTTTTGGATCAGGCGTCTTTCCATCCTTAAGGACAATATAGGCTTTCACTGTTTCACCGCGGTACGCGTCTTTTATCCCTATTACAACAGCCTCTTTTACGGCTGGATGTTCGTAAAGAACTTCTTCAATTTCACGCGGATAAATATTGAAACCGCTCGCAATAATCATATCTTTTTTCCGGTCAATAATCGAAAAATAGCCTTCCTCATCCATGGTTGCCATGTCACCGGTAAATAACCAGCCGTTTCGAATCGTATCAAAGGTATCCTCTGGCCTATTCCAATATCCTTTCATCACCTGCGGTCCTTTGACAATGAGTTCCCCTGCTTCCCCCGGCAGAACGTCTTCACCTGTAACTGGATTCACCACTTTCGCTTCGGTGTCAGGAACCGGAATCCCGATCGTTCCTATCTTTCTTCTTCCCCATATCGGGTTTACATGCGTTACTGGCGAAGCTTCCGTAAGTCCGTAACCTTCGATTAATTTTCCTTTTGTCAGCTCTTCAAAACGATCTTGCACTTCAAGCGGAAGCCCAGATGAGCCGCTGATACAGGCATTAATCGAGGATAAGTCGTACTCTTTGATCTTAGGATGATTAATAAGGGCAATATACATCGTGGGTGCTCCTGGAAAAAGGGTCGGTTTTTTCTTATCGATGATTTTGAGAAGGGAATTCAGATCGAATTTAGGTATGAGGATTAGCATCCCTGCACGGTAGACCCCTTGGCTGAGAAGTGTAGTAAGCCCAAACACATGAAAACAAGGCAGTACAGCTAAATATCGTTCTTTGCCATTCTCCACTTGATAACACCAATTGGCGGATTGGATGGTGTTTGCAATGAGATTCGTGTGGGTTAGCATGACCCCTTTAGGGACACCAGTCGTCCCGCCGGTGTACTGTAATAATGCTAAGTCATGATCTGCATTCACCTTTTCACAGCAAGGTGCATCGTCCGCTGAAGCAAGAAGTGCGGTAAACGAATGGACAGTTCGGCTGTATTCAATTTGTGGCAGCGGTCCTTGTTTTTTAGCGACGAAGGGATACAATATTTTTTTAAAAAAAGGCAAGTAATCTGGTATAGCCGTAACGATGGTATGTTCAAGCCTCGTTTCCTCTGCAACATTCTGAACTTTTGAATAAAATTGATCCAGGGTAATCATGATCTTCGCTCCTGAATCCTGCAATTGATATGCCAGCTCCCGCTCTACATAGAGCGGATTCGTCATTACAACGATGCCCCCTGCAAGGAGGGTTCCATAATATGCAATCACAACCTGCGGGCAATTGGGTAGCATAATAGCCACCCGATCCCCCTTCTTGAGTCCTTTACTTTTCAGCGCGTTTGCCATACGGTAAGCAGACTCTAGCAGCTTTTTATAACGAATGGTCTTTCCCATAAAATACATGGCCGGCCGGTTCGGATACTGCCCAGCAGAGCTGATCAGAAACTGCGCCAGATTCTGTTTAGGATAATCGAAACTAGGGGCCACTTCGGTCGGGTAATACGGAAGCCAGGGCTTTGCATTCATCGAATATCAATCCTTTCCTCTCGGAATGCTTCCTGCTGACCTACTCCTCATCCAAAACCATTTTATATCTAGCAAAGAAGATGCGCAGTTATACGGTATAACGTTCGTTTGTTACCACCCTAGCGGCAATGCTGCGTTTCAGTGCTACCTTGTCTACTGGACTTAATTTTGTTAGTTTTTTCAGCACAGATAACTGCATCCGGAGCATATCGCCGGATTCAAGAGAAGTGAGTGTTTCCTTGGCGGTAGCTTCCGCTCTTTGCAGCGCTTCATAAGCATACACTTTGGTCATCTCCACCATGTTCATGGCTTTTTCTTCTGATACGCGAGCTAGTTGTTTCTTTGTACGAAGCAGCGCACTCTCCAGCGCAAACACATCAATTAAAATATCCGCTAGATTGGACAAAGCCTCTTGTTCTTTCTCTAGGCTGGTACCTAGTCTCTGCACTGCAAAGCCGCCTGTGAGCAGGAATATTTTCTTCACCATATCCAGAATGTGTTCCTCTTGTCCGAGCACCCCTTCATATTCCTGAGCCGGAACCATTTGCAGCAGTTCACCTTGTAGACCTTGTGCTTTTTGCAGAAGGGCAATTTCCCCTTTTAACGCTTTTTTCACTAAGGTACCGGGTATAAGGAGGCGGTTAATTTCATTCGTTCCTTCAAATATTCGATTAATACGGGAATCTCGGTAGATTCGTTCAATTTTATATTCCTGAATGTATCCATACCCTCCATGAATCTGGACTCCTTCATCTGCAATAAAATCGAGACCTTCTGAAGAAAACACCTTATTGATCGAGCACTCAATGGCATAATCCGAAATTGCGTTTGCTGAGTGAACACCTGCATCAGGATGATTGTAATCAATGTCTGCGAGCGCTTCATCCAACAGCCCCGCTGTACGGTACACCATACTTTCCATCACAAATGTAATAATATTCATTTCGGCCAGTTTTTTACGTATGAGCGGGAAGCTCGAGATCGGGGTTTCAAATTGTTTGCGCGTATTCGCATACTTGGCACTGAGTTCTATCGATTCTTTCGACGCACCCACGGTACCTGCCGCAAGTTTATACCGACCGATGTTAAGAATATTAAAAGCAATTCGGTGACCTTTTCCAATCTCTCCGAGTAAATTTTCTTTGGGGACTTTCACATCTTCAAAAAAGAGCGGACGTGTAGAGGAACTTTTGATTCCCATTTTCTTTTCCTCCGGCCCGATCGTAAATCCTTCCATCTCTTTCTCTACTATAAAAGCAGTGAAATGCTCTCCCTCCACCTTCGCATAGACAATGAAAATATCGGCAAATCCTGCATTCGTGATATATAGTTTTGATCCATTTAAAATATAGTACTCTCCGTCCTCTGTGAGACGAGCTGTTGTCTTTGCAGCCAGAGCATCAGAACCCGATGTTGGCTCAGTCAGACAGTATGCAGCAATTTTCGCTCCGCTTGCTAAGTCGGGTAAATATTTATGTTTCTGCTCCGCTGTACCAAAGTAAACGATGGGCAGCGTCCCGATTCCGACATGAGCACCAAAGGATAGGGCAAACCCTGAACTTTTGGAAAAATACTCGGTAATGATCGTTGAGCTTACTTTATCAAGACCAATTCCTCCAAACATCTCAGGAACATCTGCTCCAAGAAGTCCAAGCTCTCCCGCTTTTTGAAGCAGCTCTACGGTCAGGTCATAATTTAGTTTCTCAAGTTCCTCATCTTTAGGAATGACTTCGCCATCAATAAAATCACGAACCGTTTCTCCAATCATGCGGTGTTCTTCGGTAAAATCCTCGGGGGTTACGATGCGATTCACATCTACGTTATCGATGATAAAACTTCCGCCTTTGATTTTTGGCTCTTTGGTTTGGTTGTCAGTCATGGGTGGTAGCTCCTTTCAGGAGGGAATTTGTGGTGGATCAGGATCGGTTTAGCATCGTTGAATTATAAATGGAGTGATTGTAGAAATGAAAAATGATAGATGTGTGGTGATGGTGGCTGCGTTGGGCGAGCATCATTGGGTGGTGCTTCGAATGCGGATCGACCTTACGATCGCTGTTGAATCTGGATTTCTTGATGGAATGGGGTAAGGTTGAAATCCAGATTCAAAGGCGAGCGCTTCGCTTCTTCAGGACGATTCCGCTTTCTACGCAAGCAGGGTTGGGTACCGCCTACAAGACATACTGCTCCTACACATATTTGGTGTAGGCAGGGGCGAGTTTCAAGGTTTCTCCCCTTGAAACTGCCTTGGGTAAAGCGAACTACTTAGTGTGAGTATGAGTAAGAATCAGCTTCGCTTCGTTCCACTTCAATTCTTGCTTTCAGCCACGAACTTAATCCTCTTTATCTGCATCACATCTTGGGGCTGAATTGGATTTCCAAGGGCTAGCTGTTCGCCCATTAAAGTGGTACGCGAGCTGGGTTCAGAACTCATGAGACAGTTCGGTACTCTTAAGACAGTTCGGTCCCTATCGCTGCTGCATCTCAAATTGAGGATAATATTAGGTAAGGTGAAATTCAGATTCATAAAGGGAAAGCTTACTTCTTCAGAGCGATTTCGTCCCTAACGCAAGTAGATTAGAGGAAAATACGTGAAATCAAGTGATAGGATTTATCTGCATTCCTCGGCAATTTGTTTAATCCAGTGTCTGCACCTGTTATGTCTTTCAATAACTTAATACCCCATACTGAACTGTTTCTGTGGGTGGACTTCAAACACCCCGGCGGCTCCCATCCCTCCGCCGATACACATACTTACTACACCGTAGCCTCCTCCCCGTCTCGCCAGTTCGGAGATCAAGCTGACCGTAAGTTTAGCACCCGTACAACCTAGAGGGTGACCTAGGGCAATTGCCCCTCCGTTCACATTCACCTTGTTCTCATCAAGTTCCAAGGCTCGAATGATATGAAGGCATTGTGATGCAAAAGCTTCATTAATTTCATAGAGATTTACATCGTCTTTTTCGATTCCTGCCATTTTAAGTGCTTTGGGAATCGCTTCGACGGGACCTACTCCCATCACCTCCGGCTCTACCCCGGCAAGGGCAAATGAACGGAAAGTAGCAAGCGGTGTAAGCCCAAGTTCCTGTGCTTTTTCACGGCTCATCACTGCAACGGCCGCTGCTCCGTCACTGGTCTGAGAAGCATTCCCTGCCGTTACCGTACCTTTGATGGAAAATGCAGGTCTCAGACGACCGAGTCCTTCCATTGAAGTATCTTCTCGTACTCCTTCATCGGTATCAAAAGTGAAGCTACGGCTGCGCAATCTTCCCTGTTCGTCTACTGAAGTAGCGGCTACAGTGACAGGTACGATTTCTTCTCGGAATCTACCGGAAGCAATCGCTGCTGCTGCTTTGCGATGACTTCCTACGGCAAAGGCATCCTGCGCTTCACGATCCACACCGAATCTTCGTGCAACCTCTTCTGCCGTATGCCCCATACCCATGTACACTTCCGGCATATCTTCCACAATCCGGTGATGAGGAGCAGGTTTGAATCCAGTCATGGGTACGTGACTCATGCTTTCCACACCGCCAGCAATGATGACATCTGCGTGCCCAAGCATAATACGCTCTGCTGCAAAAGAAATGGCTTGTAAGCCAGATGAACAGAAGCGATTGACCGTCAGCGCAGGAACCGTAACTGGGTACCCTGCATATAGCGAAATAATCCTTGCTACATTTAAACCTTGCTCACCCTCTGGCATCGCACAACCAAGAATGATATCGTCTACATCTTCTTTTTGCAGTCCGGGTGCACGGTCAATAACGGCTTCAAGTACCGCTTTCCCTAGATCTTCTACTCTCGTCTGCGCGAGACTCCCCTTCTTCGCTTTCCCGCTCGCAGTCCGAGCCAGCGATACAATCACGGCTTCTCTCATGATTTTCACCTCATCTTTTTGGATTAAAAGACTAGTTGAATCAATTTCATAACTCATTAAAATGATGAAATTGATTCAGTTACGTAGCGGTTTACCTTTGGACAACATGTGCTGCATACGCTGCTGTGTTTTCACTTCTCCAAGTAAACTGAGGAAAGCTTCCCGTTCCAGATCAAGCAAATATTGTTCACTGACAACGGTTCCTTGCGCCACATCTCCTCCTGTCAGAATGTGTGCTAGTTTTTTTGCAATCAAATAATCATGATCACTAATGTACCCGCTGTTTTTTAATCCAAGTGCTCCCACTTGCAGTACCGCGCGGCCATCTCTTCCCGCTACTCTTGCTTTAGCAGGTATTTTTGGCTGGTAACCTGCCCGCTCCATTTCAAGCACCGCTTGTTTTGCTTCGTATATACGGAAATCTTGATTCATAACGACACTGTCATGACTGCGACCATACATACGCAGCGCTTCATGACCACTCGTTGATGTTTTTGCCATGGCGATCATTTCAAAAATACGGTTTAACTCAGGCTGAAGATCTGAATCAGGATTTGGATAACGGTCACTTGTCATAAGTGCTAGTTCTTTACAACCGCCTCCCGCAGGAATGAGTCCTACACCTGTCTCGACCAATCCAAAGTAAGATTCTGCGGAGAAAATAATGCGATCTGCTGGAAGGCAAGCCTCCACACCGCCGCCTAGTGTCATTCGGTGGGGTGCTGCCACTACCGGTTTTTCAAGACCTTTTAATTTCATCATACTGCCCTGGAATAAACGGATGATATCATCCACTTCATCCCAGTCCCCGCTTTGGGCTTCCATCAGCATGAGCATGAGATTTGCGCCCACACAGAAGTTACGTCCTTCATTCGCAATAACAAGTCCGCGATAATTATTTCTCACTTCCTCGGCACTTTGCTGGATCATGACTAGAATATCTGCACCAATGGCATTGTTCGGCGAAGTGAACTCTAGACAAGCGACGTCATCTCCAAGATCAATCAGATTCGCACCCGAGTTTTGGCGAATGATCTTGTTCTGTGCCTTCAAGCTTTGAAGCGAGATCCGTTCTGGCTGTGTTTCGACTTCTTTGTAAGCTCCTTTATAGAAGTGAAGTATAGCTCCGTCTTTTTGCTCATAGAAAGACTTGTTACCCGCGGCGATCCATTCTTTGACCCAAGTTGGTACGACAAGACCTTCTGCTTCCATCCGCTGTACGGATTCGGGTAATCCAATCAGATCCCAAGTTTCAAATGGTCCAAGCTCCCAGTTAAAACCCCATTTCATTGCATTATCGATATCTTCAATGGAATCCGCGATTTCTCCTAATTTTTCAGCAGAATAGATCAGTACTTGTTTAAGCACATTCCAAGCGAGTTCCGAATAACGGTCATGGGTGGCAAGGAATGCTTTTATTTTCTTCTTTGAACCTTTTACCGCTTTTGCAGCTTCGATGGAAGCAGATCTAATTTTTGCGCTTGGATTATAGTCCATTGTGGACAGATCAAGTGAGAGTATTTTGCTGCCTTGCTCCCCTTTCACTTTCTTATAGAAACCTTGGCCGCCCTTTTCTCCAATCCAACCTTTTGCTACCAATTCATTTAGGACATCAGGTACAGCGAAAATGTCTTTCTCAGGTCCGTTTGGAACGCTGCCAAATACATTCTGAGCAACATGGACAAACGTATCGATTCCGACAAGATCCAGGGTGCGGAAGGTCGCGCTTTTCGGCCTGCCGAGGACAGGCCCCGTAGCTGCATCCACTTCTTCTACGGTATAGTTGTTCTCTTTCATTTCATGTAAAGTAACGAGCAGACCATACGTGCCAATTCGGTTAGATATAAAATTTGGCGTATCTTTTGCAAGCACGACCCCTTTGCCAAGCCTTCTTGAACAGAAGTCCGCCATAAATGCTGTGATCTGCGGATCGGTATCAAATCCAGGAATGATCTCGAGCAGCTTCATATGTCTGGGAGGGTTAAAGAAATGAGTTCCAATAAAATTCCTGCGGAAATTTTCGCTGCAGTCCTCTACCATCGCATTCACCGAGATTCCCGAAGTGTTGGTACTTACGATCGTTCCTTCTTTTACCACTCCTTCAATCTGTTTTAGAATCGATTTCTTTATGTCGAGCTTTTCCGTCACCACTTCAATAATCCAGTCCACATCTTTCAGTAGATGGAAATGATCTTCTATATTCCCCGGTGTAATTCGCTCTACAAAATCTGCCGCATAAAGCGGAGCCGAACTGGATTTAGGAAGAGCTGCAATTGCTTTTGCCGCCAGTTTATTTCTAAACTTAGGATCCGCAAGGCTTAACCCTGCTTTTTCATCCTCTGGACTTAGCGATTTTGGAACAACATCAAGCAATAAACAAGGAATGCCTGCATTGGCCAGATGGGCTGCAATACCCGACCCCATGACACCGGACCCGATAACGGCGGCTTTTGAAATCGTCCTAGAAGCAGTTTTGTGAGCCGTATCTTTTGCTAACGTTTTATTCATTTAACTACGACCTCCTGTTCGTGGGTTTCTTTCCTTCCAAATACAGACGCTTCCAAAATCTCTGCAATATCCCGAGTTTTCACTTGCTCTTCTACTTCTTGCAGCTTCGTACCATCTTCTAGCATCGTCAGGCAGTAAGGACAAGCGGAACTAATCATCGTCGGTGATACCGCAAGGGCTTGCTCCGTTCGGGCTAGATTTACCCGTTTTCCTTCATCCTCTTCCATCCACATCTGCCCGCCGCCGGCACCGCAGCACATTCCGTTTTCACGAGTTCGCTCCATCTCAAGCAGCGTTACCCCTGGGATAGCCCTTAGCACATCACGCGGCTGATCATAAACATCATTGTAACGACCAAGATAGCAGGAATCATGATACGTAATTTGTTCGTTAACCATATGTTTAGGTGAGAGTTTTCCTTCTTTTATAAGCTGGTCTAGCAGCTGCGTGTGGTGCAGCACTTCTGCCTTTAGTCCAAAATCAGGGTATTCATTCTTAAAAATGTTGAAGGTGTGCGGGCAAGCGGTGACGATTTTATCGACACCATATTTTTTAAAAATCTCAATATTCTCTGCACAGAGTTGCTGGAATAGGAATTCGTTACCCATCCGGCGCGGTGTGTCGCCTGAATTTTTTTCTTCGTTACCCAAAATGGCGAAGTTCACGCCCGCTTCATTCATTAAGCGGACAAACGCGCGTGTTATTTTTCGGCTCCGATTATCATAGGAACCCATCGAACCTACAAAAAATAAATATTCGAAGGCCGGATTCTCTTTCACGGTCAGGATCTCAAGATGAAGCGTATCTTCCGGATCGATTTCCTTCACCCATTTACTGCGTTCAGCCCGGCTGATGCCCCATGGGTTACCTTGACGTTCAATGTTCTGCATCGCTCTTTGTCCTTCTTGCGGCACACTGCCTTCCATAAGAACAAGATGTCTGCGCAGATCAACAATCTTGTCTACGTGTTCATTGGAGACTGGGCACTGATCTTCGCAATTACGGCAAGTTGTACAAGCCCATATTTCTTCTTCTGTCATCACTCCGCCAATAAGCTGAACATCCTTGACATTCACACCTTCCACCTGATGCCATGCTTTCTTCTGAGCTGCCATCGTAGGACGAATATCAGTGATACCTTCTCCCTTCCACTGCGCGAGTTCATGATCTGTACTGCTCATGGAATAAACTCCCGAGTATCCAAATACGCCAGCGGGTACCCAAGGGGATTTTGAAGTGAGTAGGGCTCCTTTTTCCGTCAAATGATCCCTCAGTTTCACGATCATGTGCATTGGAGACAGCATCTTTCCTGTGCTTGTTGCAGGACATACATTCGTACAGCGTCCACATTCAACGCATGCATAGAAATCAAGCATTTGTTTCTGAGTAAAATCTTCTATTTTACCTATACCGTAGGATTCAGCTTCTTCATCTTCGAGGTCTAATGTGGTTAATTTCCCTGGGGCATTTGTTCTGCGAAATAAAATATTGATAGGGGCTGTTATGAGATGTAAGTGTTTTGATTGAGGAACATATAGCAGGAATGATAGCAAGATTATGAGATGCAGCCACCAACATACGTAGTATAGTGCGTTTATTGCCATGTCAGGCATCCAGCTTACAGCAGCCGCAAGACTTGATGAGATCGGAGCTATTGAAGATGATGCCACGCCTTCTCTTACTCTCTCGAATGCCATGGTAAATAGCACAGATATCATAAGCGTTGTAATAAAGATGACGACAATACTAGGTTTAAACCCACGTTTTAATCGGTCCAGCTTCTCCCCATATCTGCGGTATGCCGCGTATGCGATTGCCAGAAGAATGAGAACTACCGTAACCTCTTGCATGAGAATAAATCCTTCATAACCTGGAATCGGAAGCCGATGACCACTTAGGCCTTTCCAGATAATATCCAGTGCGCCAAACTGCAAAATAATAAAACCGTAAAAGACAATAAAGTGCATAATGCCGCTTCTTGGATCTTTAAATAGTTTCGTTTGACCAAATACCTGAACGGCAAAGGTGCGTAATCGTTCGTTCACATCTCGCCTGAGGTCAGCCGGCTTTCCTAAGCGAATATACAGATACCGATGATACACGACTCTTAGGAACAGATATACCGCTAGACCGGTAACGAGGAAAAAGAGCAGCGCATTTCCGATTTGCAAGATCATCCTCATCAGCCCCTTGTATCTTCATTCTTTATCTTGAATCCTTCTCTTTACCGTCTTACTACCGTGTGTCACTCCCTTCTTTATTTCTCACCAAGCCAAGATCAGGGAAACTTGTGTATGAAGCGCTTTCATCTAGTGTGTAAAAAAGAGACTTCCATACTCCGTTTGACTGTAACACAACATGGAAATCGTCAAATAACGTGAATGATGAACGTCTCTATTTCTGTGTAAAGTAGATGTAACTGCTGCATATTTAGGATTTGTTAACCCGTCGTTGACAAGGATAAGAACGTATTCTATGATGATGAAAAGAAACTGAATGAGTATTCATTCATAAATTTAATTGTAGTCTAACATCGAGGTGACGATATGACAAGTAAAAAAACAGAAAAATATGATTTGATTCTTCAGGGCGCTCTCAAGGTATTTGCTGAAAACGGCTATCACCGTTCGCAAGTTTCCAAGATTGCCAAGGCAGCCGGCGTAGCGGATGGAACGATTTATTTGTATTTCAAAAGAAAGGAGGACATACTCATTCATCTGTTCCAAGAGAAGCTTGGAGAACTGGTAAATAAGTTTCATGAAAGCGTAGCTGAAACGAATGATGCATGTGAAGCGCTGCGAATAATATGCACCATTCATTACACGGAACTTGAGAGTAATCCAGAGCTTGCTTATGTGACTCAGATTGAAATGCGGCAAAGTGAGCTAGAACTGCGAAAAGAAATAGGGATTACGCTGAAACCTTACATCGAGCTTATCGAGAATATTGTTCAACAAGGGATCGACAATGGACAGTTTCGGGCGAACCTCAATGTGAAACTTGTGCGAAATTTAATTTTCGGTTCCATGGACGAGGTCGTTACTTCTTGGCTTTTATCTGGTCAAAAGTACTCCTTACGTGATCAAGTGGATGAAACACTTCAGTTTTTTATTCACGGCGTTTCCAAGTAGAGAGGTTCTACATCTCTACGATTCACATATAAAAAACTCACAAGCATTCATTTTGAAGGGAGAGCGTAAACGATGAAAATTGTAGTGCTCATGAAACAAACATTTGATACAGAGGAAAAAATCGTAGTGAAGCAAGGTACGATTATGGAAGATGGAGTCAAGTTTGTCATTAACCCTTATGATGAATATGCAGTGGAGGAAGCCGTTAAACTTCGTGATGAGCTTGGCGGCAGCGTAACCCTTGTATCCCTCGGTCCCAGTCGAACCGCAGAAGCGCTGCGCACTGGCCTTGCAATGGGTGCCGATGAAGCAGTCCTCATCTCGGATGATCGAATTCCGAATGATGAGTATGCTGTCTCCAAAGTTCTATATACCTATCTATCCAAAGAAAATCCGGACCTCATTCTTGGCGGTAATTTCTCAGTCGATCGCGGATCAGGCCAAGTGGCGATTCGGCTTGCAAAGCTGCTCAATATCCCCCATACCGCTTCCATCACTAAACTTACGATAAACGGTACGACCGCGGAAGTTCACCGTGACGCTGAGGGAGATCTTGAAATACTTACCCTCCCCTTACCAGCCCTATTCACCGCTCAACAAGGACTAAATGAACCCCGCTATCCTTCCCTGCCCGGCATTATGAAAGCGAAGAAAAAACCATTCAAAACCTATACACTTGAAGATCTGGACCTTACGGAGGATGAAGTGAAGCCAGCGACAAAACAAACCGAACTCACGCTCCCCCCAGAACGAAGTGCTGGGCAAATTCTAAAAGGTGAACCTGCCGAAGCGGTATCCGAACTTGTTTCCTTACTGCGAACGAAGTCTAAAGTGATTTAACTTTTGAATGCGTTTTCAATTGTGATGTTTTTATAACTGTATGGCAAGTAGAATGTCCTACATGCAATTTTTTTGTGAACCATGATCCCCTGCTTAATTTATTCTATATTGCCCGGGAGGTTAAGCTAATGAGCAAAACGATATTCATTTACGCTGAAAGCCGTGAAGGTAAGTTACGTCAAGTTGCTAAGGAGACGTTAGGTGCAGCTCAGATCATTGCGAAGGAAGGGGATACCATCTGCGCTTTTGTTGCTGGATCTCTAATTACAGAAGCGGTATCTGCGATTCTTCCTTACGGAGCAGATCAGGTTGTCGCCATGGAACATGCAGACCTTACGCACTATAATCCCGATGCTTACTTTGCTGCAATTAAGGCTGCATTGGATCAAATGAAACCAGATATCGTACTTTTTGGTCATACCGCCATTGGACGGGATCTTGCTCCGCAAGTAGCAGCCTATTTACAAGCAGGTCAAATTTCTGACGTAACCGCGATTGATAATGAAGACGGGGAAACGATTTTCACCCGGCCCCTTTATGCAGGGAAAGCATTTGAGAAACGTGTATTCGAATCCACTCCTGCTGTCGTTACCATTCGTCCAAATAATATTAAACCTGCTGAATTAAGTGAGACTGCTGCTCCATCAAGTGTAGTGGATATCGCTTATCCTGCTCCTTCCCTGCGTACCGTGATTAAAGATGTCGTGAGCAAAGCTACAGGAAAAATAGATCTGACGGAAGCCAAAGTAGTGATCTCTGGAGGCCGCGGTGTCAAGAGTGAAGAAGGATTCAAACCGCTCGAAGAACTTGCCGATTTACTAGGAGGCGCTGTCGGCGCTTCCCGTGGAGCTTGTGATGCAGGATACTGTGATTATTCCCTTCAAATCGGTCAGACCGGTAAAGTCGTTACTCCTGAGATCTATATCGCCTGCGGCATAAGCGGAGCAATCCAGCATTTGGCGGGCATGAGTCAATCCAAAGTCATTATTGCCATTAATAAAGATCCAGAAGCACCGATTTTTAAAGTCGCAGACTATGGTATTGTTGGCGATTTATTTGAAGTAGTACCGCTTCTCACCGAAGAATTCCGTAAAGTGCTTGTATAATGGGTTGATGTTGGTATTATGAAATTGATTTGATTGTAAAATAAAAAAACTACCTTTAGCTCTCATCCTTAATGGATGCTTGCAGAGGTAGTTTTTCTTTTATTGATAAAAGTTTTGTGTCTTCCCTATATTAGGATTGAACTGCATCGAGCCATGCTTTACTAATCAGTGCATGGCCTGCCGCTGTTGGGTGTACTCCATCTTCGGCCCAGAAAGCCGGATCGAGTTGCGTGCTTTTTGAAGCAAATAAACCATCTAGAGGAATATAATATGTTTTAAATTCACGAGCTAACTGGCGAATCGCATGGATTTTTGGATCAAGGTCTGCTCTCCATTCTCTCTGCCCTGCCGGAACAGGAAGAACAAATGGTTCGATGAGGACCAGTTTTGCATTTGTTTTTTCCTTGGTTTGAACAATCAGATCACGATATGTACGATAGAAATCTTCGGGTGAAGTAAATTCACCTTGATCATAATAACGCCAAGTGTCATTAATACCGATATAGATCGACACCCAATCAGGCTGATGAGCGATACAGTCCTCTTCCCATCGTTGCTGCAGATCCGTAATTCGGTTGCCGTTAATACCCCGATTTAAAAACCTCATATTTAGCTCAGGATATTGTTTCCCAACTTCAGCTGCTGTCAGCAGAGCATATCCACTGCCAAGGCTCCAATTGTTACTGTAATCTCGACCACAATCAGTAATGCTGTCTCCTATAAAAAGAACGGTCTCTCCCTGTTGAAACGGTTGGCTCACGGCTTACTTCCCCTCTCCAATTACCTGATATATACGTTCATTTCCATCCCCTATGATAACGCTATCAGTTCAAATTGGAAATAGGTTTTCGTAAAATTCCATAACAAAAATAGTTATTTTGATAAAAAGCATGACATACCTAACCTAACAAAACCAAACAAAATTGCATTAATCCATTTTATTTAGTTATATCTATTTCAAGCACGATCGGACAATGATCACTTCCGAGAACTTGACTATCGATCGATGCGTCTATTAATTGGGGAGCAATTCTCTCTGATGCTAGAAAATAATCAATACGCCAGCCGATATTTCGCTCTCGAACCTTTGCCATATAAGACCACCAGCTATATACATCTGTCTGATCAGGATAAAAATAACGGAATGTATCTACAAATCCGGATTCCAGCAGTCTCGTCATTTTCTCTCGTTCCTCATCTGTAAATCCGGAATTGCCCCGATTACTCTTCGCATTCTTGATATCTATTTCTTGGTGCGCGACATTCAGGTCTCCACAAATCACCACAGGTTTTTTCTGATCCAGGCCCGTAATATACTCTCGAAATTGTTCTTCCCACTCCAGCCGCATAGCTAGTCTCGATAGATCTCTCCGAGCATTCGGTGTATACACGTTCACCAGATAGAAAGACTCAAATTCTAAAGTGATCATTCGGCCTTCCACGTCCGGGTCTTCTTCACTCATTCCATACTGAACGGACAAAGGTTTAATACGAGTAAATATCGCAGTTCCCGAATATCCTTTTTTCTCGGCGTAACTCCAGTAATCCTGATACTCTTCCCCGAGCTCCAGTTCAATCTGTCCTTCTTGCAGTTTTGTTTCTTGTAGACAGAAAATATCCGCATCCATTTGATGAAAATAATCCATAAACCCTTTTTTCACACAAGCTCTAAGCCCATTTACGTTCCAAGATACCAGTTTCATGTCTCTCTCCTTGATGGTGTTATATTTTATCTTATTCGAATCAATTTCATAACTCATGAAGGTGTTATGAAATTGATTCTTTCAAACAAATAAAAAGAACCTCCAGCCGCTTGTTGAGGCGGTATGGAGGGTTCTTAATATCGAAAGTTAAACTCTCGAAACGAACTTACGTGTACGTCTACTCTTCAAACTCAACATTGTGATACATTTGCTGAAAACCATATTGAACTTCCCGAGGATGCACAGGCTCAGTTCGAAAAACTGGTTTGTTACAACTCACTTTTTGTATAAAATTAGAGAACGATTAAGTCCATCCCTTACTTTAATAACTTTTTAGGGAATCGGTACGTTTAAAATTTGAAACCAAAAAATCTATTCTCATCTTTGCTCCTATTTAGCTTTGCAATAACACAGTTATTGTCTTCCAGAACCTCAATGTCACTCGTATCTAATTCATCAATATTAATAGTAACGAAGTATTGCCCTCGTTCACCAGTCTTTAATTGGGAGTCAATATAGCTCAATAGCTTTGGTTTAACCGCCACATCTGGCTTTGAATAAGAACCATCATGGAATAAAAAATTAATTGGTAAATGTTTTTCAATTCTATATAATAACCAAGTCAAATCAAACATATTAATTTTCATGTATAGTCTTCCATGCGAGTTCTCATCTGGAATAGTGCATCTGATTTTAATTCTTCCGGTGGAAGCAGTACTTTTTGAGGAGTTCTCAAACTCAAAATTTAGAACTCCTATTTGATTATATGTCTCCAAGCACATCGAGTTAAATATTTTTTGTAAATATTCAACATGTTCTTTATACGTATTAAACTCATCATTCTTTATTGATGTGAGTCTCAATTTTTCAGCTTCAAGTTTGTTAATTTTATCATTTATCCCATTTTTGTTGTTGTATTCTGCTAATCTAACCTTTATTTGTGCTAATTCCATTTGTTTTTCTTCTAGTTCTTTTATTACTGAAGCAACATCTTCAACAAATTTCTTGTTTTTCAGAAGTTGACTTACATTTCTTAAGTCATCTTCTATTTTCTGTCTGTTCTCTTTTAACTCAGCTATTTCTGATTGCATGACACTTATCTTGTCATTAAAATACTTACCTCGATTGTCAACCATAAAATCATAAAAAGTTTCAATCTCTTCATAATTCCGTTTTACTTTAAATGGAAAATACCCAACAAGCTGTTCAAAAAAAGGTTCTATGTCCTTCAGTTGTTTAATGTCTCTTGTTTTCTTTGTTAAATTATTTATGTTTTTTTGATATTGCTTAATAACATGCTCCAGTTCAAATATTTTACTTTGAGTTAACTGTAGTTCAGTTTTAAGCTTTGAATATCTGTCAGTGTTAATCTGAACCCTATCTGATATCTCTAACGAATCCAAGGCAGCTTTTATTTGAGATACTTCTGATTCCAACTCTTCTTCTTTAATTTTTAGCTTGTCTACTTGAATACCGATTGATTCAATCAACTTAATTTGTTGTCTTAATGAATCAATTGAAGCCTTAATATTCTGAATCTCAAACTCAAATCTATGAGGTAGTCCAAATAAAAATGCCAAAAGAGAATAATTAACAATAGATTTTCGACCAGCCAAAGTTATATCATTAAATCCAAATTTCTCGTTCCTGACTATATATTCGCGCAGTGCCGAAAAAGAAGTTTCATTTTGTTTCAAGAATAGCAAATCACCAATTTTTTCTTTGTAATTTTTCAGAGAGTAACTCTCCCATTCGCTTATTTGAAACGAAATTTCTTCGGAAACAAGAATAAATCCCTTTTTAGGAGTATTAAGGTGACGCCCCAAATACATAATTGCTCCATTGGATTCAATCTTTAAGATCAAGAAGATGCTACGACTTATTAATTCTGAATTTTGTTCGTAAGACTTACTTATTGTCTTTCCAAGCAAGATTTCGATGCAATCTATCATCGTAGATTTGCCAACACCATTTGTCTCTTCGTTGAGTATGCTCTTTTCACCTAGAATGACATTTAGTCCAAATCGATTGAAGGGATACTTTTTTAAAATCGTTTCAGAGTCACTACTATAAATAACTAACTCGTTTAATATCATTGTATAGCCCTCATTATCATATTTTGGTTAGCACTTATTAATCCCATTGCAAAAAGCAAAGTAAGTGATAGATATAAAATTCTTTCTATGTTTAGATTTAATATGATATTTCTTTCATTAGCATACTTTAAAAATAATTCATCAACATGTAATTCATTATCTAACAACTGATATAACACTTTAGAAGTGAATAGAATATTTTCTTCTACTATTTGATGTTTAGAGACTAGGAAATAGTCCATTTTGATTACCTCCTCCGCTATGCTAATTTCTTGAACATTGACATAACGGAATAGTGAATTTATAAAGTTTATTTGACTCAGCATTTTTAAGCCTCAACCTTGTTTTCATTGAAAATATTACAGTCATAAATACTCCAACAAGTTAGAATACGGATATACCTTCTAGTCTTTGCAGGTGAATAGCTCAACGTTTCCGAATATTGTTTTTGTATCGCATCCACCATAGTTGTGAAAATAACATCCCCTGAATCATATTTACTATGAATGCCCAAATAAGTTTCAATAACTAATTCTGAAACAATTTCTTTCTTATCTGCTTCAATATATGAAGTTGAATTTAATATCTCCTCTATCGCTGTGAAATATTGAGCGTAATCAAGAAACATTTTTTCAAATGATGAGCTACAACGCATATTATCAAACTTTTCTTCGATTTCTTTTTGTTTTGTCTGATAGCTTGTAATTTCCCCCTTCTTCTTAGGATGTTGATGAAAATCAATTATGAATTGTTTAAATTCGTCCTCATCAATCCTTACTTTATCCTCAATATCATCCCTTAGAGAGGTTAAATCAACTGAAACATCTAGTTGTTTTGCTCTTTTCTCAAATTTCTTTAATTTATGTTTAAGAGTTCCGCTTTTTGCCAATCTCCCCATATCATTTGTTGTAGACCAATATTCGTCTACATTGTGCCACTTATGATACTGAACTTCCAATTCATGACTATCAAAGGCAACTTTTGCAGATATAAATCCACCAACCGCATAATCATCAGAATGTGTTGCTCCACTTACCAAATTGATGTAAGGAGTATGGACATTTGCTTCAATATGGTATTTTGGTTTATGTACATGTCCAGATAAATACATATCAATCCCAAAGTCATCAAAATTTGCAACAATACTTGTTATCTCATCTGGATGAAAACAATCAATTGTATGATGACCAATCGCTATGTTGATTTTACTTGGATCTCTCTTTAACGCTGAAAGGCAACCAATCAATTTCTGTCTTCCTATCAAAAGAGTTCCTTCTTCATTTGAAGTGTACGCTGTCAAACAGGTATTCAAGTGGATTATATTACATTTACCCTTGGTTTTAATAAAATGAAAAGACTCTCTCGGATAATCTTCTTCTGTATACTCTTTATAAAACTCAAAAAAATCTTTGAAACTTTCGAGTAATATTCCTTTAGTATCTTCTGTTTTTAAAGCTTCATCTAGCTCATCTTTTGATAATGAAGCTTTTATACCCTCTATTACATATTTTCTCGGGACGTTTCTCTTCAAATCATGATTCCCAGGAACAATAAAAATATCTTTTCTTGTTAAGTTTAGGCTTGATAATATCAAATCTAAAAAACCACTTATCTCATCATTAAAACCAGCTCCTTTGTCACTTAAGTCGCCAGTTATCAATACAAAGTCGAACCTAGTTCCCTGTGACAATTCTTTTAGATATTCTTCTAACATTAGTCTCATTTTCAACGAATCGTAGTTTGAAAAATGATGATGAATATCCGAAATTTGGATAAAGTTCGTTTCCATATAATCAACTCTTCTTTTCTAAATTTGTATTTGGGGACACATTAATCGACCCAAGTACTACCACTCAAGTTTACATCATTAAATTATCTTTTTCACCAAAATTATTACAATTCAAAACACTAAATGACTCATCCAAAACAATGATTGCTACTACCAAGTATTCATTACGGTTATTGTGGATGATAACTTATTTCGTCTTATGATCAGCGTAGCCTACTTTAATATGACCCCAAAATTCGCTAAGCACAGGATTAAATCTTATAAACCTTACTTCATAAGCTTTTCGCTTATATTTTTGTAAAAAAACTAGTACTGCCTGATTTTCTTTATTATTACATCCAATTCAAATTATCAAATTTATATATCTAATTACTTATACCTAACATTTTTAAAGCAGCTGCTTCAAATACTAGGTTTTCTTTTATATGAAATTTATACCCCTTTAATTTGTCTTGCAATTCTTTCAAATCATTATCATTTAAATAATCTTGAACATACCCTTCAACTAAAATCTCTTTTGTTCCCTTGATAAGAACACCATCTATATAATTTCTGATAAAATTAATGGCTCTCTTATCATCAGTAAGAGCAGAAGAATTAAGTTGTTTTGCTTTTACAATACAAGACAATTCTGCATCACTATATTTTTTACTTTCGGGTATTTGTGACATTTGAACTAAATCTTGAATAGTAAGATTCACTTTTTTAATTGTTTCCTTGCTGATAAGAGACTCATACTTTAGCTTAGTAGCAGTGTCAGCGTTACTTATCTCCAAATCAACATATATTGTTGTAAAAAGAAAATATTTCAACTTTCCAAACAAATCAAATCGATTTATATTGCAGAAATTTTGAATAACGCATGTATCAATAACCGCAACCGTCGTCATACATCACACCTCCATTATAAAATCCATAATATCAACTATGTGTTTTCCCTTATAAAAATCTGTATTTAGGGAATTAACTAATTTCGAAAATGTGATCACCCCATCGTCATAAGCATTTTTACATAACTTTATATACTCAAGTGATATACCATTTTTTATTAACTCTGTGATTGGTTTAACAAGATTCGGAGAAACACCTACTAATTCAGGATCTTCCTTATAATTGCTAATAACTTTAAAACTAAAATCAGATAACAGTTTATTTTTTGTGTTACTTGTAATTATTTTCAAATCTGAAAGTTTATAAATAACAACATGTTTATTCACTTTATATTTCCTACAAATAGTAATTATCCAATTGGAAAGATACTCATAGGACACGTCTTTTTTATTTATTAATTGATGATAAGCAGATGATGGCACTAAGAAATTACTAGAGAAGTTATTAGCCCTAACTTCAACATAATCATTGGTTCTTTCATAACTTATTCTTTGCTCGCTATCTGAGTCAAATAACACATGGCAATATTCATGCGCTGCTGAAAAATTTTGTCTGAAAATATCATCAACGTAGTTTATCAAAATACAATGACCGGCATAGGGATGTTTAATATATACCCCCGAGATATTTTTATCATCTAAGGTTCTTCTGAAAATGTGAATTTTTTGTTGTCGTAATAATGAATAAATATTAGGAATATCACCGACAATTTTGAGCCGATTCCTTTCGAAATCAGCTGCTAAAATCCCTTGTTGTTTTTCATTATCCACATTAAAGTCATTCATCGAATACTTCGGAGGTACAGGTTTATAAGATCCAAGCATTTCCTCAATATCATTTTTCGTTTCACATAATCTAATAAACGATTGTATAGCCCGTCTATCGTTCTTTGATAGTTCACTATTTTGTCTGAATAAACTAGTGATTTGAGATTCTGCTGACGGATAATTACCTGTAATTAAATAACGGAAATCAACTTTAAATAACTTCGATAACAATACAACAGTATCTCCTTCAAGAGTTACATATTCACCATCTTCAATCATTTTATAATCTTTTTCAGATTTATTAATATATTCTGCAACTTCATCGATAGTATACTCTTGATTTTGTCTAGCTTCTTTTAGTTTTCTCCCTAATAACCTGTAGTCAAAGCTCAATCTCAACCTCTCCTATCGATATTTACATATTACTATAGAAACAGATAGTATAACTTGTTGTTATATCCATCCTATCATATTCAATTTATTTAAACCTTTAGTATTCACTTTGGACAAGCCCCCTGTATCACGACACTATCACAACCAACTTATCATCTGCTTGTTTTTTTACAATTGATAATTATGTTCTTATACTTCTCCTTCAGATGTATTTTATCGCTTGTGAGAAACAAAAAAAGAAAAACAAAGCCCACTCGCTAGGAATCTGCAGTGGGCTCTTATAAACCTGTTATTTTATTGTGTCAGAAAAAAATTTTAGATTTTCAATTATTTAACTCGCTATGGAGGTGGGCGTCACTGTAAAAAATCTCACAATGTACTCAATGCTGAGAGAAGATTATAATTCTCTTGATACGTATACAATGAGGCAGATTAAAAGAACAATACAAACGATAGTATAACGCCTTACAAAAATAAGCCAGTAACAAGTTTTCTCCTCTTACTGGTTTATTTGTTTTACCCTATTAGCTTTTTCTTCTGTATATCAAACTCATCGCCGCTGATTATTCCCTCATCCTTTAACTGGACAAGTTTTCTAAGTTCATCAGCAACGGACACATTACTTTGAGAACTATTGCTAATCGTTGAAGTCTCTGTTCGCTTGTCTTCCTCGTCGGCTTGCCTAATAAGAACACCGATTAATTGATGACAATGATATGCTGTATTGTAGCTATCTTTATATTCCTGAGTGTCCTTTGCATATGCGGAAAATTCCGAATCTAAAAAAGCAATCTTATGTATCGGGTTTACTGTATCATTAACAATTACGTTCAACTCAATCTTCTTCACTTTTTCTTGGCTTGTCGTCGAGCCAGAAAGTCCTCCTATCAATGCCCCTACTCCTCCAGCAAGCAAACCGCCTAGCAACGCTCCTCCAATTTGGCTACCCCTGTTTGTAGAAGTAACACTCATACCATCTGTCAAAATCTCAGATTTCAATATGTCACGGTAGCTATACACTTTATCTTTGTATGAATTAAGGGAAACTAATGATATTTGCTTGTTCGTTTCGTCAATTGATAATGTAACATCGCCATTGGCTGAGGTGTATCTTTGTGACGATTTGTAGTTGGGAATACGCTTTAACCTATCATCCGTTTCATGCCGCTTCTGAGACATCTTTTCTTCTTCAAGTTCATTATTCTTCTTATAGGAGTACCACGAACCAATTCCAAATCCGATAAATAGAATCCACCCTACAATCGGATAATCACCACCGCCACCAATAGCAATGAAAAACATGATGAACGCAAGGATTGCTAATACCCCTCCAAAGCCAAGATACATTTTTACATCCCCAAATCCATAGTATATTTTAACATTTGCTCACCTTTTCGCAGGCGTCGAGATAATCATTCATTAAATCAGTTTCTTTCTTTAACTGATTAATCTCCTTATCAAGTTCTTTAATTCTTGCCTTCCGTTTATCACTCTCTGATTCACAGGCTGTTCCCAGTAGAATCAAACATATACAAGTAAAGCTGATTATGTAGTTCCTTATTCTCATCTTCACGCACCTTCCTAGTTCTAAAGTCACATACCAAATATAGTATCGTATATATAATATTCTTTCAATAAAAATTCTGATATAAGATTATGTGAATGTCCACACTCCTTCCATACGCTTGAACGGAAGGGAAGTGAAAGAATGTCTTCTGATTTTTTATAACTCGTTGGAGAACGTATGAGAATGTTACGCAAAGAAAACGGCCACACACAGGAAACTTTGTTTGAAAAAGCGAAATCCACGTTACATATATTTCACATATTGAGCCCAGCGAACGAAACATTTCGACGGAAAACTAAAGAAAGTGATTTCGGATTTAGATGTGAATACAATTGAGTTATTCGAATTGAAGGAATAGAAGCTATCGAAGATAGGGCTGATAAAAGGCTTCTCATCAAAGCAATTAACTCGTTATTAAGGCAGACTGCCGAGGTACAAATGATTCTCAGACTTGCCAAGGATGTTAAGCACTTGAATAGTCACCCATTTGTAATGTTCGAATGGGTGACTCTATATTTACATGTGTAAAAGATTTAATAATTAAGACCGACTCCTTAACTGAGTGTTGACTTCGATACTCTACAGCCGGTTTATACGACTTCTAGGTGAAATCACATTAGCTTTAAATCAAAATATTCTCGAATGGTTATCTACGTTAGGATGTATGTAACAAATCAACTAATGTTTATGAGAGCGCGTTAAAACCTTATAAATCCAAATGATTTAAAGGATTAAACTTATTATTTTGCTCTTTCGAGGCAGTTCCCCATAAAGCCAAGTATTTCTTGCTCATATCCAAGTCAGAGTGCCGTAACATTTTTTGAAGTGAGAACACATCTGCACTCATTCGATGGGCCATTGTATGCCTGAATGTTGAGCTGACAATCTTACATCTTTAAATGCCGTCACTTTTTGTGGTCTTTTTAGCTAATTCTGAATCTGCTCATCTTGGATCGATTGCAGATAGCGATTTGTAATGATTGTTGACTCATGACCTAACAATCTACTAAGGCTATAAATATCTAAACCCAATCTTAATTGTTTCTGACATAATAATGTCTTAGTGTATGACGACTGCAACGAATATGCTCACGGATATTGGATTATTCTACCATTTTGAGATAAAAAAATTTGAATCAGTCATCAGCTTGTCTTTGAAATATGCTTCTTTCACTCTCGTATTTGATGATGTGCTTTTTAAGAAAAGGTGAAATGTACAAATTTCTTTCTTTATTTCCTTTGCCATGTATCTTTATAACACTATCTCTCACATCAAGTGTACCCAGAGTACAAAGCTCCAGATTCCTGATTCCTAAATCTACAAATAACATCAGAATCAACTTGTTTCGTAAACTCAAATAATAATCACCTTTGAATGCACTGATCATTCTCTTCACTTCATCATCATCGAATGTTTGAATAAGAACTTTTTTGGGTTGCTTCAACGACTTTACCCCTATAAAAGGATTTCTTTTCTCAGCAATATAACCTTCTCCACATTGAATTTGAAAATTGAACGAATATTTTTTTGAATCCCATTAGTATACGATTTAGACAATCCTTTTTTCTTCAAGTTCATAAGATACGATTTAATGTGCGATGTACTAACTTCCTCAATTCTGTAACTGCAAATGCGTTACACAAGAATTTCAGGAAAGCTCTATTGTTATTTCGATAGCCTTTAATGGTGCGAACACTGTAATTCTTTATCTCCAGATCAAATAAAAACTCTTTTTAAACATCTTCTAATAACATAAAAACTCACTCCTTGTATAGATATTCAATACAAAAAGTGAGTTTAACAATACGCCATTCTCATTAATTCAGACTCAAAACGTAGATCATTATAAAATCCAACAAGCAAAAAAATGTATATTCTCGCTTATTGAAACAATTGGTGGTTTTAAGAACAACTTTCCGTTTCATGGCTAGAGAAATGGCTAGAGTACACCTTAATCTTCGAACTCGACGTTGTGATACACTTGCTGCACATCTTCCAGATCTTCAAGCACATCGATCAGTTTCTCGAACTGAGCAAGTGCATCGCCTTCTAGAGATACGAAGGTTTGTGGAAGCATTGTAAGCTCGGCTACCGTAAATTCGGAAATACCAGCATTTTTGAAAGCATCTTGTACAGCGTGGAATTGATCTGGTTCAGCATACACGATAACAGAATCATCTTCTTCGATAATGTCACGTACATCAAGATCTGCTTCCATTAGCAGTTCAAGCACGTCATCCGCTGTTTTTCCTTCTACACCGATAACGGCTGTTGAATCAAACATGTAGTTAACGGAACCACTTACACCGAGGTTTCCTCCGTTTTTACTGAAAGTGGAACGTACTTCGGAAGCAGTACGATTCACGTTGTTCGTGAGGGCATCCACAATAACCATGGAACCGTTAGGTCCAAAACCTTCATAACGAAGTTCGTCAAAGTTTTCTTCGGAACCGCCTTTTGCTTTTTCCAGTGCGCGGTCGATGATCGCTTTTGGTACGTTATAAGTTTTGGCACGCTCAAGTACTACTTTCAGTGCACGGTTCGACTCAGGATCAGGTTCACCCTGGCGAGCAACTACATATATTTCACGTCCAAATTTGGCATAGATTCGGCTAGTACTAGCGTCCTTATTTGCCTTTTTCTCTTTGATGTTATTCCATTTACGACCCATAATATATCGCTCTCTTTCACTTAGAATCAGGCTCAATCCTTTCTATTATAGCTTTTATGGAATGAGTTGAAAAGTTTACACGTCACATTTCTTGTAAGCGATACATGAACGACATAAGGACAAATTCTATTTTATTTTAATATTGATATCTGCTTTCGCAAATCCTGGGTATTCCTTCACCTTAAAAGACAAAGGCTGTTTATATTCCCTTTTGGGTATAGAGAACGTCATTTCGTGGCTCTCCGTGCCGGGTCCCGTCCACATTAACAATTTAGCGTCGTTCATTGGATATTCTTTACCCGCAGCATCTGTGAATGTGTTATCTTCATTGAAAAATTGTACATAAGGATTGAAATATGGATATTCCGTCTGGTCATAAATTCCTTCTGTACTGATGCTTACTTGAATTCCGTCTCCTGTTTCCTCTACCTTATCTAAGACAATGTGTGGGTTAGGTGTGTGTATGGTCTCTACCGTCTCTATATTAAATGTAAATACTTGATCTCGTTTATTCAAAAAGAATCCTTTTGCTTCTAAAGTCAACGAGTCCGTTTGACTAAAATAAGGACTTTCAAAGTAATAAGTTCGCTCTCCTGTTGATAAGTCGCCCTGTACGGTCTCCATTCTTCTTTTGTAATCGGTATTATCATTTAATCTTAAATCAACTAGATCATTGATCTGCATTGTATTATTGGGGTCTGCTGTGACATGTACTTTTGCTTGAAGAGGCGTAATCGTTACTTGATCAATGTTCACTTTCTGACCATCTACTTCCATCTGCTTATCGACTGGAATGACCTCTCTCATACCCGCAAAACGTTCTTTATCCACGGTAAATGGAATTTCATAATGATGACCAATCATATTCACTTTCAGAATTAACCGTTCCGGCATCGTTTGACCGTCTAACAATCGAAAATCAAGTTTTTCATAAGTATCAACTGCTTCCTCAATCTCTTTAGGAAGAACGCTTAGTCGTTGCTCGCTAATCTTTTCTCCTTTTCCATTCGTCAATTCAAAAGCCATATAATCATTCGCTTTCCCTTCCCTCACTTCTGGACCCTTCAGAGAATAGAGAATGAGAATCCGGTCTTCATCCGCAAGTATACTTCCCACCGTAAACACGGTATCTTCCGATCTATCTGAGATTCCCACTTCTTGTAGAAAATCATGTTCCCATGCTTTTGCAAATAAGCTGTCATACCGAATGAGATCTACGAATTTATTCAAACCCGGCATGTCCCGAACTGTGGAAGCAAAGGCTGGTGAAACTCTGATACTCGCAACGAATATCATAAAAACACTCATCATAGCTGCGGCTGCTACAAAAATAGATCTCCTTTTTCTCACATCCCTATCCGTTTTCTTTCCTTGTGACAATCCCTTACGGATTGCAAGATCAAGTTCGAAGTCAGATACCATCCGCTGATCATGAAGTTGTTTATTTAGCTCAAAAGTATTCTCCCAATTCTTATCTTGATTTTCAGACATATTTCCTCACCTTCCTGTCCTCAGTCCATGGGCTTTCTTTCACTTCCTGATCCTCTTCTTCCATCATCTCAATTCTCATTTGTTTCAATCCCTTATGAAGCCAGGTTCGGATCGTCCCTTCCGGCTTGTTCATAAGTTCAGCGATATCTGGTATGGTAAGATCACGGTAATATTTCAGTACGATGACCATCCGATATTTCGGCTGCAGCTTTCTAATCCGTTTTTCCATATCTAATTTGTGATCTGAATCTACACTTTGCGGAGCAAGTACTGCATCATATCCCATATGATCCGCAGCCGTAGGCACCTCTCTACGTTTCTTTTTCTGTTCATCCATACATACGCGTATTAAGATTCGAATGACCCATGTTGTAAAATACTCGGGTTGCTTCAGTGATTTCCGTTTTGCCCATACTTTGCTCACCGTTTCTTGGACCACGTCTAGCGCATCCTGCTGATTGAGCATATAAGAATAGGCAATGCCGTATAATTTATGCTTGTCTACACTCATTCGCTCTAAGAATGCTTCTTCATCTCCTTGTTTTGCTTTCACAGCCAGTTCAATTAAATCCACTCAATCCCTCCTCCTTTCCATCCGGTCTGATTTCCTCTATTTGTTAATTAGACTGACGTGCAGCCCATTTGGTTTTTATTCACGCCAAAAATAAAAGAGCCACCAGAACAAGCTGTGACTCTTCCCTATAAATGATCTATTTTGAATCAAGCATAATTTTCACTTTTTCTTTCACAAAACCAGGATACTCCTCGACTTCAAAAGTTAGTGGCTGCTCATAATCTTCTTTGGGGATAGAGTAGTATAATGTTTGTTCTGCCTTTTCTCCATTACTATTGAATCCTGATCTCGAATCATCAAGTATCATAAATTCAGTTCCGGTTGAATCTGTAAAAGCAGTATTGGTACTTAACAGCATGAAATTTCTATATTCTTTCGGAGTAGGTACATCAATGTCTTTGGTCAGAATCGTAATTTCAATCTCTTCATCCTTTACAATGGCTTCCGAGAGGGCTATGTGTTCACTTGGAGCGAGCAGGGTTTCTTTTGTATCGGTATTAATAACTAACTTTTTATTCTTATCTGAAATGTATGCCCCCTCTGACACCAGAAACGCTGGTAAGGAATCGAAGTAATTACTGATAAATCGAGCATTCAAACCTTCTGGAGACATGAGATCACCTGATCCACCTCCACTTGGATAGTGTTTCCCCTCCTCGTTCATTATAGCTAAGGAAATCATCCCGTTTATGTTCCTTGTATTCAGCGAATCTGCTGAGATTCTTACGTAAGCTACAAGAGGAGTAACAACGGCTTCATGTACCGTTAATTTTTGATCCCCAATAGTAAGAGCTTCTTCAAGTTGGTATGTTTTCTTCATATCAACATAACGACTCTGATCATTCGGAATAGTCATACTAAATTTTTTGTCATCGAGTTCAACGTTTAAAATCAATGTATCCGGAGTGGTTCCTCCTTCTGGAGACCATGAGATATCCAACAATCTGGCATCTACCTGCACTTTTTCAGCTTTTTCTTTATCATAGACTGAAAGTGGAGCTGCATGACTAAAACTACTAAGATGATTTTTCTTTCCATCAAGTATTTCATACCTAAGAAAAGAATCTTTCCTGCTTGCTTGATTCGGTGCAGTTAACGTGTACAACATAACCACTTTTTTCTCATCAGCTATGAGGCCATCTACCGTTAATGAATAATCTCCGTCTGTATCTGTCATATGTAAATCTTGCAATAAATCATGTTTCACCGCGTTATAGAGTGTTTGATCTTCTCGTATCAGTTTCAAATAGCCTAATTTCCCTGATAACTTTTCCATTACGATCCTTTCCTCTTCTGATACTCCATTCCTCTCCAGTACGAGAATGGCCAAAAGAAATACAACGGTGAACCCAGTGATATAAAACAATCGTTTTGATAATCTATTTCGAGGTTTCTTTCTGTCCCGAGGTAATTTCTCGGTATCTAATTCCGGAAATTGACTTTTAGAAGAGTCATTCGATACTTTTTTCATCATTTGTGCTACATTTTGTTCTTCCACTTCGTCTTTCATATGTGCTTCCCGCCATTTCTTTAGTTATTGCTAAACCATACACATAGTTAACGTCTAAAAAGCCATAAAGTTAGCTAAATAGAAAAAAGAAAGAGGAACATCCATGCCACTCACCTTTGCTCATCCAGCCGCTGTACTTCCTTTCGTTCGAAACAAAACTTATCTTCATTTTCCCGCGCTTGTTCTTGGGAGTATGGCACCAGACTTCGAGTATTTCCTGCGAGGTAGACCTTCCGGCGAAATCGGCCATACGATAAATGGATTCATGACGCTGAACCTTTTCCTCGTTATCCTAACTTATCTAGTATATCGGTATATTGTATATCCTCCTTTATTCAGCAATCTGCCTTCTGATGTGCAGGAGATCCTCACTTCACCATCGAAGTCAGAACATCCACGGAAGCCAAGGGTGATTCGGGTCCTTGTTTTTGTCTATTCCGCTTGGCTCGGCATGGCAACCCATGTGATCTGGGACTCGTTTACACACCAAGGAGGGTTTATGGTCTTACGGTGGAGTCTATTACAAGAAACCTTATCCATTTCCACGTATGACCTTCCCGTTTATAAAATATTGCAACATGGCAGTACTTTGTTTGGTCTAACCATTATATTTCTCTTCTCTCTAAGCCGTTTATGGAAGCATCGAAACGAAGTGCCGATCTCTGCCTATACCTTGGATTTCAATTCAAGGAAGTGGAGGTACTGGTTATCTCTGGGGGTTCTGATAATCGTTATATTCGTGCTATGGATGGTGATAGATCCGTTATCCTTATCTGAATATGGAGTCCTTGTCGTGCGAGTGATTGACTCCGTCATTCTCGGTTTTCTGTTCGTATCACTTGTTTATCTTTTCTCGGAAGCTTTCTCATTTCGAAAGAGACAATAAAGCAAATCAATTTGATTCAAACACATGAAAAATAAAGAAAAAAGCCGTAAGACAGATGGATCTGAGAGAACCAGTCCATGAATCTTACGGCTTTCTATTGTGCTCTTGTATATTATTTTGATATAAGATCCTGAATTTCTTCCTTGCTCAATGCTTGATTATAGATGCTAACCTCATCTAGACTTCCGTTGAAGTAGGGATCAGCTGCAAATCTGCTTTTACCCAGGTAAGATTCGTTAGCAAGCAAGTCTTTCGGGTTATACGTCATTTCTTTATTCGTAGCAACTGGCTGTCCATTCACGTACAAGATACCGGTATTCCCCTCAAGCGTTACGGCTACATGCGTCCATTCGTTCTGAGGAAGTTTCGCATGCGACAGCAAACTTTGATCAACTCCGTTATGAATCGTGAACTGTAGTACGCCTGTATGCTGAGAAGGAGTCAGGAACATATGTTTCCCAAGCCCATTTCCAAAATCAAAGATACGCTGCCAGTCTCCTCCACCATTCCATTTCACCCATGCAGCAAATGTGAAATCTTGAGCATCGGTAACGAGTCCTGGTACCTGCACATAACCATCTTTCCCGTTAAACTGAAGGGCAGCTCCTTTTTTACCTGAAGTTAGTTGCGTCGCGCCCCCTTGAAGCACTCCGTTTAGTCCATTTACAGATTGATCACTTACTTTCGTTCCTTGTACATCGTCAAAATTATAATTCGCAATGACGGGCCCTGTAAGTTCGGGCAGAACGGTCACGTTGAACGTTTTTGTACCTACGACTTTTCCTTTTTGTATCTTTGCAACAAGTTGAACCGTAGCTTGCCCCTTACCAGCTGCAGGTCTTTTCACTATCCCTGTATTAGAAACAATTTCTTTATTAGACGAAGTCCAGCTGATTGTGCTGTCTTCACTAGCTTTAATGGGTAACACAAGATTTTGGTATACGGCGGTCGTATCGCCGATCGATAGATCTTTTTTCACAGCAGCTACGACATCTTTATCTTTCCGTTCTTCCGCACGGCTACCCCATAGAGCAATCCCTTGATTCGAAAGTGCAGTAAACGTCATAACCGTCTGTTCTTTGGATGAATCCCACTCTCTGGAGAAGACGCCTTTATACTGTGAACCATCTACATTCACTACCGCCTCCCCATTTTTCCCAAGACTCCAGGTACCCTTTACATCACCCGTAATCTTACCTTTCTTGTCAAACACCGCTTTTAACGGAGTTTTGATCGTATTCGTTATCTCTTTACCATGATTGATGATTTGGTAGGTGCCCTGAACATCATTTGCATTGATATTTTTCTTGAATTCTTGATCCGTATAACGATAAGGTGCTACCACAGGCCAGCCGTCTGCATTCATATACATCTCATGTACACGAATTTCATGTCCCTCGCCTTGGTTCGGGAAACGACTATGGAAGATTAAAAATGATTTCCCTGTCTTTTCATCGTAATAAGCAGAGTTATGACCCGGAGATACATAACCTAAACCGGAACCTGATCCAGGGTCACCAATTTCTCTTGTGAACTGAAAGTTCCCCATTAGTTTCACGCCGAAAGGCTCAATGGAACGATCATCAAAGAGCGGCAGAGATGGATCTGCTTTGACCTGAGTCATATCATTGCCTTCTGCATCAAGGTAAGGACCATCCGGGTTCTTGGAACGAACAACTCTCATATTATATCCGCCAACAGAGTCAAGTCCGCCATAAGATAAGTACATGTAATAATAATCGGTCTCTGGATGATACAAAATATAAGGACCTTCAATACGGCTGTGATTACCGCCAATTAATTTCTCGCCATATCCTTGATCAGGCAAGATCTTGCCTGTCTTTGGATCCATTTCAAGAATGAAAATTCCACCCGAATAGGATCCGTATACCATCCACAGCTTCCCATTCTTATCGTAGAATACATCAGGATCGACTACATTTGGATGCTTTGTAGCATCATAAATCGTGCCATCTTCTGAGATCTCATCCCACATACCTGACTTCAGCAGAATACCTTCGTCCTTATAAGGACCTTCGATATTGTCCGCTACAGCTACGCCGAGCGCAGATCTAGGAGAATCTCCTTTACAAGCATTGTAGTACATATAAAAACGTCCATCTTCGAGTTGAATGACATCCGCTGCCCAAAGCGTATCACTCTGTGCCCAGGCGAGAGCTTCTTTGAGTTCTTCCGTAACATTCGGAATGAGCTTATTACCGTCTCTTACTCCCGAATCAATCAAGTTCCAACTCATCAGATCTGTAGATTTTGCAGCGGCAAGGTGGGAACCAAATACATAAAACGTGTTGTCTACTTTAATCAAGGACGGATCATGAACAGAAGCTTCTTGAAAAACTGGACTTGTCTGCTCATTCGCCCCCTTCGCTTCACTAACAGAAATCGCTCCTGTAGAACCAAAGACGCTAAACAAAACTGTCAAGGTTGTCGTGAGCAGTGCTGCTTTCTTACTTCGCTTGAATAATGGATACAACGTTACCCTCTCCTTTTCATGTACAAATAGGGGAATACACTTCGCAGATGAAACGCTTACAGAATTGATATGCTTAATAATTATGTAAATCTATTTAGCTGTTTGTTAAATAATAGCACTCATGATGTATTCTTTCAATATAAAAATGGAAACCCTTACAAATTATATATTCTTCTTTTCATCAAGAAAACAAGAGATGTATGGTCCGTTTATATTCATCTATTTTTAAACTTAAAAAAACAGCTGTTTCGAAACAATCGGCAGTAATAATACACAGAATCGTTTCGAAAACAGCTGTTATTTAAATTAAAAGTTACTACTCTTCATGTTCAATACTAAACACATCTAACAGTTTGCCATCCACATCATAAGCCTGATACGTCAGAGTATTACCTCGAATCGTGATTCCTGCAAACATTTGTTTGTTATTCTGGAAATGAATTTTGTGGTAGAATTGGTCCTCTTTTTTCTCATTGAATTTAGGACCGCTTGCATTTGCAACCACATATACGGTTCCTTCGTGATTACGAACCAAATCCGATCCATCTCCCGTAATTTCTCCGTCCTTAAGCGGATAAGATCTCGAATACTCATGATTGTGGCCTTGCAGAACTAAATCCACCTCATATTTATCAAAAATTTCCGCCCAGTCCTGGATTTTCTTATACGTGTTTCCACCATATACTGGACGATGCATCGCTACAATTTTCCACTCTTTATCTGTACTTGCCAAATCTTCTTTCAGCCATTCTGTTTGTTGCTTGATACTCCCTTCGGTATTGAGTACAGCGATATGTGCACTGCCATAATCAAAGGAGTAGTTGGTTTCAGATCCCGTTAATTTAGATGCACCGTTATCTGGCGTATGGAAGTAAGAAGCAAATCGCTCAAACTTATCATCCATCACATCGTTATTACCGATGACAGGCACGATGGGGATCCGGCTAATCCAGGAAGTGCTTTTTTCCAGAAAATAGTTCCACGCATCATCCGAACCTGAATCTTCCACAAAGTCTCCCGCATGAACGACAAACGAAGCACCTGGAAACGTCTCAAAGGCTTTATTCATTGTATTTTTCCAAAGTTCAAAATCACTTTGCGTCTCACCTTGCGAATCCGTAGCATAAATAAAGGAGAAATCCTCTTCTTCTGGAGCAGTTTCAAAAGTAAGTACATCGCTCCATCCTTTCTCTGATCCGTCTCCTACACGGTATTGATATACGGTTCCCGGTGTTAGCCCGGTTGCCTCTACTTTATGAACTCCGACCGTTGCCCCGTTATCCAGCACAAGTGATGTCGTTGTTCCTTCGAAATTCAAGATTTGATCCCCTTCAAAAGAGGTGTCCTCCCCTTGTACAATCTGAAGTTTTGCAGACAAGTTCGGATTATCCGTTTGCCAAGTAAACGCACGACTCGTCGTAGAATCTTCGCTTATCGTACTTATTACGACCGGGTTTGCTTTCGTAGCTGAATCCCCTTTGGAGTACCACTGCATACCTAGCACAGCCGCAACAATGACTACAGCAAATATGATAATCCACATTGTATCCTTTCGGTTCATCTCCTTCCTCCATTCCATAACGTAACTTAAAGTCTGAGGTGGTAACTGCAGCTGTTTGCTAAGATACACCCGAATGAAACTAGAAGTCAAACGAACATTTTCTAAATTCGTTACGTCGTTTTATGGGTACGATGTTAAATTCATCCGTTTTTAAGGATCCGTTCAAATTCAGTTCACAATCTTTTATTATACTTTCATTTATTTTGCTTAGTTTGAAGCGGCAATTCACCTTGAAGAAGGGATCTGCCGAAGTTTTAAAGTATAAAAATAAGGTGGTGCTCTTTTGTGAAAAACAAATATTCTATTCTCCTTCTATACTTTTGCTCCATCTGTCTGATTCTGGTCCTTTGTCTATTCGGCAGTTCGTCCTCTTCATTCGTTGCTGCAGCGGCTGTTCCCACTCCTACTTCTGAGAATGCAAACACCCCTGAACAGACCATGCCGTCTGTCACTCCAGATGGTGCCCAAGGGAACCAGGTACCCGGTCAAGATCGAGCATTCGGTGGAGAATTTCCTGGAGGAGGTGCTGAAAGAGGCATGGGATTTCCACCCGGTGGTGGAGGAGAAGGTTTTCCTTCCTTTAATCAACAAAATCAACAAAATACACAGCAAGGATCCATGACCGATTTCATATCTTCTGTAGTATCTATCCTCTTCCTTCTATTAGCTTCCGCATTTGTACATCTATATAAACGGAAACGTTTTTAATCTACATAATCTAAAATCTGTGAGACTGTCTGCCCTTGTGGTCGGCCGTCTTTTTTTATGTGCTTCATTTGACAATCATTAACTTTGTTCGTTCTTTTTGTAATCAGAATGTAAAATTCATCTATTTTTAAGGTTCAGTTCAAATACAGTTCACACAGTCCAAGTAAGATGGGTTCAAGCCGAAAACAATCAGATTCCAGTTAGCAGAGTAACTTGTGGAATCTACCCTAGAAAGAGAGGTGTAATTATGCTCACCCCAGCTCATGTGCAGCTGAGTAAACCTGTAAAGTACCGCAATGAACTTAAGTTTCTTATCAACCAGCATCAGTATACGATTCTGCGGCAAAGACTTAGAAACATTGTAAAGTACGATGAGAATGTAGGAGATACCGGAGAGTATCACATTCGAAGTTTGTACTTTGATGATATGGACAACCGTGCTCTTCACGAAAAACTGGGCGGTGTCCGCGATCGGGCTAAATACCGGATTCGAATCTACAATGTGGAAGACAAGGTCATTCATTTTGAGAAGAAAGTTAAAAAAGGGGATCTCATCGCAAAACAAAAAGTATCCCTGACAAGAGAAATGTATGAATCCATTGTTGCTGGTGATTACGAAGTACTGAATGTTCCTGAAAATCCGCTGATGTACGAAATTTATCATGAAATGCGGGACCGGATGTTACGTCCCAAAGTCATTGTTGATTATGTAAGAGAGCCCTTTGTTTGTCACCATGGCAATGTGAGGATTACGTTTGATAAGGACCTTCGAACCGGCCTTCACTCTCTTGATATGTTCAACAAAGATTTACATCCTGTAAGGGCAATCGACGAAAATCTGATGATTCTGGAAGTGAAATTTGATGAGTACATTCCGGAATACATACGGATTGCATTACAGCTTGAAGGATTAAACCGGCAATCGGCTTCAAAATATGTCATTTGCCGTAAATTTCTAAAGTATAACACTTGGGAGGATTATTAAGATGTCAGCAACAGTTTCTACGACGGCAGCAGCGACACAAGCTACTACCGACACTACGAATTTTACAGATATTATTAAAAAATCGGTGATGGAAAACTTCACATCCGATATTAGTATTTCCGAAATTATTATCAGTTTAGCGGTCGCTTTTCTGATTGGTCTCTTCATTTTCACACTTTATAAGCGTGTATTCAGTGGAGTGCTTTACTCCAAAAGCTTTAATGTTTCTCTGATTGGGATGACGATGGTAACTGCGATGGTCATCATTGCGATCAACTCCAACCTCGTATTGTCTCTTGGTATGGTTGGTGCGCTGTCCATCGTTCGTTTTAGAACACCGATTAAAGACCCGACAGATCTGATTTTCTTGTTCTGGGCTGCGGCAGCGGGGATTGTCTCCGGTGCAGGATTCTATACACTTGCAGCACTCGGTTCCGCTATTATCGGTCTCATTCTCTTCTTCTTTATTAAACGGACATCTCTTGATACTCCTTACCTTCTTGTCGTGAACTGCGAAAGCGATGCTACGGAAAAACTAATTCACGAACAACTGGGCAGCATCGTAAAACGTTACAATGTAAAACAAAAAACGGTGACTGCAGGCAATATTGAAGTAACCTTCGAAGTTCGTTTGAAAGATAGCGAAGGCAGCTTTGTTAACGAACTTACTGGAATTCAAGGTGTTAAAAATGCGGTACTTATCAGCTATAACGGTGATTATGTATCCTAAAGATAAGGTGGTGCTCTAGATGAAGAACAAATGTACTAGTCTTCTTCTATGCTTCTGCTCCATCTGTCTGATTCTGGCGGGCTGTCAATTTGGCAGCTCGTCCTCTTCCACGGATTCATCAGGAACCGCTGTATCCAAGGAAACACAGAAAATAGAAGAAACGGTTTTTCCAAAAGACAAAGTTGTCGACGTAAAAATAACGATCGACGAAGATCAATTTCAAGACATGCTGGACAACGCAAGCGCGGAAGAATATAAACCTGCAAGCGTGGAATATAACGGAATTAAACTCGATAACGTTGGTATTCGCACGAAGGGGAATTTAAGTCTTCGCTCTGTTGTTCAAATGGAAGACTCGAATCGCTACAGCTTCAAGCTTTCCTTTGATGAATATGTGAATCAGACACTCGAAGGCATTAGCAAAATCAACTTAAACAATAACTATAGTGATGCGACCAGCATGCGAGAATTTTTGACCTATGAATTAGCAGAATTGATGGGTCTTCCTACCCCTGAATATTCTTTCGTTAACATCTACATTAATGATGAATTATGGGGATTTTATCTTGCTGTTGAACAGATCGATGAATCTTATCTGGAGCGGAACTTCGGTACCTCCTATGGCTCACTATACAAAGGTGTAATGACCGGTCAAGGTAGCGATTTAACTTGGCTCGGTGATGATCCGGATCTCTATACCGGTCTTGAAGTGAAGTCTGAAAAATCAGATGGCGATGCACTTATCGCTATGCTGAATGAACTCAATAATGGATCAGACTACGAGAAGTATATCGATATAGAGGATGCATTAGGATATATTGCCCTGAACGTTCTGACGAATAACACAGATAGTTATCTTGGGTCGAATAAACAAAACTATTATCTGTATGAAGAAGATGGAGTCTTCTCTATACTTCCTTGGGATTACAATATGGCTTTTGGGGGCCTCGGAAGAAGCAGTCTGTATATCGATGAGCCAACGCAAGGAGCTTTGGATGAACGTCCACTCATTGCAAAACTGCTTGCTGTAGATGAGTATAAAGAGCAGTATCATCAGATCCTTTCAGAAGCGATTGGTGGATACCTTGCTAATGATACTTTTACTGCACGAGTGCAAGAAGTCAAATCCATGATTGCGGAATATGTAAAAGCAGACCCGAACGCATTTTATACCTATGATGAATTTGAAAAAGGAGTTACGAGCCTGATCTCCACCAATGCATCGCAAGTCAAAGATATTTCTGAACAGCTCGATGGTACCTCTCCTTCTGCCGGCGATGGCTCTGGAAGCGGCGGTGGCATGGGCGGCGGAGGCAGAGGCGGAGGTATGGGCAGAGGCGATGCAGAAGGTGTTGCTCCTAGTAACGCTGCTACCGGTGGTAATACAGGCGGTGCAACTGCTGATGATGAAACAACAGCGGATGGTGCTTCATTTAGCAAACAGAATGCGAATGCGCAAACAGCACCTGATCATACGGCTGCTAATACCGCAAACAACGTTGTTCAGAATGATACCCAAAATGACGCTGCAACGGATCAATCTAATACAGCAAACCAGCCTCCTGCTGGAGAAGTTCCATCAGACATAGCTAGCCAAAATAGTGAGCAGAGTAATACTACTCCTACTGATGGAGCTCAGCCAGACGCACAGGTTGAAGAAGGGAATGGCGTCACACCTCCTGATGGCTTCGGTGGCGGTATGGGTGAAGCACCAGATGGTTTTGGCGGCGGTATGGAACGTCCTGAAGGCGGCATGATGGGAGGTGGTGGATTCCCTGGTGGTGGAGGAAATCAACAAAATGTGCAGCAAGGGACTACACAAGACTTAATTGCGGTTGCCGTATCTCTGATTATTGTCATACTCGCTTGTCTTTTCGTCACTTTCTACAAACGTAAACGACTTTAATAGTAAAAACGCCAAGCTACATTACGATTTTAACGTGAAATATTACCGTGAAAATGAAATGACAACAACTCCAAAAAAGACTGTTCACCTTTCGGTGAGCAGTCTTTTTTGTAAGTTTAACGATTATAAAACAGACGACCATACCTTTACCGCCGTTATGGTAATCAAAAGGACAAGGGCATATCTTAAATACTTCACATCCATTTTTGAACCTACCAAAGAACCGACAGGAGACCCTGCGATACTCCCAATAACCGTGAAAAGAATCGGAAGAATCGGAAAATCTCCCCCGCCTATTTTACCGATCACTCCGCCAATTGCCGAGACAAAGACGATCGATAAAGAAGTCGCAATCGTAATTCGGACCGGTATTCGAAACACTTTCATCATAATGGGAATAAGAATAAACCCTCCCCCAGCTCCAACAATACCTGAAACTACCCCTACAACAAAAGCAAGCGAACTCGCCAAAAATCGGTGGAAAGTAATTTCCTCTACCTTTTGCATCTCTTCTTTGCCTCTTGCAGGGAATAACATAAGAATTACGGCAAGCACCGCAAGGATTCCATAGATGATGTTAATCGTTTGCTCCTCGAAGCGCGAAGACCACAATCCTCCTAGCAGACTTCCTATTAATATACTGGTGCCCATCCAAGCAGCGAGTGAGTAATGAATTAACCTCGTTTTTGTTTTTCGAGATTGCAGTCCATACCCAATGATTCCAGAAAGGGATGAGAAAAACACCTGGAATATACTAATAGCAGCTACTTCATGGGCTGTAAATTCGCCCATCCCAAGAAGCGGCGGGATAAATAAAAGAAGCGGATAATTGATGATGGCACCGCCGATTCCCAGCAAACCTGAAAAAAACGAACCGATGAATCCGAGCAGGATCATAAGCAGTAAAAACATAAGATGTTCCCTCCTCTCGCTCACAACACAATTAATTAATTTGCCCAACACACATGACTATACAAACTTGAAAAGGCAAGTTATAATAATCCCAACTAAATAAATAGGAATAAAGGTGATATTTATGACCGGTTTGAACCGTCTCTTTCGCCAGCATTGCCCCAAATGCAAGCAACCTTTATCCAGCAAATTAACCATACTGCATGTAACCAAATCTTGTGCGGAATGCGAATATAAAGAAGAATTCTATCCTGCTCTAGGAATACGAGTTACGTACGAAGAACCTTCTTCTTATTCTGCGGATTGCAACAAAAATAAGCGGAAATAAACTTTATCTTTTCTTCCTTTGCTATTCCATCCTCCATTATGACATAAAACTGTATTTTCTTGTACAGAAGTTGGTATAGTGAGATAAGAAGATGGCTATAGATAAAGGAGTTTTAGACATGACACAGTACTTACACCAAGAAACGGAACCTAGACCCATTTACGTCTATGATACTTCTGAAGTTTACGGAGAAAAAGGAAGATTTCGTGTGCTTGAATTCGGTAATGATGCAATTCAGGGAATCCTTGATCTAAATCAGCCGGAGCGAATCTTGTTTGAATATCCTAGAGCGATTCTGCATTTAATGGAAGTCAACAATCCCTCTTACGAAGATGTATTTTTGATTGGACATGGAATCGGCACCTTATCCTCTGCTTTGCGTGACAAATATGTAGTCATTTCAGAAATTGACCAGAAAGTATCAGACGTAAGTAAAGAATACTTTGGCTACAATGGCCCCCCCGTTCTCATTGAGGATGGATATACATTACTAAAACAGATGACGAGTGGCCGTTTTGATTATATCGTTGTGGATGCTTTCCATGAAGGTGGTATTCCTGAGCAACTGACAACGATGGATTTTTTTGAAACGGCTTGCGATAAACTAACTGAGGATGGAACCCTTTTGATGAACATTATTGGTAGAGGACCTCAGGATCCTTACGTGCAGTCCTTTTACCGGTCTCTTTCCTCTCTTTTTCCTGTAGTTGATCTTTTTTCTCTATATGCGGGAGGTTTAGGAAGATCGAAGAATATGATCATTGCTGCTGGTTATCATCCTTTGCGGTATCAAAAAAAATCGATGGCTCATTTTCGTAAAATCACCTCAAATATCCTGACGATAGGGATCGATTAAGAGATATAACTACTATACGAGTATACGAGCAAACAAACCGCCGCGTCTTCTCACGCCGGTTTGTTTGTTTTGTTTTATACTGACAAAAAGCAAAATCAAAAGAAACGCACATTCCCTTGTTAGATCTGACTTAAATCAAGAGTATACGTATTTACCATGTTGTTCGATTTGTTTTTATAATGAAAAGTCATAACTCCATCAATGATACTGTTAAAAAAGATAATATGATCCCGCACCATTTCATTATTTCGATCAAATCCTGCCTGTTCTAAATACTCTCTTTCACTTTCGGGAAGCGTGATGAGTTCATGAACGTATGCCGCATTATCAGACTGTACATTATAAACAATAAGATGTTGCGATGCATACTCCCGTAAGATTAGCATGCGCTGATTATAATGCTCTACCATGTAGATTTCATCTTTTTGCATAATGTCTGTTAGGTTATATAAGGCAATTACTTTACCATTCTTATCTAAGAATCTTGCCTGCTTCCCGTTGGTCAACAGCACATTTCCATGTGACTTATGAAGTGTTGTATCCTCGTAATATCCTTGGAATGAGAAGCTGTCTTCATCAAGCACTTTTCCATTTTTAACGAGTACTTGTCCTGTATTTCTACTGGTACCTGCCATGCCAAAACTTTCTTCCATCCGTAAATAATACGTACCTGCTGCGATCTTCTCCACTTCAAACTCCCTCATCGTTTTAAACCTCTTACTGACCTGACCTATTTTTGTTCCTATCTGATTAGTTTTAGCCTGGAATAACTCTCCTGTAGTGAGTTTGATCCAATAGGTCATTTGATCTGCTGTCCCCTTCGCATAGGTTCTAGGGATAAGAATCGTCTTTAGAGTACGATCCCAGGTCACTTTCTGTTTGACCGAGGAGGCAACAAACTGTAATGGAACATAAATTTTACCTTTTTCCATTTGAAGAGGTACATCAAGCAGCACTTTTTTCTTATCTACGTATGCTGTTTTGCTTCCATGTGTCAGCTTAATTTCCTTATTCACACCATATAAAGTAGCTGACTTCGTCTTCTGGTTCCATGAAACATTCAGACTTAGATAATCACTAATCTCTCGAATAGGCAGCAAAATCCGGCCTTGCTGTATAATGATCGGGTCCTCAAGTTTTGAATATTGATCTGCTGTCTCTACTCCTGCCTGGACATAAACTTTTGAACTCTTGGCATCAGCAACGTTCACATGTGAGAAAAATACTCCTGCCATCAGCATACTGGTGAACAGCAATACGACGTTCCCTATCCTTTTCTTCAATATAGACATACGATTCCTCCTGTTAGCGAGTTCCCTCATGTTAATTACGTCCACCTATACAGTGTAATAAACACAAGTTGAATCCATTCCATAACTTATGTAATCGATTCTTATATAACTAATTACTATCAATTAAGGTAAAATGAAACATTTTTTAGATATAAATTATATCTACTAACTCTCTTAACACGTATACTCGTACGAATATAAATCGAATATAAACATGCTGTATTCGTTTGCAAAAAACGAAAAAAGCCTGATTTCTCAGGCTTGCTTTAGATTTCTCCGTCTTTCATTGTAATTTTAGTATTGTAATTCTTTTATTTTCATTTCGTCATTTCATTGTCAGTTGCTTCGTCATAAACACACTGTATGGATCTTCTACATAATCGGCAAAAGGTTCGCAATACTCGAACCCTATTTTTATGTACAAACTTATTGCCGGCTTAAAGCTATCTAACGTACCTGTCTCCAGGCTGACCTGATGGTAACCTCTTCTTTGTGCTTCTTCTAACATATGTTCAAGGATTCGCTTCGCGACTCCCTTTCGGGTATGCAGGGGAGCGGTGCGCATCGATTTAATCTCTCCGTGCGTGGGATCAAGTTCTTTCATTGCCCCGCAGCCAAGCAGTTCATTATCTTCCCATGCCGTCCAAAAGGTAATCTCTGGTTGTTTCAATCGCTCCAAATCCAGCGCATGCATACTATCTTCGGGAGACTGTGACAACATTTCTTTATAATGTTCCTCAATTAACGTAATGATCTCTGGCCCGGTTAGATCATCGATTCTGATGTCCATGATGTTTACGCTCCTATTCATATTGTATTCATCCGAGTTTTCCTAGTATCTTCTATATTCTAGAAGAGGAAGATGATTATATATTATACGGATTAGCGTTTTCACGTCTACGTGTATGTAAGATCTATTTATCGTAGTAAACAATTTTATAAGAATTAGAAACTCATAATACCGGCATACGAATAGATAATAAACAGAAGAGGAGCAATTACAACAAGAACAAGCCCTCCAAACATCAGTTTCACATATCTTGTTCTGTCTATTCCTGCACGAAGTTCCCATATCGCCAGCGTAATATAATACAAGCCCAGCATCACCAGCATAAGAGGTACAATAATTAACAGCATAAATCCAGCAACCATAATATCCCCTCCTTTTGTTAAGACACTATTTTTCTTTCATAGGTTAACGCCATGAATTCATTTAAAGCTAAGATGAAATAAGAAGAAAAAGCTCTCCTGCTAGTCAGGAAAGCTTTTAACTAACGTCTTTATTTTATCAAATCTGGAACGATTTCCAAAACTCACCCTCTTTATAGATCAGTTCCTTGATCTCATCAAAGGGAATCGTAAATGTAGGAAAACCTGCAGCATAGGGTCCAATTTCATAAGGAGCGAAATATAAATGAAGAGCATGGTCAGATACATAGAACGGCTGATTGGGTTTAATCCCTTGATAACTCTCGGAAAATACATAGGAATACGCAGGATCATCTGTGATGATCTTTCTAATCCGTTTACTCAGTTCTTTCACGTAATCCGCACCCGCTTTAAACAAATCTCTCAACATAAATATACGACCGGTTACAAGATGAATCAGCGCGTGTATTTTTGTTGGTAAGCCATGGGCCGCTCCTATGGTATAGTGATAACCGTTTAGTTCAATGACAACAAGATCTTTTTTATAATAAATAACATCATAATCCCCTGTGAAAGTCTCTTCTTTCTCCTTATTTAGAGGGACCTTATTTACTTCAGCCAGCTGCTTCATTCGGATATTCACTCTTTGTTCGCTAATTACATCAGGCATTCCTTCTATTACTGGATAATAAACGAGGTAATTTTGATTTGGCTTATATTTCTCTTCCTTAACTCGGTATGTTCCATTAAGCGAAATCATCTTATTCGGCTCCCAGATGACATCTCCCGCACGGTTCATATAGAATAGCCTTTGATCAATGAACGCTTGGATCACATCGTCTTCTTTGACGGTTAATGTGCCCCTTCCTTCGATATGTGGATACCCTGGAGCGGGATTTCCACTTTGGTCTATAAAATAGGTCTGTTCATGATTATTCACAGAAGCAAGACCATCTATAAACTCGGATACATCAAAGAATGAAAAATCAGTCAGCAGTGCACCCGATCGATCGGCTATTGCGTAAAGCGGTAAACCTAACGGATGTTTTGCATCTGTTGTTCTTCCAACAGCCCAGCGATCTTCTCCTAGATCACGAATATCATGATATTCCGCAGGAATCATGTACACTCCTTGCTTATCGATCACTCCATAGCCTGGCTTATAGTCCTCTGAAGTGTTTACGATAGCCTGCCCCTGATGAAATGCGGTCGCCCCTGTAAACGAAGGAGGAATCATCGCAGTTCCTCTCTCATCCATATATCCATATGTTCCACTTGCTGTCTCCTTAAATACAAGGAACCCATCACTATAGTTTCCTACATAATAATAGGGATATGTAGCCAGCCTCTCTCCTATTTCGTTAATTAACGCATACTCATATTCCTTGATTTTCACAATCGCTTTCTGCTGATCATAGTCGCTTGCTTCTTCATATTGTGCAGGAATGACTTCGTTCCCCTCGGAATCAAGATATCCATACTGTATAACACTACTTCCTGAGCTATTTGTTGTCTCCGTAGAATAAATAGACCGATTCCCAGCCGATTTAGAGATAAAAGGATAGGTTTGCTCTGTAACTTTCTTCCCCTCTTCGTTCAACATAGCGAAATGATACTCATCCACAGTTACGATTGCCCGTTGCTCTACGTAAGGCGATATCGATGTATAGATAGGCTCTACTAGATACTCGCCTGAGAGCTCAACCAACCCATATTTCCGTTTTTGAGCTACAACAGCAAGTCCATTTTTCTGAAAATCCCTTGCTTCGCTATATTGTAGAGGAATTACAGATTCTCCCTCTGCATTTATATATCCCCACTTCGTACCATCGGTCGTTTTCTCCGCTATGAGGAATAGGGATGTTCCTCGTTTATTCATAGTAGATATTGCCGTTTGTTCCATGATCTGTTCTTCCATGATTCGTTCTTCTATAATCTGTTCTTCCGTGATCTGTTTTTCCGTAATCTGCCCACCCATATGTTTGTAAATATTTTCAATCTTTGATTGTAACTGCTGAATCTCTTTACGAGAAGGATAAGGATTTTGGAACAACAGATTCTTATGAATCGATTGCAGCGCAGCGGGCAGCATTCCCGCACGGTACTGAGCGTCCGCCAGGTAATACCAATACAAAGGATAATTCGGATGTTCTTCCGTTTTTCGCTCGTAATATCGAACCACATTCACAAAATAATAGGGATAGACATCCCATGCAGGCACGAACTTTCCTTCCCTGAAGTGGAGTACTTCTACACGGTAAGCCTCCCCCGTATCATGTATCCAAAGTGCAATGTCACTCGTCTGATTCCCACCGGATATTCCGGGTATGTTTATTATTTCAATGGAACTATAAGATAAATCTTCCGGCGCTGCATCGATGAACTTTCCATCTTCCCATTTATAGATCGACAGTTTAGAGCGAACGGCTCCGATCTGCCAGCCAATCAGTAAACTCTTCCTATCGTTATGTAAGATAGGTCCACTGGTCAATAGCGTAAGACCATACCCGTGGCCTTTTATTCTCGCAGCGACCTTCCATTCCTGATCAGTAAAAACAAGCACCATCAGATATAACTCTTCATTTACCTTGTAAACGACAGAAATCTCAGGAATTTCATCTCCTGTTAGATCCCCTATATAAATTGCCTGATGAGGCAATGGTCCTTCTATGTTTATGACCGTTGCCGTACTAGGCAGATGGGACAAGACAAGCTGAGTTAGCTGGGCTTCCTGATGCTTAGACATAAATGTCAGGCCTCCTTTTTACAACAGTATCCATCCTCATCGTATTGTTATAAAAAGATAAATATACCGTTCTTTCTTTTAAATTTGGAATAACCTAATGTGGACGACATATATTTACGTGAAGGAGGCTTGAAGATGATTATATCGATCAGCGTTGCTGCAAGTGCTATTGCTTTTATTGTTTTAGTCTATTATGTAGTACGCGTTCTGGTGAAAGGGATGAGCACGCTTAGTGAAACGAACAAAACATTATCCGAAGTCAGAAATGCGATTCATGGGCTGACTCAGGAATCAACCAAACTCATACAAACAGCCAATGTCATTACCTCCGATGTAAAGGGTAAAATCCGCTCCGTCGAGCCAATCTTTAACTCTGCCGGGGATGTGGGTGAAGCCATTCACAGCGTGACGAAAACGGTCAAGCAAGCTTCAGAGGCGATTGGTGATGTCATTCACCCGGCAGCAGAACAAGATACGAAGAAGCCAGTTAAAATCAAATTCAAGTAGTATTTTAAACGGTACAGAAAAGGGGTGAATCATGCCAACGATCCTGGTTCAACTCGCTTATCTTGTTATTTTCATTTGGTCGGTTGTAATGATTGTTCAAGACATTCAGCTTTCCCGAAAATCCTGGCTGAATATTTTGCTGCATATTGCCGTAGCCATCGTATCGCTTCATTGGTTTTTACAATCGATCGGATATCGATTATAAATGCTTTCATATAAATAAGAGGAACCTCGAATACGAATCGAGGTTCCTCTTATTTACTATATTATTTTCCACTTACACCCGTGTTTTGTTAGCCTCTTCTTTTATCTTCTGATATCGTCTGAGATCAGCTTTCTTGACCGGAAGCGGTTCTTTTCTGATCAGTTTTGTCATCGCGACAAGAAGCAGTAACAATAATAACGTAAATGGTAAAGCAGCGATTAAGGAAGCGGTCTGCAGAGCTTCAAGCCCCCCTGAGTATATTAGTACTCCCGCAATAGAAGCCATTAAAGTACCCCACACAAGTTTACCAATACTGGATGGATTCAAACTGCCACCGCTGGTCATACTTGCGAGAATATAAGTTGCAGAGTCTGCAGACGTTACTAAGAACGTAAAAATGAGCAGGATCGCTAATACGGACATAATTCCGGCGAACGGCAGTTGATCAAACATTTGGAACAAAGCTACTGAGACATCTTCATTTACAGCTGCAGCGATTCCTGTATTTTCATGAAGATCAAACCATAACGCGGTACCGCCAAATGCGGCAATCCATAAACAAGAAATCAACGTCGGAATAATCGTGACACCCACAATAAATTCCCTGATTGTTCTTCCTTTTGATACTCTTGCTATAAAAGCACCAACGTAAGGTGATGAAGCAATTGCCCATGCCCAGTAAAAAATAGTCCATTCTCCTACCCAAGTTCCTTCTGAATAAGGTTGAAGCCGCAAACTATACTGAACAAAACTCGTTATGTAATCCCCGATTGCTAATGTAAATGACTCGAGTATAAAGACGGTTGGCCCCATTGTAAATACAAACACCAAAAATGCTATCGCCAAAGTGAGGTTAAAATTACTCAATATACGGATCCCTTTATCAAGTCCTGTCATCGCCGAGATCATATAGCATACGAAGATAAGAAATAACATCAACAGTTGAATCATGGTGTTGTTTCCTATACCAGAAACCTGTTCGACTCCTCCACTCATTTGAAGAACGCCAAGCCCAATGGAAGTGGCAACCCCCATCACGGTTGCAATAACAGCTAAGATATCAATCCCATTTTTAACGGTTGTCTTTTTCCCGGTTACAGGTTCTAAAGCGGTGGATATAAGACCATCCCTATTTTTACGAAATTGCAGGAAAGCAATAGCGAGACCTACGAGCGCAAATACAGCCCACTGACTGATACCCCAATGAAAGAAGGAATATCCCATCGCTACGCGTGCCGCTTCCGTTGTTCCTGCTTCCACACCCGCAAACGGTGTGTTAAAAAAGTGGCTCATCGGCTCGGCTACTCCCCAGAATACAAGACCAACGCCAAATCCAGCGGAGAATAACATACCTAACCACGTGAAAAACGAGTACTCTGGTTTGCTTTTTTCTCCTCCAAGGCGAATTGCACCATACTTACTAGCTGCAAGCCACATGAGAAATACAATGATTACGACTACTGACAACAAATAAAACCATCCAAAATTATCTTTAGAGAAATCAAATAAATAATTTGCAGTATTTCCGAAAGCCTCAGGCATAATTGCGCCCATCAAAGCAATAATAGCAGCAACTATTGCAGAAATGGAAAATACTTTATTCTTAAATAATTTGCCAATCACAGACTCACCTCTACCATTTTAGTAATAACTCTTTTTAGATAAGTTAATTACACCAAAATGATAAATCTTAATCAGAAAATCAGCGTATTATTCCAATAGAAGGGAATACCATAAGAAAAGAATGATACATAAAATAGACAATAGACCGCCGATCACCATGGCAGCATAGGGAGTTGGGGATTCCATATATTGTATAATCCCCTTTTTTTCAGTTGTCAGAAAAACTTGTTGCTGAATTCCATTCACAATTTTCTTGCTGTGATCCTTCGCCCATCTTCTAGATGAATTGTTTTACCGCTAATATAAAAGATTTTGGATTCTCTCTCAGTGTGTAAGGATACACACCTTGCTGCGTATGTATATATAACATCCCATGACCACTGCCCATGGAGCGGTAAGATAAATCAAATACTTTTTCGATGGGAAACTCACGATATGCTGATACGATTTTATCCGGGTATAACTTTAGGAGTCGCTGATGTTCTATGATCTCCATGTTCAAGGAATTAATCTTTCGCTCCATTTTGTAATAAGCCTGAATCGCAATGGGGTTGCTCATTCTCGATGTTCCTTTCTTTGAATATACTTTATCGTACCATCTATCCTCTTAGTACGGTACCCCATCCTTCATCATATGAACCTCTACATGCTGACGGAACCCGCTTTACATGATAGTCTGTAGATAGATTGCATCCCGTATACCTTCCATGTTACAAGGTTAGATTAATCCCCAAAGGAGTGACTTATTATGCATCCTTTCTCACCTGATCTATTAAAAGACAAAGTCATTATTGTTACCGGCGGTGGAACCGGTCTCGGACTTGCCATGAGTGAAATGTTTGCAGATCTAGGCGCAAAACTCGCTTGGTGCGGGAGGAGATTTGAAGTGCTCGAACAGTCCGCTCGTGATTTTACAGCTAAAGGAGTTGAAGTATTCTACCAAAGCTGTGATGTACGAGATGCAGCACAAGTAGCGTCTTTTGTGGAAGCGGTTACTGCTCATTTCGGTCAGATTGATATCCTTGTTAATAATGCTGCCGGGAACTTTATTAGTCCTACGGAAAAGTTATCTCCGCGGGCCGTAGATGCGGTTTTGAATATTGTGTTACACGGTACCTTTTACATGACACTGGAAGTTGGGAAAAGATGGATTGTGCGTAAAGAAACCGGAACCATGCTGAATATCGTAACTACTTATGCATCTAGCGGCAGCGGGTCGGGGTATGTTGTTCCTTCTGCTGCAGCCAAAGCGGGGGTACTTGCGCTTACACGTTCACTTGCAGTCGAATGGGCTCCTTACGGTATTCGCCAAGTTGCTATTGCGCCAGGTCCATTTCCAACCGAGGGAGCTGGGTCCAGATTAACTCCGACTCCTGGTCTCGAACAAAAATTAATCGACAGAGTACCTTTAAAACGTGCCGGAAACAAAGAAGAACTCGGTGCGCTTGCTGCTTTTCTTATTTCTGATTACGCAGGTTATATTAACGGGGAAGTCGTCACTATTGACGGCGGGGAGTGGCTTCAGGCTGCGGGACAATTTAACGGGCTAGTAGAACTCACCGAAGAGGAATGGAATGCTCTCTCTAAAACAACTCGAAAAGGATAATACAAAGATGCCTTCTCTGATAACAAGAAAGGCATCTCTTTCTGATTGGAAACACCATGCTTTAATCTGTGTAAAGTTATCCATTAAATGATTCGGGACCTACACGAATCGTTCCTAGCAAGTTCGTACTAACAAATGCTGTATAAGTCAGCAGTGGTGTAACAGGCGGGTTAAAGTCCATGGCCGTAAAAATTGTTACTTACATAAATGAGCTAATGTAGCATCGGTAACTTCTACAAGCTGGTTTGTCGTTATTTCCAGTTGGAATCCTACTTTCCCTGCACTAATTATGATTTTATCAAGATCTTTGGCTTGCTCATCAATAAATACAGGATAACGTTTCTTCATTCCAATCGGAGAACATCCCCCTCGAATGTAACCTGTCACTTCGAGTAGGTCTTTGACAGCAATAAGTTCGATTTTCTTTTCTTTTGCGGATTTCGCTGCTTTTTTCAGATCTAATTCACACTGCACAGGAATTACAAATACATAATACCCTTTCGTGTTACTGCCTTGCGCCACTAAGGTTTTATAGACAAGTTCTGGAGACTTTCCTACTTTGCGCGCCACAGATAGACCATCAATGTCTCCATCGTCAACGGAATAAGTCAGCATGTCATAGGAAATCTTCTGCTTATCCAGCATTCGCATCGCATTTGTCTTTTCTTGCTTCATTTCATAGCCTGCCTTTCTTGATTGTTAATCACGTTAATTCTATTCTAATCATCGCTTGTATGTATGAAAAGTGCAGCTCACTAAACAGGGCGTGAAAACTTATGGAAGTAAACAACATAAAAAAGAGCCGCAGTCTGCGGCTCTCCTTATCAATCACCATAATAAACTGATTGTCAGTAAGTTAAATAAAGCTAATGGAAGAATCACATTGGGATTGGGTCCGTGGCCAGGAGGACCCCAACCAGGTCCTGGGCCGTGACCATGGCCGTGACCACCCCCACCCGGTCCATATCCGCCTGGATAAAATCCACGCTGATCTTCGACTTGCAAAAATACATAATGATCATCTACATTTACTACGATACCCTCAATTGATTCTCCATCTATGGTAAGTACTTTCACCTTGTGATTAACCAATTGCTTGCAAGTATGTTTTGCATGCTCTTTATGTTTTTTCAAGTGGTCTGCGAGCTGATGCTCACATTGATACATTAATTGATGTCCGCGATACGCCACTTCCTATTCCTCCTTTATAAATCATCCTGCTCACAATGTATGCAGCCGACTCATAAAGGGTGTTTGCCTATAGAAAGAGGTTACATCGGTTCATCATTCTTTTGTTTTAAGGATTCGTGGACCACATACCAGCCGATTTAATGAAGATTCTGGAATTCAGTTTCAATTGAGATACCATGTATTCAGCCAAGTCTTCAGGCTGCATTACTTTATCTGGATTGCCATCAGTCAGGTTCAGATCTACTGCCATATCTGTGGCCACTGTGCTTGGCGTAAGCGCAGTTACGCGAATATTGTGTTTCCTAACTTCCAGCATCAAAGATTCCGTTAATGCCAGAACTCCTGCTTTCGAAGCACTGTACGCACTTGTTACAGGTGCTCCTTTTTGGCCTGCTGTAGAAGAGATATTAATAATATCGCCTGATTTACGCTCGATCATTTGCGGTAGAACAGCTCTGGTTGTATAGTAAACACCCATCAAGTTAACTTTAATAATCTGTTCCCAATCCTTCGGATCAAGTTCCATAAAATTACCGAACTTCGAGATGCCCGCATTGTTAATCAGGATATCAATAGGTCCGAGTTCTTGACTGACATGCTCTACAGCTTTTGTAATAGACTCAAGATCGGATACATCCGCGGTTGCGATTGATACTTTGACACCGTAGGGTTGTAGTTCTTCTGCTACTTTTTCCAAGTGACTTTTATTCCGTGCGATGAGGCCTACGTGAATGCCTTCTTTTGCAAATTCAATAGCTGTTGCTCGTCCAATGCCTCTTCCTGCACCCGTAATTAGGGCGACTTTCCCTGTAAGGTTTTGCATTGTCTCCACTCCTTTTAATAAACTGTTACACTCGTATTATACTTTTATAACCTCTTATTTTCCAAACTTTACATGACAGGTATGCCATTAATTATATATTTGGATAAGCCGGGAATAACTATTCGGTATATAAAAACGGCAGCCCTCGCTTGAGAGCTACCGCCAAGAATATAAACTTATATTCGATTATACTTGAACCGTTTTTTTCCAATCTGCTGCAAATTTCTCGATTCCTTGATCCGTTAACGGATGTTTGGACAATTGTTCAATAACAGAGAAAGGAATAGTAGCAATATGTGCACCCGCCATCGCAACACGTGTTACGTGGTCTGGATGACGAACGGATGCGGCAATAATTTGTGCATCCAAATTATGAGTTTTGAACAATTCAGCAATTTTAGCTACAAGCAATACGCCATCTTCTGAAATGTCATCCAAACGACCCAGGAATGGGGATACATAGGTTGCACCCGCACGTGCTGCTAAAAGCGCCTGATTAACTGTGAAAATCAAGGTTACATTGGTTTTTACACCTTTTTTAGTCAGATAACGGCATGCTTCTAAACCAGCAAGTGTCATCGGAAGTTTAATCGTAATATTTTTATCATTATTATTGATTTTGATCAGTTCATTAGCTTGTGCAATCATGTCTTCCGCTGTCTCTGCATCAGGTGTTACTTCAGCCGATACGGATTCAACTTCAGGTACTTCACGTAAAATCTCCTCGATACGATCTTCAAATTTCACGCCTTCTTTAGCAACTAGAGAGGGATTTGTTGTAACTCCAGACAACACTCCAATTTTGTAAGCCTTTTTGATGTCTTCCAGATTAGCTGTGTCAATAAAGAATTTCATCGATATTACCTCCGTTTATTGGGTATGATTTGTAGGCTTCAAATTTATCGTAAACGTGTTGTATACGTTCCTTCTATTGAAGCACAGGGCTTTTTGTTGCAAGACTAAGCTCTTCTTCTATTATTTCAGTTCTCTTTTCCTCTTCTTGATCGAACCACCAGTGATATCCATCCTGCTCAAGCAATTCATCCGAAGCAGAAGGTCCGTTGGTTCCCGCAGCATATATATGAAGAGGTACAAGATTTTCGTTGTATGCTTCTAAAATCGGCTCGACCCATTGCCATGACAACTCCACTTCTTCCCAATGTGCAAAGAACGTAGAGTCTCCGTGTAGCGCATCACCGATTAGATTCTCATATGCTTCCGGTAAATTCGCTTGGCTCTCGTGGAAATCGATATACATCGGTTTGATCTTCTCTTTATTCAGAGGATCTCTTGTATTCAGATGCAGCGAAATTCTTTCGTCTGGACTGATTTCAAAAACAAGCAAATTCGGCTTTTTATTCTCTTCTTGTGCTCCGCCGGACTTCTTCAATGGCTCTTTGAACTCGATCACAATACGTGTCGATTTCTCCTTCATTCTCTTACCTGTACGGATATAAAAAGGAACCCCGCGCCAGAAATAGTCGTCAATTTTTAGCTTCGCCGCGATAAAAGTATCATTACTGGAGTCTTCAGGGATGTTGGGTTCCGAAGTATAGCCTACGACTGGATTCCCATCAATCACTCCTGCCCCATATTGTCCACGGATCACATAAGATTTGACATCTTCTTTATGCAGCTGCTCCAAAGAATTCATGACGATTTTCTTTTTCTCCCGAACATCATCATTTGTTGTATTATTAGGAGAGTGAGTCGTCAGCATCATGAGCAATTGCAGCATATGATTCTGGAACATATCCCTTACTGCTCCCGCTTGATCATAATAACCAGCCCGCTCTTCCACACCTACGGTCTCATTGGACGTAATTTGAATATTGGCTATATAGCGATTGTCCCACAAGGCTTTAAAGACTGGATTGTTATTTTGGAGAACTTCCAGTTTCTGAACCATCGGTTTGCCAAGATAATGATCAATACGGAAAATTTCTTCTTCCTTAAAAGCAATGGACAAACTTTCATTTAACTCTCGTGCAGACTGTAAATTATGTCCAAATGGTTTCTCGATCACCAGGCGCTTCCATCCACTTGTTCTTCCGAGTCCGCTTTCCTGAATATTAGCAGCAATGGTTCCAAAAAATTGAGGTCCTACAGACAAATAAAACATCCGATTCGACTTCGTCTGAATTTTTTGTTCCTGTTGTTCAATTTCTTGCAGCAATGTTTTGTAATCTTCTTTATGACCAACATCAAGAACACGATAGCGGAATACCTCTATAAATTTTTGAAGATTTTCTTGATCTATCACTTTGCGCCGGGAGAACATCCGTAAAGATTTCTCAACATTGGCCTGAAAATCAGAATCGGAAAGTTCTCTTCTTCCAAGACCGAATACAGAGAACGATTCAGGTAATTTTTGATCAATGAATAAATTATATAAAGCAGGGTAGATTTTTCTTTTCGCTAAATCCCCTGTGGCTCCAAACAATACAAATGTAATAGCCTCCATGATTTCTCTCCTCTCCGTTGATGCCTGTTAGTTAAACCTTTTAGTTAAATGTGGTATTTCAATCTTTAATCCACTATAATACAAATCACACCTATACAGGTAATTAATATATTTCACAGGAGCTATAGATGACGTCTATGATCAATCACGAACTATACAAAGTATTTTATTGGGCAGCGAAAACCGGAAGCCTCTCTAGCGCAGCAAAAGTGCTGTTTATTACTCAGCCAAGTGTCAGTCACGCGATCAAACAACTGGAGGCAAGCCTGGGTGTCACCTTGTTTTACCGAACTTCCAAAGGGGTCTCTTTAACCCAAGAAGGGGCAACTTTATATTCCTATATAGAACAGTCCCATATTCTGATTTCACTCGCTGAAGAAAAAATGACGGCACTTAAGAAACTAGATAGCGGTGATCTGCGAATCGGCGGAAGCGATTCCTTGTTCAAACATTACATGCTTCCTTATCTAGAGAGCTACCATCAGAAATATCCGGGTATTAAGCTTCACCTTAATCACGGGACAACTCCAGAAACCATTGCTTTCTTGAAGGAAGGCAAGATTGATCTAGGTGTCGTTCGGATGCCGATCGTTGATCCACAAATCGAGGTCATTGGTGGAGTTCACCTGCAGGACTGCTTTGTGGCGGGAGCTCGTTATGCGGAACTTAAAGATCGCGTATTAACACTCGAACACCTGCTTGAGTATCCAATCATTTTATTTTCACGCAACAGCCGGGCACGAATGGCAATTACAGAACTTTTTCAGACCTACGGACATCAAATCAAACCTGAAATCGAGGTAGGCAGTGTAGATTTGTTGATTGAACTTGCACGAAAAGGTCTTGGCATCTCTTATGTAACGAAAGAGTTCATTTCGAAAGAACTTGAAGAAGGCTCTCTATTTGAAATTCAACTCGATATCCAAATGCCTCCCTCTCAAGTGGGTCTTATGACTATGCGTAATATGCCGCTGTCCACGGCAGCCAGCAAATTTATTGAACTCGTAAATTAATCCCATTAAATAAATGAGCATTTTTACGAAAAAAAGAGCATTCATCGCCTGATCTGTCAGGTTACGAGTGCTCTTTTTTTTATAATATTCATTTCCTCCAAAATAATTTATCACCTAAATCAATTTCGTAACACATTAAAAAGGTATTATGAAATTGATTCACCTAAATTAATATAAGTTCGTAGACTTACAACCGCAAATGACATATTGTCCTGTAATCTGAGCGCCTTTATAACACCACATATTCCCGCTGTTAGGCTGAATGTACTGACTCACACAATCCATACATTTCGCTCTTACCCCTACCGGATCACTCGTATACCACCAGCCGGAAGGATGCGGACATAAACCTCTGCATCCATTCAATGAATTGTTCGTTGTGCAAGTAACATACGTGGAGGGGCAAGAGCCGTCCGCTCCGCATCCGGTGCAAAATTGTCCGTGTGGCGGAGAGCAAGCTCCCGATAAAAAAGAGACTTTAGCCACATCTTCTCTTGGATTAATCAATAACTTAGCGAGCATCAAAGCAATCTGCTCAGAAATTCGGTTCAGCCAGGTTTTACGCGTCCATTTTCGAGTGATGCGGCTGATCGAATCTTGTGTTTGCTCGTCTTTATTAACAGGTTTACGCCACATCCAATTCCCCCTTATAACTAGGAAACCTTTGCCGATTTAATATAACTTTCTAGTTGTTCCCGGCTGTTGACGAGTCCTTTATGTCTAATGACACCCTGCGAATCGATTGCATAAGCATAAGGAGTCACTTGAACATCCAGCTGATGAGCAAATTCGGAACTTACTAGAACGACTTCATTCTCGTACTCCATTTGATGAGCATAATCCTCGGCCAGTTCTGCCGATGAGAATAACATAAGAACCGGCTGTACCTGATGCTCTCTCGTCATCAGCTGAAAATCAGGCAGGATTTCAGCACATTCTCTGCACGTTGGCGACCCAAATAACATCAGAGCAGGTCTTCCATTCAGTTCTTCTGTAGACCACTGCCTGCCATCTAGGTGGGGAGTTGTGGCTGCCGGAAGCCTCTCACCAACAGGAATACCTGACTGATTCACTCCTCTTGCTGTCCCCATAATCATAATGCCGAGTTGCCTGAACAAGATTAGATTGAGGATAACTAACGGAACAACGAGCAGCCATAAAATCGCATACGATACCCAAAAGAATGTGGACATGAGAAAACACCTTCTACTTCGTTATTTTTTCAACATAGGTAGCGGCTATAGCACGGTAAGCGCGAATCGCGTAGACGGCATCCGGCACTCCGACTACACAAACCAGAGCAAATATCATACACAAAAGTTCCATCAGGAGACCTTCCAGCGATAAAGATAAAGGTAATTCCTTAGTCTGCAGCCAGCGATCCATGAAAATAAAGAGAGAAATGACAGCTAAAATCCCATTGCCAGCGGCAAGCCGGTAGCTTAGTTTAGATGCAATTTGTGAACCAAAACATCCGCAATCGACCCTTCCATTACGCTGTAAATAATAGATAACACCGATTCCTTGAATAAGATAAAGAACAGACAAACTAAGTAATCCCATAGCGGATGATATTGTAAAAAGGATAGTAACCGAGATAAACTGCATTACGATTAATAATAGATGCATATGGGAATTACCTGGGAAATGATGCGGATCACGGAAGATCTTACTCCATATATAGCTGACTATAGAAAAGAGCATGGGAAGTGTTAGTAACATCGCTGTAAGATCATACATGATCATCAGGTCTCCTTCGATCTTAGACTAGTTCATGAAAATAAGAATAATGGAACCTACAAGAAGTATGTAAGAAGCGAATAGCCGCATGGCAGTAAGCGCTGTGTGTCTGAACACCCTTTTCTCCAGCATCTGATAGACGACCGACCTTATAAAAGGAAGACTGAACACCATACCTCGAACGATTCCAAAACAAAAACCCGCTACCACACTTAGCCACCAGGGAGCAGAAAACAAAGAGATTAGGACATAACAATGAAATAATACGCCTGCTTGCAAAGTAATAAAGCCCATCCCCAGAATATTTCCCCATAGCGCTGCTGTGCGGTATCCTGCATCTTTAATCCAGACAGATGGTACGATAAAGTTACCGGAAGGCAACAGCCCTGCTTTGTTCCACAGTTCAAGTCCAATAAAAATCAGGAAAATAATGATAATAACAGGCTTATAATACAAGTCCACTTGAATTCCTTTCAGTAAAAGGTTTGCTCCGCCGATAATTAGTCCTGTTAACAAACCCCCAAGTGTACAGAAAAAAATATAGACTACTGCATACTTCATTTTGCTGACCTTTGTACTCTCAAGGCTTCCCAGCACATTTAGTCCACATGTCGTATCAACACTTGATATCGCAGCCGCCACAGCAAAAACAAATAATAAGAAGGACAACAACTTCGCATCTCCCCTTATTTCACATGGTTAATTACTTCCCTTAACTCATCGTATGAGTTATGGAATGAAATTAGCCTTAAATCAAAAAAACAAAGCAAGGAAGAAACAAAATGTCTCTTCGTATGCTTTGTTTTAGTGTACATTTTAAAATGCGTTTATTATAAGTCCTTTTACATAGGCAAGTGGTTATTTTCCTCTTGTGCAGCCGCTTTCCCTTTCGTCTGCCAAAATGACATCGCTGACGATACGAGAAACAGAAACGTCATGCCTGAAAACATCACTTTGGTTCCCAGAGCATCCGCCAGTATACCTGAGCCGCTTCTTCCGATCGGTGCATTAAGTCCGCTGACGGTATAATTCACACCATAGACTCTTCCAAGGCGATCATCTGGAGTGTTAGACTGCAAATTCGTGTGGAAGGCAGATCCGGTTAGACCAAAAGAAATCCCGGCAATAAAAATAAAAAAGACAATCCACAGCTCTTCATGAACGAATATCAGGCAGCCAAAGCCGATCGCTTGCAGCAAATACCCTATGCCGAGCAGCTTAAATGTACTGAAGCGCAAATACGATACCACCGCATACCCTGCTAATTGTCCTAACGCAAGTGAAGAATAAATCATTCCAATCACGGCAGACTGGCGCTCAGCAGATAATAATAAATCTTGGTCTAGAAATAAGGGTAGAAGTACAAAGAAGGGGGAATATGCTAGTAAGGACAAGCAGCTAATGATGAACAATTGCCGAATACGTTTGGTTTGATAGACAAATGTAAATCCTTCCACTGCCTCTGTAAAAACAGAAGTTTGCTTCTTTTCGGTCTTGGGTATTTGCGGTATATGTAGGAAACATGCAGCGAGAGAGGCGAATAAGAAGGAAGCTGCATTGATCAGTAGAACGATCTCGATCGGTAACCATGCAAGAAGAACGGCAGCTGCAGCGGGCCCAGCAATATAGCCAAGACTATCTGTCATCCCGATCGTTGCATTCGCGGTTGTGAGTTCACCTTTGGTCACGAACCTGGGAATTAAGGCATTGACAATAGGTTCAAAAAATTGAGTAGCCGCACCAAGTAAGAAGGAGAGGATCGTTAAACTTGTCACGTTCAAGATTCCTGAGTAAGACAGTACAGCCATTGTTATAACAACACCGCTGCATAGAAGACTCGAACTAACGAGCAGCATCTTACGATTCCACCGATCCGATGCTACGCCAGATAGGGATCCAAACAGAAAGCTAGAAAGTGCAAAAGCAGCCAGTACGATTCCAGTCCCAGCTCCAGATTGTGTAATCCCATAGGCAAGGGCAATGACAGCCACAGAGTATACACCATCTCCAAGACGAGAAATCAGCATACCCGCAAATGCCCAGAACATATTCCGATTTTTACTCAGCAATGTGATCTGCGGTATATTCAGCATTGTTAGTCAACCCCTCTTGTCCCCATTCTAAAAACAAAAAGAGTTATAATGTGATACCGTTCAGCAAGAGATGTGCTCTATACATCTCAGCCGTATTAGGCAATTCGTCTTTCTGAGGCCAGCTTTCGGATGACCATACTGCGCCTTGGATAAAGGCTTTTGGACAGTGAATGAAACATTCTTCAACTTCGACCACAACGGCAAGTCCTGTCGTTGTCCCGTCCCATTCCTGACTTTGAATAAAATCCTCATTCTGAGTAATGAAGGCTCTTCCGTTGATACGAAGCACTTCATTAAGACCTGGAATAATAAAGACCATACCTACACTTGGGTTATCAATGATGTTAAGTAAAGAATCCGCTCTCTTATTCCCGCTACGATCTGGAAAAGCAATATGCTTCTGATCAAGCACTTTAACGAATCCAGGCTTTCCTCCTCTCGGAGAAACATCCATCTGTGTTTTGGAATTCGCTGTACCTAGAAAGAATAAGGAAGACAATTGCAAATACTTTTCAATATGTTCGTCTACGACATCCACAGATTTTCTGATGATCGCTTCCCGAGGCTCTTCAATCTTCATACGAAGTTGTTCTTTCGTGCTGACCCTATCTTTCATCCATAAATCATTTATCATCTCAACATGCCCCTCTCTATTATTGCGGTCACTTTAACTATATAGAGTTTATCTTTCTTTGCCATTGATTGACAACCAGCTGAACTCTTTACTATAGTAATCTGATATAAAAAAGCACTTTATTACTTGAAAGGAAGAAATCTTCATGAGCTTACCTCTGCTTCATCAAACCCGAACAGCTAGCGAGGATTCGTTTGTACAGGGTGTGAAAGACTGTGTCCCCACTTTGCTAGGATATATGAGCATCGGATTCGCTTTTGGAATCGTAGGCATCTCCTCTAATCTAAGCATTCTTGAAGTCGCTTTATTATCTATCCTTGTCTATGCGGGATCAGCACAGTTCATTATCTGCGCGCTCCTTGTGACGAGTACACCTGCTTCAGCGATCATTTTTACCACTTTTATTGTTAATTTGAGGCACTTTCTACTAAGTCTGACCGTTGCGCCTTATTTGACCCGTTACTCGCTGCCGCAAAACATAGGTTTTGGAGCATTATTAACCGATGAAACATTTGGTGTTGCTGCAAGCCGGATCGCCGGACAGGGTAAACTCAATAATCGCTGGATGAACGGTTTAAATATTACAGCCTATTTATGCTGGATCGCTGCTTGTACGCTAGGAGCCATGTCGGGCCAGTGGATATCCAATCCTGAAGCGCTCGGACTTGATTTTGCTCTTGTCGCTATGTTTGCGGCTTTATTAGTATTGCAGTTACAATCTACTCCAAAAAACAAACTAACGCACCGCTTGTCCCTAGTTCTGTATATGATTATTTCGATGATTGTTCTCTCTTCCCTGCTTCCTTCTCATATCGCCGTACTCATTTCAACCATTGTTGTGGCAACCATTGGGGTGGTGACAGATCGATGACGATAAGTATGAATATGATTGGGCTGATTCTAGGATGTATGATCGTTACCTTGCTTCCACGCATCATTCCTTTTATTTTTGTTCGCAGTGTACAGATGCCTGAGGTCGTCCTAAAATGGCTTTCTTATATCCCTGTATGCATTCTGACAGCGCTGGTTACTGAAAGTATGCTGCTAGATACGGGCAGCCTGCTTCGTTTTGACTGGCATGTAGTGATTGCACTGATTCCATCCGTCATTACTGCTATATGGACAAAAAGTCTCTCTCTCACCGTCATTATTGGTGTTGCCTGCATGGCTTTACTTCGTTTCATGATGTAATACATAATCAAATGACGAGCGACTGCAAACGCAGAATCTCGTCATTTTCCAAGTTTATTCCTCCATTTTATATACAAAAAAAACCGCTCATCTGCGGTAAAGGTACGGTTAGAATATACTGCTGTTTTTTGAATTTATATGGGTATCTATTCTGTCAAGCACCTCGGGATCGTCCCATCCCCATTCCATCGCCAAAATTTTAATCTCTCGAGGAAGATCCGCCACTTGAAATACAAGTTGTTTTTTCGCTGCACGTAGGCGATCGGCCTCTAAACATTCATCCATCATACATAACTGGTGATTCGCTACTCCGTTCATTATCCTCATCCTTCCTTGAAGCACTGGTGTAGATATATTCATTATAAGATCGGTTTGTTCTCACATTGTTAACCTCGCACATTTTTTTTGAATAAATCAAAGGAATGGTTACATTTACATAAACCATGTGTACAATAAGAATAACATTTCGTTCAGGAGGGAAAGACATGTTGCACAAAATTGAACTGAATACATCCAAAAGAGATGAAATGAGAGATATTACACGAGACGTACAGTCTTATGTACGTAAAAGTGGGATTTCAGACGGCTTAGCAGTCATCTATACCCCGCATACAACTGCTGGGATTACCATTAATGAAAATGCGGACCCTGATGTGAAGCATGATGTACTCATGAGACTGGATGAAGTTTATCCTTGGAACCATCCGAAATATCGGCACGCCGAAGGCAACACTGCCTCCCATCTGAAAGCCATAACGACAGGAACATCTCAGACGGTTATTATACAGAATGGAGAACTACTGCTTGGAAGATGGCAAGGGATCTATTTTTGCGAATTTGATGGACCACGTAACCGGGATTGTTATATTAAGATCATGGAAGGTTAACGTTGTTACATACGAAAGGCAGTGAGGTCACCTCACTGCCTTTCTCTTTTTTCAAATAGAATCTATTCTATTCAATACCCTGATAACACACATTAATCCGTATAAAGTTGTCCATTAAATGTCTCTGGTCCTACACGTATTGTACCGAGTAGATTCGAGATGACATAAGCGGAATAGGTCAACTGAGGAGCGACGGGTGGATTAAAGTCTGTTGCAGTAAAGTTAATAATCTGTGGAGCTAATAGGCTGAGGTCAAATGTGGAAGTTGCAGAATATACGATGGGATCTGTCGGTGCTGTCCCTCTCACTATTCTTATCGTAATACCTGCTAAAGCAAGCGGAACCTGTACGGAAATCGTCCCACTGAATACCACACGCGGATTGGGTCCTGCACCAGCTGTTAATAGTCCAATTTGGCCAAACAATTGCGGGGTATTAAGCAGAAGAATAGGGATGGATATCGAGTTTGATGTCGAAGCATTCTGAGATGTTCTAGAGTCTATAAATTGGCTCATACGTTCTCTACCTCCTAATTCTAGTGATAGATTATCATATGCTTGGCCCTGCTATTTGAAATAAGCGGTTTTACTAATTATCTATAATGATCGAATTCGTCTATAATACAACCAAGTCCGGATCGTTAAAGAACCAAAAATGAAAATGACCAAAATACCAAGCAGAAGCTGAATCATTTGAGATAAATCAAAGTTTTGAATGTGTAGTAACTGACTGTATTCTCCTATTTTTAGAAGATGGACAACTACAATAGGTATAGATATACATGAGTAGGTAGCAGCAATGCGTTTAGCATGTTTTAACTGATTAGATTTATCACTATAGATGTGAGGCGGCTCTTCCCCTATTGCATACTCATGGCTCCATAAAGTCCATATTTGAAAGTTGAACGGTGTAAAATAAATCTGCTTCCAACCCGCCTCTTTGTGAAAAGTATAGTAAGCTTCATCTATATAGTTTTGGTAAACTGCACAATAACTTACTTTACGGGGAGTACCCTTTTTAAAATAAAAAGTGGCTCCTGTTTTCCCCACATAATAAAGATGGAGCCCATTTTCCTCCATTGTCTCCAGCCATTTTTCAAGCTTATCCGGCGCATAAGTCCAAGCATACTTTCGCTTTACTACGATTTGTCCTGAACGTCTTAACTGTTTTATTTCTTCCCTGCTCGGTCTTTCTTCCTCTTGTCTGCTCTCTAGTGAATCATTGCTCTCTAGTGAATCATTGCTCTCTAGTGAATGATTGCTTTCACCAAGCAACCTCTTATTTGACCCCTTTATCTTGGTAATAGAGTAAAAGGAAAGTGCCCATAGCATGATTCCCATTCCTGCGGAGAGGAAGGAGATAATCCAAAGCGGACTTTTCACAAAACCAAACTGAACTTTGGAGGATAAAACAAATCCTATTAGCAAGTAAAATAAAACAATTACTGTTAAATAAATAAAGATACTCCCAAAAAGATACATGATTTTTTTGTTATGTTTGATGATGTTTTCACGTACAGGATAGCTTTCAATTTCATTTGAAGGTTTATCATTAGCCGCTACATACCAGTTTCCACTCTGCAAAACCATTGCCCATCCATTATGTGATAAAAAGCTAGACAATGACTTCTTTTGAACTTTATCGAACCCTATCTTGTACAACCTTTTTCTCTGTTCCCCTTGCTGAAATATAAAATATCGAGTTAACCGATTCAATTCTATTAATTCATGACCTTTCTCCGACATCGATGAAAGCCATTCCTCTGTTTTCTGCACATCATAACTCCAAAAGGGTTTACATACTTTTATTTTCACCAAAAAACCTCCTGTATTTCTGCGCGTTATCGTGTAACTCTTCAAGTCTGCTGATCTCCGCTGTGATTAATGTCCTGCCTAGATCAGTCACTTCATAAACTGTCTTTCTTTCCTCATCGGCAAATACCGTTATAATGCCATCTTTCTGCATTTTTGTTAACGTTCCATATACCGTTCCCGAACCTAAGTGAATTCTTGAATTTGATATGTCTTCTACATGTTTCACAATTCCATACCCATGCCTTGGCTCTGCTAAGGAGAGCAGAATATAAAATGCCGTTTCTGACATAGGCAGATACTTTTTTAATGTTTTTTCGATAACCAGACTGCTTCCTCCTTTTACTTATACCGATGCAGCTAAAATGAAGTGAATATGTCGTACCGTGATTGTATCACAACGTGACATATTATGGATATAACTTACAAAAAAAGATATATGTTTGAATTTCATTTATAGTAAATCAATTTCGTAATACCTTTAGTTGCTTTAAATAAGACTATGTAAATCAAAATGGTTCTATTTTTCTATATACAGTGACAAATTTATCGTTTTCATGAGTTATGAAATTGATTCAGTTTTACAATATTTCATGTAGAGAACTTCTTTGCACATACCAAAAAGGCTGCTAATTGTAATCAATCAACAGCCCTTTCGGTAGTAAAATATTCACTTGAACTTACGCTTGGACTGAAGCAGCTTAACTATAAGCTCTTCCATCTCCTTATCTGGCAATGCATCTGCAAGTGCTTTTTGAAACGTAAGTGTAGCCTTATTCACTTTTTCTTGACCAATCTCTGTCAGCGCCGTATATACACTTCTGCGATCTTCTATACAAGCATGCCGCGCAAGCGCCCCGCATCCTTTGTTCTCGAAGCGAGCTACGAGTCGGGACATAGCCGACTGGCTGAGTCCCACCATGGATTCAAGCTGCTGCAATCGCAACTTCTTCATGGGTGCTTCCGATAGGAACAAGAGCATATAATATTCATTCAGCGATAAATCGTGTTTTTCTTGTAACTGTTGTTCAAGTGTATTCTCGATATTCGTTATCATTTGAGTTAGCGACTGCCAGTTCGAGATCAAGTCATTCATAAGATTTGATTCCATATTGTAATTTCCCTTCAGGATAATAAATGAACCCATGCAACGACAAAACAATCAATAACTGTAGTATAGCAAACATTAAGAATGAACACGAGTTACAATACATTCTCTGCTTATTTCAATCGGAATCCCATTTTGTACTGCTCAGGAAGTTCTATTTCTTTTCTTAACTGCTCTGCCGCATTTAAAGTCCAGTACGGGTTCTTAAGCATAGCACGACCTACAGCAACAAGATCTGCATCTTCGTTACCAATAACCGCATTCGCAAGCGCAGCATCATCCAATCTGCCTACAGCAATGACAGGAATATCAACATTTTGTTTGATCGCTCTTGCTAAAGGAACCTGATAAGCAACATGCGTGCCCGGACGTCCTGCTGCTGTAATCTGGCCTTCTCCCCCTGCACTTACATGGATCATATCTACTCCAGCTTCTTTATAAGCTTTGCTGAACTCGATACTATCTTCAATACGATATCCGTCTTCAACAAATTCGGTTCCTGAGATACGCATGATCAGCGGCATACTTTCCGGCATTTCACTTTTTACTGCACGAATGACTTCAACCGCAAATTTATTACGATCCTGTCCATATTCGTCCGTTCTTTTATTCGTGATCGGTGATTGGAACTGATGAATAAGGTACCCATGTGCTCCATGAAGTTCAATCGTGTCAAATCCAGCCTGCACAGCACGACGTGCCGCAAGGCGGAATTTCTCTACCATTCCTTTTACTTCTTCCGTTGTCAGTTCTCGTGGTGTCTTCCATCCCTCATCAAAAGCGATAGGTGACGGAGCGACAGGTGGATTCGCATCCTCCGCTTTACGTCCTGCATGAGCAATTTGAATGCCGATTTTTGAACCGTAGTGATGTACATCTTCCACAATTTTAGCGAGTGGTGCAATCTGTTCGTCGGACCATAGTCCAAGGTCGTAATCACTTATTCGTCCATCCGGCTCTACATCTGTCATCTCAACGATAATCAGACCCGTACCGCCAATTGCACGGCTAACATAGTGCGTATGATGCCAGTCATTTGCTACTCCATCTTTTTTGGTAACTGAATATTGACACATCGGGGGCATAACCACCCGGTTTTTAAGATCTAATCCTTTGATCTGATACGAACTAAATAAGTCTAACATATATACACTCTCCTTTTTTACATTTGAGGTATGAAGCATTGCGTTCCAACAAACAGCTTACAGTCAAATTAATCAATGCATGCACATGCATGAATATTACTACATCCTTTTTACAAAGTCAATAATTACGAATCTAACCCCAACGTTAATAAACGAATTCATTACGAAATGAATCATGATTGGATAAAAAAAGAGCTATAAAACGTCCCTGAGCAGGTTCCATTTTACAGCTCTCATTACACTCAATCTTTTGCATTCTAAACCAATGCGGCTTGTTCTGCTAAATCAGCAAGTAGATTTTAAAAAATTAACAACCATAGATATAAACCAAGCAGCGTGATAAATAAAGTAGGAATCGTGATGAGAATACCTGTCTTAAAGTAGGTTCCCCACGAGATACGGATTCCTTTTGCAGAGAGAACATGCAGCCATAATAGTGTCGCAAGAGAGCCAATCGGCGTTATCTTTGGACCGAGATCGGATCCAATGACATTCGCATAGATCAATGCCTCTTTTATAGTTCCCGTTACTTCGGCTGCATCGATCGCAAGTGCACCAATCATAATTGTAGGCAGATTGTTCATAACAGAAGAAAGGATCGCAGCAATAAAGCCCATTCCCATCGTAGCTGCGAAGAGTCCTTCTTGCACAATAACCTCTATCACCTGTGCCAAGATATCGGTTAATCCGGCATTCTTAAGTCCATAAACAACGACATACATTCCAATGGAGAAGAACACGATGTTCCAAGGAGCACCTTTAACGACTTCTTTCACGGGAACGACTTCGCTTTTTCTTGCTGCAATTAAGAATACCATAGCAATAAGAATAGCTATAAAGGAGACAGGTATACCGATAAACTCACTTGTGAAATAGCCGATCAATAGAAAGGCAAGCACAATCCATGAGATTCGAAATAATTTTACATCCGCTATAGCTTCGGAAGGATTCCGGAGATGCGTAGAGTCATAGTGCTTTGGAATGCTTTTACGGAAAAATAGATAGAGAACACCGATACTTGCAGCTAATGAGAACAGATTAGGAATGATCATTCGACCTGCATATTCAGCAAATCCTATTCCAAAAAAGTCTGCAGATACAATGTTTACAAGATTGCTCACTACAAGCGGAAGTGATGTCGTATCCGCAATAAATCCACTTGCGATAATAAATGGAAAGATCTTCTTCTCATCAAAATGTAAAGCACGAACCATAGCAAGAACGATGGGCGTTAAAATAAGTGCTGCCCCGTCGTTAGCAAAAAAAGCAGCCACCATCGCGCCCAGCAAACTGATGTAAATAAACATGCGAACACCACTACCATTAGCGGCTCTTGCCATGTGTAGTGCAGCCCATTCAAAGAATCCAATCCGGTCGAGTATTAACGAAATGAGAATGATCGCTATAAATGCCAGTGTCGCATTCCATACGATCTGGGTCACATCCCACACATCTTGAAAATTAACCACTCCTGCGAGCAAAGCAATAACAGCTCCCCCGCAAGCAGACCAGCCAATCGATAGATTTCGAGGCTGCCATATGACCAAAATCAGCGTTACGATAAAAATAATAATAGGTATAAATACCAAGCCCACCTTACGCCCCCCGCTACAAATTCTTGTTGTCTAAACCTCTACTAATTAGCTCTGTGAGATCATTATTATATAGGAATATGATTATATATTACAGAAAAAATATTATACTTTTGGACCACACTCGGATCGTTGTTCGCTGATGCCTTTCTCGCGGAGTAAAGCACTCCCACTAGGAAGTTGTTCAAGTACTGCAGAGATATAAGGCTTATCCTCAATAAATAAAGAGTAATAAATCCATTGACCACGTCTTTCCTCTTTAACAATGCCGAGAGATTTCAACTTTCGCAGATGCTGACTTATGGCTGGCTGGGACATTTCAAAGATATCAACGAATTCACATACACACCATTCCCGTTCTTGTAGGAGTAACAACATCGTCAATCTTGTTTTATCACCAAGCAATTTTAGACGATCAGCAGCTAAATTTAGTTCCTCTATATTCATATTTTCATTCCCTCCTTGCCCTATTAGAATGAGAATCCGAGACTACAAGACTTGTAATTATGACTAATCATATACAAACCTTCATCACATGACAACTACGTAAGGAATGGAATATGCTATTGCAAAATACATTGAAAAGAAGTGAACGTGTTAACCAAAATCAGAATAAGTTATTAAAAAAGAAAGACCGCCTTTACGTTACTTCTTCGGGATCTTAATCAGGAATTTATTCAAGTCTTGAGGAGGTTGGCATGGTTATGAAAAATCCAAATACCCCTGTATCTATTTTGACTGTCCCGTTTGATCTTGGAGCGAGTCAGCGAGGAACTCGCCAAGGACCAGAAGCCATTCTGAAGGCCGGACTTGTAAACAAACTGCATGCGCTCCAAATGAAACACACACTCCAAGAAATTCACTTCCCCCCTTTTATAGAAGAAAGTAATTCAAGTTCCCCACTATTGAAACATCTAAACGAGAACATAATAGTCCATTCCAAACTTGCTGACGAGGTATACCGTTTATCTAAAAATGGAGCTTTCCCCCTTATTCTTGGCGGAGATCACAGTATTGCGATTGGAACGATTAGCGGACTTAGAAAACATTATCAGAGTCTAGGTATCGTCTGGATGGATGCACATTCGGATTTAAACACGCCGCTTACTACCCCTTCTGGTAATATTCATGGCATGTCCTTAGCTGTCAATCTAGGGATGGGAGATCCAAAGCTTACATCGATTGGCGGCAATAAGTCGTCCATCAATCCCAAAAATGTCGTTATTGTAGGGGCAAGATCAATCGATTATGGAGAGCGAGAATTCATCCGTAGAGAAGGCATTACTTGCTATACGATGCATGATATTGACAAACTTGGTATGGCGTATGTAATGCAAGAAGCCATTCGTATCTCCTCGTCTGGAACAGATGGTGTCCATCTTTCTTTTGATATTGATAGTATAGATCCGCAGATTGCTCCGGCGACAGGTACTCCGGTTCCTGGAGGGCTTAGTTACCGGGAAGTACACCTTGCTATGGAAATGCTCTACGAATCCAGCATTCTTACTTCTGCTGAAATCGTAGAGAACAATCCCCTTTTTGATGTTCATGAGCGTTCTTCCGAGCTCCTGGTCGGTCTTATTGGATCACTTCTTGGTGAACGTATACTCTAGACATAAAAAAGAACAGCTTTCCCAATCAGGAAGCTGTTCTTTAGATTCTTTATATTATGGGGGATTGGGATCTTTAGTTTTCTTCGATTTTGAACCAGGAAGTGATATTGCTTCCGTATTTTCGGTTCCTTGATCTACCGGATACATTTTACGGAATAAAAGTGTCTGGAAAATAAGGAAAGTACCGCCTGCCATCCAGTATAGCGGGATTGCTGCAGGTGCACTCATTGAGAAGAATGCCATCATGATCGGTGAAATGTAGCCCATGATGGCCATTTGTTTCTTCTGTTCTGCTGGCATTCCTTGCATAGAGATGCGAGATTGAAGCAAGTAAATGGCAGCTACAATGAGTGCCAGTATCATATCTGGTTCCCCAAGTTTAAACCATAAAAACGAGTGACTGCTCATATCCGGCATAAGTCTGATCGCAGTATACACTCCCGAAAGAATCGGCAGTTGAATTAATATAGGCAGACAGCCAATATTAAGTGGATTAAACTGATGTTTTTTATAAAGTTCCATCATTTCTTGCTGCATTTTTTGCTGACTGGCTGTATCTTTCTTGTTCTCATAGCTTTTTTTCAGCGCATCGAGTTCAGGCTGCATTGCCTTCATTACACGTTTCATTTTCTGCTGTGATTTCGATTGACGCATCATGAGCGGAAATAATAACAGCCGAACAATGAGTGTCAGAGCTATAATGGCTAGCCCATAACTGCCGTTAAACCATCCCGCCAGATGCTGTGTGATATAAGAAATCGGAAAGACAATATAGTGATTAAAGAACCCTGGTGTTGTACTGCTGATTTCACTCACATTAGAGCTACAACCTGAAAGTAAAAATACCGCTAGTAAACTTGCTAGTATAGCGTAAATCCGCACCGTCCGTTTTTGAATAGGAAAGAATCCTTTTGCTTTTTCCATGTATATCCTCCTCATTATTGTGTTTTGCATCATTCAATAACGAGGAGTGATACTTATCAGAATCATCATCAGGTGATATTTTATATCTTCGAAGGAGCAAAATGACGGATGTTACATAAAAATCGGCATCCGACGGCATTGGTTCAGGAACATATTCAGGCCATACGGCTTCGCCTTGCACACCAAGTCTACGAAGTTCACCTGATAGATGTAACAATGAAATACAAGTAACAGCAAAAATCAAACCGATCGATACTAAATATGGAATAAAATCATGGAGTTCTTGAAGCTCAAACCATAACAAAAGGATTCACCTCCTTTAACTACTATTATTATATCCTTTTTACAAATGAATAATGGTATTAATTTCATCAATTTTATAACAAAAGAAATATAAATGTGTCAATTTCATTATACCTTTTAAAGAGTTATGAAAATATGTGTAAAAACCAAAAAAGCAGACACCCCTCTGCTTTGACCCTCAGGAGTTCTCTGCTTTTTACGATTGTATTCATTTTTTATGATATGAATCTCTGTACAATCTATATTCGGCTTACTTCTATTCCGGGTATGATCTCTATTTTTTTAATTATACCGGGATGGTCTTTCTACAGTAGGTTCTAAATTTCTATACAGTTGGTTTCTCCCTTTAACTTTACATGTGTACCATGCGAAGGAATTGCTGTGTTTCTCCTGCTCCATCGTTTACTTCTGCATCAAACATTCCTTGGTCAGCCCAGCAAGCTCTGCACTCCTCTTCAGTAGTACAAAATGTTGCATCTTCACAGGTATAACAGTACATGAGTAAGTTCCGGGTTACTTGGTCATTTTCGATTGCTTTCATTTCTCTCATCTCCTTGTTTTATCTCTTGAATTCAATTTAACATGAGAAACAAGAAATGTTTGTGATTATTTTCACATTATTAAAAATATCACTGTGTTTTTTTGATTTATAAGTGAGACCTCCCGTTATGGATGAATAACAGAAGGTCTTTTCCTTGCAGCTTATAAACTCGGCAGAATCTTCATTGTTTGATCAGAAGCTTCTCCCGTCATGGGTCCGATATGAAAAGTAAGGGTATCCCCTTTACGTTCGGTAAACCTAATTTGATCTCCAAAAAATGGAACATCGTTGATTTCAGCATATTCCTGATCTGCTTTACCCAGCAACTTTTTATAAAGCAAAGTCCGCTCTCCCGTAGCACGATCAATATAGGTTAGCAATCCTTTTTTATTCGGACGAATAAGCAGGTACTCTTTGTCAACCGCTTCTACGAAGTATGTATCATCTTCGCCACCCAGTTTTTTCAAATCATACGTTTGAGAGATTTTCCCTGTTCCATCTTCAAGTATACGTAACGTATCTCCATCCGTAAGAACAATTTCCTTCTTATCTACAGACAGAACTGCATTTTCTTCGAAACGATTGAAATACTTCACATAGCTCTGTCTAATGACAGCACCATTCTTAATGACAACCGTAAATGTTTGCTTATTCAGCATGGGCTCTCCATAATAATCAGAGATATTCAAGATAACGAGGCCTTTCGCTGTTTTCGTAAATTGATACACGGGCTGATTATATATTTCTTTTTTAAAATCATAAAGTTGGTTTTTCTTCCCCTTTGCATTGGTTGTAAAAAGTTTGCCCTCCTGGCTAATCTCGTACCGTAGTCCACCATAAACGCTGGAATCATTCCCCGAATATATACCCGTAGCGGATAACTTCTTTGCCAAGCGGTCGTATGTCAGTCCTTCTCCCTGCAGTGCGGAAACAAGAAAAGAAGCAGGCACGTATATCTCTTGTCCATTCTTAAAAGGAGCCGCTGACATCGTAATTCCCTTGCCATTAACTACTGCCTGCTTACTGTTTAGTCTAACTGCTAAATTCATGGAGGGACTGAGGACAGTAACTCTTTTCCCTGATTGATCTAAAGTAGCGGATAATGATAGATCCTTACTGATCTGCAGAAGCGGCAAATAAGAAACCCCTTGCTTGATTACTGCTTTTCCTTCAATAACACTCCCTGAATCTAATACTAGTTCATAGGAAGGACTTGAAGCAGCTTCTCCTTGCACTGGCTGTGATGTGAATAATATACTTGCTGCAATAACAGCTGTCCCTATCTTAAGAACATGTAACCTTTTCATCTATCCTTCTCTCCCTTCATTCTCAGTACTGTACTCATTCATAAAATATATAACGTTGTTATATGAAGTTTGTTTCATAGGATTGGAAAATAAAATAGACTATGCATCTTGTAAAATAAATGCATAGTCTATACGTCTCAGCAGTATAAGCAACAATATCAGTTAAATAAATTGCTGTTTTTAAACATTTCCTTCCCATTCCTTAAAGAATTGATCTAGATATTGTTCCATAAATTGATGCCTTTTTTCAGCAAGTTCAATTCCATGTTTTGTGTTCATTAAGTCTTTGAGCTTTAATAGTTTTTCATAAAAATGATTAATTGCTGTATTTTTGCCTGTACGATACTGTTCCTGTGTCATTTCTTCTCTCGGTTTTACCTCTGGGTCATAGATTAAATGTCCTTTGGAACCCGCATATACAAAAGCTCTAGCCACAGAAATCGCACCAATCGCATCCAGCCGATCGGCATCTTGAACAACCTTGCCTTCAAGTGTACGCATAGGCGGATTATGCCCGCCATTATAAGACATATTCCCAATAATCTCGAGTACATGCGAGCGATCTTCATCAGATACATGATGTTCTTGAAGCCATGTATCTACCTTAGACATCCCCGCTTCTTTGGAAGGATTCAGTTTCTCATCCGCGATATCGTGCAAATAAGCAGCAAGTTTGCAGATATAAAGATTCGCTCCTTCTGCGATCGCGATTTTCTCTGCTGTCTGAACAACACGGTAAATGTGCCAATAGTCGTGCCCTGTACCTTCTCCGCTAAGTTCTTGCTTTACATATGATTCTGCTGCTTCAAGCAGAGCTTCTTCTTGTTGTGTAAGTATCTTTTGATTCATATCCTATCTCCTGCTCTATACGATTATTTGACTGAAGGCTGGGATGATAAATGCTTGAATATTGCTTGCTGCGCTTTATATTCGGCCATATTAAACGAGGGCCATGCTTTCTCCTGCCCTGCAAGCTCCTGATAAAGACCTTTCAAATGATCATTCATTTGTGGATACTCGTCACTGAATTCGATCAAGATCGGAACGGCGTCTGCAGAAAGAGAAGTTAAAAACGGTTCGTCTAGTACTCCCGTAAGATGATATCTCTCAATATTTTTCTCAGCGATATAAGAATCCATCCCTGCATAGTTCACTATGACATAAGCGATCAACCCAAGAATAATATAACATTTTGCAAGCGGTATTCGCTTGTTATGAATCCATAGTCCTGCAATGATCATGAGTACAGCTAGAAAGAGCATAAAAACATGAACTAGAAAACGGATGTGCGTAAAGCCGTACGCTTCTTCATACATATGGAGTCTGGAGTAAGCGGAATACAAAATAATTAGTGAACTAAGCACAAGTATGTACGTCATGAAATGATTGATACGCCTTACTATAGGGTTGCTCTCTGCGGTATGCAAAAGCACCGTCATTAGTATGGTGAAATTAAGCAGAGCCACAAGCATCAGCTCAGCAAACCCTTTTCGTGCATAATCCGCATAAGTAATTCCCTCGGGCAGTGCTCCCTCCCAAGCTCCGAATAAATAAGAGAATTGAAGCACAATAAAGATAATATATACGATATTAATGAGTACAAGGACCGTAGCGCTAATAACAGGATCAAGCAACAGCGCCTTCGGCTCAATCTCTTCATTCTTCGAATTGCACTCATTTTGTAATTGTACCGGGACTCTGTCAGCGGAAATAGCGCCTTTCTCTACGTCATCAGGGTCATCTTCCTTAGAAAATGAATTCATAATCTGTTCTTTCTGCGATTCCGGCTTAACAAAACCAGTCACATAACCAAAAAACAGCAGCGTAAAGATAAATACCCATGTCAGACGAAAAAAGCCTTCACTGTACGTGATCTGATTAAGCCAGTTCGGAATCGAACCTAAAAATGCTTCAAATAAACCATCTGCGGATGAAAGTAATGTGATAACTAAAACGAGCAACGGTGCTGAAATGGCCACACCGATAAATATCTTGAGAACTGTTTTTCTAGTACCCTCAGCCATCTTCTCAGAAATAGAAGAAGTAACATTCGAAAATGCGGTAGGAAAGTGTCTGAAATTTCTTGGAATTACATGAAGCAGGGTGTCATAAATAATCCCTTTTTGGAACCATTCTCTCGCCTGATATCCCATCCACATGGTAAGGTGAATCGCAATAAGAATCGGGAGAACAAGCAAATTAAGAAAATGAAAGAAAAATTGATCAAATAGAACATAGGAAAATGACAACATGACAATGACCAAAGAAAGTAATCCGTTGAATTTGGTGTATGGGACAAGACGATCGCCCGCAAACATTAACATAAACCCATAAAAAAAGAGAACAAAAATAGGAACTGAAATACCAGGTATGTGTCCATAAAATAAATACTGATGCAGGATTGCTAGTATACTCGCAGCTAACAATGTCACCAGATTCCTTATGGGAGACCTCCAGATTGGCAATGCAAGATTCATACGTTACAACCTCCGAAGTAAAATTGGTTTATACCTTTTATCTTAGGTGATAAAATAAGAAAATAAATAGAAAGATAATCTCCAGAATTTTCGTATTTTATAAACGGAGGTGTAGCGTAATGAAATTACATTCTCAATTTTTGCGATTACATGGTTATTATGGAGCTGAATCTTCGGTGCAAATTACACTGGATGAACTTGCGCTGACCCTTGAATGCACACATCGAAATGCCCTCAATATAATCCGTAAAATGGAAGCAAGCGGCTGGATCGAATGGCGTGCACAAAGAGGACGGGGTAAACGTTCAGAGTTGTTTTTTCGGGTCGATCCTGAAGAAATTGCAGCGCTTACGATGATAAAAGCGATCGATCGTCATGAAATGAAGAAAGTAATGGATGATATTAAAACGTATACAAACTCTACTCGACTACCTGAACGTTTACAGGGTTGGCTCATGAGTTATTTTGGACACCATTCCAAGCAGAATGGAGTGGGTGAACAGTGGGATATCTTGCGTCTTCCCTTACGTCAGCAGATTCACGAGCTTGATCCGCTTCGAATCAACCTGCTTGCTGAGTCATTTGTATCAAGTCATGTATTTGATGGTTTACTCACCTCAGATCCAGAAACAGGAGCAATCCTGCCCCATCTCGCACATGAATACGAGGTGAGTGATGACCGAAAAGTATGGACCTTTTATTTGAGAAAAGAGGTAAGATTTCATCACGGAAAGACACTTCATGCCGAAGATGTTCTTTATACATTTAATAGACTAAAGAGATGTAATGAACCCTTGCTATACCATTTTGTGATTCAATCCATTGCTTCGGTGACTGCGATCTCCAGTCGGTGTGTTGAATTTACTCTGCATCAAGCTAACGAGTACTTCCCTTCTTTTTTATGTACCACCCGGGCTGCCATCGTTCCTTCAGATCAGAATCTAGAACAGCAAGAGTCTGTTCAAAATTTAACCAACATATACGGTACTGGACCATTCCGAATAACCGAGCATAATTCAAGTATGTGTATCTTGGAGGCTTTTTCAGACTATTTCAAAACGAGACCGCATCTTGACGTGGTAGAAATCATTCAAGTCCCTTGGAACATACAAGATCAAGATTCAGATTTAGCGGAAACTTCTAATCCTTTGTTTCCTGTTTTACTTGGAGGAAATTCTGCCAATTATACAGGGGATACACAGGCTTTAAGCAAATCCCTTGTACGGAAGCTAGTTACTTGTAATACCAAAAAAGACGGACCGCTTCAGGATCCAAATATCCGAAAAAAAGTGCTAACGAGTATAGGCCTGTCTGCGTCAGAATATGTACTAGAACCCCCCAATGGGTCTAAGGATAACCGTGAGGAATCAGGCATCCCTCTAGTACTATCTACGATTCCACAGTACCGAAAAGACGCGGCAATCATCGCGAATCAGCTCAAAAAAAATGGATATAACTGCAAGGTTAAAATTGTACCTGTGGAATTGTTTAAAGGGCCTGTTCGTATGGAAGCCGATCTGATTCTCTTTTCGCTTCTGCTGGATCAAGACGAATCACTCCGTAGACATGATCTTTATTTGACAATATCTTCTCACGTAGGACAGGATCTTCAGAAACCGATTCTGACGAGATTACAAGAAATCGAACGTACAAAGAATCCGAGTAACCGTCTCACCAAATTAATCGATCTGGAACTTATGCTCATGGAAGAAAGCATCCTTCATATCCTATATGACAAACCATTTGAAACAGCAGTATTGCCCGGCGTCCGTGGGATAAAGCTAGGAAGTCAGGGATGGATTGATCTCCGGCATGTTTGGTTCCCTGCTTCCATACGATAGAGTAAACTCCCTTGTTATATGCAGATTTAGCGCAAGAAGCTTTAAGGGAAGTTTACTCTACTCGCTATCCTGTATGAAACGATCTCTAATGGAGGTGAGTAAATGGAGTGGGTAACACTCGGAACCGCTTTATTTAGTGCGTTTCGAATGAAGATGCTCATTTGGTCTGTAATCGCGATTGTTGTAACTGTAACTGTGCCTTTAATTAGTATCGTCAACAGCATCGGAAGAGCGGAAGGACATAATGAATTGGAACACTTATTTCATCAGTTGCTGCAAGGTTCCACCTGGTCTATCTATGTAAGTATAGGATACTTATATTTACTTATATGGTGGGGCTTGTTCTTCAGTAGAAACAAAAAGCGGAATAATAACAAAGCTACGTTACACACCTAACGGCACTCCATTTCAATCAGCGACTAGATCATTACTTAACGGAGATATAAATATCGACTTGGCCATTCATTGGATCGACTGAACGCAGATCATACAACTCAAAATCAGACTGAAATGCCCGCTCGTTATATTTAGACCATTCCCATATCTCCTGCCAAGTCTCAACAACAACTTCTTGTACCGGACCTATACGCGTCGTAAACACAACATATTTAGATTCAGGAACTACCCATTCTTCTAATCCAGAAGGGACAGCTTGTCCTTCTATAATCTCTGTTCCAAGCGCAATCGTATAGGCACCGGTCTCATCTGATTCATACTTCGTATATAAGGCAATAATTGATGAATTTATTTTGTTTGGTATACGTTCTAGTACATTGTTTGCATAAAAATTAGACCAAAGTGAAGGAATTACCCCTTCTCCCTTCAATTCAGCTTGATTATTGGTCTCGGCTGCCATACCCAAGAAACGAAATTCACGATGACGGATGACCTCTTTCTTACTCAGTAGACTTGACATAAATAGTAGCGCCTCCTAGATTGCGGACTGATAGGAAATTTATAGCTAAACAATTCGACTTCCTCATTATAGAACAAATGTTCCCATAATACAAACATCAAATTTTCGTTCATTCTCTCTTCCCACATCACTGAACACATTCCGTTATCTTCTCACTCGATTCAAGGTAACTCCGTTTTATTTTCCAAATAATCTCCGATATTCGGTTGGCGTCATCCCTTCATGTTCAAGAAACCGACGATTAAAATAACTGGCGCTTGGATATCCTGTTTCGGAAGCGATCTGACCGATTGTTCTTTCTGTATGTTCCAGCAATGCTTGCTTCGCCATTTGAATACGGCACTGCGTTATAAAATCCATCGGCGTCATTTGCATCGCTTTTTTAAATAATTTACAAAAGTAATGGACACTGACCCCTGCTTCTTCCGCCCAATCTTCTAAAATAAACGGACTTGCCGCTTCTTTTTGAATTTTAGGCAGCAAATTCGTAATTCGGTCCGTAGAACGTCCGGTTCTGCTCTTCGTATGCGCTTCTGCTTGGTGGACAAACTCTGTAATTACGGCATAGGTTAATGTAGATAGAATGGTCGGGTTCAGCATTTTATGATTCTCCGCTTCGGTAAGCAGGTCCAAATGCGCTTTCTTCCACCCTTCCGGCTGACGGAGCGTCCAGATCCGGTGATCCTGAAACCCGCGTCCAAGCATATAGTCAGTTAAACTGCTGCTTCCATAAAAATGCACCCATCTGATATCCCAAGGTTCACTTGTACTACTGTAGTACCTCTGTTCCTGTAAAGGAAAATACAAAAAGGCGTCACCTTCCTCAAGTTCGTATACAGCCCCCTCCATCTCCACATAACCTTTTCCAGCTGCTACGTAGTGAATATTAAAATTATTAAGGGCCCCTTTCTCACGGGTTACCGAATGTTTGGGGGTATTGCTAAACATGCCGACAGACTCAGGGTAACAAAAAAATCGCTGATCCGTTATCGTAACTAAGTGACTTTGGCGTTCCATCGCTGGTCTCCCTTATAAAGACAATATTGTGTTAATAAACTGCAAAATATTATCATTTTAAATTTGAATAGAATTCAATACAATGACAATATCATGATAATAATATATCAGAAGGTAGGTAAAAACATGAATCAAACGTTACGTTGGGGCATTCTTGGAACAGCCAGTATTGCGAAAAGATCGGTAATTCCGGGAATTCGCGGTTCCATCCGAAATGAAGTTGTCGCAATAGCAAGCCGTAGTCAAGAAAAAGCAGATGAGGCGGCAAAAGAGTTACATATCGAAAACGCTTTTGGAAGTTATGAAGCATTACTCGCCAGTGATGATATTGATGCAGTATATATCCCGCTGCCGAATCATCTTCATCTTGAATGGACCTTACGTGCGGCAGAAGCCGGTAAACATATTTTATGCGAAAAGCCGATTGCACTGAATTCAGCGGAAGCTGAGAAAATGGTGGAAGCATGTCAGAAAGCTGGTGTTCATCTTGCTGAAGCATTCATGTATCGGCATCATCCTAGGTATCAAATGATTCAAGATACTATTCAATCTGGAGAGATTGGAGAGCTGCGCGGAATTCATGCGAACTTCACTTTTAACAGTGCCGCTAACACGGAAAATATTCGCTATCATAAAGATTGGGGCGGCGGTTCCCTCTACGATGTAGGCTGCTATCCGATCAGCGTAGCAAGACTTCTCATCGGTCAAGAACCGGAGGCGGTAACCGCACAAGCATTGTTCTCAGAGAAGCATGGCGGAGTAGACATGATGACTTCAGGTTTTGTTGAATTCCCGAATTCCATCTCTCTCATCTTTGACTGCGGAATGTGGGCTGCTTTCCGAAATGAGATGGAAGTGCTCGGCACAGATGGCGTACTTAAAGTCCCTTCCGCTTTTGCGAGTGATCCAGACACCGATTCTTCCTTCTCGATCACAGGAAAACTCGGTAATCGGGTGGTAGAAGTCCCACGAGTGAATCATTATGCCTTAATGGCTGATGATTTTGCTGATGTTGTACTGGATGGAAGCAAGCCTAAATTTGATCCACAAGATGCTGTTTTTAACATGAAAGTACTGGAATCTGCCCTGCGCTCAGCCGAGCAACGGAAACGAATCGAACTATAGGGAGGAACCGTCCATGGAAAAAATAACGATCAAAGGTTCTCGCAAACCTGTCTCTCGGCTCATAAAAGGAACGGATTATTTTCGTCATGACAACTATGATCAGGTCGTAACCAACTTGAATGCTTTCCTTGCGATTGGTGGAAATACCATTGATACTGCTCATATTTATTGCGGAGGACAAAGTGAAGAAGTTATCGGCAGGTATTTGAAAGAAATGAATAATCGTGACGAGATCGTTATTTTTACCAAAGGTGCTCATCCGGATCGTACGGGAGCAAGAGTTCACAAAGCAGCAATCGACCACGACCTGTCTGTAAGTCTAGAACGGCTTGGGACAGATCATATTGAATTATACGGCCTTCACCGGGATGATCCATCTGTTCCTGTTGAACATATTATCGAAGCGCTCAATGAACATATTGATGCGGGGCAGATCGGGGCTGCTGGCGCGTCAAATTGGACCTGGGAACGGATTCAGGAAGCGAATCACTATGCCAAGACAAACGGCCTCCAAGGATTTACCTTCAGCAGTCCTAATCTTAGTCTAGCCAAAGCCAAAGAACCTTTTTGGCACGGCTGTGTTTCCGTTGACGAAGCAACAAGCAAGTTCCATGAACAAACCCAAATCCCCGTTCTCTCTTGGTCTTCCCAAGCACGAGGATTTTTCACAGGGCGGTATACGCCTGAAATAACAGACAACGAAGATTTGGTTCGTGTATTCTACAATGACGATAACTGGGAACGACTTCGCAGAGCCGAGGAACTGGCTAAGAAAAGAGGAGTCACTACCATCCAGATTGCTCTTGCTTATGTACTGAGTCAAGCTTACCCAACCTGTGCCCTGATCGGTGCTCAGAATCCAGCTGAACTTGAGTCCTGCCAAAAAGGTGCTGAGATTCAGCTTTCACGAGAGGAAGTAGAGTGGCTTGATCTTTCCGCGAACTCTATTCATCAATAGACTCGTCATCCATTGCATCTCATGACTGAGTACACTAAACTGAACATTAAATGATATGAAACTAACATTTTTCTATGAATGGCAGCAATCGTTAAAGGAGAGCTTTCGATGAAGACAGAAAAAGAAAAAATGCTCGCAGGGGAACTGTACTTAGCATGGGATGCTGAATTGACACAAGATCGTGAGCAGGCAAGACGTCTTACAAGAATCTATAATCAATCCACTGAAAATGACCCAGAACATCGGGCCGAGATCATGAGAAAACTGCTTGGAACCGTTGGTGAACATTTCTATATTGAACCAACATTCCGCTGTGACTACGGCTATAATATCCATGTAGGTGATCATTTCTATGCAAACTTCGACTGTGTCATACTTGATGTATGCGAAGTAAACATAGGGAAATATTGCTTGCTTGGTCCAGGAGTTCATATATACACGGCAACGCATCCGCTTGATCCGACTTCCAGATGTGACCGAGGTGAGGAATATGGCGCACCCGTCACGATTGGAGATAAAGTATGGATTGGGGGACGCGCCATCATTAACCCAGGCGTTACGATTGGTAACAACGTAGTTGTGGCTTCGGGTTCGGTTGTAACCAAAGATGTACCGGATAACGTCGTCGTTGGCGGAAATCCAGCACGAATTTTGAAGAAAATTGAGGTAAGTCAAGACGCGATCTAGAATCTGTATTTTACCCTTAATAAAATAGAACGACCAAAAGACCCTTCAATCCATTGAGGGGTCTTCGTTCATCTTACCTAAATAAGCAGGGATCACTTCTTCTCTTCGTTGCAGAATTCGAACAATACGCGCCCGGTTGTAACGTAAGGACAGAATGCAGGGTACATTGGCTGCTAATGCATACACCACCATCCCCCATGCTACAGCCGGCATATTCCATAGGAAGAACAACGGTACCGGCATAATGGATACATAATGACACCATTCTCCTCTATAGGCCTCTCTTTGGTATATGTGAAGATATGCGGTATCACTTCTCATGATCCGTTGCTTTCTAAAATCCTGTCCTATCCATACCGCTCCATCGGGCAATCTATTTTTCCATCGTCTAATATGCAAAACACGATCATAAAATGAAAGTTCTTTGCTAGAAGCCCTTAAACGCAGTCCATCAAACCACCGATCCGGTAGAACAGTGAACACATAGGAAATACTCATATGAAGAATAAACCATGCCGCAATATTAGCCACTATCGTAATCGGTCCTGACCACTCCCATATTTGCACCTGTCCACTCCTTTCACATATGAATCGTTTGCTTGCTTTGTTTAAGCTCCATCGCTACTTATTAGACACTAAAGCTCAATTTCACGATCTTTCCATTTCACTTTTTTCTTCACAAACGTCATTAGGATAGAGCGAATAAACAAGAGAAGGAAAAATAGCAACGGCAATGGATAGAAACTCCACACCCACGAGCGGAAATTCCCTACTCTCCTAAGTAACACTGCTATTTCTAAAGCATAGAGAGCATAGATGACCGTTCCAATCCAAATATCCTCTGTAAAAAAGCTGTCTATTAATAGAAAGAAGGACGAAATCATACCCATGATCCAGATGATTACCGGCAGGAGCCGACGAAACCGAGTGGCAGCTGCACCGGATGCCATACTTTTACTCCACCCTCGCCATAAAGAGCTCCAACCCTCAGGATACATTCGAAAATACAAGACCGATATTCCTATATAATTTCGCACTTGATATCCTAATCTCGCAAAACATTTCCCAAGTGTATGATGATCGAGGATTTCCCCTTTTACGAGCTCGTGGCCTCCGCTTTCTTTATACGCATCTCTGCTACAGACAATACAAGGACCAAAAGCGCCTGTTCCATCTTTCCCACTGCCGATGGAGGCCGGGATAATGACATTAAAAAATGCGGACCACTGTTCATAAGGGCGCATCATCTGATGATACGGCTGAACAGACAAGAGCCCCTCTGTATAACGAGAAAGTAAGATCTCTATTCCATTTGGACTTAAAGTGATATCTGCATCCAGAAATATAAAAATCTCACCTTTCGCCACTTCAGCCCCTTTTGCACAGGCATGGTTTTTACCAAGCCAGCCCTGCGGCAGTTCACCTGGGTCCAATACCTTTGCTCCAAATGAGGCCGCTATTTCTGCTGTTCGATCTACAGAGCCGTCATCAACAACGATAACTTCAATAGGCAAAGCGGTTTGTTCCTGTATGGAACGCAGTAACGAAGTAAGATTGCCCTCCTCGTTCCGAGCCGGAATAATAATACTCACAGAAGGGAGCTGATCTACTTTTCTCTTCTCCCCCCTGTCCCTTTGATTATGTTTTGTTTGCTGAATCAAAGGTTTCATCCCACTTAACATGAGTAAGCCGGAAATCCATCCTGCAATAATCCATACATAGGTCACTTATAAGACCTCTTTTCTTTAAATGAGTAGTGAACTTGGTTTAATCTCTTAAAAAAACGGAAAAGATGGAACTTGAAATCAAATACTAGCAACATTATGAACCTGAGCTGATGTCATTTATACAATTAACATGCATTTACAGCCTTGTGCATTAATAATAATGAACCAGTTACATGGTGATATAGAAAGGATGCAATCCTTATGAGTAAAAAAGCAGTTGTCATTGGCGGCGGTCTTGGCGGTCTATCCTGTGCCATGCGTCTAGCTGCAGACGGATATGATGTTGAGGTACTTGAGAAGAATGAACGAGCCGGTGGAAAACTAAATATCCGTTCTGGAAAAGGCTACTCTTTTGACACCGGGCCCTCCATTCTAACCATGCCTTGGGTTCTTGAACAACTGTTCCAAAGTACAGGAAGAAGACTGGAAGACTATATAAAGCTTGTTCGCGTAGAACCGCAATGGAGAACTTTTTTCGAAGATGGCGTATCTATTGATGTCACAAGTGATCTCCCGCAGATGCTGTCTAATATCGAGGATGTTTCAGAAGAAGACGCAAAAGGTTTTCTGAAATATTTACAGTACTGCCAGAAGCTTTATGATCTCAATCGAAGCAGCATATACAGTAAGAGTTTATCTGGACTCGATGAGCTTCGTGCCATGCATACGGTAAAAGAATTGCTCGCAATGGACCCGCTCCGCACCATGTCTCAGAGTACGTCAAAATACGTAAAAGATAAACATTTGCGTCAATTGTTCGATTTTTTCATTATGTATATCGGGTCCTCACCCTATCACGCACCTGCCGTACTTTCCCAGCTTGTATATGTACAGCTCGGACTCGGGATCTATTATGTTGAGGGCGGAATGTATAATATCGCAAGAGGAATGCTGCGCGTTCTCGAAGAACAAGGAGTTCCCGTAAGAACAAATGCAAAAGTCACCCGTATTAATACCAAAGGTCAGACTGCAACAGGGGTAACACTCGAAGATGGCACAATTATCGATGCGGATCTCGTTGTATCCAACCTAGAGGCTATCCCTACTTATTACTCCCTTCTGAAGGATCAGAATGGAGCGATCAGTACAGCGAAGAAATTAAACAAATATGCACCAACCGTTTCCGGACTTGTGTTGCTCCTTGGTGTGGACAAAACATATGAACAGTTACTGCATCACAATTTCTTCTTCTCAAATAATCCAGAAAAAGAATTCCATGATATATTTAACAAAGGAATTCCGTCTGATGACCCAACCGTATATATTGGTGTTTCCAGTAAATCAGATGCCTCTCAGGCTCCGTCAGGCAAGGAAAATTTATTTGTCTTAACCCATGTTCCGCCGCTTAAAACGGGCAAAAGTTGGCAGGCTTATAAAGATCAGTACCGTGAGCTGGTGCTGAACAAACTGGAACGAATGGGACTTACAGGTATACGTGATCATATTGAATATGAGTACACTTTTATTCCAGATGACCTTCAAAATTTATACGGATCAAACGGCGGTTCGATCTATGGAGTGGTCACAGACCGCAAAATGAACGGCGGATTTAAAATACCAAGTCAAAGTGAGCTAATGAACAACCTTTATTTCGTGGGAGGTTCCACACATCCGGGAGGCGGAGTACCTATGGTAACCCTTTCTGGGCAGCTGACTGCCGATCTAATCAAAGAGAAGGAAAACAGCAAGAAAGCCGTTAAACCCCTCAAAGCGAAAAAATCAGTATAAACAGACTCCTTACCCGATATCAAAGTGCATGGTTCTATGAAAATTAGGATCATGTGCTTTTTTTGCATGTCTAAGAAAAGTTCCTAAATCTTAAAAAATGGGGTTATGCGGAGCATTCTTTGCTCGGCCTGCATATGGTGTGAGATAAATATACCTGAAGCGGAGGCCACTCAATGAATAAGGACCCCATTTTAAAATCACCGAACCTTAATCTAAGCGCGGATTCAAACAAGACCATCAACTACAAGCGAGATGCAAATAATTATATTACACAAGTTTTTGAGAAGCAGCTCCCCGCTATCAAAACTGGTTTTTTCAATGTCCATATGAATAAAGGGTTTATTGTACAGCCACACTGGCATACCAATGTAAATGAACTCGTCTTTGTGATCAGCGGTGAAGTTGTAACTTCCGTATTTGACCCCTTTACTCAGAAACTCAAATCTTACCGTATAAAACCCGGCCAAGTATCTATGTTGCCGCTCGGTTGGTTTCACTGGATTGTAGCTATGAAAGACGACACTCATTTTCTTACGATTTTTGATGAAGCAACGCCGGATATTGTATACGGTTCAGACTTCCTACGTTTTACTCCAAAAGAAATTATGAGTCTTGCTTATTGCGTTGATGAAGAAAAATATGCTGCTGCCGTCGCACCTATACAGGAATCTATCATTTTAGGGCCACCGCTCGGATGTAAGAAACGAAATGACTCTACAGATCCATCATCTGAAACCAGGACTCCACCCCATCCACCGCATCTCTCGCATCCATATTCTCCTCCGCAAAGTCCGATCCCGTCTCCTCAAGGATATTCTTCCGACGGCTATGGGTGGAACCAGGCCTACCCTTTTAATTACTACTATCCGCAGGAAAATTATCGTCCTCATAGAACGTACTAAAGCAGCACTGTCCGAGATGGCGGCATGATAAAAGGTTTCTGGATCTTCCCTACAGGGCTCCTAACTTTGGGTTAATTATTATTCCTTTGATTTCTGCCTATAGGTAGCAATTAGAGCCATTCCGGGAACTATCCAAATCGAGACGGCCGTCATTGCTATACCCAGTAAAATTCCGTAAATTCCTGGCTGGACACTGAGACCAAAGGCCGCGGATAACAGAAAAGCTGGAAAACTATATAATGTACGAACCGCCAGAACAGCCGCTGACTGATGTTGGACTTCCGTATAGGGTAGTACTTTCAGATATTCAGAATTTGAAAAAATGTGCCATCTCGTAAATAACCAATAAGCAATCATAAATAGGATAAGCACAAACACGATACATTTGATGTATATAGGAGGAAGCCAGATTGCCGGTATGCCAATGAACGAAATCTGCATGTACATAAGCAGAGTTTCTTTCTTTCTTAAAAAAGCTTTAATTCCGGCATTGGCTAGTCTTTTCTCCGGTTGCCCTCTATATAATCGCTGTGATTTGGTGAACAGCCATGTTTTACTGGTGCTTTTTGTAGGTTTCTCCGTAGCTTGCGACAATAATTTCTCCGTAAGCCCCATTTTGGTTGTGTTATCTTCTTCGACATCTCTCATAAAGGTCCCCGTCATACGGATCCTTCTTCGTACTAGCCATAGAAGTAGGGCGGCCAGCAGGATGATAAGGGGGATTCCAGCTACGGATAATAATAAGGCATGGTTTAGTGTCGATATAATGATTAGTAAAATCGCTGCTACATCAGGGAGTAGTGATCGAAACTTTCCTTTCCATCCACTATTGCTCACACTAACGATTCTTCCTGCTAAACCAGTTACACAAGACAATACTGCGATATAAATAAAAAATGTGATCCAATCCGCAAGAAAAAATTCAAAATTCCTCACCATAAAAGGAAGGACGAGTACGGACAATAAACATCCTTTACCTATGTTCATTAAAGAACTTACGAGCACACCACGAAACATAATTTTCTTCATCCACGTCTGTTGCTGCCTGAGAAACAACACATCAGCATCTTCTAAAAAGAGCAACATCTTACCTGAGAACAAGAACCAGATCAAGATAGCAAATAAAGAAAGGGGAATCCGCTCCGACCAAACGGGAAGTGGGTCTGTCCAGAAGTCAATATAAATACCTCCTCCAATCAACAAACCGGGTATGAGGATATATAGCATCACGATCCAGTCTACAACTGTAGCGAGTGCCTTTCTTTGCTGTTCGATATAGGTACGAAACCTACGCCAAAATATCATTTGCGGTGTTATCTGCACCATGACATCACTCTCCTCCCTCTTCCTGCTCATGCTAAAAGAGTGAAACAGTCAAATAGTGAAGCATTCGGCTGCCCGGCAGCCAACCTTATATCTTCAAGGGTACCTCTGGACGCAATCTTTCCCTTTGACATCAGTATAAAAGAATCACATATCCGCTCTGCGGTATCCAGCACATGCGTACACATGAGAATGCCTGCACCACGTTTTCTTTCCCTATCAAGCAGTTCAAGAAAATCCTTAGTAGCCCTTGGATCCAGCCCGATAAAAGGTTCATCTACGATATACACATCAGGTCTCGATAAGAATCCAATCATTAACATCATCTTCTGCTTCATCCCTTTGGAAAAACCTCCGGGTAGTTTGTCTCTTACTGCTGTCATGTCAAACTGTTCCAGCAGCAAATTAGCCTGTATCTCAAATTGCTGATCTTCCATACCAAAAGCAGCAGCGGCAAGATCTAAATGTTCCCAAAGTGTTAAATCTTCATAGTACACTGGACTTTCTGGTACATATGCATATCTCGGCGGATCACCTGAGATCGTTACACTCGCTTTGCATTCTTTGAGTAAGCCTAGAATGGCTTTAATAGTTGTACTTTTTCCAGCCCCATTAGGGCCAATAAGACCGAGCAGTTCTCCTGGCATAACTTTAAATTCAATATCCTGAATGGCAGCTGACCCCGTTTCATATCCCGCTTCCTCAATATGTACTTTTAAAACAGCCTCTTGCTGTGCTGAATAGATAGACATAGACATCATTCACTGCTCCTTTTTGCAGATTTACTTATTAAAAAATAGTACGTATGAGCAGGCATATCGTTGCATCAGATAATTAAACATAGCTGCCAGATACCTACCGAGGATTGGATCAAAAGACCTTTTAAAAAAGCAATAAAAAAGGATGACTGCCAGCAGTGGCAATCATCCCGTAAAATACTATCAAAATTATTATTTAGTTAAGATGTACACGAAGAACCGTTTCAGACATTGCTGTTACGGAACCTGCATTCTCAAGAGGCTCTACACTCTTAATTGCATCTACTCCGTCTGGAATCAGAACCGGGGTAATTACCGGATATCCAGCAGCCTGAATAGCATCCATATCAAACTCAATCAGAAGTTGACCTGCTTTTACTTCATCTCCTGTGCTTACATGAGCTTTAAATCCCTCTCCTTTGAGAGATACAGTGTTAACACCAATGTGAATGAGAACTTGCGCTCCTGAAGCATGCTCTAAAATAACAGCATGTTTACTTTTTTCAATTAAATGAGCAACTTTACCGTCAAAAGGAGCTACCACTTTTCCTTCGGTTGGTTCAATTGCAATTCCTTCTCCCATTGCTTTTTGCGCAAATGCCGGATCCGGAACCTGTTCTAAAGGAACGACCTTACCTGTCAAAGGTGCCATCACTTCAAGTAGTTCGATTTTTGCCTGTGTCTTGCCTTTTAACCATTTAAACATACAATCTCCTCCAGTGTATCTATCCAAGTCTATTTATATTGTGCATTATTATTATATACTACTACGCTTTTTCATGCATTTATTAGGAATAGTAGTACCTTTCATCATTGAGTATATGCAGGATCCTAATCACCAAGCGGTTCATATTTTATTTCGTCGGCTTGATATTTATGATCTTTGTATTGAAACGTCACGATGAGATCCCCCGCGGGAGATATATTTGTATAGTTTGCACTTGCTCGCATCATTAGTTTTCCGTCAGTTACCATGTATCTCTCCCATGCACCAAAACCAAGACCGTCATTCAAACTCATTTCGCTCGCATACGGATCTTTAATCACTTGAGTGATGGGTTCTTTGTGCCCTTTGATCTGTAGACTAATCTGTATTTGATTCTTATCTGCCTTAATCGTGGACTCTATATTCTCATCTACTATCTTTTTAAGCGAATCGATCTTTTCCTCTTTCAGGGTTACTGGATTCCATACTTTAACTTCTTGATTGAATAGTCCTGTACCATACCCCAGCGTATTCACGACAATAATTTCTTTGTGCCCGTCTCCAGAAATGTCTTCCGTGATCAATTCAGGTTTATAGTTCCATCCCCACATTCCTTTCCAATCAGGAAAGGAGTAGGTTTTTCCTGAGACTTTCAGCTTCATCCCTTCGATATAATCATATTTCCCTATTTTCATTGGAAGCAGGGTAATATCTGGCTCTCCCTCAGGATGCATTTTATAGTAATTGGCTGTAGTGAACTTTGCTGCAACATCGTCCTCGGATATGGTTACTTTTGCTCCAGACATCTCTGCCAATAAAGTGGCTGGAACAAAGATATTGCCATTTCGCAGTTCAGCCGGTGTTTTAAGTCGAACCGGGTTAGAGCTGGTCTGAACCACCTTTTCTCCAGCGGTGATTATATATTTTTTTCCTTGTGATTTGACCTCTGCTCTTTTATGAACGTTATCCCAGGTTAGCTCCACTTTCGCTAAATCATGGATCATTCTTAAAGGAAGAATATACACGTCATTCTGAATTGCAGCTTTTGATCCGTATGAAGAACTTTTATCATCTATGGAAACCTCTTTTTGCATTTCTCTTGCATCTGCTAATGATGCGGTAGCATAAGAGCCGGCAACAACCGAGAAGATCAATAAACCAGATACAATATGATTCCAATATTTTTTCATAAGAAGAACCCTTCTTTCTAATCCCATTGTATTCTTTCTATACATTAAACACTTATGAAGGAAAATAGTTGGAGTTCACTCGTTTTTTTGAGGTATGTTCATCATTTTGTAACCAACTTCATACTACACATGGGAAAAATTTAAATATAATAGGAGCTTGGGTGGAGTGTGTTCTTACTGTCAGAATGGAGGTTAATCTTGATGGAACTTGCTCAACTATCCTATTTTATTAAAGTTGCCGAACTGGAACATGTGACTCGTGCTGCTGAAGAATTACATATGGCACAGCCCGCATTAACCAAAGCAATTCGTCAGCTGGAAAAAGAATTAAATACCCCTCTGTTTGATCGACTGGGTAAATATATACGTCTAAATGAGAATGGAAGAATTTTTTTGAAGTATGCAACAGAAGCCTTACAGCTGCTGGAGGAAGGTAAAAAACAGTTACAAGATACAACAGATGGCAAAAAAGGTTCTGTTCAGCTGGCAATAGACGTACATACTCAAGATGTTCCAGAACTTATTATGAAGTTTAAAGAGAATTTTCCGGAGTTTAATGTAGCAATTGTACCCTATGTAGAGGGAAGCTATCATCATGACCTGTGCTTGACTAGTATGCCGGTCATACCGCAGACCATGGAAAGAGTTTGTTTATACCATGAGGAACTCCTTCTAGCCCTGCCGGATTCTCACCCGCTTGCCAGCTTAGAGACGGTTCATCTGCAAGCGGTTAGGCACGAATCCTTTATTATGGCCCCGGTTTCAAGCAGCCTGCGTGTCATTACAGACCGTTGTTTCGCAATGGCTGGCATACAGCCCTCTATCGCACTAGAGAGTGAGGATCCCATCCTTGTAGAACGTATGGTTGCAGCAGGACAATTACTTGCGATCGTCCCTTCGAGATCATGGACATCGTCTGCTTATTCAGGTATCGTGCTGCGCCGTATTGTAAATGCCGGCAGTTCAAGAACGGTATCGCTATGCTGGATGAAAGGACATTATTTATCTTGTGCTGCGGAAAGGTTTAAAGAACTAGCTATTCAGCATTATAAAGAAAAACCCTCAGTTTCAGTCTAAGACCTTACGCTGAGGGTTTTGTTCTAGGATTTTGAAATTCCAAGTAGAACTGCAGAAATGATAATAAGTATAATTCCGATGGAAATAAAAACGAGTTGTCTTTTTGTCTTATGTTCTTTTAATATAAAGATCCCGCCTAGTGTAGCTACTACTACACTCATTTGAGAAAGGGTAAAACTTGTAGCTACACCGACCTTATCTTGCGAGATAAACAAGAACATATTCCCTGCTGCCCAAATTAGGCCTGGTAATATATTTTTAAGTGCATAAGTGTTAAAAGGTTTGTGTTTTGCCGTAAGGACTAAACCACCAATTACCATCCCGATCCCCTGCGGAAGCAGTACATCCCAACCATCTATTCCAAATAAACGAACGATAACCACATAGACAAGGTAACCAAAGGTAGATACAAGTAATATAAGAATACCTTTTTTTAAGTTTCCTTTACCGTCGTCTTTTTCGTTCTTTCCTTTAATGGATGTAAAAATGACCCCGGTAACAATAAGTACGAGTGCAATGATTCCTAACGTGACCGATTTCCCTGAATTCCATTCATTAAAGATAAAGGCCCCAAATAACGTTGTCGCCACCAGCTGCATACCGGTAGATATAGGCAATGTTTTAGAGACACCCATCACATCAATCGTTTTCAGCTGTCCACCTTGTCCCAGAACCCAGAAGAACCCGGAAATGAGACCAATGATTATTGTCTTCATATCCAGATGAACCGGATCATATATGTATAATCCTATTGAAAATAGCAAAGCACCTAACGTAGTTCCAAGCGTTTGGGTGTAGGGTCCTCCCCCAATTTTGACATTAACCAGAACAAGACTCCCCCAGAATATAGCGGGTAAGATTGCGTAAAAAATATCCATATTCCTAATCCTTCTCTCTCTATAAATATCGAAGACTGTCATTATGTTCCATAAAAATATATGTAATTATGGATATATAGACATACTCAATATTATGTAAACAAATTTATTCATTTTGAATTAATAAATAGAGATAATTTTTTTCAAGTTATCACCAGCAACTTTCCTCAGGCAAAAAAAAGACTGCATCTTCTTATGATAAGAAAATGCAGTCTCTCTATTGCTTACGATATACTTACAAGGTTCATGCTCACTATAACAAAACAAATCATCATTAAAGTAACAGAAGGTAAGACTCCCGACATGGATCCTTTTCCGAGCCTGATTTGCATAACAACCATCGCTGCCATCATAATCGCAAGATAAAAAGCACCTACTGCTCCAAGCAAGAGATTCCAGCTACCAATAAAGAGTAAAATAGCCCCTACCATTTCTAAGATTCCCATCACATAACGAAACCACTTCGGCAAGCCAAAACTTTTATATTTGGCGTCCACCTCTTTGGACATAAATTTACTCATCCCCAGCAATAAAAACGCGATGCCTGTTCCCACCTGTAGCACTGTTGTCATTGTAGATCTCCTTTGCGTTCATAATGGTGTAGGAGTAGTATCCATGGGCGTTAATCAAGTTATGCGATGGAAGACACATTATGATAAAACTTCCCATCGATGCTGATTCTTTTCTAATTTTGGATGCGTAAATTTAGGATGATCCACGAGTATCAATCTAATCTTAGTGATCCACTCATCAAAAAAAGGATAAGAAGCAAAACAATTCGCATATTCGCTTGACAGCATCAGAAAAAAAGGACCTTTGTACTTCTCGGTTACATGTCGTAGTGCCGCTTCCATAGGTGTATATTTTTTTCTTTTGCCTTCCCAGTTCTCCAAGGTAATGATGCTATCATTCTGTTCTCTTTTCCATTCATGCAAACGATCTTCTCTTTTGTAAAACGGAAGCACTGGGTGATTCGTCATCCGTTTTACTGTCGCTTCATGCAGTGGATAGAGAATGAATTTTGTGAATTTACGTTCTTTTACGGTTTGGAATGCTTTAGATAACTGTATATCTGTTATTTTCTCAAAATCATCATAATAGATCAGTGATCCTTTATACATTTCCTTCGGCGGTTCATAACCAAAAGGTACTGCGTGTACTTCTCTTGCCATTTATGATTTCTCCCTTCTATCCCTATTCACTATCCGTTCTAATAAGTACCCATTCTATAAGTATGGATCACTGCTCTCCATATTACTCGCATTCTTCTATTGTTCTTGATGTACCCCTTGATATGCCTTAGCCAAGCGAAACAACAGCCGAATCAATAAGAACATGAAAAACACGTATAAGACTGCATAGATCGTCATCACGATTGCCCATTCTTTTTCCAAATTGATAATAAAAGGATAGAAAAATTGCTGAAGGACAAGCAAACCAATTAATGCGTTGCGTCTAGTTAAGATCGCCTCTTCCAGCGATGGATCACTCATTTGATGCCATATCGATAATTGCCCAAGTGAAGTAAACAACAGCATGATCATCAGTAAATTGACTATGGAGGAAGACTGCGCATATACAATGGAAGACAGAGATATGTCTGGGAACCAGATCCCACTATTTAAATTCGGAACCCAATCTCTTATAAAAGATTCGATCAAAAGAATAAACGTAATCCATTTCACTTTTTGAAATAGAGCAGACTCTGCTTCTAAGGAAGAAAGCGAGTATAAAATGAGTACATATCCTAACAGGTCATTAAAAATGTCAAAATTCATGATATTAATATCCAGTATAAGCAGGGTAAATCCCCATGCCATTCGGCGAAGTGCTTTTTCACTGATGTGCTGAATTGAGAGGTTCGTCATTTCACTGCACCCCCATCTCGCAAAATCGTTTTAATTTCATCCGATGAATAATAAAAATGGTTGCTTGTCAGAAGATCGTAAACTATTTTGGTACCGTCTGGTAATCTAAAATGCACTAAAATTCCTACAGAATATGAAATAAACCCATCTTGTGCAAGTCTCGGTTCTATAGACGCATACTGAAAACGGATACGATCACCTTTTTTAATTTGTTTAGGGTATGTAACTTGATCATATGGTTTGCCATACACACGAAGCTGGAATAAATCTTTTAATTTATCGGTATGACTTAATTCAATTTTCTCAAGCACTGCATCTGAGTTCATCTCAAATACCTCATATCCCGAACCGTCAGAAGAAGATCCCCCATGAATCATGGCTAAACCCTGAGATTTTTCTGGATCGGCACGAAAGATAAGTTCACCAATCGGAACCTGTTCCGAGGTGCCGTCATCATAATTTACGGTTATGGTGTTTACGATGAGTTCATTATTCTGATCAGGCAAATACTCTAGATCTTTTTCGGTGAATTCAAAATGCATTTGGTATGCCAACTGATACTTATAAGATGCTCTTTCATTTTTTGCATAAGATTCCTTATTGAATTCTTCGATAAAGATAGATTGCACTTTCTTCCCCGGTCCCTTGTTCTCCAAGTAATCAATTTCCATCCAATTTGTTCCTTTGAAAATCGTTGTCGTCAAATAGTGGGTAGGAAAAACCGGTTTTTCAAGCTGCATACTGTTGTAATACCCAATGTTTCCCGCCCATAAGATTAGCAAAATTAATATCAGCCCTAATCCTATAAATGTAGTCTTACGCTTCTTTGATGAATGGATCAGTTCTTTGTACTTCAATCGTGTTCTTCCTTCCTTCTCATCGCTTAATATTTGTTGCGTCATCCTCTGATCTGCTCGGCCGCTTTTGCCATTCGGTACAATACTCGTACGAAAAGGATACAAAGGATAGCCGAAAGCAGCACAGGAACAATGACAAAAACGAGCTTATCCTCAACTAGATTAAGAAAAAATGGATAGATGAGCATTTCCAGCATCAGACAGCCGATCAGCCATAAGCTTCTTTTTTGCATCGACTGTTTTAGTAAACCCGATCTTATATAGTACCATAAAGGAAGATCACAAAGACCCTTGTATATGAAATATAGGAGTATAATCATGAGTAATTGTAAGCCTTGCGTATAGATATGGTTTGCAACCGAGATGGTTTGAAATGTTTCAGCAGTACTTACTGACGGCATGAAATCCTTAGGCAGGGAGAGGATGGATAGCAAAAGAGCAAGCCATGAGACAACATGAAAAGCAGATGTTCTTTCGCTTAATACCACAGCAGCTCTATAAATCAAGAAAAACCCTATAAAATCAGCAAATATATCAAATGAATAGGAATTAATATGAAAGTTAACTTTAATGATTATGAAAATAAATCCGATCCCCATTCTCCTAAGGGGTGTAGTGACCTTTGTACGCAATAAATACTCCAATCCATTCACCTCTCTTGTATATAGGACCTCACTTGATCTTCTGAGAAATAAACAGAACTCTCATTAAGCGCTATTGCTTCTACCTTGGTTGAACCATCTTCCCGTTTAAAATGAAGCTGAACCACGGGGTTATATACCCTCATTGATCCTTCACCCTTCTTCGGAAGATTCCACTTGTAGCTGATCCGAATGGGGTCATTTGCGTTCAATTTCCATTCCTGTAGATCGGTATAATCCGTATCATTCACCATAAGCTGAAGAACCGGTTCGATATCAGACTGATTTAGAGACACGTGTTCAAGGATTGCAGGTTCTTTCATCCGAAGAGCCGTAAGTCCGCTGCCATCAGGAGAATCGCCGCTAGACGTAGTAAGGACAATCGAATCTTCATCTGACTGATCAAATGTCTCAATACGAATTTCACCGATCGGGATTCGTTTAGGCTCAATCCCTTGGTACACCACTTCCATTTCATGAATCACAAGGTCCTGCTGTTCATTTTGCTCATTTTCTTCTCTTAGCGGCTTATAGTAAAGGACCTTTAGAACATGGTGTGTATATTCCTTCACTTCTTCGATTCGGTAACTGGAATAAGGCAGCTCATCAAACTTGATATATATGACCCTGTTATCACCCGTTTTGTTCTCCAGATAATAAATTGGAATTTCTTCTTGGTTTACATCGTAACTCCCCAAATGCACGAGGAACAAAGGTTTATCGAGTCTTACCCCGAAGTAATACCATACATTCCCTGCCCAACTCATGATTAACAGCAATAAAAATCCAATGAATACTGATCTTGCAGTTAGCCATTTCGGCGTATTCACCTGTACCCACCTCATTTCAAGACATTATTTTACCACTAATTAGCAAATGAGGGGAGATAAGTGTTGTAATTCCTAATAACCACAAAAAAGGTGGATCAAATTGAGTTCAATTTGATCCACCTTTTCATATTGCATTCCACTCTGCCATATATGATTCAGTAAGTACAATTGCATACTAATTTATTTTCCTTTTACAGTTGCCGTTCCTGTAACAAGTTCCGTCTCGCTAAGTACCGAAGATGCTGTACTATTCGTTGTCTGTCCTGCCACCCTTTTCACGAACAAAGCAAGGACGAAACCGAGACATGCGAGAATCAGTCCGATCTTAAATGCGTCCATTACACCCGCAGTCATTGCTGCATTCAATTCAGCCGTTCCAGGATTCGCTATGCCGCTTAGCGCTTTCTTCTCCCCATTCTGCATGATCGAGATGAAGATTGCTGCACCGAGAGCACCTGACGTTTGCTGCAGCGTAGTCAGAACCGCTGTCCCATGCGGATATAACTCTGCAGGAAGAGCATTCAGTCCATTGGTTTGTGCAGGCATCATAATCATCGCAATAGATATCATTAAGAACGTTTGAAGAATGGCCACGAGCCAAGCAGACTGTAAAGGCAGCAATAAGAAACAAGTGATTGTAACAATCATAATCAACATTCCAGGCAAAAGAAGCACCCGTGGCCCATATTTATCGAATAATTTCCCCATGATTGGTGACATGAGTCCGTTCAGAAGTCCGCCAGGTAACATGACAAGTCCGGTCATCAGAGCACTATAAAGCATGACTTCCTGCAAATAAAGAGGTAAAACGAGCATCATAGCAAACATAGTCATCATCACGATGATGGATAATACCACAGCAACAGAAAACATCGGATAGATAAATACCTTCATATCCATAACAGGCGCGGTCAACTTCATCTGCCTCCACACAAAGAGAGCAAGAGATATAGCACCAATCGCGATAATAAAGATCACATAGCTCTGAATCGCTGTGCTGCCACCTTCCCCCATACTTCCAAATCCGAATACAATTCCTCCAAAGCCAATCGTAGAAAGAATAACGGAGAACACATCCAGCTTCGGTCTGCTCGTACTTGTAACATTTCGCAGCTTCATAAATCCGAAGATCAACGTTAAGGCAACGATCGGAGCTACTAAAATAAATAACCAGCGCCATGATAGATGCTGCAGGATAAAACCAGATAATGTCGGTCCTATGGCGGGCGCAAACATAAGAACAAGTCCAATCAGTCCCATTGCAGCTCCTCTGCGCTCCATAGGAATGACAGCCAAGATAATATTCATCATCAGTGGAATCAGCACAGCTGTACCTACGGCTTGAATGACCCTTCCTAAGAGAAGAATACCGAAGCTTGAACTAATTGCGGCAAGGACTGTCCCGATCAGGAATAAGGCCATTGCAGATAGATAAAGTTGTCTTGTTGTAAACCGCTGAACTAAATACGCAGATACGGGGATAAGTATACCGATGACAAGCATGTAGCTAGTCGAAAGCCACTGTGCTAGGTGAGGTTCAATACTCAGATCACCCATGATTTGAAATAAAGCTACATTCAGTAACGTCTCGTTAAGAATAGCTACAAAGGCACCCGACAATAAAACAGCAAGAAGCAAACCGGTTTTCGGCGAATCAGATCTCTTATTTTCGTTGTTATCTGCCGAATCATTCAGTGAAGTTGTATTCAATTTTTCTCCTCCATCCCATTCTATCTATGTATATGTAAATCCGTTTACCTTCCTTTTTTTTAGATGAGGTATACGGACAATGTAAGGAGTAAGTATCGTTACTTATCGTGATTTATCGCACTGCTACAACATAACACATCCCAGTTCCTTCTGCATCTGTATTTCCTTTCTATAACTGTTTTTTAATTATTTTATTTATAAAGCATTCTCCCTTTATTTTTTATGTTTTTTTCACTTCATATTGCATAGCGCTTCCTCCCATAATGACAAGGGTTTATGAACTTTTTGAGTCTCTGTTTAGGATTTTACGCAGGCCAAACTGTGATTTTTGTCATACACTCCGAGTACATCTTGTAGGTATGATACTCAAATAGATCAATATATAGTATGTATCGTATTACAAAAACATAGAATTCATCCAAAACAAACTACACATAACAGAAAACGGATTTAGAAGGAGATCATTCATTATGGCAAAATTAGAAGCATTTATACCTAACCCTAAACAAGCAGATGAACTCACAGATATAATGGACCAAATCTTAGGCAGTAAGGACACCGATCTGCTTAGAGAAAATGCAAATCTGAATGGAGACTCTTTCAGCGGAAAGATGAGTAAAATCGGATCTGAAACTGCGAAAAAACATGTCATGAAGCATGTCCTTCCCAAACAGGTTGCTCAAGCTATAACAGAAGGCGAACTTTATGTTCACGACCTTGACCAATATGCGCTTGGTACAACAAACTGCATCTTTATTCCTTTTGATCGGCTTCTAGAACGCGGTTTTAACACAGGAAATGGTTCTGTTCGCACCCCTCAGTCGATCATGTCAGCGATGTCACTTGTCGCTATTATTTTTCAGTCTCAGCAAAACAGCCAATTTGGCGGTGTTTCTGCCAACAAAATCGATTGGGACCTGGCTCCTTATGTAGCACGCTCCTTTAGAAAGCACTTCCGAAAAGGAAAACAATTATTTGAAGAAACAGCGGAACTAGATCAAGAACATATCCATATGAATAGCGAACTCGCACAAACGACCTGTCCTAAAGCCTACGCTTTTGCCATGAATGAAACCATTCAAGAGACACATCAAGCTGCTGAATCTCTTATTCATAACTTAAATACAATGAGCAGCCGGGCAGGCGGTCAAATTCCGTTTACGTCCCTAAACTATGGATTATGCACGTCTGCGGAAGGAAGACTTGTATCCAATGCGCTTCTTGATGCTACAATCGCAGGACTCGGCCATGGAGAAACTCCTGTGTTCCCTCAACATATTTTCCAGTGTAAACAAGGGATTAACCAAGCTCCTGGCGAACCCAACTACGATATTTTTGTAAAAGCGCTCGAATGTTCCAGCCGGAGATTATATCCGAACTTCGTAAATGTCGATGCTACATTTAATTTGCCGTTCTATCGTGAAAATGAACCGGATACCATCATTGCTACCATGGGTTGCCGCACGCGTACGATCGCTGACCGGTTTGGCCGCAACCGTCAAAGCGGAAAAGGAAACCTCTCTTTTAATACGGTTAACCTTGTGAAGCTTGGCATTGAACATGGGATTGCGCTGCGGAAAAGGACAGAACCCGATATGAAAGAATTCTACAAGAATTTACACCGCGTAATGGAGATTGCTTTAGAAGGGCTGCTGCATAGATACGCTATTCAATCTGTTCAACCTGCAAAAGCTTCTGACTTTATGATGCGGGAAGGTGTCTGGGAAGGCGGCGAACATCTGAATCCTGATGAACCCGTAGCAGCCCTGCTGAAGCATGGAACATTGTCGATTGGATTTATTGGACTCGCTGAATGTATGAAAGCATTATATGGAAAACATCATGCGGAAGACGAATTATCCTACAAAGAAGCGGTTCATATTATTGAAACCATGCGGAATTTCTGTGACAAAAAAGGGGATGAATACAATCTGAACATTACCCTGTTTGCCACTCCAGCAGAAGGCTTGTCAGGAAAATTCACCGTTTTGGATCGAAATAAATACGGCATTCTACCTGAAATTAATGATCGTGATTACTATACGAACTCTTTCCATGTTCCTGTCTACTATTCGATCTCCGCTGCGAAGAAAATTCAGCTGGAAGCACCTTTCCATGAACTTTGCAATGCAGGGGCGATCTCTTATGTAGAGCTGGATGGAAATGCCCGTAATAATCAGGATGCATTCCGCCGAATTGTACAATATGCGCTGTCTCAAAATATCGGTTATTTCTCAGTCAACCACCCATTAGATCGCTGTCCTTCCTGCGGCTATGAAGGTGTCATTGGTACGGAATGTCCAAGCTGTGGAATAAATGAAAATGACATTCATTTCAGCCGACTTCGCAGAGTAACTGGATATTTAACTGGAGATTACACGGTTCGATTCAATTCAGCTAAACAAGCGGAAGTCAGAGATCGGGTTAAACATCTATGATCCCTTTGCACATCTGCGGTTATATTCCAGAATCTATTAATGAAGGTGCGGGTCTTCGGGCTGTTGTTTTTATAAGTGGCTGTAAGCATGCATGTCCCGGCTGTTTTAATCCATCTTCCTGGAACTTTAGAGCAGGTAAACCTTTCACGGAAGAAGAACAACTGCGTATCATCCAGGAAATTGCGGACAACCCATTACTTGATGGGCTGACCTTATGCGGGGGAGATCCTTTCTTCTCTGCTCCTGCATGCACCGATTTCATTCGGAAGTATAAAGAACTTTGTCCAGGAAAGACCCTTTGGGCTTATACCGGTTTTGTCTATGAAAAACTGCTGGAGGACCCAGACATGCGCTCGCTTGCTGAGCTTTGTGATGTCATCATCGATGGTCCTTTTCAAATGGAATTGAAAGATACTACGCTTCTTTTTCGCGGAAGCCGAAATCAGCGAATTATTGATGTACAAGCATCGTTATCTGAGGATACAGTGATCACTTTATAACACGAATAGAAACATCCGGCGATATGAACTACGTTCATGAACCGGATGTTTTTCGTTTTTCATGATAGGTAAAGTAGTAGTATTGCCTCGATCAAAAGAAACAAGAAACCTCTTGTTATTAATGTGAATTTTTCATATGTTGTAATTTTGCAATAGATAGCTATTTATTTCTTCGTTGGTCATGGTGTTATAAATCCCTCCCAGAATGGTTCGCCATAAGGTGTGGTTATCTTGAAACATGTTTGCTACCTCTGGAATGAGCAGTGTACAAACGTTCGGCAGTTGATAATCAATTTGAACTATATAAGGTACCTGCGCGTGATTCACAACCAGTAATTTATAATCACCTGCCACGAGGTCATCTAGAACTTGTAACAGCTCTTCTGTTTCATGTGAAGTGGCTTCCGTTCGTAAAAAAAAGATTCGCTTGCCACTCTGCATGAGCTGCACAAACCTGCTTGCTCTATAATCCAGCTTTTGTTTTAGACCAGAATAGCTTTCAAGAATCTCTGGGTCATTATCTTCCATTGGAAAATCATGAACGGAGTATAGATCATAGGCTGCGTCCCGAATGACATAACAACCTGAATCAATACTTGCCCCATAATATCTGAGATTATCTCTTAGCATGATATGTCGGAATCGATCACGTAGCAGGGCACTGACCCCTGATAAATGAGGGGAAATCATCCAGTCGATGACTCCAGCAATATTCCGAATTTTACTGTGATTCAGCTGGCTTGCAGGAAGACAGTTATGGCCGAGACTACAGAGGACATCATACCCACCCTTTAATTCATGCAGTTCCATTTACTTTGCCTCCTTTCAGCCAGGGTATACCTTATTAGATTACAGGAAACTTCGCTATGCCTGTGCGATTGGACTTTTCTTATCATAATCACACTCTGTACACCTATAGAATATTTGATTCACTCTTATCCTCATGCGGTAATGATACATAATTACGAAAATTTTGGGTGAAACTATCCAAACGGAAAGGGTGAAAATAAGATGCATGAAGACAAAACAGACCGCGGTGCCGGTTTTGATTCTATTGTTGAACCGGATCCGAGATTCGAACAGATTGATTGGACCAAAAACTCGGATTCCATTACGATTTCTAATCTTACCGAAGATGAACAGGGGATAACGGATGAGAATAAGGATGAAGAAGAAAAGCGATAATCAGGAAGCGCAGCATATGTGGCTTTCATCCACTTATCGACGTAATTATTCTGCGCTTTCGAATCCAAAAAAAAGAGAGAAATCTACGGATGAGTAGATTTCTCTCTTTTTGTATATAACTAGCCGCCGGGTTACGCGCTCAGCGGTTAACTCTCTTTTCTTCCATTACTTTTTTTAATCGGCCAGGATAATCGGTAATAATGCCATCGATTCCTTTTTCTATCAATTTGTTCATCACACTCTCTTCATTTACCGTCCAAGCATACATCTGCAATCCTTCATTCTGTACCGATCTAAAGTCTGTCTCTTCTAAGTGAATGAAATACGGATGCAGAGAAAAAGCATTTACCCCTGCGGTATTCGGTAATAACTCAGGGTGAGCGAAATTCTGAGCATATAGTAGGCCCGTTTTGACTTTCGAATTCAATGTTTCCAAAGTGCGTAAGCTGTCAAAATGAAAAGAAGATACGACGACATGATCATACAGGTCATACTCCTCTAGGAGCGCTACCAATTTTTCTTCCACCCCTTCGGAAATCCCGCCCTTAATTTCAACATTAATCATCAGATGACGGGGAGCAAGCTCAAATACTTCCCTTAAAGAAGGGATCGATTCTCCTTCATAAGAAGAATCAAACCACGATCCGGCATCCAGCTGCTGAAGTTCTGCCATCGTCATCTCTTTTACATACCCGTTTCCATTCGTAGTACGACGGACGGTATCATCATGAATAACCATGATTTCTCCATCTTGGGATAGATGAATATCAAGCTCAAAGGCATCACAGCCTTGCTGTAAAGCAAGTTCAAAAGCAGCTATTGTATTCTCTGGAGCTTCCCCTTTTGCCCCTCGATGGGCAATAATCAGCGGTGTTTTCATACAATCAGCACCTTCCTCACAAGATAGAAGAATTAGATATCAAAGTATTCTAGTCTGTAATCTAGTTTAGTATACGATGCTCTTATTCCCCTATCACCCGTATCATGTAAAATTGATATTAAATTTTAATATTTCAGCAAAAAACTATCATTGCAGGATACTACTGCCTATCCTCCACTTCATGACGAAACGGCATTCCACCTTGCGCTCCGAATTTGGTTACCGATATAGAAGCTGCTAGATTAGCAAAAGAGATACTTTCTTTTATTGACTTTCCTTCTGCCAGCGCCGCTGCAAATGCCGCATTAAATGTATCGCCTGCACCTGTTGTATCTATCGCTTCCACGATAAAAGCAGGGACCACTACCTCTTGTTCGCCGTCATAATAACGAACTCCCTTCTTTCCTTCGGTCACGATCAGTTTATTCGGGTATTTACGTAAAGAATCCTCTGTATCCTCTCCCTCAAACATCATCTGTGCTTCATGTTCATTTGGTGTAATATAGGCAGCATCTTCAATGAGTTGCTGACTTATTTTCCTTGCTGGCGCCGGATTGAGGACAAGAGGTACACCTGCTTCTTTACAAATTGCAGCTACATGGTCAACCGTCTCTTCCGGTATCTCTTGCTGAATAAGTACGATATCCGAGGTACGAATCACTTCAGCGGCTTGATCGATATAAGCAGGGGTCACCTCATTATTAGCTGCTTTTACTACGATAATGCTGTTATCTCCTTCAGCCAAAATGATATGAGCTGTCCCGCTCTCCATCTCGGCTACCGGCTGAACATAGCTAACCATCACTTGATTTTGCTTAAAATTGTCCAAAATAGCTTTTCCATACGTGTCTTCACCAACACGTCCTACCATGTAAACCTCGGCTCCAAGTCTCGCAGCAGCCACAGCCTGATTAGCTCCTTTTCCTCCAGGTACCGTCCGAAAAGATTCACCAAGTACCGTTTCACCTGCGCCAGGACGTTTACTTGACGTGACTACAAGATCCATTGAAGAACTTCCGATGACCGTTACTTTTGGCTTTTTATATGTACTCATTGTTAAAATTCCCGCCTTCATTTGAGATTTACTTTTCATTTTCTATATGTTTACATTTAATAAAATGGTATTATTTACTATATATTACGATAAGGAGTGGTCACAATTATGAATAATATAAGTATACCTGGACTAATTTTGCTCATTGCAGCTCTTGTCTTTGTTATCTGGTTGATACGAAAAATTATACATAGATGAGGATGAGCTACTCTATATATATGATAAAAGGACTGTACCTATCAGGCAACAGTCCTTTATCTATTCTTTTCCGCAGATTTATTAGATAAGGTCACTTTGTGTCAGATCACTGTAATATTTCCGTAATACATATACATTCCGCAATTAAAAGAATAAGAACCTGGATCAAGTGTGGTATCCACGGTGTAGTAGTTATCACCTTTCTCCAAATATTTCAGCATATCCAGATCTTTGGACACAACATCCGTAATGCATGTGAGGGAGGTATCTTTTCTAAAATTAATTTTGGTCGGTACTCCTTGTTTTACCTCAATCTTATCGGGATAGAAACCGTCCGATTTGACCTGAACCGTAATCACTTCATATCCTTCCAGTTCTTCTTCTGCCTGCCCGCTCCCTCCAGCAGACGGCATAATTTCCTTTCCGCTAAACATAAACAAAGCCCCTGCTATGAGGATTACAGCGACCACTCCAATTGCGGCAAAAGGCCACCATTTCGGTAATTTTTTATTCATAATCAATCCGTTCCTCTCGAAAAACAATATTCATGATGTTCCATACTCATTATAATGTTAAAGCAATGATTCTATAACTGAAATGACCCTTTAGAGCTACTTTACACCTATTTTGTTCCATAAAATCTTACTATTCTGTGACGTTCACTTTCAGCTAAAGCCATGCACATGCAAAATAGCCCGCTAACTGCATCAGTTAATGGGCTGACTTTACTCTTCCATGTTCAGTATAAAATAGGTTTGTTATCCACGATGGAGACAAGTTCATTCCCCGTTTTTTGCTGAGTGGCTTTCATCAATTCTCCATACTCTCCTCAACCTTTTATTTATCAAGATGCCGCTCGTAAATGTACCAAGAACATACCCGCGCAAACGGGAGAAGTAACAAGATCACATTCAGGCTCCACATTCCTGAACCCCCTATGTTTTCTTTAGGAATAAATAAGAAAATCATTCCAAGAAGGAAGGCAAAACCAGAAGTCCAGCTGAATTCTGCACCATTTACTGGGCTGTTGCTTATAAAAATAGATTGGCCTTTTGAGGCTTCTGCATAACAAGAAGTGTGATAGGCAGATAACGAAAAAAAAGAGAGGTTCACTAAGAGATCATACCTTGATTCAATCTCAGCATTACAATGTACACAATAAATGCGCTGATGATGTGATGCGGACAAGCAGTCCCCTCCTAAAGTTCCATTTTCTAACATTATACTATAACGCATTATTATTCCTATCTATATAACTAAAATCAAAAAAAGCACCTGTTTGGCTCTTTGCCAACAGCGTGCTCCAACAGCTACCAGTAGCCTTACAACATTATTTCACTCGCAGAACCTGACCAACATGAATTGTAAAGTTGCTGTCCAGTTTATTCCACTCTTTGATCTGCTGCAATGTACTCCCATATTTTAAACTTAAAGCGTAGACTGTATCTCCACTAACAACCGTGTGCTGAACAGTTGCAACCTTCTTTGTTAGATTGAAATTCTTAACGAGTCCATTCACATGTCCCCGAGCAACTAAATCAAGATGTGAAGCTGATTTAAGCAGGGCTGCATCGCTGTTTGTATCTATAAATCCATTCTCCGTCAAGATAGCAGGCATATGAGATTCCCTTAGTACATGAAAGTTTGCCGTCTTTTGCCCTCGATCAGTTAGTGTATTTAACTTTATAATTTCATTATGCATATTCGTCTGATAGTTTACGGCGCGTGTGCTAGATCCCGAATATACAAAATCCTCATATCCTGAACCTCCGCCAGCATTAATGTGTATTGATAAAAAATAATCGGCTCCCCATGTATTCGCTGCATTGGTACGCTGTGTCAGAGTCACCGTTTCATCCTTCATGCGGCTCATTAAAATAGATACGTTACTATATTCTGCGAGCAATATCGAACGAACCCGAGTAGCGATCGCCAGTGTTAGATCTTTTTCTTTTAGACCATACCCTAGCGCCCCTGAATCGGATCCTCCGTGACCAGGGTCAATAAATATCTTAACCATGATTTATCACCTCCCTTGTAATATATGATTTGATCTAGTATTTGCTTGGACGAAAAACTCAGGTAAACCACAAGAACTCTACCAATCCGGAGATTAATAGAGTTCTTATGTATTCCTTATTTTCTTTTTGGCGGTATCAATACATACACAATAAATGCGATGACACAAACAATTGGGATTAATTGAATTAAGATATTCTCCCATAAAATATGCACTCTTTCACCTCATAACATTAGCAAAATCATGTGGTAAATTATAACATATTAATAATAAGGAAGATACCTATGTCCCATGTTTCGTATGGCCTTATTCATGATTATGTAGAAAGATGATTACACTTCCACCTGTTCAGGCGTTTTCACAAGATACATGGATACTTCGGTATCTAGCAAATAGTCTGGTTTCTCCTGATTTCGTTTGTTCCGATGACCCTCAATGTGAGCTGGGCTCTTTTCCCAAGTCTTCCATGCTTCCTCTGATTCCCAGCGAATCATGACGATTACTTCTTCTGTTTCTTCCCCTTTTTTACGGTTTTTCTTCACCATCACCGATCGATCAATAAAGCCTGGAATCTCGGACATGGGTCCGCCTGGTTTGCCGAAACGCTCCACAATCTTTTCACTGAAACCTTCTTTTACCGTAATTTTACGAAGTTGGACCAACATGATATAAACACCCTCTCTAATATCATTACCTATATCACTATACTAGACGATAATGATTATCAGTGTCAACGCATGAATACCATCCGCACCTATTTATTCCACCCAGTCTGTTTCTCCTTCTTCGTAGAAACCAGTCATCTCATCAGCCATGTTCTGGATATCTTCAGAGTGAATGATAGTGATGCCATATCCATCTTCTTGCTGCTTTTTGAGTGCTTTTTCCTTCACAAATTTAGGACTTCCTGGGCCTGTCTCTTCATCATACACAAGCAGTAAATGGTCCGTTTTCCGAAATAACAGTTCGTCTCTCGCAGCAAACTGCCAAGGACCGATATAAGGCTGTTTACTCACCACACCATAATAGTCCACATGGCGTTTAATTTCTTCATAGTACGTTTTCTTATCCTCCGACCAGTTTTCTTCCGGATCAGCAAAGGCCGAAATAATGGATAATTTGAGCTGTGGATACTCCTTCTTTAATTCAATGACAACTTCAGAGGCCCATAGATCAATTCCAATCTGTCCGGGTGTAATGACCCACTCGATTCCATCCTCAATCAGCGGGACAAGTTTGGAACGAAGAGCCTGCTTGATAAAAGGAATGCCGGGATGTTTTTGGTTGAAAATACCGAGCTCATGAGCCCGATATCCGGTTACTAATAAATTTTTCATAAAATAAAGCCACCTGCCGCTTTCTGACTGTTCTTGATGTTACTATCGTACCACATTCTGCATCTTTGCCGCTTCAACCTTGTCCTTATATGGAATCTCCCTTATCGCTATACTTATATTTTATTCACGATCAAAAGCTCCGTTTTTTTCGTATCATACGTATGCTCAATGCTTTCCTCTGATATCACTTTTAGTTTCAGCAGTGCAGCAATTTTGGCATGATCTGCTTTTGAAATCAGCTTCCATACGTCAGCATCAGGGAGTGCTTTATATAATTTATCATCATCATATTCTTTTTTGGATTGGCCTACGAGTTTTGCAGTATAGTCTCCTGCATCGATCAGATTCACACCCTCTTCTTTCATCACCAGGATAATCTCATCCCGAAGTACAGACAGTTCTTCATCTATCGCTTTCTTTCGCTGCTTCAATTCAAAATAACGATGTAGTAATAATTCCATTCCTTATCACGCTCCTTTATGAACATATGTATGCGGATGGTAAGGAAAAGATGGCTTACTTACAAAAATAAAAGGACAAGCTGATCAGGTAAAGAATCATTATATCTATCTTTTCTTTTGCTATCTTTGTTTCTATTATGCTACGATGACCCTAACTTTAGGAACGGAGGGATACCGGAATGATTATAAATTGGATTCGAGTAAGATTTACTTTTGCCCCTACTAACTAAATAGGCAAAGACTCTGTCTACTGTGTGCGGACAGAGGACTCGGATTCGATCTATTTTATTTGGGTATTCAAAAATTATTCTTTTGGGATTCGGCCATTTAATAGGCTGGCCTCTATAGGAAAGCGATTTTTCTCTCCATATTTTTGGCGGCTGGATATCTTTACGCTCTGGTCAGAATATGGCTTTGTAGAATTTGATGCTTTTTGAACCTACTTGTTCTATGTCCGCCGAGTTCTCATGCGTAACACAGGCAGCAGTCCGCCTGTGTTTTTTTAATATTCAAAACTAAGGAGGACAACCAAATGGAACAAATAATCAAAGAAAAAGCAATTATTGCGGGTCTTGAGCGCAAGGGACAGGAAGATTATAATTATTCTATGGAGGAGCTCGCAAATCTGGCTGACGCATGTCATATATCCGTGGAGGCTGTCATTACGCAAAAAGCGGAGCGAGTACATCCTTCCTTATATCTAGGTACGGGTAAAATTGAAGAACTGGCGAGGCTCCTGGATACACTAGAGGTGGATATTGTTATTTTTAACGACGAACTTTCCCCCTCCCAAGTTCGCAATTTGGAGAAACGACTAGAGGCATCCGTTCTTGATCGAACAACATTAATTTTGAATATATTTGCCGAACGTGCAAGATCGAGAGAATCTCAGCTGCAGGTAGAACTCGCCAGATTACAATATGTGCTGCCCCGTTTATCTGGTATTAGTTCTTCGTCAGGCAGACAGCGAGGCGGTGTTGGCACCAAGAATAGAGGCTCTGGTGAAACAAAGCTAGAACTGTCTCAGCGCCGTATAGAGGATAAGATTACCGAACTCAGCCGGGAACTTGAACTGCTTGTCTCACAGCGTGAGACTCAGCGAAGACGACGGCAAAAAACAGAAATTCCGGTAGTCAGCCTTGTAGGGTACACCAACACGGGTAAATCAAGTCTTATGAATGCTCTATTGCAGAAGCACCATGCACCCGAGGCTAAAGCTGTTTTTGCAAAAGATATGCTGTTTGCTACCTTACAAACATCCGTTAGAAAGCTGGAACTTGCAGATCGAAAAAGTTTCCTTCTCACCGATACCGTCGGATTTGTCAGCAAGCTGCCCCATCATTTGGTCAAAGCTTTCCGTTCGACCTTGGAAGAAGTACTGGATTCAGATCTGCTAATCCATGTCGTAGATAGTGCTAATCCGGATGCGGAGCAGCTCATTGAGGTTACGAGTACAACACTTCGAGAGCTCGGAGCAGACGAAATCCCAGTTATTTATGCCTATAACAAAACGGATCTTCGAATGCTTCCGCTTGAATCAAAAGATCTTCGGCAGCCTGCTGTTCTCGTTTCAGCCAAGACCGGAGCCGGTCTTGAGGAAATGGAGCAAGCGATCCGTAAAGCTATCTTTGGCCACTATAAAGAAGTCGAGGTCACCATTCCTTATGGTGATGATCAATTCGTCTCTTATCTACATGAACATGCGTATGTAAAATCAACCCGTTATGAGGAAGACGGTACAAAACTTACCGTTGAAGCTTCTCCGGCCATGATCCAGAAATGGTCTCACCTGCTTGATACGCCTACCTCCTAATAGGTAAGCTTACAAAAAACCTCCTGCCTTAACTCGGCAGGAGGTTTTGACATGCTATAGAAATCTTTTTAAGCTACTTTCAAAAAATCTTATTTTACAGGATAAGTCCAAAAGTATTCCGTCTCCAAACGTTTTTGGAACTGTTTGTCTTTTAAGAGAGAATCCCCGGACAAAATGCGGAACTGTGAGCTGTGAGCCTGAATAGACTTCACTTTATTAAGTTTAAAATTCCGAATATCATAAGATACATCCGGCTCGCCAAGTGCTTCTTTATGACCATTTGAGAACGCAACACACTGGATGGCTGGACGTCTGTCTTCTTCGAGCGCTTCAACAACACGCACAACAGCTGCTCCTGTAGCATCATGATCTGGGTGTACGCTATACCCCGGATAGAACGTAAAGATGATCGACGGATTCAGCTCCTCAATCAGTGCTGATATCGTGCCATCCAAAAGATCGCGATCTTCAAATTCAATCGTTTTATCATGGAAGCCAAGCATTCTTAAGTCTTGGATGCCAATCGCACGGCAAGACTGCTTGAGTTCTTCCTTGCGAATTGCCGGCAGCGTAACACGGTTAGCAACGGGCGGATTCCCCATATTTCGAGCCATCTCACCGAGTGTGAGACATGCATAGGTAACCACTGCCCCTTCTTCATTAATCAATTTAGCAAGCGTCCCTGACATACCAAATGATTCATCATCGGGATGCGGTAATACAACTAGAATACGTTTTTGTTCCATAAAGAACCCCTCTTTCTAAAACAGTGTTCTGCTAAGCAGCAAAGATACGATGAGGCGCCCTTCTGCGTCATGACCTGCAAGCAGTACACGTCCTTCTTCATTTTCTTCCCAGTGAGTAAGACCTTCCGTGTATACCCATCCATCGTTAATCTTTAAACCAACACGATAGTAAGTATCCCCTTCAATCGTGCCCTTTGAATATTGAACTGGTATATTCTTAATAAAGTTCGAAGCAGGATGCTTCGAGCTATCATTATGGGCGGCATAAGCGCCCATTGTAAGTTCCATATGAAGATATAAGTCTTCGTTTGCATATCGGTCAAGCTGTTCTTGTACCAATGCCTTATTAATTAACTGCATGATGATACCTCCGGTAACTTCTACGAATCTATCATACCTTGTTAGGTATAATGGGTGGTTTCTATCAAATCCTGGTGCATACTACATATAGCAGTATATCTCAAAAAACAGGGAAAACAAAATCATTCTGCGCAATTTTAATAAGTACTCGGTTTCATAACAGTCCAATCGGTATTATATAGCTGTATCAAAAGGTGAAACATAGGGGTGATCTGATACGTAATAGGATTAAACCATTTATATCCATAAGGAGGCTTATCATTTATGTCTTTTTTTAACAAAATGCTTGCAAAGGTAGGCATCGGTTCTGCTGAGATTGACACTTTACTCGAGAAAGTATCTTATGTACCCGGTGAAACCGTGAAAGGTGTCGTTCGCATTCAAGGAGGCCACGTGGATCAAGAAATTGAACGCATTTACATTCAGCTGATGACACGCTACATAAGAGAACAAAACGATCGAAAATCGGAATACAAACATACACTCGCCTGCTTTGATGTCTCGGATCGCCTGCTTCTTCGCAGTGGAGAAAAAATAGAGATTCCTTTTAGTTTTCCGCTCCCTCTTGAGACACCTGTTACATATGACGGACAGCCCGTGTGGCTAAGTACAGGGCTTGATATTGAAATGGCCATTGATCCAACAGATCATGATGCGATTAAAGTGGAGCCTCACTTCTATATGGATGCGGTTTTTGAAGCAGTTGAATATTTAGGATTCCATTTTAAATCCTCTACTTGTGAACATGCTACAAAGCTCGGCCGCGGAGTTCCTTTCGTACAGGAATTTGAATACTATCCAAGTTCCCGGTTCGCTGGCCGTGTTCATGAGCTGGAACTCATGATGAATCTGGATGAAGAAGGTATTCATGTGCTTGTGGAGGTTGACCGGAGAGCAAGAGGCCTCATGGGATTTTTTGAACAAGCTTTTGATCTGGATGAACGTCATATTCGTCTTTACTTCGATCGTGCTGACATTGCACAAGGTGCTTCCCACATCGCTGAACAGATTGAACGCGTGATTAAAGAACAAACTCGCCATTAAGATAAGGGAAATTGATTATTTAGAAGAAATCCACAATAAAAATAAGGGTAATGCTCAAACTGGACGTTTATCCAGAAGATGAAATGGAGCAAACAAAGTAATGTTGTGGTTCAAAAATAGCAGCTTTAAATAGAGCAAGAGCAGCGGTTACATACCGACTGCTCTCGCCTTATTTAATAAGCTATGTTGTTTAGCAAGCGAAAATAAGGGTGTTACCATTAAGCATTCTCGTCTGATATCGCTATTGGTATTTCATGTTATAGCTTCAAGAGAACGGCTGCTGAAGTTACACCTGCACCAACGGACCACATGACAATGTGATCACCGGTAGTTACATCCCCATCTTCTATCGCATGATGCAATGCAATAAAGGGGCTTGTCGTCCCTGTATAACCGTACTGATTACCTATGTATTTAAATTTCTTCATATCTTCCTGAAGGTCTTTTGCTATGTTCTCTATTACATTGATATTGAGCTGAGATACAAAGTAGCCTGATATATCTTCACCTTTGATTTCATGATCCGATAACAGTGACGAAATAATAGATTTCACTTCTGGATAGGCAACTTCGACACCATAATCTGCTTTTACAGAAACTTTATTGTCACCTTGATCACGTACTGCTTTCTTTAGCCCTTCTGCAGGAAACTTAAGATCCAAAGCGTTCGATGTGTCTGTAAAGTATTCAGAGTCTATGAACCCTACACTGTCATCCTCTATCCTTTCCAGAATTACAGCGCAGGCAGCATCACCAGCAACCCCTTCGTAGATGAAGTCACTGTCGCGATAATAGTGTCCCAGCGTTTCCGATCCAATAAGCAGGGCATACTTAATTTTCTGATTACTTATCATAGTTCTGCATACTTGGTCATAGGCTACGACCATACCGACACAATTTGTGTTCTGATCATAGATGATACATTTGTTTTTCCCTTCAATCGCTTGATGGACCAAAGCAGCATCCGTTGGCAATTGATATTCATGAGTACCAGAAGAAACGACAATCATGTCTACATCGCTGCCCGCGATCCCTGACTCTGCTAACACTTTTTGTGCTGCCTCTATTGCCAAAGTTAGCGTATTCTCATGCTCATCCGCCTTATATCTACGCTCCTTACCTACTGCTTCCCAGGCCCCCACAAGCTTGTGCCCGTTTTCTATACCCTCCACTAGATCTTGATTGGAATAAGATTTCTCAGGATGGTATACCGAAATTTTCTTTATCTTTACAGTAGCCACTATACATTCCACCCTTCTTGTCTAAGAAGGATTTTGGCTTCTTCTTCGGTCTTCATGAATTGGACATTGCAATCTGGGACTTTTTTAGCAATCCTTTTCAGCTGAATTCCCGCAGATACAAATTCAGGTTCAATAATAATTACAATTTTAAAGCGGCGATAGAAGCCGTATGCATATTCAAGGATTGGAAGAATTTCCGGTTTGAACGTTTTTAATTTAGTTGCATCGATGACGAGAGCATAGTCTTGCACAGGAATAGAATCTAGGTGCTTCTCAAACTCAAGCGTTTGTTGTTTTGTAGATTCTACTTCATAAAAACCATTCATCTCATTCCATATTAAATTTTTCACTGTTTGTGTGTTAAGCTTCGTATTTTCTTTCATTTTCAGTATTTCCTCCCAAAGATTCTGTAAAGTTTCATCTTGTAAGCTTACTTAACAGACTAGTTCTAAAGACGTGGACCAGTCGTACTAGACTTTTCTTCCTATGTATATATCCGTTATCTACTATAAAATTGTTACTATATCTAATATCTTAGAGTTTTGGCAAAAGTCCCAACGGACTTTGTGACATACCATTCTTATGTAGGAAGATTTATCTTAATCAAAAAAAAAACCGTTTTAATCGATCATTTTGATATAAAAGTAGACAAACCCGGATCACTATCGAGTTTGTCTATAGAGTCTGAAACTATCTTCTATTTTTGAAGAGAATTACTAGATTTGATAAATGAAACACTCAAACAATGCTTATTATAATAGGACACTTACAAGTACGATCGACCCAATGATTCCACCGAAAATAATCCAGGCCAGTGGTCTTGCATGGTTAATCGTCCACCCAAACCCCATTCTTTTTTCTACAAATAAGGAAGGATCCTGAGGATTAAAATAAAACATCCCGAGCTTCCAGTTCTGATCATCATCACGAGGTGGTTTAGAAGAAGGTGCCACAGGCGACTTGACTCTGCTTCCTCCCTGACCTGTCGTGACATATAAAATACCTGTACCCGCTAGGATCAGAACAACGACTGAAATGCAGACAGTCGCTAATATTACCGGATCTACTGGATATAACATTTGGAATTGCATAAAGCTGAACAGCATAATAAGCATCAGGGAAGCAAATAAATTAAAGACCGAATTCCGCAACCGAAAGATCCGATTTTTCTCCAGAGACACTTCTGGGTGCTCTGTATCTACCTGTTGTTTACTACGGTAAATGACCGTATTGATAAACATAAACAGCAGGGTCATCATGATCTGCATAACGACTGGCATAAATACAGTACCGATCGTCTTATCTTTAATCGTTGTCGGATTTCCCTGGAAATCATATTGCATCACAATTTTGTCAGGAAACAGATCATAATTCGCCAGTGTGAAAATAAAAGTCGCTATAATCAGGACCACATGAATCAAATACCACTTTTTGGAGATCACCAGTTTCTGCTTACGGAAGTTCATATCAATCGTTAACTTCACTTGAGGCATTTTCATATCCGTTAAACGTTCCGCTTTGTATTTTTTCATTTTCTTATGAAAGTAAATCATGGTTAAAAACTGTGTCACAATACTTATGAGCACATAGATCATAATCCACATGGCCGAAACGTTAGCAGAATCCGAACTCCTAACCGTCATTGCCATGGCGAATACAGCAAGAATCGCTTGAATTACAAAATTGCTAACCGCATACCCTTTACGCATCCTTTTCAAATCCGCACTGTGGAACACTTCTTCACTTACCGTAATCCCAAAACTTTCTGTCTGTCTTGTAAAGTAAGGGATGAATGACGTAAGAACTACCATGGGTAAAAACAACGTAATCAGCAAGACAAAATAAATTCCAGGCATGCCTATCACTCCTCTTTATTATCTGCTTTATTCACGGGAGGCTCAATCTCTTGATATATACGCTCCATCATTTCCTTCATTTCCGTTAGGGTAACCCCTCTTAAAATTGCCTCAGCAATCAGCGGTCTAATCTGTGAATTTTGTTTATCACTGAATTCCTTATTGGCCTCAGGCATACCGTTTGGATTCACAACGACACCTTTCTGGCGATGAATATGAATGTAATCCTCTTGCTTAAGAAGCTGATAAGCTTTGTTTACGGTATGCAAATTAATGCCGATATCCGATGCCAGGCTCCGAACAGAAGGTAACGCTTCTCCAGGCTTTAGAATGCCGCTGGCAATTCCCTCAATAATCTGATTCGTCAGCTGTGTGTAGATGGGTATATCTGATTGCATATCAAGTTCAATCATCATGAACGGTTTGCACCCCCACTTCTCTTTATGCATCTGTTATATTTGTAGTATAACAGATATATAATATATATGTAAATAAACAAACGATGGTTCATGATGTGAGAATTGTTTATTTTATCTTTTCTGCATTACAAAAAAAAACACTGAATCAGCCTAACGGCATCCAGCGCTTTTCATTCATTTTATATAGGTAAGACCCGACTCCCATTTACGTCAATGAGGAGAAGTCATCCGTTCCCACTCTGCCAATGTTCGAAATGCATCTTCATCACGAGTGCCGCACATGTCCCGTTCAGGCTGCAGATTACCGCAGACCTTCGGTCTGTCTGGATGTCCATAGAGTTTGCAATGATGGTCATCCGTAAGTTGGATACACCTCACACCTGCTGGTTTACCATCTGGCATTCCGGGAATTGGAGAGGTAATGGAGATCACAATACAACATGCACCACAGCCTGTCCTACATTCCATTATGCATCACCACCTCATTAAATGAAGCTTACCAATACAAGTGTATGCAAATGTGATCTTTATATCACTTCCTCCATTTCCCATTTCACACGATACCGATGGAGTTGTCCTGGTGCTCCTTTAAAAAGAAGCTGTTTCTCTTGAATAAGTGAACGCAGGCGATACTCTAAAAAATCTTTGCGAAGAGAGTAACCTTCTCTTTTCCTTACTACTTCACTTACTACTTTAGAAGCAGGTACATACTGATCTGGATACAAAGAAGACTGTTCTATGATTACATTCCGCAGATCTTGATCCAGTGCATCTTCTGAACATAATTTTACATGGTCATTCTCCCATATCCGAAAAAGAGCAGGATCGTTTGAAATCTGCTCCCAGTCTAATACAAAAGCATCTATTTCTTCTTGTGTAAGTAAATTGAACTCATCCATTTTATGTAGAAACGGAATATAATCAGAAGCTTTCAGTTGCGACAAATTTACGGGATTCATTTGAACATTACCTACAATGTTTGATCTCTTCTGGATCGGATTCACAAGCTTCATATTCATCTTCCGATCTCTAAGGAGCGATAGTACAAACCTAACACCGATTTGATCGTGTGCATGATTCCCATGCCATAGGGTTACATTCGTCTCCTCTGACAATGATTGAATCGTCTCTACTACTCTTCCCGTTTGATGATCTGGATTATAGGTATACAATGGCTCATAATTAGACAACCGAGCGGATAGCCAGCGAGTCCGTGTCTTCTCTCCTTCTTCAAGATGAAGCTGCTTTAGCGGTCCGTAAGCAAACCAGTCATTAAATGAAATCACTTTGTGGTTATGCCTTATCTCTGCCTTGTGAAGAGCCGCTTTCAAAATTCCTTGTTCTTCCATCCCGAACATGATATGTACATGCTGATTGGTCAAGGGCTGTCCACCTCTTTTTCATTTCATTTTGTCGGTTTGATATAAAAGCGATAGAGAGCAGTAGGCGCTCCTATAAAATCAAGTTTTCTCTTACCAATGAGTTCTCGGATTCGGTATTCAAAGAACATAGCATTCATTAGTTCAGGATAATGATTCATCAACATTCCTGCAAAATATCCTGCTTGGACATAGGTCCCTTTCTTGTGGTCTTCATCGATGGTATCTATATTGTTATAAATCTCATTAATTACGCTCATGATTCGTTCATCATAAGCATCGATCGGCAGAAACTGAAATTCGCCCTGCCGCCAAATCCGAAGTTTCTCTTCTCTTCTTGAAAGCTGAAGCCATTCTCTAGCATATTCTTTTTTCTCTTTATCTGATAGCAAATAAGGGCTCTCATGAAGGATCAGTGGCACTACTTTAGTGGAGTCCATCTGTCCGAATGCCACGAGCGGCAGTTCTTCTTCTCCTTCTGCAGAACTCTTTCCCTTCGCACCTTTACTCTCTAACATGTGAAACGAATCTACCGCATTGATTACTCTTACTTCTGCCTGCACGTCTCGCAGGATATAGAGCATAAGTCTTAGAAAAATCTGTTCATGAGCCGTATTTCCAATCCAGATTGTAATTACTTTATCAGCAGGAATTTGCTCCAAAACAGGCTGAATGGAAGAAATATAATTATGGCGATGGAAAAGAAAATACTCGTGACCCAGCTCGTTTGTTAGCCACCTCATTCTTTCCATTTCCTCTTGACGTCCCATGAGATCCGAGAGAGGTCCAATAGAAAGATTATCCTCTATACTAAACACCACATAATTCCGTGGCACCCCTGATTTTGATAAAGAAACTTTGAGCAGACCTTCAGCTGATGAGCTCGGAGCAATATGAATATACTTTGGAGCCCCTTCTTCCGAAAAAGAATGAATCTGCGATTTCACAAGCGTATCATTCCACTCATTTGTAATTTTCTCAGCAAGCATCGTACGGTGAGTTCCATCTTCTTCTTGCTCTGTTTTACACGCCTGCAATACAAACCCTACAAACTGCTCCAGTTCATAGGGCTTCATTAACCTAACCTCATTTGCAAATTGATCTTTCAAACTACTCTCCCCCTCTTGGCGTACAGATCTAGATGGAACCTCTAATTGACTTCACACTATTTATCTATAATAGCTACGCTATGGACACTTCTTTTTCCTTCTTCATGAGCAAAAAAGCCCAGATATGATCAAATAACAGCTGGTTTCTTCCATATAAGCGATTTCTTTGCTGTAGAAAGTTCTGCTTCCAGACCCAGTGGAATTGCAATGTTTGGAGAACAATGTCCTATATCAAAACCTGCCATCGCAGGACGATCTGCTTTTTTTAAGTACTCGATAATAACTTCCTCACAAGTAAAGGATGATTTATTCTTATTCGGCACACACTCATGAAAATTCCCCACAATGATGCCTGAAGCCTCCGTCAGTTTTCCAGCTTGCAGTAATTGCCTCAGCATTCGGTCTATTCGGTAGGGTTCCTCACAAATCTCTTCAATGAGAAGCAGTTTATTTCGAGTATCAATTTCATAAGGTGTACTGAGACTCGATACGATGAGCGACAAGTTCCCGCCAACAACAGCTCCGCTTGCTGTCCCCTCCACAATCGAAGTCAGTGTAGAGATCTCTTCGGTATACTCTATCGCCGTGGGTGTGAACAATTGTTGATATCCCGCTAGGGTAAGAGGATGAAGCGAACGATCATTTAAGGATGACAGCATCGGACCATGAAAAGTAATGAGCCCCGTATTCTTATATATCGCCTGATGTAAAAAAGTAATGTCACTGAATCCCCAGAAAATTTTCGGGTTGTGCTTAATACAATCATAATCAAGCAAATCCGCAATTCGAGCTGTTCCGTATCCCCCGCGCGCACAAATAATGGCCTTAATCTCCGGATTCTGAAACATATCGTTTAATTCCTTGGCCCTTTCTTCATCCGTTCCTGCTAAGTAACCATACTCACGAAATATGCTTTGACCGATCTCCACTCTTAGACCCATTTGAGTAAAATATGTTGTGCTCCTTACCATTTCTACTGGATCTGCATAACTGGCTAGTGCGGTAATTCCTATCAGATCTCCAGGACTAAGTTTCGCTGGATAGACGATATCCATATTCCTCATCCTCTCATAACCTTGACTTTCCTTCTTTTCCAGTTCTTAATAGAAAAGACAGGAGGCTTCTACATGACACTTTGGCGCAATATCAAAGCAGAGATTACAAGCTGGCCTCGTAATATCCAGCTTTTTTTTCTTGCTAATATACTTTATCAGATGGGTGGTGGGATGTTTTCCGTTCTCTATAATTTGTACATTCAAGATCTCGGGTTTGATGTCTCGATGAACGGCAGGGTCATTAGTATTCAGTCTATTGCTACTGCACTCCTATTTATTCCCATCGGGCTGATGGGAGACAAGATGAGCCGCAAACCGATTCTCATTATGGGGGCGTTGTTTAGTGGAATGACGTTTATGGGACGCTCTTTTGTAGAAGGTGATACCAGTATCCTCTTTCTTGCTGCTTCTTCTGGTATATTTGCTTCCTTCTTTCAAGTTCTAGCTATTCCTTTCCTTGCAGCCAATGTAACGAAAGACAACAGACTAAGATTGTTCAGTATTCATGCCTCGCTTGTACTTGCAGCACAAGTCATCGGAAGTCTTGGCGGAGGCATTCTCGCCGATGTACTGAAATCAGCAGGAATGAGCAGTGTATTAAGCTTGCAGTATGTACTTCTTATTGGCGGAATGGCTACTGTTCTTGGCACGTTACCGTTATTTTTTGTTAGAGAATCAGCTATACATAATAAGCAGCCTGCCCTGCTTCCTAAACAGCTTGATCTTGACACCGCACCAAAAATAGAAATACATAATCAAAAATCTTCTGCTTCCGATTGGAAATTCATCCGTCTGTTTTTCTTTACTCAACTGTTAATCGGAACAGGTTCAGGTCTTGTTGTCCCTTATTTAAACCTTTACTTTACCGACAGATTCAGTATCAGCCTTAGTCTGATGAGTATCCTGATCTCGCTTGGGCAAATCATGACCATCGTATCGATGATGATTGGTCCTTCGCTCGCAAACAAAGTCGGACCCGTTAAAGCAGTCGTTATATTCCAAATTCTCTCTCTTCCGTTTCTATTATTAACCGGATACACCTATTCGCTTGTTATGGCGTCTGTTAGTTTCCTGTTTAGACAAGCTTTAATGAATGCAGCAAATCCTATTTTTTCTTCTCTATTAATTGATCACGTGTCTGAAAAAAGGAGAGGGATTGCCAATTCTCTCATGCAGACCGCTTTTATGATCGGATGGGCTACGATGGGCCCTGTTCAATCTTATCTTGTGACTACCTTTGGCAGCTATCAAGGATATGCTATTACTTTCACGATTACAGGTCTCCTCTATGTGAGCGCTTCTGCTTTCTTCTATCTTATGTTACGTGATAAACGTAGATCGATGCCGTATAAGGCTTCGTTAAACCAAGGTGCGGCTGAGTAAAATAAACGAAAACACCAGCATAAAAAAAGCAATGGCCAGGACTTCTACCTTTCGAGAAGCCTTGTCATTGCTTTTTCTTTTATCATTTACCGCTGAGGAAACTCAGTATTCATGTAACGATAGGCGACTGCCAGCCGATCAGCAATGTGATTCACGACTTTTTTATCTCTCATATAACTCGTGTGACAGAATGGATTCCAAGAAGTCAGTAAGTTTCCGACATTAATACTCACATCGGCTTTAACAGCCCTCTCATAAGCGGGATCAATCTCACGGAGAGGATAACCTAATATATCGTCTTTGTCATAAAAGTTAACCCATTCTCCTTCAAGGCCAGGATATAAATCTTTTCCTTCTAATGCAGGAATCCGAATCGGTTTACTAAAGTCACGATAACGAAGGCTCCACAGAGGCAGTGTAGTCCCGAGTGAATAAAAATGAGTCAATGTTTCCCCCCGCTCCAGCGGAGAAGAGGTATCAATAACTCCTGGAGAGTGTCTTGAAATAAACTGCAGATCATAGAAAAAATTACTAGCAATCACGGTGCCTAAACTATGGGAAACAACGAAAAGGGGGGCAGTATTACCTATACGCTGGGATAAACGGTGGAGTGCATTACTTATGGATTGATGGACCGCATCATAATTATGTCCGTTCGTATCTACAGGTTGATAAGCAACAGCATCGGCTAGATAATACAGTAAATATCGTCTAAGTTTTTTGTATCGCAGTTTTTTATTTATAACCAAGTCACGATAAATCCGATCCTCATGATCACCGAAAACATCTCCCCAGTACACAGGTTCAATATCAATATAAGGTTTGGAAGAAGATACATTCATCATACCGGCAAAAGCTTGATCTAGTTTTTGTATGAACTTAGATGCAAATTCCTTATTCTGGAGGCCGAGACCATGGATAACGATAACCCCAATCTTTTGCATCTCGCTTCACTCCTTCCCATCTTTATCCTATAAAGATAAGGCTAATGACTTGACAGCATAGCAGATGTACTGGGTATTCGCGGTTTCCTTCGATTATATATGGTATGGATCAATTAGGTAAATGCCTCAAGTCCTTATTTTCAGGCTCTGTTAGATGTTTAAAAGCGCAATCGTCCCTGTTACGGTCAGCGTACTCAGAAGTGTGGAAAAAAAGACCGTCTGAGATGAGAATTCTGGTTCATTATTGAACTGAACAGCTAAAATCATACTGCTAAGTGAAGTCGGAACACAAGAAGAAACAATGAGTGCTTTTGCTACCAGCCCATCAATTCCAAGAAGCAGCACCGTGAGTGCCGCTAATAGCGGTCCCCCAATAAGTCTCATGGCGACCGAGATGGCTACGCTCAGACTCCCCTTTTTCGCAAACGTCCATTTCATAGCTCCCAGCTGCACACCAAGTGTTAGAAGAGCCATCCCGATAAAGGCAGCATACAAATAATTAAGAGGGATTTGAATCGTACTTGGGAGCTCAACACCGAGTAAACGGAGTAAAAATGCGAGTGGGATCGCATAAATAACAGGTTGGCCGGCAATGGTTCGCCAGATTCTCTTTCTATTCACCTGGTGTGCGTTTACGCTGTAGATTCCATAGGTATTGGGTAAAAACGACTGCAGCATCAGGATAATCACCTGAACTCCGAGTGTTAAAGGATTACCCGAAAAAGCAAGCTCATTAATAGGGAGTCCATAGTTAGCACTATTGGCAAACAATACGCTGTTCCTCATCGCCGCCGGCATACCGCCTTCGAGTCTGAGGAGTTTAATAACAAGAGAACAAAGGATATATTGCATGAGCATAAACAGAATAAAAAAGCCCATCACTTGTCCAAACAATGACATCGAAATATCCGTTGAGTATAGGAGATTAAAAACAACGGCAGGTGATAAAATATAGAAATTGATATTCGATAGTGTCTTGATATCGAGTCCTCTGGTTCGCTGGACAATGAATCCAATCGTCATGACTAAAAATAGAGGGATAACGTTATTAAGCAGGATGGAAAAGAACAAATTCATAACTGTATAAACCTCCAGATGAAAAACCTAAGAATGGGAAAAGTAAGGGTCATAATAAAATATGAAACGCTATCGTTTTTTTCAGCGTATAGATTGGGTAATGATTAAAAAGTGGTAACGAAAGGGTGCTCATATATGTTAAGGAAGCTTATTGACAAATTTCTTCGATCTACTGACCGCAGTAAAGGGAAAAGGTACTATAGCAGCTCAGCAAAGAAATATTCTAGACGGTACAGTAGCTCTCACCGCGCACCTAGATACCGCGGATCTTCCTCCGATCATAAATACAAACATGGAAAACAAGGACATGGTTATTATAAGAGTAGAAAATACAGTTCAAGCTAAAAATCATACTCCCTCTGTATTAGAGGGATTTTTTTATGTGGAAATTATAGCTGTTAACGCTGTTTTCAGTTCATCAGAACAATGAAACGGCTGCTTAATCCCAAGAAGCCGCTCAATAATAAGTTTCAGCTCTGCACTAAGACGAAGTTCCTCCTGCCAGCTCTGCTCCGTATGAGAAGTATGAAGATTCAACTCCGTTTCCCTCACCGGCACCTCATACGTGGAATACAGCATAAATAACATAAAGTGACCGATATCATACAGATCTGCTTGTTCGCTCGCTACCTTTCCAGTATTGCTTCTACTCTGAGCGGAAAGCTTCATAAAAAAAGAAGATTTAGGCAGCAATGGAGCTGCTCCTATTTTACGTGCCAGACCAAAATCAATCAGCGTTAATCTTCCATCATGAAAAAGCACATTAGGAATTCGCAGATCAAGATGGACGTAACCTTGATTATGAACGTATTCGATGAGATGAAGCAGCTGAAGTGTGATGAGAATCGTTTGTTTTTCATCATACTTTATTCCCTGTCCAAAGATCAGATCTTCCAGCGTATCCCCTTCCATGTAGGACATGACAAGATAACTTCTTCCCTTCTCTTGAAACAAATCGATAAAAGCGGGAATATCCGGATGCTGAAGGGCACTAATGATCTCCGCTTCCTGATTGAGAAGTTTCACTGCGTAATCACCTTTGCTAGGTCTTGCTTGTTTCACGGCTACTTCTTTACCTGTCGTACCATCTAGACACTTATATGTAATCCCGTAACTTCCTTCACCAAGAACCTCTTGCACTTCGTAACGTTGTCCTAAGCAGACTCCTTTCTCACGAGGATCGTCACGCCAAGCAGAGATGAAAGAATGAATGGTTGAATAAAGACGCAACAACTAACCTCCTCAAGGTAAACTGGTTCTCTTAAAGAGAATTTCCTATCCATCATTATAGCATGTTTGTAAATGTATCCTTGACCTCTTATGTATATACATTCTAAAATGGTACCACCTTCGATTACTATTTATAATCAAATAGAACGGGAGTGGCTTATTGGAAATTGAATTCATTTTGCTTCTAGTCGCATGCTCAATCCTTTTGTCATTTTTATTCCACCGTATGGATATCACAAGGAACACGAAGAAAGACAGGAACAAAACGGTGTTCGGTAGAATTTTCGTTATTTCGATTGTTATCGTTGTTTCTGGACTCATAGTGGGAGCATGGAATGGGCTTCTGATTTCTGCAATTGGAGTTCATCTGCTCATTCCTTCAATTTCAGCGTTATTAATGAATTTAATACTGAAAAAATACTCAAAAAAAAAGTCTAAGTAGGTTCTCAAACTTTAAAAAAAGCCGGCACGCAAACCTTATCTAAGGAATGCGTGCTGGCTTTTTTAGAATGATAACGTGTTTTCTCTTCTTGCAAAATCAACAAATTGAAATTTATCCAAACGATGTCTGGATTCTGAATATTGAAACAACGTTGTATCTTCAAGATGAACATAGCCGCGAACGACTACGACATGTGTATCTTCACCAATATCCATATACTCGTGGTCCATGCTTGTGGCTCGTTCAACCGAAATCACTTTTTTAGCATAGCTGATTTTAAGATTCAGTTCTTTTTCCAAATACTCATATATAGACTGTCCTGTAATATCCTTAGACAGATGAGGAACAATCGAAGCCAGTAAGAAATCAATATCCAGTATAATTCGTTCTCCGTCTATTTCCCTGGCTCGAACGACCCTCCATACTTTTGTATCCGCAGAGATCTGAAGATGCTTCGAAATAAACTCTCCAGCCTCAGTACATTCCGTAACATACACAAGGGTATTACTCAGCTTACCCATTCGTTCTGTCATTTCTTTATAACTGACCAGCCCGCTCACTGGGAAATTATAACGATCTCTTTCGAGAACGAATGAGCCTTTTCCTTTTACTTTATGAATATACCCATTCTGAGCAAGTAAGTTTAAGCCTTTGCGCACCGTTTCTCGCGTGATTTCATAATGTTGTGCCAATTCATGTTCTGAGGGCAGCTTACTGCCTGGTGCAAGAATTCCTGAGTCGATCTTTTCCGCGAAATCTTTATACAGAGTTACAAAAATATTATTCATCATCATATCACCAATCGTATTGTATCACGTTTTTATGAAAATGATTACAACTCAGATGACGCATTACTTACTTTAGTCAAAAGTTACCTTGAGGAGCGGAGCGGACGATTCAATAATGCCGCTTGCTAATTCTTCAACTTTTGGAGACGGCTCCTGTCCATCCGGAATAATAATCGGTGTAATAACAGGCAACCCAGCTTTTTCGATCGCTTCTTTATCAAACTCAAGTAATAATTGTCCCTCACTCACACTCATACCTGATTCGACATGTGTAGTAAATCCATTTCCTTTAAGTGAGACGGTATCGATTCCAACATGGATTAACACTTGGAACCCTTCCGTATCACTTAAAATCATCGCGTGTTTCGTCTTAGTCACATGTTCTACCGTTCCTTTAAATGGAGCGTAAACCTTACCTTCCTCCGGAATAATGGCAACCCCATCGCCCATCTGTTTCTGTGCAAAAGCAGGGTCAGGTACTTCAGATAACGGAACTACCTTACCGCTGAGTGGAGCTGCAATCGTCATTTCGCTTCTTTTTTGTGTATTGGAGTTTGCAGCATTCTGTTCAACATCCAAATTATTATCAGTGCGAACATCCATAGCTTCACCTGCTGCGGCCTGCTCATTGTTCACAGCCACACCAGATGATGCGTTTTCAGACTTCGTCTGTTCCCTCGACATACGCAGTTTTCCATACAGCAGCGTACCCGTAAAAGAAACGACAATAACGATTAACATACCAAGGAAGAAGATACCCCATTGATTAGGGAAGATCGAAAGAAATCCGGGAATACCGCCTACTCCGATCGAAGAAGCCAGTACATTATTCATGGCCAGCAGTACTCCGGCAATACCAGAACCGATCATACCGAAAATAAATGGGTAACGATAACGAATGTTAACTCCGAAGATTGCAGGTTCCGTTACACCAAGAAAAGCCGATACCGATGAAGTTGCAGCAAGTCCTTTTGCTTTTTGATCTTTAAGAATAAACATCATCGCGAGGGCAGCTGCACCTTGAGCAATATTAGATAGAGCAAGCATCGGCCATAGGAAGGTTCCACCCTGACTTCCAATTAGCTGAATATCTACAGCCAAAAATGTGTGATGGAACCCCGTAATAACTAGCAATGCATACAAACCGCCATAGATTAATCCGCCAAGTGCAGAGAAAGAGTCAAAAATACTAACTAGACCATTTGTAATCAGATTTCCGATGGAAAATGTAACAGGACCAACGACTGTAAATGCCAGGAAACCGGTTACTAGAAGAGCTACAGGCGCTACGACGAGCAGCTTAATCGAATCGCGTACTCTTTTATTAAGGAATCCTTCAATTTTAGCCAAGATGTAGGCAGAGACAAGAACAGGAAGAACTTGACCCTGATATCCAATTTTCTCTACTTCAAATCCAAATAGGTTCCATACCGGAACGGTCCCTTCAAGTGTTGCATTTGCATAATTGTAGGCACTTAATAGTTCTGGATTTACCAAAATGAGGCCCAAAACAATACCCAGCAGCGGACTTCCGCCAAATTGTTTAACGGCTGACCAACCAATCAGTACAGGCAGGAATGAGAAAGCTGTACTTGCGATTAGATTAATGATCGAAGCTACGTCTGCCCACTGAGGATATACTTCAATGAGAGATTGTCCTTCATAAAAAATATCAGGACCAGCCAATATATTGTTTAACCCGAGAAGCAAACCTGCCATAACGATCGCTGGAAGGATCGGGATAAAAATATCCGCGAGCATTTTAATTGCACGCTGGAGCGGATTTTGTTTTTTACTAGCAAGTGTCTTCACATCATCTTTTGATGCTCTGGACCCGCCCGTAAGTTTCATCATTTCATCATAGACCTGATCTACGAGACCAGGACCGATGATCACTTGGAACTGACCTTGTGAAGAGAAGTGCCCTTTGACTAGGGCATTCTCTTCCAAAGCTTGTGCGTCTACTTTGCTCTCATCTGCGAGCGCAAAGCGAAGTCTAGTCACACAGTGGGTAGCTGCTTCAATATTCTCTTTGCCACCCACAGCTTGAACGATTCGTTCAACCTGTTTTTGATCTATTTTAGACATAGCGTTTGTTCTCCCTTATTTATTAGTAGAATCTCCAGCATTTGAAATTAACCACATATGGGATGCATAAGGTGATAATTCAACACTTGATGTCAGCTTCTTATCGCCTGCCGTATTTGACAGGAGGAGTGTTGCATCCTTTTCCATAAGATGCTTCTCTACAAACGTACCTGGCAATTCAAATTGAACCGTCTTATCACTAAAATTCGAAATCACAACCAGTGTCTCTTCTTCATTCATTCTTGCGTAAGCGAAAACTTCAGGATGAGCATGATCAAGACGAGTAAAAGTACCGTCTGTAATGACTTTAACTTCTTTACGGAGCTCTATAAGCTTACGGTAATGATGATAGATGGAATCTGGATCTTCTACTTGCTGTTTCGCATTAATTTCTTTATATCGTTCATCGATCTTAATCCAAGGAGTCCCGCTCGTGAATCCTGCTTGATCGCTATCATCCCATAGCATAGGAATCCGCGAGTTATCCCGGGACCGAACTTTTACAATGTGAGACGCTTCTTCTGGGGATTTACCGCGCTCGATTAGAATTTGATACATATTAAGCGACTCGACATCCCTGAATTCTGACATGTCATTCCATACTGGATCAGGCATGCCGATCTCTTCTCCCTGATAGATATAAGGTGTACCTTGCATACCATGGAGAGTTGTTGCTAACATTTTAGCGCTCTCGTTCCGGTATTCCCCATCATTTGTGAACCGCGTAAGAGCCCGCGGCTGATCATGATTGTTCCAGAACAAAGCATTCCATCCGCCGCCTTGCTGCATACCCGTCTGCCAATACGACAGTACGCTCTTTAGTTCTTCAAAGTCATAAGGCTTCAGTTCCCATTTCTGACCATTCGGATAATCAACCTTTAAATGATGGAAATTAAACGTCATTGAGAACTCATTCTCTTCTGGATTCGAATATCGAATGCATTGTTCAAGTGTAGTCGAAGACATTTCTCCCACGGTTACAATATTATAAGGTCTAAATACCTTCTCATTGAGTTCCTTAATATATTCGTGCACACGTGGACCGTCTGTGTAAAATTTGCGTCCATCACCTGGAGCCACAGAACCATCATCGTCAGGGAAGCGTTGGTCTTTGGATATCAGATTGATCACATCCATTCTAAAACCGCTTACGCCTTTCTCAGCCCAAAACGTCAAAATATCGACGACTTCTTGTCTTACTTTTTCATTCTCCCAGTTTAGGTCAGCTTGTGTTTTGTCAAAAAGAGTAAGGTAATACTGCTTCGTACCTTCGTCATATTGCCATGCAGGTCCGCCAAACTTAGACTGCCAATTGTTTGGTGGTCCACCATCTGCAGCAGGATCTTTCCATATATAGTAATCTCGGTATGGATTATCACGTGAAGAACGCGCTTCCTTAAACCATTCATGCTCAGTGGAGGAATGATTCACGACAATATCAATCATGAGATGCATATCTCTTTTTTTCATTTCGTGAATTAACTCGTCCATATCTTCCATTGTGCCAAAAGCAGGATCAATACTATAATAATCTGCCACATCGTAACCGTTATCATTTTGTGGCGATACATATACAGGTTGCAGCCAAACCATATCAATTCCAAGACCTTTAATATAATCCAGCTTCTTAATTAAACCTTGAATATCTCCTGTTCCCTTACCGGTAGTATCACAAAAGCTCTTCGGATAGACCTGATAAATGGCCCCGGTCTTCCACCATTCAGAAGAAGCGTTCTTATTTAGCATGTTCACTTGAATAACTCCTCCTTATTTTTCATTTAAACTTGTATATACAGGTTGTTATGGTTTCATAATAAACCTGTATATACATGTTGTCAATACACTTTTAAACGATACACTAAATTTAAACACTAAAAGCCCAAGTAAAGCATTCCTGACGTAAAAGAATCTGACCGCAGTCTTCTCTTATCAACAGGTTACTTATACTTGAGCTGATTTTTTTCTTCTCTAAATAGAAATTTTTGTTGTTTTTAGTCCATGATTGAAATTCACGGAATTAAGTAATAAGTGTGAGATTCTGATGCATTATTTTATAAAGCGCATCCCTACTGAATAATCCTCATTGTAGCTTACTAAGATTGGATCCCTTAAATAAACTGAGCACCCAGTGACACCACGAAACTTCTTCTTTATTTAAAAAATGACTTCTGCGGAGAAGAATATATTTACCGAATTTTTTCGATGTGGTCGTAATCTGTTCTTGATTTACTTTTTCTATTTCAGTCGCTTGTAAAGATACTTGTTGGTTTAATTTTACCAATCGATCTTCGATCAATTTTTTAGCACTTTCCTCATCCTTAAGCCAAATTGCATATACTTTAATCAAAAAATCATCTCGAATAATTTGATTGCTGGCCGGTTCCTTGATCCAAGATTCTAAGGTTATTCTTCCTTTTTCAGTTATCGAATATATTTTTTTGTTTGGCTTCCCGATTTGTTCGATATATTCATAGGACAGGAAACCCTTCTGTTCCATTTTGGTGAGAAGAGGATAAATCTGGCTGTGTTTCGCTGGCCATAACATATCCAGACAAGAAGCCAATTTATAACCTGAGCTAGGTCTTTTACTTAATACGCTCAGAATCGCATAACCAAGAGTATTCATTTGCCTCATTCCTTATATTAATTGAGTTTTTTTAAAAAATCCTTGACCTCACTTTATCTTGAACTTTATCTTGAACTACATTCTATTCTAACCTGTTTTTCATTAAAAAACCCCGCAACCATTTATGATTGCAGGGTTTTGTGAGTATTAGTATTTTCTTAAAAAAGAAGGTGAACTGTTAAAAAGCTCTTGGCTAATTACACGATGACACTCGGTTTGAATTCTTTCTATCGTTTGCGTTGAATTAGCTAAGATACGAATCAAGATCCCTGTGACTGGCAATAACGATAATCCAATATTGTATTCTTTTGTATCTTCGTGTATTGCATGATATAGCCGGTCCAAAAGTTCATTGTCCGCCTGTTCTCCGATCAGCATCATGGAACCAAGATGCGTATATCCTTCCATGTAACCAAGAGAAGCAATGTTCTGTGAAGAAGGATTCAATTTAATATGATCATATACAGCGAGTTCATCGTCAATATAGATCTCAGTCATTAACTGAAGCAGATCATAACTAAACTTAGTTCCTTCTGGAGACCACCCCGAAGTAATGATATCTGAATAGAGAAAAGTAGAACCTTTCTCCATTCGCACTACTGTTTTTTGAACATATTTAGCATCCTGATACCCAATAAGCGGATCCGTAATATATTCAAGATAGCTGCCCTTTTTAAGCGTGAATTCTGTCTCCTGATAGGCAGGTTTATTCGGAGTTTTGTATATTTTAGTAGCCGATTGGGTAGTTAGAGTCATCCGGGCTTGTTCCGCCAGCGATACTTTCATCTGATAGCGGTCACCGTCTAGGAATCCGCCGCCTGGGTTCAGAATGTAATAGCATGGCTGTCCCGAATGATCATGGTAAATCGGACGCATTACTTTGAAAGCACCTTGGAAATACACATTTTTTGCGACAGTTTTTCCGTGTCTTTCTTCCGCATCTAATCGCAGAATCCCTGTCCAGTCTTCCATTCTATTCTAATCCCTTTAAGAATGCATTATTTTTAATCCAGTCAATGACATCATCAAGTCCTTTGTTATCCTTCAGGTTCGTAAATACAAATGGTTTGTTGCCACGGAAAACCTTAGTATCAGATTCCATAACTTCAAGGCTTGCGCCCACATAAGGTGCCAAATCGGTTTTGTTAATAATAAACAAATCAGATTTAATCATCCCTTGTCCGCCTTTACGCGGAATTTTTTCACCTTGTGCTACGTCGATGATGTAGATGGAGAAATCAACTAGCTCAGGGCTGAATGTCGCAGCTAGATTATCGCCACCGCTTTCTACGAAAATAAGCTCAACATCAGGATGTTTTTCTTTCAGTTCATCGATAGCAGCGAAGTTCATAGAAGCATCTTCTCGGATCGCCGTATGCGGACATCCACCTGTTTCAACACCGATGATACGATCTGCTGGAAGAACTCCATTTTGCATCAAAAATTTAGCATCTTCCTTGGTATAGATGTCGTTTGTTACGACCGCCATACTGATTTCGCCTTCCAGATGACGAGTCAATTTCTCAACAAGCATCGTTTTACCTGCCCCAACAGGTCCGCCAACTCCAATTTTAATTGGTTCCATTATATAAACACTTCTTTCTTTGATTAAATTTATGACATAAAAATACGAATATTTACACGTTCATGCTTCATTTGTGATAACTCAAGTCCTGGTGAAATAATTCCAAAATCATGTTCAGCCATTACCATAATTTTCTCCGTTGCTTTTATCAAATCTCCTTGAAATTGCTGTATGACTTTTTGGCCAGCCGTCTGACCCAAAGGAATCGCACGCACAGCATTTTGAACAAGACTTGATAGAATCGAATACAAATAATATAAAATGGTTGTTGATTTGGAAACACCGAGATGATGCCCAATCATCGTAAAGACGATGGCAGGGTGTCCGAAGCATTTCTTCGTCTTGATCTGCTCCCGGTACTGCTTAAGAACCGGTACTTCATACATAGATCCAACAAGATTTAACATACGATCGCCCATCTTTTTCGTGCCTTCTCTTGTCTCACGCGGTAAGTTTTGTACAGATAGCAGCCGATCCATTTTCCACACAGCTTCCAAGTTCTCTTCCTCTAAAGCTTCATACACCATACGAGAAGCAAGTCCATCCGTATGGACAAGCTGTTCATATAAGTACACATGTAACCATTCAGAGAAAGTTTGCTCATTATACACAAGATCTTCCTGAATATAGCTCTCCAGACCATAAGAATGACTGAAAGCCCCTGTTGGAAAATTGGAATCACACAGTTGAAATAAGGAAAGCGTGTTCTTATCCATGACTGTGGCCGATATGGCGGAATGCTTGTTTCACTTTTCTTTCTTCCCGCTCATAAGGGATTTCCAGTTGATTCAACAATTCTTCAACAAGATAATCATACTGAACAAGCATTTCATCACCTTCAAATTGGGCTGGAAGATGGCGATTTCCTAATTGATGGGCAATGGTCCCCATTTCATTTAGGCTGCGCGGACGAATGACGATGAGATCATCGGAAGTGACATCAATCATAATGATGTCTTTATCATCCATATACAGAATATCTCCGGCGATCAGATCACGCTGTTCTTTCAGGCGAATACCAATTTCTTTACCGTGGTCTGTTTTGACACGTTGGATTCGTTTTACTAGATCAGAACTTTCAAGATACACCTTTTCAATATGGTGTTTCTCTATTTCTTCTTTAGATAGGTTTTCTATATTTGTTACGACTTTTTCAATAATCAATGTTCTCTCACCTCAGAATAAGAAATAGCGCTGACCCATAGACACGCGATCAACAGGTTCACATGTAATTAATTCTCCATTAACTCTTACCTCGTACGTTTGCGGGTCAACCGTAATCTCTGGCGTTTCGGAATTCAATTTCATATCTTTCTTTGTTAGATTGCGAATGCCGTGTACAGGAAGAATGATTTTTTCCAATCCTAATTTCTCGTGAACCTTCAGGTCGTAAGCGGATTGTGAGATAAAGGTTGCAGATGTGCTGGAAAGTGCTTTTCCATACTGTGCATACATCGGACGATAAATGACCGGCTGCGGTGTAGGGATCGAAGCATTCGCGTCACCCATCAAGCTCTGAACAACCATACCATTTTTGATGATCATTTCCGGTTTTACACCAAAGAAGGCTGGAGACCAAATAACAAGGTCGGCCATTTTCCCTACTTCAATAGAACCTACATATTCTGAGATCCCATGAGTAATCGCTGGGTTAATGGTATATTTAGCAACAAATCGTTTTGCACGGTTATTATCCGACATTGCGCTGTCGCCTTGCAAAGAACCACGTTGTTTTTTCATTTTGTCAGCCGTCTGCCATGTACGAAGGATAACTTCGCCAATACGGCCCATAGCTTGAGCATCGGAGCTGACCATACTGAACACGCCCATGTCTTGCAGGATATCTTCAGCAGCAATGGTTTCACGGCGAATCCGGGAATCTGCAAAAGCAAGATCCTCAGGGATCGATGGATTCAAATGGTGACATACCATAAGCATATCTAGATGTTCGTCAATGGTATTGACTGTATAAGGTAATGTTGGATTCGTAGATGATGGAAGAACATTCATATAACTGGCCGACTTAATCAAATCGGGAGCATGTCCTCCGCCTGCACCTTCCGTATGATACATATGAATAACGCGGTCTTTAATGGCAGCCATCGTGTTCTCCATGAAGCCACCTTCATTTAAGGTATCCGCATGAACTGCCACTTGGACATCATATTTATCTGCTACCGTCAGTGCATTATCAAGCGCCGATGCTGTAGCACCCCAGTCTTCATGAACTTTTAGACCAATCGCTCCTGCGCGTACTTGTTCTGCTAGAGGCTCTTCCGCTGCAGCTTGTCCTTTACCCGTGAAACCAACATTGATAGGCATTCCCTCTGCTGCTTCCAGCATACGATGGATGTTCCATTCCCCAGGAGTGACCGTCGTTGCTTTTGAACCTGCAGCAGGTCCCGTTCCTCCGCCAATCAGTGTAGTCAGACCAGATGATAAAGCAGTTTCGATCTGTGCAGGGTTAATAAAGTGAACATGCGTATCGATTCCCCCAGCCGTCACAATCATTCCTTCTCCGGCAATAATCTCGGTAGAAGCTCCGATCACGATGTCCACATTATCCATAACTAATGGATTCCCTGCATTCCCGATTCCGGAAATTTTTCCATCTCTGATTCCGATATCTGCTTTATAAATACCAGTGTAATCCAGAATAATTGCATTGGTAATAACTACGTCAGGTATTCCATCTCCGCGTGTTACGAGCGGATGCTGACCCATTCCATCACGGATGACTTTACCGCCGCCGAATACGACTTCATCCCCATACGATGTATAATCTTTTTCAATCTGAATAATTAAATCTGTATCCGCCAAACGTATTGAATCCCCTGTTGTTGGTCCATACATTTGAGAATACTGAGTTCTTGGCATACGAAAACTCATTATTTAACTCCACCTTCCACGGATCCATCCGTTTTATTATTAAACCCATACACACGGCGTTCTCCGCCATAAGGAACCACTTCAACTATTTTTTCGTCCCCTGGTTCAAAACGAACCGCCGCACCTGCTGGAATGTTCAGATGCATGCCAAAACCTTCTTCACGATTAAACTCAAGTGCACCATTTACTTCGTAAAAATGAAAATGAGATCCAACTTGAACAGGACGGTCTCCTGTATTTTTCACTTTGATTTTAGAAGGTGTCTTATCAGCGTTACAGATAATCTCTTCTTCTTTCAGGAAAATTTGTCCCGGTATCATTTCTGTATTCCTCCTATCAATTCGTACTAGCGAATTGGACTGTGTATTGTTACCAATTTTGTTCCATCAGGGAAAGTAGCTTCCACTTGAATATCGTGAATCATCTCTGGAATTCCTTCCATCACATCATCACGTGTTAAAATCGTTGCTCCGAATTCCATCAGTTCAGCAACTGTTTTTCCATCACGTGCACCTTCAAGCACTTCATAAGTGATATAAGCGATGGCTTCCGGATGATTTAATTTGAGTCCTCTTTCTTTTCTACGTTTGGCAAGATCAGCAGCCACCACAATTAATAGTTTGTCAATCTCACGCGGCAATAAGTGCATAGTTCAGCCTCCAAAATCCATCATTATTTTTAAAAATTGTCGAAAAACCTGTGGGTTAGGACCTATCAAAGAGAATATACCACTCTTATTCGAGATTAAGATTGCTAACCTAGTATACTTACTATATCATAATTTATATATACCACAAATTGCATATACTTATTATACACGAAATTCGACACGATATGTCAAATTTTTCACAACCCTTTCCCAGCTACTCACATAACAAAGGTTAAAAAGGAGACTACAATGCATTTAGATATTCAGAAGTCAGTTTATAAGGAAACGATTTCTCCGCTAATTTCTGCCGTTTTCAAAGGAGTATCCCAAGTTATATTTATTGAAAATGCATTTACAGGACTCCTTATTACCATTGCAATTATGTTTTCTTCCGTATCGCTTGGTATCATTGCCTTACTATCTTCTCTCATTGCTGTGTTGATTGGAAGACTCGGAGGAGCGAATCGAACGCTCATAAACCAGGGACTGCTTGGATATAACTCCGTGTTAGCCGGCATAGCCATCTCTCTCAATCTACAAGGCGGCATTCGTTTTGTTATTGCGATGGCTGGAGCTGTCGTGGCCGCTCTATTTACTGTCGCGATCATGCAATTAATGGAGCATCTGAACGTACCTGCACTTACGTTTCCTTACATTATTATGACTTGGTTTCTACTGCTTGCGTCCTATCGCCTTGGTGTGTTCCGGTTGAATCCTAACCTTACTCCTCAGGATCTGTCTCATCTGGATCTCCATTTCGAGGGTACGATGAATTGGATAGAGGGAACGGTCTCCGGTGTTGGACAAGTTTTCTTCCAAGACACCTTCTGGTCAGGGATTTTGATTTTAATTGGGATATTTTGGGCTGGGTGGAAACTTGGACTTTATGCTGTCCTTGGTTCCGTTGTTGCCATGTTAACCGCCTACTTTTTAGGGGCAGAAGTCTCTATGCTCAATTCAGGACTTTATGGATTTAATGCTGTATTAACGATGTTAGCAGTTGGGGTTGTTTTTGATGCAAAAAGCCGCTTCGCACCCATAACCGGTATTATTGCGGCTATTGTATCCGTACCTGTTACCGCAAGTGTAACCACTTGGATGATGCCGTACGGCCTTCCAACTCTGACAATGCCTTTTGTTCTATCCACTTGGCTATTTCTTGCCGCAAGAAAAGCGCTTCCTAACATTTAGTAATCGGGTACTCGCGGCTTAGAAGGACATCAATCTATCCCCTTAGGAGATTAACAGCAAAAAGAGAGATCCCATCAAGACTCATCTCTCTTCTGCTACCTGAGGGGATTTTTTGTTCTTGTATCCCTCTCATACCTTCTCTTCTGTTACATCTGCTCAGGTTTCTTACCTTGGATGGCAAGCAAATACATCTTCATTCCCGTCGCATTTTGCGCAGCCCAAGTGCGATAAGAAACGGCAGCCTCAACCCGTTCCTCTTCCGTAAGATAACCATCAGATACCAGTTGTTTGCCGCGACTTTCTGCTACTTCGGCCCAAATTGCGATTCTGTTCTCAAAATCAAGATCTCCTCTTGATGTTTTTTCATGCTGTTCATACTCTATTACATGCTCAAGTCCTGCTTCTTCAAAACGGGAAACCAGCTGATCTGCGATTTCATTTGACATACCGCTGTCCTGTCTCCACTTCAGAAACGCGGAATAAAAGTGTAAAAAGGCTTCCGGCGGTGCGGGAGACCATTCTATTTTTTCATGATTATAATCCAGAACAAGCAGCGTACCGCCTGGTTTCACAGCATCGACCATTTGCTCTAATGCTTTCTGTGGTTCCGACAGCCACTGCAGGACACGTGCGGCCGTAATCACATCATATGTATTTTCATAAGGCAGATTGTAAATATCAGCCACTTCAAATTCAAGATTCGTTAGGTAATCTGAATGTTCTTTTGCTTCTTGTATCAAACGTTCGCTTACATCGATTCCGGTGACCTTCCCTTCTGTTCCTACCCTTTCCGCAATTCCTCGGGTAATAGCACCGCTGGCACAGCCTACATCAAGTACAGACATGCCCGACTGCAGGAGTGCTGCAAGTCTCCGGTTTGATGCTTCAAGCGATCGCTGATTAACAATAACGGAAGTCCCTGCCGGCATCGATGCCCGGTTACGTGATATATGGTTCATATTCATTCCTTCTTTCTATAAGTTATCCCTTATTGTAATGGAAATTAATTGCTTTTTATATAAAAAGATAGAAAAAAACCTTGAGATCCTTCTGTATACAACAGAATGTGAACTCAAGGTTCCTATTTTCACTTATGATTGTATTTTGCTGAACTGTTCTAGCATGGCTTCGAGTGCTTCCAGTTCATCTTTTCCTTTTGCGGACAGGCGAAGACGGGTTCCAGGTATAATCGGTTGAAAGATCATTCCGAGCAAGCTTTTCACATCTATGATATGTTCGTGCTCATCTTTATCTACATAGGAGAGAACAATCTGAGATATAAATCGGGAAGCCAAGTTCGAGATTTGAATTAATTCAAACCGATCAATATTCGAATGAACTGTGAATTCATGAACTCTCACATTCGCCACTTCCTTTTCGAATCTACTTTAAGTTATTGCTCACATGTTTTCGTAAATCTATTCTAATTCAAATTCAAGAAATGGTAAATGTTGCTTTTTGTCCAATTCGTGTAAAGGTCATCCGCATTAACCTTGTAAACTGGAAGTGAATACATTATGGACGTGTATATTGTCAACCGGCTTGCCTAATGCAGCTGTCATGAGTACGAAAGCAACATCTTGTTTTGGATACATCCAAACCATACATCCACCCATTCCATTATGACCATAAATTTCACGCTCTATAAATCCTTTATGGCGGACTGGAGTCTTCCATACGAAACCATAATCGGAATCGACCTCTTCGATATGGAGCGTTTGAGGTGTGATCATTTGTTTAAAAGTCGCAGGCTTAATTAAGAAACTGCCTTCTTGGGTTTCCGTTTGTCTTAACATGGATTTAGCGAAAAGCAGCAGGTCGTCTGCTGTGCTGAATAGACCACCAAATGGAATTTTAGCCGCTACAAATGAATCCATATGACTTGCCATCGCTTCCGCTCCCGCTATAGGTGCTATTCTCGATTGATCCTGATGAACCCCGCCAAAATTAGTATCTTTCATTCCAAGCGGTTCAAAAATATGCCTGTGTAGATATTCTTCATACGTCATGCCGCTTATCCGTTCTATAATCTCAGCGAGTACCGTAAATGCCGCATTGTTATAGCTGACTTTCTGCCCAAGGGCAGACTCTAAGTGACTCTCCGCAAGTGCAGTATATAGATGAGGATGGAGTAAGCCATCAGGAGCATGTTTACCCTGAGCGCATTCCATTAAATAACGTTGATCGAGTCCACATGTATGAGTAAGCAGATGCCATAACGCAAGCTTATCTTTCCCGTGTTCCGCAAAATCCGGTAGAATTTTGCTTACTAATTGTCCTGGATGAAGCAAGCCTTTCTCCCAAAGTTGCATAATGGCAAGTCCAATCATCGGCTTTGTTATAGAGAATACAGGAAATATCGTCTTACTATTAATTTCTCTACCATCTTCATAAGTGCCATAAGAGCGAAGATCGAGAATTTCATCGCGGTTCGTAATGCCAAATACAGCGGAAGGCCATTTCTTATTGATTACATTTTGCTCTATAAAATGATAGATAGGATCGAATCCAGAAGATGAATAATTCACTAGCGAAACCCTCCAAGTCATATGTCTATTCTTTACTATGGTAACATGGAAATTGCTAGGTTACAAAACAAAACCGTTTCGCTCCTTGTCAGGAATGAAACGGTTTTTTCTCTTATTTTACGGTTTGTATAACACGTTCAAGCAGTACACTTACTTCGGCACGGCTGGCCTTTTCCCCTGGTTTAAACGCGGTTGCTGTCTTGCCTTGAATCAGCTTGTTTCCATGTAGATAAATGATGTCCTCTTTTGCCCAATGGGACGGAATATCAGTGAATGGATTCTTATTGTCACTCGTCATTCCTTTACCACTATTCTTTAATTGTCTGGCTAAAATAGCAGCAAGCTCTGCTCTTGTAATCGGTGCATTTGGATTAAAATGGAGCTCCCCTTGTTTATCTTCTCTACCTTGAATCAGCCCATATGCTCCTGCCGTTTCCACATAGTCATAGTACCAGTCTGAGGTTTTGACATCTGAAAAAGTAGGAGTTGTCTGCTGTTTCATATCCAGCCCGAGTGCCACTACAGCTGATTTGGCAAATTCAGCTCTTGTCATATCTCGAAGCGGTTCAAAATTGCCTTCATTTGTGCCTTGCAGAACCTCGCTTGACGCAAGCTTGATAATCGAATCCTGTGCCCACTTTAGTTTCGTTATTGCTCCTTGATCTTTAAAGCCTGCAAGTGTTTGGGCAGAGGTAGGCTGACTTATTTTTTTTACAGGTAAGTCCCCTACGGTTTGTGTCTTTTCGTTCACTTTATCCGGTGCTGTACCGCTCTCACGAATCGTAATCGTTGGCTCATTCGTTTGGTGCTTCATGTTTAGACCTGGGTTGTTCGGCTGAATAATAATAGACTTCGCTTGTTTTAATGTGACAGTCCCTGCTTTTAATGCATGAAATGAAATCGTTCCTACTTTTCCATATCCGGTAAAAAGTTTAGCATCCTGCGAAGTAATCGCTTCTGAGATCTGAACGCTCCCGCCGGGATCAATTTTATTAACAAGACTCATCGGATTGCTTGTTTTCTTGAAGACCTGCGGAGATAGTTTCTTAGTACCTGAATCTGGTGCTAGAAGTGCTGCGTCATAATCCATATGAATCTCGTACCCTTGAACATGGCTGTAGTCACCGGTAAATCCTTGCAGCCATATCGCAACCTCAATCGTATCCCCCACCTTAGCCTGATATACCGAAGGTACCAGACGAACAATCGGCAGATTATCACCTGCGACCTTATTCGTATTCTTTACCTCTGAAGCTGCTGACAGTGAACCCGCTGGAATAACGCAGAACATTATCCCCATTGCAGCTGTGAAAGCGATCCATTTGTTCTTTGTCTTCAATAGTTTCATTCTCCCGCATCTCCTGTCGTCTTCAGTATGTAGGAAGAGAGGAAGTCAATTTCCATCCTCTCTTCAGTCAAACCTACCCTGGCAAGTCTACTTCATTACTCGATTTCATAATTATTAATAATGTAGGATATATCCAGTAGATCAACACTATTATCACGATTTAAATCAGCGGCTGAAGTTTTTGCATTCGGCCAGGTTGCTCCTTTTACAGCGCCAAATACTTTAGCTGCAAGCTGCAGATCAACGAGATTTACATGACCATCCTGATTCAGATCCCCTGCCGTAAGTGGTCCAAAGTTCATGGATTCATTGCCATCTACGGTTATTGAACTCGATTCAGAGATGTGACCTGGCACAACCACACGCACGGTATAGGTTCCTTTTGGAACTTCAATGGTATACGTACCATCCGCACTTACCACACCTGAACCCGCTACTTGTCCACTTGCATTCAGTGCTTCCACAACGACTTTGTGCACACCGTCCGCGCCTTGGTACCAAGTATCACTGTAATTCACATCTTGGAAAGCCTCTGCATCAATGCTGCCTGTGATCTTGAATTGATCCGGATCAGGGGTTGGAACCTGCGTCACTTTAACCGTACCACTCGAAACTTTCCCAAGGGTGATATCTTCTGACTCACTATTTAAGACTCGCACATTGGACAGAGAGAACGTAAAGTCTCCTGTTTCTGGACTTGCAAAATGAAAGGAGGCAAGTGCTCCTTTACCCGTATATCCATCCGGGATCCCGGCAAGAGAAATGACGTAGTCCGTTTTTGCTTTTCCGTTACCAAGATCTACTGTTTCCTCTTTAATAATCGGTGACACTCCTGGGTTCATTTCTTCTTGATAAGTAGCGAGCGCCACGCTTGGTGTTACCGAACCTTTCACGAGATCTTTATCGTACGTTAAGCTGAATTGAGCGGAATAAAGATCTTTGGTGTCGGTAAAATCAATATCTACATTGAACGTTTCATTGACAGATACTTGCTTTTTAGAGAGGTTTGCCGAAAGTGAGATGGCGCCTGGTGCTGGTTCTCCCGGCTCCTCCGGCTCTTCTTCGCCGTCTGAATTATATTTCACTACATGAGCAGGTTCTGAGAAACCATTACCAACAAAATCGTAAACGTAGATATGATATTGATTTTCCCCTTTCGTTACAGGTACTTCGATGGTAAACTTTCCGTCTGAATCAATCGTACCGGGAACATATTCCGATTTGCCATCTACTTCGTATACCGCATCCACGGCAATACCCGAATAATTTCCAAGCAGTTCAACTACGAGGTCATCTTCTATTTGCCCTGTAATTACCCCCATGTTATCTTTCACTTGAATCGCAGGATCATGAAGAGAACTGACAGGGGCTTCTTTATCAATAACAAAATCATACGCAGCATCCTTTACAATTTCTAATTCCTCGTCATCAATGCCTACATAAGGAGCTAGAACGTAAACATCTGAATCAAGTGCAAACTCAGTTTCATAATTTGATACGATGCCATCCCAACCTGTTAAGTTATAATCTCCTGGTTTTAAACCAGTTAGAACCTCAGCGACAACCCCAATCCAATCCCCTGTATAGGCATCAAATACATCAAGTGAGAAATAGTTATTCGCCACATTTACCGAGAAATGAGCATCCGCTGTATCAACGAGATCATCTCCATTTGGAGAGAAGAACTGCGGAAGAAGTTCAAGATCAGATACGATATCAATCTTCTTCGGTTCACCGACATATACATATACAGGAATCTTGAGCTGATGACCCGAAGTTTCGGTCAAAATCACTTCTCCATCATAATTTCCATTAGGTATGTCTGCATTCATCGTAAGGCTTACCGTAAATTCCGTATCTCCTCCTGCAGAAACTTCTACAGAAGACTCGCTTGCCGTAAGCGTACCTGGAGCAGTTCCATACCACTCGGTTGTAATGGTATAAGCCGAACTCTCAGACACAATATCGCTGACCTTAATGGTCTTCGTTGCAGATTGTCCCCCTGCGAGAATTCCGTAAGAAAGCAGACCTGTTTCATATGGTGTAGCATTTCCCGATTCTACTGCCGTAGTTGCTTCTTCCACAAGGGCTACTGCCTTGGCTTTCAGCGTACTTGTTAGATCAATTCGACCTGCACCTTGCTCATTATGGGTGTAACGATTTCCTTTTAGATCGCTTATCTTGAGCGCATTATTCGTCATCAGTCCCTTAATCTCATACGGGTTCAAGGATGAATCTTTATCAAGTAAAAGTGCTGCAGCTCCCGCAATATGCGGCGCAGCCATACTTGTACCTTGCAGATCCGCATATGCATCCGTATAATCTCCGCCATATGCCGGAACGGAAGAACGAATACCGACCCCTGGAGCCGAAATATCCGGCTTAATGCCGTATTTAGGAAGACCAGGTCCTCTTGAACTGAAGTCGCCTATTAAATCCTGCTTCATTTCCACACCAAAATTGATTTTGCAACCTGGATTCGCATCTATTTTGGTTTTAAGTGCCGTACCATCCTCTAAAGAGATACTTAAAGTAGGAATATAATCTCCTGGCTCACCTAAGGTACCCCCAAAATTACCAGGTGCGTTGTTATAAATAACAGCCACTACTGCTCCTGCCGCCTGTGCATTTCGTGATTTTTCGGTGAAAGAGATAGTCCCTCTCTGAATGAGTGCCACTTTACCTGTCAAATCTTTACCTGCAAAATCCTCCGTACTTCCGATTCCAGCAGCTACAACTTCTATCGGCTTATCTGGAAGAGATGAAAGATCAGGCGAGAAAGTCATCAAACTGCCAAAAGTTTTAATCAGACCCTCTGCCTCAATTGTTGGAACGTTAAGAGGCGGTGTAGAAGCTCCTACAGAAATAGGAATCTCTGCTGAACCTGGTGAACCGAGTGTATAACCACCTGGACCGTCATTACCATTCGCAACAACCGCTACGACTCCTGCTAGTGCTGCATTATTAAGAGCAACGGAAGAAGGATCATACTCATTGTTAATCGCACTGCCAAGCGAGAGATTAATGACATCGAGTTCATCTTGTACGGAACGCTCAATCGCTGCGATCACTCCTGATGTGGCACCAGAACCGCCTGGTCCAAGCACACGATATGCATAGAGATCAGCACCATAGGCAACGCCGCGTACCCACCCCGTACTGCCATCTGGCTCAAGCGGGTTTCCGCGTCCAGCTATCGTTCCCGCCACATGTGTACCATGTTCCGTTGCTGCTTCGGGATCGTTTGGATCAGGCCGCGTTTCATATGGATCGTTATCATTATCGATAAAGTCATAACCACCTTTGTAGGCATCTTTCAAACTCGGATGGTCATAGTCTATTCCCGTATCCAAAACACCTACTTTAATTCCAGAACCATCATAACCGGTATCCCAGAACGTATCCGAACCGATAAAAGGAGCACTGTCATCCATATTCGGCGTTACACTGCTCACTGGTGTTGCTTTCATTTCTGCATCGGGATAAATTGCCTTCACACCAGGAAGACCCAGTAAAGAATCCACTTGATCTGCAGTGATCTCAAGCGCGTAACCATTGAATACATCTGTGTAATTTGTTTTGAGTTTTGCATTCAGTTTTGCAGCCGCAGCAGCAAATGTGGACTGCTGTCTCTTAATGATGCTTCGCTGGTTTACTCCTGATTTACTTACTCCTTGTTCACGATTCGCCTCTTCTACAACCACCGGGTTTTCGGTTAGTTCGACAATTACACTGATAAGATCCGTACTGTCAGAGGCAGGGACGTAGTTTTGAGGCGCTATATCACCACTCTTTTTATCGATGTTAGCAGAAGCTAGGGAGTCCACTTTCTGAATAGATGAGTTTGCTTTCATACCACCGTTCTTGTTTCTCATCGCTTCTATTTTCTTATCCATGATCAGATTTTTAGATGTGACCGAAGATAATTTGCTTGAATCGACTTGAAACGCCTCGGAATGAAATTTTCTAGCTTCAGCACCAGAGACGACAGCAGGAAAAAGAGCGGATATAAAAATGGCAGAAACGACGGAGAGCGACATCACTTTACGCAATATAGGCTTAGACTGCATGGTATTCCTCCTTGTTCAATTCTTTCAAAACTATTTTAATGTAACAGGGGTAAAAACTTTGTAGAATTCCCTGTTCTACCTTTTTAATGATAGATTTCTTATCACTTTCATGTTTTTTCTATAAAAATATAGTCATATCGATGTAGAAATCTATCAATTGGTTCTAGTATAGGTCAGATAACATTACACACGATTAATCATCCAATGGTTGAAATATGTATATTCTGTTGTTATTTTGTCTTCATAAGTCATTATTTTTCCTCGTATTTTAAAAGATAGGAATTTAGAGCTACCCCCTTGATCACTGATCCCGATTTAGCTAGACCTAGTGTCTTGCACATCGTTTACACTTCTTTTTCCATTACAGAGTAAACAATCCGTACCAAGAGAACTACCTCTCTTTTTAATAGATAAAAAGGCCTGAACCACAGTATACTGACACGAGGTTTCAGACCATTTTATTACACTATGTATCTCCCTTTGAGGAGCTTATTCGACAATCCTGCGTTTTGATAGTTAGTCCCAGCGTTCATCCAATTTATCTGCATAAAAAGCAATCGCTCGTTTGTATTTCTGTATACCGGCATTAGCCGAATGTTCGGCAATTTCCTGCAAGAGCAATTTCATCGCTCGCTTATGTTCTTTGAGATTATACTGAACCATCGCCATAAAAACCTGGAATTCCCGTCTCTCTGGAAACTCAAATATGGCAGTCTCAAAAATCTTCTCCGCTGTCTCATACTGGCCAAGTGTTCGGTATGTACTGCCTAGTCCAAGTAATGCTCCCGCTCTGTCTTCCTTGGATAGTTCGCCTGAAAGAGCAGCTTCATAGTAAGGAACTGCTTCTTTTTCGAGCCCTAATGTATCGTACGTCCAGGCAAGCTGATAATGTAACTGTGCAGAATCGATCAGAAGTTTCCCATCACGTAAAAGTTCTTCAAGCGTAAGTAGTTCCTCAAGTGCCATTTCGTTTTGTCCACTCTCTCTTAACTGAACTGCCTGTGTTAAACAATCCATAGATTCTTTTCTCCTACTCTCTTCTATCGCTTTCCTATTATATTATCAGCTAAACCATCTACTTCTGAAGTAATGTTTAATTTAGAATCATTTAGTCCCAGCTGAAAGCTCAACAAGAAAAAGAGACACCTATTTGTGTCCCTTTCTTTTTATATCAGGTTCATTTTAGGGCGCTGAATTTGCCGCCTGACTCTGTCTTTTACGAATGGAATGAACCCCCATAATCACGGCAATCAGTTCATAGCTGTCTATTTCGGAGGAATTATTATGCAGGCGATAGGCTCCTGAGCTGAAAAAACCAGAGACTTTCTCAAATCCTGCTACCACCTCTCCTTGCTCATCCACGATGGTAAAATCTCTAGAGAATGCGGGTGAGGTAATCGTAAATATTCCTCTCGATCCTGCTTGATACTCAAACTTCTTCTCTAGAAAACTCATTCTAGATCGAACGATACCGATCGTCTCTCCTTGCGGGTCAAGTACATTCCATTTATTAGAGAACACTCTAAATTTACCTGAATAGATCAGGTTACGCGAAGAATCATAGATATCCAGCGAAGACCCGAAGGCACTTTTCAAATCGATGCAGCCCAGCTCGCTGCCTGAAGCATCCATAATTTCAGATGTCCCTGAACTAAAAAAGCGATCCCTGAAATAGAGTTCCATATACGCTTCCCCCTTATCTCAATCGTTATGAGGATTCATACCTTTGGGTCTAAAGAATTCAATCATCTTAATAAAGTTCACGTCATATACCTTCTCTACATCCTGCAATGTATACAGTCTGCCATCCATCTCTTTGAGGGCATAAACATAATCATGTCTTACGATATCCATTGCTTGTTTTCCGACATACTCTCCTTCGTAAGCCGCAAGCTGTTCATTCTTGCTTTTGTTAAAATTCAGTACCTCTCGGAAAGAGGCTTCTACAAACGCATTGACTACGATAAGTGTATTCCCTTCTAGCTGAACAGCGCGGTATAAATTACCACGTTCATCCTCAATTAGATCCCTGTTTATTTCAATATTCATGGTATCCCTCATTTCATTTCTCATATTCCTATTGTATCAGGTTATAAAGACAAAAAAATGCCTTACAGACATTTGTCCAGTCTGTAAGACATTTACCTTTATGAAATTGTCACATTCCACTTTTATGATTCATATGCATTCGTAATATAGGTATGTGAGAACGAACCCAAACCATCGAATAATGCATCTACAAATCCAGCTGGATCATAAAGCATACGGCCTCCACCTAGATCACGGTAACCTTCAAAACTCCATCCCCAAGGGGTATTAGCTGCATTTGCACGACCTTCATCTCCTCTGAAGGTGCCATAACTGCTCCACAGATCAAGTGTGAAATCATTACGTAATGGCCATAGGGATGTTTCAAGAGGAATTAGAGAACTATACAACCGTTTTGTGTTATCGAAATTTCCTAACTTTTGTGTCCAAATATCCTGACCAGCCGCATTCATATTGGTGTTTGAAACACCATTCCCGCCCCACTCGAATACGTAACCCGTCTTCCCTTTGGCTCCATTTCCACTGTAAGGTTTGAGCGCATGCCCGAAATCGCCGTCTGATTCTGTGTATTTCTCGTCATTTTGAGCACTGTATACAAGTACATGTGTACCTGTTGCATTCGTTTCCGTTGTAAATGTTCCATCATAATAAACGGTACTGAGACCCGGAGTATAACCTCCCCCTGTTGCAGGAGAGTACATTCCAAGCTTAGCGTGCCGCGGCATGAGTGCTAGTTCAAGCTCCCCCTTGGGGTTCGTTACGACACTGCCATTTTCTTTAGCTGTTCCAGGCTTCCGAATGGTAAACATCATTCCTTCCATATCATTCTCATGATCACCTATTGTCCCTTGCGGATTATGTGCTGCGTAGAATAAGTTATAGCTGATAAAATAGTGTGTCTCACTCTCAACTACAGACCAATATGTGGCTGGATTCAGGGGAAGGCTGCTGCCTTTTGCATATTTCCCGATGTTATTCCAGCTGTTTAGTGCCGACCAGTCACCGTCAAAATTTACGGGGACCGGAATATCCTCCTGAGGAGCAGAGCCTACATCCTGATACAAAATGGGTGACCAAAAACTTGCAAGTTCAGCTTGTTCCTGTGCATTTAAGCTGAGAGCTACCGATGCTTCCGCCTTACTAACCGGTTTTTCTACTATTGGTCCTGTAAGTAAAGTTCCCACTACGATAGCGCTTGCCAACACCCTTTTACCTAATCCCCATTTCTGATTCATCCTCAGTCCCCATTTCTTAGATTAATAATCCCGTCCCTACTCCTTCACGGCGCCCAGCATGACACCCGTCACAAAGTAACGCTGCAGCCACGGATACACGAGTAAGATTGGAACCGTCGTAAATATGATACTGGCAGCCTTCAGACTTTCCGGCAAAACCTCTACCATGCGAATTCCCTCCATCTGCGTCGTATCATTGGCCATATTGTTCATTACGAGCTGATATAGCTTCAGCTGCAGAGGATACATATTTGGATCTGTGATGTAAAACAAGCTATCCATAAACCCGTTCCAACGACTAACCGCATAAAAAAGACTTAGTGCAGCAATAACCGGCATAGATAGAGGTAAAACAATACGAAACATGACACCAAAATGACTGCATCCATCAATTTCCGCTGCTTCTTCCAAACTTTTCGGTATTGCTCGCAAGAAGCTGATCATTATGATCAAGTTAAAAGGATTAATTAAATGAGGCAAAATGAGGGACCACATCGAATTAACCAAATGCAGCTCCTTAATGAGGATGTATTCTGGAATAATCCCCCCGCTAAAAAACATCGTAAATACGATAAGGTACATCATCATCTTTCGACCCTGCAACTGGGATTTAGTAAGCGGATATGCTGCAGCAATGGTCATTGCCATGCACAGTATCGTGTAAAGCACCGTAAGTCCGATAGTAAAAATAAGGGATCTTAACATACTTATATCGCCGATTACTCTTTTATGTGCTTCCCAGTTCCATTCCACCGGCCAGAGCATCACTTTTCCTGACAAAATTGAATTATTAGAACTCAGCGATACGGCGAGCACGTGCAGGAACGGCGCCAGACACATGAGCGAGAATAGGATAATCAATACCGTGTTGACGCCTCTGAACAGCCGATCCTTGAAAAGCAAACTCATGATCTATCTTCCTTTCATGTCCTCAATTCCTTAAAAGGAGCTATCCAGCTTAGATAATGCCGTTACCTGTCAAACGTTTCGCTAACTTATTAGCTCCGAGAATAAATAAGAGTCCTACCAAGCCTTGAAAAAGACCTACTCCCGTAGCGAAAGAGAATTGTCCCGATTGCAGGCCTATGGTATAGGTGAACGTACTGAGTACTTCCGAAACATCTTTAACCATCACATTGCCCATGATATAAGGACGTTCGAACCCGATCTGTACCATCTGCCCTAAATTTAATATGAGTAAGGTCACCATAGTTGTTCGTATGCCCGGCAAAGTAATATGACGAATAGCAGCGAACCTGCCAGCTCCATCTATCTTGGCTGCTTCATATAATTCTTTGTTGATGCCCACGATCGCAGCAAGATATATGATCGTTCCCCAGCCTGCACTTTGCCATACCCCCGTTAATAGATAGGTTACTACCCAATAGGCAGGGTCGGACAAAAATGGAATAGATCCTATTCCTATTCGTCCGAGCAATTCATTGACAATACCTGAATTTGTAGCAAATACCTGATAGAACACACCACCGATGATAACCCAGGAAATAAAATGCGGCAGATACAATACCGTCTGAGATACTTTTCTGATTTTTGCAGACGTCAATTCATTCAGCATGATCGCCAAAATGATCGGTGCAGGAAAAGATACGAGCAGATCGAGAAAATTCAGCATAAGCGTATTGCGCAGTGCAACATAAAACTCCCGATTTGCAAATATTTCACGAAACGTATCTAAACCGATCCATTCACTGCCTGCAATCCCAGTGAACAAGTTGTAATCTTTGAATGCGATGGTAATCCCATAGATGGGACCATACTTAAATAATAAAAAGAAGATCAGCGGTAAAGAAATAAGTACATATAACTGCCAGTTGCGGATGAAATTTTTCCATTTCCGTTTTCTCACCGTACCTCCGTGTAAACTCGGAAGACGTTTTGCAACAGCTCCAGACTCTAGGTTGGTCTCTGTCTTCATCCCACTTCTCCTTTCTTAGGTGTGTGGATGAAATGATTATTGCTTTTTCATCGCCTGGTAAAGTTCATGACGTTCTTTTAATATCGCTTCTCCGCCACTTTTCATCATGTCGCCCAGCAGCATATCGTAAGTTGCATCGAATTCATTCGCTTTTGCCAGTATCGACCTAGCTACCAGCTCATCATATTTTTCCTGAAGTAAGGTTCCATATTTAATCTGTGATTCAAGTGGTTTGTCAAAGCGTACCGGTTTCACACCATCTACAAGTGTAATGTCTCTAACTTGTTTGCCTAATTCGCGATCTTCTTCAGATAAGGACATTAAGTCAGCCATTTTGTTCTTCTCTGCATCACCGAAGTCCTGTCCATTGCTGATAATCGCCATATCCCCTGTGTTAAATAGATCTTTCTTGGCATCTTCCGTATCTAGACGAACAGGAATACCTTCCTCTAGACTATAATGTTTCGTTTCCTCTCCATTTTGCATCAAAAATAGTGTATCTTCCTGTGCCATCCAATCGAGGTATTGAATCGCCTCAGCAGCATGCTTGCTTGCTTTTGGAATAATGATGTACAAGCCTGCCGGTTTGTACAGTGGTTTGAAATGATCACCTGTGCTGTTGGTATAAGGATCAATCGCGGTAAGCTTTGCTCCAGAAACATTGGTCTTCAAGTTCTTGTATGTCTCATGCAGCGGTTCGATGCTGTCAGCTCCGAACATTCCCACTTTACCTGTCTGAATATCTTGGTTCAGTTTCTTCTTATCCTTATCCAGTGCAAAATCCGGACTCATCAACCCTTCTAAATACAACTTATTCAGAAAGCGTAGTGCTTCTTTATGACCAGGCAGCAGCGTTGGATAGTCACGTGAACCTAACTGATGTGTCAGCGTAATACTTTGCTCTTCCGTCAGTTTTTCTGTGAGTCCCCATATGATAGGTTCATAAGAAGCCGGTGTCAAAGAAAATCCGAGGGGAATCACCTGATCCGCACCTCCTGGTTTCTTTTCTTTAAAAGCTTTTAACGTTTCATACACTTCATCCGTCGTTTGTGGCGCAGGTAGACTTAACTCATCCAGCCAATCTTGACGAATATAAGAAGCGTATTTACCAATATTGACCCTTTTTGCTGGAACCGCATATTGAGTTCCTTCAAAGACTCCATATTCAAGTGTTTCTTCACCTAGGAAACTTTTTAAGTTAGATCCATGCTCATCCAGTAAAGAATCTAGTTCTGTTAATCCACCTTGCTTTGCATAGTTATATACAAGATTCTCGTCATAAGTAAAAATAATGTCAGGTACTTCACCCGAGGCCATCATGACATTCAGCTTCTGAACATCCTCTGAGCGTGGAACCGGTACGTATTCTAATGTAATTCCATTAGGATCTCCGAAATTTGTCTGTGCGAACTGTGTCAAATAATTGTCTGTTACCGAAGTACCTGTTGGCGCTTCTCCCCGCTCATACACTTCAATTTCTAAGGTTACGTTACTTGAAGAAGATTTCGCGCCCTCTTGCACTTTCTCACTTTCAGCTGTCATCGCGGTACTGCCACAGCCTGACAATAAACCGACGACAAATGCCGAAGTTAATATAACTGATATCCCTCTTCCCCATCGCTTCTTCATCCAAAACTTAGCTGCTACATCACGGTTTACCATTTCCCTTTCAATCCCCTTCCATCTTCTCCATGGATAAGCGTTTCCTTAACCGAAATCCGTATCGGCTAAGGTTCGCATCTTTGTTATAACTTGAATTTGACCTAAGACGAAATAGACCATTTCCCTATGCCGTTCATTAGTCTAAATCCCTTATCCAGCAAGGGTTCTCCGTTTCTTGATAAACCAGATTCCGATGATCAACTTATATCTGCAGATATTGTGCGAATCGGGCAATAATGTACTGTTTACGTACAAGTATGGGCTTACAATAATAGAATTCCTCAACGTACCCCGGATAATGGTTCATTCATTCCTTTTCCTTCGTAATAAAAAATGCCCCTTGACGCAAATGATCGGAAACAGCCGTTTGGCTGTACTCCTCTCGTCAAGAGACATGTAAATATTTTCTTCTTGAAATACCATTCCCTCATTTCACAGCTTGTTCCAATCGCGAAGATTCGAGATGAGGACTTTTCATTTTACGATACTCTCCAGGGGTTATTCCCTCCATTTTCTTAAACATTCGCCCAAATGAGATAGAGGTCGCATATCCAATCTGTAAAGCGATATCTTGTACCGAATCCTCTGTTTCATTCAGTTTTTTCTTCGCTTCTTCCATTCGCAGTCTCAGTAGAAAATCGACGAATTTCATACCGAATTCTTCTTTGAAAAGTTGACTTGCATACTTGGGTTTCAAGGCGAATTTATCGCTGATTTGTGTGAGGGATAGATCTGGATCTGTGTAATTTTGCTCAATGTACTGTTTAACCCGATTAATCGTTTCCTGATATTTATTTGATTTTTTGTAGGTACAATACCGCACGTAGAAACGTTCCAGATGTTCACTAAACACACTATATAATCCTGGAAAAAAAGCTTCCTTCCCCACCTTTTCTTGCATCATTGCCACTTGGTCTCGAAGTTTATTCTTCACATCAAAAGCGGCTATCCCTTCTACCTCTTCCAGCAGCAGCATCGCTGCGTAGTCAATGATTGCATAGATTTCTTCATCCGCCAGCCGCTCTCTCTCCATTTGCTCGAAAATAGTTTCGGTCTCTTCCCGCCAAACATCGTTCATCGTATGTAAATGTCTTATACATTCCGCCACATGGCGGTAATAAGTATATGCTGAATAGGGAGATGTCCTCTCCATGTGAGCGTACATCATGACGTTCCCGCTAATTAGCTTATACCTCAGTGCATGACGCGCCTGATGATAGGAGATAGCTGCTTCTAAGTGGTGTGAAACCAGGCGTCCGGCTCCAATTCGAACGATGATTCCTAGATGTTTTTTTATCCAACTCACCAGTTCTTCAAGTTGCTTCACCTGATCCTGAATATTCTCCGGGACATAATCCACTTCGTGCAGCCACACAACAACAAGCCGATCCGAAGCCACCCATTCCAATTCCAAATGTCCTTCTTGCTGCCACTGCTCTCGAACAACGTTCGCTAGAGAAAACTTCAAAACCTTTTGGTCCAGATCCTGATTCTGTCTCTGAAAATCTAAATCAAGCTCTAATTCGATAAGAGCCACGGTACATAAATGAACATCGACTGGAATTTCGAATTGTCGTGCTTTTTCTTCCCATTCTGAAATAGCTGCTTCTCCCTCCAACCAATCTCGGATAAATTGCCGCTTCCCCAGCATCCAATCTTCCTGGTGCCTTTGTTCATATCGTTTATTTGTCTCGACCAAATTCTCCAGTGCCTTCTCAATATAAGCAAACTCATCCGCTGCTTTCTGCTTGGGAAGATCTTGAAGAGGAAATTGTTGAATCCTGCTTATCAGTAGCTCTACCGGTCGATAGTTACGCTTAATAATATAGATACTCGCAAATACGCAAGAAAGCAGCACTAAAATACCAATAGCGATCCAAATATAAGATAGGAAGGAAACCCATGCAAACAACGAACCTTCTTTTATACCGCTGTAGAATGTCCAGCCAAGATAATCCGAGCGATACTGAAAGGTATATCTATTATCCACCTGTAAGTCATCGTGTCGTCTTTCTGTTTCCATCTCATTTGTGGAATAGAGCAAATTACCGGTTTTCATATCACTAATCTTCATCACCGATAAATCATCACTGCGCATATCGGTTGACAGTGCAATCAGTTTCTCTACATTCACATTGACCACAACAATCCCCTCCGTTCCAAGCGGCAGGGGGAAACGTTGAATTAATGAAAGAACCTGTGTTGACTTTGTAGAACGCTGATCTGTAAATAACCTTGCGCTCAGCCAATTCCCGGTTTCTGTCAAAGGAAAATGAGCCGCTATAAATTCCTTATCTGAGAACTCAGAGAGCGGCATAATCTCCTGTAAAGTTAAAACCATTGCATCTTCCGATCGATATACATAAAGTGACTGAATTGCAGGATAACTCTCCGCCAGTTTATTTAAATCTGTAGACAGCTCATATTGAATGAGCCTCATGTTGTCATTAGGGGAGGTATTCATAAAATTGTATAAGGGTCGATTCACCGCCAGTTCACGAAGAACAGTGCTTTCCATATCACGAGCCGCTCCTTCGATCGTATCGACAACACGTTTAGCGGTTAGCGTGTCGGCCCTCTTCGCTTCTTGGGTCATCAAGTCAGTAACGATGATAAAAGAAATAAAGACAACCGCAGAAATGGATATGAGTACAAGCGGTAAATAGGACAGCAGCATACGCTTATATCCTTTTCTCGCAATGATCCCTTCTTTCTGATAGAGTTGTCCCAATCATCACACCGTCCTTCCGGTACCGAGATTTTTATAGATTAGATTCACTAAGGTAATTGCAATCCGAGTTCTCTTACCTGGTTCTCAATTCTTCTTGGAACCATATGAAATAAATCATTCCAGGGCATCATAAGCTCCCCCGTAAACTTATATTCGGTAAACTCCATGGTAGGAACAAAGGCAAAGGTCTGAAGATACTCCCTTACCTTCGCATCGATCTCATCATTCGTAGAGAAGTATTCACAGAACAGATCAGTCACAAGCAGACCATCTATCCCCGCTTGGCTTCCTGCAGCCTGATATAAATTAGGAAGCAGTTCAAACAGGGTAGGAATTGGCGAAAAAGCATGCTTGCCCGGCTGAGAATACAAACGTACATGCGTATCTTCAATCAAATTACTGCGATCTTTCAGCAGACCTTTCAGCACTCTGCCATGAAAACTCGCCTCACAATCCACTACTTGGCCATCGTTACCCACGTAGACCCATACATGCTCCATCTCGTACAAATGCCCAATCTCGTAATCCCACCAGATGGCATATTCAATGACCTGCTTCACCTGTGACTCTGAACCTGGAAACGACCTGCGAAACGAAGGAGATACTGCTGGCATCTCCAGTATAGAAACCCCCACTGCTTCTGGATAAAATGGTTCATGTAAATCAAACATGAGATACGGTGCATATTTTAGCCATACATCCTTCGAGTGAGAGGTGTTCATCGCATCCATTCCTCCGTTCCTACTTTTAGTTTCTCAAGCAACAGATTGTGACTAGCATGAATTTCTTCTGGCGTACAGATTGACTTCAGCTCATAAACTTTTACTTTTGCCTGATTTATGGCCGGAAGGAAACGATCAAAATCATCTCGATCCTGACTGTGGATATAAGGACAATAATGGTCTGACAAGCCGACCGTTTCATGAATATGAACACCATATATATAAGGAAGCACTTCTTGCAGCTGCTCCTTATTATCATAGAGACCCATACGTTCCATCATGGTGGCATGCCCGATGTCATACCATAAGTAAACACCAGCTCCTGCTAGTTCATCACATATCAATATCATCTTCGCTTCCTTTAGTGTAGGCATTTGATTGCAGCGTGAACGTGTTTCGATACCAATCGCGATGTTCCATTGCTTTTTCGCTGCATATTCACAAGCTTCTGTAAGACTTTGCACGATCGTGTTCAGGTACTTAGGTGCCGCCTGGTCCCGCTTGTTCAACATTTCTTGAAAAACACGCTCATAAAGAGCTGAATTACGACCTTCTTCCCTATAGATCTTTTTTAGCCTCGAATCAATTTCATTCTCAAATGGAACTTCACCAGGATGAACAACAACCGCCTTTGCCCCATACCGATGTGCATATTCCATCGATCCAATTAAGGTCTCCACGGCCCGTTTACGTTTCATCTCATCCTCAAAACCTAGAAGCACCGAATCCGTACCATAATCCGGATCAGGGGTATGAGGAAATACGTTATGTACACTTGAGATCCCGATCTCTCCACGTTCAATCATCGGCTCGATTGCACTCAAATGAACGTCCGTTACATTATAGTTAAGCTCAACCTGCTGAAATCCAAGCTCCTTTATCTCCTCAACCATACCTCGTCCATCATCCATATAACGTTTAATGTTCCAACATGTCGAAAATGAATAATCCCCTTTTTCCATCTCACTCCATCCCTTCATATGATAGTTTCCCGCTCACACAAAACATGACCTGTTTCCATTGTAAGGGGTTATTGTTAACTAGAAGTATGTAGAGTAACAAGGAAGTGTTAATTTTACATTGTTAGAAGCATCACGTAGTTTTTGTAAAACGATGCGATTTCCCGAGAAATAAAAAAAACTGCAGGCAAACTAGTTTAAACCAGTTTGTCTACAGTCTGACTGTACTCTTAAAAAGAGTACAGTTCGTCGTTATTTTATAAGTAACCTCACGAGCACTATGCCTATGACCTAGTTACACCAAGTTCAGATAACCGTGTTGATTTCACCAGATAGGAAGAAAGGCTCGGAAATAATTGGCCGATGATGGGGAAAATTTGATTTGCTTTCGAAAAAGCCATCTTTTGAATCCTTCTGGCTCTGCGCAGTAAATCGGAAAACTCCCGATTCGCTTCCAAGGTGTAATTACTCTCCCACTCCAAATAAGTCAGCTTCCCTTTCAGATACTGGTCTGTAGCAATCGAACAGATCATCGAAGAACGAAGCGCAATCGACATTCCATCTCCGCAGAGCGGCGGAATCATGAGCATAGCATCACCTATATGTGGAAAAAAAGACCAGGGTTCCGGTTCTTCGGATAATCTTACAGGGGATATAGATACCTGAGTACCTTGTACTGGCGTTCCCTTCGACAACCGGTCTGATAACCGAGAATTCGAAGAGGCTGCTTCGCTTAGAATCTCCTCGATCGATTTACCACTGCGCTGCACCATATCAAAGGACAATAATGCGGCTATGTTAACTACACCCTCATTCACAGGTGAGATCCCCACATATCCCCCATCGCAAAAATACAGTTCCACCTCATCTGCTGCTTGTATCCCTGTATAGTGTGACTTCACGCCAACGAACACTTCCAGGTCCCTTCGTTCTGCCTCCTGATCCGTTGGAACCCCTCGAGGCTTTCGAATACCGTAAGCTCCAATGACTGCTTTGGCATGATAAGTTTCCCTCAATTGCCCTTGCTTTGTCTCTATGAGATAAGTGTGATCTTCTTGTTGCTGAACATTTGTAACCATCGCTTTAGTCTTGATCTTGACGCCGAGTTCCAGCGTTTTTTTATGAAGCATAAGGTCAAGTTCATACCTGCTGATGCCCCATGCCTCACCTGGCAGACGCGCTTCCATTTCTTTGCCACTCGGCAAAATAATCCTGGCTTGTTTCATCGTTGTCGGTTTAACTCCATGCTCTAGTGGATTCACTCCAAGATAAGCCAGCATCTCCTTGGTCTCTGGAGACATAAATTCGCCGCATGTTTTATGTCTTGGGAATGCTTGCCGATCAATAAGCAGAACCTGATGCCCTTTTTCAGCTAGCTGGATGGCAGCCGCGCTGCCTCCAATACCGGCCCCCATAATAACCACATCGATCATGTTATCCATGTTATCCACGTTGTCCATTTTTCCATCCTCCCTTCTTCTTCTATTTTCACTCTCTAGGTATGACAACCGCATAGCGGAATAAAGGTTTCCATGAATAGGTCATCGTCTTATGATTCAGTTTTGATTTTAGGTCGCTCCAGTCTTTGTGTGTAAATCCTTTGGCGACAGAAAGCGGACCATCGTGCCGAATATACCTGTTCCGTGATATGATTCGTGTCGTTAACCATACCGCCGTGTAAGGTACCGGATGCCTGTGAATATCGTTAATAACCACACCATATTTGGAAGACTTCAACATGTGACTCACGATTTCAACGAGCTCCTGTCCCTCGAAATGATGTACGAACTGAGAACCCGTAACAATATCTGCATATCCTTCCGGCAGAGACTTTACATCAGCCCTAATCACATTTACCCGCTTTTCATCCCGAAAATATAGCCGGGCTTCTTCACAGGCTTCTTCCGTCAGATCGACAAGGGTAATCTTCATCCCAATTCCTCTGCTGTCTGCCCATGTAAGAAGTTTGCGATTCACGTCTCCTGATCCGGCACCAACATCAAGCAGTGTCAGCTCACTGGGTCTACCCATCTCCGTCCATAGCTTCTCCACTCCATAACAAGTAGGACCAGCTGCTCCAAAAATCTTGTTCAATCTTCGCAAATGCTTGAGTGCTTCGCTCAGTTCTTCTCCACCAAGGGAGAAATCATCCATAAGCTCATCTTCTTTTGCTCTTGTTGAAAGATTTCTAAAGATAGACATGGGAAGGCTCCGTTTCAGCTGCTTGATAGGCAGGGACATAAGTAAACTGCATCAGTTCTGCGGTAAGTCCAGGACCAAAGGCCATAGCAATCCCCTTCGTTATGTCCTGATTTTGATCTCTCATATCCTGACGCATGGCAGCAAGTACAAACATAATCGTGACAGATGACAGGTTCCCTGCGTTCTTAAGAATATCCCTGCTGTATTTCGTCTGATCGTCACGAAGTCCAAGCACATTTTGCACCGAATCGACAATACCTTTTCCGCCCGGATGGATTGCCCATAATTCAGGATGCTTGTCCCCTCTTAAGAGTAGTTCTAACTCTGGAGCAAGATATTCACCTAAAAGTTTTGGAATTCGAGGAGAAAGGTAGAGATCAAATCCCGCATTGCCCACTTCCCACGTCATATCTTCCGTTGAATCGGGTAGAAGAACGGAGTACCCTTTTCCAAGTTCGAAATAGGAACTATGATTCTTGTCAGCTTCTCCAATCACGCACCCAGCGGCCCCGTCTCCAAAGAAGGAAGCTGCAAATAATGCCTCTCGATCCATAGCAGGTTGAAAATGTAAACTACTCAGTTCTACACAAACAACGAGAACTTTTGATTCCGGAGAACCTTGAACTACATCTCTTGCCATTTGGATCGCTTTGAGACCCGCCGCGCATCCTTGGAAAATCAACGGAAGCCGGTTCACGCGTGGTGATAAACCAAGCTCTCTCATTAACATCACATCAAGCCCAGGAAGAAACTGACCCGTACAGCTCACTGTAATCAGATGCGTAATTTCACTTTTATCTACACCGCTGTCAAGTAATGCTGCTTCCGCAGCCGTAAGCCCAAGGGGAACAGATTCCCTTTTGTATGTATTCATTCGTTCTTCCGTAGTAGGCACCCGGGATAAATCATTTGATGGCAAATATCTGCACTCGTCTGAAGATTTTTTTGTGAATTCCGGCTCAACTGTATAGCGCATCTCTACTCCACATGATCTAAATATCCTTCGTGCAAACCGGGCCAGGTCGGGCCGGTCCTGGAGGGAAGAGGTGATTAGTTCCGATATATCTGCTTGAGGGATGGGATGTGAAGGCAGTGCGGTACCCATGCCTAATATAGAAATGCCAGTGAATTGTGAATTTTGTGTCATCTTTTACCTCCTCATTGAATTAAACGAATTTCGTTCATTGGGTTCAGGAATAACCGTTCTTTCGTTAACCCTATTGTATTAACTATCTGTATTCATCTCTTTCGATAAGTATGATGTTCTCTGAATTGAATAGGTAATGAAACGTCTCATTCAAGAAAGAAAACGGGTTGAATCTTCTCAAATTAGGTAACACAATATTCACACAAGAAAATTATCAAGCGTTTTTACTACACAAATGGTATCAAAAGTGACATAATACGAAATTTTTATCCCACATTTATAATTGTTTACCCTTAACAAATCATTTGAAATCAATAAAAATAAGAGTGCAACTGGTAATTGAATACCAGTCATCCCATTTTGAAGGAGGCAACTAATTTTGACAGAACAAAGCTTGCTTGAAAGAAAAAGTTTCCGTTTTCGTATTTTGCTTGGCTTAGCATTTGCTCTTGTATTAGGTTTAGTAACCGCAGGAATCGCTTCAGCACACGGGTACCTAAACTCCCCGCAAAGCCGTGCTTTCTTGTGTAAACAAGGACAGAATACAGGCTGTGGTAATGTACAATATGAACCTCAATCGCTTGAAGCAAAAGGTAACTTTCCTGCAGCAGGCCCTGCTGATGGTCAAATTTCTGGAGCTGGCATCTTCCCAGAAATGAATGAACAATCTCCAACAAGATGGAAAAAAGTTGATATGAATTCGGGTAGCAATACTTTTAACTGGACGTTAACAGCAGCCCACGCAACAAAAGAATGGAAATATTACATTACTAAACCAGGCTGGGATCAAAGTAAACCGATTACTCGTTCCAACATTGAACTCTTTTGTAAAATTGATGACGGAGGAAAAAGACCTGACTTTACTGTAACGCATACTTGCGACATTCCTTCGGACCGCAGCGGGTATCATATTATTCTCGCAGTATGGGAAATCTCCGATACTGGAAACGCTTTCTACAATACAATTGATGCAAATATTGCAGGCAGTGGCGGCGGAGCAGCGGACACAGCTGCACCAACAGCACCAGCGAGCCTGCGTTCTTCTAACGTAGCACCTACGGCGGTATCCCTGGCTTGGAATGCAGCTACGGATAATGTAGGTGTAACTGGCTACGATGTTTACCGTGGAACTACGCTCATTGGCACCGTTTCAGGATCGACTCTGACTTATACAGCTACTGGTTTAACAGCAAACACAAGTTATACTTTTACAGTGAAAGCAAAGGATGCTGCTGGAAACGTATCTGCTGCTAGTAATGTACTGACCGTACAAACAGCTGCTGTTGCTACACCTGATACTACAGCTCCTTCAGCTCCGAGCGGACTTCATTCTATGACCGTAAATGCCAATTCCGTTTCTCTTATGTGGTCTGCCTCCACTGATAACGTAGCTGTAACCGGTTATGATATCTATAATGGCAATACACGAGTAGGTAGTGTGTCTGGATCAACACTTGAGTACACAGTCACTGGTCTTACAGGCAGCACGAATTATACCTTTACTGTGAAAGCGAAGGACGCTGCAGGGAATGTTTCCGCTGCTAGCAATGCATTAACCGTCACGACTTCTGCTCCGTCAACGTCAGCACCGGAATGGTCTTCTGGAACCACCTACAAAGCGAATGACCTTGTTACTTATAACGGGGTTGTCTATAAATGCATTCAACCTCATACCGCTTTAACCGGATGGGAACCTGTTACAACACCAGCCCTTTGGTCTGTTAATTAATCATTAAACCGTTTCATCATCAAAAAGGAGACCCATAGAGGGTCTCCTTTTTGATGATGTCGGCTTTTCTGCAACAATAAACTATATGGTTAGTTGATTTATTTTAAAGATATATTAATTAGGTAGAACTAGGTTTAGCATTCACAATCGATTCAAGCTGTCTCGAAATGGTGACGCGTTCATATTTTAATTGCCAGATTTGTTCAGTCACTTTTTTCTTCACTTTCAAATCTGTCTCTTCTTTTAATTGTTTAAAAAGTTCAAGTAATTCATCATTAAGTGCATCGAATCGAACCCATAGATCGCTCCGGGCAGGCAACTCTTCTTGCTGAACAGATTTCGCTGCACAACTACGGATTTGCTCCATAATCGACTGTCTCCATGCTTCATCCTTCAGTTGGGTTGCATAATTCAAGAGGTCTAAATAATCATCCATTTGTAAAGACTTTGTTTGATTTTGTATGTTCATAGTCAACCTGCATCTCCTTCGCTCTCTTTTACCGAGTATTATACTAGGTATTATAAGATTTACAACACTTTTTTATGTTTTCTGATGTTTTTCTACGGTTGCCCTACAACTTTTAAGAGAATTCGATAAGATAAGGGAGATAAAAAAAGCCCGCTTTGCAAACGCAAGGGGCTAGTGTAAGGATCATTACTGATCAAGCGTATATAAAGGAAGATCCGTAGGAAGCGGTTTTGGAGTTTCGCATGTACTTTGCATCGTATAATGTTTGCCTTCGCTTGATGCATCATGAAATGCCCACATCGCTTCAAGTACATGGTACGCAAGTTCACCGCTTGCTCTATGGCTGCGCCCACTACGAATGGCGTAAGCCATGTCTGCAGGTCCAATTCCCCGTGTATTTCTATCATATCCTGGGATAAGCGGAACCTCGGTCCACTCTGAATCTCCCACCCCTCTCCATTTTACTGGACCACCAAAGGTGTTCGGATCTGGAACGAGAAGTGTTCCTTTCGTACCGTGGATCTCCATGTTTGGAAGAGTACTTCCGCCAAAGATATCAAAGCTTGTAATTATACTTGCTACTGCTCCACCTTGAAATCTGATAAGACCCGTGACATGTGTGGGAATATCGACCTTAACCTTCTGCCCACGTTTCTTTTCACTAGTAATCTCCCGTTCTTCAAGCGCGGCACTTGTCATACCGGTAATGCTTGCAATCGGGCCAAGCAGCTGTATCAGCGCTGTTAAATAATAAGGTCCCATATCAAACATCGGGCCTCCGCCTGCAGCATAATAGAATTCGGGATCGGGATGCCAATGTTCATGTCCACGGCTCATCATAAAAGCAGCTGCACTAACTGGAGTCCCAATACGTCCCTCTTCAATCATTTTCAGAGCGGTCTGAATTCCTGTTCCAAAGAAAGTCTCTGGTGCGCAGCCCACTAGTAAACCAAGCTCAGCCGCGCGGTCTAGTACTTGTTTTCCTTCTTCCCGAGTCACGGCCAGCGGTTTTTCCACGTAGACATGTTTCCCTGCCTCAAGCGCCTCTAAACATACACTCGCATGGACCGCAGGAATCGTCAGGTTGATAACAAGCTCAATCTCAGGATCGGCTAACAATTCGGGAACCGTAAGCGCTCTAGGAATCTGATACGCTGCTGCTTGTTCCTTGGCTCGATCCAAATCAAGATCGGCGCAGGCGACAAGTTCGAGGATTTCAAACTTACTGCAATTCTCCATATAAATTCCGCTGATCTTACCGCAGCCAATAATACCTACCTTCACTTTTTCCAAGCGTAAAATCTCCCTTCACCAAGTTCATATTCTTTTACAGCTGGTTATCGGCCATGCCTGTATAAGCACTCGCGGCAGTATTTCTTGAATCTACTAATTTTTTTCCTTCTGCAGCCCATAAGAGACCGCGAGTCATAATTTCTCTGACAGAAGGCTGCTCCATAATATCCGCATGATGGCCTAGCGAATTATAGAACACCCGGCCTTGCCCCCATTTTTTCGTCCATACTACGGGCATATCAACAGCACCATTTGCACTGTGCGGCCCCTCTACTTGTGGGAATCTAGTTGTAGCAAGAACCTCTACTGCTGGATCAACATGAAGATAATACTGTTCACTTTTCACCTGAAAATTGTCTATCCCTGCAAGCAGCGGACTTGAACTGTTCTTGATCTCCACCGTATACTCGACTCCGTCATTGCCTGGATGAGCTACCCATTGCCCGCCCGTCATAAACTGCCAATCCACATTCGTTCGGAAGGAATCACACATGCCTCCATGGCACCCAGCAAGGCCTACTCCGCCAATGACTGCAGCTGACACATTCTCCACATATTTCTGTTCGATCGTGCCCATTGTCCACATCGGTACAATCAGATCCAGTTCGCGAAGTTTTTCTGCATCAACATAAGCATCCAGTGTATTTGCCCGTTCTACTTCAAAACCAGCCTCGGTAAGCCACTCATCAAATAAAGCCGATACCAATTCAGGTTCATGACCATTCCATCCACCCCATACAATCAGTGCTTTTTTCATTGGTTTATGTCCTCCATTTCAGTAAGTTCAACCCAGCGACGTTCCTGTACTGACTTTTCCACTGCTTCTAATACGGCCTGACAAGCTACTCCATCTGAAAAATTAGGAACCGGCTGGCGATCTTCTTCGATTGCGTTCATAAACTCTACCATCTCATGAGTAAACGTCTGATCGAATCCAATTGGATGTCCTGCAGGCCACCACGCCTCTGCGTATTTGTGAGCCCCATCGGTTGCGAGTACCCGGCGGAAACCTTGTACATCTTCCTCATCACTTGTAAAATAAACTTCCAGCTCATTCATCCGTTCAAAATCAAATCTGACACTGCCTTTACTGCCATTCACCTCAAAAGAGTTCGTGCTGCGATGACCAGCGGCAAACCTTGTTGCCTCAAAGCTTCCAATGGTACCGTTTTCAAATCTAGCTAGAAACAGCGTCGCATCATCTACAGTGACAGGCCCTTTTTCCGTATCCGCATTTCCTTTTGTAGCCGTAAGCCCAGTCATTGCTGATGCAATGGGACGTTCTTTGATAAAAGTCTCGCTCATACCGACGACTTCCTTAAATTCCCCTACGAGAAAACGAGCCATATCAATAAGATGAGCGCCAAGATCACCATGCGAACCGGAACCTGCGATCTCTTTTTGCAAACGCCATACGAGCGGAAATTCAGGGTCCAAAATCCAGTCCTGTAAAAAGGTCGCGCGGAAATGATAGATTTTACCGAGTCTTCCGCTTTCAATCAGATCCTTAGCAAGCTGTACCGCAGGTGAAAAACGATAATTAAAACCGATCATATGCTTAATCCCTGCTGCTTCTGTCGCAGCTAACATCTCACGAGAATCCGCAAGTGAAAGCGCTAACGGTTTCTCGCAAAAAATATGTTTGCCCGCTTTTGCAGCAGCAAGTGCAATCTCTTTATGTGCGTTGCTTGGTGCATTGATATCGATAAGATCTATATCTTCGCGCTGTACAAGTTCTTTCCAATCCGTCACACTTTCCTGCCAACCAAATTGCTCTTGTGCTTCTCTTACGGCTGCTTCATCCCGTCCGCAGATGACGGCCATCTCTGGTTTTTTTACTTTTGGGAAGAACATAGGAACACTTCGGTAGGCATTACTGTGCGCCTTTCCCATAAATTTATATCCTACCATTCCAACACGAATTGAACTCATCCTTACATCCTCCTCGTTAGTTATTTGCATGGGTATTCCTTCTAGAAGAAGCCCGAACAATAAGCTCAGCTTGCAGCAATTCTCTTACCGGATCGTCAAACCATTTACGGAAGAGCTCTGCATCATTACCTATTTGGAGTAATTTATTAGCTGCGATCATTCCCATTTCATAAAAAGGAACGCTTACACTGCTAAGCGGAGGTACAGTAATTTCAGCTGCATCCGAATCATCATATGCGACTATTTTCGGGTATTTCTCTTCAGGAATTTGCCATTCCCTGAACTTTTGTAACACACCGATTGCCATACGATCGTTTGAAACAAACAAGCCATCCATCTCTGGAAGTAGATCCATCATTTTCTCTGCTGCCTCATATCCGCTTCGGCGGCTAAAATTACCTTCGAATAAATAACTTGAATCGAGATGAAGATCTCCTTCGGCCAAAGCCTTTTGATAACCTGACAGACGATCTGCACTGTTGGAATACGTTAAAGGCCCATTTAAAAATCCAATATGTTTGCATCCTTGCTGAATCAAATGTGTGACAGCCTGCCTGCTGCCTTCCTCATGATCCACATCAACTTCAGGAAATGATTCTCCCTTAAAATGCTGGTTCACCACAAGAAAAGGATGTTTTGCATCTTTTAATTTGCTTATGGCTTCCCGCTCACCCGGCTCATCCCTAGAGCCCAGAATAATAAGAGCATCTACCTTCTGAGCCAGAAAAAAAGATTCATATGCCTGCGGTTCCTGCTCACTTCGAAATAACAGAAGCAGATCATAACCTTGCTCACGAACGGCACTGCCGATACCGCTTAGCATTTCTGAGAAATAATAGCTTGAGAATAATCGTGCTTTGGGGATATACGGCAGAACGACACCAAGATTACCACTTCGATTTCTTGCAAAACTGCGTGCAAGCGCACTCGGCACATATCCCAGTTTCTCTGCTGCACGAAGTACCTTGGAGCGCGTTTCTTCTTTCATGGGGCCAACCCCATTTAAGACTCTAGATACGGTAGCTTCCGACACCCCGGCAAATTCGGCAACTTCCTTTCGTGTAGCGATAAGATATCCACTCATTTCCATTTAATGTACGCGCGTACATTTTCTCATGTCTTTCCATAACTGTCAATAATAAAAGTAAAATAAGACGCTTGAAAAGCGTGTCTTACAACACCCCTATTTCAAACATCTTAATGACTAATCCTAATGATTCAACCCTACATTTCATTTATCTATTTATGTATATGGTGATTGTCCTGATCTATGAAAAAGATTTCTTATATTTCACCCGTTCCTCGGAGCCCATAACATGACTGCCACGCCTGCTAGACATAACAAAGCGCCGATCCAGTCGTATACATCGGGCGTCTTTTTATCAATCCCCCAACCCCAAAGTACAGCCATAATAACAAATACTCCTCCATAGGCTGCGTAAACTCTCCCAAATGAAGGGAACTGCTGCAGTGTTGGAATAATCCCATATAAGACAAGAACCAGACTGCCCACAATACCATACCAGTACGGTCTTCCCTCGCGAAGCCATAACCAGACTAAATATCCACCTCCAATTTCCGCAAGTCCTGCGATCATGAATATAAATATAGATATCATCATTTCTTATTTTCTCCTTTTGCCAGCCTGGTATTGTCTCAATGTTAGTGATTATAGCAGAATAAGCCATGGTAACGGACGGAAGAGATATCCCGTTTCATAAATTAAAGTTCTCATTATAAGAAAAACCCTGCTCCACTCGAATGAGCAAGGTTCCTATTTAAATGATGTGCGCTGTCACCTCGTCTATCTCTCTAATGTTCAGGTAAATAATCCGTGGTGAACACTGTTTTCACATCCATCTCTTGATCGAGAAGACCAATTTCTATAAGCTGCTTCATTAGTTCCGTCCAGCGCTCCTCCGTCATGTAGCCAACTCCATGTTCTTCAGCATCATAACCATACACATATTCACGCTGAGCTTCTTCACCAAATGCGATTTCATCTTCAGACAAGTTTGTATTCACTTCATTTATTTTTTTGTTGATTTTTTCGTAGTTCTCTTTGTAATCATTCCAGCCTTCCACCGTCCCGCCGATAAAAGCTTTCACCGTTTCGGGATGTTCTTTCAGGTATTTCTCCGTTGTATAAATAACGGCCGCATACGGTTTATAGTCAGAATCAGCAATTAATTTTGTCTTCACTTTCACGCCTTGTTTCTCAACTACATAAGGCTCTCCATTAACGAAGGATTGACTGGCTGACTGTGGATCTTCGATAAAATTGCTGTGTTGTCCGGTATACGCCACTTCTTTGACGGAATCCAGTTTGTATTTATGTTTGAGAAATTCCCAGTAAGGCTGACCTTGCTGTATAAATACCGTCCGTCCATTCAAGTCTCCAAAATCAGTAATTCCTGATTCTTCATGGTACATCAGTGCTTGCGGGCTGATCTGAAACGTTGTAGCCAGGGCTACTATGGGAATTCCTTCTTTACGTGCCAGTAAAATTTGGTCCGCATGCGCTACCCCAAACTCCGCCTTTCCAGAAGCTACAATCTGAATAGAAGAAACCTGCGGACCACCAGGTTCAATCGTCACATCAAGATTCTTGTCATCATAGATACCATTTTCTTCCGCTGCGTAAAAACCACCGTGTTCCGATTTAGCAAACCAGTTGAGCACTACTTTCACTGGTGTTTTCGTTGTTTGCTCTGGGGTGCCTGCGGCCTGATCAGGGTTGTCTGAGCTGGTTCCTCCTCCGCAGGCAGTTAAAGCCATACTCAAAACAATCAATAACGCTCCAATCCTAACCGACTTTTTGCTGCGTTCTCCTGATTTCTTCATCCCCATCACTCTCCGCTTCCCCTATTTTTCTTCCTTCTTCTCTATTAAAAGAGTCTAATTCTTCTTAAGAAGGGATGGACATTCAGGCTTTCGACTCACTGCTGTTCCAAAAGCCTTCATGTACGGCAGCAATCTCATCTGCAAGTTCGGGAAAAGGTCCAATGACCTCAATTCTCTTCTGGCCTCTTGCGAAAATTTCTCGGCAGGGCAGATCAAAGGTTGGATTCTGCGGATCATCCCCAGTAAGTGCAAGGAGTTCCTTCTCGGATATCCCATATACCACTCTGCCGAGATTGCCCCAATACATGGCACCCGCACACATCGCGCAAGGTTCTGCCGTCGTATATAAGGTGCAATTCCATAAAAAGTCCGGACTATATGTATGTGATGCCCTTTCCATTAAAGCCGTCTCTGCATGTCCTGTGCAGCGATGTTCTGTGATCTCCACATTGCCTTGCTCCATTAAGATGCGGCCGTCTTTGTCAACTAGCAAAGCCCCAAACGGTGTGTTCCCGCTTTCGCGAGCCATCCGTGAAATTTCAATCGCTCTTTGTAAAAAAGTAAGGTGGTCTTTCTGATTTGCTTGACTCCCCATGTTCATCGCTCCTTGTCTCTCTGCTATAGTTCGATTTTAGCTATATCCATTTTCCGCGTCAATTAATCTAACACATATTCGGTACGATGAATAAGAACCACTACACTTTTTGTGAAAATAGACATAAGAGTTATCCTTTTTCTATGAGGATAAGATAATCCCCTTATGTTACTTAACATATAATGTCAATAAAAAGAACATTACACAGTGTATTATAAATAACTTATTAAAATTGATTTTGACATTCTAAATGCGTTATATTGGATTATATTTACATATATAGATGGTGAGGTGGTTTCGTAGTGAAATTCATCATTTCATTTAGTTTGGTAGTCATGAGCATGATCGCCGAGCTGTGGACGGGATGTTTCCGTAAAAAAACGGACTTTTACGATCGGCACTCTACTACCCGCACGAAAATAGGCTACGTGTTGTTTCTCATCTCTGCACTGAGTGCAGTTACACTCATTACCTTCTGGATCACTACACAAATCGATAAATAAGATATCATGATCATCATTTACGTTTGGATCTCTCATAAACGATAAAGCCCCGTCTCCTTATGGATTCAGGGCTTCTTTATTCTTTTTCGATCATTTTCATCTATTCTCTTTTCTGTTCTCGTTTATTCATGTTCAGCTCTGGATGCAGCTGCCGCTTGCTGTACCGCACGGATGATCCCGCTATACCCAGTACAGCGACAAAGATTGCCGCAAAGTGCCTTTTCAATCTGCTCCGTAGATGGATTAGGATGCTGTTCGAGTAACTTGGTCGTACATAGAATCATTCCGGGTGTACAATAACCGCACTGAAATCCGCCTTCATCAATAAAAGCTTGCTGAACCGGATGCAGATCCGTCTCGTTAGAAGGAGCAAGCCCTTCAATGGTCTGAATCTCCTGCCCGGCACATTGATAAGCCATGAGCAGACAGGAATTCACCGGTTCTCCACCAAGTAATATCATACAAGCCCCGCATCTGCCGATTTCACAGGAGATTTTGGTGCCCGTCAGCAGTAGACGGTCTCTGAGAATCGTCACCATCCGCTCCGTCGCAGGCACCTCCATCTCCACCTGCTTCCCGTTAATTGTGCCATTCCAGTTCATGTATGTTGTGCCCTCTCTCATGGATTAACCCCTTCTTTCCATTCAGAATGCAGCGGAATAGTAAGCTGTTCTCTATTAATCGGCAATTTATTCAGCCAAATCCCCGTTGCTTGGTGAATCGCCGATACAATGGCCGGAGCGAGCGTCACGGAACCGATCTCACCGATGCCTCTAGGTCCAAAAGGATCGTTTTCAGGCAAATTTTCGATTGCTTCCACCGTGATTTTTCGCTGCATATCCTGAAAGGTAGGAATCAAATAGGTATCCAGATTGGTCGTTACATACATGCTATGATCCATTATTGCATCCTCCATTAAGGTAAAGCCGAGTGCCATCCCGCTTCCTCCCTCAATCTGACCTATATAACCCATTGGATTCATGACAGGGCCAGCTGCAACGATATGTTTAATCTCCTCTACTTTAACCTCACCTGTCAGCGTGTTGACTTCCACTTCAGCAATTACCGCAGCATAGGTATAGAGAAAATGTCCGCCCATCACTTCATCCGGTGTTGTTGGATACTGAAATTTCGTATCAAAGGTAAGGTCGTCTTCAGGAGCAAGGTTCACAATTTCCAAGTAAGATAACACGTTCTTCTCTTGTTCATTTGAATCCGAATCACTGCTTCGGTGCCAAATCCCACCCGCTCCTGTAACTAACTCAGATGCAGGCAGCCCGGTTACCTTCGCACATAATTCTATTAATGTGTCGGTAAAAGGGGTTTTCAACCGCTGTAAAGCCATCCAAGCCATCGTTGTGGACCTTGAAGCGGTGCTTGAACCACTGTGCGGAACTCGGTCTGTATCTCCAATCACAATCTCTATATCTTCCGGGATGCAACGAAATATATCGCATAACATAATCTCTAGCGTAGCCACAAGTCCTTGCCCGAACTCTTCATAACTAAAAGCAACTTCGATTTTACCTGAAGCATTCAGCTTTAGTCTTCCCCCGGCAGGGTCTGGAATCCCGTAACCAAGACCGGCACCATGCATCGCAAGAGAAGCGCCTATTCCTTTTTTGATCCAAGGCGTAGCTGAAGAATGTGAGCGTGATTCTGACAAAAAATCTAATGAAGGAACCGCATTTGTTCCTTCTGTATCCATTTGTCCATTCCTTTTCTTCCACAGTTCGGAATGATCTACAGCTTCCCATACTTCGTATAGTCCATTTGTGGCAAGAATCTGCTGCCCAAGCGGTCCTGGATCTGTGCTGCTCCGCAAATTACGCCGCCGAATCTCCCAGGGATCTATTCCAAGTAACGCCGCCGCCCGGTCCATTTGTCCCTCCATCGCAAAGATCGCCTGATTGCCTCCAAATCCACGGAATTCTCCGGAAACTCCGTTATTCGTATAGACAGACAACCCTTCTACATCCACACTCGGAATTTGGTACGGTCCCATCGAATGCTCTGTTGCAAAAATAAGTACAGGCGCTCCAAGTGTCGCATAAGCTCCTGTATCAGACAAAATACGTACAAGATGAGAAGTAATCATCCCTTCTCTAGTAAAACCCGTCTCCATCTCTATTTTCATCGGATGGCGCTTGAGACCGGCACGTACCGATTCCTTACGGGAATTATGAAATTTAACCGGACGTCCTGTCTTCAACGCCAAAAGTGAACCATAGGGCTGAACATTCAGTTCATCCTTCCCGCCGAAAGAACCGCCAATCGGGCTTGATACGACACGAATAGACTCTTCAGGCATATTCAGAATGCGTGATAACTGCATCCGGTCTTTATACCCGTGCTGTGTCGGCGCATAAACGGTTAATCTACCGCTGTCTTCTGGGACAAATAAACCACCTTCTGTCTCCATATAGGTGTGCATTTGCCGGGGCGTATAATACACTTCTTTGATAACGTAGTCGCTTTTTTGAAGATCAGTCTTTGCATCGCCCCGCTTTACCTCTGTTCGGTGCAGTATATTTCCGGCGAGATGCAAAGAAGGCGCCCCTTCTTTAAGAGCAGCCTCAGGAGAACTTATAGGAGACAACACTTCATAGTCGATACGAATCAGATGAAGTGCCTGTTCTGCAATCTCAGGCGTATCCGCAGCAACCGCGGCAATCGCATCCCCCGTATACCTTACGAAATCCTCACAAAATACAGGTTGATCCGGAGTAGCAATGCCAAATCCATTTAGTCCAGGCACATCCTTATAAGTCAACACCTGATGGACCCCTGGAAAAACCTCTGCAGCGGATGTATCCACGCTTCTAATTCGGGCATACGGATGATCGCTTCGTTTTACCCGGCCATAAAGCATATCTGGCAGTGACTTATCTGTCAGATACTGCAGGGTACCCGTTACTTTTTCTCTCCCATCAGGACGTCTGTGCCACTTACCCCCACTGGTCTCTTTGTTTAGCAGCATATTCCCCATTCCCTTCTCCTATGGACGCGGTTATACGGAGTTCCTTACGGTTCTCATACTCTTCCATAATTCAGAGGCAAATAAACCAGCAGCCGCTTGTTTACGATAAGAACCGGTAGCAAACACATCGCTAATCGTGACAAATTCATCTTGTACTCGCTTCATCAGTTCAGACAAAGGCAACCCGCTCACAGGAAACTCTCGAATCCATTTTTCAGTTTCAATGAGCCTCATCGCCGTTCCTGAACCTCCTCCTGCCGCCATAGCTAGTGAAGACCATTCTCCTTGAGAGTTCAAAGTTCCATGAAAGGCGATCGTGACAAGAGCAGGTGTAAAAGCTTCTCTTCTTCCGATTTTTTTGAAAAACGAGACGGTGTGTCTCTCCTCCTCGGGTTTGGGCTCAGGTAGTGGAATCCAGATTTCAGTGAGAAAATGGTCCGCACTTCGCTGTCCTCTGCGCCATTCTTCCAACCATTCCGTTAGTTTTTTCTCCATAAGTCCCTTGTCTGTCATCCATCGTAAACTTGCTTCATATACGAGCAGCACAGGAATGGAATCTCCCACTCCCGATACGATATTACCGCCAAGCGTAGCCAGATTTCGGATCGATGGTGCGGATATCACGTCGATAGCCTGACTTAGTATAGGAAAATGAGATTGAATCCTCTCAAAGGCAGCACAGGCATTCAGCTTCATTAATGCACCGATACGTAATCCGTCCTCTTCTGCAGTACACGCATTCAGCTCTCGTATATTCGCAAGACTAATCAGGTGCTTTGGTACAGGTGCCGTTCCCATTTCCCACTGGGTTCGTAATAAGGTGGTCCCTGCCGCCCACTGGTAATGAGGCGATACATTATTCGCGATCTTTCTTGCTTCTTCCATACTTTCCGGTTGCCATAACTCGGGATACACGACTCGTTCAGATCCAATTCCCATATTCACACCCCTTACTTACCACCTATGCTGTAACAACCTATTCGTTCATTTTTTATTCCTTAGAAAATCAAGGAAAACCGATTTCCTTACACGAATCCATCAGCTCACCAAGGTAAAGTAATGCATCAGGAGTGTCTGCATCATAGAAGACTTCTTTTTCAAATGAGATTTGTTCTCCTACATAAGCTGGGTTTCGAATGATCGATCTAGCTCCTACATCTCCTTCGAGCTTAGAAATTACAGAATAGACCTTGCTCGATAGAAGCAGCGGCGGTTTAACTACATCCCCATCTTTCGCTGAGACATAGTGAAGTTCAGGTGATAATGAGAATACAGATAGCAGAGTATTGATGTGTTCGGTCTGAACCAGCGGCTGATCCGCTAATAAAATCAGAACACAGTCTGCACCCCTATCTACCGATTCATTCAGCCCGCAGCGAAGAGAATGGCTCATTCCAAGCTTTGAATCAGAGCATCTAGTAATGATTAGCCTGTCATTCGGCGGGTTTACGAGCCAGCGAAGCGGATCGTCTGCTCTGACGACCAAGATCACCAAATCAAGATTAGAATGGAGTGCCGCATTAACCGCATAGGAGCCGAGGGGAGCACCGCTCAGCGCAAGATTTATTTTATCCTTACCCATGCGCCGACTTTGGCCCGCCGCGAGCACAATTCCTGCTGTCCGCATCGCTGTACGCCCCCTTCGCATAATCATGAACTGCTGTTTTATTACGTTTAACAGCAATGAGTTCAGCGGCAATCGCAACCGCTATTTCTTCGGGACCTTCCGATCCTATGGTAAGTCCAACAGGTGTATGCAAATGAGGGAATGGAGGAAGTCCTTCAAGAAGTCTCGAAGTCCGTGTTCGGGAACCTAAAATACCTAGGTATCGGTAAGAGGAATGTTGTAATTGTTCGAGTAATGCTCGTTCCTTGGGGAATTGATGACTCATGAGGAGAAGATAATCCTGCTCCCTAACCTGAAAAGTGCGTAAGATTTCCTCAGGAAAGCCTACAAGAAGTGCTGCATTTGGGAAACGATTTTCTGTACATAAGGCTTCCCGCCAATCCGCTACTGTGACACGAAATCCGGTGCTCGCCGCAAGTTTAGCGAGGGTAATGGAATCATTACCTGCCCCTATAATGAGAAGTCTTGGTTTAGGATGATAACTATGAGTGTATAATCCTTCGATTCGATCGTCTTTGGTACTAAGCGAATTTTCAGTTTTCTCAATACAGTGGTGAACCTCCGGTTTCTGCGCGTTCCACTTGCGGCGGATGGTAACGGAATGCCCTTGATCTAGATATAGTTTCATCTGAGTTAACTTCCATTTCAAATCTCCTACTATAGGCTCCAGCAAAATATGAAGCAACCCGCCGCAGCCGATATTTTCACCCCAAGATAAATCATCTTCGGGTCTCATATCGTACAAGACCAGCTGAGGTTTGCCAGACCGTCTCACTTCTTCCGCCCGCAAAGCCAGATCCGTTTCAATACAGCCCGGACTAAGACTTCCGATCATGCTGCCATCTTTCGTGAAGAACATGGAAACTCCTTGCTTACGGTATGCATGACCTTCTACATATACAGCCGTAGCCAAAACGAGTTGGCTTCCTTCCATCAAAGCTGCTTCGCAAATATCATGCATCTCCACTCAATTTCCCCTTTCTCTTCTTAGCTTTAAACCTGATATAGATGACCAATGTGGAAATAGAAGCGGCACATGCTGCCCGTACGATGGAAAAAAAGAAGGTTTTTCCGACTTTTTAGGAGACTTCGTTTATTCGGTTCACCATTCTTTCAATACTGCGATCTGCTTCTCTCAGTACGATGGAACGATCAATCGTCCGCATTACCCGTTGATCTAACACCAGTTCCCCATCAATAATGACAGTATCCACATTGCTTCTTGTTGCCGAATAGACAACCCGGGAATAAACATCCACATCGTAAGATGGATAGGTATGAAAATCATCCAGATCCAGCAGAATCACATCTGCTTTCTTGCCTGCTTCAAGACTTCCGATCTCCTTCGCCATACCGAGTACCTCCGCACCGCCCATCGTCGCCATTCGAAGTACCGTCCTGGCATCCATAGCCGTTGGTCCGTTCGGTATTTTATGCATGAGAGCAGTGAGTCTCATTTCCTGAAACATATCCAGATTGTTGTTACACGATGCGCCATCGGCACCAATTCCGACATGAATTTGCCGGTTGAGTAAATCTGGTATTTCCGCGATTCCCGAGGATAACTTCATATTTGAACCTGGGCAGTGCGTCACTTTTACACCGCGCAGACGAATAATCTCTTTTTCTTCTTCACTAAGCCATACACAGTGGGCAAGAATCAGCCTCGGCGTAGCCAGACCAATGTGATCCAGATAAACGACATTACGCATGCCTCGCTCATTCTCGACAAGCTCGATCTCTCCTCGATTCTCCGAAGCATGAGTGTGTACTTTCACATGATATTGTGCTGACAAATCCCGCACTTCTGTAAGCAGCTGTTCTGTACAGGAAACAACAAACCTAGGACAGAAAGCGTACTGAATTCTTCCACCGCCAAAACCATTCCATTTTTCAAGTAAATCAACACTCTGCTGAATGGAATCTGCCGTAGTTTCCTGTAAAGGAAGCGGTACTTCATCTCCATGATCCATCATGACTTTTCCCGAAACCACACGCATACCACTTTGTGCCATTGCCTGAAAAGCAGCGTCCGTGTAATGAACCGTCTCCATATCTAGAATGGTCGTTGTACCGCTCGCGATCAGTTCTCCGAGACCCAGAAGTGCTGAGTAATATACAGATTCCTCATCATGAGCTGCCTCAAGAGGCCAGATCCGTTTACGCAACCAATCCATGAGTTCCAGATCATCTGCACGTCCCCGAAAAAGAGTCTGGCATAAGTGAATATGAGTCTGAATGAATCCAGGAAGCAGCGCTTTGCCTTTGCCATCTATAACCCGATCAGCAGCTGCCTCGATGTTCTTCCCTATTTCTTTTATCTTGTTCCCCTCAATGAGTAAATCGCCTATCAACACATCTTCATTCCCATTCATCGTCACGATCTGTGCACCTTTAATCAATAGTGTACTCATCTTTTAGGAACCTCCCCAGACTGCAACCTTACCACCCGTATAGATGTTACCAGCCTATCGCTGCGCCGTCCCCGCGAGGATCCGCCGCTCCGCTAAGTAATCCGTTCGGACCTATGAGAATCCCTTGCGCTTGCCCCATTAAATCATCCCATTCGCTAAGCGGAATCACTTCATGCCCCATGGCCTGTAGCCCTTCTATAACCTCAATTCCAAATCGCTGCTCGAGTTTCAGTTCATCTCCTTCCACATCCCAGGTTCGCCCATATACCCAGCGAGGAAGTGAAATCGCTTCTTGAATCGTATAGCCATAGTCCAGCACAGCGGTCAGAATGGACAACTGCGTCTGAGGCTGCCCTTCCCCGCCCTGCGTACCCAGGAGCAGATAAGGTTTCCCGTCTTTTAGTACCATGCCTGGCATCAACGTGTGAAAGGTTCGTTTGCTCGGTTCGAGTACATTGGGGGAATCGGGATCAAGTGAAAAAAAGGAGCCCCTATTTTGAAGGATAATCCCCGTGTTTTCAGGGACATAAGTGGAGCCGAAATCATAATATAGGCTTTGAATAAAAGAAACCGCATTTCCTTCCCTATCTACGACAGCTGCATAAGCGGTATCCTGACCCATCGCTTGAGATAGGAAGGGTTGTGCTTTTTCTGGAGAATCCGTAATCTCCTTCCACAACTGTTTCGCATAGGGTTTAGATAACAAATCACCGATTGGAATTTCACGAAATTCAGGGTCAGTCAAGTAACGATCACGGTCCCGAAATGATTTTTTAATCACTTCCGTCATAAGGTGATAATACGAAGCAGATAGACGATCGATTGAAGCTACATTTGTATTTTCCAGCATATTCAGCATCATGAGCACAGTGTAGCCTTGAGAATTCGGGGGCATTTGGTATACCTCATACTCACGATAATCAACCTTTAACGGAGTAACCCATTCTCCTGTATGATTTTCGAAATCTTCTTTTTGCAGAAATCCACCATCTTGAATAACGGCGTTTGTTATGGCATCTGCTAGGATTCCTTTATAAAAGGCTTCCTTTCCACCGCTTTGCAAGATTCGCAGGGAATTTGCCAGATCAAGCTGAATTAAGAGTTCCCCTTCAGCAAGCAGCTTTCCATCTCGGATATAGACGCTGGATAATCCTTGATCCGCCCGAATATACGCTTCATCCCGAAGCATCCAGGTATGCACATTACGAGAGATCGGGCACCCTTTTTCCGCATACTGAATGGCTGAATCAAATAACTTCTCCCAAGGCAGGCACCCATATTTCTGCGATATTTCCCACCAGGCATCTACCACACCCGGCACCGTCACTGCACTTAGGACACCTCTCCTTGGGATCGAAGTCATGTTCATCTGCTCAAACAACTCTCTCGTAAGCGAAGCAGGCGAGCGCCCTGTTCCGTTATATCCCGAAAGCTCGCTTGACTCGGCATCATACATTAGAAAAAAAGCATCTCCACCAGGTCCTGTCATATGAGGGTACACCACACCTAGTGTAATACTGACCGCTATAGAAGCATCATAGGCATTTCCGCCTTGTGCTAAAATTCTTGCACCTGCACTTGTAGCTAAGTGGTGGGGAGAAGTGATCATCACTTCCGTTCCGATTGGCATTTGATTCAGCATGATACTTCCTCCTTGCTGCTTTCTGCATATACCAAAAGCGCTGCTTGCACCGCTTCCCCGGCAGGAAGTTTATGACCTTCGTGAATAAGTACCGCTTCTAGCGCACCTAGCACGTGCAGTACATTTTTACGACTGCAGCTGTATCCCATCGTTCCAATTCTCCAGATCTTCCCTTTCAGCTGTCCAAAGGAACTGGCGATTTCAATCCCGAAATCATGAAGCAGTTTATTTCGTACAAGCTCTCCATCGATCCCGCCCGGGATGTTTATACACGTCACGCAAGGAAGTTTACTATCCTCATTTCCATATAACGAAAGACCCATTCCTTTGATTCCCTGCACAAGCGCCTTTCCATTCAGCTCATGTCTTGCGAAGCGGTCTTCAAGCCCTTCTTGAAGTAAAATACGCAGCCCTTCATGCAGACCATACAGCATAGAGGTTGCTTCTGTATGATGGTTCAGTCTAGCTGAACTCCAGTAATCCTGAATCTGACTTAGATCAAAATAATTACTTCGGATGGGTACTAAAGACGGCTCATTATCCAAACTTGCCGGATCTCGTAGTCCCCGTTCGATTCGTTTTCGAGATTGAAGCTTTGTTTCAATCCGCTCATTATAAGTAATCGGCGCCATGCCGGATGGAACGGAGATGCATTTTTGAGTTCCGCCTATCACCGCATCAATATTCCAATCATCCGTCTTGACAGGTACACCGCCAATCGTAGCGACCGCATCAACCACAAACAGAATATCCAGTTGCCTGCACATCTTGCCAATCTCAGCGAGTGGCTGCATCTGACCTGTAGACGTTTCCCCGTGTACCAAGGCAACAATATCCGGCTTATGAGTATGAATCGCTTCTATCACGATCTGCGGATCAAAAACACTTCCCCACTCCGTTTCCATAAATACAACCTCCGCACCGGAGCGCTGAGCGATTTCAACAAGCAAATGTCCGAACCTTCCGAAAATAGGTACCAGCACTTTATCACCAGGCTGGATGATACTGACGAGAACGGCTTCAATCCCGGATCTAGAAGTACCATCTACAGGAAAGCTCCACTCATTAGAGGTTTGAAATACATCTCTGAGCATCTCCATCGTTTCGTTCATCAGCATCGTGAATTCAGGATCAAACTGCCCTAATATAGGAAATGACATGGCCCGCAGCACACGTGGATCAACTTCCACCGGCCCGGGTGTCATGATCGTTCGAAGTGATGGGTTTAGCTCTTTATATTTATTCATCTGTCTTCCCCCTGTAGCCATATTGATACAGCATTTCTACAAGCAATCTGAATCCTTGATTGATCTCTTCCTCTGAGGTGAATTCCTCAGGATGATGACTGAGACCCTTCTGACTAGGTACAAATATCATCGCCGCCTTGCATACCTCCGCAAAAATCTGTGCATCATGCCCTGCGCCGCTCGGCATTTTACGGTAAGAGAAATCAAGTACTTCACAAGCATTCTGAATCCGCTCTATCCATCGTTCATCCATAGCCACAGGGTCTACCGACAAATGCTCCTGCCACTCTGCATACAATCTGTTACGTGCCGCCGATTCGGATATGATCAGAAGCGTCTCCTCTATAAAACGATCCATAATTTCTTTGTCCGTGTGCCGGATATCCAAAGTGAATGATACTTTTCCAGGAACGACATTAACCGCCCCCGGCAGGAGCTCCATCGTACCGACAGTAGCTACCAACGGGTCACCATAAGAAAGCGCAAGCTCATGGATTCGAACGATCATCTCGGTTGCACCGATAAGCGCATCTTTTCGGTAATGCATAGGGGTTGTTCCGGCATGATTCGCTTCACCTTCGATCATTACATCAAGACGTTTCTGTCCAACGATATCGGTAACGATGCCGATCGACGTGCCCGTTCTCTCAAGCACAGCCCCCTGTTCAATATGAAGTTCCAGATATCCATCGGGCTCGAAGGGTCTCACGGGGTAAGATGAATTCGGTCCGAATCCGCAGATTTCAGCCGATTCAAGCATACGGATTCCTTCCGCATCTTTCAGGTTGCCTGCAGCACTCCAATCGTTAGATCCCGTGACACTTCTCGAACCCCAGAAAGCAAACGGAAATCGACTTCCTTCTTCCTCACATAAGGACACCGCTGCAAGTGATCGAACCGGAGGCCCGTATACTTCATTCAGATACAGAAGAGCAACCATCCCCGCTGCAACACCGAGTGCACCATCGAACTTGCCTCCCGAAATCACGGTATCGATATGCGACCCTGTAAAAAGTGGATTGTGGCGACTGTTCTCGTCTGTACCTTCAAGTAAAGCGTATAAATTCCCGGACTGATCAAAGGAAGTAATAAGGCCTTTTCCCTGCATAACATGTTGAAGATGCTGCTGCGCCTTCAGCCAGGAAGAGGAATACAAGAGCCTAGTCATTCCACCTTCCTCGGCTTTTCCGATATTCGAAAGTTCCTCCAGTAATTCATGAAGGAGCTGACAAGAAGCGGCAAATGCTGCTTCTCTGTCTGCTTCGGTACTTTTAATGAGGGAAGGTTCAGACATAAACATCCCCCTCCTCCGCGGCCACTTTAGACGGCACGGAAGGAATAAACCGGCCTTGTTTTTGATTGGTCAATCCGTGCAGGTCGTCATAAATTTGAATCCCCCTGCTAAAAGTCGCCTTGATCTTGCATGAGAATGTACGATCTATATAGGGTGATACAGGGTGACGATATCTGATTTCTTTCTGTGTCAGCGTATACGATTCGTTCAAACTTACAATTGCAATATCAGCATCTTTACCTAGCGCGATCTCTCCTTTACATGAATCCAGCCCAAAACGCCTAGCCGGTCCTGCTGCGAGTAAAGAAGCGAGCAGCGGAAGAGGTGCATTCCGCTTCAAGTAAGCTTCTTCAATCATCAAGAGCAACGTACTCTGTGCTCCTGCAATCCCGCCCCACACCTGAAAGAAATTGTCCGTATCTTTCATGGAGGGAGGGCACGGGGAATGGTCGGATGCGATCATATCAATACTGCCAGACAGGAGTGTCTCCCATAATAGATCCTGTTCCTGCTTACTGCGAAGGGGAGGTGCACATTTATAAACGGCACCCTTGCTTACCACATCCTCCTCTGTCAGCACTAAGTAATGAGGACAAGTCTCTACCGTAATATCAAGACCGCTGCGCTTCGCTTCTGTAATAAGCTCTACAGACCTAGCCGTGCTGATATGAACAAAATGAAGTCTGCATCCTGTTTCTTTGGCGTACATGAGGGCGCGAGTTACTGCTTCCGCCTCTGCTTCCGGTGGCCGGGAAGCCAAATAATCTTCTGCCCCTACTCTTCCTTTGGAGATTCGCGCAAAGGCAAGTGCATCTGTCATTTCATTACTCTCTGCATGAAGGGCAAGCACCCCGCCAAGACTCGCAATCACAGACATCCCGCGAATCAGTGCCTTATCATCCGTTCGAGTAAAAATCTCATCTCCTTCTCCACCAGGTTCAGACATAAATGCTTTAAATCCTACTGCACCTGCGCGGGCAAGAAAACTTAGCTCTGCTTCATTTGTAGGCACAAGCCCACCCCACAAAGCATAATCTACATAGCTTTTTCCGCTCGCAGCCGACAGCTTGCATTCAAAGCCGCGTCTCGTGGTCGTAGGGGGGACACCATTCAGCGGCATATCAATATATGTAGTTATTCCGCCTGCAGCAAGTGCGGCAGAACCGGTCTCAAATCCTTCCCACTCTGCTAATCCGGGTTCATTAAAATGAACATGTGCATCGACCACACCCGGAAATACAAGCTGATCTTCAGCAGAGTATAGGATAGCAGCTTCATCTGCATCTAACTCAGGAGCGATCGCAGTAATAACTCCATCCTGGATGCCGATGTCCACTTTTTCCACACCATGGGGTAAAACAACACGGCCACCTTGGATGATGACAGCAAATTTTTTCGGCATCAGGAGCCCTCCCTCTACAATAAGATGACCCGCATACTTGCTATTACGTTCCCCGGTACGTACTATATCCGCCGGGTGCAACCAGTAAAGGAACGTGGTAATGCTCATTAATGCTCGTGATCTTACATCGCAGCGGAATTACATCCCAGATGGTATGTATTCCACTATCCAATAGAAAAGTCTCAAAGTACGCTCTGGCATGAAAACGAAGTTCATACACCCCTTCGCTCAGTTCATCTTCGAGAAAAGGAGGATCCAAGCGTCCATCTGCATTCGTGAAACGGGTAGCAAGCAAAACAACCTGCTCTACTCCCTGCTTTTCCAGAACCTTGTAAAGTTCAACCTTCATATCACTTCCCGGTATCCCTCGGCTCGTATCCAGCACATGCGTCGTGAGTTTTCCGCCCATCCTAGACCCTGCCTGCTTGCTGCGCTTCATTTCGCTGTGCTGCTGTAAGATCATCCCTTGTCATGGAAAAACCTTGAAAACCATAGGGTGGGCGGGGTTCTGTGAAAACGGAGCCCGGACCTTCTGCTACTGTCTCGACGATCGTTTCCCAGGTACGGTTATTGGATTCAAAAGATACCTCTGCCAGCTGGCTGAAGTTTTGAAGCATTCGTAGTCCGATGTGGTAGATGAGAGACTGAATGGAAGGAGAATTATTTTCGTGGAAAACGGTAGCTGCAATATCACGTATTTGTTCTGCATCGACATAATTACCGCGGGTGTCATCAAGGGCGTCTTCTATTTCTGTGTATTTCCAATGAATGTTCAAAAAGATGAACAATGGCCGGTCAGAGGTCTCCAGAAGTGTCGTATATTCATCCCTTACAAAACCGGAAAAGCTGCTGCCTTTCACTTTAATCAATCTAAGATTCGATACACCGCTTTGATGCTCTGCCACATTTATGCTATCCCCTTCCCGTTCTAGGACAAATGCAGCACTCGCACTTTCGTTATGTGAATACTTAAATACAAGATCACTTGCAGCGATTCCACTCTTATTTCCGACCTCAATCTCTTCAAAAGGAACCTGCTCTGCCGACATTCGCACCCCTGTCATTTGCGGGTAGGTTTCAAGGAAAGCACGGCTTGCATATTCTAGAAAACCTTCCACCGTAGCTCCTTTATAATCAGCAGCATGACGTAAAATGAAATTTTTCATAGAGTCTGTTGCCACAACTAGAGAATTGTCCCCTTCTGTAAAAGAAGTAATGAATCGCTCTCCTTTGACAGCTACCTTGATATTCATCCCGAACAGAACATTTTCTCTCCCGCTAAAAGAAGATTCAGGAATCACTTTCACACCCGTCAACGGTTTGGCATAGGAACGAAATACCCATACATCCCCTTTACCGTAGTACATCGTTCTCTCTTTAGGCGCTTCGTAAGTCATTCATACCCTCTCCTCTGTCATGTTTTGTTCCATCCAAGACGTAAGACGATACCAACTAATCAGATAAACCTCTTCGAGCGCGGTTCGGAATTCTTCTTCCGGAGTATGCTCTAATCGTTCCTTCAAGGCTTTCCCGATTTCTTCGGGTGTTTTCCCCTTCACCGCAATGATAAAAGGGAAGCCAAACTTTCCTTTATACCTGTCGTTATCTCTCGAAAGTTCTTGTTGCTCTGCAGCAGGCAGCGTACCTAGTCCTGCTCCTTTTTGTTCGTTTACAGAATGTTCACTCATCGTAAGACGCGATCCAAGATCCGGGTGATGACAAAGCAGTGTCATTTTCTTTTCCTCATCTGATTGTTCCACCACTTTGATCATGAACGCATGCATTTGTTCCAAAGAATCAAAAGGGCGTTTGTGGTAAGCTGCTTCAGCAATCCATGATGAATGTTCAAAAAGATCACCAAATGAAGCGATATACCTTTCTTTAGTGAAAGAATTTATATCTTCTAATGTTAAGTTCAGTGCACCACACCTCCCAATCCTCTTTTATATTTGCATTTTATGTTATATTGATTTTGATTTTCAATATATCGTCTACACATTTGTCATATAAACTAACATGTGAGATTTGTTTTGTGTTTTGTGCACGTATCCTATTTCGCGAAGTGTGGTTTATGGATGGATTCATTAGATTCATGAGCCTGTAAATAGTTCCGAAAGGTAAATACAAGTTTGAGTTTGAGAAGATCATTCGATTTTTTGAGGTCCATTTGCAGGAGAGTACTGATTTTATCCATACGGTAAGTGATTGTGTTACGGTGTACAAACAATTGTTTTGCTGCTTCATTAATAAGTCCGTCATTTTCTATAAATGCTTCGAGCGTATTCATTAAAATTTGACTTGGATCTCCGCCCTCCATCTGTAAAGGCTCCAGTACTTTATTGCAGTAATTTTCCATCACAGATTCAGGGACATGACTAAAAAGATAAGCGAATTCAAGCGTTTCAAACTGAAGGGCAACTTCTTTCATTCCAAAGCGAGCAGCAAGTGCGCGGGTATCCAGGCATTCTTGATAAGCTTCACGAAGTGACTTAGGTTCATATTTCATTTTACTGATCCAAAATCTTGGCATGGAACCGCCTGCCGTTTTACCAGGCTCAATCATATCTTCAAACCGACTGAGAAGAAAACGAGACAATTCTTCGCCATAATCTTTTCCGCCAGGACAGGTATAGATCGAGAGAATGCCTCCGTCTATTTTGATATGTGAAGAGTTTGTCAGCTGCATCATCGGGTTATATTGCAGTTCTCGATGAATCTGCTTCAGCAGTTTCCCATCAGCAAATATCTCGGGTTCCACCGTTGTCAGCACACATTGATAATTTCCTTGAAACAGCTGTATTCCATATCCTTCTGATCGTCTCACGAGTTCATCCCCGTTTATTTTCCGTTCAAGATACTGTTTCATAAAAAGGCACATCTCATCTTGCAGGGTTGGATTCATATGTTCCCGGTATGTCATATCCATATCATAAGCAAGAACTTCCGCTGCTTGCTGAAATAGCTCTTCTTCCTCTTTTAGAGCGTAAGCCCCATCTGTATATATAAGTAAAAAGCCAAAATCCTCATCCTTTTGCGTGATTGGAACACGATAGCAACTGCCATGATCCCATTTCACTCTCTGAAACATCGGTTTATATGGCCATCCCTGCTGTACATTCAGATCCTTCGTCTCTTCACTCGCAAATAATAAATGCCCCCTCGAACCGATCACAGCAATGGGGTGACCTATAATACTAACCAATTTAGCAAACACATCTTTTTTATGATCCTGATTAAGGGCGAATTGCATTAGCTTTTTCTGTCTCTCCACCACAGTTTGCAGTGTTTTTGTATTCCGTTCATATTCAGCCTTAAACAAGGCGTTCATTTGGTCAGAAAACGTAAATTGAAAAGGTAATTCGATCAAGGGGAGTCCGAGGTGATTGGCTTCTTCCACAATTTGATTTGGTATGTGCTCCCAGAATCTGCCGAGCTTTATACCGAGGCCCGCGCATCCTCGTTCATGTAACTTTCGAAGGAGCATGACTGCATTATCTTCACTGTCTTTCATAACAAAGGCGGTCGTAAATAACAGTTCGCCGGATTTAATCCATTCCGCAATATCGGGAGCGTCCATCACATTAACTGATTTAATAATTCTCGTGGTCCCCTGTGCTCCGGCGACCAATTTAGCTCCAGAGAGAGGATAGATACTCAAGGCTTCATTAACAGTAAGCTGCATTCAAGACACCCTTTCTATACCTAACATCTAATGTAAATTTATCTCCTGATTTGTTAATTATTATAACGTCTACAGCGACATATGGAATAGAGAAGTCGGATGTTTATTTGCATTTATGTTCTACTGCTCATTTTTGATGCTGTACATGACTCCTACGCTTTTAAACACAAAAAACACGATTTATCGCTTTTATGCGAAAAGTTGTGTCTCAGACATTAAATCTAATTGAATACAAAAAGCCCCTCGCAGTAAGGGACGAGGAGCTGCAATACCAACTGTGGCTTGCTCATATAACTAGATTAGATTAATCAAGTATTTTGGTCATTATAAGATCTATTTGTTCTTCATCCCCCATATAGAAAGAATGAGCTCCTGTATGAACAAAGCCCATTTTTTCATAGAAGGCAATTGCATTCTCATTTTTCTCCCAAACGCCTAACCAGATTTTATCTTTGTTCTGTTCTCTTGCGATTTCGATCGCTTTATTTATGAGGAATTTACCTAGCCCCTGTTTATGGAATTTTCTTCTCACATAAATTCTTTCAACTTCAAGTGAATCATGTCCCATCGTTTCAGATTGAGCGTCATTCGTGTTTAACTTTACATACCCAGCGATATCCTCATTTAAATAAATAAAATGAAATTCCGAAGAGTCATTTAAAATTTCCTCTTCTAGTTGTTTCAAGTTGAATGCTCGATCTAAGTAGGTTTTCATATTTTCCGGAGAATTTTGATCCTCAAATGTATCTTTAAATGTTTCCACACTTATTTCCTGAAGTATTTCTAGATCTTCAATCGTACATTTTCTTGTGTTTGTCGTTGTCATTGTATTTTCCTCCTGCAACTCTGTTAATACTCTCTCTTGTTGCCTTTTTTAACGAACTCCCAGTCTTTTTCTACATTTTTTCTGACCTTCTGCAGCAGATTATAAATCGTCTCTACTTCAGTTACGGAAAACCCAGATAGTGCAACCTTATTGGAATAATCGTTTTCTCTGATGATAAAAGGATAAATATTTTTCGCTTTCTCCGTGGGAAATAGCTTTTTAATTTTTTTGTTCTGATCATCTTCTTTCTTTTCAATAAAGCCATTGATTTCTAGTTTCTTAATAGCTCGTGAAGCTGTTGTTCGATCTACTTTTATCATCTCAGCTAGTTTTTCTTGAATGATACCTGGGTTTTCACATATTCGTACAAGGTACAAATATTGACCTTTTGTAAGGTCATACTCTTTAAATTCTATATTACTTATTGAATCTAAAGCCCTTGCGATCATTCCTATTTCACGAAGAATTCCCTTCATATTTAGCTCCTTAGTTTATATTTTGTTGTATTTGCAACAAAAATAAATATATATTAATTTAACCTAACTTTGCTGCATTTGCAACATAAATAAGAATGCAAATGAGAAAAAGAATATATTTTTAATCCCTGTCTGGCTGTGCCTGGTGTTTATTGAATTCGCTTCATTCGCAGCCTCATGATATCTGTCAGCAAACGCAAAAAAAACTGACCCAAAATCCGGTCAGTTTTGTTCAAGTATTCACTTATTTGTTTTAACTATTAAACATGCACGTCGATGCTCCAGGAGTCACTTCAAACTTAGCACACGAGTTTTCAGCTTTGAGCGTAACTCCTATCCGAAATTGGTAGTTGTATTAGAGAACCAGATCGTTTTTAGTCACTACATTCTGCTTCCTTATTTACTCCGTTTTGGTGAATTCCTTACTTGGCTTAGACGTTCTCCATATTTAAAGATAAGAATTCCTCCTATAATCACGAGAACTCCAATCAATTTATTCATTGTAAATTCAATCTTCTCTAGTCCAAAAAAACCAAGCGAATCCCATAATAACGCAAAACTAAGCTGAGAGGTGAGCACAATAGATGTCGAAAACGTAGGCCCGAGCAACTTGATGCCCTGCATCAAACTAAATACCACACCTACCCCGATCGCTCCGCTGATCCAGTACCATCCCTTCATATTCTCCAAATGATATCCACCAGTTCCTTCAACCAGTAGACTTATCGCAAGAGAAGCGATTGCTCCAAGTCCAAGCACTATGGTCGTTGTTAGCCAGGAGCCTGTATACTCACCCATTCTACTGTTAAAAACAACCTGCATCGCTACAAACGAGCCTGCTATCAAAGCTATAATAATACCTAGTGTCATATAATAACGGGTCCTTTCAAAGTCTAATTACATTACAACTTAAGAATAATAACTCCAATAATCATCATCGCGATACCAAACAGCTGCGGAATGGTAATTTTCCGCTTGATTACTCCAAACCAACCATTGATATCTATTAGATAAGTGAGACTAAGCTGGGCAATTAATAAGGCAGATATGGTGAGGGTTACCCCGATTTTTTGGATCGCAGTCACTTCACTGAAAATAATGATTGCTCCCATCAGGCCACCCGTTATGTATAAAGGTTTCACCTTTTTGATCGCACCGAAATCTCTTTCACGCACAAGCAGCATAATGATTAATGCAATCACAAACCCGGTAGTTTGTGTAATCGCAGCAGCCTGCCAGGTCCCCATATCTTCACTAATTTGAGTGTTCGCTATCCCTTGCAGTGTAATACATGCCCCACCCAAAATGGCAAATAAAATCCCTTTCAATTTCCGTTCTCCCTTCTGTCCAAAAAATCTTACAGCATTTCTAATCATACAGGCTTCCTAGGAAAAAAGGCAACCACACCACAAAAGGACCAGAAACCTAAAAAGGTTCCTGGTCTATTTTTAATGTACAGAGTTAGATCTCTACACTTTAATTGCTTTTATTCATGGTTATGCTTTAGGAGCAATCATTTTCGATGGATCAACATACTCTGCGAACTGTTCTTCCGTCAAAAGCCCAGAAGCAAGTGCCGCTTCTTTAAGTGTTAAACCATTCTTATGTGCATGTTTTGCAATCTTCGCTGCATTCTCATAACCAATATGCGGATTGAGCGCCGTAACTAGCATGAGGGAATTATCCAAGTTCTGTTTAATTGCCTCTCTATTCGGCTCGATACCAACAGCACATTTGTCATTAAAGGCACGAATGGAATCTGCAAGCAGCTGCACCGATTGTAAGAAATTATAGATAATAACCGGTTTAAACACATTCAGTTCAAAGTTACCTTGGCTTGCAGCAAAACCAATGGAAGCATCATTTCCCATCACCTGTGCAACGACCATAGTGAGAGCTTCACTCTGTGTAGGATTTACCTTTCCTGGCATAATGGAGCTTCCCGGCTCGTTCTCTGGAATTGAAATTTCTCCGAGACCACTGCGAGGTCCACTCGCCAGCCAGCGTACGTCATTTGCAATCTTCATCAGATCGGCAGCAAGTGCTTTGACAGCACCATGGGTATAGACCACTTCATCATGACTTGTCAGGGCATGGAACTTATTCACAGCAGAAGTAAAGTTTTTGCCTGTTGCTTTACTAATCTCTTCTGCTGTCATCTCGCCAAACTTAGGATGAGCATTAATTCCCGTTCCTACTGCAGTTCCTCCGATAGCAAGCTCTTTCATCGACTCCACACTAGCTGCAATCATGCGCTCGCTTTTGGCAAGCATGGCTTCCCAGCCGCTGATCTCCTGGCCGAGTGTAATCGGAGTTGCATCTTGCAGATGAGTACGACCTATTTTAATGATATCCATAAATTCTTCTGATTTCTGATGGAGTGTTCCTTTTAGCAATTGGATAGCCGGCAGCAGTTCATCTTCCACCGCAATAACACCTGCTACATGAAGTGCTGTAGGGAATGTATCATTGGAACTTTGTGACATATTCACATGATCATTCGGATGAAGGCGTTCTTCCTTGCCTTGTTCAGCAAGCCACTGATTACCGAGATTCGCAATCACTTCGTTTGTGTTCATATTGGACTGCGTGCCGCTTCCCGTCTGCCATACAACAAGCGGAAAATGATCATCTACTCGTCCAGACAAAATTTCATCGGCTGCATAAACAATGGCTGCTGCTTTATCCTCCGAGAGCTTGCCAAGCTGAAGATTGCTTTTAGCAGCACTTTTTTTCAATATCGCAAACGCACGAATGACTTCAAGCGGCATTTTTTCCTGACCTATTGGAAAATTCTCTTTACTGCGCTGAGTTTGCGCACCCCATAAACGATCAGCGGGAACCTTCATCTCACCTAGCGTATCTTTCTCAATACGGAAATCCATTTGCAATTCCTCCTTCACCGAATCTTATGGGTTCATAAGTTATTTTTATGAAGAAAAGCTTGATTAGCCAATCATCTTTGCTGCCCGGCTAACTATAGTGATCTGTTTACCACATACAGCCGGCTGGATTGTTCAAAGACTAAGCCTGGTTCTAGTGCAATAAGTCCGATTTCCTCGTTTGATTTTCCTGTTACATTCGGTGCATTGACGAGATTCATCTGCGGTTCTGGGCAGAAAAATTGATTACTCGCATTGTTGTTCCAGATCATCCAGTGCTTGTATGAAGTACCTACGTCATAAACAAGGGTATCTCCTGTTTTTGTGTTCGTAAGTTCCATGTAGTTACGTCCATTCTGAGGCTCAGAAGTATAGTGATTATCCATCGCTTCAAAATAAGGATTCACTCCTTCTGTCTTTAAGAGTTCTTCCTCATTAGATAAAGTCTGAATGTTGCCTGTTGGCAAACTTCGACCATTTAGCTCATAACGCTGACCAATCGTCGCTTTGACTTTGTAGTCGCAAGCTTCGCTTGTCTCATCAAATGGCGCCTTAATTGCCGTGTGAAAAGCTAGTAAATTAGGCATGGACTCCTTACCTTCATTTATAATAGTAACTTGCTGCTGAAGTCCTAGCTCGCTGAGTGTATAACGAAGACGGATTGTATATTCAAACGGGAGATATTTATAAAATTCATGTCCTTCTCGTACAATCTGTTCGACAACAACATAGCTCTCCTGCTCATTTGTACCAAAACTTACGACCTGCCATGGTATGTAGTGCATAAATCCATGCAGATGATTGCCCGTTGCTTCTTCATTAATTGGCAGTTGATATTCCTTACCGTTCCAAGGAAACTTACCATCCTCGAATCGATTTGGTGGAAATAGTACCGGAATTCCATATACTCCTGGGTTCTCTTTTAATTCCTCTGCGTGATCTTCACCCGGTTCTCTCAGATAGCTATGACCTCGCTCTACATCACGAAAAGAAACTAGATTCCCACCAATTTCCGGGATCATCTTAGCTTCATAAGGGCCTGACTTCAAAATAATAGCAGTATAACTTCCGTAAGTTCCTTCATATGCCTTATTTGTTTCTTGTACCATCGTTTCTTACGCCTCCTATATGTAGCGCTTTCATATCTAGTATGAAGCAAGGTTGTTCTCTTGACGAATATATCATGTTCTACAAATAAATTCTATCACAGAGCCTTCATAGGAACAATGAATAGAGAAGGCATCTCATAAAGAAACCCAATGAAGCACTCCTCCTGAGAAGTGCTTCATTGGTTATTAACCTCAAAGAATATTATGAAGCAAGTTCTGCTGCTTTTTCTGGAGTAATTACTCCTTTGTAGATCTGCAGTTCGTCAATCATACCTTTGAAAGGAGTATCCCACCAGTTTGTACCTAAACTGAAGGTTGCATTATTATCTGTAAAAATATCAGGGAAGCCTTTACCCGTATATTTCGCTACCCCATCAATATATACAGTAACTGCATCACCATTCACCGTAAATGCATAATGAGTCCACTTTTGAAGCGGTGTTTTCACATCTGTTATGGCATCGTACCACGCTTCACCTGACCACAACATTGCGTTATTTTGGGCTCCGTCATGTCCCATCGGCAGCATGCTAATCCAGTTTTTATTCGACTGTGCTCCGAAGAACATGGGAGTGTAAGGCTTCAGTTCATCTGCATATACCCACATTGTAACGGAATAGCTGTCACTTGAAATGAGCCCGCTCGGAAGAAGTATCCCTGACTTCCCGTCAAAAGCGGCTGCTTTCCCTTTTACCCCATCCTTATATGTGATTGTTCCCCCATCTGGGTTCCCAATTTTATCTCCGATGACTGTTCCGGTTTCAAAATTGCCTTTGGTATCGTTTAGCTCATCCTCAAAAGAGAATTCAGCCGTAAGTTCAGCTGGTCCTTGTTCCTGCTTCGGTAATTCTTCTGCTAATTTTGCAGCTACTTCTGCAGTAATAGCCACATTGTAGATGCGGAGTTCATCCATCATCCCTTTGTATGCAGTATCCCAGAAGTTAACACCTAAACTGAATACACCATCATTTGTAGTAAACACATCTGGGAAGCCGGAGCCTGAGTAAGCTTCTTTTCCACCCACAAATACTTTTACAAATCCGTTATCAACAGAGAATGCAATATGTTGCCACTGATTTGTACGAATTCTTGATCCGATGGATGCATTATACCAATTCTCACCAGACCATAGTGTTGTCGTATTATCTCCTGCTTGCGGTACAAAGCTGATCCAACTCTTGTTTGATCCACCAAAGAAAGTCGGCGTATACTGTGTGATCTGTGTAGGCTTCAGCCACATAGATACGGAATACTCTTTCCCTTCAATTAAACCATTCGGAAGCTTGATACCGGATTTTCCGTCAAATATAGCTCCGTTTCCTACGACACCCTTATCAAAAGTAATTGTACCGCCTGTATTATCAATACGATCTCCTGTTGTGAGTCCTTCACCAAAGGAACCGACTGAAGCGGATAGATCATTTTCAAAAGAATACTGCGCGTTTAAACCATACGAGACATCAACCGGTGCTACAACAATATGAAATGTTTTCGTAACTACGGCATTGCCCTTCGTGATGGTAGCCGTCAGTGTTGCTGTCAGGTTCGGCTCACCGACTTCTGGAGGATTCACTTCTCCCGTTGTAGATATAACGCTTGGATTCGAAGTTTTCCAAGAGATCTGAGTGTTGCGTGCTCCCTTTACAGGAAGGGTAAGATTAGAGGAAACATTGGATGTATTCCCTAATGTAAGCGCCTGCTCCACATCCTTCACAACCTCTTGATCTGTTTTCTCAGGCTGGCCGATCCCCCAGATCGTTTCTCCCGCACTTGAAATGGCCGTAAATGTCATCGTTTCCTTCTGCAAAGTTTCGTCCCATTGTTTCACGAAAACTCCATCGTAATTGACTCCATCCACTGTTAGCTCTGCATAATAATTATTTTTTAATTTCCATGTACCGGTTACTCCTCCGGTGATTTTGTGATTTTTGTTCAGCGTAATATCAACTGAATTAGTGATCTCTCCGGAATAAGCTAAGCCATGATTAACAAATTTATATTCACCTGGAATATCTTTTGTCTTCAGTTTCGTAAGAGACTCGCCCACATAGCGATTAGCAGCTACTACCGGCCAACCATCCTTATTCCTATACATTTGGTGAACACGAAGCTCGTGGGCTTCTCCTTTTTGCGGGAAGCGAGCATGGAAGAACAAGAATTGTTTACCTGTCTCTTCATCGTAGTACACCGAGTTGTGACCAGCAGATACATAGCCATAACCTGTACCTGTTCCCGGATCACCTATCTCTCTCTTGAAGAGGAAGTTACCGATCATCTTAATTCCATAAGTTTCATTTTCCGCGCCACTTGGCAATACTGCATTTTTCCCTTCAGCATCCACATACGGACCGTCTGGATTCTTCGATCTGAACTGTCTCATATTGTATCCGCCGTCAGCCCCAAGCCAGCCGTAAGTAACCGTTAAGTAATAGTAACCTGTCTCTTTATCATAGACAATAAATGGACCTTCTCCAGATTTCGTATAACCGCCGGCAATTTTCGTACCAAAATAACGATCAATGATTCGTCCATCTTTCGTGGTTCCATCTTCTCCTGGATAAATCGCTTTCCCCGTTTGCGGGTCCAGTTCGAGTAAGAAAATACCGCCTGACCAAGAACCATAGGTCATCCACAGCTTACCGTCTGTATCATAAAATAAGGTGGAATCAATCGCGTTAGGATACACGGTGTTATTGAATGATCCGTCTGCTTTAAACCATTGTTCATTTGGACCGCTCAAAAGCTTCTCGTCAACCAATGTTTTGATATTCGTATTTGTCCATTTTTTATTGACTTGACTATCTGTATCTTTCGCATCGTTTTTGGTGAAACCAGAGTAAACAATCGTGTCTACATATTCATAAGGTCCTTCGATGTTCTGAGATACTGCATAACCAATCGCGGAACGAATATAGGTGGATGATGCACTGTAATACATCATATAGGCACCCTTTGTGTTGTCCTTATTGATGTAATTTTCGTTCCAGAACACGTCCGGTGCCCATACGGAAAAACCGCCTTTACTATCCGAGTCATTTTCACCAGCCCAAGCGAATGAAACCTGCAAATTTTCTGAAAGATTGCCAAACAGAACGTTATTAGGGGTTGTATATCCATTCGTAAACGTTGTCCAGTTCATCAGATCAGTCGATTTAGCTGCCTCAATATGAGATCCGAATACATAATATTCTTTCCCATCTTTAATGATTGAAGGATCGTGGACCGATACATTTGTAAAGGTTGGAGATACCTCTTTATTTGACGTAGTACTGCTTGCTGGAAACCCTTTCAAATCTACAGACGGTGAAGCACTTTCTTGTTTACCGCTTCCCTTTGTGTCCTGACTGTCTGCATAGGCAAAAGCCGGTACAAGCAAAGCAAATGCGAGAACCATAGCTACATATTTCGATAAAGTTCTTTTCACATTAAAATCCTCCCTATATAGTATGACAAGCATGTTTCTCTTTACTTTGTAAACGAATACAATAAACCAGCCACTGAATGGCTTCTTCCTTATCCACCACCTATACCGACCATAAACCACGCCCCATTAATCGCATTGTTAACACATATCCTAACTAGTTAATATTTTTATTCTAACGTCATTTGCCAAATTCCGTCAATGCTACAATTTATTTAAATGAAAAACAAAGAACCCCTATCTACCAATAGAAGCTAACAAATATATGAATTATTTTACTTGTCTATTAATTAATGGTTCTATATACTATATAACCTGGATTATATTTCTATAAAAGGAAGGTAGATACGATGTTGCGTATTGGAACACCAGAAGAAGCAGGAATGTCCGCATCCAAAGTAGCTTATGCTAACACCTATGCGAAGCAGATGGTTGACAACAACATTACCCCTGCTGAGGTCATATTTGTCGCAAGAAAAGGGATCATTGTCTCACACCAAGCTTTCGGAACTCTCACACCAGCTGCCGATTCCCCACTGTTAACGACGAATGCTTTATTTCCCTTGTGCTCGATTACTAAAGTGTTCACTGCTGCTTGTATTATGATCCTGGCCGAACGAGGGCTCATCGGTCTTAATCGTCCGGTGACTGACTACATACCTGAATTTCAAGGACTCGGAAAAGAGAATGTGCGAATTCATCACCTGCTTACTCACACTTCAGGAATCAATCCAGAAGACGTATATACTTACGCGAGAGGGGATGGTTCAACGATTCAGATCCCTCCTTGCGAAGAATCAGAAGAACCTTATTTTCATGAGTACCTCCATAGGAGATACGGCGCTCCTTTATCCAGCAAGCCGGGTGAAATCATGTCTTACCTTGGATTTGGATATGATTTACTTGGAGAGATCATACGGAGAGTCAGTGGAATTTCCTATCCAGACTTCGTGAAGCAAGAACTATTTGAACCGCTTGGGATGAATGACTCTTATTTCAAAGTCCCCCACGCAGAACGTCATCGCATTGTGAAAAGATCGCCCGAAGACCCATGCGCAGAATGGCTCGAAACAGACGAGATGATAGAATCGGTCTCCCCTTCCGCAGGTATCTTCAGCAATGCCATGGACCTTGCCATCTTTGCGCAGATGTTTCTCAATAAAGGGTCGTATGGTGATCAGCGAATCCTCTCTCCCATTTCCATAAAAGAAATGACAAAAAATCATATCCCGGGAGTTTCCTCCGTCTACAGAGATGAGACTTTTCCAGAAGCGAGCTGGGGATATGGCTGGAGTATTAATGGCAATAAAAAAGATGGCGGAGATTTATTTTCGCAAGAAGCATACTCTCACTGGGGAGCAGCCGGTGTATTTGTCGCAGTTGATCCGGTGTATGATATTCTATTGATTCATTTTACGATCGAACGAGATTTAGAGAAGCCTTTCAAAAATATGTATACAGATCACTTTAATAATGTTGTACTCGCTGCCATTGAACAGTTTTAATTTCATTACAATAAAAATAAAGATATCCCGAATTATAGGATATCTTTATTCGTCATTTCATGATCTATTAGACGTATTTCCCTTGTCTCGGTAGGGCAAGCCGGTCAAAGTCCCGAGCAAGACGATCCAATTGACCTCTAAGTTCTGTACTTGCCATCATATGACCATGTCCCGTAATGGCAAGCTCTGGCTTAAGATCAGCAAGCGTCTGAACAGAATTTTTAGCAGCATCCCAGTCGGTAGTGAAATACATTGGAGGTCCATGGAGTTCTTTATCCTGGAAAATAACATGCCAGAGCGATTCTTGCTGAACGGTGATGAACGCATCACCTGCAATGAGTGCCCCATCCTTCTCTCGGTACAAAGAGATATGACCTGGAGAATGACCCGGTGTAGCAATCCATCGCCAATCTGGAGCGTACGGTACACGATGATCGGAAGGAAGCGCATCAACCCGATCATCCAGATGAATCGCTTCGTTGGGAAAAATAAAGGATGTACGAGCTAGTAATCCTCCGCCAACCGTAGGATCCGCTGGAGGGTAATCCGTTAGACCGGTTAGATAAGGTAATTCTAACGTATGCGCAAATACGGGTGTTCCCCAGTGCTGCTCCAGTTCAATCACATTACCCACATGATCGAAATGTCCATGGGTTAACACAATCGCTAAAGGCGGTCCATCAAAGCGTTCTTCTGCAATTTGAATAATATCTTTCGCGAAGCCAGGCATCCCTGTATCGACTAGAATCCATTGTCTAGAACCTGGAGTTCCGACAAAAAGGACATTAACAAACAATGTTCGCAGACACAATAAATCGGGTGCAACCTCTTCTAGAGCCGTCTTGCCTTCCGTTATCAGATTATCAGATGCCATGCGACGGATACCTCCCATTCTTATTGGAATGCCCCCTATGTGCAATCAATCATCTGTAGAATTCCCAAGTTCCCAGAAAATATGTGCTTTCGCAAGAAAAATCTCACCCTACTATCTATAGTCAGCATGTCATAAAAATAGAACAACCATTCATGTTTAGACAAGCTCTGCGATTTTCCCTGTGCTTTATTCAGGAATCGAATCAATCGCCGCGTCTAGAAGATCATCATATAAATCATCATCTTCTTCAAGCCTTGCATCCAGCTGTAAAAATTCTTCCTCTGCTCCCGGTTCGCCCGCAAAATGCAGACTATAATCCCAATCCTTACCGTTCTTGCTGAAGAAAGAGATCTCATATTCTGTCTTGCTCTCTCCTATAGTAAATACGGTATGCCCTAACCAATGTTTCTCTTCGTCCCTGTGCATGGAAGCGCTGATTATGTTATGACTCACTTTTTTCTCTCCTTGTAATCCTGATTTCTTTTTCCCTAAAAACCATTTGCAATAGTTCATTTTTACCACTTATATTGTACAATAATAAAATAGCTTTGCGAAAGAGTCTGGATTCACTCATCCGGGCATGCTAATCACATCGCTTTTTTAACCTAAGGTAGATAAAATATATCATCGCGTGTGAAATGGAGGAACTTTACAATGTCTGATTTTGCTCAAAAACTAAAAGCTTATGCTGAACTCACCATTAAAGTGGGGGTAAATATCCAGCCTGGACAAGCGCTTATTGTTCATGCTCCTGTTGAAGCAAGAGAATTTGTACGTCTTATCGTAAAAGAAGCATACGATACGGGCGCTAGTTACGTAAAAGTTCAGTGGAACGATGAACAGATTACTCGTATGCAGTATGACCTAGCTTCCGATGAAATATTTGAAAAAGAGCCAAAATGGTATGCAGGCGAGATGACAGAAATGGTGGAAGAAGGGGCTGCTGTCCTACATATCCTGTCCGAAAATCCAGATTTACTTAAAGGTGTGGATCAAAATCGAATTGTTGCTGCCCAGAAAGCTCGCGGCAAAGCGATGGCCAAATATCGTGCATATCAGCAAGCTGATAAATTCAGCTGGTGTCTGATTGCCGTCCCTTCTCCAGAATGGGCTGCAAAAGTATTCCCGGATGCCCCAGAACATGAACAAGTATCTCTGCTTTGGGAAGCTATCTTTAAAACGGTACGTATTGGCGAAGCCGATCCTGTTGCTGCATGGCAGAAGCATATTACTACACTTGAGAACAAATCAAAAGTGCTCAATGAAAAGAAATATAAAAAATTACACTACATCGCACCTGGTACAGACCTTACAATTGAGCTTCCTGAAGGACATTTGTGGGCCCAAGGAGACAGTATCAACGAAAAGGGGCATACTTTTGTAGCGAACATGCCTACAGAGGAAGTGTTTACTGCACCGCTGAAGACGGGAGTTAATGGTACAGTAAGCAGTACGAAACCTCTCAGCTATGGCGGAAATCTAATTGATAAATTTTCACTTACCTTCGAGAATGGACGGATTATCAAGGTGACTGCTGAAGAAGGCTTAGAAGCCCTGCAAAATCTCGTTGAGATTGATGAAGGCTCTCATTATCTGGGTGAAGTAGCCCTTGTTCCTCATCAATCCCCAATCTCAGATACCAACATTTTGTTCTATAATACACTGTTTGACGAAAATGCATCTAACCACTTGGCTATCGGAAGCGCCTATGCCTTTACCTTAGAAGGCGGCAAAAACATGAACCAAGAACAGCTTGCAGCAGCGGGACTCAACACAAGTCTGACACATGTTGACTTTATGATTGGTTCTGCAGAAATGGATATCTACGGAATTAGCGCTGACGGCACAAAAGAACCGATCTTCCTAAAAGGAAATTGGGCGTTTTAATTAGTCAGGGTGTAGATTCTTTATTCAAAATGTACTCTATTAAAAAGGTTGCCCGGGGTCTAATAATTAGACCAAAGGCAACCTTTTCATTTTTCAAACCAAAGTTATGGTTTAAGTATCACCTTCAGACAGTTCTCTTCTTTTTCCGAAAACACTTCATATCCACGCTCTGCATCTTCCAGGTTCATCCGGTGCGTGATAATATCGGTGGGATCAATCTTACCTGCTTTAATTTGCTGATAAATTTCCGGAATAAAATGGATCACAGGAGCCTGTCCTGTACGCAGCTGGATATTACGTTCAAACAGATGTCCTAGCGGGAACATATTATAATTAGCACCGTACACCCCGATCAACTGAATGGTACCGAACTTCCTAACCACTTCCGTCGCTGTTCGGAACGCGCCTAAGGAACCTCCCTGAAGCATAAGGGCTGTTTCCACTTTTTCGGCAGCCGTTCGTTTTGCATCCATTCCTACACAATCAATAACTACATCAGCACCACCATGTGTAATTTCCTTCATGTATCCTTCAAAGCCTTTGATCTCTTCGAAATTAAAAGTTTCTACATGATTTGTCCGTTTCGCATGTTCTAAGCGATAGTTAATATGATCTACAGCGATAACCCGCTTAGCGCCTGCCTGCCAAGCAAATTTTTGGGTAAACAAACCAACGGGACCACAACCTAATACGATTACGGTATCTCCCGGCTTAACCCCTGCATTTTTCACACCCCAATACGCGGTCGGTAAAATATCCGAAAGAAAGAGCAGCTTCTCATCTTCCATCTCTGCATCTTCCGGAATTACAAAAGGCATAAAGTCTCCATAAGGGACACGTAACAGTTCTGCCTGTCCACCTTGATAACCCCCATAAGAATCCGAGTAACCTAGCAAACCGCCGGTATCTTTAGCCTCGTTTGAATAATCACACTGACTTTCCATCTCATGTTTGCAAAAATAACATTCTCCACATGAAACATTAAAAGGAATAATTACCCGATCTCCCTTTTTTACATGTGTCACATCGCTTGATACTTCCTCTACAATTCCCATTGGTTCGTGACCAATAACGTAGTCTTTGTGCATACCGGGAATAAGTCCATTATAAATATGAAGATCAGATCCGCAGATCGCTGTTGATGTAACTCGGACTAGAATATCTTTGTTGCCCTGCAAAGTAGGATCTGCCACTTCCTTTACCTTCACTTTTTTCTTTCCTTGATAAGTTAGTGCCTTCACTTCCTTCACGCTCCTTAATACATAATTAAATTTTTCCAATAATTCCTTGTGCTTATATAGTAACCATCACAGCTGAAACGAAACGAAAAATCGAAGTTCGCGACATTTCAGTTCTTTATTTAAGAGGTTTTCACATAAACATGGAAAGATGAGTCTGAAAAGCTATGAGTAAGAAGTTTAAATTTATAGAGAATATTTTCAATTTATAGTAAAATAATGGAATACTTGTTTGACAATAGAGAGATGTAATAGAGAGGGGATAATCATGTCTACCCGGATCCAACTGTTGTTGGCTGCGGACTATAATGATCTTGGCGAATCCCTACAGAGAGAGATCTACTATGAATACTATCAGATGATGTACGGATTTATCGTATACATTGTAAAGGATCGCTCTGCAGCTGAAGACATTATTCAGGAAGCATTCATCAAAATCATCAAAAACAAACCCGAATTCGAGAACGAAATCAAATTAAAAGCTTGGTTGAAAGTAGTAACTAAAAATACAGCAATAAATTATTTAAGAAAAAACAAAAAATATCGTAACCTTTTGGATGCTGACAGTGTTTTCTTAGATGTAGAGACCGTACAACAAACCTCTGTATCCATCGAATCGATGGTAGAGACCAAACTGATGCAGGAATCCATAGAGCGCTATATGGAGACGCTGAAACCAGAGTACAGATCTCTCATTGAGCTTCGCTGGAAAGAAGGCCTTAGTTATCGTGAGATGGCTGAACTTCTTGATCTTCGGGAAGATGTAATCAAGCAGCGTCTTTTCAGAGCCAGAGAAGCAATTAAGAAACTCCTGAATAGAGAGTGGGGTGCGGCTAATGAGCAGCGAAAAGTCCGGTAATCAGTCTGCTGACGATTCAATTAACATCTATGACAGGGAATTTGAAGATGTTTTTGACCTTGCTTTCGAAAACGCCGCTGCTGCCTCCACCACAGTAGATAAAGAGAGTATGGAGGCATCCTGGAATAACATACAAAGTGAGCTTCAGAAGATCCGCAAACGAAAACGCAGGTCAAAACGATGGCAGCTTGGAGGAGTCGTTGCCGCTTCCATTATGCTTGGTGCTACGATTTTTAGTGTTCCTGCAGGACTTCAAGCTAACACGCTGTTTGTTGAAAAGCTGGAGAAGATTGGTGACGACTTTATACTAAGTTTCACGGGTAAGGAAAAAGAAGAGGAAAATACAGGAGCTTTAACAGCCCCTCCGCCTGAAATTTCTACTCCTCCCCCAATAGAGGAAGAAACGGGGCTGCCTGAGGGAACTACAATAAAGAAATATGATCTAGAACGAGTTACGGTCTCAAGAGAAACTGCTATAGACGGCGCTACTTTTGTCTACCATGATTTCGAGGTTCCATTTACTCCGGATCGGAAAGAGTACCAGCTTTTAATAGATCAGAATAACCCGATTGACCCTGATCATATCTATCATTCAGAAGAATTGACGCTTGAATATTACAAAGGTAATGAAAATCCACTAACAATCGAAATGTATCAAAGGTTTAAAGAAAACGATGATACATCCTTCCACATCGGCATTAATGGAGAACCGGAAGAAATCACGCTTGAGGATGGAACTACTGCTGTATTCTATGACGCTGCCACTTTATCTGAATACGATCACCTGGCTTATCGGAACAATCTTGTATTTATCATTATTACAGGTACCCTTGGAAAAGAAGATTTAATTGCCACTGCGAATGCAATCCAAGCTAATAATCGTTTTGAACTGAAGCCTTAGTCATACGTTACTATTCAAAAAAGCCCAGTACATGTACTGAGCTTCTTTCTTTTATGTAGAATTGCAAATGCCAAGTAATACGTTATTTTAACAGACGTGATGGACTTGTGTATGTCGCTTTTTCAATATCTGAACCTACTCTCACGGTATGTGTGGATACCACCCGATAGTAATAACCAGCACTTGCTGCAAAACTTTCATTAAGACTCACTGTCTTTGATGTGTTCTTAGAAGAAGTTTTACTTGTAACTGCAACCCATTCCTCCCCTGTCCAGCGCTGTATGGCAGCATCGATTCCGATAAAATCCGCAGTAACGGATGCTCCCGTATTACCAATAACAGAACCTTTCCCGCCACTGGAATACGAAACATCACTGGTATAAGCACTCAAATACTTATAAGTCGCTTTGACCTGGGCCGTATCTTCTGATGGCGGTTTTGTAGTCAGTGCACCTTCTTCTTTTACCGGATCAGCGCTAGCAGCACCAGCAAATCCTAAAGATAGTACCAACACAAGCAAACATAGAACATGAAGTTTGGTAACGCATACATTCTTTTTCATAGTCTCCCTGCCTCACTTTATAATATTAACGTGAATCGGATCACGTTTCATTATATAACGCAGCTGACACGGATTATGTTTCAAATAAAGTAAATATTTTACACAAAAGACCGTCTCCATCAGGAAACGGTCTGCATGGTTTTCTTTTTTATTATCTCTAAGCATATTAGCTCACTGCTACACTAGATGGCAAGCCACATGATGACCCTGCTCAATTTCTCTAAATAGGGGTATTTCAGAAGAACAACGTTCGACTGCAAAAGGACAACGAGTGTGAAATTTGCAACCGGAAGGTGGATTCATGGGAGATGGGATATCTCCTTTCAGTACAATTCTTTCTCTCTTCAGCTTAGGTATCGGAATAGGTACAGCGGACAACAAAGCCTTTGTATAAGGATGTAGTGGGCGAAGAAATAGATCATCTCTTGTTCCCATCTCCACCATAGAGCCGAGATACATCACTCCGATGCGATCACACAAATGTTCAACAACACTTAGATCATGAGAGATGAATAGATAGGTGAGGCCTCTTGAGACTTGCAATTTTTTAAATAAATTAATGATCTGTGCCTGAATAGAAACATCAAGAGCAGATACCGGTTCGTCCGCTATAATGAGTTCTGGGTTGAGGGCAAGGGCTCTCGCAATTCCGATCCGCTGACGCTGCCCCCCGGAAAATTCATGCGGAAATCGATCATAATGATAAGCAGATAAACCGCATGAAGTTAACACCTCTGTAACGACTTCACGTATCTTATCTTTAGGTACAAGCTGATGATCTAAGAGTGCTTCACCAATGGCATCTCCCACGCGGATCCTTGGATTCAGAGAGCTATACGGATCTTGAAAGATAAGCTGCATTTTAGGTCGAAGCTGTCTTAATTCTTGCGGTGATAGAGCATACAGGTCTTTTCCTTGAAACCGAATCTCTCCTGCCGTCTTGTCATGGAGTCGTAAAATGGTACGTCCCACCGTACTTTTTCCGCTCCCAGACTCACCTACGAGACCAAATGTCTCGCCCGGATACAAAGTGATATTTATATCATCTACTGCTTTTACATACCCTACCGTTCGGCCCATAAGCCCTTTTTTTACGGGAAAATACTTTTTTAGTGACTTCACTTCAAGTAGTGCTTCAGACATGAGCGGCCACCTCCTCGTATAACCAGCATGCCGTTTTCTGTAGTGGAGCTACTTCTTTCAGTTCCGGTTCATTCGTTCTGCAGATCGGCATGCAGTGTTCACAGCGATCACTGAAGTAACAGGATTCCGTGAGCGTCAGCGGATTTGGTACTTGTCCCGGTATAGAGTAAAGTTCATCCTGCCGCTGATTAATAACCGGCTTAGACTTAAGAAGTCCTTGTGTATAAGGGTGTTTGGGAGAACGGAAAAGCTCAACCACTTCGCCCTCTTCCACTACTTTGCCGGAATACATAACAACAACGTAGTCAGCCATTTCGGCAACCACACCCAAATCATGCGTAATCATCAGAATCGACATGTTAGCATCTTCTTTGATTTTACGGAGCATTTCGAGAATTTGGGCCTGAATGGTAACATCAAGAGCTGTTGTAGGCTCATCAGCAATAAGGAGTTTTGGATTACACGAGATTGCGATTGCAATCATAACACGCTGCAGCATTCCTCCGCTCAGTTCATGAGGATAAGAATCTGCGATTTGCTCGGAGCGAGAGATGCCAACTTCTTTCAAGAGTTCAATCGCTCTTTTTTTAGCGGTGTCTTTTTTCATTTTTTTATGAATGATCAGCGGCTCCATAATCTGTTCACCGATCTTCATTACAGGATTTAAACTCGACATGGGCTCTTGAAAAATCATCGTTATGTCATTACCACGAATGGTTCGAAATTCGTTTTTGTCCATTTTTAGCAGATCTTGGCCTATAAAATTAATTTCTCCATTTACCACTTTGCCCCCAGGTTCCTCAATCAAACCCATGATGGACATGGCAGTTACACTTTTACCGCATCCCGATTCTCCAACAATACATACGGTTTGTCCTTTAGGTACCGTAATACTCACATCATCTACCGCTCTTACGGGTCCTTCATCTGTGTAAAAATGTGTCTTCAGGTGATTAATTTGCAGTAACGATTCCATTTGGTGTTCACCTACCTCTTCTGTTTGGGATCAAGCACATCACGTAATCCGTCCCCAAATATGTTAATGGCAATGACTGTAATAAAAATAGAAAAACCAGGCGGCATCCAAAGCCATGGATGCTGTTGAAAATCAATTAAGTTATTCGCAGCATCAATCATATTTCCCCATGTTGGCGTCGGCGGCATAACACCTAATCCAAAGAAGCTCAGCACCGATTCACTTAGAATCGCACCGCCGATACTTAAGGTTGCCATAACAATAAGAAGCGGATAAATATTCGGCAATAGATGATGGAACAGTTTTTTTCGATCCCTGAGTCCGAGGACAGTCGCGGCATGCATAAATTCTCTTTCTCGTAAGCTGAGCATCTGTCCCCTCACCATTCTGGCGAGTCCCGGCCAATTGACGAGTCCAAGCATCAGCATAACCACGTACATTCGGTAATCTGGGGGTATTTTCCATTCTGATAAAAGCGCACCGACGATAAATAACAGCGGAAGGCTCGGAATCGTTAGCAGTAAATCTGCAATTCTCATAATGAGTTGGTCTACAAATCCTCTATAATATCCAGCTACTGCCCCAAGCGTCGCTCCAATTAGAACCGATAACATCATGGAGGCTAGCCCTACTGTCAGGGATATACGTCCTGCCTGCATCACTCTAGTAAGTACATCTCGTCCTAAGTTATCTGTTCCGAGCCAGTGTTTTGCATTCGGTGCTTTCTTCATCTCCAGCATATTGATTTTGTTATCTGCGTAAGGAGAGAATAACGGACCTAAGAAGCAGATAAGAAACATCAGGATCACCACAACAAGACCAAAAATTGCTAGTTTGTTACGCAGCAGTTTTCGAACGGATTGACGCCATAAAGATGATCTATAGTCCACTCCAGGCCCTGTAGTTGTTTTTGTAGCTCCGCTAATTGATGACATTCGATCCACCCCTTAATCGAGCTTGACACGCGGATCTGCAAGTCGATACAGCAGGTCCGACAACAAGGTGCCAAGGACAGTTAAAATCGCGATAAATACAGTAAAACTCATCAGCAGAGGATAATCACGCAAAGAAAAAGACGACATATAGAGCTGTCCTATACCCGGCCAGTTAAAAATCTTCTCAATAATTAACGATCCGCCAAATAGTCCGGGAAGCTCAAAACCGATGAGAGTAATCGCCGGAAGCAGAGCATTTCTGAGAGCATGTGTGAAGAGCACTTTACGTTCAGTAAGCCCTTTAGCTCTCGCTGTTCGGATATAATCCTGTTTGATTACATCAATCATGTTACTGCGGATATATCTTGTAAGTGAGCCGATTCCAAGCAGTGTCATGACAACGACAGGCAGTGCCATATGCTGAATTACTTCTTTGGCATAAGCAAGACCGGTTGCATTACTACCCGTTGTTGTCATTCCGCCTGGCGGAAGCCATTTCAGGTCTACGGCAAACATCTTGATTAAATAAAGTCCAATAAAAAAGGACGGAATCGACATCGCTGCAAAAATAATCAGCATGACTACGGTATCAAACCAAGAATACTGTTTGTAAGCGGAAATGACTCCAATCACAACGGCAATGAGCCATGTGAAAAAAGTCGACACGGCGGCAAGTAGGAATGAATTCCATATATATTCATTAAAAAGAGTTAGCACGGGTTTTTGTTGCGCTAGCGAATAACCAAAGTCGCCTTGAAGCGCGTTTTTAATCCAAATCACATAGCGATCAAGCAGCGGTTTATCAAGTCCATATAACTCCCGCAGCTCTGCTTTACGTTCTGGGCTTAGCTTGATATTACTCGACACATAATCTCCTGGCGTAAGAGCATATAGACTGAAAATAAGAAATGACGCAGCTAGCAAAATAACAAGTATGTAGGTAAGTCTTTTGACAAGGTAAGTGCTCATGTTATGCTCCTTATCTGTTAAAGCTTATGTCCGCCTAGGGATCTAGGACGGACATAAGCTAACTTTTTAATTCTAACCCAATGCTATTGTTCTATTTTCCATTCAGGCAATGATTGTGCAATGCCTTTGTAAGGGCTGATACTTACGTTCGTAAGTCTTCCATTGTTTGCATATACCGATTTCCGATAAGAAGTAAAGATAACCGGGAGTTCATCATTCAGAATTTGATACAATTCTTGATACACCGCTTTACGTTCTTCCGTATCTACCGTAGCTAGACCTTTTGCATACAATTCTTTTACTTTCGGATTGTCGTAACCTGGCAATGAACCATCGATAAATTGGATAACGCCATCAGAAGGATCTGTCAGCATTGGCGTTGAGAATGCAGCCATATCGTAATCTTTACTTTCTACTTTTGACACTAATGCGTTAAAGTCTGCAAATACTTCTGGCTGAAAATCAATACCGATTTCGGCAAAATTCTCTTTGGCTACCGCGATGAAAATATCAGTTGCCGGGCTTTTGGAACCAAGATAGTGAATGGATAATTTTTTGCCGTCTTTCTCTCGAATCCCATCTCCGCCTACAGTCCAGCCTGCTGCATCAAGAAGTTCCTTCGCTTTTTCTGGATTATACTCGTATGGGTTAATTCCTTCTTCGGTATAAGACCATGAGATCGGAGCTGCTGGAATATTAGCTACTTCACCGGCTCCTTGATTGGCATCTACATAAATAGCTTGACGGTTTAATCCGTGAGTAATAGCTTGGCGCACTTCTTTTTCTTTCATCTGTTCATTCTCAAGATTCAATTGGAAGTATCCATATGTGCTTGGTGTATAAGGCAGGATATCGACATAGCCGAGACCTTTTAATTTATCGATGTTTTCCTGTGTTGCTGTATAAGAAGCAAGATCCACTTCGCCTGTTTCAAGGAATTGCCATGTATCACCCTGAGAAGTTTTATAGATAAAACGTTCTACACTTGGTTTTCCTTTCAGATAATGTTCATTTGCTGTGAAACGAACCTCTTGTCCTGGCAAGAATTTCTCTAATATGTAGGGTCCATTACCCAGCGGAGCCGCATGTAGTTTTTGCAAATAAGTAAGTTCCCCAAATTTATAATCCTTACCGTAATAGGCTTTAGACAGCACGTTACCGCCGAGATTTAGAAGAGCAGTTGCATTGGGTTCCTCAAGCGTTACTGAAATCGTATAAGGATCAATGATGTTAATACCTTCGATGCTGTCTGCCTTCCCCTCTTTATAAGCAAGACCGCCTTTCACTTTCATCAGTGTAATATCGGTATCGCCATCGTAAGCTTTGTCATGCAGAAGCGTCCAAGTAAATGCAACATCTTCCGAAGTGAGCGGTGATCCATCACTAAACGAGCCTTTTTCAGGTAAATGGAATGTATATGTTAATCCATCTTCAGAAACCTCATAACTTTCCGCATAATCTGCTGCAGGGAGTCCCTCAGCGTCCGAAGTAATAAGAGATGTGTACAAAAGGGAAGCAACGTTACCGTCATAACCGCTCTGTGAGAAATAAGGAGTGAACGATCCGCTTGGATCGGTGAGTCCCACAATAACCGTGTCTGTTCTTTGTACAGCCGTTTGAGGTAATTTGCTGATATCTGATGCAGGTATCTTTTCCGTTAACAGGTTCGTGGCAGCAGGAGCTTCACCTGACGGAGCAGTGACTGGTGTACCTGTGCCCGTATCGGCAGGTGAAGCACCTTCTCCTGAACATGCAGATAACAAAAGCGAGCCAGCAAGCAATAACGAGGAAGCATAGACGATCTTTTTTTTCATAAAACATCTCTCCGTCTCTTTATATTTTTTTGTAACTCCCTTACAAAACACATGAGTAATAATTCCGATAAACTAGGTGTGTTTTTATTGATTAGTCATTATTATAGAAACGAATTGCAGTTCTGTAAATAGAGAACCAGTTAATTTTATGTATTTTTTTCAAATTTTTATCTTTTTCTGAAAAATAAAACCATCAAACCCCTTATCATACAAGGAATTTGATGGTTTTCTAATTTTTTAACTTTCTATGTAATTTAGTAAACTTTGTTCCACCTGACGCAGCGCATGCGATCTGATGCTATATTCGATCAGATTCTCTCCATCAAAATGAGCATATAGAAGTCCACTACTGCGCAGTTTTGAAATATGATCATGTGTAATCCCCTTTGAAAGCTCTAAATGCCTGACAATTTCAATAAAGGATCGCGGTCCTTGGTGCAGATACTTAAGTATTTTCAGACGATTTTTCTCCCCGAGACTACGAATCACTCGCAAATCATGCGGAGGAATAACGGAATCATCCCCAAGATAAACAGGCGCTGCATAGTGGCAGACAATCGTATTTCCATAATGCCAAAATATATGCAGCGGCTGAAAATGGTACTGCGGAATGAGCACAATTCGGAAAAGACTCTCCGTTCTATCAAACACGAGCCCTCGAGTCGTTTCATCGACTAATGAATCTACCGATTTATATTCTTTTTCAGCAAGTCGAACTGTATATTCTGCTTGAAGAGCTTTACACACCTCAGGACTAAGCTGTTTGAAATATTGTTCATTCCATTCGTAAAATAGTTCCTTATACCTCTCTTTAAACCTCTTCATTTCAAAATCAGGAACTTTAAAATTCCAATCTTTGCAAAGAGTAACGAAATGGTCAAGCAGATCTTTGTCTGATGTATTTTCTAAAAAGGTTATGTAATCTTCAGCAGTATATATGTCTTCTTGTTCTAACAGCAGATAGGCGTACTTCCATTCTTCATCCATTTGCCATTCGTGCAATAAAGAACTGTACTCTGTAGTCAGCATACTTTGAGTCTCTTTGACCCACCTCGGTGAGAGTTCAATCTTTTTATGTGATTTGCGACAAATAAAAGTATGAAGACTGTTCATAAATTCATATACGGGTTTAAACCGAAAGGTAATATCATAACTCATAGCTTCACACTCCTTCGTACCCTATATTATAACGTTCGAAGGAAGTATGGAATAGTAAACGATTTATAAGATTTCTTTATATAAGGTAGCGAGTTACGTACCCGTTTGCTCATTTGTATCCTGCTTAGGGGACAAAAGTATTCGGGAAATTCGTAGATGTTCGATCTCTTCGATAACATACTTAAAGCCCGCTTTGATAATATATTCCCCTTTTTGAGGAGAGGAAGATCTTAATTCAGAAAACAGCCAGCCCCCAATCGTATCATATTGATTGTCGTCCAGACACAGCTCAAAATGCTCGTTTACATCTTCAATTAACATTAATCCATCAATAGAATAGACGCCATCACCCAAATATTCGACAAGCGGCCGTTCATTATCGAACTCATCCTGAATTTCACCAACAATTTCTTCAACGATATCTTCTAAGGTTACAAGTCCAGATGTTCCGCCATACTCGTCAATCACAATGGAAATTTGCGTCTTCGATTCCTTCATTTGTTTCAGTAAAAGGTCAATCGAGGTGGATTCCGGGATACTCAAAACAGGTCTGATTGCCCTTATATAATCCTCCATTCCCGACATAAATAAATCTTTGATATGAACGAATCCAATGATATGATCCTTATCTCCATGGCATACTGGATAGCGAGTACGCATCTCTATACTTGCCAGCCTCAGATTTTCATGGACACTCCATTCTGTGTTGAGGCATATCATTTCTGTACGTGGAATCATGATTTCCCTTGCTGTCCTTGAAGAGAATTCCAGAAGATTTTGGTTAAGTAAAACACTTTCCTTATGATCTAGTGTAGAAATACTTACAGGAGAAGAGGACCCTTTTTCACTTCTTTTTAACCACAGTTTGGAAATTATACTGCCGCAAACCATATATTCAATAACAAAAAGAACCACAAAAACAGCAGTAACGATGCGCGATATACTTCCTACAGCCATCATTCCGGCTGCAATTAGCGGTAAAATCATTCCTGCTCTGCATAAATAGATATAGATTCGCACATGTGCTCGCAGATGCAGTCCAGCCTTATCAAAGGCAGATGGAAACGTATTATTTATGAGTCTCAGCGGTTCCGAGTCTGGAGCAAGAAGAACTAACTGATTCTGAAAAAAACCAAACATGGCACTGATCAGTGAAAGACCTGTCATCATCATGAATAGCTCTATAGCCGGTAAAGGATCAGCCAAATGATTGTCCTATCCACCTGAAAATTCAGTGAATAGGTTCACCTCCTTTTATCCCTCTTTGTCTGTGATCTTGATAATATATATGAGGCAGAGCCCAAAATAAGTGCTATAAAAAACCGCAGGGTACACAAAAAAGATAAATTGTGTACCCTGCGGCTTACTAATGCATTATGTGTTTTATTAGGGATTATGAGAAAACGTCCATAATCCTAAGTTTTACCGCCGAGCAGTAGGCGGTGCATATGGATATTCATAATTCAGCGGTTCATCAAACGTAGCATAATCAAAGTTCACCATTAAAATGATGATACGTTGACCTGTATTTGGATCACTAATGATAATATGATCACGCCCTGCTGCTTCTAGTACTCCTTTAAAGATCTTTGCATTCCACTCCCTGTTTCCTTCATAAGTGGCGTAAAAAGTCCCAATCTTTCCGAGATTCAACCTGAGAATATTCTCGATAAAAGATTGTTCGGTAAAAGGGAGAGTCTGCTGAATAACTGCCCCCCCTGGAGTCATCACGCTTCCACTGCTCACTTCTGGAGGAACAACGGTTGTATTTGGCATCATAGGCATCATTGGCATCGAAGGCATTCCCATATTTCTCGGATCGTATCCAGGTCCCCCATTTCCAATCTTATATGTGACCGGTTGGTAAGGCTGGTTAAACATAATTAAAAACCTCCCTGATTTTAGATAGATACTCTTTTCAAAAACTAATAAACAGCAGGACAATCTTCACCTGAAGGACTAAAGAAGCAATGTGCTCGGTATCTCCCTGTATTCGCTTGATTGTACCAAGTCGGCGGACAATCCCCTGCAGGTCTGAAGAACCAAAGTGCGTTACTTGCCGGCCATATCTTTTCCCCGTTGATTACCCGCTGAGCGAGTCTAATCTCTGATTCCCTTGCTGCCTGGTAGAAATATCCCTTTTGGGTTGCTTCAAATCCTCCCGGATTCTGGAATACCATCTCACTCACAGAGCGGATATTCCGGAAATCCAGACATCCTCCGAGCACTCGATTGACCCCTACATTCCCTACAAGGAGCATCCCTGTATCACCGTCTTCTTCCGCTTCCGCACGCATAAGTCTCGCCAGTAATTTCACATCTTCGGAATTCGCTTTAATCACTGCCAATGGAAGTCTTCCTCCTTCCCGTATTATCTGTTCTCATGGCTATACTTTATATCTTATTGTGCATTCGCCCAGATCGTGACAATTTATTTCAATTATTTTTTTGAATAAAAAAAGAACATTGGGTTTGCTCTTCACAAGAGCCCAACACTCTTCTTATTTCTTACTCATTTTTTATTCCGATGATTACGAAAATAGCGAGACACATAATAACCTACAACGAGAAAAACAAGCAAGACAACGACACTAGTTATCACAAGAATAGGATCGTACGTGTCTTCACCTGAAGATAGAGGACCAAAACTCGTTCTAGGCTCAACCTCTGCATGTAACATATGCTTGCCTTCAAAAAAGTTAATCAGATACATAGACTCCTCCGAGATTATATCTTTTTTTCCAGTTTAACAAATCTCTAATTGGAAATATATACGGATAGAGAAATGAACATATGAAAAAAGAGCAAACTAAAAGTTTCTTTAGTCCGCTCTTCTCATCTCTATATGAGATTATTAAATAATTCTTTATGGCTTCGCATTAATCCAATAATCGTAAGAATGAATTAAATACCCCTGATAAGCATTATATTCCGCAAGCAGACCTGGCAACTTCGCTAGTTCTGATTCCATATAAGCTTCGCCTTCTTCATAAAAAGTAATATGATTTCCCTCATGACTTTCTTTCATTTCCACCGAAATCAGCAGCGGCTTGCCTAATTGATCAGCAATTTCCATTTCTTGAGCTACAACGGTCGCAATTCCGTTAGATCCTTCTGCTGTATCTCGGAAAGCCATAAGTGAGATATGATCCAATGTACGAATCATCCATTCCGTTACCGTCATGTTTTTTCCTGGCAATTCATGGCGATCGAGCCATACAGCTAAATCAGCACTTGTTTTGAGCTCGGAATCTTTTTTGGTCTCACGAGCGAAATACTCTATATTAGATGCCCACTCTTTAAGCACACGTTCTCGGTTATTATCCCATTCCGAGTTTGTATATGGCTCAATATCTAAGTGAATGCCGTGGAATTTTTCATCCTCTGCTGCACGTAGGTTATATTGTTTCACATAATTAATGAGCCTCGTTAGACGTGATCTGTTTTCTTCAAGTCCCCAACTTGGATGACCGCCCATCGCATGAACTTCAATTCCCATCGCTGCAGCTTGACCCACAAAATTGCGATACAGTGAATACGGCTGGTCAAGATCAAGTCTTACATATAGAAAATTCACCTTTTTCTCTTGTAAGAACTCGAGCACTTGGTCACTTTCATTAATTATCTGTTCTGCTTTCCATATATAAGTTCCGCGAATAGAGTCAGTCGGCAGTTCTGGTTCTGGTTCTGGGTCCGGTGTCGGCTCTGGTTCTGGTGTCGGCTCTGGATTTACTGTATCTTGAGTCATCTGACTCCAATATACATAATCATGAATGGCAACTCCTGCAAAACTGGAATAGCCTGCATAGGATGCTGTCACTTCCTGAAGAGCTTGTTCCATTTTCTCTTTCGACTTTCCAGCAAATGTGGTGAATTCTTCTCCCGGCATTGGTTTCGCGTTAACTCCAACAATGATTTTTGCAGAATAATTGCTTGACCATTCCATCTCTTCTTGAATAACTTGGACAATCCCGCCCACCCCACTTGCTTTATCACGATAAGCCATTAAAGCGATTTGATCAAACCTGCCCATAAACCACTGAATCAGCGGTTCTTGTGAGTCTGGGTTATAATAGTGATCATACCAGAAAGGAAGATCTATAGCTGAATCCAGGCTAGGTTCTTGCTCAATGACAGACAGGAACTTTTCAATATTCGCAAGATAAGTCCGAGTGACCTCATCGCTATCGATCTCCCACTCCCCTAGAACATAGGGCTCTATGTCCAGATGAATTCCACTAAATTTTTCATTTTCTTCTGATTCTCTATTAAAGTCAACAACCCAGTTAGCAAAACGCAATAACGGAACTTCTCCGCCTTCCGCCGCCCACTTTGGGTGACCTCCCAGCGCATCCACCTTTATTCCATTCTCATGTGCACGAAGGATAAAACGTTGGTATACTGCGGCAGGTTGCTCCATATCAATTCGTAAATAAATATGATTAATCCGATGATTGTCTGCGTAATCTAGTATATCTTGGCCGCCGTCCTGAATCGATTCAGCTTGCCAAAGCCACATTGCCCGAGTAGTTTCTTTTGAAGAATCAAAAGCTGTCAACCATGTTACACTAGCAAGAAGTACAACCCACAAGAGCATGCGGGAAAGTTTCCCGTACATATCTTACCTCCACTTCTTTTCTCTTTTTTTAAGCCAACGCTATTATAACAGTGGAATAGAGCAAAAAAAATGAGCCCTCGTGCTCATGTTGGGCTCATCCAGAAATATTATACAATTTTGATAGGAGTCCTAGGCTAGGGCTGATATATCATTTTTCGTGACATTCCACCATCAACAACTAGATTCTCTGCTGTAATAAAATCGTTCTCAGGGTCGGTCAAGTATAAGCAGGCACGCGCGATATCCGATGGTTTCCCCACTCTTCCGCTTGGATGCTGCGAATGGTCCTCTGGGCGCAATTGTTCATATTCACCAGTCTCAATCCATCCCGGACTGATACTATTGACCCGGATGTGTTCAGATGACAAGGATAAAGCCATCGCATGGCTAAGCGAAATAATAGCTCCTTTAGAAGCAGCATAAGCTTCTGAATTTGGCTCTGACATGGTAGCCCGAGTAGAAGAAATATTGACTACAGAGCCGCCATTTTTGTTGTTTTTCATGTATTTGGCAGCGATCCTTGTCCCAAGAAAACAGCTGCGGACATTTGTGTTCATCACATCATCCCATTCATCTACAGTGAGTTCATAAGGTGATTTCCAAATCCCATATCCTGCATTATTAATTAGAACATCAATCTGTCCATATTCAGTTACCGCAGCTTCCATGAGTGTTAGAATTGCTTCTTCTGACCTAACGTCACAGTGGACAAACATCGCTTCGTATCCATCTTGACGCAGCGACGCAGCCGCCGCTGCTCCCTTCTCCTCATGGCGATCCGCAAGAACGACCTTTGCTCCTTGCATGGCATAAGCACCTGCCACTTCTTTACCGATCCCGCTGCCGGCTCCCGTTACGATGACTACCCTATTTTCAAATCTCATTTTCTCATCACCCTTCCCTTCTGAATTCCTTTCCTACTCATTACCCTAGTTCTACCAAGTTACTCTATTCATTTCGAATAAACATCAAAAAAAGCCGCCCTTGTCAGGGACGACCTATACATTATTATGGCAAGAGAAATGAATAGAAGACAACTTCACTCATGCATCAGCTCCGTATCTTTCCCTAAGACCCGTGAACCGGCTCGGCATATACTCTAGCAAGACGTTCAAAGCCTATGTAACGCGTTCCTTGAAAAGTGAGTCTTCCCTCATCTCCTTCAGAACATAGACCATACTCTTTACCGGCGACTTTAAACTCCAATCGATCGCCACTCTCCACTTCAAACGTGACATAATACATGGTTCTCGTATGGTTGCCTTCGCTCTGATTTGTCTGCTGCTGAACAGAAATACGTCTACCCGTAATCCGAGAATGCACTGTGAGGACAGGCTGTTTCTTGTTTTTCCCCCACTGAAGAGCTTCTTTTCCAATGGAAATAGCAATAATACCGAGAATCACGACAAACACTACAGGGAATACCGTTCCGAAAAAATCAAACATCCAGAAAGATTCAAATCCCACGCCGTCTCCTCCCGTCCAAGTTCTGGCTTCTGACAAACCGTCATTCTGTTCAAGTATATGCCACTATGGAAAGGAACTTGTCATCTCTTTAGCAGAATAATACAAATTTTCTTTGTTATAACACTCCCCAGTTCAGCCCGCCATCCGTCGTTTGCATCAATATTGATTTCTTCTCCGTTGCATTTTCAAGTAAGATCCATCCGACTTTTGTCGTAACGAACTGCATTTTCACAACCTCAGGGTACTTATCCAATAAATCAGACAGATTCTTGCTGCCTGCAAGTTTAGACCAAGTTTTCCCTTGATCAGTTGTCTGGTATATTGTTTTTCCTTGTAACATCCACCCTATATGATCAGAGACAAAAGTAGGATACAGCCGTTTATCTGTCCCGCTTTCTGCCGGCAGCTCAAATTGGACATGATTCCATGTATCGCCGCTATCATCTGTGAATAATCCGCTGTACTTAACTTGGTCTCCTTCAGAACATCCTAGCGGTATGTAAAGTTTATGATGATTAACGCTTAATGACTCCATTTCTCTCATTGTAAACGAAGAGCATTTCGTATGAAGTGATGAAGTACGATTAAAAAATGACTTGTCCATGCTCCAAGTCTCACCGTCATCGCTAGTTACGTACATTTTTGGTGTTCCCAGCTCTAGTACAGGTACAAAACCTTTCCCGTTGTCTGTAAACATCATGCCCATCGCATAACCTTGTAGTGGAATCGCTTCATCTGTAGCCTGAATTGGATTATTCGTTGATGTTTGGGTCCAGTTAACTCCGCCATCGGTCGTAATATATAATGTTTTTTGTTCTTTTACTGTCCCCACACTCTCACTCGTCATGAGATAACCGTGTGTACTGGAATTGAAATGAAGGGCTGTTACGGTTTGTGATTCTTCAAGTGAAGCGATCTTCCAGCTCTCTCCGCTGTCATCCGTACGCAGAACGACATTATTGGTTCCATCTGTTCCTGAACGAACGATCCATCCATGTTCTCCATCTAAAAAGAAAATATCTTTTCCGTAAACAGGGTTAGATGAAAACTTCACATTGGCTGAAGGAGAAATATTAACCCAGGTTGCTCCGTTATCTCGCGTATAATACAGTCTTAATTCATTACGAGTAACGCCCCAAGCAAGACCTCCATAACCATGGATGAGTTGAAAATCAGTCAATCTTGTTTGAATTTGATATTTATTACTATCCGGTACTTCATAATATTCTGGTTCTACTAATGTAAGGGTTTGCCCTGTCTCTACAGGTTCTTCTTTTATGGTCGGCTGCACTTGTTCGGACTCTTTCGAACTGCAGGCTGCAAGCAGCAATACCAGCATACATGCTAATGACCATACGATTGCTCTACGCATGTTATCACCTTTCTACCATAGCGTTTTCTCTAAGTTAGTCATTATAGCATAATTTGTTTTGAATGAGAGTCAAATCTGTTACTTGTCTGAATCCATTTCACAACTGAAATGGTTTCCTCTGTGATAAATAAAAAAACTTCCGGCAATAGCCGAAAGCTTCTTAAAATCAGTATATTTATCTAGAAAAAATGGTTTATTTAGGATTGTTTTCACCAAGTTCACTATGCGAGTATCCGTAGAATAAATAAATAAGAAGTCCTACGATCATCCAAAGGATGAATCCCATCCAGGTCCAAATGTCTAATTGGAACATGAGCAGGAAACAACAACCAGCACTTAACAAAGGAAGAAATGGTACCCACGGAACCGTAAAGCCTCGCTTAAGGTCCGGTCTTGCTTTACGCAATCCAATTACACCTAAAGATACGATAGCAAAAGCGAATAATGCGCCCATATTTGTCAGACTTGCCAGTTTATCAAGTGGAAGGAATCCGCATAACAAGGCAATAACAAGTCCAACCATCCAAGTACTTCGAACAGGAGTCTGTCTCTTTTCATCTACTTTGGATAAAAATCTAGGAAGCAGTCCATCACGAGAAATGGCGAATAAGAGTCTTGTTTGACTGAATAACAGTACAAGTAAAACGGTTGTTATTCCAGCAATCGCCCCAAGCGATATGAGTCCTGCTGCAAAATCTTGCTGAACGAACCGAAGTGCAAAGGCTACCGGATCAGCTACACTAAGTTCTGTATAAGGTACCATGCCTGTCAGGACTACAACAACAATTACATAGAGTAACGTACACACTAATAGTGAAGCAATAATACCGATCGGCAGATCTCGCTGTGGGTTCTTAACTTCTTCCGCCGCGGTTGCTACAGCATCGAAACCAATATAGGCAAAAAACACTAGCGCAGCACCGCTCAGAATCCCTGAATATCCGAATGGAATAAACGGTGTCCAGTTATCCGGTTTCACGTAAAAAGCTCCAACGATGACAAATATGAGAATGACAGCTATTTTAACAAACACCATAAACGCATTAAATCTAGCCGTTTCTTTCGCGCCTCTTGTTAATAGCAAACAAATTAGCAAGATAATAATAACGGCCGGTAAATCCACAATTTGTCCTGAGGCTGCATTAAATGCTCCAGACAATGCAGCAGGCAAATGGATATTAAAACCAGCTAATAGTCCTTGCACATAGGCAGACCACCCACTCGCAACAGAAGCGGCAGCTAAACCGTACTCGAGTACAAGAGCCCAACCCATTAACCAGCCAAACACTTCACCAAAAGCGGCGTAACTGTATGCATAGGCACTGCCGGATATCGTTACCGTTGAAGCTAGTTCAGAATAACAAAGTGCTGCAAGAATACATACCAGGGCAGCAACAACAAATGAAATAACGAGTGCTGGACCGGCATTATCTGCGGCAGCAGTTCCCGTAACGACAAAGACACCCGTTCCGATAATCGCCCCTATTCCAAGGACGGTCAGATCAAAAGGGCCCAGCGATTTCTTTAGATTGTTATCCGTTTTTTGATTGGGGTCAAAATGTTTCTTACGTAATAAATCCATAAAGTCACTCCTAGATGTAAGTTGCCCTACTATTCGTAAGTTTCATAGCAATGCTGTTTTATTATCTAAATATGAAATGACCCTGTCAATGAAAAGGAATAAGCAAATTACTATACTCCACTTACTCAATCTTCCATTTCCACTAGTATTACGCTATTTCCAGCATAAAAAAGACGCTGTGTAGGTCCGTAAAAGGTACATATCAATCACAAAATTATCTATTCCTGTGTATAATGAAATTCAGGATGATGTAAGCTGATGATGCGACCGATTTTGATGAGCGCTTAACTTATATGAATAGAAGATTTTAGTAAGTATAGGTGTCTATAAAAAAAGTACTTGCTGTGATAGCGCTTCCTGTATTATGATAACAGCTACAGAGTTACAACAACTCATTTACTTACTAAAATATATCAGCTAATTGAATAATGGATCTTCGGGGTAGGGTGAAATTCCCAACCGGCGGTGACGCTTTTTAGCGAAGCCCGCGACTCAATTTTCTTATTATAGAAGATTGACTGATTTGGTGAAATTCCAAAGCCGACGGTACAGTCCGGATGAGAGAAGATCAAATATCGCAACGTGCCGTGTTATTTCGCATGTTTGTTTGATCAACCCCTATTGTTTTTGGCATGCAAAATGCTGAGATGATAGGGGTTTTGTTAACTGAAGATACCATTTTCAAATTCGATGGAGGAGTTTGATGATGGAAAACACTACCCACGCAAAAAGAAATTCAAGTTCGACTGGTTTTTGGCTGGTTGCCCTTGGGGCAGCTTTATGGGGAATAAGTCCCCTGTTTCGTATCAACTTGTTAGAACATCTGACTTCGATGCAAGTTGTTCTCGTAGAACATTTACTCGTATGTCTTGTTGCAGGTCCGATCCTTTGGAAGAATCGTCATGAATTGAAACACTTGAAGCTAAAGCACTACCTTGCCATGTTATTTATTTCATGGGGTGGATCTGCACTTGCGTCTGTTATCTTCACGATGGCACTGACAAACGGTGATTTAAATGCAGTAATCTTGCTGCAAAAAATGCAACCTATCTTTGCTATTCTTTTAGCAAAATTGATCCTTAAGGAAACATTGCCACAAAAGTTTGGCGCTCTGTTTACCATAGCGATCATCGGTACGTATCTACTTACCTTTGGATTTCACTTACCTTTTGGTGAGGGAACCGAATGGCTCAAAATTGGGAGCATCTTGTCACTTTTAGCAGCTGCTCTATGGGGCGGTTCTACAGTAATGGGCCGTCTGCTCCTTGGACAGATCCAGTATAGTACCGTTACTTCAATCCGGTATGTATTCGCAATTCCTTTGCTTGTTGGAATGACATGGATCGAAGGTGGAGTAACCAATCTTCCTCAATCAGGTCCTGCACTTACCAGTATTATTATAAATCTTCTTGCGCAAGCTTTACTGCCAGGACTACTGAGTCTGCTTCTGTACTATAAAGGTTTATCTTCAACAAAAGCATCTATGGCTACACTCGCTGAACTCAGTTTTCCGATGACAGGTATTATTGTAAACTGGCTTGCTTTTGGTGAAATGATTACACTGGCTCAGCTCGTAGGCTTTATCTTTATATGGTCCGTTCTATTTATCCTAACGCGTCAGCAACAGACGAATCAGAACCAACTTTCTATAAACTAATAAAGGTCCCATCCTGCCATGTCTTCTGGACATGGCTTTTTTATGTATGAGATAACGACAACGCTCTTGCGTATGGTAAAATCATAATCAGAAAGGGATGATTGACATGAAAAACCAGTACACTTCCTATGATGCCGTAGGACTTGCTCAGCTCATCAGAGACCGGGAAACTTCACCTGCCGAGTTAGTTCAAGCTGCAATAGAACAAGTAGAAAAACAAAACACAAAAGTAAATGCCGTAGTACATACAAGATATGAACAAGCTTTGAAAGAGGCTGAACAGGTGAGCATTATGGAGCAACCTTTTGCAGGCGTTCCTATTTTGTTAAAAGATATTTCCCAAGCCATTGCCGGTGAACCGCTCACCTCTGGTTCTAAGCTGTTTAAACAGCACAAACCTTTATATGATTCTCATTTTGTTGCCAAGTTAAGAAAAGCCGGCTTTATTCCGATCGGGCATACCAATACACCGGAATTTGGCCTCAAAAATATTACCGAACCAAAGCTGCATGGACCCGCTCGGAATCCATGGAACACCATGCACTCCCCTGGCGGTTCCAGCGGAGGTTCCGCAGCGGCTGTTGCGTCTGGAATGGTTCCGATCGCTGGGGCTAGTGATGGCGGAGGATCCATTCGTATCCCTGCATCATTTAGCGGACTCTTTGGACTTAAACCTACCCGAGGACGTACACCGGTTGGCCCTGGTGTGGGTAGACAATGGCAAGGAGCCTCTATTGATTTTGCATTATCCAAGACGGTCAGAGACAGTGCTGCTCTTCTCGATGTACTCCAAGTCATTCAGAATGAAGCTGCTTTTCAAGTTCCCCTTTATCCGGGACGTTATCTCGAAGATATGTATGCGCCGCTTAAACGTAAATACCGTATTGCATATACCACCACCTCACCTGTAGGTACACCTGTGAGTGAAGATGCTATTGAAGCGGTACATAAACTGGTTCGCTTTTTAGAATCTGAAGGACATGTTGTTGAAGAAAAGCTGAGCCCTGTCAATGGGGTCCGTCTGATGGAGAACTATTACATGATGAACAGCGGTGAAATGGCGGCTATGGTTCTTGGCATGGAACGCGGACTTGGAAGATCCATTACTGCAGAAGATATCGAAATCGAAGGATGGGTTCTGCTTGAAGCAGGCCGTAAGTTATCTGCTGCCGAATTTGTCCACAGTTTAGCGGAATGGGATGTCGCTGCTGCTCAGATGGGTACGATTTATGATCGTTACGATTTTTACATTACACCAACCAATGCCTATCCAGCACCGCTTGTGGGAGAACTTACGCCTGGACCAGAACAGACCCAGCACTTGCTTTCCGTGAGCGATTTATCAAAGGCTAAACAACAGGAACTTATCTATGAAATGTTCCTTCCAAGCTTGACCTATACTCCGTTTACACAGTTAGCTAATCTTACAGGCAATCCAGCGATGAGCCTTCCTATCCATCTAACAGAGTCAGGACTGCCCGTTGGCGTTCAAGTGATGGCCGCAAAGGGGCATGAGAATGAGTTATTCACCTTAGCTTCCTTACTCGAAAATTCATCGCTTTGGGTAGATCTCATGGACAATCCCATGTTGAAAAATGAATAGGACGTGACAAATGGATATCTGGTCTGTGCATCTCCGTCCAATATTAGATTCGGGTATAGACTGGATGCGAATCATACCTTTAATGAACCCTCAGCTGCGAGCTAAGATTCAGAAGTTTCGTCAGCCTGAAGATCAGCTGCGCACCCTTTGCGGTGAACTCCTTTTGCAAAGATATGCTTTGGAGCGGTGGGGAATTCCCCCCTCTGGGCTTGTTAAGAAATATAATGCTTATGGTAAACCGGAACTTGCAGAATATCGTTCATGTCACTATAATATCTCTCATTCTGGAGATTGGGTCGTAGCCGCTTTTGATTATAATCCGGTTGGGATCGATATTGAGTCGGCCGCTAATCCCATAGAGATATCTATTGCAGAGCGCTTCTTTTCACCTACTGAAGTCAGCCTGCTTCAAGAACAAAACGAGGAACAACAGCAATCTCTTTTTTACGATCTGTGGACGCTAAAAGAAAGTTATATTAAAGCAGAAGGTGCGGGGCTCTCGATTCCGCTTGACTCATTCTCATTTGAATTTCAGGAGCATAATAAAATAAAGTTCTATCGTTCGGGTAAACCGGATACCAGCTGGGATTTTAAGCAATATAGGATTGACCCCGGATATGCTCTTGCCGTATGTGGGCGCGATCCGGTCTTTCCCGAAAAAATCGAAACCATTCGTTGGGACAAACTGATTTCAGTTATTTGAAAATAGTAAGCGGAAGCATGATTAAAAAGATAGGCGTAGTGCAGAGGGTGGAGTCCCTTGCACTACGCCTATTTAAATTACACATACGTTTACGTTTATGTTTATGTTTACGTATGTGTTGATATTGGTGTACTATACCAGTCTCTTTACTTCCTCTCACAGCGATGTTTAACGATATCTGTTACTGAGTACTTAAAATCAATTAAACATTATTAATAAATCCATCCTCAGATATAGTGCCCCATTTCCTTAGCTTGCTTTTAATTTACTTAATTATTAATTTAATGTATTCATTTGTGCGAGTTCATTAGCGTTTAGTTTTTTTACAACTTTATTTTTCTTCGTGTCAAAAGAATATCTAAATAACTTATAGAGATCAGATGGATACTCACTACTTGCATAATCAATGAATGAACCTTTTTTGTCCCAAAGTATAAATGCAGTAGAAATCGTTCTTGTTTCTCTTGGTACATAAGTAAATGTATTATAAAACACATTATAGATTGCTATTCTACTTAATGAGGGATCTCCATACGAAAAGGCAAGCTTTTGACCATTAGGAGACCACTTGTAAGCAGTCACGGTTTCAACTGGTTTCGAACTTTTCACCATACTATTAATCAGTTCGTAAGAACCATCTTTGAGATTAATGACATATAATTTGTTGTAGCCGAGACTCCCTGCTTGTAGCGCAAGAAATTTTTGGGTTGGGGATATGGAAATTGAATTAATGGTATCAAACTCATCTGTGAAATTTATAGTATAGTTTTGAGTCCCATTTATGATCTCTACAGAATCTATCAGGGTGTCAGATGGAGGATTAGCCGACTTCTTCTTAGTAGCTATTACACTTACGTTATCCTGTTCAAATACAATCTTGTTTTTTGTTTCTTTTTTGCTAGGCTTTTCTTTCGTTATGAAATATGAAGAGTTATCATTTGTTACCATTTGTGTTACCATTTGTGTTACCATTTGTGCTTTAGCTTCATTGCTAAAGTGTTGATTGAATTGAAAAACAGGAGAAACTAATGTGAAAGCTAACATTATTTTGAGTATTTTTTTCAAGATTAAACCTCCCAATAAACTCACCTATACATCTTAGTATAGTACAAGCGAAATTATTTTCAAAATAATGGAATTAGCTCTAACTTGGACGATTAAGTTAAACCACCTGCGTTAATAAATGCACTTATGATTGCACAGCATCCAAACAAGATGAACCACCACGCCCATGTGTTCTTCTTTCTCTTTTGCTTACTGATCAGCAGACCCACGATTCCCGTAACCAATATAAGTACCGCTAAACTTGTTCCTACAATAAATCCCGCCATCTCTTCTTATCCCCCTTCAATGTTTCCTTAATGAAAACTCTCCTCCTCTAACCTCAGCGCTGTAGCTCCTTCTTGCTTCTAAATAAGTATATTGTTTCCCCTCCGAAATTAAGGGAAAATCACTTTTGAAATTGCCTGATACCTTTTTAAACTTAAAAATAAAGCCGTCATTATCAGGAATAGTGATGATAACCCTTGCTCCCGTTCCTACACAGCGGATTCTTTCGGGTACAATCCGGGATCGAATTGTCATCCCTCTTCCCTTGTTAGACGAATCGATCTCTGAGAATTCACCTGTAAGTTCCAATTTAGATGAAGTTGAATTGATATGCAGCTTATCAACGATTAACTTCTCTCCAATAACACTAGAACCTACAATGCCTAGATCCAATTCTTGTATATTCCCTGATAACTCCGCTCTCCCAGATGTGATTCGGCACTTACAATTCATAGCACTCACTTCTTTAAAATACACCCGGCCACCAACTGTTGTGAGGTTCACCGAGTTCCATACCTTCTCAGGAAGATATATTTCCAGTATCGTAGAACGAAATTGAAACCCAATCCTTATCGCTTCTTTTCTACCATCAACAATCCGCAGTTCATCAGACCTGATGTCTGTATTAAAAAGTCTACTTTCAGGAAATTTGTTACTGGCTTTTTGAACAATCCGAATATCGTTTAACTCCGTGGTAAAAATTCGAATGTCATCTGAAAGCCAATCAATCATCAAATGGCTAACTGAATCATGGATCGTTTGTTCTTTTCGTATCTCAAATTCACTCATTAAAGACACACGATCACTCCTATAATAAAACGTTTTTGTTTTATCAATCGATCTCCATGCTGTTCACCTTGTTCATCAATTCCCAAAGTATAAAGGTACTCACTGCAACGACGAGGGTTAACAGGGAAAACAGGATAGCATCATTTCCAAAACTTCCTATCATGGCATTTGCATATACTGCAGATAGAATGAAAGAGGTAACCATTGTTGTGGGTATAGACTTTTTTACAAAACCAATTCTCATGGCGATGATGCAAATACCATTTACGCTGATAGACAGTACAAGGATCATTTTAATTATGGACATCAATAGTCCAATTGAAAGTGTGTCACTTACGATAGGTATAAATGACTCCGTTAGACTAAAAATCAGAACTGCTGGAATATTACAGATGATCATGGCAACCGTAGTAAATAAGACCACTATTCCCACTTTAGCCAGAAGTACTTTTTTCCGATTGACTGGATATGAGAACAAAAGCACTAATCTTGTACCGCTATATTCCTCAATTACAAATCGTGAATACATTACAGAAGACAAAACGGAAAACACAATCATACTGACGATGGTAGTGAATAAAAAAATATTGGGGTAAGTCTGAAAATCCGGTTCATTCTCCACCTGCGCAACATAGGCAACAAAATACATAAAACCAATAAGTACAATTCCAAAAATGATACTAGCCGTAACATAAGAGCCAAGATGATTTCTTTTCATCTCCAATTTCATCATCCTAAGCAAACTGGTTACCTCCGCTCACGATATCAAAAAAGTAGTCTTCCAGGCCATTTTCAAACTGAGTCTTGATGTCCGCTAGAGGCATTTCCCTCTCTACTCTTCCTTCTGTAATAATCCCTACGATATCTGCAATATGTTCGATCTCTGAAATGATATGACTGGATAAAAGAATGGTCATACCATGGTCGTGCACTAGAGTAAGAAACAGGTTTCTCATCTCTCGAACAGCGACAGGATCAAGCCCACTAATAGGTTCGTCAAGAATGAGAAGTTTAGGATGATGAATGAATGATCTTGCAATTGCAAGTCGCTGGCGCATCCCTAAAAAAAATTTAGATACAGGCTTAGAACCGGTCCCCACGAGACCTACCATTTGCAACGCCTTGGATATATCTGCCTCTTCCACATTCATATAAGCAAGATGCAAGCTTAAGTTCTCCTCAGCAGAGAGATGTTCAAAAAAAACGGGAACTTCAATTAGGCTGCCAACTTGCGTTAAGATTTTATTTCTCTCTTCCGTTACGTCCATGCCTAACACTTCTACTTTTCCAGCCGTTGGGGTAAGTAATCCAAGTAAAATCTTCATTACCGTTGTTTTTCCAGCACCATTTGGTCCTAAAAATCCATAGATAACTCCTTCAGGAACAGACATTCTGCAGGATTGAATCACTTCCTTATCTAAAAAAAACTTCGATAAACCCTCTGTTTTTACTGCAAAGTTACTACTCATCCGAACTGTATCCTGCAATATCCGAATGACGTTCCGTAATTTTATGAAGCAATTGATCACTGACAATATCTGCACCCAGAACCCTCAACATGTGTTGTAAAAAATGTAATCGATCCACAGTTTCCTCATGCTCCCGTCCAAACAATAGTGGATTTATCCAAATATTCACGAGTAGCATAAAGACCTCAGCACACTCTATTGGAAAATCCGTGGTGATGGATCCATCCTCTTTTCCCTCCATCATAATTCTTGCAATAATCGGGGCATCTTTTTTCACACCTTCCTGAATACCTGTCACTACAAATTGCGGATTCTTAATCTGTGTACTCAGTACTCCGTCCAGGGAATGGGCGTCTGGATCAGCTACGATTTGTTCTAAAATCACAACTAATTTCTCGCGCGCATTTGAGGCTTGAGTATTTTGGATTAGATCATCCAGTATCTTTGCAGCATAACTGAATTGTTTGTTCATCACCGCATCAAGGATGTCTTCTTTCGATTTGAAATGATGATAAATAGCCCCTTTGGACATTCCAAGTTCATCAATAATATCTTGTATGCTTGTTTTCTCGAATCCTTTTTCCGTAAACAGTTTGGATGAGACTGCAAGGATTTGCTCCAATGTCTGTTCTGGATATTTATTTCTAGCCATATTAGCCTCCCTCTTTTTAATACCGACCGTTGGTATCTATAATAAAATACGAACCATATAATGTCAATAAAAGTAAAAATAAACATAAAAAAGAACTGTATCTCTACAGCTCTTTTACTTTCTTTTAATAAACTCAGGAGTCGAATATAACTAGGATATATATTTTAATTTGGTTATCCTTTTCGCCCTTGTACTTAACTGTGATGAATCCTACAAATAAATAAACTTTTTTACATTTGATGTGTTTGTATTACAACAAGTGATTTTTGAAATCTATATATTATTAAAATAAAACGAAGGAGCTATCAAAATGATTAGAAAATTATGCTTAGCATTACTGCTCTTAAGCTTCACGAATGTCACATTTTCAGAACCGAGTTCAGCAGCTACCAAGATCCTAAAAACAAAAATCGAAGTTTCAAAGACATTCTTGGATCACAATATCGCTAGGCCTCAAAGTGATGGAAGCTTTCATAATGGTTTGTTACTATCCGAACAATCAGATGGAACTCTAATATACAACAATACTAAAGGAAATAAAGCTTTCCATCTCCCAGATAATATCAAACCGATGAGTGATTTTTACGAACAACGAGCTTTGGTACAAAATAAAGAAACAAAACTCTATGGCTATATTAATACAAAGGGGAAATTAGCGATTCCTTGTCAGTTTACCGAAGCTGGCTATTTTTCTGAGGGCGTATCTCATGTAACCTTAGCAAATACGAATCAACAGGAACTTATAGACAGAACAGGAAAAATCATTTCTCATTTCCCAAAAAAATATGATTCCGATTTTTATTTTAGCAATGGCCTTGCTATGGCAACTGATCCGAAAAGTAATAAAAATGGATTCATTAATACACTCGGTGAATTGACAATTCCTTTTGATTACACCTATGCTCGAGGGTTTTCCGAAGGTTTCTCCCTTGTTCAAAATAATAAAGGACAGTACGGGTATATTGATACTTCTGGCAAAGTTATTATTCCTTTTCAATATAAATCAGGTGGTAGTTTCTCTGAAGGATTAGCATCCGTGCAGAACAACAAAGGTAAATGGGGATTTATTAATAAGAAGGGTAAGGTCATCATCCCTTTTCGATATGACAATGCAAGTGATTTTAGCGAGGGACTAGCGGTCGTATACAACTCAAGTGGTAAAGTCGGGTTTATCAATAAAAAAGGGAAGTTGGTCATTGGTTACCAAGAATACAACAACGCATCTAATTTCAAAGAAGGAATCGCTTTAGTGGGAATCGGAACAAACTCAGATGGTAAGTTCGGTTATATTGATCGTTATGGCAACTTATTAACTAAACTTGAGTATAGAGCAGAATCTTCTTCCTTTAATGGAGGGTACGCTATAGCTGTTACATCCCCAAGTAAGTCGGTTATTCTTAAAAAACGGATAATTACTAAATGAACTAGAGAGTGCTCTGGATACCAGCAAGAATATGATCAGAAAGATGAAAAACACATCACAAGTATCTCATGGTAACGTGTCTTCAAAAGGAACAGATTCAAAGAGCACCTTAAGAGGTTATTCTTTCCCGTTTAAGGTGCTCTTGTTACTAATGAAATCCAAAATCCGCGATGCTGAAGGCTGCGCATATTTTCAGATTTTCTTTTCATTTCCAAGAAAATGAGGTTCTATTTTTTTCTCTAATAAACCACCCTCTGTGCGCGATACTTGATAGGCAAATGCATTCCGTCTAGAGCTTACTACTTTATACAGATCCGTTCCTATGTAATGAAGCGCTGTCCCATTATCCGCAGCTACACCCTGCTTGAGTTCTCCTGCCTCCACTAACTTGCGATAAGCCGGTTTATAAGTATACTCTCCGCTATCCATGTCATCATAATGCGGGCTATGACTTCCTGGAAGTAACCCAAGACAACGAATAGAAGAGTAACCTCCCTGATTGGAGTCTGTAATTCCTTCTTCATACCAACAGAGAGATCCAGCACTAAGACCTGCAAGGACAATACCTTGTTTCCAAGCGGTTGTGAGAATCTGATCAAGCCCCCACTCTTTCCATAAAGTAAGTAAATTTTTAGTACTCCCTCCCCCTACATAGATAATATCCTTGTCCAGAACAAAATCCTCTATATTCCGGCATGGCGGAGAGGATAAGGATAAATGGGATGGGATACAGCAATGTTGATCAAAAGCCTCATAGAATCTCTTCACATACCCCGCTGCATCTCCGCTGGCCGTAGGTAGAAAACATATTTTTGGCTTATCAGAAACAGATTGGTCTAAAATATATTTATCTAGCAGCGGATTATCTGGTTCCATGGAGAAACCTCCACCGCCCATTGCAATGATTTGAGATGTCATCTATGTAGCCTCCTTTACGGTATGATTAACCTTGTGCTTGTCCTGATGTTCGAGCCTGACATGAGCTAATAGTAAAAAAGGAATGCCGCATACTGTCATAAGTACTATAGGGATAAATATGTATAACGGCTGTTCCGCTGTAAAATGAGTAAGTAACGCTCCGCCAATCAGCGGTGCTAGTACATTTCCTAAATTATTGAACCCCATCATTCCGAAATATGTGCCCTTGAGCTCCGGTTTTGCAATGCGATCGACCAATAAGTCCATCAAAGTGAACATCAACACTTCACCAATGGTAAATATAACGACACCAGCTAACATTGCCCACCAAGAATCCCACATTCCGAACAATATAAAACTTCCTGCCACGAAAACATTACCTACCATAAGTGACACAGCAGGAGGCAGTTTACGGAACGTTCGAACGAGAGGATATTGAACGATCAGAACAACTACGGCATTCAATGACAGCATGTAAGTAAACAACTGCGCTCCATCTTCAAATTGTGGGCTGAGTTCAAGGTACTGTGCTAATGTGGAACTGAAATGCCCAAATCCAAGTACACAGAACATAGAACCGATAAGTACATAGATGAAAGTTCGATCCCTGCTTGTAACGGTAAACGCCTCTCTTAAAGATACCTTGGATCCACCGTCCTCGGATGGTAACTTCACTTGCTCAGATTGTAATGCAAATTGAATGATAAGTACGATTCCATACAAAATATAAACTGCGCCAGCAATGAGAAAAGGAACTCCCGATTCAGCTGAACCCATCTGTAATCCAATCAGCGGTCCAATGACAACACCGAGATTAATCGCAGCATACCGCAGATTAAATACGAGGAGTTTATTTTCCGGTTTTGTAATATCAGATAACATGGCTCTTGATGTAGGTTCAAAAACAGCACGGCATAAACCGTTTAACGCATTCATTACAAAAAACATCCAAATTTGATTCGCTGCTGCAAATCCGATAAACACAATTGCCCAGCTGAAAATAGAAAAAATAAGTACTTTTCTTCGTCCGATTCGGTCAGATATGTAGCCTCCATAGAAACTCGCAAACACGCCGATCAGTGAACTTACCGCGACCACCATACCGGTTTCAACTGGTGAAGCCCCCATTGTCTTAATTAAATAAATCGATAAAAAAGGAATACTCATCGACGTAGCCATTCTACCAAAAATTGTGCCGATGATGATTGTCCAAGCAAGCGGGTGAATCTCTTTCAAATGTTTATTCATGCTGCCTCCTGTGTCTTTGAAACGTACGGTTACTCGCTATAGCAATACCTGAAAATAATACATATCATTCCAGATATTTTAACAGGTGTCAATAAATATTACCGTTATGAACCAAAAAAAAGATTTCCTTTAACAGCCTACCTGTCAAAGAAAATCTCCTTATTTTATACTCATCTTTAGGTTACAAAGTGTTGACTTGGGTTGCCCGATTCTGGATGAAATTTCTCCCGAAACTGCCCATTGGTATAACCGCCAATCACTTTACGCCAGAAGGCTTGGGCTACCATATTCGTTCTAACCTGTGAAACCTTCCATTCCCCTTGAAAGCGGCTGAATAGTTCATTTGCTGCCCAAGTTCCTACTCCGCTGCGGCGATATTTTTGCATGACAAAAAACTCAGTCATATAAAAGTCGCCATCCTTTTTACCAGAAAGCTTGTCCACAAGTGCAAAACCTGCGGGAGAAGAGCCATTTTTAATGAGAAAAGGATACTTGTCCGTATGACTCCAGTAATCATCAAGATTCGGATAGTCAGGAAAAACACCATAACGATCAACATCAATATCAAGATACTTCGTAAAATCATATAGATAGAATTGCATAAGATGACGAATGACTTGTTTTTGTTCGCGCGGTACCATAATGAGGCTTAGTTCCATATCATAACACCTCTATTTTCTTCATATAAAATAACTATAAAGCTTTGCCACGGGCCGAGCAAGTCATAACCCTAGCGAATGTGGTAAAATAAGGACACTTGTTCTTACTCCTAAAGAAGACAATAGAAATATAAGGGGCGTACGAAATATGAATATTCAAAAGGAAACCGATCGTCGTAAACTGGATGAACGTGTAGTCACCATGCCCTGGTATGTTCAGCAATTCATTGATTACAAACTACCAGACCTATCTCCTTCCACGCTGCTGGAGTATGTCCGAGATTATGATACGTTCTTCACTTGGCTCCGGGCTGAAGGTCTGTCTGAAGCCGAATCAAATGCCGGAGTAACATTAAAAGAACTTGAGATGCTGCGCATGGACAGTATAACGGGATATCGTATTTATCTGACGACCAAAAGAGAAGGGGCAAACTCCCGCATCACCGTGTCCCGTAAATTATCTTCGCTCCGGTCTTTGTTCCACTATCTGAGCCAAATTGCCGAAGATGAAGAATTTTACCCCCTTCTAAAACGAAATATTATGGCTAAAGTCGAAATCAAACGAGTTCACAAACCAAAAGATACGGCAGCAAAGTTGAAAGGCAAAATACTAGAGGAAGATGAACTTCTCGAGTTCATAGGATATATTTTAGAAGGGTATGCGAAAGATATGGAGAAAAATAAGCAAGCTCTATATTCCCATGAGATGAACAAAGAGCGTGATGCTTGTATTGCCAGTTTAATTCTAAACTCAGGACTTCGCGTCTCAGAGATTGTTAATCTGAACATCGACGATCTTGATTTGAATAATAAAGTCCTCTACGTATACCGAAAAGGGAATAACGATGAAACATTCAAGAATCCCGTCTATTATAGGGAACAGGCTAAAGATGATCTTCTAAACTATATGGAACTTCGCACACTACGGTATCGCACTCCCAAAAAAGAAAAAGCACTTTTTGTCACCGTCCCCAATGGTCAAAAAGAAGGGAAACGAATGACAAAACGTGCGATTCAAGCGATGATTATCAAGTATGCAAAAGGCTTTGGTAAACCGTATTTAACGGTCCATAAATTACGGCATTCTTTTGCCACCGATTATTATTTGCAAAATGATATTTACAAAACAAAGGAACAACTCGGACATGCTTCTACGGAAACAACGGAGGTTTACGCGCATCTCACCGATAAAACGATGTCTGAAGCGATTGAGCGAAGAGTTGATTAAACTTTTCTACCCTCACTTGATACATCTTCATATATCGTATTTTAGGCTGCCCTTCGGGCAGCTTTTATTATTCACATTACACATTCGGTATTACAGGGATATCATCACAGATTCTATTCGATCATCATCTGCCGAGCTTTAAGATTTCCACTGCCTCTCCTGCTTGTAAACCTTTCTTGTCAGGAGGAATGATAATTAGGCAATCACTGTCTTTAATTGTTACCATGACACTTGATTCATCTACTCTGGCCGGGAAAGCAAACACTTGTCCATTCTTCACTTCCAATTTTCCCCGAACAAAACGCGTAAAGTTATTAACTTTGCTATAATCTGAACCTAAAAACGCAGTCCACCGCTGGAGATAAGGGTGTTCTGAGGCTTGCATCAATTGCAGTGCTGGACGAACAAAAAGTTCAAATCCAACAAAACAAGCTCCCGGATTACCCGATAAAGCAAAAAGCAGTTTATTCTGAATATATGCTGCCGTCGTTACACTTCCTGGCCGCATCGTTACTTTGTTAAATAACATTTCCACTTCATCCTGACGAACAAGATCTCCCATAATATCATAATCTCCCACGGATACACCACCCGTAGTGATGACCACATCATAGGTTGATAAAGCTTCCTGCAGTTTTTGCTGAGCCAGCTTCAAATCATCCACAATAGCTCCGAGTAGATGAGGCTCGCCCCCCGCTTCCCTCACCTGAGATTGTAGCATGTAACTGTTGCTGTTACGTATTTTCCCTGGCTCTAGTTCTTCTTCAATGCCAAGCAATTCGGTTCCTGTTGCAAAAATCCCCACTTGAGGTTTTCTAAAAACAGGCACTTGATGAATACCAAACGTGGCCAGAACCGAGATCTCTCCTGCAGTCAGCAGAGTTCCTTTTTTAACCAGCAAATCCCCTTCTGACACTTCAAGACCAACAGGCGTAATATTTGCTCCCTGCGTTGTTGGACGTTTAAATACTACATATGGTTTTCCTTTTACCTCGCACGATTCTGTCGCTTCCAGCATAACAACGGCATCCGCTCCGAATGGAACCTCAGCACCTGTCATAATACGGGCAGCGGTTCCTTCCACAATCTCCTTCTGTGAGGAATAACCGCAGGGAATTTCGTCAATGATCGTAAGTTGAACTGTTTGATCACTGCTTGCTGTGCTAATGTCTGCACTTCGGACAGCATATCCATCCATTCCCGATCTTCTAAAGAACGGATAAGGATGTGGTGCGATTATATCTTGAGCAATAATGCGGCCATGCACATCCTCGATCCTTACCTGTTCTGTATCTATTAACTTTACTTTATTTGCGATAAGCTGCTGCGCAGCATCAACTTGAATGGCTTTTCGGTTGAATTTTGGATCTGACTTATAGTTACTCATATATGTTCTCCTTGCTTATCTGTCTTTTGAATAAAGTGTATCTCCATCTCTTCTTCGTTGCAAGGGAGGATGTGTACGAAAAGTAATGCTCCTATTTGATTAATCAAGCTATACATGCATATTGTATGCTTTTTTATCTCACGCTACGAAAGGAGGTGAAGGCAATGCCATCTCAGAAGGAAGAACACACCTGTGCTCTCTGCAAAAGAAAAGTCCCGGTTACGACCGTACATCATCTCACTCCTCGGGAAGAAGGCGGAAAAGACAAGCCTACAGCAGATCTATGTATTCCATGCCATAAACAGATTCATCATTTATTTACCAATCGAGAGTTAGTCGTACTCGGACTGACTACAATTGAAGCGCTTCTGCAATCACCAAAGATTGCCTCCTACGTGAAATGGATACGTAAACAGCCAGCTACCGTCATTCCTAAATCTAAGAAATCTAGACATGTACGCAAAGCCAGATGATAAAACACAAAACCCGGACACTACGAGGTATCCGGGTTTTACCATTCTTCTATCTTCGCCTTGATATTCGGCCTGAACCGAACTTCGTCTTCGGTCTCGTGCTTTTCTTTGGTGAGCTAAAAATGCTCGATCCACTGCTTTTTCCTCTCTCAATCTTCCCTTTAGTTGACGAGCTTGAAGAAGAAGTATCCCGATTAAGAATGCTGCCGTTGTCCGTTTTTTTCGTGTTAGCTGAATCTCCAAGCCCTCTACGAATAATGGACCCACTACGCTTTGTTGTTAGCGGCGGGGCAATTTTCTTATCATTGTCAGTAGCTGTTCGGTATTGTCCCTGAGTCGGTTTGTATGTCTTAGAGGAAGTGTATCCCCTGTAATTCCCCGATCCTCGCATTACATCAAAGATACTGTCCAGAATAGAAGCAGTAATATATCCCTGTAAGAAAGAGGAACTATAATTACGCTGTACATATTCTTTAGAATCAACCTCGATCAGTGTATCTTCCGGCTGATCTGGATCTTGCTGCAAATGGTAGAGCTCATTCGGATACACGAGAAACATTCGCTCTGTATCAACGGGTGACACTTCATCCGGAGTTCGATCTTCCATCAGTTCATCGGCTACTTCTGGAACAGTAAGATTCGCCGCACGGTATACATAAGAAGTCGAATTACCACTGCTGTTCACCGATTCAAGCGGGTACGTATCTTTCACAGCAGGTGCGCCGCAGCCTGATAACAGAGAGACAAATAAACTGAGGACCAGTGTGATTTTTAAGATGTGCCAAAAACGCTTGTTCATGAATAACCTCTCCTAGGTTGCCCGAATAACTTTTACATCTGCCGGGAGGATATCTTCTCCTTCATATAGCATAAATCGACCGTTCTGCCATTCAATACGTAAGAGATGATTATCATCCGACTGAAACTGCCATACATGTTGTTCCCCATTTTGAGAAAATGGTGTCTTCCCTGCTGTCATTACATGACCCGCATATTGTTCCTCTAAATGATATTCTCTGTCATCCAGTTCGATCGTTGTCGGTACTTCCTCTGGATGATCCAATCTTCCATCTATAGGAGTATATAATGCATAGATAAGACGTTCTCTTTCTTCAATATATAAATACGCGATTGTATTCCCGTCTTTCAGTGTAAGCAGAGCTGCATTTCTTCCTCGGTTTTGCACTTTCCCCGTCACTTCATAAGTAACAAGCGAAACCTCGCATATATCACCTGGATTCAGCTGTAACATACTTTTCTCCGGAGCAGAAGGTTTTGGTTTTGATAATAGATTCGTTACTCTTTTCCATATACTCATCATTCATCGAACTCCTATTTCTGGTTGGAATAACTCGGTTACAGAGAGGCAGAAATGATTAATGCCCCTACTAAGTGAAGTGTACCTGAGAACAGCCCATAGCCAATCTTTCCTTTTTGCATTCCACCGTCAATGTCAAAAGAAGCAAAACGGCGAATCATGGTGTGCACGACACCTTCGATCACAAGTAAAATAATAAATGAAACGACGGATACAATAAGTGCGTCACCTAGATGATAAGATACCGAAATTGACGAGGATAAAATATATCCCTGAGCAAACAACTTCATAATAAGTCTTGTTGTCACCGCCATATTGCCTGCTTTTACTTCTGTAAAATCTTTATATTTCGTAAATAATGAATCAACATACATGAGAATAAACAGCAGTACTGCTCCTGAACCTGTCCATACCAGCATGCGTACGATATCCATAAATTCCATTAGATATAACATCCTCCAATAGTGTCAGATAGCTCCCTCATGAAAAACGAAGGAGAAACTGCGTCGTTCCCCCTCCGTCACATGGAATAAAGCTTACAATCACTTTATTCATTTTTTATCATACTCATGATTGTTATTTATTCTCGTACTGTTTCAGCAAAGCTGCCAGTTCGTCTTCTACTTCCTTGTCTTTCCCCATATTTTCAAATTCTTCATCAAGTGATTTTTCTTTGCTGTTCATTTCATTACTTGCTTCTGCATGTGCTTCCGCTTGAAGCATTTTTTCTTCCATACGCTTCATACCAGATGCGGCCGTATCAGAACCAAAACCACTCATTGCTTTGTTGATTTCCGTCTGAGCTTTGGCAGCATTATAACGAGCTACCAGTGTTTCTCTCTTGTTCTTCATTTCCGTCAGTTGTTTACGCATTTGCTCCAATTTGGAACGAAGGTTGTCTGCAGAAGCTTTATTCTGTTCAAAACTTGTTTTGTATTCCGTAAGTTTTGCTTCTGCATTTTTCTTTTCTTCGAGAGCACGACGAGCAAGGTCGATATTCTGTGCTTTAGCAGCCGTATGTGCTTGCTCTTCTCTTTTCTTCACCAGAGCTTCCTGCTCTTCATATAGAGCTTTGAATTTCTTCTCAATGGCGATTTGTGCAGCTACTGCTTTCTCCGCATCTTCCAAATCCTTCTGCATGTCACGAATATATTGATCGGTCATTTTAATTGGATCTTCCGCTTTATCAATCAGAGCATTAATATTGGACATGGTCAAATCACGAAATCTTTTAAATAGAGACATTATAAAATTCCTCCCGTATATGTTTTCTTTTACTTAATATACTCACTTACTCGGTAATGAATCACTACTTATGCATCTAATTACCTTATACGGATCAGTGATTCATGAAGTTTCATTTATTTAATAAATGGGAACTAACAGAATGTCAGGATCGTTGATGTAAGAATAATTTTGTTACGTCTAGGCAATAACATACGAATACCCGTCATGTACTGTCCCATTGTTTTTCGTAACCATAATCACAAATATAAGGAGTTATGCTTACATGAAACGCGTCGTTTGTTCTTTTGTTGCATTTACTTTATTATCCGGTATCCTCCTCATATATTTTTCGCAAACTGCTGCGGCATACGTGCTGGATCGTACATACATTTACGCTCCGGAGGATAGTAAAAACATAGAAGATCCATTTTTTCAACTGGATTCAATTACGAAAGAACTTCCTCCTGTAAAAGAACCGCAGAAGGAAGTAGATGAGAAATCAAAACTTACACTTGGCCAGCTTCGAAAGAAATATAAAAGTACATTCGTTACGAATGGGCCTAATGTAAAAAGAATTGCCTTAACATTTGACGATGTACCCGATCCAAGATTCACTCCGCAAATATTAGATGTTTTAAAAGAGTACGGGGTGAAAGCAACTTTTTTTGTGAATGGTCAAAGAGTACTGAATCATCCCGAACTTGCCAAACGAATTCATGATGAAGGTCATGTCATTGGTAATCACAGCTTTACTCATCCGGATTTCAATAAAATATCAATGTCTGCTTTTATTTCAGAAATCAAAAAAACGGAGCAAGCCATTCTCCCAATTACAGGATATATTCCAAAAATAATTCGCCCGCCATATGGTGAAATCACAGAAGAACAGCTCATATGGGCGGCTGAGCACAAGTACCGGATTGTAAATTGGAATGTAGATTCTTTAGATTGGAAAGGACTAAACAAAGAACAAGTGTTAACGAACATTCTCTCAGGTACTCGCCCTGGTGCAATCGTGCTTCAGCATGGGGGCGGCGGATATGGATCGAAACTTCAAGGGACCATTGAAGCTTTACCTGAAGTCATTAAAGCTTTGAAAAATCAAGGATACGAATTGGTCACGGTGCCTGAACTGCTAGGAATTGAAAAATCAAAATAAAAAAGCACCTGTGTAATTGAATCCATATACACAGGTGCTTTACTTTATCCATTTTCAATTTTATTCAATTATATAGAGTTTGACATCTTGGATACCAAACTTCGCAACGGAACTTTTACTTCCCGGGATAAAGATATCAATCTTGTTGCCCTTAATAGCTCCACCGATATCAGTAGCTGTAGCAACAAATGCTTGATCTGGCAGGTTATCGTGAGAATGACCTGTAACTAGAACCTTCGTTCCCAGTGGAATGACGGAAGGATCAACAGCAATCGTACCTAGTTCCAGCGGGTTGCCGAAGTAATCAACGGATCCATAACCGCCATTTTCTGCGGGATCAGCAGAATATGCTGTCGCTTTTACATCCAAGGTTTCGCTGTAATTAAATGTTTTCCCCCACGCTTCTACCACTTTATTGCTGCTATCCACATTCAGGCTTGCTGTTACTGAATTATTACTAGAAGAACTCTCTGCACTATTTGTTGGAAGAGTCAATTTTAATCCTTCATAAATATTATATGGCGAAATATTTTTATTTGCGTTCATCAAAGTTTCTAAGTCAATGTCGTATCTTTGAGATAGTTTATAAAATGTATCCCCCTCTTTAGCTACATATACTTGCTCTGCATGAGCGGGAACACTTTGTGCCATTAAAGTAACACCTAGCAAAGCAGCTGCTAGTGTAGAAGTTTTTTTGAAACGTTTAAACATAATTTCCTCCTATAGCTAGCTTCTTCATAGAAGCTTCTCTAGTTGTTTTGTCGTAAGATGTAGCTAATATATCACAATTTTGTAACCTGTGCGTATGTAATAGTTACCATTTTGTTATTAATACGAATTAAACATACAAAAAAAGCTCCCTTTACATGAATAAAATTCATGCTAGGAGAGCTTTTACATACCTAATCTATTAATTAATTATAGTACTTTACTTAAGAAGTCTTGAGTACGAGGATGCTGCGGTTTACCAAATACTTCGTCTGGAGTACCCTCTTCGACGATTTTACCGCCATCCATAAATACAATACGGTCTCCCACTTCACGGGCAAATCCCATTTCATGAGTAACAATGACCATGGTCATTCCGCCTTCGGCGAGTTTTTTCATAACATCAAGTACTTCCCCGACCATTTCTGGATCCAATGCTGATGTTGGTTCATCAAACAACATTACATGCGGCTGCATCGCAAGCGCTCTTGCGATGGCGATGCGTTGTTTTTGTCCACCAGAAAGCTGATTCGGATATATATCTTTCTTATCTGCTAAACCCACCGTCTTCAGCAGATCATCAGCGATCTTATTTGCTTCTTCAGCAGATACATTTTTCACGATGGTAGGCGCAAGTGTAATGTTTTGACCTACCGTTTTATGTGGAAAAAGATTAAAGTGTTGGAACACCATACCCATTTTTTCACGAGTTGAATTGATATCGTGTTTCGGGTTCGTTATGGACGCACCTTCGAATAAAATTTCGCCATCTGTCGGTACTTCCAGCAGATTGATACAGCGTAAAAAGGTACTTTTCCCTGAACCTGATGGGCCAATGACAACAACCACTTCGCCCTTCGCAATCTCAATGTCGATGCCTTTAAGAATATCTAGTTTTCCGAATGATTTATGCAAATTTTTAACGCTTATCACTAGCACTCAACTTCCTTTCGAATAGACTTAGCAGCTTGGAAAGCATGAAGGTTAGAACGAAATAAATAGCTGCTGCGATGATGTAAGGACTTAGACCTGCATAAGTGATATTTCTAATCGAGTTAGCTTGGTACATAATGTCAGCCATACCGATAATCGAAATGATGGATGATTCTTTAATAATGGTAATAAACTCGTTACCGATCGCAGGCAGAACAGATTTTAAAGCTTGAGGAAGAATGATGTGACGAAGTGCAGCACTTCGTTTCATTCCAAGTGAACGTGCAGCTTCCATCTGCCCCTTATCCACTCCTTGAATTCCTGCTCTAAATATCTCGGCCAAATAAGCGGAACTGTTGATCGAAAGAGTGATAACCCCCGATTGCAGCGGTGAAAGATTAAGACCAAATACGAGTGCAAGTCCATAATGCATAATCATTAACTGCACCAACATTGGTGTACCGCGTAACACTTCTACGTATGCCGTTCCGATCCATCTAAGTACTCTGAATGCAGACATACGCATTAAAGTAATAATTAAGCCAATCAGAAAACCAAAGATAACGCCAAGTGCAGACAATAACAGGGTATAACCAATACCCTTCGCATAATAATGACGGAATTCATAAGCAATCGTAAATATATTGCGATCTTTTTGGTTACCTGATGCGAGCAAGCTCGCTTCTTCTACCATCTTCTCAATGCCATTATCCACTTTTAGTTCTGCGATTGTAGCATTGATGACTTCTAATAGTTCTGTATTCCCTTTAGCAACCCCGATTGCTGCTGCAGAGTCCGTTTCTTCAGGACTTGCACTAGCGATCACAATTTTATTGTTTAGATAACCTTTTGCAACCGTATCTTCTACAATTACTGCATTAACACGTTCTGTTTCGAGCTGAAGAACAAGATCACCCATTTTTTCAAGCGCTACGAGATTAGCATTCTTAATTCCTTGGCCAATTCCTTCTTGGATGGAGCCTTTTTGAACTCCGATGGTCTCCCCTTCCAGATCAGTCATTGTTTGATACTTATCCAAATCCTCACTTCGAACTAAGACAACCTGACTTGCTTTGTAGTAATAATCAGAGAAATCAATACTTTGTCTACGGTCTTCCGTAGGAGTCATTCCTGATATGACAAGATCAACTCGTCCGCTCTGAAGGGCAGGCAGCAAACTGTCAAATCCCATGTCTTCGATTACAAGTTCTGCGCCCATTTTTTCAGCAATGGCTTTTGCTATTTCAATGTCAAAACCAACAATCTGGTCTTGTCCATCAATCGTTTTATGAAATTCATAAGGCGGAAAATCAGCACTCGTCCCTAGAACCAGCGTTTCTTTGCTGTTTACATTGTCGGCTGCATAAACGGTAGCCATACCGGCTGGAAGCAACAAGACAATACACATTAATAACATAAGTATACGAACTGTTTTTTTCAACTTCTGTCTCTCCTTAGCTGACTCTAGATCATTTTTATAAGATTGAACTATTATAAGTGAAAATGTATGAATATGCAACGGGTTTTCTTTCTATTTTCATAGTTTTCCATTGATTCACCTGAATTACAAGACGTTTCTAAAAGCCAGTGCTATAATGTATATACGATTTTAATTATACACCCATGAATCGACAAATCATTATCAAAGGGAGAGTCTTATGAACAAACAAATAATAAATGACACTATTGATCAATATAGTTCCCGATTTAAAGAAATATCATTATATATTGGCGCAAATCCTGAGCTCGGAAATGAAGAATTTCTTGCCAGCAAGCGCTTGAAAGAAGAACTGATTTATCATGGTTTCGAAGTGGAAGCACCTGTGCTAGGTCTAGATACTGCATTTATTGGTACCTATGCATCCTCTAAACCTGGCCCAAAAGTTGCTTTATTATGTGAATATGATGCACTTCCAGAAATCGGACATGCTTGTGGGCATCACTTGATCTGCATGATGGGTTTAGGTGCAGCGGTTGGTCTAAAATCTGTTATTGATACGATTGGCGGCTCGATTAAAGTATTTGGTACCCCGGCAGAAGAAACAAAAGGGGCGAAAGTTCCTATGGCTGCAGCTGGACTATTTGATGATTGCGATATCGCAATGTTGACTCACCCTTATTATGCTTTTGAAAAGTCAGGAAAATCACTCGCGATCGACGCGGTTCAATTCGAATTTTTCGGTAAATCATCCCATGCTGCGGCTACTCCTCATGAGGGAATTAATGCACTAGATGCCGTGATCCAAACCTTTAATGGAATCAATGCCTTCCGTCAACAAGTGAAAAGCACTGTTCGGATCCACGGTGTTATCAACCATGGCGGAGAGGCAGCAAATATCATTCCAGATTACGCTTCCGCTCAATTTTATGTACGTGCAGCTACACGTAAAGAACTTGATGTACTGACGAAACGTGTCATACAAATTGCAGAAGGCTCTGCTCTGCAAACAGGCTGCACACTCAAAACTTCGAATTATGAAACTTCATATGATGAGATGTATACAAATGAAACTTTGTCTGACGTATTCTCATCAAACCTTGTAGAACTCGGTATCGATGAGAAGGAGATTGTCACAGGAGACGATCATGGCTCAATGGATATGGGAAATGTCTCACTACGTGTTCCTGCCATTCATCCATACATCAAAATCATTAATGAACAACACGCGCTGCACTCCATTGAATTCAGGGACCTTGCCATGAAAGAACAGGCTCTTGACGCTATGATTCTAGGTGCAAAAGCATTAGCGGGTACCGCTTATGACGTCATATCACAACCGGATCTTCTGGCTTCTATTCAAGATGAATTTCGACGCAATGCATAATATATAGTAGGAAATTCTATTGGAATGAAAATAGAAACAAGCAAAAGAAGGGGCTTTTTGCCATTATGGCAAAAGGCCCCTTCTTTTTATTTTCCATACTTTATTCCGTTATCTGTTCGTAAATATCTAGATATTCTCTTGCTGAAACTTCCCAGCTATAATCACCGCTCATGGCGTTATTCATAATTTTCTTCCAATGTTCAGCTTGTCTATAGAATGACTCTGCACGCCGGATTGTATAAAGCATGTCATGCGCATTAAAGTTGGTAAACGTAAAGCCGGTTCCCTCACCAGAGAATTCATTGTAAGCTTGGACCGTATCATTCAGTCCGCCCGTTTCCCTCACAATGGGAATACTTCCGTATTGCAAAGCTAATAATTGACTAATTCCGCAAGGTTCAAATTTAGAAGGCATCAGGAACATATCACTTCCTGCGTAGAATCTTCTCGATAAACCTTCATTAAAACGAATCTGAGCTGACATTTTTAGAGGATGGCGTTTCTCCGCTTCACGGAACCAGTGCTCAAATTCACCCTCTCCTGTTCCCAGAAGAATAAACTGTACATCATCATAATATAATAATTCATCAAGTACTCTAGTTACGAGGTCAAGACCTTTTGATTCCACAAGGCGAGTCACCATGGCGATCACTGGAACTTCTGGTTTGACAGGTAATCCGAGTTCTTTTTGAAGCGCAATTTTGTTTTCTACTTTTTTCTCGATCTGCTGCATATCATAGGTTGTTGCCAGTTGATCATCAGTCGCAGGATTATAACTTTCTGTGTCAATACCGTTAACAATCCCTGTTAAACGCCCTTCAATGGAACGCAGGAGACCATCCAAACCATATCCGTAATGAGATGTTTTGATCTCTTCCGCATAGGTAGGGCTGACGGTAGTGACATGATCAGAGTAAACTAATCCAGCTTTCATGAAATTCAGGTTTCCATAATACTCTACACCTTCGGAGGTGAAATAACGGCTGTCCAGTGCAAGCAAATCACTGTGTACTTCATAAGGGAATACACCTTGATATAGCAGATTATGAATGGTGAATACCGTTTTCATGGACTGATAAGCTGCAATATGGTCAAAATGTGCCTTTTTCAGCAAAGGGATCATCGCAGAATGCCAGTCATGACAGTGAATTACATCCGGATTAAAATCTAAGAAAGGAATGACTTCGAGAACAGCTCGGTTAAAGAAAGCAAATCGTTCCCCGTCATCGATATAACCGTAGATTCCGTCTCTTCCAAAATAGTACTCGTTATCAATAAAATAAAATGTAACACCTTGATGAATCAGTTGTTCAACGCCGCAATACTGCTTGCGCCAGCCTACATTTACTTCTGTCACTTCAACTGGCTCCATCTGTTCTTTAAACCGCTCAGGAATATTTTTGTACTTGGGTAAAACGACCCGTACATCTACTCCCTCTTTAATGAGTGCCTGGGGCAGAGCACCAATCACATCGGCAAGTCCTCCTGTTTTTATGAATGGATGACCCTCTGCTGCGACATATAATACTTTCATTACTTACTTCCTCCTTATTATGCCTTACTTAAGTACGATGCAACTTCCTTCTATAAGGATGGTTCACCATCTTTTATTTTTTTTGTTTGTCTTCTAGGTTTCTTTGTCTCTATGGATTCTGTTGTTTTCCTGCTTTTCTGTTTTGATTTTGAAGTGGTATTAAGGACTGGCTCATCCTTTACGGAAGCACGTTTGCTTCTGGGTGTCTTCTTGAAGATAACAATACTTAGAGGTGGCAAGGTAACCTCCATACTATTCGGCTGTCCATGATAGCTGATCTTTTCAGTGCGCACTTCTTCATTAAGAAGACCTTGTCCGCCAAAATCAACCCGATCACTATTAAACACCTCTGTATAGGAACCAGAACGATGTACACCCACTCTATAATGAGAACGGGATACAGGTTGTAGGTTAATAAGTACGATTAGGGAGTCACCTGGTTTTTTCCCTTTTCTTATAAAAGAAAGTACGCTTTGAGAGCGATCATCTGCCGAAATCCATTCAAATCCTTCGGTACTATGATCCAATTCCCATAATCCTTTTTCTTGTAAATAAAATTCATTTAATGTTTTGGAGAAGTGGAGAAGCTTTCGGTGGCTCTCATAGTCAAGCAAAAACCAATCTAAAGGTTCTTCATCCTTCCATTCAATGAACTGACCAAACTCCCCACCCATAAAGAGCAGTTTTTTTCCTGGGGAAGTTATAAAATAACCAAGCAAAGCACGCAGACCCGCAAATTTTTGTTCATAATCTCCCGGCATTTTATTAAGGAGAGATTTCTTACCATGCACAACTTCATCGTGTGACAACGGCAGCAAATGGTTCTCATTATAGGCATATACCGAAGGGAAAGTTAATAAATTATGTCTTGCCGGACGCTCCGAAAAATCCGTTTCAAAATATTCAAGCGTATCATTCATCCATCCCATGTTCCACTTGTAATTGAATCCGAGTCCACCCGCATATACAGGACTTGTTACTTGAGACCATGAACTGGATTCTTCCGCCATCATTAACGCTGCGGGGAAATAATGAAAAACCGTTTCATTTAATTGTTTAATAAAGTCAATGGCTTCCACATTTTCATTCGTACCTTTGTCGTTAAGACGATACTGGCCTTCTGCTTTTTCAAAGTCCAGCTTCAGCATACTTGTTACTGCATCAATACGGAGACCATCGATATGGTACATATCCATCCAGTAAAGCGCATTAGATATAAGGAACGAGCGAACCTCCGGTTTGGAATAATCAAAACTTAGGGTTCCCCAACCAGGTTTTTCTGCCTTAAGCGGATCTGCATACTCAAACAATGGTGTTCCATCAAACATCCGAAGTCCATGGGCATCTTTAGCGAAATGCGCAGGTACCCAGTCCAAAATAACACCGATACCCGCCTGATGCAGCTGATCAATCAGATACATAAAATCATGAGGTGTTCCGTACCTACTTGTCGGGGCGTAATATCCGGTATTTTGATAACCCCATGACAAATCGTATGGATGTTCCGTTATTGGCATAAACTCTACATGAGTGTAAGACATTTCTTTCAAATAAGGGATTAATAACTCAGGCATTTCAGCATATGTATAGAACTCCCCTGTCTCTTTTTGTTTCCATGTCCCAAAATGCATCTCATAAATATGAAGTGGTTTTTGATATATCTCTTTACGTTTACGTCTCCAGGAAGCATCCTTCCACTTATAACCCTCGATCTTGGAGGTAATGGAAGCTGTACTCGGTCTGACTTCTGCATGGAAAGCGTAAGGATCAGCTCTCAGCAGAGATTCATTATTAGAGGTGAGAATATGATATTTGTAAAATGTTCCTTCATCGATGTCAGGGAAAAAACGACTCCAAAGCCCAGAATCGGGTATCTTATATAATACATCCGCTTCTCCCAGACCGTGATAACCGTTGCGATCAAGAGCAAGGCCTACTTTTGAAGCATTTGGTGCCCAGACTGTGAAACGATAGCCTGATACTCCGTCTTCCTGAACCGGATGAGCTCCGAGAAAATGATAACTAAAATGTGAAGTTCCTTCGTGAAACAAATAAATATCTTCCGAAGAGATAAATGATTTCGGTACCTTGTTTTCGATCAAAGAGATCACCTTCTTTTTAAAATAGAATAAACACTACAAAAACATTATTACCCCATTTTCTCCATTATGAAAATGAAAAATAGCTAAACGAAAATATAAAATTAATTTTTAGCTATTTTCAGAAAATAGTGATTCATCTATGTTGGGCTCCGTTTAATAACATATCACGGAAACATACTATGGGAGGGAAATACAAATGGCTAAAAAAGAATGCATCGCCATGTTATTGGCAGGAGGAGAAGGGAAACGTCTGGCTCCACTGACATCAAAAATCGCAAAACCAGCTGTTCACTTCGGCGGTAATTATCGAATCATTGATTTTCCTCTCAGTAACTGCGTAAATTCAGGTATTGACACTGTGGGAGTCTTGACACAGTATGAGGCAGAATCTTTACATGGACATATTGGTAAAGGCGAACCTTGGAAATTAAATACAACTAAGGATAAGGGAGTTACTCTTCTTCCTTCTTGGAATACAGGTTCAGATGAGTACTGCGGAACGGCAGATGCCATCTATAAAAATATGGAATACATTGATGCACAAGATCCAGAAAACGTCTTAATCTTGTCTGGTGACCATATTTATCAAATGGATTATCGGAAAATTCTGAAGTATCATGAGGAAAAACAAGCATTAGCTACCATTGCAGTAATGGAAGTACCTTGGAATGAAGCTCATCGCTTTGGAGTATTGAATACCAATGAAGACATGCGTGTGACTGAGTTTGTTGAAAAACCGGCACAACCAGAAAGCAACTTGGCTTCTATGGGTATTTATGTGTTTAACTGGAAGCACCTTAAAAAACATTTGATTAAGGATGCCGCTTCTACGGAGTCTAGTCATGACTTTGGCAAGGATATCATTCCTTCTATGCTGAAGGGTGAAGATCCGCTTTATGTATATAACTTTGAAGGATATTGGAAAGATGTTGGTACTGTGCAATCCTTATGGGATGCCCATATGGATGTATTAAACGGAGTGAACTTGACGAAAGAAGAACTACAGGCATGGCCTATGTATTCACGTCAAGGACGTACAAAACTAACTGGTTATAGACAAAAAGCAACACTATCCAGAAATTCTATGGTCCATGAAAATTGTTACATGGAAGGAAATTCTGATCATTCTGTTATCTTCTACGGCGTAGAGATTGGTAAGAGTTCCACAATTAAAGAAAGTGTAATCATGCCTAATGTTCGCATTGGTCGTAATGTTACCATAGACCGTGCCATTATCGGTGAAGGAGCGATCATTAGAGACGGGGCAGTAATCAAAGGCAGTCTAGATGAAATAGTTGTCATTGGTCCTGGAGAAACGGTCGCAGGCAAGCCTTCTGTTCGAACAAACCGTCTTCTCAAAGACGTGTACGAGAAAGCAGGACAGCTACGAGCAACCTCGAGCTAAAAAAGATTATTTTCATCATACCATCTTTGAACAAAAAGAGCACCCCATGATTAGGATGCTCTTTTTGTGATGTACTCTACGTTTTAACGTTATCTTTGATATAGGTTTACTTTTCGATCTCCCATATCTGTCACACCCAGGTGAATAAACCCCTGCCCTTGATAAAAATCATTCAATTTCGGACTATGTGTTATACAATCGAGACGTAAGCCTTTTTTTCTTGCAGCAAGAACAATCTCTTCTGCTGCATCAATCATCCAGCTGCTTAGTCCCCGCTTGCGGTAAGCTCTGCCCACGGTCAATCGATGCAGATAACCATATGCCTCATCATTGAGCGCCCCCCAATAAGCAGGATCATCTCCTTGCAAGGTGAATAATCCGGCTGGAGACTCATTTAAATAAGCAATATAAATATCTCGATCATCAAAATATTTGTGAATAGAATCTAGTGTAAACAGATCCGGTGTCCAGTGGTTAAGATCATTACCCACCATCCACTCTGCCGCTTCCACAAGCAGTGCTCTAATATCTTCCGATTGATTAGGCGTCGCTTGCACCAGTCTAATGATCCCATCTGGCTCTCTTCTCGTTTTTATTACTTTCAGATCTTGAACCATTAGCCTCTACCTCTCCCCTTTAGACTACTTCAGGATCTATATCCGATTTGAAGTGTTCTTCCTGGGTTAAAGCAGGAAGTTTAACCGTCACCGTTGTTCCATTTCCAAGTTCGCTTTCCATCTGAAGCGTACCGCCATGAAGCTCTATCAGCTGCTGACTAATGGCTAGACCCAGTCCTGTTCCGCCGTGTTGGTGATCGACTTGATAGAATCGATCTTTTACACGCTCAAGATGTTCTTCGCTGATCCCAATTCCTGTATCTTGAACAATGACAACTACCTGATCTTGCTCACGTTTTATCGTAATATCGATCCATGTATTCATATGTGAAAATTTAATTGCATTGTCAATGACATTAAGAAACACTTGTTTTAATCGGTTGCCATCACCAATAATTAAATAATCTTCCTCTTCTGCACTGAGTCTAAGTTTGATCTGTTTTTGTTCTGCTTTAGCCCATACATTCAGCATGATTTCTTGCAAAACTTCACGAACGCTAACCGTGCCTTTGACCATCTTCATCTCATTTTGTTGCAATTTAGAGAAATCGAGCAATTCTTCAACAAGCCCAATGAGGCGGTTGGTTTCTTTTGAAATTATTTTAAGACCCATTTTTGTTTCTTCGGGATCATACCCGCCTGATTCGAGTGTTTCATTCCATCCTTTTATACTTGTCAGCGGAGTACGAAGTTCGTGAGAAATGGATGAAATGAAATCATCTTTCACCTGATTGCTGCGCACAATTTCCTCAGCCATATAATTTAAGGTAGAAGATAGTTCACCAATCTCATATTTATAATCCCCTTCAATTCGGACATCGAAGCGGCCTTTTGCCATCTCTGCCGAAGCGGCTGTAATAATATTGATCGGTCTTACAATGGAATTCGCCAGCCCAATACTAATTGTAAAGACAAGCACAAGCACCCCTACAACGATCAATCCTGACCATACTAAAATATCTACTAGAGCATCATTCACTCGCTCCATGCTTGTTACATACCGAGCAATATATACATTATCGTTACCGTAATCTATTTTGGTGGATACCGCCATAACAGACTCGCCTGTGATCACGTCTTTACCTATCCAACGACCCGTACTGCCTTTAAGAGCCTGCGGGACATCACTTGTCTGGACTACCCGATCCGATTCAAAACCAGAGGAAAGAGCAAGAACTCGGCCCTCCGTATCCAGAATTTCAAGCGATGTATTTTCGAGTTTAAGGTAATACATCAGATTGGATATGAACGAACTCTCGTTACTGCTGTCTATAAATGATGAATTGTAATATCTGATTACATTTTTAGAGTTAGACTCGATGTAGTTATATATACTGTCGTAGTAATACTTCTGCATCGCAACCAGAAAGATGGATTCAATCAAAAGCAGCGCAAGCAGAACAAGAATAAAATACTGCAGCACAATTTGCCTGCGAATGCCTTTCATCATTAAGCTCTACCTTTCCACTTGTAGCCATGCCCCCAAACCGTTTGGAGAAATTCCGGCTCAGAAGGGTTGCCTTCAATTTTTTGACGTAGTCGTCTTATGTTTACATCTACAATTTTAGGATCACCCATGTACTCTTTACCCCAGACATGATCCAGAAGTACATCCCGGCTCAGAGGCGTGTTTTCTTTTTCAAGGAAGAATTGTACAAGAGAAAACTCAGTCGGTGTGAGTTCAATGGCTTGCCCATTTCTTTTAAACTGCTTGGAGATTAGGTCAAGAGAGAATGGACCTGATTTAAAGGTAACTTTGGCCGCTGTTTCCCGGTGCACATTCACTCGGCGCAATAAAGACTGTATACGTGCAATGAGCTCGGTCGGACTAAAAGGTTTACTTACATGATCGTCAGCCCCAACAGATAAGGCATATACCTTATCCTGCTCCTGAACTTTTGCTGTTAAAAAGATAATCCCGATTCGTTCATTGGTTTCACGAATACGGCGGCACACTTCGAACCCATCAATCCCAGGTACCATGACGTCAAGAAGCGCAATATCAATATCACTTACGGCATTTATGATCTTCATTGCCTCAAGACCATCCGCCGCTTCCAAGACGTCAAATCCATTTCTTTTTAAATTTAGTACGATAAAACTGCGGATAGACTCCTCATCTTCCATAATCAGTACTTTACTCATTCTATAATCATTCCTTCCTGTTGCGGATCTGTAAGTAAGTTATTACTTGGTGTGTTTTGACCTGCTTGTTTTGGCAATCTGTATCCTATTACCTGATTACTAGAACGAACGATTTGTTTCCATTCATCTTTTACTCGTTCCCAGCTGTCCAGTGAGAAAAACTGAATCTCAGCAACCGTTTCATCGGTATCTGCCAATTTAAAGCGTAAATATTTATCCTTGACTGACTTCGTGTCAAGTGTGACATTCCCATATTGTTCGGGTTTCAAGTTGAAATAAAAACGATCTTGATCATCCCGATATTGCTGCATTATAAAGGTTAGGCCATCTTCACCATTCCATTGATAAAAGGAATAGAAGTATAGTTTTTCACTATCAACAAAATGTTCCCAACCCGGCGGTTCTTCAAGCAAACCGAATTCCACAATACCGTCATTGTTGATATCTTCACTTAATATCTTTCTAGGTTTAAACGTAATATCTGTTCCTTTAAAAGCCTCAACCAATTGATTATCTTCCATATAGATTAAATCAGAATAGGAATTCGAAGCATCCAGCGCGATATCCAAAATAATCCCTGTCTTGTTTTTCGAGATCTTTCCTGCTGATACATTATAGAAATCCCGCATCTTCGTATCAATCGTCATTTTGTCGAGCACTTCAAAACTTCCATCGTTATATTGATATACCGTTATCGTCCCTTGTCCTGTCGTCGGGAGGATATTCATGATTGTGAGGTCATGAATACCATCACCATTTAAATCCATGGGATTACGAAATTCATCCATAATTACGTATTTTGAATAAGGCATCTCCAAAATTTTCTGCAGAGTCCCACCTTTATAAGTGTAGGAGACGAGCCAGTTTTGCGCATTCTGTTCTACCCCGCTTGAGAATCCAGCCAAAATTTCGAGTCCTTCATCCCCTGTGATCTCTTGTACACGAAAGGAATTAAGAACTGAACCTATCCCATCAAAAGTCAATTTCTTGACCCATGTATCTCCCTGCTTCTCAAGCAGCATTCCTCGAATCTTCACTTCAGGATCATCAGGCAGATCATAAAAAACAACTGCCTCCATTACGCCATCGTTATTTAAATCTTTTTGAATAATCTTATTTGACATCTCTCTGGGCTGGGTAATCGTAGAACCTTCAGGAAGTTCTCCTTGAATAACACTGAGTAGATTTTCTCTTTCTGTTGTCATTTGCGGAGTCTTCATAAGTGATTTTGGATCATTGAAGGAATCCAGTCCATTGCCGCAGCCACTAATCAAAAATATAGAAAGCAGCATCGCACCCAGAAAGAAAAGTTTATGTGAATTTCTTATGATTTGCACCAGATCACTCTTCTCATTCATTAAATCTTGTTTTTCTCATATAATGTAAGTCGTCTGCCACGAATATCAAACGCGAGCCTTCCTTCAGAAAGCCCCCAGATCCGAGTAGCATAACGTTCTGCAAGTTCGATGGGCAGCACTGCAATCACCGTCATATTCTCTTCCTCGCATAGCTTCTTGAAATTTTCAAGTACACTATCTGCTGATTTCGGATCAAGACCGATAACAGGTTCATCCGCTAGAATTACTTTCGCTCCATGGGTTAGAGCCCTGGCAACAGCAACACGTTGACGTTCACCGCCGCTAAGTTGTCCAGCTTTCATATGGGCTTTGTCCAGAAGCCCGACACTCTCTATCACATCCATAGCACCCATGTAATCATCAGACCGAACCATACCTGTCAGCATACGCCACCAAGGTGTTTGTCCCGATCTTCCGATGAGTACATTTTTGAGAACTGTTTTATTCGTAAATAATTCTGGATTCTGCTCTAAATAAGCCCACTCACGTTTAATCTGTTTTTTACCAGCATACCCAGCTTTGAAAATATCTGTACCATGCACGTTGAATTTTCCACGGTCCCAACTTTCTTTAAGAGCCAACAATCGTAACAAAGTGCTTTTACCGCTTCCGCTTCCACCGACAATGCCAATAAACTCGCCTTGCTGCAGATCAAAGCTAATTTCTTTCAAAACGGGAATCTTATCTGAACCAACGGCCTTTGCCAATTGCTCTACTCTGATCATTTACGTTTATATCTCCTCTTATCCGTAGAATGTATATCTTTAGTTTATTGGAAATAGAGCAGATTTTCCATGCGAACAAATGTTCTTTCTTTATGATTTGTTCTGCTTAAAGAAAAACCCGGCCATTCCAAACAAGAGATAACATGCGCCCAGCAGCCAGAACATGCCGCCCGGAGCACCCAGTCCAAGCATAATCCCTCCGAGATTAGGTCCAATAATACTCCCTATATTAAACTGAAAAGAAGCCACAACGTTTGCAGCCGGCAACACATTTTTAGGTAAAATATCAGCTGCATAAGCAAGGCCCAGAGAAAAGAACGAACCAACAAGTCCTCCAGCTATCGTTAGTAGTAATAAGGTTGGCCAAAATTGTGTCCCTGCTGAGGGGATAAGCATAAATAAAAGTCCGCCTACAATACCTGAGATCATAAGAATTCGTTTTCTTCCAAACCGGTCACTTAAAGCTCCAAGCGGTAATTGAAGAAGCAGTCCCCCGATCCCTACAAAAGGAAGTAATGTAGAGATATCACTCTCGCTAAATCCGATACGAAGTCCATAGATAGGGAAATTACTGTTCATGCCCGATTCCATATACCCATATAAGAATGCTGGAATGAGTGCATACCAGGCTAAAATAAAGCTGCGGCGGTATCTCCCGGTTCCGCTTCCTTCATTCATTATTTTCTCAGGCCGGGTATCCGGTAATTTCAAAGCAAATAACAAAACGATTAACATTAAGAAAAAAAGAATAGCAAACGGTACAACCTGTCCATATCCTAGGAGCTTAATTCCCAGGGGACCTATACTAAATCCAATTCCATAAGACATTCCGTATATCGATATGTTTCTACCCCGAGAAGCTGCCGGAGTGACCAGCAGTACCCATAACTGAGTTGAATAATGGAGGGCGCTGTCTCCGATCCCAACCAAAAACCGTAATAAGAACCAAAGTCTTAGATCAGGAATGAGTGGAAACAACATGAGCGGAATCATAACGATAATCAGACCAGAAACGATTAGTTTCTTAAAACCTACCGCCCCTAAAATCCGCTCAGCTACCAGTGTCATTGCAAAAGAGCCTATGTACATGACTGCGGCATTTAAACCGTTTATACTGGAGGAGACACCCATCTGCTCTATAAAAATAGAGAGAACAGGCAAAAGCAAACCTTGACTTAGACCAGCTACAATAATAACTACAATAAGAATACTAAAATGCGCCTTAGAACCTTCCTGTCGTATTGCCCCAGTTGCCTTACTCAAAACATTTTTTCCCTCCTATGCTCCCATGACAAAATAAAAAATCGTCATTTCTGACGACCTGTAACTATCTTCTATTATATGCTTATTCATTCAGAAACGGGTTACAAAGTATTCAACATTATAGTGGACAATACAGCTAAACACAAGCGATAATAGTATGAATACTTTGTTTTTGTATAGTAAGCTTATACCTGTGATAGGAGGTCTGTTCATACAGATGGGTTATCAGGTGAAAATAGACGTTACTCCCATATACGAGTTGCTGAATAGCTTTATGGTCTATGTAACTAGAAGATGGGTTCAGAGCCTAGATATCGGGCCTGAATGGATTCACACCGTAGATAGCACACTAAAGGAAGAAGTTCGTGAATTATTGAAAGAAGCTTCTAACTGGCCCTTTAGCGATTATGATGTTTTGTATGCCTGGACAGCACTACGAGAGACAACGAGTGAAGTTGAGCCATTTCTTAATGAACTCGGCACAAAACCTGCCGAAAAGCTGTGGAAACAGGTTCATCATATCCTTCCAGATATGACTCTTGCGGAAACATTACGCATTCGTGATGACTACATACCTTTACTTAAAATGTGGGATGAGCATTATTTTCAACATCTGAATCCAGAACTTCGGAAATTAATTGAGGAAGACAGTTCAGAGAAAGAGCTCCTCCTGACAAAAATGAGTCCCGACCAATTGATTGATTATGCTACTTCAGGGTTAATGGTCGAGGAGATGCCTGATCTTCAAAAAATCATACTTTTCCCTACCGTTCATAATCGGCCTATTAATATGTATTGTTTTTATAAAGGTATGTTATTAATTCAATATCCTGTAGATGTGCCTGAACATCGGGAGGACGAGCCGCCTATCAGTTTACTTCGTCTGACCGAAGCGATTTCAAGTCCCGAACGGCTCCAGCTCTTACGATATATCTCTAATAAGCCCAAATCCTTACAACAAATTTCAGAGGAACTTGGACAAACAGAAGACAAACTCAGACCTCATCTGATGTCACTACGAGTGTCCGGTCTTCTGCAAACACATCTGGGTCAAGAGCAAAGTGAGAAGTACTGTGTGCGTCCTGATGGATTATCGGAACTGAACATGTATTTGGAATCTTATATCAGGTTATGACATCGACATCACTAGAGAAATAAGGAGTGAGATTCTATGAAATCCAATATAAAACAGCAAATCATATTTGATCTTGATGACACGCTCATTCATTGCAATAAGTATTTTAACCTTACACTCGGAGCATTCCTCGAACTGATGCAAGAATGGTTCTGTGATTACCAAATTACCGTAGAGGAAATTCGAAATAAGCAAATGGAGATTGATGTATCCGGGGTTGCCATTTTTGGTTTTGCAAGTCAGCATTTCCCTCAGTCATTAATTGACACCTACGTCTATTTTTCTAAAAAGGTAAATCGTCCCATTGATACGAATGAACAAGCACAACTTCAGAAGCTTGGAATGAGTGTATATGATCAGGAGATTGAAGCCTATCCAGGTATGGTTGAAACTTTAGAGTATCTCGTTGATCAAGGCCATACGCTTCACCTATATACTGGCGGCGAGCAAATGATTCAACAACGTAAGATTGATCAAATGAAGCTCGGGGAATATTTTGAAGATCGAATTTATATTACTCGCCATAAAAACATTGAAGCTTTCGAAAAAATTGTAAGCGAAGGGCAAATGGATCGTAAAAATACGTGGATGATTGGCAACTCTCTTCGCACAGATATTGAACCTGCTCTCACGGCAGGAGTCCATGCTATATACATCGAGCAAGATATGGAGTGGAAGTACAATCTGATCGAATTAAATAAGCCAGAGAACTATTCCCTTTATACGATTAAAGACCTTACTCATGTACCGAAGATTATTTCGGAGTATATTAAGCAACAATCTCATTTAAAATAATAAAAGAAGGACTGACATGGAATACCACCAAGGTCAGTCCTTCTTTTATCATTCATGTTTGATTACATGTACTACTCTTGCCGTTCAAGTGATAACTTTCCAGTCACCGGATCATTTAGTATAATCTTCGCCTTTGTTACGGTCCCCCTGCTGTCTTTAAAAGATAACACCTGCGTTTTTCCCTTGCTCAGTAAAGATTCCAGCATTTTTTGAGAGATTTGTTTTCCAGCGTATTCTTTCCATATGACAAAACCGCATCCTTGTTTGAAATGGCTGCAACCATATCCTTTACGCCCTTCAATAATCTGCCCTCCGCATCCTGTACGAGGACAAGAACCTAGTGCAGTACGCACGGTTGCAGCAGTTCCTGTACGGTTTGTACTGGTTGTTGCTACGGATCTATCCGCAGAAGAAATACCCCGGCTTGTACTATTTTGGGAGCGAGGCTGCCCAGCTGGTGAACTTGTTCGATTCTTTGTCCGAGTTCCCGCTGCCTTCTTCCCTTTACTAGCTGTATCCTCATCACCAAAAGCATCTTTTGGAGCTGGTTTCTGAACCCGAACTTTTTCAATAATGGATATCGTAAATCGCTTCACGTTCTCCATAAATTTATCTTGCGCAGCTTCTCCTTTAGAGATCTGACTCAGTCTGCGTTCCCATTGTCCAGTCATTTCCGGGGAAGCTAGCAGATCGACGCCTGCACTTCGAATGAGTTCGATGGCCATTTTCCCTTTTTGAGTAACCAGCATCTTCTTGCCTTGCATCGTAATATAACCGACTTGTTTAAGCCGTTCAATCGTAGCCGCCCGCGTTGCTGGTGTCCCGAGTCCCGCATCTTTCATGGCATCTCGAAGCTCCTCATTCTCTATCTGCTTACCCGCACTTTCCATTGCTTTTAGCAAGGTACCTTCTGTATAACTTTTCGGCGGATTCGTTTGTTTCTCTTTCATCTCACTCTTTGTACACTGCACAGGCAGATCGGGATTTACCTGAAAAGGAACCGAAATAAGTTCTTCGGGTTCTTCCTCTTCCCCACCCTTTTTTGTCTTGCGTTTTTTCGCCTGGTTATCTTCCGAAGGCTGCACCACTTTCCAACCTAACGAAAGCAGTTCTTTAACGTTCGTCTTAAATGTATGACCTTCCACTTCGGTATATACGGTATGCAGTTTATATTCTGCTGGCGGATAAAAGTGTGATAAGAACCGGCGTACAATTAAATCATAGATCTGTCCTTCATCTTTGCTAAGTGTTCCTGGCTTCTTCAGCGTTGGCAAAATCGCATGGTGATCTTCCACTCTCTGCGGATTGCATACACTTTTATTTCCCTTGTGTACAAGGGACGGATTTGCTTTTTCCGCTAATTCAGCATATGGTGTATGTTTTAACAACTGCAGTGTTTTTTGCATACCGTCTATATTCTGTTCCGTAACATAGTTCGAATTGGTTCTTGGATAAGAAATCACTTTATGTTTTTCATATAAGGCTTGTGCTATATCAAGTGTTTTCTTCGCTGGATATCCAAATTTCGCATTCGCTTCTCTTTGTAATAGAGTCAGATCATACAGTTTATAAGGATACTCTTTCGAATTTTTCACCTCATATTTTGCGATCTTCCCTGTTTTACCCTTCACTTTATCCGCAATCTCTTGCGCTTTCTCAGCAGAAGTTAATCGTTCACCTTGCCATATGCCCTGATAATCCGTAGATTCCTGCTCAAATAAAGCAGAAACCTCGAAATAGGTGAGAGAATCGAAAGCTTCTATCTCTTTTTCCCGGTCATAGATTAGCGCAAGTACAGGGGTTTGTACTCTTCCTACGGAAAGCAGTGTATTATGTCTTGTTGTAAATGCTCTGGATGCATTCATGCCAATCAGCCAGTCCGCTTCACTGCGAGCTCTTGCAGCTTCCGTTAAATGTTCAAATTCCGAAGCATCATGTAGCTGTTCGAACCCTTTTTTTATACTCTCCGGAGTCAGATCCGAAATCCATAATCGTTTGACAGGTTGACTCAGCTTCAATTGTTGCTGGATCAGATCAAAAATATACTGTCCTTCTCTCCCCGCATCACAAGCATTAATAATCAAATTCGCTTTGCGCGAGAGCTCTCCAATCACTTTTAGTTGGTCTTTTGTTCTTGGGTTAGGTGTAATCTTGAATCGATCTGGAATAATCGGCAGATCATCAATACTCCACCGTTTATATTTATTATCATAAGCTTCTGGCTGTGCAAGCCCCAGTAGATGACCGATGGCCCAAGTTATGATATATTGTTCACCTTCAAGATACGTACGATTGTTTTTGGCACGCGGTTCAACGACCGCCGCTATAGTGCGTCCCATATCTGGTTTTTCCGCGATAATCAGCGTTTTCATGCGTCCGTTCCTCCCTGTAGCCCTAGCGAAGCGAAAAGGAGCTCCCCTCAAGTAATGACGGAAGCTCCTTGCTTCTAAGTAGACCTCATTATAACAGAAAAATTGAGGTTTCGTAATAAAAAAGAGTCTCTTAGAAATGTAAACTTCTCTAAGAGACTCTCTTCATTTATTTTTAACTATATAAATTAAACTCCACTTTTTTTCCTTATGCAAGTACAGTAGAACCCATCAAATATTTATCCACTTCACGGGCCGCTTCGCGTCCTTCATTAATTGCCCATACCACAAGGCTTTGACCACGTCTCATATCGCCGGCTGCAAATACTTTATCTACGTTCGTGTTGTATTTGCCATAACGTGCTTTCACATTCGAACGACGATCTGTTTCAAGTCCCAGCTGCTGAGGAATCATTTGCTCTGGCCCATCAAAACCAATCGCGATAAGGGCCATATCCGCTTCAAATACTTTTTCAGTTCCTTCGATCGGTCTATAGATTTTGCGACCGGTCTCATCGACAATACGCTGAATTTCAATCGTATGAAGTTCCTTTAGATTTCCATCCTCGTCACCCACGAATTTCGTGGTCATGATCGAGAATTCACGAGGGTCATTACCAAAAAGTGCTTTTGCTTCTTCCTGAGCATAATCGAGTGTATATACATTCGGGAATTGCGGCCATGGGTTCATAAGGGGATCGCGTTCCAATGGTGCCTTTTCGTGTGTACCAAATTGGGTTACACTTTTTGCCCCATGCCGCAGCGAAGTCGCAACACAGTCAGAACCGGTATCGCCTCCGCCAATGACGATCACTTTTTTGCCTTCTGCCGAAATGTAGTTTCCATCTTCAAGTCCTGTATCGAGCAAACTTTTGATCGTTCCATTCAGAAAATCCATAGCGTAGTGAACTCCGTTCAGCTGACTGCCTTCAATGTTAAATTCACGAGGTTTGGTTGCTCCGCCGCAAAGGACAACCGCATCATACTGATTCACCAGTTCTTCCGATGAAATATCTTTGCCGATCTCTGTATTCGTTATAAAAGTAATTCCTTCTGCCGCAAGCAGATCTACTCGGCGCTGCACTACCCCTTTGTCCAGTTTCATGCTGGGAATACCGTACGTTAACAGACCGCCGATACGGTCAGCACGCTCATAGACAGTAACGTTATGACCTGCTTTGTTAAGTTGTGCAGCAGCAGCGAGTCCAGCGGGCCCGGAGCCTACGATAGCAATTCGTTTATCCGTACGTTTCTCAGGAGGATTTGGAACTACCCATCCTTCTTCAAAACCTTTTTCAATAATTGCTTCCTCAATCGTCTTGATCGTAACCGGCTGACTGATAAGGCCAACTGTACATGAACCTTCACAAGGAGCTGGGCAAACGCGGCCTGTAAATTCAGGGAAATTGTTCGTTTTGTGTAACCTGTCAAGTGCTTCTCTCCATAGTCCACGATACACCAGATTGTTCCACTCGGGAATTAAGTTATGAACCGGACAACCGGATGTTCCTCCGATCATATCAACCCCGGCATGACAATAGGGAGTTCCACAATCCATACAGCGGGCACCTTGTGTTCTTAGTTCTTCCTCTGACATATGTTTATGGAACTCTTCCCAATCTTTAATACGATCCTCAGGCGGTCGATCCGCCGGAAGTTGTCTTTTGTACTCCATAAATCCAGTTGGTGTAGACATGTTACGTTCCCCCATCCATTTTCATCTGCCCAACATTATCGAGCTATTCATGCTAAATCCGAACAATTGCACTATAGTTGACAGTCCATGTATCATTTTTTTGATTATTGTATCACAAAAAGAAAATTTGTACTTTAGGTTATACAACAGTCGGGGCGCATTCACACTAGAGATCCATTATAAATGGCTTAAGTATTCCTGCAAGTGCTGACATTTCAACTATATTAGCATTCAGAATCACAAATATTAAATGGATTTTGAGAATAATAATTTGCATTATTCTGCATATTGATTACATAACATGATAGATAGTTTTTATGAAGGTAAACACAAAATAAAATGGGGAATTTACGTCTCTACAAGCTAGGAACTTTTAAAAGACCAAGATTAAGAACGTCTCTCATAAAATTGAAAGGTATAATCATATGGATTTTTCTCATCTCTTTCTCCGGCGATCTCTTTAGCCAACTCCCACTGCTCCAAGTCCACATCTTCCATAAACGTATCGCCGTCGAAAGTCTCATTAATTCTGGTAACGATCAATCGATCAGCATATGGCATAAAAGCCGTATATACGGTTGCTCCTCCGATGACAAATAGCGGCTGTTCTTTTGCCATCTCTACCCCTTCCTCAACGGAATGGATCACATCAGCCCCATCAAAGGTTTGTTCTTTACGAGAGAGGATTACATTCTTGCGGTTAGGAAGCGGTTTGCCATTAAAGGATTCCCATGTTTTTCGTCCCATGATGACGGTGTGTCCTGTTGTTTGTTCCTTAAAAAAAGCCATATCCTTAGGAAGTCGCCAAGGCATGCCGTTATCTTTTCCGATTACTCCGTTTTTGCCCATGGCCCAGATCATGCTTATGCTCATTAGCTCACCTCCATAAATAATAGAATTTATACAGAAACCGGTGCTTTAATCGTCGGATGATACTTATAATCTACAAATTCAAAATCTTCATATTTATAATCAAAAATAGACTCCGGCTTCCGGTGGATTACGAGTTTAGGAAGATCATATGGTTCGCGGGATAAAAGTGTCTCTACCTGCTCCAAGTGGTTCATGTAAATGTGCACATCTCCACCGGACCAAACAAAGTCACCCGGCTCTAAACCACACTGCTGAGCTACCATATGTGTTAATAACGCGTAGCTTGCAATATTAAAAGGCAACCCAAGGAATGTATCCACGGAACGCATCGTCAGCATACATGACAGCTTGCCTCCAGCTACATAAAACTGAAATACAAAATGACATGGAGGCAATTTCATGTTATCGATCTCTGCTACATTCCATGCGCTTACAATATGACGCCGTGAATCCGGATTATTTTTAATGGAATCAATAACATTCGAGATTTGATCAATAAATGTACCCTCAGGTGTTTTCCACTTTCTCCACTGCGAACCGTAGACGGGTCCCAAATCACCGTTCTCATCTGCCCATTCATCCCAAATGCGTACACCATTTTCTTTTAAGTATCTAATATTCGTCTCACCGCTTAAGAACCATAACAGTTCATGAACGACGGATTTTAAATGAATACGTTTCGTTGTAACGAGCGGAAATCCTTTTGATAGGTCAAATCTCATTTGACGGCCAAATACTGAGATCGTCCCTGTACCTGTACGATCTTCTTTTTTTACACCGTTTTCCATAATATCTTGAAGCAGCTCTTGATAGACTTTCACTTTAAGACTAACCCCTTTCCTTTATAACCTTGTTCCTTTAAAACATAATGATTACTTCTTCATATTATCACAATTTTCACACGTGAATACGTGAACCACTTTCGTTTCAGCAAAAAAAAAGAGGCAAAGAAGACGAATGACCGCCTCTTGCCTCCAAAGCAAACTATGCTGTTTAAATGAATTACTTAAACTCGTAAGAGATTAGCGAACCATTGTGTGGATTGGATGACCCAGAACCACTTCGGATGCTTCCATCACGATTTCACCAAGTGTTGGATGCGCATGAATAGTCAATGCGATATCTTCAAGGGTAGCACCCATTTCGATAGCAAGACCGATTTCAGCGATCAAGTTAGAAGCTTCCAGACCAACGATTTGTCCGCCTAGTACGATTCCTGTGTCTTCTTCAGCAACAAGCTTCACGAAACCTTCAGGATGTCCAAGGGAAACGGCACGACCGTTACCTGCGTAAGAGAATTTACCGGATTTAACTTTATATCCTTTTTCTTTCGCTTCTTTTTCAGTGTAACCAACGCTGGAGCATTCAGGATCTGTAAATACTACCGCTGGCATTACTTTGTAATCCACTACGGAAGGCATTCCAGCAATCGCTTCAGCTGCTACTTTACCTTCGTAAGAAGCTTTATGTGCAAGTGCAAGACCTGCTACGATATCACCAATTGCGAAGATATGTTTGTGGTTTGTGCGGCCTTGGTTATCAACTTTAACAAAACCACGCTCGTCAGTTTCAACACCGATCAGGTCAAGACCAAGCTCACCATCCGTGTTAGGACGACGACCAACCGTTACAAGCAGGTATTCTGCAGTAACTTCTTTGCTTTCGCCGTTAACGCTATATTTAACAGTTACATCTTTATCCGTTTGCTCAGCAGATTCTGCTTTTGCGTTTGTTACGATTTCGATGCCTGTTTTCTTCATGTTTTTCGCAACAAGGTTCGTCATGTCTTTATCAAATCCAGGAAGTACAGTATCCATACCTTCGATGATAGTTACTTTCGTTCCGAATTTGGAGTACATTTGACCAAGCTCAGCACCAATGTAGCCGCCGCCGATAACGATCATGCTAGCTGGTACTTCTTGCAGGTTCAAAGCTTCTGTAGAAGACAGAATGCGTCCGCCAAATGGGAATGGTTTCAGTTCGATTGGACGGGAACCTGTTGCAATAATTGCGTTTTTGAAACGGTAACGCGGAGATTCATGATCATTGAATACACGCGCTTCGTTTTCGTTAATGAACATGCACTCACCGTTGAAAACTTCAACTTTGTTGCCTTTAAGAAGAGCGCTAACGCCGCCAGTCATCTTTTTAACAACACCGTTTTTGAATTCTTGAGTTTTTGCAAAGTCCACTTTTACGTTTTCTGCAGTTACGCCGAATTGATCAGCGTGTTTTGCATTCTCAAAAGCATGAGCTGCTGAGATCAATGCTTTTGAAGGGATACAACCACGGTTCAAACATACGCCGCCGAGTTCTGATTTATCAACGATCAAAACTTGTTGACCAAGCTGAGCCGCACGAATTGCTGCTACATAACCACCAGGGCCTGCACCAATGACTAGAGTATCAATATCGAGAGAAGCGTCGCCTACTACCATATTATTATACCTCCATTACCAGCAACTCGGGATTAGCGAGCAGGGATTTAATGTAGTTCATAAAGTTTTGTGCTGTAGCACCATCGATAATACGGTGGTCAAAGCTTAAGGACAGAGCCATTACTGGAGCTGCAACTACTTGACCATCTTTAATGATTGCTTTTTCACTAATACGTCCAGTTCCGAGAATTGCAACTTCTGGGAAGTTGATGATCGGAGTGAAGAACATACCGCCAGCAGAACCGATGTTAGAGATAGAAATTGTGCTGCCTTTCATTTCGTTAGCAGACAATTTACCGTCACGACCACGTGCAGCTAGATCACGGATGCTGTCAGCAATCATCCAGATGCTCTTACGATCTGCATCATGAATTACAGGAACAATAAGTCCGTTGTCTGTATCTGTAGCGATACCGATGTTGTAGTATTTTTTGTATACAATTTCATTTGTTTGCTCATCGATCATCGCGTTCATTACAGGGAACTCACGAGTTGCTGCAACGAGTGCTTTCACGATAAATGGCAAGTAAGTTACTTTTGTACCTTTTTTCTCAGCGATTGGTTTCATGCGAGTACGGAATGCAACAAGTTCAGTTACATCTACTTCGTCCATGATTGTAACGTGAGGTGCTGTGTACGCAGATTTAACCATTGCATTAGAAATTGCTTTACGGATTCCTTTGAATGGTACACGCTCTTCTTCCGCACGAGTGCTAACGCCAGCGCTTGCTGCAGGAGCACTTGCTGGTGCTTCTTCTTTAGCAGGAGTAGCTGCTGCTGCTTTACCGCCGCCATTTTTGAATGCTTCTACATCTTCTTTTGTTACTTTACCGTTGTTGCCAGTTCCCGTAACTTCAGAGATGTCCACACCTTGTTCACGAGCAAATTTACGAACGCTAGGTGTTGCCAAAACTTCTTTGCTAGAAGCTGTGGAAACGCCTTGCTCTCCGCCTTCTTTTGCTTCGCTTGGGCTGTCACTTGCAGGGGAATCTGTAGTGTCTGCTCCGCCTTGTGCAGCATTTGCTTCTTGTGAAGCTTCTTCTTCGTCTTGCTCAGGAATTTCGCCTTCAGCATCAATTACTGCTACAATTGCGCCAACATTAAAGATGTCGCCATCTTTTGCGAATACTTCTTGAACTGTACCGTTAACAGGGCAAGGTACTTCTACGACTGCCTTGTCGTTTTGAACTTCCATGATGATATCGTCGTCAGTAACTTTATCACCTGGTTTGATGTGCATTTTGATGATTTCGCCTTCGTGAAGACCTTCCCCAAGTTCAGGGAATTTATAATTAAATTTTGCCACTTGTATTACCTCCCTAGTTTAAATCCCTAATTAAAATTCGAGTACTTTGTTCACTGCTGCAATGATGCGATTAGGTGTAGGAAGCCAAGCGTCTTCGATTTGCGCAAATGGATATACGGTATCTGGACCCGCAACACGAAGAACAGGAGCTTCCAAGTGTAGAATTGCTTTTTCATTGATTTGTGCAATGACTTCAGCAGCTACTCCAGAACTCTTTTGAGCTTCTTGAACCACGATTGCGCGGTTTGTTTTCTTAACAGATGCCAAGATTGTATCGATATCGATTGGGCTAATTGTACGCAAATCGATAACTTCTACTTTAATACCTTTTGTTTTTTCCAGTTCTTCTGCAGCTTTCACAGAAGTATGAACCATCATACCGTAGGTAATGATGGTTACATCAGAACCTTCGCGAACAACATTCGCTTTACCAAGTTCAACCACATAATCTTCTTCAGGTACTTCAGCACGGAACGCATGGTAGAGGTTCAAATGCTCCATAAAGAATACAGGATCGTTATCACGAATAGATGCGATCAAAAGACCTTTTGCATCATAAGGGTTAGATGGGACTACTACTTTAATACCCGGAGTTTGCGTAAGCAAACCTTCCAGAGAATCTGTATGAAGTTCAGCTGCTTTTACGCCGCCGCCAAAAGGTGTACGGAACACGATTGGGGAGTTGTAACGACCGCCTGAACGGAAACGCATACGTGCAGCTTGAACCGCAATTTGGTCAAGTGCCTCAAAGATAAATCCTACAAATTGAATTTCAGCAACAGGACGGAAACCTGTAACACCAAGACCTACTGCAAGACCGCCGATCGCAGACTCAGCAAGCGGTGTATCGAATACACGTTCTTCGCCAAATTCTTTTTGAAGACCTTCAGTCGCACGGAATACACCGCCGACATTACCCACGTCTTCACCGAAAACCAGGACATTCGGGTCGCGTTTGAGCTCTACGCGCATTGCATCGCGAATCGCTTCTTTCATGTTCATTTGTGCCATTGCTTCATTTCCTCCTTAAACATTTAACAGTTCCTATGACCACCCAGCGACCTTTGTCAGCTTGATATGTACAAGCAGTTACAAGGATCAGGGTCCAGCCACAAATTCTGTGGCAAACACTTCTATAAAAAGCCTTTACCGAATTTCGAAATTATTCGAAATCTGCTTTTTGTTCTTCCATATGTTTTGGTGTGTGTTCGAACATACTGTCGATCAGACCAGAGATTGTCATTTTTTCTGTTTTCTCAGCGCGTTTGATTTCTTCGTTCACTTTCGCTTTCGCTTCATCTTTCACGCGAGCTGTATCTTCTTCAGTCCAAAGACCTTTTTTCTCAAGGTATTTAGCAAGACGATTGATTGGATCTTTTTCATTCCATTCGCCTTCTTCGTCTTTCGTACGATATTTAGAAGCATCGTCAGACAAGGAGTGCGGACGGTAACGATATGTCAAAGCTTCGATCAAAGTTGCGCCTTCTCCGTTGCGAGCACGTTCTGCAGCTTCTCTAACAGCGGCGATTACTGCGAAAACGTCCATTCCATCAACTTGAATGCCTTTGATACCTGCTGCAACTGCTTTATGTGCGATAGACAGAGCAGCTGTTTGTTTCGCGAAAGGTGTTGTAATGGCATAACCATTGTTTTGTACAAAGAAAATAACTGGCAGTTTGAAACGACCTGCGTAGTTAAGACCTTCGTAGAAGTCACCTTCAGAAGAACCGCCATCACCTGTATAAGTGATTGCAACATTCTTTTGGTTTTTCAATTTGAAGCCCATTGCAATACCCATTGCATGCAGAATTTGTGCACCAATGATGATTTGCGGCATCATTACGTTTACGCCTTCTGGAATTTGACCACCGTGTTGGTGACCGCGGGAATACAAGAATGCTTGATAAAGTGGAAGTCCGTGCCATACGAGTTGCGGAATATCACGGTAACCCGGTACTACATAGTCTTCTTTCTCAAGTGCAAACTCACTACCGATCATGGAAGCTTCTTGACCAGATACTGGTGCGTAGAATCCAAGACGTCCTTGGCGGCCCAGGTTAACTGCGCGATCATCCCAAGTACGTGTAAATACCATACGGTACATAATTTCTTTCAATTGATCATCGGAAAGCTCTGGCATCATCTCTTTATTAACGATTTCACCGTCTGGAGACAATACAGAAAGAGCTTCTACTTCCTCTGTATATACTTCGTAAGGAACCTTGCTCATTTTTTTCTTCACCTCAACAAAAAATTTGAATATCAAGTTCCGCTGTTATAGAATTATTATACACCTGTTTTGGTACATACGTCAAAGATAAACGTTGATTTTTTTAACTTTTGTCTTTTTTTGTTTATATAACAGGTATGATAAATTGGTATAACAGCTTCATGCTAGAATCATTGCTTGTACAACGTAAGCACTTACGTTTAATCTTATCTTATTGTTAAGATGATTGCAAAAATAAACGAAAAAGGTGACAAATCATGACGGATTCTCGATATTTAAAACGAACCATCTTAAAAGAAGAAATGTTCAGTCAATTTTTGAATGAAACACGTAATCTTCGCATTTATCTCCCGCCTGGTTACAATGAATTATTAAGTTATCCTGTTGTTTACTGTCAGGATGGCGAAGAATTTTTTAACTTTGGCCGGATCGCTACAACGGCAAACCGCCTTATTCTTGATGAAGGCATTGAACCTTTTATTATCGTCGGTGTCGAAGTTAATGTGAAAGTTCGAACGCAGGAATATGCTCCTTTTGGCAGCCTGTTTGATAAGTACACTACTGCTTTTGCAGAAGAGATTATTCCTTTCATCGAAGCAAAATATCCGGTTCGCCGCTCTAAAGACGAACGTATTCTGGCTGGCGATTCGCTTGGCGGAAGTGTATCGCTGCACTTGGCCTTGATGTATCCAGACCTGTTTAGCAAAGTCATCAGTATGTCTGGTGCTTTTTATGAAGAGTCGCAGGAAATCTACGCGCAAGCAAACGATTTATCATGGCTTAAAATTTGGATGATTGTCGGACTGCAAGAAAGAGATTTCGAAGCCGATACGGGCGTTTATGATTTTGTAGATCTAAACCGAAAAACTCGCAAACTTTTAGAAGATCGAGGTGCTGCGGTAACTTATGCTGAAAAAGACGGTAAGCATCAATGGGGTTTCTGGCAAAATGAATTGCCGGATGCACTAGTTCACTTCCTAAATAAAGGATGATTTCTGGTAAACCAACTCATACAGACCTAATGATATCGCTTTCATTAAAATCATGATATTAGCCGGCTCACAGAGCCGGCTTTTTCATGTTAATTTTCTTCTATAATTTGCTTCAACAATACTTCCGTCCCAAGATCAATAAGCCGGTACACTTCATCAAAATTGCCTGTGTAATAAGGATCCGGTACTTCTCTAACCTGCTCATCAGGAAGCAGATCCATAAACTTTATAATCTTGGCATTTTCCGCGCCCCGTAGTTTGCGAAGATTGAGTTCATTTGAATCATCCATGCAAATAATATAATCAAATGTAACAAAGTCTTCTTCTTTCACTTGTCTCGCGGTCATACCTTCATATGTGATTCCTTTAGAAGTTAGTAATGAGCTTGTTCCTTCGTGAGGAGGTTTACCGATATGCCAATCCCCCGTGCCTGCAGAATCCACTGCTATTTTACCATCCAGATGACGAGCTGCAATTTTATGCCGCAGTACCGCCTCCGCCATCGGCGACCTGCATATGTTACCTAAACAGACAAACAAAACGTGTATCATATCTCTCTCCTATCTCCTACCCTTATAAACTTTTCGTTTGATGGTTGTTAGCACCAGCCTCTAATATCACTTCTTCACTTGGTCTTAGAGATCTTCTAGGCAACTTCCATTTATAGTGCACAGATAGCATTCTCAGCATAACAACTACTGTAAAAAGAATGAGCAGGCTCGTTGTACTGTTCGTCATACCCAGTCCAATAAGAAGTCCCGCCATGATTGCCCACACCGCATAAATTTCATCTCTTAAGACCATCGGTTTCCGTCCTGCGAGCAAATCTCTAATAATACCACCGCCAATACCGGTCAGAACCCCTGCTACTATAACCGCGCTGATCGGGTGATTCATTTTTGTAGCATAAAGCGCACCCTGAATAGCAAAAGCAGATAACCCAATCGCATCAAAAAACATCTCTGTTTTTTTCCAATGACCAATCCATGGAATAGGCAGTACAAAGGCAATCGCAATAGAAATAAGTGCAAGCATAATTAAGGTGCCCTGACTCCAGAGCGTTGTAACAGGAACTCCGATAAGAACGTTCCGGATTACGCCCCCGCCAAAGGCCGTCACCAATCCGAGTACCACAATGCCTAAGATATCGTAATCTTCCTCCATGGCAACAAAAGCTCCCGACATCGCAAAAGCAATCGTTCCTATAATACTGAACACTTCAAAAACACTCATATCCACTGCGGCTTCTAACCTCACCTTATAAGTCATTTTATTAACACACTTTTTACATTGTAGAAGACTTTTGGCAGATTGTGCAACAAGAAAATGTCCTATATACTCAAGGATAGTAATGAACTCACATTCAAGAAGGTGCCAGAATGACTATAGGAAGAGTAATTATTTTTACGGGAGGCTCACTCGAAGAAAGTGATATCAAAGAAATACAGCCGGGAGACACCGTCATTGGTGCTGATTATGGGGCATGGTTCCTGGTTCAGCATGGAATTACACCTGATCTCTCCGCAGGAGACTTTGATTCGGTAACAGAGGAGCAGCTTCGTAAAATACAGCAGAGCAGCAAACAATTTGTTAGTTGTGACCCGATTAACAAAAATTTATCTGATACTGAATTGGCTTTAGAATATGCAATAAAAATGGAGCCTGGGGAAATTATCATTTTGGGCGCAATCGGAACAAGACTGGACCATACACTCGCTAATATTCAGATTCTGTCTAAAGTGTTGAAGCGCGGCATTACGTGTTCAATCCGGAATCGACATAATCGTATATCAGTAACAGATTCGGTACATGTCGTTTCGCGAAATGATTTTCCTTATGTATCACTCATCCCTCTGTCAAATGAGGTTACAGGAATAACACTCGAAGGATTTATGTACACACTTCATGATGCCGTACTCTCTATTGGTGAATCTCTTGGGATCAGTAATCGGCTGCTGCATGAAACAGGAACCATAACCATAAAAGAAGGATTACTCTTGGTTATTCAGAGTAAAGATGAGTAATTACAGATAATTCACATGTAAAAATAGAAACCATTCACAGCACTGTGAATGGTTTTTTTGATGAATGCTATTTAATAAGAATTATCCGAAATAACGATGATACAACGTTTTTGCAGCCGCTTTATCTTTTGTACCGTGTACGAGAACCCGCCCGTCTTTAAAAATAACCATCCGCTGCGCATCCAGCTGAAAAGAAATCAGGAAAGGATTGCTCTCTACCTTGCCTTGATTCAGTCTGCGAAGGCGCTCTGCAACCTGCTCCAGATCCCACTCTAATTTACGAGCAGGCCGTATTTGTACCGTATCCCGTCCGCACAACACCTCAGACCTATCGTTATTAGCAGCATTTAAATAGGGATATGTGCGTTCCGCTCCGCAAGAAAGACATGCAGGATTTTTAGCTCGATCTACACCAATCGATGTATATTCATTGCGCCACATATCAAAAGATAATAACTTTTTACGCATCGCATCATCATTTCCACTCAGCCATTTAAAGGCTTCCATTGTCTGATTAGCCGTTACCATCTGTACCGTCTGAGGTAAGATCCCCGCAGTATCACATGTATCCCCGCCAAGCGGAACTTCCCCCAGCAGACAATTTAGACACGGGGTCTTGCCGGGAATAAAGGTATAGGTAATTCCGTAACTGCCAACACAGCCCCCATAAATCCATGGAGTACCATATTTCACAGCCAGGTCGTTAATAATAAGCCTTGTATCAAAATTATCAGTCGCATCCATAACTAAGTCTGCAGCCTCGATCAATTCATCTAGTTCATCAATCCCTGCATCCATAACATGAATATCAATGGTAATTTCAGAGTTAATAGCCTGCAGCCGTTTCTGGGCTGCCACCGCTTTTGGAAGCCGCTGTTTCACATCATCTTCATTATACAGCTGCTGTCTTTGCAGATTAGACCACTCCACATAATCGCGGTCCACGATCGTAAGGTGACCTACGCCTCCTCTTGCCAGCGTCTCAGCGATCCCTGTGCCTAGTGCACCCGCACCGATAATAAGCACATGGCTGTCCATTAATTTCTTCTGACCTTCGGCTCCAAACGGAGTAAAAAGCTCCTGCCTTGAGTATCGTTCATGATGCTGAGCTTCTATCTTTTCTTCGTTTTTATGAGTAGAAAAAACTTCTTTGTTCAATTTTCAAACATCCCTTCCAGCGGACTGCTTGCTGCAGCATACCGTTTCACGGGAATCATCCCGGACTCGTATGCTTTCCTTCCTGCCCAGACTGCATATTTCATCGCTTCTGCCATCACGACCGGATTGCCTGCGCCAGATACAGCTGAATTTAGAAGCACCGCATCCGCACCTAGTTCCATGGCATACGCCGCATCGCGAGGTGAACGTATTCCTGCGTCAATGATAACAGGGACAGCCGCTTGTTCTATAATAAATTCAAGTGCTCTTGGGTTATTAATGCCTTGTCCAGAACCAATAGGTGACGCTCCAGGCATAAGTGCATGGACACCCATCATTCCAAGTCTTTTGGCAAGAATGACATCATCCGATATATACGGAAGGACGATAAAGCCTTCCGTAAGCAGGATTTCACATGCTTTTACCGTTTCTAATGGGTCAGGAAGCAGTGTTCGTTCATCCTGGGTGACTTCAACCTTTATCATATCACATAGACCTGAAGCTTTCGCGAGCCTTGCAATTCGTACAGCTTCCTCGGCGGTTTTTGCACCTGCTGTATTAGGCAATAATGTATATTTCGTGAGATCGAGCTGGTCTAGAAAATGAGCTTCGTTTTTCTTATCCAAATTAAGCCTGCGTACTGCAAACGTAAGAATCTCTGTTTCTGAAACTTCAACTGCCTTTCCTTGTACATCCAGATTCTCAAATTTACCTGTTCCGAGCAATAGCCGAGAATGAAAATTATATTTACCTATCGTTAACATCATTATCCCCCTCCTACGAAATGTACAATTTCAATATGATCTCCATCTTTTAGCAATGTATTTGGATGCATATCTTTCGTCAAAATTTGTTCGTTACATTCAATAACAACGGTCTTTACGCCAAGGTCTAGTGACTCCAGCAAATCTTTGACACTTAATTGATCCTCTTCTATTTGCATGTGCTGTCCATTTACTCTTAGTAGCAATAAATTCCCCTCCTCTCCTTTATAATCCGGCTTGCTGAAAAGGACCTAATACCGATCTCATCTTCCGTTTCTCCAGATAACAAGCGGCTCATCGTCTCTCCTGTAACTGCACTAAGTAAAATCCCATTTCGGTAATGACCTACAGCAAGATACAAGCCTTGAACTTCAGAATACGCTCCTATGTACGGTAATCCATCTATTGTTTGTGGCCTTAGGCCTGCCCATGTGCGCAGAAAAGCAGCTTCTTCTATGCCAGGAACCAAGCCTGTTGCTTTATGTAAAAGGGTATTCAGCCCAAAGGCACTTACCTTATGATCATTTCCGTAAGGAATACTCGTGGCACCGATCCAAATTTCCTCATTTGGTTTTGGAACAATGTAAACATCAGGAGTATAGATCGTATAACGTAAAGTTTCACTGTTCATTGATAGGGCTACCATTTCACCTTTTACAGGAAAGGTGTTCAGTTCAATACCAATGGACCCCAAGATTGCATCACTGCCAAGTCCTGCCGCAACCACTACTTTATCTGCTCTATAAATGCCTTGATTCGTCTCTACTCCAGTAACGCGGTCATTTTCGAGCAGCAGCCTTGAAACGTAGCAGTGATCGATAAAAGCAACTCCATTCTTTTGTGCACCTTTGATATAGGCTTTGGTTAACTCAGCTGGTAACAGTTGATGTTCTTTTGGATAAAATAAAGCACCTTCTGCATTCCCAGTGATACCTGGGATTTCATCTTGAAGTTTACTCTTGTCCCACCAGTGTTTCTGCTTTGCGGGGTCTATAGTTTCTGAGAATTCTTCTCCAGGTTTCCTATCTTTTATAAAGGGGACAACAAAGCCTGATCCATTCATGGCTACATTGATTTCACTGTGTAGCTTTAGATCATCAATTAATGGTCCCATAAGCTGCTGGCTGCGCTGAGCCCATCTCCTAAGTTCTTCTGATGAAAAATGCTCAAGCCCTGCTGCAAGCATACCCGCCGCATGACCAGAAGCGCCATTTGCCTGATGGGCACCTTCCAGCTGGGTTACATCCATTCCATCACATGACAAGTAGTAGGCTATAGCAGAACCGATGACACCGCCTCCGATAACAAGCACTTCCGAATTCCGTTTATTTGTCTGATCTAATCTATTCACAGTCACCTATTTACCTCCATTCCCTACTCCTTGATATCCCCATACTTATCTAGTTCTTTTCTATAAGTATAGACTGCTTCCAGCGGATCTTCTGAATGTAATACTCCGGAGATTACGGCAATCCCACTTGCACCTGAGAGCATCAGTTCTTCAACCCGCGAGGGTGTAATTCCACCGATAGCGATAACAGGCAGGTTAATCACATTACAAATCTCTCGAAGGGAAGAAAGTGTTTTTGGAGGCATGCCAGGTTTGCTACGAGAAGCGTACATATGCCCGTAAAAAATATAATCTGCTCCCTCTTTTTTAGCTATCTTCGCTTCTTCCAGTGAATGGACAGAGACACCAAGTCTTATAGCTCGTTTAGTTCTTGAATCTGTAAGTCCTTCTTTGTATAGTGAATTTTTCAAAGCGAGACTTACTTCTTGCACTCCCACATGAAGAGCTCCTGTTTGGTATGTAAGCGCAAGTTTGGTTTGACGGTTAAGGGTCAACTTATTCGCAGGTATCTTTAGCTCTAGCAACCGATGTATGAGTTTCTCCATTTCTTCGTAAGTACTTTCCTTCTTCCGTAGATGTAATGAAGTTACATACGGCCAGATCTCTGTAAAATGGCTTCGTTCTAAGTCATGATTCATCTGCGGAGAGGAAATTACATGAAATTCAATCCATTTTTTAGGCAAGCGAACCCTCCTTCCAATTTCACTGTGAGACCATACCCCAACGCTTTCATCTAGCAGTTTACATTTGGTATGAAACTGTTCTTGCTGATAACTAGTTGCAATGAACGCAAAAAAACCACTCCTCGTAAGGAGTGGTTTGGTTAGGCGGAATTGAAAATGAGCATTCACTAAAGTGATATATAAAGCAAGAAGGAAGGAAATTCTCTTCGCCTTAACATCTACTTAGCCATATACTTTGTTCAATACGTCAAAACTCATACTAGCACAAGTCTGCTAGCCCACTTCCCTACGCTGGTTCTAACCAGATCAGGTTCAAAGGGTCCGGAATATATCCATCTCAGCCGACAAGCGGCCCCCCTAGTGATTCGTCGATATAAAGTTATATTCAGGTGCTCATTTTAACACAGATGAGAAAATTTGTAAAAGAAAGACTCATTAGCTTAAAACTAAGCTTTTTGAGACCATTCCTCCACATCCCAAGTCTTTGTTACCCAATCTTCATAGAAATCAGGTTCGTGAGATACAAGAATTACCGTACCTTTGAATTCTTTTAACGCACGTTTCAGCTCTTCTTTTGCCACAACGTCTAAGTGATTCGTAGGCTCATCAAATAGAATCCAGTTCGTTTCACGCATCATTAATTTACACAGCCGAACTTTAGCCTGTTCTCCACCACTGAGCATATTGAGAGGTCTTGTGATGTGTTCATTTTTAAGACCGCAGCGAGCAAGATGAGCACGCACTTCATGCTGATTCAGATGAGAAAATTCATTCCACACATCATCGATTGGTGTGATTTTCTCAGGACGAACTTCCTGTTCAAAATAAGAAGGGAACAAAAAGTCACCAAGGTAGGTTTTTCCGCTATATGCCGGAATCTTACCGAGAATGGTCTTTAGCAGTGTTGATTTACCTACACCATTACAGCCGACGATTGCTATTTTATCTCCACGCTCAATCGTCATCGTCATCTTAGGAAGAAGCGGACGGTCATATCCGATTTCAAAATCGATCCCTTCGAATACCGTTTTTCCGCTGGCTCTAGCTTCTTTAAATCCAAAAATAGGTTTCGCTGCTTCTTCAGGACGGTCAATGCGTTCAAGACGATCCAGCTGTTTCTCGCGGCTCTTTGCACGGCCTGATGTAGAATATCTGGCTTTATTACGCTGAATAAAGTCTTCTTGTTTCTTAATAAACTCTTGTTGCTTCTCATAAGCTTCAATATGCTGGTTTTTGTTCATATCCGCCATATCAAGGAATTTTTCGTAATTCGCTGTATACCGCGTAAGCTTCGCAAATTCCAAATGGTAGATCACATTAACAACCTTGTTCATAAATTCCGTATCATGAGAAATAAGCATGAATGCATATGGATAATCGTTCAAATAACGAGTAAGCCATTCAATATGCTCTACATCCAAATAGTTAGTAGGCTCATCCAGGAGTAGCACATTCGGTTTCTCAAGCAGCAATTTTGCGAGGAGTACCTTCGTACGTTGTCCCCCGCTTAGTGCGGCTACATCCCGATCAAGTCCAATAGCAGACAAACCAAGTCCGTTCGCCATTTCTTCTACTTTTACATCAATGAGGTAGAAGTCTCCGATTTCCAGCTGCTCCTGTATTTCGCCCATTTCCTCAAGCAATTGCTCAAGTTCCTCTGGCGTAGCATCACTCATTCGTTCCGTGATTTCCATCATTTCTTTTTCAAGTTCAAGCAAAGGTAAAAATGCATCCTTCAAGACATCCCGAATTGTTTTTCCAGGAGTCAGTTTCGTATGTTGGTCGAGGTAACCGTAACGAACTTTTGGTGTCCACTCCACTTTTCCGCTGTCTTTCAGCAGTTTGCCCGTTAAAATATTCATGAGTGTCGATTTGCCGACCCCATTCGCTCCTACAATCCCAACACGTTCTCCTGCAAGCAGGCGGAAGGAAACATTCTTAAATAAAGTGCGATCTCCAAAATTGTGACTTACATTTTCAACAGTCAATAAACTCATATCGTGCGATTGGCTCCTATCTGTAAGGCAGTATGCCTATATGATCTTGTTCATATTTCACTCTAATATGATATATTAGCACAAGACAGAGCTCTACCGAAACAAGGAGTTTGAATAAGCCATAAACTTCTTGCTATTATATTTGAGAATAAAACTAGAAACTGCCTTGTCCTTCATAACAAGTTCGCTCATAGTAACCAGAGGCGGCCGCTTCTCTCGCATTGTTGAACCTTTCTACCGGCCTATAAGGAAACTCACAACCACTCTTATAGTAATATTTAGAACCTGTCGATTCATCGATCGCACCGATGATCACGTCTTTTTTTACTAATCTTCCACTTCCAAAAGCGTAATTATTGTAATACTGATCACCAACAGGGATTCCCTGGATAAAAGCCATGACTCCCACATCATCAATCGTGTTGTACCACTCTTCTTGTCGAATGGTAGGAAATGTGAACTGATATACATTCCCATTACGAAGTACATGATCATTATGATATGTAATGGCGCTCGCAAGATGATCTTGAATGCTGCTGACTATGACCTGTCTTCTTACATTTTCAAAACCTTCTGCATCTTGTAGTAAAGGTACAGAGGTTAGCCATTGCAGCTCATTCCGGTAACCCTCTATCCATTGATTCGTACCTTGTGCATATACGTGTACATAATCATCCAGCGTGAATCGAAATAGGTTGCCATCGTCATCTTCATATACATACAATTTCTTCTCCGTCCAGAGATGCTTTTCTGCCTCATTTCCGGAAATATCCGTGTAAGCTGTTGAACGATAAAGATAGAACCCGTCATAATCGATAACGACAAGAGCGGGCAGGTAGGTAAGAAAAGCCTGCTGCGCAGGAAGGTCATTTTCAAGTCCAAAATTGATTGAAATGGTCTGCATGAATCGATCCAGTAGAAGATCTTTATCCACCTTAAGCAGCTTGACGGAATCATAACTTGCTTCAAGTGATGGGTCCTCGTTCTGATGCATCATTTGACTTGCATCTTGTACTGCAGTCTGAATCGACTGGTTATATTTCTGCTCTAACCTCATTACCATCAGGTCATCCGTCCCATGTAGAGAATAAACCCAAAAGAAAGGAAACATGATAATTACAAAAAGAACGGAATAATCAGTAATCCTCATTTAGCACCATACCCCCATAATTGGCGGTTACCCTGTTCACAGATTCAGCTCCAAAATGAAGCCACTCCTGAAAAATAGCGCCTGGTGTGCGGTTTGTATTCTGTACTTCGACTCGAAAAGAATCACCGCTTGTCAAAAAGTACTTCCGGCTAGGATCATCAATTGAAACTAGATTGTCAGGATATAAAACAGGCATAATCTGCTCATTATAGTAGCCATTCATTACCGCATCAAATTCACCTGTAAAACCCAGCTGATTGGCGGGATCATCATACGCCGGGACATACTTTTTATGAAGATGTTCGATTTGGGTGTTATATGTATTTCCTGTTAAAGATAATTCCTGTTGAAATTGATTATACATCGTCGGAGTGATATATCCTTTCGTTCTTACTGCATCAACAAAGCTAGTGACCGTATTATATACAGTCAGCTGAGAAAGCTCATCCTGTCTGTTTGCGGCCTCTGCCGCAGGATATATATAAAGCAGAAGTACAGCAAGCAATGCGGCAAGCATTTTTGAAAGACTGTCTATCAAGGAGTAATTCCCTCCTTCCAAAAAGAGATTTGCTTAAGAACCCCTGCTGAATCTCTTTCGTACTCTATAAGGTAACTTGAATTTATCTCGATTGTTGCTTCTTCTAGATCTAGACCATTCACTTTTATTTTATAGGATTCATAGGATCTTCTATTCTCCGTGCTCTTGGTTTCATTGATAAGTGCATGTACATATCCCCCTTTAATTAATTCCGTCACGGGAGATTCACTCACACTCTGGATTCTTCCATCTTCGATTGCATGGTAATTACGTCTCTCTTCTGCAGCTTCTTCCATACTGGATAGTAAAGAAAGTGTGAAAATGCAGGCGGCAAGACAAAGGCTAATGACTGCACTTATTAACAGGATGTCTCGTGTATGTTCTCCCAGCTTGCTCGCCCCTTTTCATCTAATTATGATTGTGTAAATAGAAGTCCGCGTACCACGTTGGAACTATCTTTCACCACGGTAGCTTTAAATCTTCCGCTCGGATTTACGTACTCGCTTTTACGTTCATTTAATGTATTTTCAACGGCACCTAATGTTGCCCCCTCAGGCGCTACGACTTCGCCATATGCGGAAGACTCTGTTGTTACATTAAGAGGATATCCGTACCATTGTCCTGCTGCATTTTTACCTGTTTTAATGTAAATACCGAACTGGTCTTTTCCTTTGAATTTACGAAGTGCATTCGTTACTTGAGATCCGCTAATAGTCGTTCCGTCATAAACGGTAAACGATGTTTGTGATAATTCAGTCTGAATATCAGCAAAGTTATTTTGGGCTGTCTTGGTTGCCTCCTGAGCTGAAATAAAGAGAATGACCACAATCGTTATCAAGGCGATGGTAAGAAAAATACCTGCTGCTACTTTTAATGCGGAAGATGCGTTATTCATTTTTAATGCCTCCGAGTTCTCAATTTATATTTTTTGAATTTGTTCGTAATAAACATTCATTTGCGTAAAACTGACCACGATCAGCGGGAGCACCAGATAAAGAAAAATCAGAGCATACATCGGAGTAAAACCAATGATGCGGCCCCATTCTGCTTTCGTCTCGATCGTCTTCGCGTATTCTTGTCTTCTCTGTTCAAAATAAAAGGACATCTGATGATCCAAATCATCGAATGCTTCCTTTATCGTGATCGTACCAAGCGCTAGGATAAGCTTGTCTACAATCCTTTGGAACTCAGGCAAAGTTATTTCTTCCTTTAACTGTTCCAAAGCTTCTTCAGGGCCATGTTCATAGTGAAGAAGACATTTTTGCAGCGGAGTTTTGAAAATCACTGCGAAACGATTCAGCCATTCGAGTATTTCTTCAACCGACATTCGGTCCATATCCCGAAGAATCGAAATTACAGTCTGATACTGGTATACTTCATGCCTCATATCCATTCTGCGGAAACGCCTTTCGGTGTAAAGCAGCAATAAGGGAAGATGGTAACCTATGTAAGCTATGAACAGACAAGACAACAGTTCCCACCAATGAAAAACTTCATGATTCCACGCCTGGAGCTTCTCTGTAATTCGATGTACTGAAGTATTTATATCTTCATGAAGCAACTTTTTATCTGAGTGACGATGCAAAGAATTCTCAATCTGTTCGTAGGTGCTGCTCGCACTCATGTTCAAATCTTTCATTACTTTCTGGTCGAGAGTTGTCCACCAAAGTGAGGTTTCCTTCTCGGCTTGCGGTAATTCTCCAAATACAGTAGCGTTCACAACAGGCTGATTTGAGATATGATTTCTTTGAATATGATGCAAGATACCGACACTGCTTACAGCAAAAATAAAACATCCGATAAAGCAGGTAATTCTTCTAACTTCAAACCATTCCAATCTGAGATGGGTATTCGTATCACGAAGAAGCTTAGCAAGAGATGCATAGGACCGGGTGCCCGTTTTCGGACCAAAAGCCGATGCTAAATGCCGCATCCATTTCCACTCATACAATCGCTTTTCCCATATCTGCTTCCGGTCTCCTGCAAGGTAACCCGTCTCTTGCGTCCGCTGAATCTGCTGCAATAAAGCATAGGATCCGATGATAATGATGTAAATAGACAACAGAATAATAAAACCATGTTTGCTTTCATAATATTCATTCATCGTAGGAAAACTGTTTCTTGCCCATTCCTCTATGGGTTTTGTGAAAAAGACCGGAGCGAGGCTAATCACATTAAGACCTTTTAATAAATAATCCAGCTTTGAAAGTCGTAATATTTCCAGATGAATTTCCTGTGTTAGACTTCCAATTCCTTTAAGATAGATGGAATCTTGTCTTGCCTCCTGATCTCCAAACTCCATTACCATATAGGATATTCCAGCAAATGCTTTTAGAAATCGATTAGGGGCTGTCTCATAATAACGTTCCAAAGCTTCATCTGGATGAACAGATGTTAGCGCAGCGTAGATGTGCATCGCATGTCTCGCAGCTTCTCCTTGAGACACTTCGGCTGCTTCGTATAACGCTTCTTCGACCATGCCATGTTGATGGTATCTATGCCTGACTTCTGCAAATAACTCTACCATCTCAGATAAAAGTTTACGTTCTTGTCTAGCGACCGCCATATCTAGAAATAGACTGTTAACCACAACACCTACCAGCAAGACCAACATGAAGAAATGCAAGCCAGGCTGAATTGTCATGAGAACGATACCTGAAACAAGGAAGGTAGCCCATATCAGAAAAGTCTGTTTCATCGTCTCTATACGCAGCAAGTATTCACTCATTCCATATTGATAACTTAATTTCTTTCGGACAAGTTGAATATAACCAGCAACACCAGGAACTTTAACTGCATAAGCATAAGACTGAACTAGAAAGGCTTTCATTACAGCCCTGAGACTTTTGGAACTCTTAATTTTCTGGTTATCCATTCTTTGCGGCGAATAATGGTGTTTACGATTCGTGAGCTGTATGAAAACGTAAATGATGAGCAGACCTAGGATGGATATCGTCAGGATCAGAAGTAATACTTGTTTAAGAGACATGGCTGCTCCCCCAATAGGATGCTGCAAATTGTTCGAACCGTGAGGCATCCTCCCTGCTCATCTGCGAGATCATTTCCTTATGATTACGTGACGAAATCGGAGAGACCATATGATACATGCCAGCACGATACTCCACTATATTCCGATAGGTAAAAGCTTCTCCACCTGAGCGAGATGAAGCTAGATCTGGGACACATTCGGTAATCCGCTCGATATATCTTCCTCCATCCGCATCTTTTTTCAGATGAATATCAAAATTAAGCACACTCGCCACCTGTTCCTCCGCAATATGTTCATGTCTAAACATTCCTACTTTAAGAAGTGAATTTCTCAGAGAAAAAATCAAATCAGGAAAGGTCTTGGCATGATGTGTAAATACGGTAAATAGACTGGCCACCTGAGACATTTGGATCATCCAAGCCGCCACTTCGTCACTTGCAACCTCGCCGAGAATATTAACCGTCCCATCGGTCTTTTTTTGCAGATCGAGCCCCTGTTGACCTGAAATATGATCTGTCTCCCGGAAGCTCAAAATATTACGTTTGCTGTACAGCTTTCGTAAATGAAGTTCAAAAGCCATTTCCTGTACACGAAGGGTATGATATGGATAAATATGCTCGATCATCGCCATTAACAAGGTCGTTTTGCCGGAGCCTTGCGCACCAGTGACCGATGTAATTCTGCAGCCTTTCATAAGATAACGAATGAGTTCAATAACCATATCTGAATTAGCGCCCGTAATTAATTTCGACAATGTCGCACTCGGTAAATCGAATTTACGAACAAAAAATGCCCAGGATTCCGAAAAAGGAGGTCTAACGACAACTACCCTTGATCCGTCCTTCATTTCATTCACCTTATATCCTTTGGATTCTGATAACTGACCCGGATGATTGTACTTGTATATATTCTGGCATACTCTTTTCAGCTCACGTTCTGAACCAAAAGATAAAAATGATAAATGAATCGTTTTTCCTCTATAAAAAATCCAAACACTTTCTGTACTGCGGCTAACTTCAGATTCTATTTCATAATCATGATCTTCCTTAAGAATATGAAATGGCATATCTGGAATCGGATTCATCTCATGTCCTAATACTCCGCTCACCCCAGCACTTACCCCGTCAATCTGCTGATCCCGAATATCATCAACAACCGAGAATCCTTTATAATGCTGATAAACACGTTGTACGAGAATATTAACTTTGTCTAAAAAATGCAGTTCGCGATATTCACACTCAAAAATATACATAATGTCTTTCGAAGTAATTTCGTAGTATCCGCCTGAGTCTGATTCAGACTGCCTTCTTAGTTCTGCCAAATCATATGTATCAATGAGCTTCGATAATGCTTCTACTCCAAATTGCTGCTGGTAAATATAAAATATAATCTCGAATTGGTCCTGTATACTTAACTCGCCAGGAAGGTCAAATGGGATGGCTTCATTAATATTACGTTCTGTCAGTCCATAACTATGAATAAGTACATCGGTAATTAATTTCTTTACATAATGTTTATCACTCAAGCTACCCGATATACAGTCTTTCAGTGCTCTTCTCATCTCAGCTCTTTGATTTATTTTCCGCTTATATTCCTCTTCGTGCAGTCCTGCATCTGCCAATTGGCTATGACTTAACTCATGTAACGCCTGTTTCACATACTCTGTCACATGCTCTAATGTTGCTTCTTCTTCCTTCCCTTTTTTAGGGATGGACTCTGTGATTTTTCGGTTATTCCTTAACTTCATGAATAAGAGTAGAATACAACTGGCAGACAATATGAGCAGAAGGAAAATATTCATTACGTCTTCCCTCCCCTCTGTTATGCTCCTCTTTCGAGCTGTTTTAAGATACTACGCAAACCAGCACTCTCCATAATAAATTTGGATAATTCACGAATACTCACAGCTAGTTCTCCCATCTCTCCGCTCTTCTTATCCATATTTATCGTCTGATGAATGTAAGTACCGATATCTCTTCGATTCCATGCATCTCTATACGGTGAGCAATATGGAATCGGTAAGATTGGATCTTTATAACCAAAACGACGTTTAATATTGGCTGGAGTACAATTAGAATCACGATCATATAAACCGAGCGAAATAATCATCTTCTTCTGTTCCCATTCCTGCTTCCACTTCGTGTTTGTGAAGAATCGTTCTACTTCTCGCATATTCTGATTCAGATTAACAACCACAACATCACTATCTTTCATGATCTCTCTCTCCTTACTTTCTCCGTTTCCTGCATCCAGTAATATCAGGTCATACGCCGCATTCGCAATTTTAAAAACAGGAGATATCTGCTTAGAGCTTAGGTCCATCTCTCCCGTAAAAGGAAGTCTATATTTCCCTGGAAGTAAATCCAGTTGGTCCCTCAGAAGAGGTACCGTACAATCTCTAAACTTTTCTTTTGTTAAACTTCCACTGGAATACAAACGAAACATAGCATCCCATCCGGTTGTAGATAACTGATCCATTACAAAGTCGGTATTCGTCTCACGAACCGGCATCCCTAACTCACAGCTTTCTCCTGCATAATCCATATGCATGACAAGGGAACGTACACGTTCAGATAGTCCAATCATATAAGCAACTGACATCATGTTTGATGTGGTACCACTACGCTGGTATGGACTCCAAAAAGTAACAATACTCATGCTCTCTTCCTTTCTATAAGGGATAAGGCTTTTTTCGACTCGGCAAATGTCCATCCGGTAAGGAGTTCAAGCAATAAAGCAAGTGATTTCTTATATTGTCTAGATAGTGGCTTTATACGAATTTTTTTGATATGTTCATTTTCAATTTGCAGCGCCAAATCCATCTCATTCCAATAGATCGAGACAGGTGTTCCATGAAAATGTATGGGAACGTCATTATAAAATCCCCATGCATACTGATCTATTGTCGTATCCATCATCTGCGTCCAAAGTCTATAAAAGCTCGGCAACTCTTCGGCTTGAAGTCTCTCTTGAAGTTTGTAAATCCATTCCTTGCCTCTCTCGAGATCCTCTCGACGATACGTACTAACCCACAGTCTTGCCGCCGCTGATATCCACTCTTCTTTGGTTAAAAAATCGATCTTTTCAACATCCACAAGAATAAAATCATACTGGGTTATATCCTCATCCACACTAGATAAGTAATCCACCATTCGCTTATAATTTGTAAACCCGCAAGCTACATCAAATCCTTCAAACTCAGTAATCCACTCCGGTAAAAAGATAGGATCAATGCTATACCTATAGCGTTCATATTCGGTTCCATCAACAAGCAGTACTTTAAAACCCATGTTCGCTAGGATCTTACTAAGATATAATGTTACGTCTGTTTTGCTTGCCAAACCTGCAAATATCCATGTTTTCATTGGTTAGCCCTTCACCCTTCACTTAAGGATTTGTCGTCCCTGGCTGTGATAAAATTTGATTTTGCTCAGCTAACGGTCCATAAATTTCTTTGGAATTCCCGGGCTCTTCAGACGCAGATTCTTTCCATACTTCTGCTTCGCTCGAACTTTCAGAGCTTGTCTGGTTCATATCTTGATCTGAGTGCCATAATTCACCCGAAGAGCTTATACCTCCACCTCGTGAAGTCAAAAGATCCTGTTCAATTGATTCTGAGACTACGTTTGTCTGGGAGGAAGCAAGTGCACTTTCTAGTGTCCCTCTCAAGTGTTTTGCTAGTGCCTGTTCCGCGTGTTCTACTATATTGGGATTTACCTCGATTAGCTGGAGTACTTTTTCGTTAGCTGGATATGTAGGAATAGCTCTTTCTTGAAACTCTGGTTCTACATAACTTAGTGAATAGAGAGATGCTTTATGTAAGTAGGCATCAACCATTGCGCTCGACAAGGTCAGTATTTCTTCCTCTGTCAATGTGATCCACATGGTAGGACCGTTTAGTTTTTCTACCTTTTTCTTTGATAAAACAATATAATCTTGACCTGTGGGAAACTGAATACGAACATCGACCATTTCCCCCGCTGATAATACAGATGGCAGTTTAATGACTGAAATCTCACGGTTTCTTAGGTCAGCTGGTGTCGGCTCGTCTTGGTACAACATGGCTTCGGTAATGACTGTTCCGGTTTGCAGTTCTATTTTTGCAACTGTGCCTCTTATATCCTCCAGATTATCCATTAGATTCGCTGGTGACTGGTCAGCAGATATTTGGATCGCTTTTACATCCGAATTCTGAATTAGCGTACCCGGCTTCACATCCCGAGCAGCAACATAACCTTTCCTGCTACCTTTTTGTTCACCCTTTAACTGCTGTGTAAGCTCACCTAGCTTTATTTCGTATTGTGCTTCTTGCTTATTCTGTTTCACATTGTCAGCATAAAAATCGTAGAACATATAACTTCCGAGTAAAAGACTAGCAGCTCCTGCACCTGCAAGGCCGGCATAGATCATTTTTTTGCTCTGTCGTCTAAGTTTTGACACAAGTGAACTCCTATCTACACCCTTACTTTGAGTGCTGTTTCCTAATTTCTTTTTTTGAAAAAGAAGCTTTTTTTCTTCATCGCGGGAACGATGTCCTTAAGTATGTCTGATATAGCTTCATCGACCTCATCTTCTTGATCAAATGGGTCTATTTGTAGTGGTAAACTGTATACATGTCTTGAATTCAAGTTTTTTCGCAATCTTACTACCGTGTTTTTTCCGGCGAGAGGTACAACGTAATTCCACTTTGCTTTAACAGTTGATTCATAACTTCGTGAGAACAAATAGAGATCTGACTGCTTCCACTCTGCTGCTCCTCCAACCACAATCGGCACATCGCTTCGCTGCAGCTCTTCCATGGAATAGGGATGACGTTCACATCCTAGATCCAAAACAATATATTGATAATTGCTATTTAAAAGCTGAAGAATCTCTTTCTTGCTTGTTCTGCGAAAATAGTGAACCCCTGTTATTTCAAACATACGCCGTTCTTCTGTTACGCCATCTTCTCCATGAGCTATCGAATCTATTCTCGAAAAAGCAGTTGCTCGCTGAGAAAATTCGATAATGGCTACCTTGCATTTCAATCTAGCCAGATAATGAGCAATGGCTATGGAAGTATGAGTAACGCCCACGCCAGGTCCTGTGCCTATAACAGAGACAACACAAGTTCCGTGTGGAAACACCGCTCCTTGTTCTTGTATACCAGGTAATGAGCGATGTGATAACTTGAACATCTCTTCTCTAAGTTCTTCTACTGACTGATATCTGCTTCCTGGATCAGATCGAAGCAGTTTCCTGATGATCGGAATATAAGGACGAAATGCCTCATGTCGAAGTAGTTGCTCTACGCCCGGTATCCATTCGCTGTGTGCTCCCCGGGTTATCAAATATAAGAATAATGCTCCAAGACTATACAAATCGGACCTTACATCCGTCTGACCGCTGCCATACTGTTCGGGTGAAGCAAATCCGATGGTTCCGAGTTTCACTGTATCCTGCTGATGATTCTCTTTATAATTTCGAGCAATTCCAAAATCGATAAGTCGAAGTTCTTCTGCTCCTGTGATCATAATGTTTCCCGGCTTCAAGTCACGATATATGATGGCCGGTGAACGGTGGTGCAAATAATCAAGAACCTCCATTACCTCTTGGATCATCCGGATGATCTTGTCAAAGGGAAGTGTAAAATCATGTTTGCTAAGATATTCAGTAAGTGTTATCCCCTGAATATAATCCATCACTAGATAGGTATATCCGTCTGCATCGGGTTCAAAAAAATCTACAATCTGCGGTAAACGAGGGTGCTGAAGTTCAATCAGCATCTCGGCTTCTGTAACTACATTCCCTTGATATCCTGGATGCGCCAGGCTTTCTTTGATTGCCCATTTCTTTCCTGGAAGCCTTAAATCTTCTGCCATATATACATGACTCATTCCACCAGAGCCGATACTCCTGACAACCTGGTATCTCCCTCCGAGGATAGAACCTCTTTCTAAACGCGAAGGAAACCGCATAATGACCTCCTTATGTACATAAAAAAAGAGAAAGCCCCCTATTGCTGAATTTGCAATCATACTTGCAAATTCATACAACAGGGATGCTTTCCCTCATTTATCGCACTGGTTAATTTTGGATTCATTATATGACAGGAATGAACCAAATGTAAAGCACTTTTTTAAATGTTCTTTTATATGGCGAAAGGCATATGTTTATATAGACATGCCCTTTTCCACCATTAATACTTAATCATATATAACGTAATCTCGTCCCGATTGTGAAAAAGCTGCTTAGCGCGCTGAATCTGCATTCGAGAATCTTCAAACATATGGGTTACTTCCTTAATCAACGCCATTGGTTTTTTATGCATTAGCTTTACAGTTACGACAGCTGTACCGCCAGGTCTTAAGCTGTAAAGTAAATCGGTAACTAATCTCGCCATGAGTTTTGGACTCCAGCTCATATCACATACGAGAAGATCAAATTCATTTTCCTTGAATTTTACATCTCCCGCATTTTTAGATACATATTTAAGTCTAGGATTCTTAAGAAGAACTGGATTCATTTTGGCAGGATCAACTGCTGTAACCTCAAGTCCTCTTTCTAGCAAGAAGGAAGTCCATCCCCCTGGTGCTGCACCGATATCCACTGCACGATGAAACGATGAAAAAGGAATCCCTAATGTCTTTTCGGCCTCAAGCAGTTTGAATTTAGCTCTTGAGATCTGTCCCTCTTCCTTCTGAAAGCGAACAGCTCCTCCATTCCAGTCCGACAGATTATCTGCCGCACGGGATACACCTGCATACAAACGTTCCTCTGTAAGATATACAGATACGATAAGGTCCGCATCCTGCACCACGTGCTGCGCAGGAAGAAGTTCAATGCCATTTAAGATATGCTGTTTAAATGCACCGGAAGTTCCTTCGTAATGGCTCCGTTCTGTTTTTCTTACCTGCAGACTAAATGTGCCTTCTTGCAGTGCACTATGATTCAGTAAAAACCGAAATAACTGATCATACGCATGGTCTTGATCGTCCATCCCCACTTCAAAGTGGATAGGGAATAAATGCCTTAGAAAAATGGGAGGCGTTTGATACAGAAGCTCTGTAACTTCTCCCTGAGGTGCTGACAAAGTAGCTAAAAACACTTCACCAGAGACAAGCATTGTACTTTTTACGGTTCCAAACATTCTCCGAAGTTCTTCTTGTGCATAAGGAGCAAATCCATGGTTTGCTGTACATATAAAACGGGTTGTGATTCCTTCTGCCGTCTGTTCTTGATTACTCAATTCTTATTAACCTCCACTGCATACTCGTATCCAAGGGCGTTCATGAAACCAATCCAGCTCCACAGAAATTCCGTACGTTTCCATTATTGTTTCTTTAGTTAATACTTCTTTTTTAGGACCCGCCGCAGCGACCTTCCCATCTTTGATAAGCGCAATATGAGTAAATAAGGGCATAATCTCTTCAATATGATGCGTTACATACACAATAGCAATATCTTGCTTTCTTAGATTATCTACAGCCAGTAACATATTCTCCCGTTCGTACAGATCTAGACCAGCGCATGGCTCGTCCATAATCAATAATTTGGGATGGGCCATAAGCGACCTCGCCAGGAGCACCTTTTTACGTTCCCCTTGTGATAGCGTCCCAAAAGGCTGCTGTGCTAAATGGGAAAATCCGATATCCGCAAGTTTGGCATGCGCTTCTTCTTTAATTTCATCCGGGATGTGCTGATAAAAACGCAAAAAAGCGTAAGCTCCGGTAGCGACTACTTCCCATACTGGATCTTTTAACGCCAGCTTTTCTATTAATGTTTGACTAATGTAGCCGATTTCTTTACGGACTTCACGGACGTCACATTCTCCATAGGTATAATCAAGTACATTCACTTTCCCTTTCGTTGGGAACAAGTACCCCATCATCATTTCAAGAATCGTCGTTTTTCCGCTTCCGTTTCTTCCTAAAATGACCCAATTTTCATCTTTACCCATTTGAATGTTTACATCATCCAGAATAAGCTTGTCACCGCGCTGAAGTGATACATTTTGCATCCCAATCATGAAGAAACCACCCTCCTGATTTGATTCAACAAATGCTGAGCCGATTCCATTTTATAAATGTGAGTCGGAAGTTGCTTCTCTCCGCTAAACAATAGTAAAGCGGGTACACTCGTAATCTGATATTGCTGAACCACGTTCTGGATATCTGCTATATTTGCTTCATACAGGATCCCTTCTGGCAAGAGATACTCTGCCACTTCAAGCATCCGTAAACCCGCCTGACAAGTGCCGCATAAAGGAGTATACACATACAGAGCAAAGGCTTTGCCTTCCCATGCCATTCGCAAAATTTCATTCTGTTCAATAGGTTTCATTGTTTGGCTCTCGATGTTTGCGCAATTTGTTCAAGTAGCTCCTGCGGCATAGGGCCATTATGAACTTCGGTACGGTCCGGCTTATTCATGTATAGTAATTCATACATTGCTCTTCGTCCAGCATCACTTGAAGTATGCAAATAAATTACATTCGGATACATCTGCTTATTCACGATAAATGAAGCAATATCAAGACCCGTTGGATTGCCATAACCTAGATCATAATCCAAGGATAAAATATTTACATCATATTCAATAAGAAGCAGCTTACACTCTTCTACATCCCTTGCAAGGGTAAATCCAGGTGGACATGTTCGATAATCATCCAGAAATAAGTTCATTCTCCCCTCACCTTCCTAAAACAGCTTTCAAGTTAACCAAGTTCGAATTAACTCTATGTCTTCTTGATGAGTTCCATCTTCACCTGTTTCCGTTTCCAGTACCCATATCGAGCCCTTCACGTCTTTTTGCTGTAACAGCCAGGCAAGTCCTTTCTCCCCTATATATCCTTTACCCACTCGTTCATGGCGGTCTTTATTAGAACGATATCCATACTTTGAATCATTCACATGAATGGCAACAAGCGCATCAAAATAGCCCAGACTTTGTCCTTTTTCAAGCAGTTCTGGATCTTCTGATCCGTTCCAAAGACCACTCGCATAGGCATGACAAGTATCTAAACAAAAACCAATCGAGTCAGCGTTTCGGGACAAGTTTCGTATTTGCACCATTTCTTCGATAGTCGTACCCATAGGACCATGATCCCCTGCTTGATTTTCGATTAAAATCTTAGATTTGCCTTCCCAGCCCGTTAGAACATCGTCTAAAAACTGAATAATGTGACGATACCCCACAAGCGGATCACTCATCTTCACATGACCAAAATGAACGACAACACCCGCTGAACCACAAGCTTCCGCTATGTGCAGATCATTTTGTAAAGAAGCTACCATTCCTTGATATTGACTATTCCCTTTGATAGGACCCAAAGCGGGATTCGTAGGATAAGGAGAGTGTGCGATAGACTGAAGCCCATATTTTATACAGAAAGCTTTGCAACGCATTGCTTCTGTCATATCAAAATTTTTCACACGAAGTCCTCGAGGATTTTTCGGAAAGTACTGAAAAGCACTCGCTCCCATATCAAATGCTCTTTGAGCTGCTTTCGAATAACCCCCGCGAGTACTTACGTGACTACCTATATATAAGTTAGGGGTCAATGCTGACATACGGGGCAGAAAAAAGCTTTCTTCCCGGTAATCTCCACTTTATTAATGATCCCCTCGTTACATCTCGTGCAGGTCTCACCCTCTCGGTCGTAGACACGGCACTGCTCATCATACTTTCCTGTCAATTCGTCACCTGCATACAGCGGCATTTCCATGTAACCCCCGCCTGCAGTCGCTTCGCGCAGAACAGATTGGATCGCATGATAGAGTCTTGATAAAGCATCCTCGTTAAGAAGAACATCTTGTATTTTCGTATCAGGTCTTAGACTGGCAGCATAGGCGATTTCATCGGAATAACAGTTCCCAATTCCCGCAATAACACGCTGATTCACAAGTGTTGTTTTTATCGTACCTCTTCTACCCTTTAATCGGTCTTTGAACTTTTCTAACGTAAAACGATAGTCAAGAGGTTCGGGTCCAAGATCAGACATGAGCTCATCCGTTTCTTTGGCACTCAATAAGTGAAGATAACCGAGTCTCAGGCCGATAAAATAAAGAACGACTTCACCAAATTCAATTTCCACTTGAGTTGACCGTTTCGGACGCTCTTGTTCTGTTCCGATATAAAGTATGCCTCCAAGCATGAGATGCAGTACAAGTCTTTTACCCGTACTCATATGAAAAATCAAATGTTTACCCCTGCGCTCGATATAAACAATCCGCTCATTTACAAGTTCTTTTTCAAAAACTTCTGGAGTTACATTTATTGAGTTTTCACGGCTAACGGTAACGTTCGTAATGGATTGATCCAGTATTCGTTCCGATAATAACTTTCGGTAGTTCTCCATCTCCGGTAATTCCGGCATATGAACCTCTTCCTTCCCTTGATGCTATATAAATAGTTTATTCTATGTTCTTGTTAGATGGTGGTTATCAAATCATGAAGATTTTTATGAATTTCATTTGGTTTAATCCCAGTCGCACGCATGTGAGTCTCTAGATTTGCTTCCGTCGTAACTCCGGTTAGTACAAGAATAGAACGGCATCCAGCCGCTTCTCCAGCAGCAATATCAGTTCGCATATTGTCTCCAATAACCGCAACCTCGCTAGCAGGAAGACCAAGACGATCAATGGCATGCTTCATAAGAATGCTGGAAGGTTTTCCGATCACCACGGGTTTCACACCCGATGCGGCTTCAATTGCCGCTCCCAGAGTTCCTGCGCCCGGTGTCAGACCATCGTCAGCAGGCAGCTGTAGATCAGGGTTAGTTAAAATGAATTTTGCCCCTCCCATAATCCAGCGAAGCGCTTTTGTCAGCTTTTCATATGTAAATTCACGGTCAATACCCTGAATTACGTACTCTGGTGATTCTTCTGTAATATGAAGTCCTGCGGAAATTAGTGCTTTCTCCAGTCCATCTTCACCGATAAATGCAACTTTGGCACCAGGTGATTCAGAAGCCACATATTCAGCCGCTGCCACCGCAGATGTACACACTTCTTCTCCGGCCGCTTCTATTCCAAGAGATCTCAGGTGTTCTGCTACTCCTTCTGGTGTTCTCGATGAATTATTCGTTACATATAGGTAAGGTATGTTGGAACTTTTTAAATGCTGAATTAGCAAATCTGCTCCATCAATACGATGTTTTCCATGATAGATTGTTCCGTCTAAGTCTAACAAGTAAGCTTTAGGTGAATTCATAGCTGTAGTACTCCTTTCAAAAGACAAGTTCATATTCTTATATAAATAAGCATTATGCCCATCGTACAATCTTTTTAAGAGGATTGCAAAGCAGAAATAACACACAATTTGCACGTCTTATTTTTCAAGTGTTACTCGTTTCCAAGTCTTATAAAATCAGATTTGGATTAACTCATGTTCCATAGCAAGACTTGTGTTTGGAAAAACAGACTGTGCCTCCAAAAGCAAAGGTTCGAGATGTTCTGCATCTTTGTATCTTGAGCTAAAATGAGTCAAAATCAGTCTGCCTGCACCCGCTTCTTTTGCCGCCTCAGCAGCTTGAAGGGCTGTACTATGATAATATTCGTGAGCAGTAGACGCAAGTTCATGCAAGAAAGTAGCTTCATGGACAATGACATCAGCACCTGCCGATAAAGGCACCACATTTTGGGTAGGTCTCGTATCGCCTAGAATTGTAATGACTTTACCCGGTTTCGGTGAGCCAAGTACGTCTGCTGGATGAACGATAACCCCATCTTCAAGTTCGATGCTTTCGCCGCGTTTGAGTCTTCCAAAAAGAGGACCTGGTTTGAGCCCATGCACGGCAAGTTTCGAAGGATCAATGCTTCCAGGACGATCCTTTTCCATGATTCGGTAGCCATAACTATCAATCCGATGCTCAAGTAGCGCCGACTCTACTACAAACATATCATCTTCAAAAATAATGCCGCCCTGATGTTCCACAATATTCAGTTCATAATTCACACGGGACTGACTTAACTCAAGTGAAGTCTCCACGTATTTACGAATTCCTGGGGGGCCATAGATCGTAAGCGGTGTTACACCGCCTTGGTAGGCTCTACTTGACAACAAGCCAGGCAAACCAAAGATATGATCACCGTGTAAATGAGTAATAAAGATTTTTTCAAGCTTACTCAGTTTAAGGGGTGATTTCAAAAATTGATGCTGTGTGCCTTCCCCGCAGTCAAACAGCCACATCGACCGGCGCTCTTCCATCAGACGCAGTGCGATCGAAGTTACGTTACGCTGCAGCGACGGTACTCCTGCATTTGTTCCTAAAAAATATAATTCCATAATGTTACACCTCATCTGACTCTATGAATGATAAAAATCCCCCGATTTAGGATCGGAGGATTCCTTACTTTGTTCTACATTTTCACGCTTTTTCCACGTTAAAATATTGCGCCTCCGGATGGCTGAACACCATCGCTGAAACCGAAGCTTCCGGTTCCATCATAAATCCTTCGGTCAGTTCTACCCCGATATCTTCCGGATGCATTAGTTCAAACAGAGGACCTTGATCTTCAAGATCAGGACAAGCTGGGTAGCCAAACGATACCCTGATTCCTTGATACCTGGCCCCTAGACGCTGTTTCATCGTCATTTCAGGAGGATCTGAGAATCCCCAAGTATCCCGCATCATATGATGAATGCGTTCTGCAAGTCCTTCTGCCACTTCTAAAGCAATCGACTGCAGAGCATGAAATCTCAAGTAATCGCCTTTTTCTTTCCAAACCTGAGCGAGCTCCGAGATTCCATGTCCTGCGGTTACCACGAGAAAACCGACATAATCCATTGTACCGGATTCTACGGGTTTCAGAAAGTCCGCGAGACACAAATGTGGTTCGACCTTTTGACGAGGAAACTCAAAGGTGTGTAATACTTGGCTATGATCTTCTGGATCGTATATGAAAATTTCGTTTCCTTTAGACTGAGCTGGGAAAAATCGATACATTGCATTCGCTTTAATAATTCCATCTCGTACAGCAAGGTCCATAATTTCATCAACCGTTTGCTTCAGCTGAACTGCCTTAGGGTCGCCAGCTGCAAGCAATTGTTCTACATTCCCTTTCAGCCCTAAATGATGACCCAGCAGCATCTGCATGTTCACATAAGGGAGAATATGCCCAATTGGGTAATTACGAAGCGTGTGTCTTATAAGATCGGGCGGCTGATATACGGGAGCATCTACTGAAATTTTGGAACGTTCAACCCGAGTAAGTTTAGGAAGAGAGATCACTTTATCAGCTGCATTTGCTTCCGCTTCTTGTTCCCGTTCCATCTCCATAACCATCACTTCTCTGCTCGCCGGATCCATTAATTTATTCGCAATATCAAGACCATCCATCGCATCTTTAGCATAGAGAACCATCCCATTATACTCGGGCCTGATCCGGGTTCTAGTAAATTTACGTGTAAGCGCAGCGCCCCCAACCATAATAGGTACGTCAATACCTGCATTTCGTAAATCCTGTGCAGTCATCACCATTTGTTGTGCAGATTTTACGAGTAATCCGGATAGACCAATGGCATCTACTTTCTCTTCACGGAAAGACTCGATAATTCGTTCCGGTGGTACTTTTATACCCAAATTCACAATCTGGTAACCGTTATTGGCTAGAATGATCTCCACTAGATTTTTGCCAATGTCATGTACATCACCTTTTACAGTGGCGAGCATAATTTTTCCTTTTACAGAAGTTTCGTTCTTCTGCATAAATTGTTCTAGGTACGATACAGAGGCTTTCATCACTTCTGCGCTCTGGAGCACTTCAGCAACAATCAGTTCGTTGTTATTAAACAGTCTTCCGACTTCTTCCATCCCTTTCATTAAAGGGCCATTAATAATCTGAAGCGGGCTGTATTTCGCTCTCGCGAGTTCCAAATCGGGAATAAGGCCTTCTTTACTGCCTTCAACTACATAGGTCGCAAGACGTTCTTCAAGGGAAAGATTCGAGATTTTTTCTTTTTTCTCTACTTTTTTATTACGAAAAGCTGCTACAAAAGCAGCTAATGTCTCGTCACTGGTCCGGTAGATCAAATCTTCTGCCAGTTTTCTATCTTCTGGCGTAATCGAAGCATAACGTTCTACCTTCTCCGTGTTTACAATCGCATAATCGAGACCCGCCTTTGTACACTCGTATAAGAATACAGAGTTCAGGACTTCTCTCCCTGCTTCCGGCAGACCGAAAGAAACGTTACTAACACCCAAAATCGTATGCGTTTCAGGCAGTGCTTCTTTGATCAAACGGATTCCTTCAATCGTCTCTCCAGCAGAACCGATATACTGTTCATCTCCTGTACCAACAGGAAAAACAAGGGTATCAAAAATAATATCTTCAGGACGCAGATGATATTTATTGACTAAAAGATCGTACGAACGCTTTGCTACTTCAAGCTTATCTTCACGGGTAATAGCCTGCCCCCGCTCATCTATTGTACCTACCACGACAGCTCCGCCATATTTACGAAGAATAGGTGTCACTTTCTCAAACTTTTCTTCACCATCTTCTAAATTAATGGAGTTGATAATAGCTTTACCCTGAGAGTACTGTAAAGAAAGATCAATCACATCGGCATCGGTTGTATCAATCATTAATGGAACTTTCACTTTTTTCACAACCAACTCTAAAAACTTTCGCATATCCTCTGTCTCATCACGGTCAGGGTCTTGTACACAGATATCAACGACTTGAGCTCCATTCTTAACTTGGGCGCGAGCGACTTCAGAAGCTTCTTCATACTTACCTTCGGCGATGAGTCGTTTAAATTTTCGTGACCCCAGCACATTCGTCCGTTCTCCTACCATATAAGGACGATTGTCTTGTTCGATATAAACAGGATCAATCCCGGAGATTGCCGGAGGGTGTGTACCCGTTAGCGGACGAGGTTCAATCAGATCCAGCTTGTCCTTTAATGCACGGATATGTTCCGGAGTTGTTCCGCAGCATCCTCCGGCAATATTAAGCCATCCCTGCTCCGCAAAGGCAGCGATTTTCACAGCTAAAGATTCAGGGGACTCATGGTAGTGACCATTCTCATCTGGCAGACCTGCATTCGGATAGCAACTTACTGCAGCGCTTGACATAGCAGAAAGTGTACGAATGTGATCTCTCATGAATTCTGGACCTGTCGCACAGTTGAGTCCAATCGATATCGGACTCAGATGTTCCAACGAGACATAAAAAGATTCTATATTTTGACCTGCCAGCGTCGTGCCCATAGGTTCAATGGTACCGGATATCATAATAGGCAGTGTTATATTACGAGCTTCAAAAGCATTACGAATTCCAATACTCCCTGCTTTAACATTCAATGTATCTTGACATGTTTCAAGGAGAAGAGCATCCACGCCTCCATCAATCAAAGCTAGAGTCTGTTCTTCATAACTCTCAATTAGTTCATCAAATGTAACTCCACCTGTTACAGACAATGTCTTAGTTGTAGGACCCATAGCTCCGATAACATAACGTGGAGACTCGGGAGTACTATATTTATCTACAGCCGCTCTTGCCAGCTTTGCAGCAACCAGATTAATTTCTCTCGCCTTATCTTGTATATCATATTCTGCCAAAACCACAGAAGTTGCACCAAAGGTGTTTGTTTCAATAAGATCCGCACCCGCTTCAAGGTAACGTTCGTGTATCGTCTGGATGATGTCAGGCCTTGTGAGCACTAACATTTCATTGCATCCATCCAGTTCCTCACCGCCAAAGTCTTCCGCAGTCAGGTCTTCCTGTTGAATCATGGTACCCATAGCACCATCTAAGATCAATATTCGCTTCTGTAATGCTTCTTGCAAACTGATTTTATTCACCCTTATACCTCCCGCCAAACGTTAGGTCTAATTTTAGCAGAAAAGGTATTTTTATGAAAGAACATTTACATCGCGAAGAACTGCGTCACAACAATGTTTTCAGGATAATAATTAGGATAACTGACAAAAAGTAAATCGACAAAAGAGATAAGATTCGCTATAATAGCAATTAAACCAAGTGGAAAAGAGGGAAAGTAAATGGCAGAAATCTTAATTCGAAATACGAACGAAAGAATCACAGGCGAAGATAATGTTCGTTCCTTCCTCAATCAATATGAAGTGCTTTTTGAAAAATGGGATACTTCTAAACTTCCAGCTGAACTTCAAAATAAATTTGTATTAGATGAAGAAGAAAAACAACAAATCTTGGATGTTTACGATAGCGAAATTAAAGATTTGGCTGCCCGCCGAGGTTATCAGATTTGGGATATCATCACTCTGTCAGAAGCCACTCCTGATCTCGAAGAGAAGCTTGCCAAGTTTGAAGAAATTCATACGCATTCAGAAGATGAGATCCGTGCAATCGTTTCTGGTAAAGGGATCTTTATCATTAAAGGTGACGAACAAACAGGCTACTTCAACGTAGAGCTTGAGCCAGGTGATGTCATTTCTGTCCCTGAAAATACACCTCACTTCTTTACACTTATGGATAACAAAAAAATCATCGCTGTTCGATTGTTTATTGAACAGAATGGCTGGGTTGCGGATCCGTATCCAGATCCTAGCTTTATCAAGACCTAACTCATATGATAAGTAAATATACCACCCTAAGAGATCATTCCTTGAAGTGACCCCTAAATGTTAGACACGGTTATTTCATTAGGCAGCTTGGGTAAAACGAGTTCGGTACTGTACCGGACTCGTTTTTAATTTTGCCTTCAATCGTTTTGTGTTGTAGTAGTTCATATAT